>NZ_FOFZ01000061.1 GCF_900111075.1 Flavobacterium frigoris
TTTTTTCAAGGATCTACTACCTACCTTCCTCGCGACTATTATCAAGACGATATGCATATTCCGTTGAGTTTAGATTTAATGAAACAAATAGCTATGGAAGAAATTTTTACTGGTTATTTGATTGAGATACCATCTGCTACTAATTCTAACAAGGTTCAATATAAAATTAATGACAGTGAATTTATAAATATGGAAAACCGTGACAATGATGGTACTTTTGGTAGTTGTTATAATTGTAAAACATTTGATGAATACGTAATTTATATGGTAAACAAAAACTGGAAAAATAAAATAGATAGTACCCAGAACAATTAGGATTTACTGCAAGTCACTCGATAGTGAATTATGATTGGATATTTACATTAACAAAAAATAACGGCGATGTCAAACCAAGGAATTAAGATAGTGTTTTTAATAGTTCCATTTTTACTATTTTCATGTAAAAAGGAATTAACCGAGGAGCAAAAAAAGGAAGAATTAATTAAAAAAAGAGAACAATATTTTTACTCTTCTAAAAAATTAACAGGAGATAAAGAATATTTTTCAATATATAAAAAAGCTAATGACACAATTGCTAATTGGGTCACTAATGGCCTTGAAATATCTATAATTAAGCCTTTTCTATTGGATTCATTGCTATGTTTTAATCAACAGAAAAATAGATTTTACGGAGTAGTATTTCAACAGACAATAAGGAAAGGCGCTGTTCAAGACTATATTGTTGACTTTTATGGCGTAAAAATAAAAGGGGAATGGTATTTTTTTAGAGGCTCAACACTCGTTCTTCCTCGAGAATATTATCAAGAGGATATACATACACCATTGAGCCTTGAAAAAATGAAACAAATAGCTGTACAGAACGTTTTTAGTGGTTATTTAATTGAAACACCATCTGCTACTAATTCTAACAAGGTTAAATATAAAATTAATGACAGTAAATTTATAAATATGGAAAACCGTAATAATGATGGTACTTTTGCTAGTTGTTATAATTGTAAAACATTTGATGAATTTGTAATTTATAGGGTAAACAAAAACTGGAAAGAAAGAATAGAAAGTAGTCATATTGCCCCAACACCCTCTCCTTTTCGAGTTGTTGAGTAGCTTCTAGAGCAATTAG
>NZ_FOFZ01000059.1 GCF_900111075.1 Flavobacterium frigoris
CGCAGAGTCAGGAATCTAACGCAATTTTAAGACAAAAAATACTTAAAATTGTAATATGAAAACAGCTTACAAAAGACTCAATCGTGACCATAGAATTCAGATTGAAAAACTAATTGCTTTAGGCAAAAATAACAAGCAAATTGCCACTACTCTATCGGTTCATCCAAGTACCATTTCCCGAGAGCGAAAAAGAGTGAGAAATGAGCCATACGATAACCTAAAAGCCGAAGTGAATTATGTTCATAATCTTCTAGATAGACGATTGGGAACATCCAAAATCAATAGCAATCCAAAGCTAAAGAATTTTGTATATTTACATCTAGAATTACATTGGTCACCAAAGCAAATTTCAGACGCTTTAAAACAATTTTATCCATTCGATTCAACAATGCAAATCTCACACGAAAGTATCTACTATCACATCTATATTCAGCCCAAAAAAGAGGTCGAAAAACTACTAATATCTCAATTGAGACAGAAGAGAAAGTATCGTGGAAATACCAGAAGAGGTGTTGATAAAAGAACAACAATTAAAGATCCAATTCGTATTGATGAAAGACCTGCTGAAGTACTTACTCGAGAAATACCAGGTCATTGGGAAGGCGATCTAGTGCTGGGAAAAAACAGAGAAAGTGCCATTGGAACACTAGTAGAAAGAACCACTCGGTTTTTAATAATTGTACACCTAAAAAAGAAAGATTCAACCGCTGTTAGAAAGGCGTTTGAAAGTGAATTTAGAAAGCTTCCTACCAACTTAAAACTATCCCTAACTTATGATAATGGAACAGAGATGGCACAACATAAAACCTTTACTAAAAACAGCAAAGTAAAAGTGTATTTTGCTCATCCATATAGTCCCTGGGAACGACCAACAAATGAGAATACAAATGGATTAATTAGAGACTATTTTCCTAAAGGAACTGACTTTAATTTAGTAACAAAAAAGCAACTAAAAGAAATCCAAAATCAACTCAATGAAAGACCAAGAAAAACACTAGAATATGATTCTCCTCTAAACACAATTAGTCGATTATTTATGAATCAAAATTTTATATAAAATCATTGTTAATCCAAAATAAATCGTAGCTTTATTTTTTGAATTTAGAAAGCCTAAAGACAAACAAAATTGCTTTCTGAATTTGAAAAATAAGGCAAAACTTAATCGCCAAGAAATTGCGCTAGAAACTTGAATCCGCC
>NZ_FOFZ01000058.1 GCF_900111075.1 Flavobacterium frigoris
ATAAGCTCCTGTTTTTTCTCCAAATTTATATTTTGTACTCATTTAATTAATATTGTGTTTACTTTGTGGGCACGAGCGAGACGCTCGCGCTAGCATACGCTCAAGCCAGCAGGGGGATTCGTGCGGGAGCGGGGGGATAAATAGAAAACAATCCTTTAGTATTTACTCCTTCTTTTTTCCCAATGAATATTTGGATTGTTTTTCAATCCTTTAGGGAAATAATACAAGTTCATTTCAGAGATAAATAAATAAGGTGATATTGGAGCATCTTCTCGATTATTATCATCTTTAAAATTAATTGTAATAAATAAATCATCTCTATGAGAGGTTTCAACTGTATACTTATCTCTAAAAACATCCAAAAAATTTAATACCCTGCCATAATCTGGAATCGACTCTTTAAAATTTCTATCAAAAAAATATCTTTCTTTATAATAGGATTGATAATAATATTTTTGATTTAAAAGAAATCTATCTCCTTTGCTATCTGAAAACTTTTTCACTTCGTTTTGGTAAAAAAGTAAAATATCACAAAGATCTTCAGGAGGGTTACTCACTATATAAAAATTTGTAACAAACCCAACCCTGAGTCTAGGATTTGTATTCATTTTAAAAATTTCTGTTTTCTTATCCTCGCAGGAACAAAAAAACAAAATAATGAGCACACAAATTATTGATTTTATTATTTTATTATTTTTCATAAATTTATTTTTTATAACTTCCTGAAATCTGTTTCTTAAACTTTATAATAGTTATAAACGGTCTTAATTGATATATTCTACTATGTTGTAGATAAAACCAAGATCTAAATCCCGAATCATTTGCATATTTAGGTTTTTCCTTTGGATCAATATCTAGAGAATCTAATCCATAATGATCAAAAATTTCCCCGCTAGCGCGAGCGTCCCGCTCGTGCCCACATTATAAATCAATTCACGTCTATCTCTAAAAGTGTTTGGTCATTATTTCCATAATTTCTAGCACTGCTGTATTTCCAACCTATTGGATCAGTTACAAAACCTGATTCAACAGGATTTTGATGAATATAGTTAAGCTTTTGCTCAAAAACCTTTAGCGACCAAATCTCTATTGGATGATTATCTTGTTGCCACCCGAGCCTGAAAGTGCGAACTGGCGAAGCAAAATTGTCTATGCTTTACATTGCTATTCTTTTTACCTGCTCGTTCCATCATCAAAAGCATCCATTCTCTTCGGCTCTCTTGAACATTTTCTTC
>NZ_FOFZ01000057.1 GCF_900111075.1 Flavobacterium frigoris
TATACGTTCATTTAGACTAATTCGCTTGTACGTTTTTTTCATAATTCAACAAAGATAAAATTTATCATTTGTTGCGTTAGGTTATTGAATTCTCCAAATTTGGCGGAAATATATTGTAACGTTTTTCGGCTTGGCGATGTGGCGGATAAAGAAGCCGAAACTTTGTATAATCACTGAACTTCAAAGGAAGCAAAAATCTTCGAATTAGCACAAAACCCGCCATATTGCCAAACCGATGTTGTGCGATTGTGCTTTATTTTATCTCTTTTAATTTACCATTATTTTGCAATGTATAAGTTTCGTTTTCAGTAATAGGTTCTCCACTCATCCAATTCCAATTTGTCACAATTATTTTATCTTTGTCAATTCTACTTGTTTTTTGAAATGCAGATTCAGCAATCTCATCATAAGCAATTTCTAACATATCAATTATTTCACATTTAGTATTTACTGTGATTAGTGAAGTAAATAATTCGTGGTCTCCACTTTGATACGTAATAGTAATTGTAGTGAAATTTTCAGAAAAAGGAATTTTGTAATTTATTCTGAAATTTTTTAAGTCCTCTTTTTTTGTTTTAAGTTTAAGTTGTTTGATAATACCATTATCAGGTATTCCGATTTTTTCAAAATTATCAAAATTCGTACTATCTATTATTGGAAAGTTTTTTAAGGGAATATTTTTAAATAGGTTTGTACTAGTAGAAATTTCTTTTTCGTTTTTTTTAATAACACTGTCTTTGGAAATAATTTTTATTCTATCCGTTGAATGAATATCCTTTTTGTTTTCGCAAGATTGGAAAATTAAAGCTGTTGCTATAAGTAGTATAATTAGTCTCTTCATAATTTTGTTCTTATTGTTCGCAATATCTTGCAATTAGTCCTTTCTTATCTTTAACAAACAATCTTCTTTCGCCGTAATAATATTTTATTCGGTCAATAATTGCAACTGCTAAATTTTCTTTGTTAAAAATCGTATCATTTTTCACATACAAATATTTATTCCCTCTAAAGTCTATTATATCAGAAACGTAGCCTGAACCATTGTCATCGCAATATTTCCAAAGCGAATTTTTCAAGTCATTTTTATTTCCGCATGACTGGCATAAAAGTATTGCTAAAAATAAAATCGATATATTTTTCATTTAGTTTTCTGTCGTTTGAATTTTAGACAAATGTTGGTTTAGGCGGATTCAAGTTTCTAGCGCAATTTCTTGGCGATTAAGTTTTGCCTTATTTTTCAAATTCAGAAAGCAATTTTGTTTGTCTTTAGGCTTTCTA
>NZ_FOFZ01000056.1 GCF_900111075.1 Flavobacterium frigoris
GAAGGTCTCATCTGACTCATCGATTGTGTCGATGGTTGTTGGTACGCTTACTGTTCCTGTCGTTGCACCTGCTAATACTGTTACTTTAACATCGGCAGTCGTGTAATCTGAACTTCCAGCTGTTCCTGTACTTAATGTGAAGGTGTACTCTACATCTACTGCACTTGGATTGCTTAACTCGAAATCAAATACTACAGCATCGCCTTCGGTGGCGATCGATGGAGTGATTCCAGTTACTGTTGGTGCTGTATTGTTGTCTATGATTGTTCCTGTTGCACTTACCGCTCCATTGTGGATTGTGAAGGTCTCATCTGACTCATCGATTGTGTCGATGGTTGTTGGCACGCTTACTGTTCCTGTCGTTGCACCTGCTAATACTGTTACTTTAACATCGGTAGTCGTGTAATCTGAACTTCCAGCTGTTCCTGTACTTAATGTGAAGGTGTACTCTACATCTACTGCACTTGGATTGCTTAACTCGAAATCAAATACTACAGCATCGCCTTCGGTGGCGATCGATGGAGTGATTCCAGTTACTGTTGGTGCTGTATTGTTGTCTATGATTGTTCCTGTTGCACTTACCGCTCCATTGTGGATTGTGAAGGTCTCATCTGATTCATCAATTGTGTCGATGGTTGTTGGTACGCTTACTGTTCCTGTCGTTGCACCTGCTAATACTGTTACTTTAACATCGGTAGTCGTGTAATCTGAACTTCCAGCTGTTCCTGTACTTAATGTGAAGGTGTACTCTACATCTACTGCACTTGGATTGCTTAACTCGAAATCAAATACTACAGCATCGCCTTCGGTGGCGATCGATGGAGTGATTCCAGTTACTGTTGGTGCTGTATTGTTGTCTATGATTGTTCCTGTTGCACTTACCGCTCCATTGTGGATTGTGAAGGTCTCATCTGATTCATCGATTGTGTCGATGGTTGTTGGCACGCTTACTGTTCCTGTCGTTGCACCTGCTAATACTGTTACTTTAACATCGGTAGTCGTGTAATCTGAACTTCCAGCTGTTCCTGTACTTAATGTGAAGGTGTACTCTACATCTACTGCACTTGGATTGCTTAATTCGAAATCAAATACTACAGCATCGCCTTCGGTGGCGATCGATGGAGTGATTCCAGTTACTGTTGGTGCTGTATTGTTGTCTATGATTGTTCCTGTTGCACTTACCGCTCCATTGTGGATTGTAAAGGTCTCATCTGACTCATCGATTGTGTCGATGGTTGTTGGTACGCTTACTGTTCCGGTCGTTGCACCTGCTAATACTGTTACTTTAACATCGGT
>NZ_FOFZ01000055.1 GCF_900111075.1 Flavobacterium frigoris
TTTGTACTCAATTTTTGGACAGTGTTCTTTTTTTGTGGGTTCCATAGTTTGCTAAAAGTGTTTAATTTTTAGTCAACCTATTTCAGGATTTGTCACTCAAATTATGTTGCCTAACGTCTTGTGGCTTTGCGAGGTTGCGAACTTCGGAACCGAGATTTTTCTGCTAAGATAAAATTTCTTACGAAAGATAAACGTGAATTTTGCACATATTTCGCAATCTCGCAAAACCGCTGTTAGCAGACGTATTTTTATTTATATTTTGAATACCATTTTTGCATTTCTGTTTTAAAATTTTCCGAAAACATATTTAAAGCAAAAGTTTGTCTTTCATTATAATTTTCAGTTGAATATTTTGAAGCAAATGCTATAATATTTTCTATTCCTTTAAATTTACTAAAATATAATTTTTCTGAAATTACCCAAGTTTCACAAGCAAATAAAAATAAGTTAGTCAGTTTTCTTTGAACTCTTTTTTCCGATTCTTTGAAGTATGTATAAAAATCACCTTTAACAGACTTTTCATCTTTTTTATTATACCCCATTAATAAGACTGATTTATCTTTATAAGGAAATAAGTTGATGAAAATTTCAGAAATTCTTTCCATATCCTTACCATACTTAAATCTATAAAGATTCATTTCAAAAGTAGTTTCATAATTATAAAATGCGGATAAACAAAGTTCAATTTTAGAAATCTCTCTAACTTCAAAAACATATGATTCTGTATTCTGGTTTATATCGTTCCAAATGTCGTTTTCGTTTAAAATTAAATCATTCAAGCCAAGTTTCTCTTGCTCAAGTGTTAATTGCAGGAATTCTCTATCAAAATTCTCTGTCAATTCAGATTTAAGCATATTTTGGTAAATATCAATATTAACTTCTTTTCTGAATTTTTCATTATAAATTGTACGAAGAGTAAATAATAAACAAGATTTGTAATCATTAAAATTTATGTTTTCAGTTTCAATAATTTTGAATAATTCACTATCGTGTTTTTGACAAAAACAATTGAATGAAAAAATTTCATTAATTCCTGTTCTTTTAAACTGAAAATGAGGTTCCTTAAATTGATTTAAAATATGCTCCCACAAATGATTGTCTTTTGCAATTGATGAAAGAATACCATTTTTTTGTAGAATATGAGAATTTATAGATTTCTCATTACAATTAGGATGATAACATTTTACGATTCTTTTAATTGCATTTTTTTTACAATCGTGAAAAAATTTTAAAAATTTAATTTTATCGATATTCATTTTTGTCCGATTTTGGTGTAATATGTCTGCTAACGTCAGTCTGTGAAAAAACCTCCGTTTAATTCTATCAAATATAAACAAATAATCTAATTATTAGACAGAAAAGTTGTATATTTAATGATGCAA
>NZ_FOFZ01000053.1 GCF_900111075.1 Flavobacterium frigoris
GGATCATAACGAAAACCTGTGGAGTAGCAAAAATTAGGCATATATATTAGTTAGCCTAAAAAGGAAAAACTCAATGTTTCTCACGCCTCTAAATTGAGATCTAAACGCTTTAATTTTTGCATTGAAAGATTCCGCTGATGCATTAGTGCTTCTGTTGTCAAAATAGTTTACGATTGTTTGATAATGATTCTGTATTGATCTAGATATGGTATTAAATGATTTAAATTCAGCCTGAGCTACTTTTTCATGCCATATGGCTAATTTGGTTAAACCATAAATTTTATCCGTAGTATTTTCAAAAACATTTCGTAAGTCTTGAGCAAGCTGATATGCTTTTTCAATATCAGGATATATTTCGAATAATAATTTGGCTCTTTGGGTTTGATTTTCAGACCATTTTGATTTGTTTTTATACAAGACATACCTACTTCTAGCTAATAATTGTTTAATGGTGTCGCCATTTGATAATATCTTGGATTCGAATTTAGTTTTTGTGGTTTTAGCTTTTTCAATAGCATCATTCTCTATATCAATTGCTTGCCATCTATATTTAATCCTGATTTCTTGTAAAGCTTCGAGCGCTAGTTTTTGGACATGGAATCGATCCGTAACTCTTACTGCATTAGAAAAGCATTTCTTAGCAATAAGCCCCATATTAGCCGCCATATCGAGTGTTATTTCGGTGACTGAATTTCTTAGCTTTAGAGGTATTTTTTCTAATATAGCAATTACTGTTTCTGCTTTTGTTCCAGCAACCATGGCTACTATGGTCCCCTTTCTGCCTTTACCAGTTTTGTTGGTTACAATAGTATAGAGTTCGCCATTGGAGAGAGATGTTTCATCGATCGACAAACGTTTCCCAATGTTTTCAGGAAAAACAAGCCATTGCTTTGCGTGCGACTTTTGTTTCCAAGCTGTAAAATCACTTAAGTAATCTTTGTACTGATATTGCAAATTCCTTCCAGAAACCCCGTAGAAAGAGGCGATAGCATTACAATCATTTGGGCTGGAATCTATTGATCTCTTTTAAAAAAGACGCAAACTCCTGTGTTACACGAGTTCCGTCCGCTACTAAATTCCAATTTCTAAAAACCACTTTTCCTGTATCTTCATTAAGCCATCTTCTGCGAGTAATGTGAAGATATACCTGATGTCCACGAATTGGAAAATCCTGAACTGTAATCTCATCAAAGAAGCCTTTTGAACTTAATTTATATTGCCGATATTCTTTAGGAATCGAATTGATCTCTTTTAAATATAAATGTAAAACTTCACCCTCTTTTTTATAAGAAGTCAATTCAAAATATTCAACAATGATTTCAGGTAATAATAACTTGATTAGTTCGCTATAACAATCTTGCATTTGGTATAATTTGGAAACACAAAGATCTAGATTTTAATATTTCCCCACAACAATATGTCTTGATCC
>NZ_FOFZ01000051.1 GCF_900111075.1 Flavobacterium frigoris
AACATATTACAACACTGGTTTAGCATGATGGGGAATTTAGTGGAACTACCGTATTTTTTCATATATTCGTGTAGCCAAAAATAATCTGCTTAAAAGTTCCCCAACAAGCTAAGCCAGGAAACGTTGTGCAACAGATTGGCGAAACGAAACGTACACTAATTGGAATATAACATAAAAAAGGGAGGTCACAAAGTTTAGAAGTTAGTAAATAATGTTCGTTTGTTTTTGTTCGGGTTTCAAGGGTTGAAGCAAAAGAACAGAAACGTAATCGGAGGTTCTAATTACCCACGAAAATGAAATTATATTATTAACACTAATACATCTCCCTAATTTTAAATTTAATACAAATAAAAAACACTATGAGAATATTTACTAAAGAAGAAGCCGCATCCGTAACTAAATACTATTCCGAAATCCTAATAGGGAAACCCATTACTCCTCCTGGCGACTCTAATCCTTTTTTAATTACTTCTTTAGATATAAAGAAAGTTAATGATGGATATACAGTGTATTGCACTTGTAATATAGTCGCAGGAAAAAGTGCTTATAGTAACATAGAAAAAGTTATTTCTCAATCAGACTGTCTCCATCTGGAGGAATTTCTAACAAATCAATATTAACTTCTAATCGATAAACATATTCCTTGTCTTTAAAAATATGAATTGCGTCTGGATATTTATCCATTAAGTCTTTAATATTATCGAAATGAAAAAGCAATTTATTTAAAATATCTTGTGGTGTTGGCATTTTTTTTTTTTACGATTCCGAAGAACCGCTGATTAGTAATAATTTTAATTTAAAAATATGTTAACCGAAAAAGACAAAGCTTACATAGCGGAATTTCATAAAGTTCAAAAAGAGAGAAACGAAAAGTATATGGTATATGTAAAAACTGTTACGCCAATGGCGATTGGTTTTTTAGGTATAATGCTTTCACTCGCTGATACTGAAAAAATGAGTTGTATGAAACATTTATTTTATTCAATTACGATTACAGCCACTTCACTCGGAATCCTTGCCTCTCTAATAACATCGTTCGGCGAAATATTATCTTTAACAAATCTTCGGAATAATATTCGCGACAAAGCATTGAAATTGAAGGGCGGCATTGATAATGGAAATCTTGTTGAATCTGATATAAAATGGTTTGAAATATTTCATTACATTTGGGTCTTTTCTTTTGTATGCGCTTTGGTTTCAGCAACCCTATATTCTTGGTTTTAGATTTAGACCAAAATTTGAAAGGTGATAAAGCCGTCGCACAACAGCCGTTTTGCGCTATGGCGGGTTCAGCGGAATTGTCGTTTTCTCTAGACCTTTTCTGCAAAACAGAAAGTAATCTGCTTCTAAATCCGCCACATCGCAAAGCGACAAGACGTTGTGCGAGATGCTAACGCAGAGTCAGGAATCTAACGCAATTTTAAGACAAAAAATACTTAAAATTGTAATATGAAAACAGCTTACAAAAGACTCAATCGTGACCATAGAA
>NZ_FOFZ01000050.1 GCF_900111075.1 Flavobacterium frigoris
ATAAGCTCCTGTTTTTTCTCCAAATTTATATTTTGTACTCATTTAATTAATATTGTGTTTACTTTGTGGGCACGAGCGAGACGCTCGCGCTAGCATACGCCTAGCATACGCTCAAGCCAGCAGGGGGTTTTTTCTCCAAATTTATATTTTGTACTCATTTAATTAATATTGTGTTTACTTTGTGGGCACGAGCGAGACGCTCGCGCTAGCATACGCTTAAGCCAGCGGGGGAGCAGACTATTAATTAACTGTTTGCGGAGCTGGCGGGGAAGTAGACTAAACTATTTTTTCTTTATTTTAGAAAATAATTTAGAAAATAAATCATTAATTTCCGACTTCTGCTCTTTGTTTTGAATTAATTTATCATAAAAGTAATTAGGATTTTTATTCTCAAGAATTTCATAAACAGAATCTATTGGGCACTCTCTAAGTACAATTGCATTAGATTTTCCAATGTAAGCTTCATTAGGAGTGAATGCATCTCTATTTCCTGTAAAGAACCATTCTCCTCCAAAATTATGTATTAAAAACTCTCCTAAATATGCAATAAATTTCAATTTTTCTGAGCTATTAAAATTATTATTGTTGTTTAAATCAATAAAATATGTTGAAATACTTTTTACTTCTTCTTCACTAAAAATTAATTTTTCATATTTATTTGTTTGAGCCAAATCTTTTATATATTGTGGTATTTCCGATATGAATTTTTCGAAATCCTTTTTATTCTTTAGAGTATTATATCTATTATCCATATTATAAATTATTATAATTAATAAAATCAAATTTATCTTTACCAAAAGTATCTCTCAAAACTTCAAGTTTCTTTGTCATGTTTACATCAGCTCCATCAAACAAATGCCATTCTATTTTTTTGACTGGAATTTTGCTATCTAAAAGCATTTCTATATCTTTTCTTAATTGGTTTTCTATAAATTCAGAACTTTTTAATTGTCCAGATTTAATCTCTTTAGCAACACCATCAATTAAATTATCAACCTTTCTAACTTCTCCATTGAATTTAAACGTTTTAGGAAAACCATTTTCTAACAATTGAAATTCTTTTTCAGTAAGTTTTCCAATTTCTCTGTTTTTGTATAAAGTTCTGTATTTGGCTTCCCAATCAACTTTACCCAAGGCTAAATCCCCCCGCTAGCGCGAGCGTCCCGCTCGTGCCCACATTATAAATCAATTCACGTCTATCTCTAAAAGTGTTTGGTCATTATTTCCATAATTTCTAGCACTGCTGTATTTCCAATCTATTGGATCAGTTACAAAACCTGATTCAACAGGATTTTGATGAATATAGTTAAGTTTTTGCTCAAAAACCTTTAGCGACCAAATCTCTATTGGATGATTATCTTGTTGCCACCCGAGCCTGAAAGTGCGAACTGGCGAAGCAAAATTGTCTATGCTTTACATTGCTATTCTTTTTACCTGCTCGTTCCATCATCAAAAGCATCCATTCTCTTCGGCTCTCTTGAACATTTTCTTC
>NZ_FOFZ01000049.1 GCF_900111075.1 Flavobacterium frigoris
TTTTTCAAATCTCTCGATTCTATTACTCTCTATTCTTTTGTCTCGTCTTGTGGACGAGACGGCTGTCAATTCAATATGTCTAGGAACGTGTTCTTCTCTTTTTATCTCCTCGATAATCACTTTTCGTGTCTCTCGAAGCGGGTGCAAAAGTAACAAAGTCTTTTGTTTCTCGCAAGAAAAATTTAAAGTTTTTTTGAAGATCTAAATCTTCGTTTTCTCTATCTTCTCTCACCAGTCTTTCAAGGAACTTTGCATGTTTTTCGGGGTGCAAAAGTAATAAGCAAAATCAAATCTCACAAGCTTTTTTTGATTTATTTTTAGAAATGATTTCTAATCCTAAACCCCCTTATCACTTGCCAATCTTTTAATGAACTTATTCGCTGTTGCGGGTGCAAAAGTAGACTCTTTATACCAGTATTCAATACTTTTAATTGACTATTTTTTGACGCTTTCTTAACCTTGGGTTTAACTCGCTGGAAATACGCTTTTTGAAGACGAAAGTTTTTTTACCGTTTCCCCATTTACATCCTCAAAAGAGAAAATAATAGTCGGTTCTGTACGGACTTTATAAGGATCCTTGCTGTGGTTCTCTGAATATTTTTATTGCCGTAGGACTTCCGTCGCTATGACTAACCTCCACAAACTGCCTTTCCACCCCTTTCAATAGCTAGCTTACTATGCATATAAAACTACGAACAGCCATGCCCTGGCTTCTTACAGCAAGAAAAGTCGTGAAATAAATTACTTCCGCCTTCTTGCAGACACGTCATTTTATTCTAGTGAGACCAGCATTTTAACATTGCATCGCCGTTGTTCTGCCTCTCACTCCATAATAAAGACAGAAAGTCGAAGCACTAAAACTCCGTTTGTGCCGATTGCAGTAATTGTAATGTTGCGCTAGCCTAAACTGACGCTGCCATAAAAATCCGATTTTAGGGAATTTTAATCGTAAAAGAGGTAGCGTAAAATCTGTCTAGGCCTTACAAAAGGAGCATCTTGGTTCATTACATGTCATCAGGAAGCGACAGAATTCCACTTTGCATTGGTATTATTGTTTCTGAAAGAAATCGAATAGCAGCATTACACCCTAAAAAAAGGGCTTATTTAGACAAAATTTCCTTTTTTAGCCTCTGATTTAAGGAAAAATGAGCCTGAGATTGCCCTATAGAAACCTATAACACCTAAAAACAACTACAGCTCCTTCAATTGCGATAAAAAACAATGTGCATTAGGGTTTGTCTTGATAAAAACCTTGACTTTGTTGTAAACAAAAAAAACCTATTCAGGTAGCTGAATAGGGTTTAGATGGAATTTAATTCCCTGTGTAATCCCGCTTAAAAACAAAAAACCCCGTTCGTTAGAACGGGGTTTTTAAAGAAAGGCGACGAACCGAGCCCGAAGGGCGAACAGCGTTGTACCAAATAAACAAAAAAAGCCTGTCTTTTCAGACAGGCTTTTCAAAAGAAAGGCGACGACATACTCTCCCACATAACTGCAGTACCATCTGCGCAGGCGGGCTTAACTACTCTGTTCG
>NZ_FOFZ01000047.1 GCF_900111075.1 Flavobacterium frigoris
TAAAAATAGAAGTTCCAATGATCAAAGGAACTGTTTTGGAAACTATTGAAGATTGTGTATATTTGAATGCTGATAATGTGGTTTCAAAAGCAACTCTTGAAGTTGTTGAGGATGGAGGAAAAGCTGGATTGAGTGTGAAGGGGGCGGGGAAGTTTTTAGCCAAGTCAGGAAATGAGCTAAAAACCTTCTTAAACAGTATTACAACGAAACCTCTTGGTAAAACTTATATTGGAAAATGGTACAGGTATACTGGAAATCAAAGTTATAATCCAACAGAAATTTATTCAGGAATGATTGATGCGGAGAATAGATTTAGAAAAGGATTGTATTTGAGCGAAACAAAAGCAGGGAATATCATCGAAGCAAACTCATACGGAGGTACATCTGGCAAAACATTATTTGAAATTACAAATGTTGAAATTAATAACATTCTTGATTTAACAGATGAAACAGTAATTCGACAGCTTGGAACTTCCTTTGAACAAATGAAATTATCGGGAGTAACAAATTCTTATGAATACACCCAAGAAATAGCTATTTGGGCAAAAAATAATGGTTATTCAGGCGTTAAATTTTATGGTGCACAAGGAGGCTCTACAAGCTATACCAATTTCTCAATTTTCGACCAATCTACTGTAAATTCAGCTATTAAAGGCTCTGCAAACATTATCCCATGGTAAACTTTGTTCGTATATATAGAAATAATGAATTTACTCTTTTAGCTATAGAAGACTATTTAAAAGAATATCATTCACAACTACCTGAAGGATGGACTGAGATAAGTAATTGGTTAGACAGGCTATTTGACATAAAAAACGAACAAGAATATAAAAAATTATCTGAAGAAATGCAGGTTGAAATATTTGATTTGAATAAAATTAAAACAACATATAGCAATTTGAATAAGGAATGCTATATGTTTGATGATGATATTTTAAAATTTATTTCCTTTCTCTTTGGCACTGCTTATTTTTTAAAAATTGGAAATCCAACATTACAAGAATGGTTAAGTGCAGTAGATATAAACCATCCTTTTAAAACAAAAGAAGATTTAGGCTATGGTTATAGTTTTCTAGATGCGTTGCAATATGAATACGGACAAAACATTGTAAGAAAAGATTTGCTTTCTACACTTCGTTGGATTGGTTCACAAGGCGGTTCTTAAAGACTGCTTTACTTACTCTGCCAACATTTCAATAAGCTCTTGCAAGTCTTTACCCGACCGCTCGGATATGTCCCACACACGGATAGCGCGGATTTGCAATCCGTGCCCTCAAAGAAAGTTAAATAATACAAAACTACAAATGTAAAAAGTTGTAGTTTTGTTTTTAATACCCTTTTTATGGGTCAACAAAATACAAAGCAATCCCGACCGCTCGGAATTATGCGGGTTTAGAGAACGAATTGGAATTTGTTTTGTTAGATTTTTGTTAATGTAGATTGTGGGCACGGATTGCAAATCCGCGCTATCGGGTTAGGTGCATACTAAATAATTAAAATAAAAAAATGACCAAAGAAGGCTATGTTAAAACAAGGAATTAAAATTGTAGTACTGTGTATCATATTATTTTTGTCTTCTTGCAAGGATAAGGTTTTGACCAAAGAGGAACAAAAACAATTTGATCTAAAACGTATGCAAATTGCTAA
>NZ_FOFZ01000054.1 GCF_900111075.1 Flavobacterium frigoris
TGACAAATCCTGAAATAGGTTGACTAAAAATTAAACACTTTTAGCAAACTATGGAACCCACAAAAAAAGAACACTGTCCAAAAATTGAGTACAAAAAAATTGGTTTCGACCTAAAACTTTCCATCATTGACCAAATTTCAAACGGTCAAATCTCGGTAAATCACGCTTCCAAATTACATGGAATTTCTCGCTCTTCAATAACCTATTGGATGAAAAAATTGCGTTCCTTTGAACAAAATTCCAAAGCCATGAGTAAAAACCAAGAAATTAAAAAACTCAAAGAACGCATTGAAGAACTTGAGTTCGTTAAAGATTTTCAACAAATGATAATTGCTGATTTTGAAGTAAGCACTAATCTTGATTTTGCAAAAAAGTCGTTGCCCGAAGCGTTACTAAAAGAAGTGGAGAAAAAAAAGAAAAACCTTTTAAAATAAAATGGTTCTACCAATGCTTCGGGATAAGCAAACAGGCTTATTACAAAAGAATGAACAAACAAAAAACGCAAGATTTACAGGCTGAAAAAATCAAAGAACTCATCACTCCTATTCGCCAAAAAATGGCGCGATATGGAGCAAAAAAATTATACCTGGACATTCAAGATGACTTTCAACAAAATGACATAAAAATGGGTAGAGATAAGTTCTTTCATTTTTTAAGAAATCATGATTTATTAATCAAAAAAACAAAGCTATATCACATAACAACCGACTCAAAACATGGGTTTTATAAGTCAAAAGATTTACTTGTAAATCTTGAAATAAAGCATGCCGAACAAGTATTTGTTAGTGATATAACCTATATCAAATTGGCTTCTCAACATGCTTATTTAGCACTTGTTACAGACGTTTATTCCAAGAAAATCATGGGGTACAAAATTGACACAAATATGCGAGTACAACTAGTCAAAGACGCACTGCAAATGGCTGTAAAAAACAGACTTTATAACAATGAAAATCTAATCCATCACTCCGATAGAGGGATGCAATATTGCTGTCCAGATTTTGCTGAATTTGCCAAATCAAAGAACATTATTTTAAGTACAACTCAAAACTCAAGTCCGTATGAAAATGCCGTAGCCGAAAGAATTAACGGAATTCTAAAACATGAATTTGGACTAAACAAGACGATTCCTAATTTAAAAACAGCTCAAAAAATGGTAAAACAAGCTATCGAAATTTATAATAATGAGCGAAGACATTGCTCACTGGAGATGAAAACACCACATTTTGCTCATCTAAATCAAATACACAAATACAAGTCGTATAAAAAGAAAAAAAAGACTACTTTAGAAGTGTAAGAATGTTGGTAAGTTTGGAAAAAAATCCCTCCAAAGATTTTTTCTAAACTTATCAATATTCTGGCAATTATCAATTATTTTTGAAATTATACAATAACCAAAAATAGTCAACCTATATCAGGAAAAGACAG
>NZ_FOFZ01000017.1 GCF_900111075.1 Flavobacterium frigoris
TCTGACCTGAACGGGGAAGAGACTTTTATTGCCAAAGCCACCTTCAAAAACGGAAAAACCAAGGACAACATCGTTTTTAAAACCGATAAAGGCGCAAAGGTTGAAACGGAATGGATAGACGCTACAACGGCAAAAATCACGATCCAGAAAACTTTTGACTTTGCTAAAGAAAGTATTATTGCCACGGTAAGCCCAACAACCCAAAAAACGGAAGAACCAAAAGCCAAGGATGACATTGCTGGTAAAGTAAACATTTGGCATCTTTCACAAAAACCTATAAATGTTACTTTGGTAAGTGTAAATGGTGCCACAATACCAGCAAAAGCAGCTGAGGATCTAAATACCATTTACAATAAAGCAGGAGTGCAATTTAGTGTAAAAGAGGAGAATATAAGAATTGACAATTTACCTAATAAAATAATTTGTGGTTCTAGTGATCTCTTGAACACCTATACCCTAGATCAAATAAGCATAACTACTGCAATCCGGAAAGCTCTTGGTAGTAGTTATGATAAGGAAACGTATTACATGCTTTATACGGGCAGTACAGCTGATAACGGGGTAGACGGTTTCATGCCATTAGGACGCCAGTATGGTTTTATTTTTGACAATAAAAATCACACATTAGCACACGAATTAGGACACGGAGCATTAAGACTAGAGCACCCTTTTACCGAGTTTAAAACGACTAAAGGCAGCACCACATTATTAATGGATTATGCCGACGGAACTAAACTAGACCACAACAACTGGCAAAGCATTCACGGAGGCGGATGGAAACCGTATTTGTTTCAGAATGATGCGGATGGGGCTTTGGCAGGCGGTTATGCAATTGCGCCTGATTGGAGTTTTGTGAGTAATGGGTCGGAAGGTACAGTAAAGGCTAGTGGTGATAGTGACTCTAAAGGTTTCTTACGAGGTATTGTTGTTAATGATGTTACCTATATATGGAAGCTTGATTCTGATAGAAAATTCAAATATTTAAATGAAAATTCAGTTCCGTATACAAATCCACAAATTTTGCCTAAAGAGGATAAAGACCTTATATTTTTATTCTTTGCAAATCAAAATTCTCGTGGAAAGTATATAAAAACGGTCTACAAAGAATTAGCAAGTATTATCAAATCAAAAAGCGATAAAGATTTAAGTGATTTTATTACGAAGCATAGTACTCCCGATTTATACACAAAAGCAAAAGATGAAAAACGTAATACCTATTGGGGCTATGTAGGCTGTAGCAATTGTGATAGTAATGGCGTTGAGAATGGAAGTAGTGACGAACAAAAATTACAAGATTTAATAGCTAAATTAAAAATTAAGACTGGAGTGGAATCTGTAGCTTCAGAAGCTATAATTTTAGATAAAAACAACCCGCAATATCAAGAAAAGTTAGCTGAGGCACTAGAAAAGACTTCTTATATTCTAGCAACTTATGATAGTAGTGGAAAGGAATCTCTAAAACTACAATACAAATTGCAAGTTCCAAAAGCGATCAAGGATCTTTTTCCTGATTTCAAAACATCAGATAATTGTATTCAAGACTATATAAACAATAGTTTAGAAAACCTACATAAAAATTTAATTTATAAAAACTATCAGCCTGTCGATCAAGCTTCATTAGAAATTTGCACTGTTTTTTATCAAGGTTTTTTCGGTATGTGGTCTTGTGCAACTAGTGAAGAAAGCATTGCAAATTCAGGTGAAATACAACAATGTTTAGCAGGTGCCACACATGAAGCTATTGCAATGATTGATGTAGTTGCGCTAGTAAATGGAGTAGCCACATTAGCAAAAGAGGGTACAAAAACATATCTGGAGAGCTATGTAAAATATTATGAAAATCTACAATCTATAAGCAGCACAATTATTCAAGGAAGCGAGGTACAAACCACACAAATTTTGGGCGCAGTATTAATTCCTCCATACAATATAGCTTCTCAAGTAATTGATAAAGTAGTAAAAGTCGCAGACAATTTTAAGAAATCATATTTTACAGAATGTAATAAAACGGAATTTAAAAACGGAAAAATTGCTGATATTTGCTGGTATCGTTATGGGCAATTGGGGGCAATGATAGCTCCAATTATATATACTGGTGGCGAATACGCAGTAACTAAAGTTAAGCAAATTGCCAACATATCCAAAACAAGTATTACTCTTGCAGAAAATGTTATAAAACTTAACGAAAAACTTATTGCAAAAGGTGTATATTTGCTCGAAGCTGATGGTAAAACCCTCATAAAAAATGCAACAACAGGAGAAGTTGTAACTGTTAAAGGGACTGCTGTAAAAGATGTTGAGAAGGCTTTGGATGAGTTGGGTGTTGTGCAAGGGGCGGGGAGTTTTATTCCTAACCTTTTAAATAAAGTAGATAACATAGAAAATGCTGTTGTATCTGTTGCAAAAAATGAGGCGGAAATATTAGACGAGCTTGTAAAAACCAATAACACCGTAACAGAAAATGCTAAAAAGTTTTGGGCTCAACATGAAATGAATGTTACAAAACATTTAGATGATGTTTATGGAAGTGGTAAAGTTGGACAACAAATAACAGTTGATATTTATATTCAAGGGCAAACATTGCCAGTACGCTGTAGAATTGATAACCTTATTGACGTTGGTGGTGGTAAATTTAGAATTGTTGACGGAAAAAGTAGCATAATAAATAATTTAAGTACAAAAACGCCAACGGAATTATTGAACAGCATGAGTACTGTTAACCAAAAAGCGTTTTATGATGCTTTGAAAAATGGCACGATAACTCAAATCAAACCTGCAGGAGCAAGAGCCCAAACGTTTTTAGGGAATCTAAATCCAATTCAGGTAGAGAAATCCGTTGACTTTTTTGTAAATGATGTGTCAACCAACGGTTACAATATATTTAAAAAGACATTAATACTTCAGTAAATGAAAATTTCAGAATTAACGAAACATATTAATGAAGCTGTAAAACAAAGATTGTCCCCACTTGGTTTTAAAAAAGATGGTTATGGATTTACTTTAAATGAAAACGGTTTTACAAAAAAAATTATTTTTTCTAGTATAGATAGAGATAATTCTTTTCCTACATCTTTTTCTGTATGGTTTGGATTTTTAGGTGTTGATAGGGTTTTATTTAGAGCAACTGGTAATGAAGTAGATTTAAAGAAAATCAAACATGGAGGGCAAGTTTTTATTCGTCAAGTAGAATTATTTGAGCAAGGGACATATCCATTTAAAGATTATGATATTTATACTTTTGAACAAGCTGATGATGCAGTAAGTGAGTCCCTAAATTATTTTATAGACTTCATTATTCCAGATATGAATAAGTTTAAAAGTGTTCTAAAACTGGAAGAACAAATCAATTTAAAAGGGCAATTTATAAATGATAGATTTTTATCAACTAAGGTAAAGTATGGTCTAATTTTAGCCAAGTTAGTTAATAATCCAAATTATGAATTTCTAAAGAATAAATATCGAGAATTGCTAAATGATTGGAGCGATTGGGATAAGCAGGAATTAGAAAAAGTGATTGATTTTATAGATACACATAGCCAAGAAGAATTATTGAAAATTGCAGAAGAATAAAATGAAATTTCTACTTCAAATATTATTTCTCTTTCTCACTTGGTTTTCCCCGCTGGCTTAAGCGTGTGCTAGCGCGAGCGTCTCGCTCGTGCCCGCAAAGTAAACACAACCCCGATGGCTCGGCTCGGATATGTCCACTCAACGATAGTGCGGAATTGTATTCCGTACCCACACAGTAAAGCAACAATCTAAAATAAAGCCGATGGGGAATGTTTCAGATTATTTAAAATAACTTTTTTTAAGATGTATCCCCCGCTGCCGCACGAATCCTTTCGTGTGGCTATAGCTACTAACGGAGCCGACGGTTTCATGCCATTAGGGCTCCGCTCTCCGAAGTGTTCGTTTCTAACGCTACGCAAATGTCTCCGACTTTGCGCTCACCTCCATTTTCTCTTATCCCATCTTAATAACTACTGTATTTTGTAAATGACCAAGACTTCAAAACATCGGCAATCGGATTATCCATTTTTTCTATGGTCACTAAACCACTATCGTGTACATAATTGCTCGCACTCGAGTAAATATAATCGGAAGCTTTTTCGACAATGCCTGCACGCAAAGGATTCATGTGAATATAATCTAGCTTTGACCAAATAAACTTAGGCGCATAAATTTCTTCTGCATGATTACCATACTGTCAAAATTGGTAGTTTTTGTCCCTCGAATGACTTTCGGTTGGCAACTTAAATCGTTCCAACATCCATTCACGTCTACTTTCTGGTTCAGTTTGATTTTTTTCTAAAATAATTTTTGCCCTAAATTTTTTAAAATCACGCAATAAATCCGACAACTCACCTGTACTAGATTGTAGCACCAAATGAATATGATTACTCATAATTACATAACCATATACAAGCATGCCCTTATTTTTAACATAAAAATTAAGACAATCAATAATGCTGTCTCGATATATCTTTCTAGAAAAAACATCAACCCAATCTACTACCGTTGCTGTTATAAAATGTGCCTTGCTTTGATCACGTATTACATAGCCTTCTTTGGTCATATTTCTATTTTAATTATTTTAGTATGTAACTAATTATTGATTAGCATTGTGGCTGATAGCAGTGGGCGCAAAGTCGGAGACATTTGCGCAGCGAGCAGACTATTAATTAACTCTTTGCGCAGCGGGATGTTCGACAGTCGAACACCTCAAGACATTTTTAATGAAACAATTTACATTTCAAAAAACTATATATTTAAAATTAAATATAAAAAACTCATAATTATCATTTAAAAAAGAGATACAAAAACAACATGAAAAAATTAAAAATCCCCAACAATCATAAGCCTTTACAAACTATTTCCTAAGTTATCCAAGAACATTAATATAGGTAAAAGGTGTTCGATTGTAATCCCTTACACTCTACGGGAGAGGATAATTTAAAAATCATCCCTTCTTTTATTTTAATTCAACAATCCTTTTTCTTGCATTAACAAATGAGTTCGAGACAATATTGGTATCATGGTAAGTGTTCAATAGACATCTTCCTGATAGTATAAATTGTAATCGAGTACCAATTTGCTAATTTCTTTTGTGAATAATATTTGGGTAATTGTATATCGACTTTAGATTTCCAAGCAGGCTTAAATTTTTTTTAAATTTTAAATATTTGAGAATTATCTTTTCTAAAACGCACAATTATACCCTCACAAGATTAAATAATATTCTTGCTAAGAATCAAAAATAAAATAATAGTTCTATAGTAACTTTAAAAAATTACTACAATTTTATTCTAAATTTAGCTATATTTGATTTTCATTAAATATGAATTATTACGTTCATTAAATTCAAGTTAATTAGCTGATAAGGTTATAATTTAGCTATCAAATTAATTCGTTTAATTTTGTGGCAAAATCATGGCACATTGGGTTATAAATTTAGACAAATGCAGCATAGATAAGGGTTCAGCCGATTAGGTTCGAATCCTACCATCCACACAAAACGCTGCAAGCAATTGCAGCGTTTTTTTTTATCCAATTATTACTATAGTTCAATACTAAATTTGCAAAATAAAAAAAGCTCCGCTTCTTAATAAAAAGAACGGAGCCATATCAAATCTGTAGTAACTAATTTTATTCTAATATAAAACTCACGCTTACATTTGCGGTTATCGTGATTTCTCCTTCAGCCAGTGTTTCTCTTGGCACTGTACTATCTTCCATAGCCATTGATTTCATTCTTGCATAAACGGGCTGTGGCTGATAAATTTGTGAGTTATCTGAGATAGTCATCGCTTTACCTACTTTTTGCCCTAAAACAGACACATAGTCTTCTGCTTTGAGTTTAGCATCCTTCATCGCTAATTTTCTTGCCTCTGATTGGTATTGCGCTAGTTTTGAAGACTGGAAAATCACATTATCAATTCTATTGATTCCCTGATTCACTAGTCCTTCCATTAACTCATCATATTGCGATAAATCTCTCAAAAGAATCTCAACGGTTTGGCTAGCATTA
Organism: Flavobacterium frigoris; assembly: GCF_900111075.1. GTDB lineage: Bacteria > Bacteroidota > Bacteroidia > Flavobacteriales > Flavobacteriaceae > Flavobacterium > Flavobacterium frigoris. The sequence goes on from NZ_FOFZ01000017.1 coordinate 6,029, forward strand.
TAGCTTGTCTTCTTTTTTTCATAATCATAAACCGGATTTAATGAAACACGCTGCGTTCTATAATCAGCCGGTGCCAGATTCATTTTTTTGATGATCTTCAAAACCGCTTCCATTTGTTGGTCATTTTGCTTTTTAACCTCCTTAGCATCATTCCCTTTTGTCTCCACTGTCGCAGTAATAGTGGCCTGATCTGGCACTACTTTAACTTTTCCTTCTCCTGCAACATTGATTTGCGGAATTTGTTTGATTTCTTGAGCATATGACAGGGTCATAAACATCATGGACAGTACCACTAGTGCTTTTTTCATTTTGATTTGTATTAATTAATATATGAACTATAAATCTTTCAAAAATTATGCCATTATAATTTTCCCATTTTTGCCATTACAAAAAGAATAATTATTGGAATAGTAAGTAATACCACCATAAAAGTATGATCAACCACTAAATGCGGATTAGAAATCAAAGTAATCAAATACCCCCCAATAGCGCCTCCAAAATGCGCTGTATGCCCTATATTATCGTTCTTAGCTCTCATTCCATAAATAGAATACAACAAATAAAGAATCCCAAAAAGATAAGCTGGCATTGGAATTATAAAAAAGATCCCTAACATCATATCTGGTTGCAATAATATCGCCGAATACAGAACACCCGTAACGGCTCCAGAAGCGCCTATTGCTCTATAATTATAATCGTCTTTATGGAACATGATGGTCAATAAACTTCCAAAAATTAAACTTCCAAAGTAAACAATCAAAAACGACAAACTACCCAAATGACCAATCACCACAGGAGCAAAAAAGTAAAGTGTAATCATATTGAATGCCAAATGCGCGATGTCTGCATGAAGAAAACCGGAGGATATCAGTCTGATTTGTTCCCCAGCGCGAACACTTCCCATATGGAATTCGTATTTTCTAAAAAAAGCTTGATCATCAAAACCTTTGAAACTAATAAGTACAGTTACAACAATTATTGCTATTAAAATGATATTCATAAAGTCTATTTATTGTGAATTACAAAGGTACTAATTCTGACAGACCCTATTAGTACCTCATCAAAATATATCTGGATATTCATTTTTGACTTATCTTTGCAAGAAAAAATACTGCATGCAATTCCTCGTTTTTATTATAGCTTACCCTTTTCTTTGGATGATTTCCATTCTTCCCTTTCAAATTTTTTATTGGTTGTCAGATGGAGTCTATTTTTTAGTGTATTACATTATCGGTTATCGCAAGAAAGTGGTTAGAGCAAACATTGCTTTGGCTCTGCCTCATCTTACCGATAAAGAAAGACTGTTAATCGAGAAAAAATCATACCATCACTTATGTGATATGTTTATGGAAATGATAAAAACCATGACCATATCGTCAGAAGAAATGAACAAAAGATTTGTAATTACAAATCTTGAGCTGATGACAGAATACGAACAAAAAGGAAAAAGCATTATGCTGATAGCTTCCCATTATGCCAGTTGGGAGTGGTTAATTACACTTAATCAAAAAATAAGCTATCAGGGTGTAGGTGTCTATAAAAAATTAAGCAATAAATATTTTGATAAACTCATCAGAGACATTCGATCAAAATACAATACTGAACTAGTTACTACTAGCAGAACAATTCCATATATCGCACACAATCAAAAAGAAAATATTCTTTCTGTATATGGCTTAGCTAGCGATCAATCGCCAAAAGCAGATCGTATCTTTCATTGGAAATCATTCATGGGAGTAGAAGTTCCTGTTCATACAGGCCCAGAAATGCTGGCAAAGAGATATGATCTTAATGTCATTTTTGCAAAAGTAAAAAAAGTTGGAAGAGGCTATTATGAATGCACACTGATTCCTATCAGCGACAATTCCAGGTCAGTTCCTAATTTTGAAATTACCGATGCTTTTATTCAAGAAGTAGAAAAACAAATCCATGAAGCTCCAGAATATTATTTCTGGACTCATAAAAGATGGAAACACAGGCGATAAGAAGGCCGCTGTAATTTTAGTTTTAATTAACTGTCGGTGCAAAAATATTTGACTAATTTTGAGGCTAATGCAAAATAAAATGAAGTTAAAAATCAATAATAGATTTAGCACAGAATTACCCGCAGATCCTGACGAAACTAATGTTACGCGTCAGGTTAAAAATGCTTGTTTTTCTTTTGTGACACCCCAAATACCCTCGAATCCTAAATTAATCCATTTTTCAGAAGAAGCGGCAGCACTGCTTGGCATTTCTAATGAAGACGCGCAATCTTCTGAATTCACAAACGTATTTTCAGGGAAAGAACTGCTACCAGGTTCACGTCCGTATTCGATGAGCTATGCCGGACATCAGTTTGGTAATTGGGCTGGGCAATTAGGAGATGGTAGAGCCATTATTCTTGCTGAAGTAGAAAACAAGGAACAAGTTTATACCTTACAATTAAAAGGAGCCGGCATGACTCCTTACTCCCGTAGAGCAGATGGTCTAGCCGTATTGCGCTCTTCCATACGAGAGCATTTGTGTAGCGAAGCCATGTTTCACCTTGGTGTACCCACTACCCGATCGTTATCCTTGATGCTTACTGGAGACCAGGTATTGCGTGACGTCATGTATGACGGAAACCCCGCTTATGAAAAAGGCGCAGTGGTTTGCAGAGTAGCGCCTTCTTTTATTCGTTTTGGAAATTTCGAACTGTTCTCTTCTCAAAAAGATCTGAAAACATTAAAAGCAATCACTGATTTTACGATTAAATATCATTTTTCCGAAATCAAAGGAAATACGGCAGCCAATTATGTTCAACTTCTACAAGTCGTTGCAGACAAGACTCGCAAGATGATTATACACTGGCAGCGTGTTGGTTTTGTACATGGCGTGATGAATACGGATAATATGTCCATTTTAGGACTTACTATAGATTACGGCCCCTACGGATGGTTAGAGGATTACAACCCCAACTGGACCCCAAATACAACGGATCGTGAAAATCGTAGGTATCGTTTTGGCAATCAAGCCGAAATAGCACTATGGAATTTATATCAGTTGGCCAATGCTTTGTACCCCCTGATTCAGGAAGCAGCGCCCTTAGAATCGATATTAGAAGCCTTTCAATCGCAATATGAGAAAGAATATTTAAGTATGATGCGAAATAAATTAGGACTGTCCACTACAGAAGAAGAGGACAACCAACTTATTCATATCCTTACCGAAAATCTTCAACTCACAGAAACAGACATGACAATTTTCTTTAGAAAATTAAGCCAAATTAAAAAAGAAGAAGCTGTTGAAGTAGCTTTTGAATTGATTAAGGAATCCTTCTATAAGATAGAAGAACTTGTAGACAAAACGTACGATGCTTGGATGTATTGGTTTACCCAATATTTAAATAGACTGCAACAGGAATCGATATCAGATGCAGACCGTAAAGTAGCAATGGATCAAGTAAATCCTAAATATGTATTGCGAAATTATATGTCGCAATTAGCTATTGAAGCGGCAGAAAAAGAGGATTATTCACTAATTGAAGAACTACACCTTTTATTAAAAAATCCGTATCAAGAACAAGACGAATACCAAAAATGGTTCGCCAAAAGACCGGATTGGGCTAGAGAAAAAATTGGAAGCTCGATGCTATCCTGCAGTTCTTAAAATGAATTAATACCAACTAAAAAGCCCTTTAAGTATCTCTTAAAGGGCTTTTTTATATAAAAATAGATTTCTATTGGTTATAGTGAAAACCAGCTTTTAACCAATTCATCTTCTAACGGCTGTGCGTCCTTGTGGACAAACTCATTTGTATCTCTATTGTAGGTATAATCCATAGCCCATGTTTTATGGTTTTCGGCCAAAGCCTTAATGCTGTTACAAACAAATTCAATCTCGGCATTTGTTGTTGTAGGATGAATAGACATTCTAATCCAACCCGGCTTTCTTATTAAATCCCCTAAGGTAATTTCGTCAATCAATTTATGAGACGTTTCCTGATCTACGTGCAATAAAAAATGTCCGTAGGTTCCAGCGCAACTACATCCTCCACGAGTTTGTATTCCGAATTTATCATTCAGTAATTTCACACCCAAATTAAAATGTAAATCATCAACATAAAATGAGATTACACCCAATCGATCTTGATGCTGTGCCGCCAAAATTTTAATATTCGAAACAGTTCCTAATTCAGAGAAGATATAATCTACAATTTCATGTTCTCTTTTCAGGATATTATCAATTCCCATCTGCTCTTTCAGTTGAATAACAAGCGCAGTCTTAATCACTTGTAGAAAACCAGGTGTTCCCCCGTCTTCCCTATCTTCAATATTATCGATATACTTATGTCCGCCCCAAGGATTAGTCCAAGAAACCGTCCCTCCTCCTGGATTATCAGGAACTAAGTTTTGATATAATTTTTTATTAAATACTAAAACACCACAGGTTCCAGGTCCTCCAAGAAATTTATGAGGTGAAAAGAAAATGGCGTCCAAAAAGCTTTCTGAATCTTCAGGATGCATGTCGATTTCTACATAAGGTCCCGAACAAGCAAAATCAACAAAACAAAGTCCGTTATGTTGATGCATTATTTTTGCCACCTCATGATAAGGTGTTCGTATCCCCGTTACATTAGAGCAGGAAGTAATTGACGCAATTTTAAAACTTCGATCTTTGTATTTATCTAATAGTATTTCTAAATTTTCTACGCTAAATAATCCATCCTCCGTAGAAGGAATAACCTCAACATCAGCAATAGTTTCTAACCAGGAAGTCTGATTTGAATGATGCTCCATGTGCGAAATAAAGACAACAGGTTTCTTATCAGCAGGTACATTTATAAAATCTTTCAGGTTCTCCGGTACTTTCAATCCCAGAATACGTTGAAATTTGTTGACTACCCCCGTCATACCCGTTCCGTCGGTAATTAGAACATCATCACTATTTGCATTAACATGCTTTTTGATAATGCTGCGAGAATGGTGGTAAGCTTTAGTCATCGCTGTACCAGACACCGTAGTCTCCGTATGCGTATTTGCAACAAAAGGCCCAAATTCATTCATCAATTTTTCCTCAATCGGACGGTATAAACGACCACTGGCGGTCCAATCCGTATAGATAATTTGTTGTTGCCCGTACGGAGAACGGAAGTCTTGATCGATTCCTATAATATTCTTGCGAAATTGTTGGAAATACTGTTCTAATTGGGTTGGATTCTCTTTGGTAGTCATTCTAATCATTATTTGGTCGTAAAGATAATTGAATTTTAGGGAATCTGCAATTGAGATCGACTGTCATTCGTACGAATGAAATCTACACTTTAGAATCAGAAAGAACTGTTTCCAATACATTACTCATTCGAAACAAAAACAAAACCCTTTCAAAGTACTACTCTGAAAGGGTTTATCATATTATTAAAACGTCATGACTTACAAATCAAATCCAACTGAAAATTGCCAAACTCGGTTCTGTGCTTTTCCTTCATCATACAAATCTCCAAGGCCTAGGTGGTAACGCACTCCTAAACTGATTCCGGAATTAGTTTTAAAACCTCCTCCAAAGTTCATTCCCCAGTCAAAGTTATTAGGATCATATTCCTGAGAACTACTAAACAAACCATCGTATTCTTCCTTATGAGAAATAGCTAATCCTATTTGTGGTCCTGCCTCTAAGAAGAAATTTTTAGACGGATAGGCTTTTAGCATTAGCGGTAAATTGATATAATTCAGTTTTTGAGTAAAAGTACCATTAGCATCTTTGATTTCGTAGCCTTGTTGAGAATACATCAATTCCGGTTGGATAGAAAAGCTTTCGCTGATAAAGGATTCTCCATAAACCCCTATGTGAAACCCTTGGCGTTGTCCCGTTTCTCCGTCACCGTCAAAACTTACGGCAGCTAAATTATACCCTCCTTTTATTCCCGCATTTGACTGATGCGTTGCTGTATTCTGCGCGTTTACAGATGTCACTATTCCTACTAATAAAACTAGTGTCCTATATATATATTTCATGTTTTCTTATTTATACTTATTTTTATTTCCCGCCGTTCGCTTTAAGATCTGCTAAACATTGGGCATCCAGTTTCGGGGCTGAACCTCCTGAAACCATATTGGCAACTCCACTTCCTGATTCTGCAGACCAATACATTAAACAACTTTCGACATTACAATGTTTTTCGTGTGCCGCATCTTCATGATTGCTTTGCAAGGGCGTGCCTAAATTAGTCAGTCCTAGAATATGCCCAAACTCATGCGTTATTACTGTTGTTTCAAATAAAGCCCTGTTAGGTTCAAAAGGACTATCGCTCAAACTTTGAACCGTCTTTTCATAGATGACAAAGGATGTATTTCTATAAGCAGTTACTAAAACATAGCTATTTCCTGAGTCAGAAGCAGAAGCTCCATCTATAAAAAGAGCCCAAACTGCAATCTGATTTGCCGTGTTGTACTTCGTCCTGTTAGCATCTTCGATAGCGACAATTTCTTGATTTGTAAAAGTGGCTTTCGCCGGTGACGCAATTGCTCTCTTTACCACTGTTATTCCCCCTGACTTATTAGTTCTGGCATTCAAAAAAGAAGTGAAATTACTAATTGCCGTCGCTGATGGTTCGTATCCTTGGACATAAACCAATTCGATTACCATACTTTTATAAGTATCACCAGATAATAAATCATGGGACGAACTTCCTGTTGCTTTCTTATTATTAGTGATTGAAAATCCGTCTACAGAGGCAGTATCTGTACTATCCTCTTTAGAACAGGAAACTAATAAGGCAAAGGCCATCGTTACTAATGCAATTCTTTTTTTCATATTATTCTTTTTTTTGAATCCCGTTTTAAAAAACAGCAACCATTTCCAGTTGCTGTCTAAAACTAATCCAATATTTTTAAACTAATAGCTCGAGTTATATTTGTGTCAACACTAAGCTTACGGCAGCATTTGTTGTACTTTGTAACGTTATTGTCGATGTAGTAAAACTTGCTACTTTCCATGTATTATTCAATAAGCTAAAAGAAGTACTTCCAGTGAAATTTAATTTCAGAAAAACATCTAACTCTGAACTTACGGCATAAGTCCCTGTAGCAGTCGTTGTCAAAGCAGTAACCGCTTTTACTTTCCAGTCGTTTGCAAAATCTACAGTAGTATCTTTATAATTGTTTGCTGAATCTACTCCAGCAGTTATAAACGATTGTACTTTAAACGTACCATTAACTAAAATCGTTTCTAGTTTTTTCGAATTCTGCTCTGCTTGCGTTATTGTTGCTTGCGTTGTAACAGAAGCATTAATATTTGATTGCAATTCAGCATCGCTATTAACTGTTGATTGTGTACCATCAATAAGTTTAACCGTTATTGGATACTTAACTGCAAACAATTCAGTACTGCTTACATTACTCATATACGTAAACAATTCCTTTTCGGATGTGATAACTACACTTCCTGTTTGTTGTAAACTCACATTATAAGTTAAAATTGTAATAGGAAAGTTAATATTTAATGAAGTAATGGCAGCTTGACCTGAACTTTCGGCTGAACTACATGCATTCAAAATTGCATTGTACTCCGTTTGATTGTTCACAGTAACCTCTGTATAGTTACTTGTTCTAACACGCAATGGAAATTGGAGTTCCACTGAATCCTGATCATTATTAAACTGCCCTAAAATAGAAATGACTTGTTGGTAATCCAATTGGCTTAAAATAGAAACCTGAATCCCGTTTACTTTTGCGGTAGCGGGCAATAAAATAGACGAACAAGAAGCTCCATCTATAAAATCATCAAATGAACCATCATACATCGAAGTACGTTTCAGGTTGTTTGCAGTTGTTGAATTAGCAGCATTTGTATTTGGATTCTCTCCTTGCACTTCATTTACTTCACTTTGGCATGATGTTAAACCAAATATAGCCATCAATGCAATTCCGGTAATACTTTTTAATCTTTTCATAATTTACAAATTTAATGTTTTTCTAATGTTATAGAGCGATGATTGATTCGCCTTTCTGTTAGTAAGACAATCAACATTATTTTTACCCTACCCCCTTTTTTAATTAAAAAATAAACAAATATCTAAATCGCTTTAAATCAATATTTTACAATCCTAAAAAAGACAAAAAAAAATTTCAGTTTAATCCTCTTGTCCCGTTGTTTAAAAAATAATTTACATTTACAGCCCATACAATGAACCTACTATAAATGAATAACGGAGATAAAAACCTTTGTGAGGAACAACATTTTAGCGACTTTTATATAAAGAACGTACAATCAGCAACTAATTTTGCCTACTATAAATGTGGAGATAGCGATGCTGCCTTAGATCTTGTTCAAGATGCATTTGCCAAAATTTGGGAGAATTGCTCCCAGATTGATTTTAGTAAAGTCAAAACTTATTTGCTAACCACCGTAAATAATTTATTTCTGAATACCATAAAACACAATAAGGTAGTTATGGCTTTCGCCAAAGAGACGCCTAATTTAGACACCACAAATCAAAGTCCAGAATATCTACTCGAAGAAGAAGAATTCAAAATAAAACTGCAGAATGCAATTGCCTCCTTAAGTGAATCACAGCGCGAAGTCTTTCTAATGAATCGCATTGACGGAAAAAAATACCGCGAAATCGCTGAATTGCTTGATATTTCGCAGAAAGCCGTTGAAAAAAGAATGTCGGCAGCACTTAAAATTTTGAAAACACAAATAGAAAACATATAATTATTTGATTTATAGTAGGGTAAATCGAATTGAAGTTGTCTTATACATATAGAGTTGAAAATGAAAAACGAAAACGAAATAATAAAATGGCTTAACGGCGAACTTTCAAGTCAAGAAATTGAGGATTTAAAACAATCTGAAGGTTTTGACACGCTTGAAAAAATAGCACATTATGCTTCACATTTGGAAACCCCAAAGGTAGATGCGCAAGCGGCTTTGGCAGCTTTCAAAACCAGATCCCTTTCGAAAAAAGAAACAAAAATACGAACGCTAAAATTTACAACCTTCTTTAAGGTGGCGGCCGCTTTATTGGTACTGCTTACTTCCTCTTATTTCCTGTTTTTTAACAATACCCAATCCTACGAAACCGGAATCGCACAAACAAAAACATTCCGATTACCAGATAACTCGGAAGTTTTATTGAATGCAGAATCAAAAATCACATTCAATGAAAAAAAATGGGAAAATAACCGTGATTTAACCCTTGATGGAGAAGCCTATTTTCAGGTACAAAAAGGAGAAACCTTCAGCGTACAAACTGCTGACGGTGTTGTACAAGTACTGGGAACTCATTTTAATGTGAAACAACGCAACAATTATTATGAAGTAAGTTGCTACGAAGGACTAGTAAGTGTAACCTATAATAATGAAACCGTTAAGTTACCTCCTGGTAAAACGTTTAGAGTTGTCAATAAGCAAATTGAAGCCGTCGATGATTCTACTGCTGAAAACCCATCGTGGATGCAAAAAGAATCCAGTTTTACTCGAATTCCTCTGAATCAAGTAATAGCAGAATTAGAGCGTCAGTACGATATTAAAATTAAAGTGGATGGTGTTGATACAACTAAGCTATTTACAGGAAGTTTTACCCATACAAATCAAAAAATCGCGCTGGAAGCTGTGACTATTCCTTTAAAATTGAGTTACAAAATAGATGGCAAAACTATCGTATTCTATAACTATGAATAAATGGATTCTTTATTTATTGTTGTGTATGACCACTATTGTTCAGGCACAAACTGCAACCAATAAAACCGCTTTAACAGCGATTATAGGTACTATTGAGCAGCAATTCAATGTAAAATTCTCCTATGCTGTAGAAGATGTAGCTACTATAGCTATCGAAAAACCAGCTCTTGAACTAACCCTTGAGCAAACTATAGCGTACCTCAACTCAAAAGTACTTTTGAACTTTAAAGCGCTAGACAATCGCTATGTAACAGTTTCTGTACTAAACAAAACATTCCCAGTTTGTGGCATCGTAATCGCTCAGGATTCAAAGACTTCTTTACTGGGAGCATCTATACGCATTGATAATAGCTCAAATGGAACCATTACTGCAAAAAACGGCACTTTTATCTTAGAAAAGGTAGCACTTGACGCCAAAATCACCATTTCGTACATAGGCTACGAATCCAAACAATTTACTGCAAATGAATTATTTTCTACGGAAGGTAATTGCAAGAAAATATTCTTGAACCCTTCCAAGGAAGAACTCAATCAAGTATTGATAAATGTTTACCTAACACCTGGATTACAGAAATACATTGACGGAAGCACGGTTTTAAACACTAAAAAATTTGGAATTCTTCCCGGACTAGTCGATCCTGATGTATTACAGTCCATACAAGCTTTGCCAGGAGTGGAAAGCACGAATGAAAGTATTGCTAATATCAATGTACGTGGTGGTACAAATGACCAGAATTTAATGCTTTGGGACAATATAAAGATGTACCATTCTGGGCACTTTTTTGGTTTGATTTCGGCTTACAATCCTAATGTAACTAATAAAGTCACCGTAAGTAAAAACGGAACCAGCGCTGCCTATAGCGATGGAGTCTCGAGTACCATCAACATGAGTACAAACGATCACATAGGAACTACAATTTCAGGTGGCGGTGGTGTCAATCTAATTAGCGCCGATGCCTTTGTAGAAATTCCTCTGGCGAAAAATCTCGAGTTGGATATCTCTGCACGTCGCTCCGTAACTGATGTAATTACCACACCCACTTTTTCCAACTATTACCAGAGAAGTTTTCAAGACACAGAGATTAATGCTGACCATACGGATAAAAGCACTAAATCCGATTTCTATTTTTATGACTTTACTGCTAAATTACTATTCGACTTAAACGACAAACATAGCTTTAGAGCCAATATAATCGGAATCAATAACGCCTTGAATTATGCTGAATATTTGAATACTGACCAAAGTGCTTCTAAAGTCAGCAAGCTTTCGCAAAAGAACATTGGATACGGAGGAAGTTGGAAAGGGCAATGGACGGATGCCTTTAGTACTGAGGTAGTCACTTATTTTTCTAGATACAATATTGATGCTACCGATTATCGCGTACCAACAGACCAGCTTTTGACCGAAGCTAATGAAGTACTTGAAACCGGAACCAAGCTGAATGCACATTATAAAGCTAGTTCAAACCTTAGTTTATTATTAGGGTACCAGGTGAACGAAACCGGAATGCTCAACCAAACTACCGTGAGTGCTCCCTCCTATTCCAGCACTAAAAAAGACGTATTACTCAATCATGCCGTCTTTGCGGAAGCAGAGTACAATAAAAACAACACCTATTTACGACTGGGAGCACGTTTAAATTATTTTAAAAAATTTGACAAATTACTAGTAGAACCTCGTATTAATGTCCGCCAACAAGTATCGAAGCAGTTTGCTCTAAAATTAGAAGGCGAATTTAAAAATCAGACCGCAACTCAAATCATCGATTTTGAAGACGATTTCCTAGGTGTTGAAAAAAGGCGGTGGGTATTGGTAAACAATGAAGACATTCCTATCGCAACTAGCAAACAAAGTTCTTTTGGAATAGAATTTAAACAAAATAAATTGAATATTGAACTGACAGGATTTTACAAAATCGTGGATGGTATTACGGCTTCTAATCAAGGGTTTTACAATAACTTTCAATATAAAAATGCGCACGGCAGTTATACGGCAAAAGGAATCGAATTTCTTGCCAATAAAACGGCAAGACGATTCAGTACCTGGATTAGTTATACGTATAGTACTAACGATTATGAATTTGACTCCTTTACTCCTTCTACCTTTCCAAATAATGTAGACATTCGGCATTCAGCTTCACTCGGGTTTAATTATGATATCCTGGACAATCTGAAAATTTCAGTGGGAGGAATTTGGCGAAATGGACAACCGTACACCAGCCCGATTGCAGGCAATGAAACTGTAAAAAGCGGTAATAATACTATGGTGAATTATGGCGCTCCTAACAGCGAGAATCTAGATGATTTTATGCGTTTGGATGCTTCTTTTAGTTACGGTTTCAATTTCAGTTCTGCCATTAAAGCTACACTACGTGGCGGGGTAATCAATATCACTGATGAAGACAATGTCATAAACCGCTATTACAAAGTAGATCCAAACGACGACAGTAAAACTGTTACCGTAAACAACAAATCTCTAGGTATGACTCCTAATGTAAGTTTTAGAGTTAATTTTTAACCTCGGATAAATCATCACCAATTTAGAAAAAAATCCCTTTCAAATTTCACTTTGAAAGGGATTCTTACATTGGACTATACGTAAATGCTATTATAAAAATATAACAGTCATTTATTTAGAAAGTATAACGTTATTTAGAACCAGAAATTCTCTATTTCTTTTTCTACTATTTATCAACACAATCCACAGCAGTGAATTTATATTTTACACGCTCAAAATCGATAGGCTCCCCTTTAACAAAATGAGAGGCTCCCAACGTAATTTGTATTTTCCCATCACCTAAAATCAGTTCGTCCCCACGCTTTAGAAATGCCATCGGATTTTTATATGTTTTCTCCGTATATCCACCCTGGGTAAACGTATAACTAGCAAATAAGGTATCACCATGAAATTCTCCTGCAATTTCACCAACTTTTTTCGGCATATTAGCAATCGCCATCTCCATATTACCCTTTATTTCCCCATTTTTGAAAGTATTAATTTTCAAATCAAGCGTATCTTCTTCATAAAGTGCTTTATAACACTGTACGCTTACGATCTCTACAGCTTCCTTAGCTTTAATGATTTTTTCACTTTTATTATTTTTACAACTTTGGAGTCCAATGCAAGTAAACAGCAAACATAAAAGGCCTAGATTTTTCATAATAGTATCTATTAGTTAATAATATTGGCAATAGCCATTGCTAATTTACAAATAAATAGCGTGAAATAATATAGATTTTATATAAAATTTGAAGAGAAATATCTTAATAAAATAGAAGCCTTACCGCTCCACTATACTGAAGTGCCATATATTTAAAAGAGCTGTCCCTAACATATATTACGGTTGTAATGCAATTACATTGTTTACAAAGAAGTTTAAAGACCCTCAGTGTAGAGGATATTAAGTAGCAACGAAAGCTAGACCAAATGAGATTCGAACTTAAATAAAATAATCTATTTTTATTTTTTACCGTATTTAAAATTTACACTGTCAGGAAATAAGTTTTTAGACGTCTAATAAATTAAATACCTTTATAAAAAAAATACCATGCGCCTCTATATCTATTTTATGAGTTTCTTTTTTTCAATAATGTTATCTGCACAGAATAACATTCCGCAAGTATTGAAAAAACTGAATAAAGAAACGGTTCCCTATATCAAAGTGAATGAACTGAAAGAGAAAAAAAACTTAGTTTTTCTGGATGCCAGAGAACCTAAAGAATACAAAGTAAGTCACATTCAAGGGGCCCTTCCCGTAGGCTTCGATCATTTTAAGTCTAACAATGTTACCGCTAACATTACAGATAAGAATGCCACTATAATAGTCTATTGCTCTATTGGAGTTCGTAGCGAGCAGATAGGCGAAAAATTACAAAAATTGGGCTACAAAAATGTTTACAATTTGTACGGAGGTATTTTTGAATATAAAAACACAGGCGGAAAAGTGGTGAACAATCAAAATAAAGTAACAGACAGTGTACACGCTTACAATAAGGCATGGAGTGTTTATTTAACCAAAGGAATCAAGGTGTATGAAGACTGATGCTTTATTAATTTTTACTCGTAATGCCGAATTAGGCAAAGTAAAAACCAGACTCGCAAAAACTATCGGTAATGAAAAAGCATTAGTTGTGTACAAAGATTTACTTTTACATACCATGACTGAAACCCATTCAATCGACTGTGATAAATTTGTGTTTTATGATAGCGGCATTGTCGAGGATGACATTTGGTCTAGAGAATTTTATCAAAAAAAGTTACAAGTTAATGGTGATTTAGGACAACGGATGCACGATGCATTTGAAATTCTTTTTGAAATGGGATACCAAAATTGTATTATTGTAGGCAGTGACTTATTTGACTTAAAAGCAATCATTATTGAAACTGCTTTTAAAAAGCTTATAAACCATGATGTGGCAATCGGGCCTGCAGAAGATGGCGGTTATTATTTATTGGGACTAAAAAAAGGCCATCCAGCAATTTTCCAAAATAAAGACTGGGGAAAAGACTCTGTTTTTAAAGCTACAATGAAGGATTTAAAAGGCCAGAAAGTTTGTCTTTTGGATACTTTAAATGATATTGATACCTTTGCAGATTTAGAACAAAGCTCTTATGACATTGCTGTCTTAAATCTAACTTCAATAACTAAAAGAGATTAAAAAAAGCTGCTTAAACCTTAAAATACGAATTGCAAACAAATGGAAAAATACATTGACATACTACTGAATTCCTACAGCGGTTATTTTAACTACCTGAAGAACGAAATTCTATATTGGAATTGGGACAACTATTTTTATGGGTTGATTGCCATTTCCTTGGTAGTCTGGTTGCTTGAAATTGCGTTTCCTTGGCGAAAAGAACAAGCTATTTTTCGCAAAGATTTCTGGCTGGATCTATTTTATCTTTTTTTCAATTTTTTCTTACTCAATCTAATTCTTCTTATTGCATTATCTAATGTAGTGGAACAATTTATTAATGATATACTCCATTTTTTTGGGCTCGAATTAATGTCTATTCAGCTCTTTTCTATATCTGAGTTCCCAAAACCATTAGCTTTATTCGTGTTCTTCCTAATTAGTGATTTCATCCAATGGAATGTACATCGTTTATTACACATGATTCCTTTCTTATGGAAAATTCACAAAACCCACCACAGCGTAAAGGAAATGGGGTTTGCAGCCCATTTTAGATACAATTGGATGGAACCTCTTGTTTATAAATCTATACTTTATATCCCTATTATTCTTATTGGGGGTGTAAACCTTGAAGATGTTTTTATTGTACATTTCATCTCGATTGCCATAGGCCATTTGAACCATGCTAATGTGGGTTGGGACTACGGTTTTTTAAAATACATATTTAACAATCCTAAAATGCATATCTGGCATCACAGTAAAAAAATACCAAACAAATACGGTGTCAACTTTGGAATTTCACTAAGTTTATGGGATTACATATTTAAAACCAATTATATACCTGAAGACGGAAGAGATATCGAACTTGGGTTTGACGATGAGAATGAGTTTCCAAATGATTTTATTAAGCAAGAAATATATCCTTTAAAATAATCATTGATTTTTTCTGTCAGGACTGACTGATATGATTGTCTATACTTGTATAATTTTAAAAAAAACCAATGAAAAAATATTTCTTAACACTACTTCTATTACCACTGCTTTCTTGCGGTAAAAATAAAAATAATCTTGAAATTCCAACTAAAGCATACCAAACAACTACCACAGCAGATGCTGAGAGTATGAATCATGCTAGATGGAATGTACTATTGCAAAAAAATGTTTCTAAAAATGGAAATGTAAACTATAAAGGCTTTAAAAAAGACAGTAACCAATTACAGACGTATCTAAATGAGTTATCGGAAAATGTGCCTACAAAATCATGGTCTAGAAACGCTACACTTGCTTATTGGATCAATGCGTACAACGCCAATACAGTAAAATTAATTTTAGACAATTATCCAACTAAAAGCATCAAGAACATTAATGATCCCTGGGGTAAAAAATTCTTTTCTTTAGGAAACAAAAAATACAGTTTAGAAGAAATCGAACATGAAATACTTCGCAAAATGGATGAACCAAGAATACATTTCGCCATCAATTGCGCTTCTTTTTCTTGTCCTAATTTACTTAATGAAGCCTATACTGCAGCCAAATTAGACCAGCAATTAGCTACTGGTGCAAAGAGCTTCATTAATGATAAAACTAAGAATACCATAACAGCAAACAAAATTGAAATCTCAAAAATATTTGATTGGTTCGCTGGTGATTTTAAGAAAAAAGGTTCCGTTATTGATTTTTTAAACCAATACAGTACTACTAAAATCAGTAGCAAGGCAAAAGTAAATTACAAAGACTACAACTGGAGTTTGAATGAATAAAATTTCAATAATAATTCCCATTTTTAATGAGTTAAAAACCATTACAAAGCTATTATTACATCTTGAAAATAAAGTGTTCCAGAAAGAAGCAATTGAAATAATAGTTGTTGATGGAGGAAGTACCGATGGTTCTCCTGATATATTGAAGGCTAATTCAAACGTAAAATTAATTCAAACAGAAAAAGGGAGAGCGATACAAATGAATCTGGGAGCCAAAAAGGCCACAGGAACCGTTCTTTATTTTTTACACTGTGATAGTTTTCCTCCAACCAATTTTGACCGCATTATTTATAATACTGTTCAAAAAGGAAAGCAGGCCGGCTGTTTCAGAATGAAATTTGATTATAAACATCCCGTTTTGATAGTTTCGCAGTGGTTCACTCGATTCAATCATATTTCCTGCCGCGGCGGCGATCAATCTTTATTTATAACTAAAAAATTATTCGAAGAAATAAACGGTTTTGATGAGCAATTTATCATCTATGAGGATAATGAAATCATTTCAAGGCTGTATGACAAGAAACAGTTTGTCGTGCTTCCTGATTATATAATTACATCGGCCAGAAGGTACCGACAAAATGGGGTTTGGCGTTTGCAATACCATTTTAGTATCATTCATCTTAAACGTAGGTTAGGCCACTCTACTGAAAGTATGCTGGAGTATTATAAAAAAAACATCCTGTGAACTAATACTATCCTGCAAAAACAAACTATAATCTATTTAAAGAATTAAATTTTTTTTGTTTTTTTTATGACGCTAACTATATCAAAATCAGCATTATTTAAAAATTTTTCCTTTTTTTTCCTTTTTTTTAAAACCAACTATATTCATTTTACGTAAATCAGTCACGAACGTAAAACAATAAACCATTATGATTAAAAAACAATTACTATTAATTTTAGCAGTAACAACACTAGGATGTGTTAATACTGCTTTTTCGCAGAGTCCAATAAGTGGGTTTATGCAAGGAAAAGGAAAAGGAAATGTATCAATTTCTTACAGCTATGAAAAATATGACAAAGTATTTTTTATTCCTGAAGAAGTAGATGGAGTCCCCGTTTTTAATGAAACAAAAATCTCCAGTACTTCAATTTATGCAACTTATGGGATTACTGACCAAGTTGATGTGGTATTAGTATTGCCATATGTAACTGCAAAAGGTAATGCAACGCAAGAAGTACTAACAAATTTGAACTTAGAAAACGAAAGAAAAGGTTTTCAAGATGTATCTGTATTTGTTAAATACAGTCCTTTTAATTTTAATTTTGGTTCATCTTCATTACGCCTTATTGGTGCTTTAGGTTTAAAAACACCATTAAGTAATTATAAAGTTGAAGAAGGTTTTCAATCAATTATTGCAATTGGTAACAGAAGTACTACAGTTAGTACAACTGGAATGGCAATGTTCAGAATGGATTCTGGAGTATTTGCTTCAGCGCAGTTAGCAGGAAATTATGCATCTAATGATGTTCCTAATTCTTATGCAACAGAGCTTAAAGTAGGTTATGCTGCAAAATACTTTTATGGAGATGCTTTTATCGCTAATCAAAAATCTACAGGCGGTGTTGATATCTTCGGTGAAGGTTTCGCAGGTTATTTCCCAATTACAAAAGTAAATTACACAAAGATAGGTTTAAACCTATACACCCCCCTTACTGAGGCCTTTGGTGTTTCTGCGGGAGCAAGCACTTTAGTAGCCGGTAGAAACATTGGTAAATCGACTGGTTTTTACGGTGGATTAGTTTATAAATTTTAATTAAAAAAACGAACAAAATGAAAAATTTAAATATAAAAAGTGTCGTTTTAGCACTATCTTTAATTGCAACTCTTGTTTCTTGTGATTCAGAATATAAAGACGAAACTCCAAGTATAGCTGGTATTGCAGTTGCTAATCCAAATTTCAGTACACTTGAAGGCGCTGCAGTTCAAGGCGGCGTTGTAGGAGTTCTAAGTAATAGCAATCCTAATGATCCTTCAGGACATTATACTGTTTTTGCCCCTACAAACGATGCTTTTGCAAGATTAGGATTGGTAAACACTGGTAGCTTAGGCGGTTTACAAAATAGTTTCTTAACGAATACATTATTATATCATGTTTCTAATGGTGATTTACTAGCCAATCAAATCATGTCAGGAAGTACTTCTGCATCTGCATTAACAATTAATAGACGTTTTATAAGTAGAGGAAATGATTTATATATTAATGGATCAAAAATTATCCTAACAGATGTAAAAGCTAGTAATGGGACTGTTCATGCTATTGACAAAGTAATGATTGCTACAGGTGTTGACATTGTTGCATCGGCGATATTACTAAAAGAAGCTAAGGTTTTTAAAACACCAGAACTTACTTTCTTAGTACAAGCGGTTATTACTTCTGGTTTAGCTCCAACTTTAGCTGATCCAAATAATAATTTTACCATTTATGCCCCAACAGATGCTGCTTTTATAGCTGCAGGTTTTGCAACTGTACAAGATGTTGCTAATACGCCAGCTGCTGTGTTGCAACAAGTTTTATTAAATCACGCTATCGGAGGAGGAAAATTTACTTCAGAGCAAACAAGTACAACTGCTACAACAGCTGGAGGAGGAACATTATCGTATAGTCCTTTTTTAAACGGAGTCTTTACTGTTAAAAGTAGAGGAATCACAGCGCCCGCAAATATGGTCATTCCAGATATTCAATGTAATAATGGTGTAGTGCACGTTATAGATAAAGTTTTACTACCCTAATTACTTTATATTAGTCTAAATAACCGATAAATATTTTTTGATTAATTAAAATAACAGTTGCGAAACTAGTTTTGCAACTGTTAAATTTTAAAAGTTTTAATTTCAATACACAAAAGAAACCTTTGAGCAATTAAATAAAAACACTGTCTAAATGAATTTATTTACAAATTGAATAAAAGGTTTTATGAAAATCATAATTTGCTACTATCGCTAGAACGGATATTTCAAGGTTTCGCAAAAAGAAGATACTGAAAATTTAACGTTTTTTAAAAAGTGTCACTAGAACTAAAAACTATATTTGCTTTTAGCATAATGAAAAAAAAAAAAATAATGAAAAAAATTGCCTTTACATTAACAGCAGTCATTCTTACAGCGGTAGGATGTAAATCGAATGAAGAAAACTTAAAATTTACGGACAAAGTTGAAAATGCACACCATAAACAAGAGTTTTTAGCTAAAGAAGCGGTGCAATTTAATCTAAAATTAGAGTTTGGAGGAGAAGAAAGAATGGATGCCAAATTTACAATTCTTACCAACTCAACTAAAGGAGTTATAGAATATAAAAATGGAGCGAAAATCATTTTTGACAAGGATAAAGTGTTTTACTCTCCTACAATTCCAAATGAAAAATCCGTTCGGTTTGATACATTCACATGGAGTTACTTTTTCTTATTTCCAAATAAATTAAATGATCCAGGAACGATATGGAATACGTATGATAATACAGAAAAAGATCATGAAAATTATGTGACAGAAAAGCTAACCTTTACATCAGGAACAGGCGAAGCACCAGATGATTGGTACGTAGTTTATGCTGATAAAACAACGCATTTAATCGAAAAAGCAGCTTATATCGTTAGTATAAATGGCGGTAAAGAAGCTGCAGAGAAAAATCCACATGCGATTCAATATTTAGAATACAAAGCCGTTGACGGTATTCCTATGGCAACAAAATGGATTTTCTGGGGATGGCAAGATGGAAAAGGTCTCACTGATGAATTAGGACATGCAACGCTAACAAATATCAAATTTGTTAAAGCAGATACTAACTATTTTACACCTGGTACTGACTTTAAATCGAAATAGAACCTTTGATTTTAAAGGATTAGCTTTAAATATCAAGGGATTAGCTTTATATTAAATACATAACGAACAAATTCATTTTTATGGAACATATTGTCATCATAGGTAACGGAATTGCGGGAATTACGCTCGCGCGTCACATTCGGAAAAAATCAGATTCAAAAATTACAATTGTATCTTCTGAAAACGAGTTTTTCTTTTCTCGAACCGCTTTGATGTACGTGTTCATGGGACACATGAAGTTTGAGCACATGCAACCTTATGAAAATGATTTTTGGAAAAAAAATAAGATTGACCTAGTTCAAGGAATGGTTACTGACGTAGTTCCTGATGCAAAAGAAATTGTATTATTGAACAATGAAAAGATAGGCTATGATAAATTAGTGCTGGCAACAGGGTCGAAACCCAATAAATACGGATGGCCAGGACAAGATTTAAAAGGGGTTACCGGTCTATATCACAAACAGGATTTAGAAGCTTTAGAGAACTGGGCTCCCACAACAAAGCGTGCCGTAATTGTAGGTGGAGGTTTAATTGGTATCGAATTAGCCGAAATGCTGCGTTCTCGAGATATCCAAGTCACTTTCCTAGTTCGTGAAAAAAGTTTTTGGGATGGTGTTTTGCCTTTCGGCGAAAGCCAAATGATTAACCGTCATATTTTAGAACATCATATCGATTTGCGTTTGGAAACTAATTTGGTAGAAATTATTTCGGACGAAAAAGGACATGCCAAAGCAGTTGTTACAGATAAAGGAGAGACTATTGATTGTGAAATTGTTGGCTTAACAGCTGGCGTTTCCCCTAATATCGATTTCCTGAAAAATTCTGGAATAGCACTGGGAAAAGGAGTCAAAGTGAACCGTTTCTTAGAAACGAATATTAAAGATATTTATGCCATTGGAGACTGCGCTGAACAGCACGAAGCTATTGATTTACGCAGACCAATAGAAGCCGTTTGGTACACTGGCCGTATGATGGGAGAAGTATTAGCGCAAACATTAACCGGCACACTTACCGCTTACAAGCCGGGGCATTGGTTCAATTCGGCTAAATTTTTAGATATTGAATATCAAACTTACGGCTGGGTTTGGGCTACAGCCAAAGAAAATGAGGAACAGTTTTATTGGGAACACCATTCTGGTAAAAAAGCAATCCGAATTTCATTTGACAAAAATGACCGAACTTTTTTAGGCATCAATATTTTTGGAATACGCATGCGCCATGAGTTCTTTGACAAAGTGCTCACGAACAAAAAAACTATTGATTATGTCGTTGATAATCTGAAAAAAGCCAACTTTGACCCAGAGTTTTATACTTCATACGAAACCGAAATACAAAAACAATTTAGTAGCCAATACGTTAGTGTAAAAACAATATAAATATGAGTAAATCAGTCACAAATATATCTATCGCCTCTCATGAAAACATGCAAATGGACGGAATCCAGAAACTAGGCATTGCACTTGGATTACTAGGTTTGTTCATTATGACACTAGCCTTATTAAATGTTTCCTTTCCTAACAAATCGATTTGGCTAGCAGGATCTATCATCTCCATTTTCACGGGAATTATAGTCTATGCTAACAGAACGTATCTAAACCAGCCTGAAGGAATAAAAAACAACGGTATATGGCATACGAACTTTACCAATAAAGGAAGTTGGGCTTGGATGACGGGTATTATACTGACTGCATTTTATATTGTTTTGTACTGGTTTCCACAATACTTGGGACTGAATCAAGACGGTGGTGTCAATACAGGGATTGTTGGATTTTTTGATCCTTTAAGTTATATTTTGAATGGAAAAGCTTCTAGTCAGTGGTTTGTATACGGAACATTGTATACCGTCGCCATTCTAGGTTTGGGTTATAAGTTTATTTTAAAGTACAGACACAATAAATACCAGTTAGTACGTACTCTTTCGGTAATGTTTTTTCAGCTGGGATTCGCTTTTCTAATTCCTGAAATACTCGAAAAATTAAACCCTGAAAAAGCGTACTTCGCGAAAGATTTAAAAAACATGTGGCCGCTTAATTATTATTTCTTTAATGATTGGCATTTAAAAAACATGCTTGAAGGAGGGAATTTAGGAATGTTCATGTTAGTATTTGGGATAGCGATGATTTTTATTATCTCCCCAATTCTAACCTATTTTTATGGAAAACGTTGGTATTGTTCATGGGTTTGCGGTTGCGGTGGTCTAGCAGAAACTGCTGGCGATAGCTTTAGACATCTATCAAGTAAATCAACCGTATCTTGGAAAATTGAGCGATGGATGATTCATAGCGTTCTTGTGTTTTCGTTTGTAATGACTATTGCGGTCATCTTTACTTTTTTGTCTAATAACCCTGAAATGAGTTTTATTACTAAAGGGCAATTCATCTGGGGTATCGTGATTTTTCTAGCTGTTTTCACTACGACTTTATATGTTTTCAAAAGAAAAGATTTGGACACAGATGCTATTTATACTATGGTTTCGTTAGTAGTAATAATTATTATATCTTTGCTCCTCAATTATTTTTATGGAAATCAAAACATTCTGTTTTTAGATAGTAATACACTGAGAGAATGGTATGGGTTTGCAATAGGAGCTGCATTTAGTGGCGTTGTAGGAGTTGGGTTTTACCCAATTTTAGGAAACCGTGTGTGGTG
This sequence comes from Flavobacterium frigoris, assembly GCF_900111075.1. GTDB lineage: Bacteria > Bacteroidota > Bacteroidia > Flavobacteriales > Flavobacteriaceae > Flavobacterium > Flavobacterium frigoris. The sequence continues at coordinate 28,538 of NZ_FOFZ01000017.1, forward strand.
CCGTTTTGGCTGCCCTATGGCGGCAATATTAGGGCTTCAACAACGCTTATTCTCAAGATTTAGAATTACTACTAATGGCGGACAATGTATTTCATGTGGAAACTGTTCAACATATTGCGAAATGGGGATTGATGTTCGTAGTTATGCTCAAAAAGGAGAAAACATCGTTCGTTCCTCCTGTGTAGGATGTGGAGTTTGTTCAGCAGTATGCCCACGTGGAGTGCTAAAATTAGAAAATGATACTCCTGCGGGAAGAATCAACTCTAACGAGATTTTACTAGGAAATGACGTTGATCTAATGGACTTAATAAATCAATAATAATTAAACAATTTCAAATGAAAAAAATTACTTTAACGCTATTCTTTTTGGGTTTCTCCCTTATTTCTCTTGGACAAACTCCTCAAATATTTTTTGAGCAAACTACAGAATTTTTAAAGAAAAATGTAACTGAAGAAGGTAAAGTTGATTATTTTACCATCAAAAAAAGCCCTGGAGAATTAATCTATATTTTAAGCAATATTGAAAAACTAGATACTAAATTTAGTGACAAAAAATTTGCTAAAGCATTCTGGATAAATGTTTATAACCTTGAAGTAATTAAAGCTGTTATAGAGCATTTTCCATTAGCATCTGTAGAAAAAGTACCTGGATTTTTTGATACAACGACTTTTACTGTTGGTAATCAACAATTAACACTCAATGATATTCAAAATGTAATTCTTAGAGATTTATTTTTTGATCCAGCGGTACATTTTACATTGGCAAGTGGTGCAAATGGTGGTGCGCCGCTTTTAAACACTGCTTACTTACCCACTACAGTTGATGTACAAATCAAACAACGAGCTACTCTGGTTATTAATTCTAAAGAATATTTTTACATTAATAAAGACCTAAAAGTAATTGAACTACCTAAAATATTTGAGTGGTACAAAAAAGACTTTGCCGTAAACTATTTTAATGAAATCGATTTTATAAATCTGTTTTTAGAAAAAAAGGTAGACAACAAACTAACGGTTAAAACCTATGACTTTGATTGGTCTTTAAACCAAAAATAACTCCTAGAAAAGAGTCTTTGCTTGACCATTACTAAACTTATACAAATGATTAAATCTGTTTTCATAATAATTTTACTTTATTTTTTGCCAGCTTCAGGGCAAAAAATATACTTTAAAAATTATTATGAAAACGGAAATATGAAGTCAGAAGGATGGCTTTATGAGAATCAAAAAGTAGATTACTGGTTTTATTATTATGAAAATGGCACTAAAAAAGAAGAAGGTCACTTTGAGGATAATAAAAAAATTAAATGGTGGATCTTTTATGATATTAAGGAAAGCATTCAAAAAAAAACTGAATTTAAAAATAATGTACAAGAAGGACTTTGTATAATTTATAAAAACGGATCTATTATTAAAGCAGAACAATATACAAACGGAGTAAAAAGCAAAGAATGGAATTCTCTTTTAAAATACAAAAGAGATAATCCCTGATAAAAAGATTGATGAATAAAATTAACGTAATTATTCCTGCTTACAACGAAGAAAAAGCGATTGCAAATGTCATTCATGATATTCCAAATTGCGTTTCTGAAATAATTGTAATCAGCAATAATTCTACAGACAACACAATTCAAGTAGCTAAGGATGCGGGGGCAACTGTACTCGCTGAAAGTAGAAAAGGATATGGTTATGCCTGTTTAAAAGGGCTGGAGTATATTGCCCAACTGGAAACAAAACCAGATATTATCGTTTTCCTGGATGGAGACTATTCTGACTATCCAGAAGAACTAACTAAGCTAATTGCTCCTATTGTAAATGATGACATCGATTTTGTTGTTGGTGCTAGAGTTGTCTCTTTAAGAGAAAAACATTCGATGACGCCACAGCAGGTTTTTGGAAATTGTTTAGCAACAACTTTAATGAAAAACTTCTTCAATGCGACATTTACAGATTTGGGGCCATTTAGAGCCATTAAATATGAAAAATTAGTCGCTTTGAATATGGAAGATAAAACATACGGATGGACGGTAGAAATGCAACTTAAAGTTCTAAAACAAAAAATGTCCTACGTAGAAATTCCTGTTCGTTATAAAAATAGAATTGGAGTTTCAAAAGTGTCAGGAACCGTAAAAGGGAGCATTATGGCAGGAGTAAAAATAATAGGATGGATTTTCAAATACACCTTTAAATAATAGCATGCTACTACTTTCTTATATCATTGTAATTTTATACAGCATTTCGATTTTGCTTTTATTTTTATACAGTCTAGCTCACTTTAATTTACTGCTAAACTATCTAAAAAGTAAAACGAGTATCGATCAGTCTATACAATTTGACTTGTCAAACGCAAATGAAATTCCCTCCGTAACCATACAACTACCTATATACAATGAGAAGTATGTAGTGGAACGCTTACTAACTACCATTGCACAAATGGACTATCCAAAAGACCGATTGGAAATTCAAGTTCTCGATGATAGCACTGATGATAGCGTACTGGAAACGGAAGTGATAATAAAAAAAATTATACAGTCAGGATTAGATATCAAACACATTAGACGCACCAATAGAACGGGTTATAAAGCCGGGGCATTGAAGGAAGGTTTGCTTAGCGCCAAAGGAGAATTTATCGCTATTTTTGACGCTGATTTTGTCCCTCAAAAAGATTGGCTCTATAAAACGATTCCCTATTTTAAAAATCCAAAAATTGGGGTGGTCCAAACCCGCTGGGGACACCTGAACCGAAATTATTCTGTATTGACAAAAATTCAGGCTTTTGCCTTAGATGCCCATTTCACTTTAGAACAGGTAGGGCGAAATTCAAAATTGCATTTCATTAATTTTAATGGAACCGCCGGAGTATGGAGAAAGCAATGTATCCTAGATGCGGGCAACTGGGAAAGTGATACTCTTACTGAGGACTTGGACTTGAGTTACCGTGCTCAGTTAAAAAAATGGGAATTCAAATATCTAGAAAATGTGGTTACTCCTGCTGAATTGCCTGCTATTATAAGTGCTACACGTTCCCAACAATTTAGATGGAATAAAGGAGGCGCCGAAAATTTCAGCAAAAATGCTACTCGAGTATTACAATCAAAATCTATTGGATTTAAGACGAAAGCACATGGAATATTGCATTTATTGAATAGTTCTATGTTTTTAGCTATTTTTACAATGGCAATCTTAAGTGTTCCAATGCTCTACATAAAAAATGAATTCGCCGTATTTGAAAAAGTATTTGACTTGTTAATCTTTTTTATCATTACTTCTATCCTCTTTTTTATCAGTTATTGGGCAACATACAAAAGTATTCATGGAGGAGGTTTCATGAACTTTTTAAAATATATTACTTTATTCATCACATTCTACACTATTGCAATGGGATTTTCATTTCACAATACCATCGCAGTGCTGGAGGGTTTGTGGGGCAAGAAAAGTGAATTTGTACGCACTCCAAAATTGAATATAGAAACACTTAAAGAAAAATGGAGCCAAAATAGCTATATTTCCGATACTATTTCAAAAAACACTATTGTTGAAGGAATATTAATTCTTTACTTTATTTTTGCAATGTATAGTGCTTTTCTATTGAATGACTACAGCTTGATTGCCTTGCATTTAATGCTTTTCCTAGGGTTTAGTTTTGTATTTATCAAATCGATCCAAATTAATAAGTGAGTTTTAATGCTTCAAATAATAGGAAGTCCTATGGCTTTTTTACACTAAGCCTCCTTATCTATGCCTATATAGCTTATGTTTTAAATCGAGCTGATTTTCTATATTTAGTGATTTCTTATAGTTTTTTGTTTGTCTCATTTTATCAAATTATAAAGCTACAAAAAAACAATCTTTCTTTTTTAATTGGGGCAGCACTGTTATTTCGATTGGTTTTTCTATTTGCGTTACCCCGATTATCTCAAGATTATTTTAGGTTTATATGGGATGGGAACCTTATCCTTGAAAATATAAATCCCTATTTGCAGTTGCCAAAAGATCTAATCAATCAAAGCAAATTTGCTATTCCGAATGCCTATGATTTGTATAAAGGAATGGGAAGTTTGAGCGCTGGGCATTACTCCAACTATCCACCTGTAAACCAATTCTTATTTGCCATTGCAGCCTTTTTTAGTACGCAATCTATACTAGGAGCAGCAATAGCGATGAGACTACTAATTATTGCGGCAGATTTTGGAACATTATATTTCGGCAGTAAATTACTTGTCAGTTTAGGAATGGAGAAACACCGCATTTTCTGGTATGTACTCAATCCATTAGTTCTTATTGAGCTTACTGGAAATTTACATTTTGAAGGAATCATGCTCTTCTTTTTTGTTTGGGCAATGTACCTCTTAGAACAAAATAAATGGAAATTAGCCGCCTTAATTTTGGCATTGTCTATTTCCGTCAAATTATTACCATTATTATTATTACCGCTATTCTTAAAAAAATTAGGTTGGAAAAAGGCTATTTCATTTTATACTATTGTTATTGGTGTAAATGTGCTGCTCTTCCTCCCCTTTCTTTCGAAGGAATTAATTCAGAATTATAGCGAAACCATAGGCCTGTGGTTCACTAATTTTGAATTCAATGCCAGTATTTATTACGTCATCCGTCAGATTGGATTTTGGATTACCGGATACAACATCATTCATATCACGGGAAAAATTATTCCCGTTTTTATGATTTTTTATATTGCTTTTCAAGGTTTAAAGGAAAAAAACAAAAGCAGTATCGCACTTTTCAACAGTATATTATTGGTATTGACTGTGTATTTTTTTACTGCTACGACAGTACATCCTTGGTACGTAATTAATCTTATTTTGATTGCTGTTTTTGCATCCTACAAATACCCTTTTATATGGAGTTACACTATAATTTTAAGCTATAGCGCCTACTCTCACATAGAGTTTGCTGAAAATTATTGGTTAATTGCAATCGAATATTTAACGGTTATCCTTTTTCTTTTTTATGAAAAAAGGAAGATTTTAAGGTCTGGAAAAAGAGTATATTTGAATTTTTAAAATAAAAAAGGCAAAATTCATGGACCTGATTAAAGAAAATTCAAAATCCATTTTAGAGCAATGGGTCAATCAATTTAGTGATGAACTCTATTCTTGGGCATTTTTTAAAACTTCCTCCAAAGAAGTTGCCGAAGATCTAGTACAAGACACTTTTTTGGCTGCATTTCATAAAATAGATAGTTTTCAAGGCAAAAGCCAACCTAAGACCTGGTTGTTTTCAATACTCAATAATAAAGTGATTGATTATTACCGATTGAGTGCCCGAACGACTAAGAAAAACTTCAGTTTGACCGAAACTAGTGGCTATGAACTTTCTGATGGACTTTTTAATAGTTATGGATGCTGGAAAACTAATGATATCAATGCCGTTTGGGATCAAGAGCAGGAATTACTAGACAATCCTGATTTTAATACGATCATGGAAAAATGTATGGATGACCTGCCACAGAAATGGAAATTAGCCGTAACATCCAAATACTTAAGTGAGAAAAAAACAGAAGCCATTTGTCAGGAATTAGAAATTACTACGTCTAACTATTGGCAGATTGTTCATAGATCCAAGCTGCTTTTAAAAAAATGTCTAGAATTAAAATGGGTTTAATCAAACTTTAATATTCGAAGAAAATGAATACAGTAATGAGAATATTGTTGAGACCCTGTAAAAAGACAACAGAGTTAATCGACAAACAAATGTTTACTCCTTTAACGATAAAAGAAAAGATACAATTACAGGCTCACAAAGCCCTATGTCAAACTTGTAATACCTATGAAACCCAATCTAAATTAATTGATGCACTCATAGGAAAATGGTTTGCCGCTGACTCTAACAAAAAAACTTCTAAATTAGACGAAGAGAAAAAAAATAAAATTATTGAAGAGATTAAAAAAATCTAGTCTGATATAATTTGTCAGGAAACAGTACTAAGTGTGTCTATACCAGTAATACAAACCAGTGTATAAAAACATGAAAATGATTGCTGCTTTACTTTCCAAAAAGAATCCGCTTATGCTGGGTTTTTTAATCAGTTTAATGGGTGCATTACCTTTAGGATACATCAACATTATCAGCTTACAAATTTTATTAGAACAAGGAAACTGGGCATCACTTTCATTTATTCTAGGAATTATTTCAGTCCAATATTTTGTACTACAATCAGTAAATAAAATTTCAGGATGGCTCGTTAATCAAGAAAAGTTGCTGCTACTAATTGACCTTTTCACAATTCTATTCCTTTTGGCAATTGGACTATACTTCATGAGTAATACAGCTAGCCATGAAAACAGTAGTTTATCTTATTTTAAACTGGCACAATATCCCTTTCTATTAGCCCTATTTCTCAATGGTTTGAATTTTATCCAATGGCCGTATTGGTCGGGGATTTATATCTATCTTTTCAGAACGGCTAAATTAGATCCCAAGAAAAAAACCAACACTATATTCATTCTAGGAGCTGTGCTGGGAACTAGTTTGGGAATGTTTGTTTTTGCCCATTTTGGACAATTTTTAATTGTATCAAATCAAATAAAAATGACTACTTACCTTAACACGATTTTTATGGCTCTGTTCTTATTTTTAGCGTTGGTCCAAACGGTGAAATTTATTTTAAAAATAACTTATTACGCACCGTAAAAAATAGAATACGACTGTAAAGTAAATCCTTATCCTTAAGCTAGAAGAATCAACCAAAAAGTTATTGTACAACACAAAAAGAAAATTTTAACTAAAAAAGTGAAACAAGTATTGCGTTTTGCTATCAAAATATTTAGTTAAAAAAAGCTAACACAAGGAAATAAAATCTTAAATTACTAGTACTTAACTTCAAATTTTAAATAAAATATGGCTGAAGCACTCTATTTTATGCCAGATATAAGTGGCTTTTCGGATTTTGTAAATGAGACAGAAATAGAGCACAGCATCCATATAATAGCTGAATTGCTAGAACTTTTACTTGATAACAATACGCTTAACCTCCAACTCGTAGAAATCGAAGGTGATGCCCTGTTCATGTTTAGCACAAAGATTCCTAGTTATGAAGAGTTGATGCAACAAACAGAAACAATGCTGGAAGAATTTCATAGACACACAAAAGAGTATGATACTAAACGAATTTGTACGTGCGGTTCCTGTAAGACTACCATCGATTTAGACCTTAAATTTTTAGTCCATTATGGCGACCTAACGATGATAAAAGTCAAAAATATCATTAAACCTTATGGAAGAGAAGTCATTCAAATCCATCGATTACTAAAAAATCAAGTACCCGTTCAAGAATATGTTTTATTTACTGAGAACATCTATATACTCTATCAGAATAATATGATAGAAAGTTGGACAAAAAAAACGGAGATATACGATTTGCAAAATTTAAATTATTTCTACAAAATTTTGGATAATATCAAGCTCAAAGTGGAAGAAGAATCGCAGAAAGAAGCGCAAAAAAATGAGGATTTTACCATTCCTGATGCTATAATAAATAGAACGTTTAATGCCAACATTGAAAAGATTCACCGCTACTTAAGTGAACTAAAATACCGCCATATCTGGGATAAAGAAGTTATGAGAGTTGAATTTGATGAAAATGAAGTCAACCGAGTGGGCACCGAACACAATTGTGTTTTAAAACTAGGGACTTTAAAATTTGAGACTATTAGCAGACCATCAAAAGACAGCTTGATTTATGGTGAAAAAACCGAGAGTATCATTTTTCTAAAAAAATTCTATTACCTCGTAAATTTACATGCGCTAGATTTAAACGCCACTGAAATAAGTCTGAACTTGTATCTAGAATATACATTCCTGGGGAGTTTTATGAAAAAAAGCATCTTAAAGCGCATTACAAAAATGTGGCAAAATAAATTAGAATCCTTACATCAAGTTACAAAGAGTGAACTTTTTCCATAAATTATCTTAGGTCCTAGCTGACGGAAGTAAAAAATATTGTCACCTCTTCAAAACCTGAAAAATATCTTAAATTATCCCTAGAAATTAGCATCTCCTTTTTTAATAAGTAACTTTACTGTTATGAAGAAAACTTTTTTTATACTCATTGTATTTCTACTAATAATTGCTAGCGGATATTCTTTTTATCATTTCAAAACCTATACTGATATGCCTGCTTTGGCTAAATTAGAATATAAAGGAATGAACTTGGTAGCACCTATTAAAGAATTAAAAAACGCCACTTTTGATGAATTGAAAGCATATCACATCAATTCGATATCTTTAATTCCTTACGCTTTTGTTGATGTCGACAATGCCTCTATACACTATAATAACAAAAGACAATGGTGGGGCGAAAGAACAGAAGGAATTATCGCCAGCAATCAACTTGCCCATGATTATAAAATGACGGTAATGCTAAAACCGCATCTTTGGGTAAACCATAACTTTTACACCGGTAATTTAGATTTTTCAACTGATACCGAGTGGAAAAAATGGGAAACCGATTATGAGAAATACATTCTTGATTTTGCGCAACTAGCCCAAAAAGAAAATATAGAGCTTTTTTGTTTCGGAACTGAATTAGGAAATGCCGTTGCAAAAAGACCTGAATATTGGTTTCAATTAATCCATAAAATCAAAAAAATATATACCGGAAAACTAACTTACGCTGCAAACTGGGATGATTTTGATAAAGTCCCTTTTTGGAATCAGTTGGATTACATTGGGATTGATGCCTATTTCCCTTTATCAGATGCTACGACACCCGCAGTAGCCGACCTTAACAAAGCATGGCAGCAACACATCCTAAAAATGGAAAAACTGCAAGCCAAAACAAAAAAGAAAATAATCTTTACAGAGTTTGGCTACCGTAACTCAGATCAAGCAGCCAAAGAACCTTGGACAGAAAATCAAAATAGCATTAATAATTTGGCCCAAGCCAACGCCTATGAATCCTTATTTCAATCTTTAACTAAAAAAGACTGGTTTGCGGGAGGATTTGCCTGGAAATGGTATGCCGATGAATACCATAAAGAGGAAAAAAACAGTGTTGATTACACACCGCAGGATAAACCTGCACTTGAAACCATTAGAAAATGGTACCAATAATTTAAAATTAAAAAAATGACTCCACACAAAAATAAACCCGTACTTGTCTTTGATGTAAATGAAACCTTACTGGACATGACGCCTTTAAAAATATCAGTTAATGCATTACTTGGTAATGAGCAGGGCTTCCGAATATGGTTTGGTATGTTATTGCACTACTCCACTGTATCGAATAGTATCAATGAATATTATGACTTTAGTACTATTGCCGCAGCTACATTAGGAATGGCAGCTACCTCAATGAATAAAAAAATAGACGAAGATGAAATAAAAGAAGCACTTTCTACAATTAAAACGTTAGAAGCATATCCAGATGTTAAGAACGGTTTAAAGCTCTTAAAGGATAATGGATTTAGATTGGCTACATTGACCAATTCTCCACCTCATGCGCTAAAGCAACAGTTAATCAATTCAAATTTGACCGATTATTTTGAACAGACATTGAGCATTGATAGTCTTAAAAAATACAAACCTGAAGCAGCAACCTATTTATGGGCGGCAAAAGAACTAGCTGTGCAACCTGAAGAAATGCTTATGATTGCAGCACATGGTTGGGACATAGCAGGTGCATCTCACGCTGGTTTAGCGACCTGCTTTATTGCTCGTGAAGGGCAATCTATATATACTTTATCTAATAAACCTGATTATGTAGCTGATGATATTCTAGCGATCGCTGAGCAACTAGTTGCGGCTTATAAATAATAGCTAATAGTACGTTTCTAACTTCACTATTTTACATAAAGCAACAAGAATATTTTGGGCGTGACCCTATAACCCCTGATAGTAATCGGGGGTTTATAGGGTCGGGCTATCCGTTGCAAGTCCTCAACAAGTTTCGCTATCGCTACACTTATTTGTGGGCTTTTCACTGCTATCCCTCACGCGAGTAATGTGGAATTAAATGCTTTAAGGAGGTATTTTGGATTATTAAAAGAAGGAAAATACTTTAATCTAAATCAATAAAAGATACATAAACTTTTGTATATATACTAGTTGCAATACATATTGTTGCCAAATTTTGCGGTGAAAAATTTACTCTGATATCGTTAAGCAGAAAGTAATTTACTTCAATGTAAACGATGCAGTTTGCGTCCAAATAGATTAGTGCGAAATCGTTAAGCAGAAAGTAATTTACTTCAATGAAAGCGATGCAGTTTGCGTCCAAATAGATTAGAGCGAAATCGTTAAGCAGAAAGTAATTTGCTTCAATGAAAGCGATGCAGTTTGCGGCGAAATGTATTGCGGCGAAAAATTGAATAACGAAAAAACTTTGTGGTGATAAATACATATTGCAACACTGGTTTAGCATGATGGGGAATTTAGTGGAACTACGTTTATTTTCATATATTCGTGTAGCCAAAAATAATCTGCTTAAAAGTTCCCCAACAAGCTAAGCCAGGAAACGTTATAGGTAATTTTGAAAAAAAAAGAAACGACAACATAAATTATAATGGAATATAAACAAACAGAAATGAAATTGAAATAATTATTATAAGAATTAAAGCAAAAGAGAGTAAAATTTATTGCAGCATATTTATGTATAAAGACAAATAATTAAAAAACAAAGTGGACGAAATAAATATACCATATCATTTAGCAATACCGACAATTTTTAATCTCATTGGACTTTCAATGATATTATTTTATCGAAAAAGACTGTTCTCTAAAAATAAATTACTTTGGATAAGTATTACAGTATTTTTAGTTCTTTACTTAGTAATTGTTGGAAATGCTACACTTGATGCTATTTTTTATCATTGGGACTTAAATCGATACGACCTTGACAAAAATGGAATGTTTTCTGGAATAGAAATTACAGAAGAACAGAATCAAGCAATGAAAAAGTTGACAAATGATACTGGAAGAAATTTTTCTTTCATTACAGGTTTTATTTTTGCTTCAATTATTGCAACCGTGGCTTATTTTTCGGGAAGACTAATTTTAAAACACAGAAATTGAAAATAATAACTTGGAATTGTAACGGAGCGTTTAGAAAAAAAATTGAACATATTTCAGCATTAAATGCTGAAATTTATATTATTCAAGAATGTGAAAACCCGATCGCGCGGATATATACAGAATTGTATTCTGTGCCCGCAAAGATTACAGCTGCTGCTATTTAAATTATAATGTAAAAATTTAAGTTAAAAATACTTTGCGTGATTGCCGCGCTACGCTCGCAATGACTTGGTTTCTACTAATACTTATTCATCTCAATAGAGGAAGTAGAAACCCGATCGTAAGGATATACACACAATAGTTAGCGCAGAATTGTATTCTGTGCCCATAAAGATTAGCGCTGCTGCTATTTAAATTATAATGCAAAAAGTTTAAGTTAAAAATACTTTGTGTGATTGCTTCGTTCCTCGCAGTGACGTGGTTTGTACTAATAATTATTCATCTAAATCGAGGAAATCGAACTCGTAGAGATTCTTTCAGAATGACAAACGGAGTGGTGTTTGATTGCGAATTCTTTTTGCATCCCAATCCCTCGGATTTACTACGATAATTAACGTAGAATTTCATCCTGTACCCACAAAATTTAGTATTGCTACGTCTCGACGAAAGCATCTACAAAACGAACAGGATTATCTGGTATAATCATATCTTCTAAACTCAAAAAGACCATCTGATTTCGCGGAATTTCTGTGATGTGTTGCATCTTTAAATCTAAAACTTTTCTTGCTTTTGTATAAGGAATATGTATTATATTTGAAAGAACATAACGACTGTTTTTTTAACAGACTGACGTTGTCGGTAATTTTCCCTGAAAGCAACGAATATTTTACTTAAAACTATGAAATGAAAAAAAAAATATTTCTTATATTTATATTATTTAGCTCTTTCAGTTTAAATGCTCAAAATTATGTTTTCAACACTTTGACAAAATATTCATCAAAATTTGATAATAATAATAATAATAATGGCGAAGTAATAAGTTATTCTAATTCGAAAAATGATTCGTATTTTTTAAGACTTAAAAAAAATCAAAATTCATTTACTGCAAAACTATATGATTATAAAAATTTAAAAGTTCATGAATATACAGTAATTGAATCGAAATCAAAAGATGAAATATTTTTTAAATTTAACTATGAAGATACGACTGAATTATATTATTTTAATAAAAATGATTATAAAAAATATGTTTTTACTTTCCAAACCATAAATATAAATGATAGCATTAAAAAGGTAAAGTTTAATGTCTATAAAAACTCAAAAAAGAAAAAGTATCTTATGGAATATGAATTAGAAATAAAAAAAAGTAATGAAAATTTATTTCCAACATTCAGAATAAGTTGTATGCATCCATATGAGTTTCTTGAAAGACTAAATATTTTTGAAAATGGTGTTGTAATAAATGCAAAAGGAAAAACTTTGTCTGGAAACGAAATCGAATTTAAACTAGAGGAATTGAAAGTAACTAATTTTGAATTAGATATACCACAGCAATAAAAAACTCGATCGCACGGATATACACACAATAGTTAGTGCAGAATTGCATTCTGTGCCCGCAGAGATTAGCGCTGCTGCTATTTAAATTATAATGCACAAAGTTTAAGTTAAAAATACTTTGCGTGATTGCTTCGTTCCTCGCAGTGACGTGGTTTGTACTAATACTTATTCATCTGTATTGAGGAAGTAGAGTTCGTAGAGATTCTTTCAGAATGACAAACGGAGTGGTGTTTGATTGCGAATTCTTTTTTGCATCCCAATCCCTCGGATTTATCTTCAATCTGGTGCTCCCTTACAACGACAACTTAATTTTAAAAAAAAAACGTAGCATTTGTAATGCGGTTCAAATAGCCATATAATCAACTTTGTGTGAATATAGTAATGCGATTGCCACGAGATGCTCGCAATGACTAACTTTGCGGAAATTATTTGAAGTTAGCAACTTAAGTTTGCTGATTACAAACATTATAGATTTTGAGTTTGCACAATAACTGATTATGTAGCCAATGTTACTCAATAAAATGCATAGAAAATAGTGGTGACTTATAAATATTAATGAACTGAAAGGGAATGGATAAACTAGAAAAAGGGGAGTTTTACGGAATACATTACCAGAAGTCAGCTTTTGACAACATAATTATTACAGATACTGAATACACCCATAGTAAAGTCGACTGGCATTATCATGAAAACCCTTATTTTACTTATCTTCTAGAAGGTAAATTATTTGAATCTAACAAAAAAGAATCTTATTATTTAGAACCCGGTAGTCTATTGTTTCATAATTGGCAAGATGCGCATTATAATATAAAACCGACTGATTATACTAGAGGTTTTCATATCGAACTTAACGAAAACTGGTTTTCAAATTTTGATATAAAGACATTAGACATGCAAGGCAGTATTAATTTGAGAAACCCTTTAATTAAAAACTTGATCAACAAAGTATTTATCGAAACTAAAATTAATGATCAATATTCACATTTAAGTATCGAAGCGTCATTGATTGAACTATTTAATACCATAACTGAACCCGCAGAAAAGATCTACAAAAAACCATTATGGGTAAACAAACTACAAGAGCTTCTATGGGAAGAAGAAATAGATTATTCTTTAAATAATTTAAGCTCCATTTTAGAAATACACCCAATTCACTTATCAAGAGAGTTTAATCGCTATTTTGGGACAAGTCTAGGAAATTACATAAGATTACTCAAACTCAATAAAGCGTTTTACCTTATTACTTCAAACAAACTATCCATGACAGAAATTTGTTATCAATGCGGTTTTTACGATCAAAGTCATTTTATTACCAATTTTAAAAAAATCTATAATACCACTCCAAAAAAATTATTAGGAAAAATTTGCTGATGTTAATTTTATACAATTTTAGATCGTTTAAAAAATTTATTTTTACAGCTCAATCAAAATCAATCAAAAAATGAGATTTCAAAACAGCGTATTATTTTTTTTCCTCCTTTTTATTCTTTCTGTTAATGCACAGCAAATGGAAGAATACGCACATCCTTGGGAAGGAAAGCTAGAAAATTCTAAAACATTCCATTTTACAGTAACAATAGAAAACTTAGGGTTTGAAGATGCAACATTCAAAATTTCAAACGATCACAGCATTATTAATTATCCGTTTAAAAAAGCAAATATCACACAGATAAATATTCCATTTGCAGAAAATTTATTTTTCGAAGGTACTATTGCTCCAAATGGCAAAGAAATAAATGGATTTATCAAATCTGGATTACTGCTGTATCACTTAAAGTTAACTAAACGAAAAAACAATTCTTTTGTAGGGATTTGGAATGTATTAATGGTGGATGAACTGAAGTCCCAAAAGTTCTTTTTAAGTATCGAAAACGGCTCTGACAATGATTACCAGGCCTATCCTATTTTTGGAGACAATCGCTTTACAGGCACTTGGTGTACTAATTTTCAAAAAGAAAACAATAAAATAACATTTAACGATTTTAAGACGGGATTACAATTTAAAGGAACTTTATTAACTAATGAAATTCAGTTGGAAATATTCTTAGGAAACCACCTAATCACCCAAGTAAATTTGATTAAATCCACAACCGATTGGAAAATTGGTGGTTTCAGTACTAATAATAAAAAGTCAAAGCTTTCACTTGTTGAAATGGAAAACCTTATATCAAAGGATTCGTTACCCAATACACATTCCGTTTTAATTTCGAGAAATGGCAAACTTATTTATGAGAATTATTTTGATGGTTATGATGCAAATGTCCCACACGACATGCGTTCGTCATCAAAAAGTATTTCTTCTGCAATTGTAGGCATCGCACAAGACCAATCATTATTCAAAAGTGTGGAGCAATCTATTTTTGATTTTTTACCTGCAAAATATCAAATTCAAAAGGACCGTATAAAAGAGAAAATAAACATTCAAAGTCTTTTGACAATGAGTTCAGGATTAGATGCCATTGATTACGGTATTAATGCCAATCCAAAATCTCCTGCAGTGGAAGATAACTATCAAATGGCAAACGATTGGACAGCGGCAGTACTAAGTGCTCCAATGATAAATAATCCGAATACAAAAGCAAATTATGGTTCTGCAAATCCTTATTTACTTGGTATCGCCATGGATTCTTTAATTTCAGAACCTTTGGAGTTGTTTATGGATCAGAATTTATTTCAAAAACTAGCTATTTCAAACTATATTATACAAACTGATTTGAATGGAGACCCCTATTTTGGAGGCGGAATGTATCTCACTCCAAAGGACATGTTAAAATTTGGAGAACTATACCTAAACAAAGGAAAATGGAACTCAAAACGCATAATCTCTGAAAAATGGATCGAGAGCTCATTTAAGAATTATCGCGTTTTAGAAAACACAAAAGATAAAAATGGATACGGCTATTTGTGGTGGCACAATATCTACCAGAGCAACGGCAAGAGTATTGAATCAATCGAAGCTCGAGGCGCTGGAGGACAATATATTTTTGTTGTTCCTTCTTTAAAGACTGTAGTCATTATAACATCTGGAAATTATAGAAATGGAAAAACGCAACAACCCGAAACCATTTTTGAAACATATATTCTACCTTATCTTGAAAACTAAAGCTAGTTTGCAACCACATTTCTAAATAATGTCTAGGTTAGGTTTTGGTTCTACGCCACTACTTATAGCTGTAAAGCATTTAGTGATACAAAACTCAAAAGGCAGTTAGTTCCAAATGGAACAAACTGCCTTTTTTCGAACAAACAATTAACCACTATTTATTTTGATTCCTGAAATAACATCGCTGCAGAATTCATGCAGTACCTCAATCCAGTAGGATTAGGACCATCATCAAATAGATGTCCTAAATGCCCTTCACAACGGGCACAAACAATTTCGCCACGCACCATTCCCAGACTTTTATCTACCACTTCTTTTACTCTATTTTGATTAATTACATCATAAAAACTTGGCCATCCAGTACCTGAGTTAAATTTTGTTTTAGATGAAAACAAAGGCAATTTACAAGCGGCACAAAAATAGTTTCCTTTTTTATGGTTGTCATTAAATTCATTTTGATAAGGACGCTCTGTTCCTTTTTTACGCAAAACGTAATATTGATTAGGAGTCAAAACTTTTTTCCATTCTACATCCGTTTTAACTACTTTCTTCAACGAGGTATCTGTCAATGACAAAACTGGTTGCTGTTGCATTGTAGTTTCTGTTGATGCAGCAATTACTTTTTCACTTTTATTTGCTTGCATACATGCCATAAAGCCAAAGGCTATAACAGGTAGTACTAAGAGTTGTTGGTATCGTTTCATAATTTTAATGATTAGGTTTTAACTTTCCTTTATATGTTTTTTTGAACTTGTTATACCTTGGTATTGAAACACCTCTCACATAAGGCTGATTGGGATTTAGTTTCACATAATCTTGGTGGTAATCCTCCGCTTCATAAAAGTCCATAACGGGTTTTACCTCAGTAACAATCGGATTGGCGAAAACTTTATTGGCGGTAAGCTCCTTAATTTTGTCTTCGATTATCTTTTTCTCAACTGCATTTTTATAAAAGGCAATCGAACGATAGGACGAACCTTTGTCAGGTCCTTGTTGATTGGGTGTTGTAGGATCTTGTGAGGCAAAAAAAATAGCCACTAACTCTTTGTAAGGAACCACCTTTGGATCATAATACACTGCTACAGACTCAGCATGCCCAGTCCTTTCAGAGCTCACTTGCTCATAGGAAGGGTTTTTAGTTGTTCCTCCAGAATATCCAGATATTGCTTCGTCTACTCCTACCACAGCTTCAAAAACGTGTTCACTGCACCAGAAACAACCCTCGGCAAAAACAGCAATTGCTTTTCCTTTTTTTGGTTCTAAAGACAATTTCTTCGTCTGTGCATTACAACTTAAAATTGTAAACAACACGACTACGTAACTTGCTAATTTAATTTTCATTTGCTCGCATTTATTTGTTTTATCGAATCTATTTAAGGCAGTCATCATTATGGATCTTTAAACCCACAATAACCTTGTTTATTTTATAATTCAATCTATTTAAATATACGGTTGATTTCTAGATTTGGTTTTGAAACAACTCCTAAAGTTTTGTTAGTTTTTTACACTTAACGTTTCTAATATCTTTTCTTCAAAACCTTGTAACGCTCTGATCGCATAATCTACCTTCTTTTTGGATTTATATTTATACGATACTTCTAGGAAGTTTTTAAAGGGAACATTTGGTTGTACTTGCAACGCATCATTCTTTCTATAATTTACTTTAATGGGAATATCTTTGTAATAGGTGAAATATTCAGGATGCGTTATCACTCCTAAAGTCGAACAATCAAAAGGAATAAATCCTCTAACGCCAAAAAACTTCTCATTCTTCTCCATCCAAGGCTGAACTACGTCAAACAACCATTTATCAGCTTCATTGTTCATGTCTAAACTAGCCAAATCAACATTACCAATAAACGTGTAAGAACTGGGTTCATAGCCCGCAAAAACAAGCGGAATAGACGAATTCAAAACCACATCCATCGATTTATAGTCAAACTCGTAATTGTAGTCAAACACATTCAATTTTCCGTTTCCGGGATTAAAAGGCAGTCCAGGAGTTCTTGCTGCGCAAATTGAAATTTTCTCGATTTGCGGAATAATATCGGGGTGATTCTGAATCAATGACGCAATATTAGTCATTGGCCCCAAAGCTAAAATAGTCAACTTTTCTTTCTTCAAAGCTTGATATAACGCTCTCGTTCCCTCATTTTCCACTCCTAAATCATCCGCTTTTGGCGATCCTTTGTAAACCGGAATTGAAGCGCCTCTATTATGCCATTTTAGGATTTTATTAATCACATCATAGCTATAATCAACATAAGTAATCGAGCTGATTCCTACAATTTCGATTTGAGGTTGCTTCAAAGCCATTATCAAGGTGATTCCATCATCTACCTCACGTGGCGTTTTATCAGGCATCCCAATCATAAGATCCGTATCAAACCATACTTTAGTTTGTGCTTGCAATGATGCTGTGAGCAATAATGCAAAAAGTAGTATTTTATTCTTCATAATATTTTATTTTAAAATTAAATCCCGAGCAAACGTTAATAAAGTTGCTTTCGTTTTCAATTCCATTTTCAAAGGCAATTGTGCTAATCCTATTAACCTACGCATGATTTCAGCACCTATAAAACCATTTAAAATGGTCGTGTTTAATTCCTCAAAAGAGTAGTAGTTTTCTTTTATATAAGCGATAGTAGATTCCTTTTGCTGGGTCAAATACATATGCGCTAAAAAAACTCCGAGATCAAATTCGCGTAAGCCATAAAAGCAAAACTCAGGGTCGATCACCTTAATTCCTTCCGCCGTTTTTAACCAGCTCCCTGGATAATAATCGCCTTGTAATAAGTATTTCCCTTTTGACAGATACAAAGACCCCAGTCGCTCAATTTTTTGCTTCAATTCGGAGTCTTTTTTATAAGACATCGCCACAGCTTGCAAACCCTCTTGAACCGCATCTAAATCAAAACCATTTTCTTCTCTAAAAGGATATTCAAAAATATGTTCATAGTTTAGCTTTCGCATTTCTGTGTTTTCCAGCTCATCATCAACAACCGTTTTCTGAAAACTTTGGTGCAAACCATTCAAATAGTTTACCAACTGACGTAACTCTTCTTCTTCTATTTTTTGTTTTAAATCATACAAAACAGTGAAATCATTTGACTTCCCTAAATCCTCTAAAGCAATTAAATTATTCATCGCATCAATCCCTAAAAGTTTGGGCATAATTTCCTGCACTTCTTGAACAGCTGCTATTTTTTCATAAAAAGCACCTTCCGTAAGTACCCGATTTGCAGGTGCCAGAACCTGTGGATATTTCTCCACATAACCTCTGGATTGCTTGATAATAAATGAGCGCGTTGCCATTTCTATTCGCAATACACAATTCATATTTCCATCGCCTGGCTTTGATATAGCAACAACCGTCTCGTCCTCTTTTAACCATTTTTGTTGGTGTAAATAAGCAGCCAATTCCTTTGGCTCACTTGCATTTAGTATAAACATATTTTACATTTTATTTGGGCGTTACCACAAGGGTCGGGCTATCCGTTATATTCCCGCTAAATAAAAACTACGGCTAAAAAGCCTTGTTTTTATAAATCGGGAGATACCACTTCTATCCCTAACGCAAATTAAAAACATCCTGCAAAGCCATACTAACTCGCAGGATATTGATTGTTATTAGAATAAATAACGCACTCCAAACTGGAACTGTCTTGGTGGCGAAGCGTTTCTTTGTGTAAATAATCCGCTGGCGCTAGAACCCCCTTGAATCTGGTTACTTTGAGTCGCATTATTACTATATCCACTTAAGTTTTCGGCATTCAATACATTAAATATATCAGCACGTAATTCTATTTTATTATTTCCAGCAATCGTGATTTGGTGTTGCACTCCTAAGTCAAAAGTAGTACTCCACGGTAATCGATCATTGTTTCTGCTCTCTCCCGGAAAACGGTCACTATTCCCTGTGTAAGCATCAGAAAAACTGGCACCATCTCCATTCAAATCTGTAGTTCCAAAACCAAGTGGAATTCTGTTAATCGGTTGTCCACTTTGCAGTAAACCCGCCACTGTAACCGTAGTTCCTTTAAAAGGATAATAGCTATAAATTCCGTTAATATTATGTGTTCTATCATTTACAGATGGCCCCCATTCATTCGCATAATTATTCCCATCGGATGCTCTAAAATTGATTCCGTCCGTATCATTTTTACTTGAAGATAATGTATAGTTCAATCGGTACGAATACTCATCAGTACCTCTTGTTTTTTGGTAATTAAAACTCATGGCATAATACCTAGATTTCCCTTCGTTTTCACTTACAATAACGCTTCTAGCAATTCCTGTAACCCGCTGTCCGTTGATGGTAGCACCTCCATTTATAATAGGAATTGGTCGAGATGCATCCGCTTGCGCCTGAGTTCTTATTACTACATTATTAGGATCAATAGGATATTCCGCAGCTGCATTCAGGTTGCGTAAACGCGTTAAGTTCTCTCCTCTATTGTGAACCACATCTACAAAAAACAATCGCTCGTCTGTTAATTGCAATTGGTATCCTAACGCCAATTCATGAGTATAGGCATTCTTATATCCATTCGGATTCAGAATTCTGCGTTCATTCGAAAATATATTCTCTCTTTGTCCTTGTAAATCTGTAGCTGAAGGGCCTTGTAAATAATTCACGCCAGAAACTGTAGCTGCTAAATTTCCGTTATAGGTAATTCGGTCAATATTAGTATTCGCTGGTAAAAGTCCCAATCTTTTTAGCTCTTCCAATTCTAACTTATAGCTTTGAGAAGTCGTGTTTTGCTGCAAAGCATCACTATAAACAGCATAATTTACTTTGTCGTATGAAATTCCGTATCCACCACGTAAACTGCTTGAATTATCTAATTTATAATTGAAATTAAAACGGGGCGCCAAGTTGTTGTAATCGCCTTTATCGCTTCCTCCTTTTGATAAATTATCGAAGTCATAACGCAACCCTAAAGTAAGATTCAATCGATTAGTAACCGACCATAAGTCCTCAATATAAGCCGAATAAATATCTTGCTTTTTTCCAAAAGAAGCTGGTCGTAATTCTACATTATAATTTAAAACTTGAACATCTTGCGGAATATCATTTACATTTAAATCTCCTCCTACACCACTATTTTTGATAACATCAATTTGGTTTTGATTCAATTTCACTCGGTAATTCCCTACTGGATTTCCACCTCCAAATAATTGGTGATCGCCTCTAATAAAATTAAGACCTGCTTTAATGGTATGATTTTCTGCGTAATACTTTACTTTTTGTTGCAACTGAATCGTATTTTCGATAGCATCAAAAACATAACCTGGATTTCCAATAACGCCTAATGTTTCATCATTTACACCTAAAATCGTTACTTGCGAACTATTGGGATTAAATGGCTTTGCATAATTCCATCTAAAACGACTATACTGCACATTAGTTTCTCCAGAAAAATCACCAAATTTATAACTGTTTTTTAAAGCCAATAAAATACTGTTGCGTTGCTGTGTATTTCCTGCTGATTTAAAAGTAGAACCACCATCGAGTCCGCCACCTTGTCTTTCAACATCGATCACGCCCACGTTTGCACGCAAGGAAGAACTGAAATTTGGATTCCAAATCTGATCAATTTTCGATGAAAAATAATTGAATGTGTTCGTTCCTCTTACGGTTTCAGTAATGCCTAATTGTGGCACATTTAACAAGTTATCTTTGATATCAGTCGTGTGTTCAAAATTGAAATAATAAAAGGTTTTGTCTTTTACTAAAGCCCCTCCAATTCCTCCACCCGCTTGATAACGAGCAAAACCATTTTTAACTTGGTTTCCAGACAAATCTCTCTGTGCAAAACTAGATTTTCCATCAATGGATGGTCCAGGCCTTGTAATAAAGAACACTTCTCCAGTAGTTTCATTAGATCCAGAACGTGGGGTAATGTTGACAATTCCGCTTCCAGTTAAACCATATTCCGCCGAGAAATTATTAGTTAAAACCGTAACATCTTTTACAAATCCTGACGGAATTGCAAATTTTTGTCCTCCTAGAAATCGCTCATTATTGTCTAATCCATCAATCAAATAGGAAGTATATCCAGAACTTGCTCCATTGATACTCACATTTGCCGCTTCAGGAAAGAACCCTGTCGCCTGTGACACATTAGGCAAGCGAAACAAAACTCTTGTAATATCACGCCCTTCGACAGGGATTTCTTGAATTTCGGCGGCTTTCATTTCAAAAGAAACTTCGGCATCGCGGCGGTTAATTTTTGCAGTTGCTCCTTTAGTAATCAAAACTTCATTCAACTCGTTGGATTCTTTTGGTGCTAAGAGCAAAGTGATATTTGCCGCTTGATTTGAACGCACACTAATTAATTCTGATTTTTGCGCAGCGTAAATTGCCGTTCCTTCAAAAACAACTTGGTATCCATCTAAGGCTGGAATCCCTCTAAAAGTAACCTTACCTTGACTATTTGAAATTTGTTGGACGCTACTATTACGAGTGCTATTCAATAATAAAACTTCAATACTAGCAAGAGGTTTTTGTGTATTAAAATCGATGATTGAGACGGATAAGTCTTCTTGAGCGACAGCAAATGTTGTGACACTCAATAGTAAAAACAGGAAAAATTGTTTCATTAAAGTACGGTTTTGGATTATAATTTTTAAAATAAACCACTATGGACTTAAAGTCCATAGATTTGGTTGTCAATCTTAAAGTCTGCATGTTGTATTGCTAATATTTACCGCAGATTCGCAAATTATCTTATATCAATTATTTTAAAATTTGCGAATCTGCGGTGTTAACATTTTTTAGAAGCTAAAGCGAGATGCACTGAAAGTACATAGTTTTAAACTCTATTTGAGACCAATAAAAGCTAGAAAATTACTCCAATACGGGAGAGCCTTTATTAAAATTAAGTCCAATAAACGCATGAGCATAAAAGTGCTTTAAAAACGAGTATATAGCAATTGTATAGAAAAGAAAGGATGCCAAAATACTTTTAAAACTACTGTAAAAAGGAAGGTCACGCAAGCGCTCTTCAAAATCACTTTTAGTATTACAATCGGCTAAAGGAGTAATAATTCCTAGCTTTTGTGTACAATAAAGCGCTTGTAATTGTCCAAATACTTTTGGTGTTTGCCAATCAATTTTGGCGAAAGCCGCCTTATTAAATGAAAGTCTCGAAATTCCTATCAAGTAAGTACCGCCTTTAAAATTAGAACCAAGTACGACACTCTTATCTTGCAGCTCCCTAAAAGCTTCTTGCAAATGAGGCAACCGCAATCCCGGACTATCATTCCCTAACACAATAACCTTATCATACCCTCTATCCAATACGGATTGAATGGCGTGACTCAACTTATCTCCAAAAGAATCGCCTTGTTGCGTATTTTCATCAGAAATAAAATAAGGCAGTTTTGTTTTATGAACCGTTTGTAAGACTTTTTGATTCATTTTATGCCACAATAAATCATTCTGTCTTTTGCCATAAGCAATTGGTTTCAAAGCACTTTCTACCTCATCGCTTTGCGCAAAAAGGAGAATCGCTACTGAACAAGAATGTTTATTATTTAAATTCATATACTTAAAGACGAATAACAGGAGTGTTCCTGACAACAAAAATTATTTTTATTATACTTTTTTTGAAACTTTAATTTGGCTTCACCAAAAATGGCTTCTTCAAAGATACAATCTATATTCTTCTATCTAAGTACGAAAATTATCTCATTATGGTTTTATGTTTTTTAATTTTTTTTGCCATAAAGTAGTCTAGCATCAAGCAAAAGCTCGTTTTCTAGGCAAAGTGATATAATTTTATACCTTTGCAGGATGCATAAAACTATTTCATTACACTACTTAAAAAGTAAATCTTCACACAGCAATCCGTTATTTTGCTTCTTAACTAAAAAGACAATCCCTTCTTAAATTAGTATTTTCTTCTCAAATTAATTCATTTTTTAATTACAATAAACATTTTATGTTTTCAAAAATTACTTTGATAATTGGCTTTTTGCTATTATCAACCGGAGCTATTTATGCTCAAGACAAACCCGAAGTAACCATAGGTGGTGCTTTACGATTCAATTATAATTTATCAACGTGGAAAGAAGGACAAAAAAAACGAGGTGGCGATTTTGGCTATGATGTCTTTCGTATTAATGCTAAAGCTAAATACCAAGGAATTAAACTAAATGCAGAATACCGCTTGTATTCAGAAAGTTTTGGAGGCGGAATGCTAAAACAAGGTTGGCTGGCGTATGATTTTGACTCTAAAAACGAAATTCAAGTTGGATTAACCCAAGTCCCTTTTGGTATAACTACCTACAATTCCCACAACTGGTTTTTTAGCATTAACTATTACATTGGCCTGGAAGACGATCATGATATGGGTGTTAAGTTCACACATACCGATAAAAAATGGAATTACACTTTGGCTTTTTTCAAAAATGCAGAAGAGTTAAGATTTGGTAGCAACTCTGATATTTCAGATAGTCGTTATTCTTATGATGTTGCTTCTATAGATTTAGATGGTGATGGCGTTTTGGATTTACGCAATAAAGAAACAAACCAAGTTAATGGAAAGCTTAGCTATACAATAGGAAATGACAGTATTAATCATAAAATAGGCGCCTCAGTACAATATGGCGGACTTTATAACTTAGATACCCAAGAAATGGGATCGCATTATGCAGCGGCATTGCATTATGAATTAAAGTACAAGCGCTTTGGTGTAAAAGCCCAAGTGTCAACCTACAAAAAAAGTCCAAAAAACCCTAACGGACAAAACAACGAAATTATAGCGATGACAGCTTATGGTGCTCCATACCTCGTGGCAGCAGCAGGAAATACCTATACTTTAGGCGTACAATACACAGTACCTGTAAAATGGGGTCCAGTATCAAGCTTACAATTCTATAATGATTATGGATACCTAGAAAAAATAAACGCTGATTTTAAAGACTCGGCGATGAATGTTACTGGTGTTTTAGTTTCTGCCGGAAATGTATATACGTATTTTGATATTGCGGCGGGTAAAGACCAACCTTGGCTCGGACCAGTTTGGAAAAATGCATTGGCAAACGGAACTGCAAATGCCAAATGGGAAGTGCGTTTTAATATGAATATCGGGTACTACTTTTAAACCGTTTTTCTGTATCATAACCAATAGGAGATTTTACCTCTTTTATAATCAAAAAAAACAGCCTTTAGTTCCATCAGGATTAAAGGCTGTTTCTTTTATGTTCCTATTTAAACAAAAAGGAACGTTAAAAATTCTATCTTATTCAACAAAACAATTCTGTAACGATGACAAGTTAATAAACGTCTTCAATGACATAATTAGTTTCATTAAATTGGAATTTATTTCCTTTTTCTAAACCTCTCATGTTTGCATAAATGGGCGCTTTGGTTGAAATACCAAAGACCGTTTCTCCATCTACTTCCACTCTTTCACTGGATACACCAATAAAAAAAACAAATTGCTCAGTGACAACAACTGCTCCTGGTGCAACAACTGAGTTTTCCTTTTTAACATCCAGTGAATTTAGATAAGCTAATTCTTCTTGGGCAAAAGCGAGTTCGTCACCAATGGCTTTCAGTAATTCATATTTTCCAGCTCGGCGATCTTCACTCTGACTCGGTGATTCATTCTGGCTGAAGGTATCGTCATTCATTTCAGCTTCACGCTGTTTAAAATTATCAATCAATTCATGCTGCTTTTGTATACAGGCTTCAAATATTCGGGTTTTAACTATTCTACTTTTCATAATATAGGCATCAGTTTAATAAGTCCTAAAGATATACTTTTTATTCTAAAACCTCCATTAGGTTGTGTCCTGGTATACAATTTAAATCAATTTCGATTTCAAGCGACAATAAATTCGCTAGAAAGCCTCCTTTGTCAAGATTAGCTATTTTCGTGATTTTATCATATTAATCCATATATTCGTAAACACGGAATTACATGGGGTAGATATCCTTGCTCTGCATCAGGATACTTCACATTGGGAACAATAATTAACCGCCCCTAAATTCATATACTAATTGTAAAATACCATGATAGAATTATATTTAAAGACGAATGAAGTAAAGAAATTTAATTTCATTAGTGAGATTGACACTGATGCTGTCGATCTGTTTAATATTCGGATTATTGATTATACAGACAGTATACTAAGCGAGGTTTCTGAAAAATTTGGAATCGACATATCTATTTTTAAACAAAAAGAGGATATTGAAATAAGTTCCCATTACCTAAAATCAAACGATCAATTATCTTTTAATTTTTCAATACCCAAATACAATTCGGAGACCCTTTTTAAAGAAGAAGAAATATTTATTATCATTAAAAACGAATTAGTATTTTATTTTTTATCTTCAAACATTGATAACGATTTTTTAAAGCTGACCAAAACAAGATATGATTTCACGAGTATCCATTTTAGCTCTCATTTAGAACATTTTGTTTTCCAAATAGGAATAATCTCCGATTATTATGCCGATTTGACCGAGATAATATCCAGGAGAATAAAGCGTTTTTATGAGAATATTTTAAATTCGAAAGACTATAATGAAAAAGATCTGGATTTAATAATGATACTCAACTTCAATAATCTATTGATTAAAGAATCAATAAGTAATTTCCAAAGAATATTGCATTTGCTGATACAAAATAAATTTGAACTAAAGACGATAACAACTAAAATCAACCTAGAGCTGGATGATATCGCAGTAATTTCAGACCATATCCAATTTAATTTTGAAAGGCTTGATGACTTGGAGGATAATATAAACAGTAAAATTGATTTAGAACAAAATAAAATATTTAGAACATTGACAATTATAACCGTATGCATCTCTCTACCAGCGTTAATTGCAGGAATATATGGAATGAATTTTAAAAATATGCCCGAACTAGAATGGGAATATGGCTATCCAGCAGCAATTGGACTAATGATAATTAGTTTCGTAATTGCATTAATCTATTTCAAAAAGAAAAAATGGATCAAATAAATTAAGCAAAAAAAACAGTTAATTCCCATCCATTATTGTGATTTCCCAAAGCATTGACGGTGTTACTAATCAAATAAACAAAGCAAATATGAATCTAGATAAAGACTTTACTTTTCAAACTCTTAAACTAAAACCTGACTACGATGGAGAAGCAATTGCTACGTTAATTTCTTCAAAACACAACCTAGGGAATAGAAAAAGTGTATTGTACTTACATGGTTATAATGACTATTTTTTTCAAACCCATGTAGCTGAAAAATGCAATGAAAATAATTTTGATTTTTATGCTCTTGATCTTAGGAAATACGGCAGATCCCTTCTGAAACATCAGCACCCCAATTATTGCAAAGACATTGAAGAATATTTTGAAGAAATATCAATTGCTATACGTGACATTTATACCCTTAATAAAGAACCTATTTCCCTGTTAGGTCATTCCACTGGTGGATTAATAGCAAGTAGCTATATGAACAATGGCTCTGAAAGAAGCCATATAAGTGCTCTTATTTTAAATTCACCCTTTCTTGATTTTTATCAATCTAACTTTGAGAAGTTCATTACTTATTGGGGGTCAAAAACCATTTCCACCCTAGCCCAGTATGCCAAAATTGAAGGAGTACTATCGCCTGTCTATGGACAAAGTTTACATAAAGACTATTATGGTGAGTGGGATTATAACCTCGATTGGAAGCCAATAAAAGGATTTCCGACCTATTTTAAATGGGTAATGGCGATAAACATCGCACAAAAAAAACTAGCACACTCTAACATAAAAGTACCCATTCTAGTTATGCATTCTTCGGCTTCCAAAAAGGGTAATACTTTTTCCGAAGAGGCCATGTCAAGAGATACGGTATTGAACATTGAAGACATAAAAAGAGTTGGAGTAACGCTGGGCGATGATGTGACCTTACTGCAAATTGATCATGCGCTGCACGACATCTTTCTATCTCCAAAAGCGGTCAGAGAAAACGCTTTTGATACGATGTTTTCCTGGCTAGTAAAAATTAAATAAATAGCAACAATTAAAAATCGAAATAGCAATACGGGAATTTTTTATAAATAAATCTAATTTTCGGCACCTTATTTTAGAAGCTAAATGAGACACTACTCCATTTAAGTAGTTAAATTAGTCACTATGAAAGTCCGTTTACTATCCCCTCTTTTTTGTCAATAAAATCTATTATGAGTTCCAATAGCGATAAAGATAAGCCGAATTAAATTAATCAATTTACAAGTCTAAAAAAATTGAATACAACCTCCGTATACAATTAAAATAAAAACCATTTAGAGATTAAGACTCATTAAGTTTATATGCTTAATTTTCTTAATCTCTAAATGGTTCAAAAAAAGAGGTTACAATTTAATACAACCTTTCAAAAAAATGTTTATTTCAACTTCGCAGTATCCACTCTAGTTGGCGTGTCTTTTCCGCTGATGATCGTTGACGAACTAATCGCGATCGCTTTAATGATTTCGGTCATATTATTCATGTCTAAAGTCTCAATTTCATCACTTGCTTTGTGATAATTAGGTTCATTATCCATTTTTGAAGTCGAAATTGTATGCGCAGGAACACCTAATTTTGCTAGAGTAGCGTTATCAGAGCGATAAAAAAGCTGTTGCTCTGGATAAGGATCAGCATAAAATTTAAAGGCAGAACCTTCTAAGTTCTTCTGAAGTATTTCACCCATATTTGATTTATCAAAACCAGTAATATAAGCTGAATTCTTTCCCCATTTCGATTCTGTTCCTATCATTTCTAGGTTAAACATCGCTATCACTTGCGCTGGGTCTAGTTGTTTCGAAAAATATTTCGCACCATATCCACCTAATTCTTCGGCTACAAAAGCTGTGAAAATGATCGAACGCTCGTTAGTATCCATTTTCTTAAAATAGTCGGCCAGCAAGATTACAGCGGTCGTTCCCGCAGCATCATCATTGGCCCCATTATAAATAGAATCTTTTGCATCATGCGGCATTCCTTCCCCTGGAGACCCTACACCAAGATGATCGTAATGCCCTGAAAACACTACATATTCATTCGGTTTGCTTTTCCCTTTCAAAACCCCAACGACATTATTTAATTTATTAGTTGTAATGGTATGGGTCGCTTCAATCGAAAAATGGGTCGCCTCAGCAGGGCCAAAAACAAATACTACCGTATTCTTCCCAGGAGTTGCCGCCATCATTGGCATATGAAGCATGTTCTGAATCGCTTTTTTAAACGAATTATCAACAAGAACCAGCAGGTTTTTATCGCTTTGGTAATACTCATAAAACTTAGGGCCAAAAGCATCTCCAGCTCTAATATTCACCACCGCAATAGGACTATTCTCTGTAAAAGAAACTTGAGGTTGGTATGAAAACGAAAGCATCGAACCCGCATCAATCACTTTGCCGTCAATCGTTACTTCCAGACTTTTCCTTTTAGACTCCGTCATTGCAAATTCCTGCTTGTAATCTTTCGCGCCGTCAAAGGTTTGTAAACCTATTTTCTTGAACTGCGACTCAATATACGCCGAAGCCTTATCGATACCTGGAGTAAAAGCCCTGCGCCCTTGCATATCATCAGCCGCAAGTACTTTTTCGATCTCTGTTACCTTGCTTACCGTAATCAATTTATCAATAGACTGCGCCTGAACTAGCAAACCAGAACAAAGCACCAAACCAGTTAAAACAATTTTTTTCATAGCTATATTTTAAATAAGTAATAATCAATTTCTAATAAGAGTGTAAAAACACAAATGTGTTACAGTAAATCTAATAAAATCACTAACATAAACGCATTGCGGTTCATTAGCCTCTAATGAAAAAATTTAATAGTCTGTTTTATTTTTAGGAGCAGGACAACAATCGTTTTCAAGAACTTCCCCTCCTGCTGTCCGCTGTATTCCCGAATAATAAAAACTACGGCTAAAAAGCCTTGTTTTATTAAATCGGGAGATGCCGCTCCCATCAGGGCTACTAATCACGGGTAATTTTCATAATAACGGTATTACGAATTGTCATTACCACGAACAGCCTGTCCCGATTTTTTGGGAAAGCAATCTCACAAAGCATATTCGCGACAAAACTTAAGCCTTATATTTCTTTAGTTTGAAGTTACATTTTTTATGGGACAGCTTCGTTCCTCGCAGTGACTTTTATGCTAGTGCTTAACTATACACGAAAGGATTCGTACGGAAGCGCGGGGGATTTTTTTTTAAATAAACAATCTATAATCATAAGTTCTTCCCTCAAATCTAGACAGTAATTTTCCAATTCTCGCTATTTTATTTGATGAATCAATAGTTGAAGGTAGTTTTGAATATAAATCCAATGAGTTCCAATTCATTTTTGTTAAGCCTAAAATTTCTGTTGAAATTAAATCAATATCTGATTCTCCATAATGTTTAGTTATTTTAACTGGAGCAGGAATACTTCTACCACCTAAGTAAAATTTATAATTCGGTTGTCGAACAGAAGGCACGATCCCGTGAGTCCACAATAAGGCAGTGTGTTTATTTGTTACGATACAAGTTCCTCTTGAAATAGGAAATTTATCTACTTGTAATTCGTTATTATATACGCTCATTGCTACAAAACGTGCATCAGTCTCAAAACTGATTTCAATAAGGTCTATTTTTTTAATTCCAGCCTGATGTAAACTAGCTTTAATACCGTCTATTTCATCTTGTGTAAATTTTGTTCTTTTATGAATAACTACTCTTTCAGGAAGTTTATTTAATGATTCGTAAAAAAGTGTTCTAATCGAAACTCCAAATTCAAAGGAGTCTTTAAATGATAAATACGGATTGTTTTGTTTATCTAAAATATAATTATCAATTTTCGATAATTTGTATTTTAATCCTTGTCCATTAGAGTCATAAATGTGACTACAACCGATTACAATTTCTGATTTATCTTTTATTTTAGAAATACTATACCCAATTCCAGCATATGCTGTGTTTTTTTCCTGATTATTTAAAATCCAAGGAGTCCTTAAAGATTTCACATAAAATGATAGTGATAACCACCAATTAATTTGACAAGTTAAATTGTCTTCTAATGTTTTCTCCCTAATTAATTGTGTCGCAATTCCTTTTGAAGCAGCAAATGCTTTTACATAATCGTGTAAGTCAAAACTTTCTTCTTTGTTTACAAAACTTTCAAAATTTTGCCATTCGTTTGGAATAAAAATAACGATTGTACTTTGACTTTTGGTATTGGCTATTTGTTCAATTTTTGAAGTTATAAGTCTAGCAAGTTTAATTGCATTTTCGTGCGCTTCAAGCCCATTATCACCTTTAAAATCAATATCCAGCCAACTCCCATCATTTTCAAAGTATGGAATGTTTAAGGGAATATTATAAATTGATGAAAAGCCTGGGTAATCTATTAAGTAATCAGGGTTTATGTTGTCAGTTGAGTGTTTTGTTTGTAATTGGGAAAGAAAGGCATAAAACTTATTTGAATATTTTCCTCCACAAATAACAGATAAGTTTATTTCATTAGATAAGATTACTCCGTTTAGATTAACATCATAAGGACGATTATTTACTAAACCTCTCATTGGATGGTAATCTTTGAATTCCATATCTGATGAAATGTTACGAAAAACAAGTTGTGGTTCTAAAAATTGGACACCCTTAAATTGAGTTTGTCTATTATCGTATTCTTTTGGTGTGTAACCTTTAAATTTAGAGTCTAGAACATTTATTTCTCCAAAAGCTGTACTTGAAGATATTTGAAATTCAAGACCGCTACCAGATTGAAGAGGATATTCAAATTTTATTCTAGGTTTATTAAATAAAAGCTTCCTCCAGTTTTCTAATATTTCGTCATATTTATCGTTATATAATTTCTCTAAGTTGTATTTACTAATAGTTAGCTTTTCTGTTTTTGAAATTTCTTGGTCACAGGTTAAATTTATTGTTGGTGTAAAAGTTAAGTAACCAAAGCTTTTGTTTTTATCAAAGTAAAATGAAAGATATAGTGCCTTATGAATTTTGATGCTTTTGTATTCACTTTCATTGGAAGTCAACCATATTTTATTTTTATTATTGGTAGAAATTCTTTTGTCATTGGCAAAATGTTTCAAAATTGCTTGCAACATTAAAGATTTGAAGGCTGATACATTTTCGACATCAAACTTACTTATTGATTCTCTTTTAACATCACTTTTTAAAAGACCATTAAATGCATTTGAAATATCGGTTAGTGTTCCTATAGCAAGTACTTTTCTTTTAAAAGGGACTGCACAGATGTTATTTGTTTGACAAATAGTTTTTAAAAAACTCCAAGGTTTTTCATTCTTATAGTCAATTTCAAATTGAAATACCTCTTTTGGGAAAACAACAGGGTGTAAATTACTTTTAATATATTTTCCTGTATTTGAAAAATTTAAATGAAATTCAGTTTTTAAATACTCTTCATTTTCAGAGCTTTCAAGTGCGTTTTGAATTTCTTTTGAAAGAGAAGCATTATCCTCAAATGCTGATTTAGCTAAATGAATTATAGTCTTATCAAATCCGTCTGTTGTTACGTAATGGGCTTCTCTTCCAGAATCTCGAACAATACTAAGCAATTTAGCTACTTCGTCCGATATTTCACTTCCATAACCACACCAATACAATCTTCCAGCACCTATTCGAGTGAAAGCCTTTGTTATTGCGTCCATTAAAGATGTATCTCTTCCGCTATAGCCAATAATTATCAAGTTTTTATCTAGATGATAATTAGATAGATTTTCAATAAACACTTCATTTTGAGAATCTAACTCTTCTATTGTGTTTTTTAATGAACTGAATTTATAATCACCATGAAGAGCGATTGCAAGAAGTTCCTTGTTGCTTTGATTTCGATAGATTCTATCTACATTATCTAGATTTATTTCTATTGGTGTCAGTTTGTTCTGATGAGCTGAACGAACAATAAGTCCGTCAAAATTTGTAGTCCAAACAGATTTGATAATATTATGCTCTGAAAGTAAACATAATAGTCTATAACCAATATAAGGCTCTTTATTTTCTATTAGACTTAAAAAATATTTTCTTCTATCATCACTAATTGGATATGCCTTTTCTGCATAAAAAGAATATTCTTCATTAGAGTCTAATTCAGGATATTCTCCTTGACTATCCAGCCATTTTTGTATACTTTTTCTAACAGAATTCTCTTTGTAATTTTTATAATAATCTGATGCATTTATATTCTTAGAGAGATAAATGTCTTTTTTCCATTCCCAAATACAGTCATATGCAGATTGAATTCCTGAACTTATTGATGCACCTGCCCCTAACAAAATTGAATGAGGGACATCTGTATTTCTTTTAAAAGACCTTAAAAAAGCATCGTAATCTAATCTTAATTTTTCTGTCATTTGGTACATGTTTTTTTTTAGCTAACATGGAACTTATACATGCTGCATTATAGCGAGAATTCATCCAAATTTAACTTTTTTGGCGCTATTTTCCTTTTACTAGTTATTTCAAATATACCATTAAATATCCTAAAAATCTGAATAAATAACACTTTTGAATTCAAATATAAAACCTTCTCCACAATAAACTTTACGGAAAACCACAATCACTCCAATTACCCCACAAATCCCCTAGCCCCGGTAGCAGTGAAAACCCCATGCAGGTCGAAAACCACTTTTACTGGTAGTGGCAGAGCGACCGCAGGAAGCTCCTGCCAGTGCCTAGTAAAAGGGTTTGAGACCAAATGGGTTGTAGCGAATAACGGGAAAAGCTCCTGAAAATAGATTTAAATAAGGTTCCTAAAATATAGATTTTAAAAACGAATCAGCCCATTAATTTGCACCCAATTCATAAAAAAAATCCCAAAATCTAACAAGTAGGCTTTGGGATTTTATGTTTAAAATGAAAAGTTTAAACTACTATTCGATAGGTAAAACTATGGTGGAAGTCACTTGTTCTAAAACCTCAAAAGCGGTTTCTGCCATTTTATTTCCTTTAGTATCCAAAAGTGGATTTACTTCTACCACTTCAAGACAAACTACCTTTCTACTTTTAATAATCTGATTGATGATCGCAATTACTTCATGTTGATCAAATCCTTTAGCAACAGGGGTTCCCGTACCATATGAAATCATATCACAATCCATAGAATCTACGTCAAACGAAATGTAAATTAAATCACAATTTGACAGCTTAGTCAATGCTTCAGAAACGCAGGTTTGAAGTCCTCTATAGCGTACTTCATCTACCATGTAGTTTCTAATCCCTAATTTTTCAATTTGGCTATTCTCTGCCTCTTCCGTATCACGAACTCCAAAGTAAATTAAATTTTCGGGACGTATTTTAGTACCAGGAGTACCAATGTTTTTCATGTCTTCCCAATGCTGTACTGTTTCGGGAGTAATTTCATTGATTTGACAATCTAAATTATCTTCTCCCAGCGCTGCTGATAAAGGCATTCCATGAATATTTCCTGATGGAGAAGTGTAAGGCGAATGTAAATCGGCATGCGCATCAATCCAAACCACACCTATGGTCTTTGTTGGATAAACCGCTTTAATTCCACTTATCGTTCCCAATGCTGACGAGTGATCACCTGAAAGCACAATAGGAAAATAATTCGCTTGTAAATTATGCTTTACAGCATAAGAAACTCGCGTACATTGTTCTACAACGTGTTCGATTCTTTTAGCAAAATTATTTCTATTTTTATCATAGATGCTTTCGTTGTGCGTTTTCACATCTTCAAACTCAAATCGATTAAAATAATCACTGTTTTTATTGATAGCTGCAATTTCGATAGCATCAACCCCTAAATCAGATCCTCGCGTTCCCGCACCAATATCTGACCGGTTTTTTATTAATTTTACAAATCGTTCCATAACAAATTTTTATTTGAAATCGTTAAGTGCTTTTTCAATAATTGCAAGACAGTCTTGAATTTGAGCTTCCGTAATTACTAATGGCGGAGCAAATCTAATTTTATTCCCGTGAGTTGGTTTAGCCAATAATCCGTAGTCTCTAAATTTCAAACAAATTTGCCAAGCTAAATCAGATTCTTCATCACAATCGATTACTATTGCATTCAACAATCCTTTTCCTCTCACTAAACTGATTAGTGAATTTCTTGAAGCGATATCATTCAGTCCTTTTCTCAATATGATTCCGAGACGTTCTGCGTTTTCTGATAAATTTTCGTCACGAACTACTTCAAGAGCGGCAACGGCAACAGCGGCAGCAACCGGATTTCCACCAAAAGTAGATCCATGTTGACCTGGTTTGATGACATTCATAATTCCATCATTTGCCAATACGGCAGAAACTGGATATACTCCTCCTGAAATTGCTTTTCCTAAAATAAGGATATCTGGTTTTACTTCTGGCGTATTTTCACATCCTTTAGTACAAGAGCAATTGCCACAAGTTGCTAATAATCTACCAGTACGTGCTATTCCTGTTTGTACTTCATCTGCTATGAACAAAACGTTATGAGCTGCACAAAGTGCTTTGGCTTTAGCCAAATAACCTTCGCTAGGAACATAAACTCCTGCTTCACCTTGAATAGGTTCTACTAAAAATCCTGCAATATTTTTACTTGATTTTAAAGTTGCTTCTAGAGCGTCAATATCATCATAGGCAATTTTGATAAACCCATCTGTAAACGGACCGAAGTTTTTACGTGCATTTTCGTCATTTGAAAACGAAATGATTGTCGTTGTTCTTCCATGAAAGTTATTCTCACAAACAATAATTTCTGCTTGATTTTCAGGAATCCCTTTTACTTCATAAGCCCATTTTCTACATAATTTCAAAGCCGTTTCAACAGCTTCAGCACCTGTATTCATAGGTAACACTTTGTCAAAATTGAAATATTTAGTCACATATTCTTCAAAAACTCCTAACTGGTCATTGTGAAATGCTCTAGATGTTAAAGTCAAGGTTTGTGCTTGCTTTACCATTGCTCCAACAATTTTTGGATGACAATGTCCTTGATTTACTGCGGAATATGCAGACAAGAAATCATAATATTTTTTACCATCAACATCCCAAACAAAAACCCCTTCACCTTTGTCAAGAACTACCGGTAATGGATGATAATTATGAGCTCCATATTTATTTTCTTTTTCTATTAACGCTTCTGCTTTAGAAGAAAGTCCTTGATGTGTGTGTTCCATGATCTATTATTTTTTAATGCTTAGAATACAAAAATACAAATATTTTTGTGTTTCACAACAAAAATCAATGGTTTTGACTTATTTACTGTAGTAAAAAGTTAATTTTATATAAATACACTATTTTAAAAGTCATTTTTCATAAATTAGATCTATATTTCTAACTGAAAAAGAAAAAAAACAATTACTTTTATAGCTACTAAAGTTACGCATTTAAATTTAAAGAAAAATCCATGGATACATTAGATGAATTCGACATTAACATCATAAAAGAATTAGAAAAAGATGGTCGTATGGCCTATTCGGCAATAGCTGCAACATTAAAAATATCAAATACTATGGTCCATCAGCGTATCAATCGTATGATGGAGCAAGGAATCATTACGGGAATCAAACCCATCATCAACGAAAAAAAAATAGGCTATGATTGGGGCGCTTTTACTGGGATTACTTTAAATAAAGATGAAGATTCAAGCAGAATTATAGAAGAACTTAAAAAAATCCCGGAAGTAACGGAGTGTTATTACATTACAGGTTCTTATACCTTGTATATAAAAATGATTGCACGTGACCATGAGCACATGAGAAAATTACTCTATGAAAAAATTGACACCATTCAGGGGATTGCAAAAACGGACTCCATGATTGAATTAGGCTGTGCCTTTAAAAGAAATATTTCATTGTAATATTTTGTTTACAAAATTACTGAAATTTGGCACTTTTCTCAAATAAAGAGATACATACATCAATTTATTCTATAGTATAAAGTTAAATATTTATTTTTATTTCTGATATTTGTATAAACAAATAACATACAATGAAAAATTTAAAATATTTTATTTTGGGAGTTCTTATATACTCAAACGCCTCTTTTGGTCAATTAAAAGCAGTTGTTTATAAAGACGGAAGTCAGGTTTTAAATGGTTTTAAAATTGCGCCAAAAAAGAAAAGCGACCAAAAACCGGGGATTTTGATTCTTCCTGCATGGCATGGAATTGACAAAGCATCTAAGGATATTGCAGGAGATTTGGCTAATTTGGGGTACTACTCCTTCGTAGCAGATATTTATGGAGAAGGGAATTACCCGAAAGATAATGCTGAAGCAGGCCAAAAATCCAGTTATTATAAAACCAACTACAAGGAATATCAAACAAGAATTTCATTAGCCTTGGAACAATTGATTAAGGCTGGTGCTAATCCCGATAATATTGTAGTTATTGGATATTGCTTTGGAGGAACAGGGGTACTTGAAGCTGCTCGTGGGCATCTCAATGTAAAAGGAGTGGTTTCCTTTCATGGTGGTTTAGGCAGAGATGCTACAAGACCTACTGAAGCGATTACCGCTAAAGTCTTGGTTTGTCACGGAGCTGATGATCCTTACGAATCTGCAGCAGAAATTACAGCCTTTCAACAGGAAATGCGTGACACAAAAGCGGATTGGCAAATGATATATTATGCAGACGCAGTTCATGGCTTTACCAATCCGGAATATGGAAATGATAATTCAAAAGGGGCTGCTTACAATGCCACAGCTGCAAGACGTTCTTTCGAACATTTAAAACTTTTCCTGAATGAGGTATTAAAAAAATAGTACTTTTCTCTTACAGCATGTAACTATTAAAGCTCAAATTGTACTAATATTGCACATGAGTATTAATAGTTCCATGCTTTTTAGCAATAATAATACCTACTAATTCCATAAAACCAATTAACTGTTTATGAGTAAAGGTACTTTAAGAAAAGACAAAACCTGTTTGAATTGTAGATACGTAGTAGAAAATCGCTTCTGCTCTAATTGCGGACAAGAAAATACAAATACGAGAAAAACTTTCCATCATTTATTCATTCATTTTTTTGAAGATTTAACGCACTACGAAAATGCTTTTTGGAAGACCATAAAAAATCTTTTATTCAAACCAGCAACTTTAACCAAAGCCTATCTTTCTGGAAAACGATTGTCATATTTAGCACCGGTACGTCTCTATATTTTTATCAGTTTTATTACCTTTTTATTGATTGCTCTTTTTTCTAGTCACGACTCTGAAATAGTACATAATAGTGGAGAAAAAAACGTAACTATAGATTTTGACTTACCAACTGCTAACGCTACAAAAAAAGAAAAAGAACGCGTCAAATTTGGCAATATAACCTATAGTTCTTTAAAAGAATTAGACTCTATTCAGAAACAGGCATCTGAGTCTGAAAAACTATCCGATTTTAAATATTGGATAGCCACAAAAATTCTAATTGTCAAAGAAAACAGTACGAACAAAGAAATGATGGGTAAATTTATCGAATCATTTGTGCATAATCTACCTAAAGTTCTCTTTATATTCATGCCGTTCTTCGCCTTCAGCCTATGGGTATTTCATGGCAAAAAGCGATGGTATTATTTTGATCATGGTATTTTTACCTTGCATTATTTTTCATTTCTATTATTGATTTTTTTAATACTCTTTCTAGCCAATAAATTCCTATCCTTATTTCAAGAATCAGCAGCACTTGAATTTATTACAGTAACTTTGAATTTCATGGGATACGGTTGGATGGTCTACTATTTTTTCCCTGCTCATCGTCGATTTTACGAAGAAACACGAATGATTTCCTTTCTAAAAAGTAGTCTTATTTTTATCATCAACTTCATAATAGTATCTATAATTATTACCCTATTTGCATTTTACACTGTCATCAATCTAAAATAACCCCTAAATGAAAAAAATATTTTCTCTATTTGTGTTGGCCACTACGCTATCGTGCAGTAGCACAAAAGTTACTAAATCAGCAGATAATTCTGATCCTACAAAATATATGAATACCATTACTGCTAATGAGCTAAAAACACATCTTTACATTGTGGCAGCTGACGGAATGGAAGGCCGGGAAACTGGTTCTGCAGGACAAAAAAGAGCTGGAACTTACCTAATCAGTCAATATGTAAAAAATAACATTTCATTTCCTAAAGGAGCGACTAACTTCTACCAAAAAGTTCCTGCTGCCTTTTTGAATGCCAAGCGAGATCAAAGTCTACCCGATTCTGAGAATATATGGGCCTTTATAGAAGGTTCAGAGAAACCTAACGAAATCGTAGTTATCTCTGCGCATTACGATCATGTGGGAGTAAAAAATGGAGATGTCTATAATGGCGCTGATGACGACGGTTCAGGAACGGTTGCATTATTAGAAATTTCCGAAGCATTTCAAAAAGCAAAAAAAGACGGTCACGGTCCTAAACGTTCAATCATGTTTTTACATGTAACAGGCGAAGAACATGGTTTATTAGGTTCTAGCTATTACTCGGAGAACCCTTTGTTCCCCATGGAAAACACTATTACAGATATCAATATCGATATGATAGGCCGTCGGGATGCGGCACATGCCAATACGAATAACTATGTCTACGTAATCGGGGCAGATCGTCTGTCAAGTGATTTAGATATTATCACCGCCACGGCAAATAAAAAGTATGTCCAAATGGATCTGGACTATAAATATAATGATTCTGCAGATCCAAATCATTTTTACGAGCGTTCTGATCATTATAACTTCGCAAAGCATGGTGTTCCTTCCGTTTTCTTATTTAATGGTGTTCATGCTGATTATCATCAAAAATCAGATACACCAGACAAAATCGAATACGATGCCTTAACAAAGAGAGCGCGACTGGCTTTTACGATGGCATGGGAATTGGCTAATAGAGAAAATAGACCCGTTGTAGATAAAAAATAGATTTAGAATTTGGGCACCTCCTCGCTTCCACTAGCGTTCCAGCGAGACCGGGCTATCCGTTTCAATCTCTCTGGTCTCGTTCTGAAAACGAGACCAGAGAGGATTTCCACTTTTATCCCTGGTGCAAAAAAAGGATCAAGACATATTGTTGTGGGGAAATATTAAAATCTAGATCTTTGTGTTTCCAAATTATACCAAATGCAAGATTGTTATAGCGAACTAATCAA
>NZ_FOFZ01000014.1:0-79349 GCF_900111075.1 Flavobacterium frigoris
AAAAATAAGCTTGTTTAGCGTGCTTCTTTTGAAGTGTAGAATGATTGTTTTTGCCTTAATTAAGTGAAAAACGGAGTTTTTTCACAGCCTGACGTCTCGCGGCTTGCAGAAGTGGCGAACTTCTTAACCGAGATCTTTCGGTTAAGATAAAATTTCTTGCGAAAGATAAACGTGAATTTACCACATATTTCGCCATTTCTGCAAACCGCTGTTACCAGCCGTATTTGTTTCTATTATCAATATTTTGTTGTTACACTATTTGAAAAACTTCCCGAGTTCTCTTTGCCTTCGTAGTTAATCTGAACACTATATTGTTTGTTTTTTTCAAAATTGTCTGATTGAACCACAAATGTGTTTAGACCTTTTTTTGCTTTTGTTTTAGAATTTCCTATCACTTTGTCTGTTTCATAGTCTTGAATTACAATTTCAACTTCTGCTTCCTCGACAAAGTAAATCATTACTTCAATTTCATTAAGTTTCTTACTTATTATATCTCTGATGTTAGTTTTGTCTGTGATGTAATTTCTTTCTCTTTTCGTACCACTTTCAATTCCTTTGATTTTCGTGTAAGTAATTATTCCTTGGACATTACCAAATTCAATAAATGGCATTGGAAAGAAAGGCAAAATGTAATATCTATATTGGTCGCTTTTCGCTTGAACTATTTTCTTGTAAGTGTTTCCTGCGATTGTGTCAAAAGTAACGCCTTGCAGAAATAATTCTTTGCCTTGTTCAGTTGCTACTATTTTCAATTCTGTTTTGTAGTCTTGAAATGCAACAAATTGATTACCTACATAATAACCTTTGTCTGTAACAGTTACTAAAAGTTCTTGAGGATTATCGTAAGAACCGCTTAAATAATTGTAACCTTCAACTTCAAATTTCAACGTTTTTTTATTGTTTACAATGGTGTCACTTAAATATTTGATATTCTTGAATTGTTTGTCTTGATATTCAGCAAGATTAGTTGTGTCGTTGTACCATTTTCTGCGATAAAATAACTGAATTTCATCACCTTTTTCTATGTCGAATTTAGTTGAAGCTGTTAGGCTGTTTTTGAAACCGTTTGTTATGTCATTATAATTGTCGCCCATTAACTGTTTGGTGTAAAACTGTCCATTACTTGAAACAACAAGCGATTGTAAATCGGGAATAAGTATGATATAGATTTCTGAATTTTCTTTTAAGTAATACTTTCTCGGTGTTTTTTTTGTGGCAACTAAACTGTCTCTTGGATAGCTATTTCGTGTGTCTATAAATTCAAGTAAAACATTTGATTGTTTTCCGAAAATTGAAGCAGTTTGTTCTCTGTCAATTTGGTAGTTGATTTTATGAACAACTTTTTTGTTTTTGTCAAGCAAAGAGTAAATTCCATTTTCAAATGTTTCATAGAAAGTTTTCATTTCTCTCTTGTCTGCATAATCAATAAAATCAGATGTTTGAAACTTTCTATATTTTACTTTGTCGATAATTGTGTCAGTTAAGTCAGTTCTTGTTTGCAGTCCAATATTTTCATTTTTCTTGTCAAAATAAGTAGCTCTAACATAAAGTTTAGAGTTAGCTAATTCGCTTCGGCTTGATTGTCCAAAAGCAAAGTAGTTTAATAAAAGCAAAAGTATTGTTAGTGTATGTTTCATTTTTTCGCTGTCGTCATAATATGGCTGGTAAC
The DNA here is from genome assembly GCF_900111075.1 of Flavobacterium frigoris. Taxonomy (GTDB): domain Bacteria; phylum Bacteroidota; class Bacteroidia; order Flavobacteriales; family Flavobacteriaceae; genus Flavobacterium; species Flavobacterium frigoris. Next base: position 1,670 of record NZ_FOFZ01000014.1, read on the forward strand.
TAGTATATAACATCAAATATACATCTCTTTTTGATTTTCACACTATTGATTTTAAGGTTTTTCTTATTTATACGATTTAGAAAAAGACGGTCCTACTTAGTTTTCTGACATCGTCCAATTTTTCATAGAAATCAACCTCCCGCAAAATTATTAAAAATAAAAATAGGATACTGCCCTACTTTTGAAAAAAGAGTTACTTTAGTATCTTGGATTTCTAGCCCAGATAGAAGCGGTATCCTTTTTATTTTTATCTTTCAAAAAATAAAAAGATACAAGCGCATAGCTGGATAAGGCTCCAAAAAATAATAGTTAATAATATAATACGAATATGAGATTAGAAGATTTTGACAATGATGAGGATAAAATAATCCAAGACCGCTTAAAACAGAAAAACTGGAATGAGATCCGGACTAATGACAGCTGGGCGATTTTTAAAATTATGGCCGAGTTTGTAAACGGTTATGAAAATATGGGACGCATAGGTCCGTGTGTGTCCATTTTTGGATCGGCACGAACTAAGCCAGAAGATCCGTACTATCTACTTGCCGAAAAAATAGCTTACAAAATTAGTAAAGCTGGTTACGGCGTGATTACTGGTGGAGGTCCCGGGATTATGGAAGCAGGTAACAAAGGTGCACATCTGGGCGGTGGAACTTCAGTAGGTTTGAATATTGTATTGCCGTTTGAGCAGCATTTCAATCCGTACATTGACGGCGATAAAAACCTAAATTTTGATTACTTCTTTGTTAGAAAAGTAATGTTTGTAAAATATTCTCAAGGATTTGTGGTGATGCCAGGTGGATTTGGGACTTTGGATGAATTGTTTGAAGCGATGACGTTGATTCAGACGAAAAAAATTGCAAAATTCCCTATCATACTGGTAGGAACTGAATTTTGGTCAGGATTAATCGAATGGGTAAAAAAAGTTTTAATCGAAAGAGAACATACTGTTGGCCCCGACGATTTGAATCTGATACGAATTGTTGACACCGAAGACGAAGTGGTAGAAGTTTTAGATACTTTCTATAAAAAGTACAATTTGCAACCCAATTTTTAAGAAAGGAAGCTGTTTTTACGAACAGCTTTTTTTATGCCTTTTTCAAAAAAATAATTTATTTTGTATCCAAATAAATGTATATTGTGTACTACTAACCAGTTGAATAAAAGTTGAAACCATTTTATAAAATAGCGATTTGTATCTTCGTTTTATTGATACCGATAAAACAATATGCCCAGCATCATTCCCAAATGTTTGTTGAAGTCAATGGGGATGATAAAACTTTGAATATTGAGCAAGAACTCACCTTTTTTAATGAGTCTAATGACACGCTGACTTCAGTAATTTTAAACGATTGGAATAATGCCTATGCAGATGTTAACACTCCTTTGGCGAGACGATTTTCGGATGAATTTTATCGTGGTTTCCATTTGGCCAAAGAAAACGAACGAGGCAGTACTAAAAATCTAACGATTGTTGATTCTGAAAAATTATTTCTTTCATGGGAAAGAACGACTACAAATCCAGATATCATTAGCGTCCAATTAAGAGAAAAACTCGCCCCAAATGAGAAAATAAAATTGCGACTTACTTATACCACAAAAATTCCAAGTGATAAATTCACAAAATTTGGTTATGATGCCACCGGAAGCATGAATCTAAAAACATGGTACCTCACTCCTGCCCGCTATGAAAACCATGCTTTTATAACATACAGCAATGCCAATTTAGATGATATTGCCAATGCGGTGTCTGACATTGATATCGAATTAAAAGTGCCTAAAAGTTTAGAAGTCACCACTGACTTAAACAGCGGGGAAACAATTCAAAAAGAAAACTATTCAGTTTTTAAACTTACAGGGAAAAACAGAAGCAATTTTAGTTTATTTATAGAACCTAAATCTAGTTTTTCCAGTTTTAAAATAGATGATCTTGAAGTGGTGACTAATTTGAAGGAAGAAAAAATAAGTTCAAAACAACAAGCTTACGCTATTGAATGTATTGTAAACTATGTCGATCATTTAATTGGGAAATACCCTTTTGAAAAAATTGTCGTTTCCCAAACTGATTATGATCGAAATCCATTTTATGGATTAAATCAGCTGCCTTCGTTTATCAGGCCGTTTTCGGATGAATTTACCTATGAGATTAAATTTCTAAAGACTTATTTGAATGCCTATCTAAAAAATAGTTTGCATTTAGACAATAGGAAAGACAATTGGATCTATGACGGAATTCAAGTCTATGTGATGATGAAATATATAGAACAGAATTACCCAAACACAAAGATGCTGGGTAGCGCCTCTACCTTTCTATTGTTAAAAAGTTATAATCTGACCAATCTGGATTTTAACGAGCAATACAGCTATTTCTACATGCTGATGGCTAGAAAAAATCTGGATCAGCCACTGGGAGATCCTAAAAATTCTCTGATAAAATTTAACGAACAAATCGCGAGTAAATATCGCGCCGGATTAAGTTTTAGATATCTGGATAATTACCTTGGAGGTGCTGCCGTTACAAATAGTATTCAACAATTCTATGCTGAAAATAAGGAAAAACAGGTCTCTAGAAACAATTTTGAATCCACTTTAAAAAGAAGTACCGACAAGAATATTGATTGGTTTTTTAGAACAATTATTGAATCCCGGAAAATCATTGATTTTAAATTTGCAGATGTTGTAAAATCTAAGGATAGTGTTTCGTTTACCATTAAAAATAAAACTGGGGTTATCGTTCCCGTGCCTGTTTATGGAATTAATAAAGGCGAAATTGTATTTAAAAAATGGTTGGATCCCCAGATAGCCGACAGTGTATTTACTTTAGAAAGAAAAAATGCTGATAAAATTGTTTTAAATTATAAGAATGAAGTTCCTGAATACAATTTAAGAAACAACTGGAAATCACTAAAGTCTTTTTTTCCAAATAACCGTCCCATAAAATTTGTGTTTATGAAGGATCTTGAGGATCCGTATTACAATCAGGTTTTATATGTACCCACCCTCACCTACAATTTATATGATGGTCTCTCGCCTGGATTGCGACTACATAACAAAACGATTTTAGACAAACCCTTTATTTTTGATGTCAATCCGGCTTATTCAACAAATGCAAAAACATTTTCAGGATCTGGTTTTGTGGTTGTCAATCAAAATTATAGAAACAGTCTTCTTTACAACGTACGTTATTCACTATCGGGCGCGTATTTTCATTATGCAGCAGACGCCACCTATTTGAAAATCAACCCGATGATTCAATTAAAAATTAGGGAAGATGACATTCGAGACAACAAAAAACAGTTAATCCTATTGCGTCAAGTGATGGTGAGTAGAGAAAAGAGTGCCCTAGTTATTGACAATTCTACAGAAAATTATTCTGTATTCAATGCAAAGTACTTCAATTCAACAACAGAAATTACCAATCATTTCAGTTTTTCGACTGATCTACAAATAGCCGCGAAGTTTGGAAAAACCGCTGCAGAATTAGAATACCGACAACTATTTGAAAATAATCGTCAGATCAATTTGCGCTTTTATGCCGGTACTTTTCTATACAATACAACTAATTCTGATTTTTTTAGTTTTGCTTTAGACCGGCCCACAGATTACTTATTTGATTATGGCTACTATGGAAGATCTGAAAACAGTGGCTTTTTTAGCCAGCAGTTAATCGTGGCTGAAGGTGGTTTTAAATCAAAACTGAATACGCCTTACGCTAATCAATGGATGACTACTGTGAATGCAAGTTATGCCATTTGGAATTGGATAGAAATCTACGGTGATGCCGGACTATTGAAAAATAAATACCAAAACGAGAAATTTTTATACGACAGTGGTATCCGGTTGAATCTGGTTCCTGACTACTTTGAAATGTACCTTCCAGTGTATTCTTCTAATGGTTGGGAAATAGGGCAAGACAAATACAATGAAAAAATTCGTTTTGTAATTACGTTGTCGCCCAAAATATTAATCAATTTATTTAATCGAAAATGGTTTTAATCGAAAGTATTAATACTTTTTAATTGTATTATTTTCAATAAAATAACAACTAAATTCCGAATAACTAAATTTTACCTTTAGTTACAGCAATATAATTGACAATAATTAAATTTTATTTCTTTCACTGTATTATGATAATAGATAGTTTTTAAGTAAATTTGTTCCTTTAAGTGATACTTTTCAATTATGATAAAAGAAAAAACCAATACCGCATTGACATTTGAAGATTTTCAAACCGAAGTGTTGAACGACTATAGAATCGCTATGATCAGTAGAGAATGTAGTCTATTAGGGCGTAGAGAGGTGTTGACCGGAAAGGCAAAATTCGGAATTTTTGGAGATGGAAAAGAAGTGCCTCAATTAGCCATGGCTAAATTTTTCAAAAACGGTGACTTCCGTTCTGGATATTATCGGGATCAAACATTTATGATGGCTATAGGTCAAATGACTGTTGAACAATTTTTTGCTGGACTATATGGTAATTCAAACATAGAACAAGAGCCTATGTCTGCCGGTAGACAAATGGGAGGTCATTTTGCTACTCATAGCTTGAATGAAGACGGTTCTTGGAAAGACTTAACGAAACAAAAAAATTCCAGTGCTGACATTTCTCCTACTGCAGGGCAAATGCCAAGATTATTAGGACTTGCGCAGGCATCTAAAATATACAGACAAGTTAAGGGAATACCTAATACAGCTAATTTCTCGAATGAAGGGAATGAAATCGCTTGGGGAACCATTGGTAACGCAAGTACTTCTGAGGGTTTATTTTTTGAAACAATTAACGCTGCTGGTGTTTTACAAGTGCCAATGATAATAAGCGTTTGGGACGATGAGTACGGTATTTCAGTTCATGCAAAACATCAGACGACCAAAGAAAATATTTCAGAAATCCTAAAAGGATACCAAAGAAATGATACTGAAAAAGGATATGAAATCCTTAGGGTAAAAGGTTGGGATTATACTGATCTGATTGCTACTTACGAAAAAGCATCTACTATTTCACGTGAACAACATGTTCCCGTTTTAATACATGTAAATGAACTGACGCAACCTCAGGGACATTCTACCTCTGGATCTCATGAACGATACAAAGATGGAGATCGTCTAGCTTGGGAAAGAGATTTTGACTGTATAAGACAAATGAAATTATGGATGATTGCAATTAATATTGCTTCTCCGGAAGAATTAGCCGAAATTGAAGCAAGTGCCAAGAAAGAAGTTTTAGCAGGTAAAAAAGCGGCATGGAGCGCCTTTATTGAGCCAATTGTTGAAGAACAAAAGGAATTAATTTCCTTATTAGAAAAAATTGCAAATTCAAGTAATCATAAAGAAGCCATACTAAAATATGCTTCGAGCTTAAGTAGTGTAAAAGACCCAATAAGAAAGGAAATTCTAATTGCGGCACGTAAATCATTGCGCCTTGTACTTAATGAAGGCGGAAAAAGTGAATTATCAAACTGGATTACTTCATATACTAAGAAAAATCAGGAAAAATTTAGCAGTCATTTACATTCTGATTCTGAATTAAATGTGTTTTCGGTAAAACAAGTTTTGCCGCAGTACGCTGAAGATTCTAAAGAGGATACAGATGGTAGAATGATTTTACGTGATAACTTCGATGCCATTTTTACAAAATATCCTGAAGCATTAATCTTTGGAGAAGATGCAGGAGCTATTGGTGATGTAAACCAAGGTTTAGAAGGAATGCAAGAAAAATATGGTGCACTACGTGTCGCCGATGTAGGAATACGTGAAGCCACTATTATAGGACAAGGTATTGGAATGGCATTAAGAGGTTTACGACCTATTGCTGAAATTCAATATCTGGACTACTTATTGTACGCTATACAAATAATGAGCGATGACTTGGCAACCCTACAATACAGAACAGTAGGAAAGCAAAAAGCACCATTAATCATCCGTACAAGAGGCCATCGTCTGGAAGGAATTTGGCATTCTGGTTCTCCTATGGGAATGATTATCAATGCTATTAGAGGAATTCATGTGTTAGTTCCAAGGGATATGACAAAAGCAGCAGGATTTTACAATTCGCTATTAGAGTGTGACGAACCGGCTTTAGTAATAGAGTGTCTAAACGGATACCGCTTAAAAGAGAAAAAGCCGCTAAATTATGGTGAATTCAAGACTCCTATTGGTGTTGTTGAAACGATGAAAGAAGGTGCTGACATTACATTAGTTTCTTATGGTTCCACATTAAGATTGGTGGAGCAAGCTGCCCAAGAACTTCTTGAAATAGGTATTGACTGTGAAATTATAGATGTACAATCTTTACTTCCATTTGATATCAATCATGATCTTGTAAAAAGTATCACTAAAACAAATCGTTTGTTAGTAATTGACGAAGATGTCCCTGGAGGTGCTTCTGCTTATATTTTACAACAAATTATTGAACAACAAGATGGTTATAATTATTTAGACAGCAAACCACAAACTTTAACTTCAAAAGCACACAGACCGTCGTACGGAACTGATGGTGACTATTTTTCTAAACCATCTGCAGAAGATATTTTCGAAAAAGTATACGGAATGATGAATGAGGTTAATCCTTTAAAATATCCAAATTTATATTAATAAACATAATATTGCATTAGGAAAAACCAACTGCTATGTAGTTGGTTTTTTTTATAATAATAAAATCAGTATCTTGTCAACTAATTAGTTACAAACTCAAACACAATAAAAATGAAAAAAATAACAATGTTTATAGGTGTACTGTCAGTTATGGCAATCGTTTCTTGCAAGGAAAAAGAAGAAACTAAAGAAACTCCAGCGGCTACCACTACGCAAACAATTGAAGTTACTACAGATACTCCTCAAGTGGAAAAAAATCCTGATGGAACCTCTATAAGTGTAGGAACAGATGGCGTTGATGTAAGCACTAAAAACGGGGAAAACCAAACTAGCGTAAAAGTTTCTGAAGGTGCAGCAAAAGTTGAAGTTAAAAAATAATTTTATTTTTTTATAAAGCAAAAATCAAAAAGCCAATCTGGATTCATTCAGTTGGCTTTTTTTATACTACAGTTAATCCAAAATAGCAAAAAATGACAAGTTTAGAAACCGTTATAAGAAACATCCAAAACGTAAAAGTAATAGCTGATTCAATTTCTTTAAATCAATATATCGCTTTAGACTTATCTGTTTTAAATCACAATCTAGCTAAGGAATCATTAGCAGATTCAGCTAATTTTGAAAAATACATTGAAAGTTACTTGACCTTAAATAATTCACAAGTGGCCTATGGAGGCTATAATGAGGAGCGGAATCTTTATAAGCGAAGTACTATTTTTAAAGATGAGGAAACAGAGGAACGAAACATACATATTGGACTAGATCTTTGGATAAAAGCTGGAACACCTATTTTAGCAGCTCTTGATGGTACAGTTCACAGTTTCAACTTTAATGCCGGTTTTGGAGATTATGGTCCAACAATCATTCTGGAGCACCACATCGAAAATCATACATTTTATACTTTATACGGACATTTATCGTTAGATAGTTTAGAAAAAATCGAAATAGGAACTGGTTTTAAAAAAGGACAACAAATAGGATCATTAGGTGATTCAGCAGTGAATGGAGACTATTCTCCTCATCTGCATTTTCAAATTATAAAAAACATTGGTGCTAAAGTTGGTGATTACCCAGGAGTTTCCACAAAAAGCGAATTAGACTTTTATTTAGATAATTGTCCAGATCCTAACTTACTATTAAAAATAAAATCTTAGCTATGAAAAAACTAATCCTCCTCCTAAGTTTAATTGTACTTATTGGATGTAAGTCAAAAAAACCAGATACAACGACTGAGGTAAAACCAGAAGAAGTCCAAATCACGAAATTAGCCGTCGCCGATGTTGACACTAATCTAAAGTCAAAAGCGTATGAATTAGGCAAACGCATTTTAATGACCTGCAATACTTCTAAGTTTAAACCATTTAATCAAAGCGAAGCAACACAATCCGTAATAAATAACATTACGGAAACAAAACTATCAAAAACATGTGCTAAATTCAGACAGTGGTATGGACCGTTTCAGGATCTTAAACTAATGGAAATTTACAAAGACAACGAGACAAAAACAACGATATTTCGTTTTAAAGCACTATATACAAAGGCTGTAGCCAATAAAGAACTTCGTGTTTATATGAACGAACAAAATCAAGTGTCAGCAATCAAGTCAATGGACTGGAATGATGTTTTCGAAAAAAAATTATTTAGAAACACCGATACAGATACTGAATAGCTTTAGATGATTTGCTATTCAACAGTAATCCAAATAGAAAATGACTTAATTTCATTTTCTATTTGGATTTTTTGTTTTAAGTTCATAGCTAGTAATATGGTCAAAACTCCTTCCCTATCCCTGTCATTTTAACAGAGTATCAAAGAGTAGCACATTCCTAATAAAATTACATACAGAACCAACCCATTTATTAATTATCTCAAATCAAAGTATCTGTTTCGAATTGTTTTAACACTTCCAGAATTAATGTCTATTCAAATAACAAACCCTACCACGAACAAGGTATTAAAAAACTTCGATGAAATGACTGACGAACAAGTTCAAGCCACAATCGAGAAGTCTAATCGCTTTTTCCAAGAATAGAAGAAAACTTCTACTGACGATCGAGTAAAAGTATTGCATAAAATATCCGATATTTTGCGCAAAAAGAAAAAGCTAGTTTACCGAGTTAATCAACCTTGAAATCGGGAATGTTTTAGCCTAAGGGGAACAGGAATACAACCTAAATTATTATATGGTAGATTACTAAGTCGATAAAAATGAGGTCTTTCTTGCTGATAAAAACTTAAACGCTAAATCTGGTGAGGCATTAATCAGAAACAGTCATCCAGCGTTTCCATTTATTGTTATGATTTTTGATTCTGCTAAAAGTACTATACTGTTAAATTTCAGGTTGAACAATAGTTAAACTATGCAAACCTAAAAACTAATAACACTACTTTTATTACCTAAATAAAATTTATCATTATGGAAAAATATGCTTTATTAGCACGATTAGAAGCTAAAGTAGGAAAAGAAGACGAAGTTGCTGCATTTTTAAAAAGTGCTTTACCATTAGTACTAGACGAACCAGACACTGTAAATTGGTACGGATTACAAATAGGACCATCAACCTTTGGGATTTTTGATACTTTTGAAACTGAAGAAGGTAGAAAAGCACATCTTGCAGGTAAAATTGCAGAAGCTTTAATGGCAAACGCAGGAACATTACTTTCTAAAGATCCTGTAATTGAATTAGTAGATCTATTAGCCGTTAAATAATCGGAAAGTAGTTAGTCAACTTTTAAGTTGCTCGATATAGTCCGAAAGTAATTTATATCGAAATCTAATCTCAATAAAACAAATTTTACCTTTTAAAGCCAACATAAACATTTTATGTTGGCTTTAATTTTTTTGTTTTATTATTCTAATTAAGACACGGTACATTATCATTTTAGAAATGATATTGCATAATCCTTCAGATGTTGCCGTAATTCAAGGAAGGACCTCTGAGAATAAATACACGCCAATAGATTTATCGGTTACAAATAAATCATTGGAAAAGAATATCATGGCAATACTATCGATTTCTAAAATTTCATCGAAAAGCAATTAGCACCTAATTTAGCTAAAGTTGCTTATAGAGGACATTACGAAGACTGCAATCTACATTAGCGCAATACTATTTTTAAAGATGAGCAAACAAAAGGGTAAAATATACATATTGGACTAGATCTTTGGATAAAAGCTAGAACCTATATTTTATCAGCTCTTGGTGGCACAGTTCATCGGTTTAATTTCCATGCTGGTTTTGAGGATTACGATCCAAACATTACAATAGAAAATCAAGTATTTTATATGGACATTAAACGTTAGATAGTTTAGCGAATATAGCGATTCGAGCTGTTTTAAAAAAAGGCAACAAATAGAATCGTTCAGTTATTCATCGTTGAATGGCGATTATTCTCCTCATCTCCATTTTCAAATTCTAAAAAAAAGTAATACTAAAGATGGTGATTAACTAGGAGTTTGTTCTAAAAATGAATTAGGCTTTCATTTATAAAATTGTTCAGATCCTAGCTTACTACTAAAAATAATTTCTTAGTAATGAAACAAATAATCCTCTCACTAAGTTTAATCGTCCTCCCCTACCCATATCATTTTAACATAATAACTGAATACACCATAAAAACCAATTAACTGACAAATAGAGCGCTACATTCATTAATACCTTACAATACATACCGTAAATAATCACATGTTAAAATTTATGAATTAATTAATAGTACTGTTTTTTTCTTTTAACATTTAGTTGCAACAAATTGAGTGAATTTCGACTTAATTTTATAAAACAAAGTTTAATCTGTATAAAAGTTGTTTAAAAAATGTCGAAATAGATACTGTAGTTCTGAATATCTAAAATCACAGTATCTATTTCTACTCCTTTTAAAACTCTAAAAAGCAAGATTAAATCTATTTTAATTAATTAAAAATAAATTTATGTCTATTCAAACAACAAATCCCACCACAAACAAAGTAGTAAAATCATTCGATGAAATGACTGACGAACAAGTTGAAGCCGCAATCAGAAAGTCGAATGACTTTTTTCAAGAATGGAAGAAAACATCTTATGAAGATCGAGCAAAAGTGTTACATAAAGCAGCCGATCTGATGCGTAAAGGAAAAAGTGATTTAGCCAACTTAATCACCCTTGAAATGGGAAAAATCAAAGCACAAGCGGAATGGGAAGTTGATTTAAGTGCTGATATATTGGATTACTACGCTAATAATGGTGCTGCCTTTCTCGCCGATAAAAAATTAAACCCTGAATCTGGCGAAGCGTTTGTTCGCAGTAGCCCTATAGGTGTTCTTTTTGGTGTTATGCCTTGGAACTTTCCGTTTTATCAGATCGTACGATTTGCTGCGCCAAATATCATGGTAGGAAATACCATTTTATTAAAGCACGCCTCGATAGTACCACAATGTGGTATCGCAATTGAAGAATTATTTAGAGAAGCAAAAGCTCCTGAAGGTTTATACACCAATTTATTGATTTCAGGAAAGCGAAGTACAGCCTTGGTAAGTGATGAGAGAATCAAAGGGGTGTCACTAACGGGTAGCGAAGGTGCAGGTGCAAGTATCGCCGAAGCTGCAGGAAAACATCTAAAAAAATCAGTGCTTGAATTAGGAGGTAGTGATGCCTTTATAATTTTGGAAGATGCAGATATCGATACCGTCGTTGAAATGGCTATTGCAGGAAGATTTAGCAATACTGGACAAAGTTGTGTCGCTTCAAAAAGATTTATTGCTGTAGGAGCAATAGCAGACGAGTTTTTAGAAAAATTTACCAAAAAAGTTGCCTCCCTTAAAGTAGGCGATCCTATGGACCCTAATACACAGGTTGGACCGCTTAGCAGTGAAGGGGCTTTAGTCAACTTATTGGATCAGGTGAAAAGATTTGAAAAAGCAGGTGCTAAAGTTGTAGTTGGTGGTAAAAGAGCTTTTGAAACGGGAGCCTTTATGCAACCTACCATTTTAACTAATCTAAAACGTGGCGTTCCTACTTTTCAAGAAGAGTTATTTGGACCCGTAGCTTCTTTTTACAAAGTTGCCAACGAACAAGAAGCTATTGATCTTGCAAATGATTCTCCTTTTGGTTTAGGAGGCTCGATATTTACAAAAGATATAGAAAGAGCCATAAAAATTGCCGATCAAATTGATAGCGGTATGGTTTTTATCAACGAACCAACAGGTACGCAAGCTGACTTGCCGTTTGGAGGAACCAAAGGTTCTGGTTATGGACGTGAATTATCTGAACAAGGAATTCATGAGTTTGTAAACAAAAAACTAATAAGAGTAAGCTAACACTAACATAATGTGTAAAGTAGCACTTATTTTTACAACAAGGAAATCATTTTTCCATTTTAAAAATAACTGTTTTATTCTCTATTAAATAATTAAAAGTAAAATAATATGACTACAAGACAAATTATATTGCAATCAAGACCTTCGGGAGCACCCACGCTACAGAATTTCAAGCTTGAAAATACCACATTAGATCAATTAAAGTCAGGGGAAGTGCTGTTAAAAGGGCTCTATTATTCGGTAGACCCTTACATGCGTGGTCGAATGAATGACGCTAAATCATACGTGGCTCCCTTTAAGATTAATGAACCCTTGGAAGGTGGTGTCGTTGCTACTATTATAGAGAGTAAATCCGATAATTTTAAAGTTGGTGATACAGTGGTAGGAAGATCTCCGTGGAAAGAAATATTTGTATCAAAAGATGACATTCTACAAAAAGTAGATACTAACGTCCCCGAGTTGAGTTACTACTTAAGTATATTAGGAATGACAGGCTTAACCGCTTATTTTGGATTGATGGATATATGCAAACCAAAAACAGGTGAAACGGTAGTGGTCTCTGGTGCAGCCGGAGCCGTAGGAATGGTCGTGGGACAAATTGCTAAATTACAAGGCTGTCACGTAATAGGGATAGCAGGCACGGATGAAAAAGCAAAGACGTTAATCGAAGATTTTGGCTTTGATCAGGTAATCAATTATAAAACAACCAAGGATATTTATAAATCCGTAAAAGACGCTTGTCCAAATGGTGTAGATGCTTATTTTGATAATGTAGGTGGGGAAATTTCAGATGCAGTTATTAGTGCCATTAATTTTCATGCCCGAATTGCATTGTGCGGGCAGATATCCTTATATAATAGTAAAGAAACACCGATGGGCCCAAGAATTCAACCGATGTTACTAACAAGAAGTGTTTTAATGCAGGGATTTATCGTCGGTAATTACCAAGATAGATTTCCTGAAGGAATGAAACACTTAACGAGTTGGGTTAAAGAAGGAAAACTACAATTCACACAAACAGTTGTAGAAGGGTTCGATCAATTGCCCACGGCATTACTCGGTTTGTTTGAAGGTGTAAATACCGGAAAAATGATTGTCAAAGCTTAAATTATAAAGTGACTTTGAAGGAAAGAAGCTGTTAGCTGTATTATTTAAATACCGTTAACGGCTTCTTTGGTTTGTTATTTTAAAGCTAAAAAAATCGAATAAGACTAGAGAACCTCAAATCGACAACATTCCATTGCTACATAAGAAATAGCAATACCAGATCCTTAATTTTAAAAAACATCTTCTGTTATCGCTAATTATTCCCTATTTTTGGCACAACAAAAGGCAAAATAATCTGTGAATTATACAACTAATTTATAAATTATGTAATTCTTTTTTGAGAAAAAAATGCAAATTTTACAGAATCAGTTAAAAAATAAATAATTTGAAGTTATATATCAAATACATGGTCAGCAATCGCTGCAAACTAGCAGTTAAAGAGGAATTAAAAAAGCTTGGATTGCATTTTATTGTTGTTGATTTAGGAGAAGTGGATGTAATGGAAAACATTACCATGGCACAAAGAGAACTTCTTAAAGAAGGATTACTTAGTGCAGGCTTTGAGCTTATGGATGATAAAAAATCCATGCTGATAGAAAAAATTAAAAATGTAATTATCCAAATGGTTCATCATTCGGATGAAGTAATTAAAGTAAATTTTTCTATTTACCTAAGCGAAAAGTTGAATCACGACTATACTTATTTATCCAATCTGTTTTCTGAAGTGCAAGGAACAACAATTGAGCATTTTATCATTTCGCATAAAACAGAACGGGTTAAGGAATTGATAATTTACGGAGAACACAATATCACTGAAATTGCATGGAAAATGGGCTATAGCAGCGTAGCGCATTTATCAAGTCAGTTTAAAAAAGTAACAGGTCTTTCCCCTTCTCACTTTAAAAATTTGAAAGATAAAAGGCGATCCCCTATTGAAGAAATTGGTATGAAAAATCAAAATAATCTAAGTTAAGTTTTAAAAACATCATGAAATTAATTTTAGAAAAAAGGTTTCAACTCTACTACATCTTGGTTTCCATCATATTGGCTTCTGTACTAGGGATTTTTTACTATAATAACCTTCAGGTAAAGTCCAGTAGCGACTCTGCGGAGCATGCTCAAGTGATTCTACATAAAAACGCTAATGTACTATTAGACATTCTTGATATTGAAACTGGTGTTAGAGGATATATAATCTCTGAAAACTACATTTATTTAGAGACATTTAATAACGCTGTAAAGGCCATGAAAGGAAACTTAGCGGCCCTGTCAATGCTAACTAAGAATAATGCTCCCCAAAATATTCAGGTTGATTCTTTGAAGATGATGACTTCGAAAAATTTGTTTTTATTACAAAAAATCATCGACGACCGAAAAATTGGTTTATTAGATGAAAATGAAAAGATTGCAATACTAGAAGATGGAAAAGTAATCACGGATAAGATCAAGAGCATCATTGCAAAAATCAATATTGATGAATACAATGTTCTTAAACTTAGAAAAATAGAAAACGAAAAAAGCATTCAAAATGCTGAGATACTATTCTTCCTACTTTTAATCTTAATATTTGTTGTTTTTACACTTGTATTTATTATAATTAAAAGTTTAAAAGTTAGAAATCAAGAATTAGAATTATTTACCACTTCACAAAAATTACTTTCTAATTACTCCCTAAGCCTTATCGAGGCTAGTTTAGATCCATTAATTACTATAAATATTGATGGTAAAATTACCGATATGAATGAGGCCACGGTCCAAATTACTGGTATCAACCGCGAAAAATTGATTGGGTCTAATTTCTTCGAATATTTTACCGAACCACAAATGGCACGTGAAGTATATCTCGAGGTATTTGATAAAGGATCAGTTGCTGACTCTCCCTTAACAATTCGTCACAGAGAAGGCAAATTAACAGATGTTTTATTTAATGGATCTGTCTATAAAGACGATAAGGGCGCAGTATTAGGAATTGTTATTGTTGCCCGCGATGTAACCGCCCAAAAACTACTGTCCAATTATTCGTTGAGTCTAATTGAAGCAAGTCGAGATCCATTGGTTACCATCAGTATCAAAGGAAAGATTACTGATATGAATGAAGCGACTATCAAGATTACGGGTATGGAGCGAGAGCTTCTTACCGGTTCCGATTTTTTTGATTATTTCACAGAACCTCAAATGGCAAGAGAAGTATATCAAGAAGTATTCGCAAAAGGATCTGTCGCTGATTCTCCACTCACCCTTCGACACAAGAACGGTAAATTAACAGATGTCCTATTCAACGGATCGGTTTATAAAGATGATCAAGGAAATGTACTAGGTGTCGTTGTAGTAGCACGAGATATCACAGACCAAAAAAGAATTGAGACAGAACTAATTGAAGCTAAGGTATTTGCTGAACTCGCAACGGGAATTGCCGAAGAAGAAAAACGAAATGCTGAAAATGCTACTTTAATTGCCGAGAATGCTGTAAAAGCAAAACAGCAATTTTTATCCAATATGAGTCACGAAATTCGTACCCCTATGAATGCCATTATTGGTTTTACAAAGGTAGTTCTTAAAACCGATTTGACTGAGAAACAAAAAGAATATCTGAATGCCATAAAAATGAGTGGTGATGCACTTATTGTACTTATTAATGATATTCTTGATTTAGCAAAAGTAGACGCTGGGAAGATGTCTTTTGAAAATATACCTTTTAAGGTGAAATCCTCCATTACGTCGATGCTTCATTTATTCGAAACAAAAATTCAAGAGAAAAATTTAAAATTAGCTATAGAATATGATTCCAATATTCCTGCAGTAATCGTAGGTGACCCTATTCGATTGCATCAGATTATTTTAAATTTAGTTAGTAACGCTGTCAAATTTACGATCAAAGGGAAAATCACCGTTAGTGTGCGTTTAATTGATGAAAATGCAGAAAATGTTACCATCGAATTTGCCGTGACTGACACCGGCATTGGAATCCCTGAAGATAAAATAGCGACAATATTTGATAATTTCCAACAGGCCTCAAGTGGAACTTCTAGAATTTATGGAGGAACTGGACTCGGATTAGCCATCGTAAAACAACTAGTGGAACCTCAAGGCGGTAGTATAAACGTCACAAGCAAAGTTGATGAAGGAACTACCTTTAGTTTTAGATTGAGTTTTCAAAAAACAACTGCCGATGCCGAAGTGGAAACCGAAATAATTGAAGTAGAAAAACTCAACAAAAACATCAACGTTTTAGTAGTGGAAGACATTGCTCTGAATCAATTATTGATGAAAACACTATTGGATGATTTTGGATTCGAACGAGATATTGCCGAAAACGGGAAAGTAGCAATTGAAAAACTAGAAAATAATTCCTATGACGTCATTTTGATGGATCTCCAGATGCCAGAAATGAATGGATTTGAAGCTACGGAATATATCAGAAATACGATGAATTCTGAAATTCCTATTATTGCATTAACAGCTGATGTGACAACAGTAGATTTAGCCAAATGTAAATCGGTAGGAATGAATGATTATATTGCAAAGCCCGTGGACGAGCGCTTGCTCTATAGCAAAATCTTAAATATAGTTAGGAAATCATCTTCCAAAAAAGCAAAAGAGATTAAAAAAAATAGTGTGGTTAAAACTAAAAAATATACTGATCTAGCCTATTTAGAGTCCCGTACTAAATCGAATCCTAAATTAATGATGGAAATGATTGATGCTTACTTACAGCAAACACCTGCTATAGTAGCTACAATGACGGAGAGTTTAAGAAACAAGGATTGGGAATTACTGAGAGCCTCAGCTCATAAAATGGTACCTTCCTTTTCTATCATGGGTATCAGTACTGAATTTGAAGAAATGGCAAAAAAAATCCAAAGCTACACCGCTGATAGCGCAAATCAAAAGGAAGAAATAGCTGATTTGGTGCTGCAACTTTCAAATGCATGTAATCAAGCATGTGCAGAATTAGAAATAGAATTTAATAATATAAAAAACAAAAACTGATGAAAAACGAAGAAAAAATAAAACTATTTTTAGTAGATGACGATGCCGTTTTTCTAAAGTCATTAGAAATCGAATTTCTTCATCACACTGATTTCGTAGTCGAAACCTATGCAACTGGTGAACTTTGCCTAGCTAATTTAGAGAAAAAACCAGATGTAATCATCCTTGATTATCATTTGGATGGAATTGATAAAAACGCGATGAACGGGATTGAAACTTTAGATAAAATCAAAGAATTTGATCCAGATATTCCAGTTGTAATGTTATCCTCTCAAGATAAAATTGATGTCGCCATCAGTTGTATGCACCACAAAGCTTTTGATTATGTCGTAAAAAGTGAAACTTCTTTCTTGCGACTTCAAAAAAACATTACTGCCTATTTCCATTTTGAAAGAATTGAAAAAGAGTTAAATTGGTACATGGCTAGAATGTAATGATCTGATTTATTGCGCAACTTAAACAACACACCATAAAAAAGCTAAGCCTGTCAAATGACAGGCTTAGCTTTTTTTACATTAATCACAAAAAATTTAATTGTTCAAATCATGTTAATTGTATAATGTTTAAGCATATTAACATAACTTCTTTGGTAATAATATCATCACATTTGAATAGTGATAATTAATTCACAATTTAAACCCCAATTTATGAAATTAGTAAAAGTAATACCAATGATAGCGATGCTATTAGTTGGAGTACTATCAAGTTGTAGTGCAGATGCCGAATCCTCAGAACTAGTAATAGCAAATTCTAAATATGAAACCACGCCTATTTCATCTCCAAAACAGGAAGCTAGTACTTCGTCACAAGTTTCGGCATTGAAAGGCATAAATCTTGGTGTTGCAGAGAATTTTGTGATTCTGTCTAAAACAGGAATTACTGATGTCTATAAATCTGATGTTACAGGAGATATTGGCGTAAGTCCTATAACTGGAGCTGCTATTTTATTGAAATGTAATGAAGTAACTGGTACAATTTATACAGTTGACGCTGCTGGACCACTTCCTTGTAGAGTAACTAATGCTACGAGATTAACAACAGCCGTGGGTGACATGCAAACTGCATATACGGATGCCGCAGGACGTTCTAACCCTAATTTCCTAAATTTAGGGGCTGGAAGCATTGGAGGTAAAACACTTACACCAGGCCTGTATACTTGGACAAGCGACCTTTTGATCCCTACCGACATCACAATTTCAGGAAGCCCCACTGATGTATGGATATTCCAAGTCGCAGGAAATCTTGATATGAGTAATGCAGTGAGAATTACACTTGCTGGTGGCGCTCAAGCTAAAAATATCTTTTGGCAAACAGCTGGTGCAGTTACACTAGGAACTACAAGTCATTTTGAAGGAATCATATTAAGCAAAACCGGAATTAATCTAAAAACAGGAGCTTCAATAAATGGGAAAATGATGGCTCAAACTGCAGTTACACTGCAAATGAATACTGTTAAAAGACCACAATAAAAAAACCTATATTTTTAAGAAAGCACCAGATGCCCTATGGCAAACGGTGCTTTTTTTTATATCGAATAATATTGAAGAAAATCTGTGAATGATGAAACTTTTCATCCAAATTATATAAAACATACTGCCTATAAGAGCTTTACCTTTGATTATAATATAATTAGAAATTATCATCATGTCATTAATTAGCATATTGTTAGCTTTTATTGTTATCGGAGCTGTTCTTTGGCTGATAAATACTTATGTTCCTATGGATATTACAATAAAAAATATATTCAATTCACTAATTATAATTGTGACTATCATATGGATACTTAATGCTTTTGGGCTTTTCAGTTCTTAATTCAATTGATCCTATCTATAAAAAAAAGTTATGAAATTTATAAATCTAAAAAAATAAAATTATGAATCTTAAAAGAATCTTTGGGGCTTTACTTACAGCCCTTGGTATCGGAGCGCTAATATATGCTGCAGTATTATTTATGAATACCTCAGGCGGTAATCAAGATATTAAAGCGTTAATAATCTACGGAATACTAGGGCTAATATTCTTTACATCAGGAATAAGTCTAGTTAGAACTACAAAAGACGAATCATAAGTAAAATCAAAATTGACATATCCTCATTGCTATTACTGGAGGAATCAATTGGAACTGATTAATCATAATTAGGCTGTATGTGATTGGAAATTTATTAAAATTAGAAAGAAATGCAATTTTTATTTGATTACAAATTTTTGAATGGTATCTTTAGATAGTTTGATAAATCAATTTTTTACATAAAATTAGCTGATTTAAATATTTACGATCAGATTTAAAAATGTAATGTTTTTTGAATTGATTATTAAATACAGATACACCTACCGTATAGCATTTTAAAAAACAGGAACAATCAAATTTTAACATCAAAAACGTAACATCGATGAATGCAAAAAACATAGGAATACTAATAATAATTATTGGAGCTATTATGGTGTTTTATACCGGATTTAATTATGTGACTACTGAAAAGGTTGTCGACATAGGACCAATAGAGATAAACAAGCAACAAAATCATCCTGTTCAATGGTCACCAATCGTTGGCGTTGTACTAATCATAGGCGGTGTTGTCCTTGTTGCAAAAGATAAAAAATAATTATTTTTAAAATTTTAAATCAGTTTAAAAGCTTTATTGCTGCACAATAACTATTAAAATTCAAAATGGTTCCTAACTCAATACACTATTAAAATATAAAATTTAGCATTATGAAACCACAAATTGGAATTACAGAAAATCATTTAGCAAACAGTGTTACATTACTTTCCTCCGTTTTAGCAGATGGGATGACGCTCTATATTAAAACTAGAAAATTCCATTGGAACGTTTGCGGAGAGAGCTTTATGGAAATACACAAATTGTTTGAAAATCAATACAAACAATTAGAGGAAAGTATAGATGAAATTGCTGAACGCATCAACAAACTTGGAGGTAAAACAATTGGAACAATGGCAGAGTTTTCTAAACTTACCCACCTTAAAGAATCACCTAGTAAGTATCCATCTCAAAAAGAAATGTTAGCAGAGTTATTAAATGATCATGAAACAGTTATTGTTTCGCTTCGTACTGGAATCGAAGTATCTGAAAAAGAAAACAAAGATATTGGTACTGCTGATTTTCTAACGGGAATGTTACAAGAACACGAAACAATAGCATGGATATTAAGAAGGTATTTAAGCTAGACAATTTATACTTCGCTCCTTCTTATTTATTGAAGTAACCTTACGGGTCTCGTTTTTACTAAGGAGTGAATTTTCAATCAATTTTTATAAAAATTTATTAAATAGCATATCATAATTACAGACATCATGAAAAAAACTACTTTAAGTACAATTACAAAAAACCTCTTTTTAGGCCTATTATTAATCCTGTTTACGGCATCCTTAACTTCTTGCTCCAAAAAGGTTGCTTTTCAAACTTCAACTATTGTTCCAGCAGCGCGTGGTGATGTCAAGATAACAAAAGATAATAATAAGAACTACCTGATTCAAATTAAATTGGAAAACTTGGCAGAGGTAAAGCGACTTGAGTCATCAAAAAAGGCTTACGTCGTATGGATGGAATCAGACGATTCAATGGTTAAAAATATTGGTCAGATAAAAAGTGATTCAAAATTTTTGTCTTCAAAATTGAAAGCGACTTTTGAAACAGTTACTCCAATAAAGCCTACGAAAATATTTATAACTGCTGAAGAAGATGCAGAAGTTCAGTACCCTGATAAGGAAATAATCCTTAGCACACGAAATTTATAATATCTAGAAAAGATATTAATTAGGAAAGTCACGATAAAAAGATTGTCGCTTTTTTACATAAATTAAAAAAGCGGATCATTTTAATAATTTTTTTTGGTTTGGTTTGGTTAAAGGGTTGCAGTAAAATGCAACCCTTTTTTAGGTAGAGATATTTTTATTTTCGAATAGAAGAAAACATTGTATAATAAAAGTGTAAATAGTATAATTTATTTAGAAAGTTACACAATACTTTAAACGCCTAAAAAAAGACCTTTGTAAATTTTAAAAATCCTATAAACAGCAAAAAATGCAATTTAAAACTAAGGATACAGTCACGCTACTATCAACAACTTTTGCCGCTTGGAACGATAAAGATCCTTTTAGACAAAGCGCTGTTATTGCCTATTATTCCATTTTTAGTATACCAGGATTATTAGTGTTAATCATTTCTATTGCTGGTTATTTCTTTGGAAATGACGTTGTAAATAAAAATATCTTAGAACAGATTTCGAGCACTATGGGAACAGAAACGTCAATCCAGATCAGTCAAATTCTAATTAAATCTACCGAATCAAAATCTACGGTATGGGGATCTATAATTGGCGTCACTATTTTACTTGTTGGATCAACAGCTGTATTTGTTGAATTGCAAAAATCGCTCAACTTGATTTGGCATGTAGAAGTACTTCAACAAAAAGGGATTTTAACTATTCTAAAAGCAAGATTATTTTCCTTTGGGCTAATATTAGCCATCGCTTTTTTACTTCTGGTCTCTTTGGTTATCAGTACCGGTTTATCCAGTATGGCCAATTGGATCAAAGGATATACGGATGACTCCACTATCCTTTTTTTCAATATATTAAATTTTTTATTTTCGTTTGGGGTGATATCGGTACTTTTTGCACTAATGTTTAAAATTTTACCGGATGCCAAAATTAAATGGAAGCATGTTTGGCTAGGATCTATAGTAACTGGAATTCTATTTACCATTGGCAAAACAGTATTAGCCTTTTATTTCAGCACAGCCAATCCAGCATCTATTTATGGAGTTGCGGGTTCCATAATTTTAATTTTATTATGGGTTTCATACTCTTCTATGATTCTGTTTTTTGGCGCCGAATTTACAGCTGCTTACGCCAAATTTTACTCTGGCACTATTGCTCCCACCACAATCGCAAAAAAAGAATCTTCCAATAGTAAAAAAATATAATTAGCTGATTCCTTTATTGCTCCTTAAATGATCCAATTTTCATGATAAATTAATAATCAATTATGATTAATTAACTAAATCTAGTCCAGATTAAACTCCGTCACAATTTCTACCTCTATCTTATTACATCTGTAAATTATATAAGTTTATTCAAAAGTTGTATAACATAATTTTATATTAAAATACTGAATTTTAATGTATTACAAACTATGAAATTCTATACTTATTTTTTTAGCATTTCCATAAACAAATAAATACCATGAAAAGAGTAAAAAAATTAGGAGTATGGATGGATCATTCTATTGCATATTTAATGGAATTCACAAACAATCCTTTTGAGATTAAAACAATTGAATCTGAATTTATTGAAAGAAAAAAAGAACAGTCTATTTCAAAAAAAACCGGATTATCAATTAATAACGACCAACATGTTTTATATGCTTATTATAACAAAATAGGCGAAGCCATTAAAAACTACAAACAAATAGTCCTTTTTGGCCCAACAGATGCCAAAGTGGAATTATTTGATGTTTTAAGCGAAGATTATCGTTTTGTGAAAATGAAAGTTGAAATAAAAGAAACAGACAAAATGAGTGTAAATCAACAACATGCCTTTATAAATAAATATTTTACAGAAAACTAACCCCACAATTAATAAACTAAACTTGATTTAAAGTCATTATTTAGAAGCTAGATTCCAAAATCGATTTTAAACCAGACTATTTAATTCCTTCCACTTTCGATAAAAAAACTGTGAAAAATATAAATTTATCTCAATATTATGCAACAATAGTCCATTGGATAACGAAGACCTTTGTAGCATAATAAAATGAAATCATTTAAAAATGCTTTTTAAAGCAAAATAAAATTAATTCTTTAAATAAATCCAACCCTTATTATACAAAATTACAACAAGTACTAATTATTAATCTCTATTACATATGAAGCTTTGACAGTTTATCTAAAAAATATTTTTAATGATGTAGGTAATGTTACATTATTTGCAACAAAGTTTTTTAAAGAGGTTTTTTCTCCTCCTTATGAATTTAAAGAATTCATGAAACAATGTTATATTATAGGGTATAAATCTATTCCCTTAGTTGCTATAACAGGTTTTATCATGGGATTAGTACTAACTCTTCAATCTCGCCCTACCCTAGCTAAATTTGGTGCTGAATCTTGGTTACCCGGTATGGTGGCACTTTCATTGATTAGAGAAATTGCGCCCGTTATCACCGCACTAATCTGTGCTGGAAAAATTTCATCAGGTATAGGAGCTGAGCTGGGTTCTATGAAAGTAACAGAACAAATAGATGCTATGGAAGTAGCGGCAATTAATCCGTTCAAATACCTAGTGGTGACCCGTATTTTAGCAACAACGCTTATGGTTCCAATACTAGTAATATTTGCTGATGGAATTGGCATGTTTGGTGGGTATATTGGTATAAACATGCATGGAGACGTTAGCTTTTTTCGTTATATATCAAAGGTATTCGATTCCCTTGCATTCGTAGATATTATTCCGGCGACAATCAAAACATTCTTTTTTGGTTTCTTTATCGGGATGATTGGGTGTTACAAAGGATTCAATGCTGAAAATGGTACAGCAAGTGTGGGTCAAGCTGCAAATTCAGCTGTAGTAACTGCCTCACTTACTATTTTCATCATCGATATGTTAGCCGTTCAATTAACTGATTTACTATTTTAAAATGGAGAAAGAATCAACAACTATACTTCCTCAAGCCTCTATTGAGGGTAAAGTACCTGTTATAGAAATCAAAGGACTCTTTAAAACCTTTGGAGAAAATAATCATGTCCTAAAAGGAGTTAGCCTTTCCTTAAATAAAGGAGAAGACCTGGTTATATTAGGCCGATCTGGTTCTGGTAAATCCATAACAATAAAATGTATTGTGGGATTAGTTTTACCGGATAAAGGAGAGATAAAAGTATTTAGTCAAAATGTACTAGACTTGGCAACTCATCAACTTAATGAAGTTCGAATTAGAATTGGTTTCTTATTTCAAAATTCTGCTTTATATGATTCAATGACCGTTAAACAAAATCTGGCATTCACCTTAAAACGTCATGCATCCAATTTGACCTATCAAGAAGTTGAAAAGCAAATTGAAGAGGTATTAGCAAGCGTAGGTTTAGCAGAAGCTATAAATAAAATGCCCTCAGAATTGTCAGGAGGAATGCGAAAAAGAATTGCGCTTGCACGCACACTAATCTTGAAACCTGAGATCATTCTATATGATGAACCCACAACTGGTTTAGATACAATTACATCACGGGAAATAAGCGAGTTGATTTTAGAAATTAAGAAAAAAAACAAAACCTCTTCCATTATTATTACACACGATATGGCCTGTGCAAAACTTACAGCTGACCGTATTATGATTCTGAAGGATGGAGTAATTCATGCAGAGGGCAGTTATCAAGAACTAGAAGCGAGTGAAGACCAATGGGTACGCTCCTTTTTTTTATAATTATTAAATTTAAGAAGTTAGTTATGAACAGCAAATCAGGGAGCACTTGGAAATTAGGAATGTTTGTTTTAATAGGATTAGTGGCGTTTACATCAACCATTTATTTTGTTGGAAAACAAAAAAACATGTTTGGTTCTACCTTTCGTTTAAATTCAAATTTCAAAAATGTTAGCGGGTTGGAAATCGGAAATAATGTGCTTTTTTCGGGAATCAATGTTGGTACAGTAAGCGAAATACAGTTAGTAACGGATACATCAGTAGTTGTTCGATTATTAATTAAAGAAGAAGTACAACAGTTCATTAAAAGCGATGCTGTTGCTAGTATTGGGTCAGATGGATTAATGGGAGATAAAGTTCTTACTATATCTCCGGGAACTAATTCGAAGAGCATCGTAAAAGATAATGCGACCATAAAATCAATTCAAGCAATTGAAATGGATGAAATCATGAGAAGCATTAAAGTAAGTATGGACAATGCTGGTATCATCACAAATGAACTTGCTGAATTCACTTATAAAATGAATAATGGAAACGGGGCACTATCAAAATTAATCACTGATGAAAAATTTGCAAACAGCCTAACAAAAACACTAACCAATCTCCAAACTGGGTCTAAAGGACTGAGCGAGAATATGGAAGCGGCAAAACATAATTTTTTACTAAAAGGGTACTTTAATAAAAAGAAAAAAGCAGAAGAAAAGAAAATTAAAGAGTTAGAAAAAGAAAAAGAAAAAGAATTGAAAGAAAAAAGTGAAGAGCCGAAGTAGATCAGCCATCCAAGCAGCAAGTAAATAATTTCAAACACCTCCATTTTAAAAAGATAGAGGTGTTTTTTTTTCATTCATACGCATTCTCTTCTAATAAAATCTTCTTTACTGTTTTCTTATTCCTAAAATAAGTGAATCATATAACTTCTTATAAAAGTTATGTAACACATTTAAACTCATAACTGCCCAACTTTGTAGCATACTGAGTAAAGAATATAAATTACATTAAAATGCAAAAGAAAGATCTCAAAGAGACATGGAAAGAGCAAAAGGAGCATCTCAAAAAAAAAATTGCGGCTTTAACTGATACTGAATTATTATTTCTCGAAGGCAAAGAAGAAGAAATGATAACAAAGCTTCAAGTTAAGTTTGGCAAAACAAGGCAAGAATTATATCAAATTATTAATAGGCTGTAAAGTAGCGGCTTGAGTTAAAAAAAATGCCTCCATTATTTCAAATGCTAAATACTATAGAAATGCAAATCAGTAAACATTAATCATCTAACCGTAAATAATATAACATTTATCAAAAGTTATATAAGAACTTTCCTGATCAAGTTCCCGAACTTTGTAAGACAATCAGGCACCAAAAAATTAAATTTAAAAACAAACAAAATGAAAAAATCAAAACAACTGACGTTAGCTACTTTTTTACTAACGTGCTTTGCATTTAATGCATCAAATGCGCAAGACATAAAATCAACTACTCCAGCATTTGGGTTCAAAGGGGGTCTTAACTTTTCCAATATGTATACTGATAATGTAGACGACAATAATATGTTAACAGGTTTCAATGCAGGTTTGTACGCTAAATTCCCAATTACAAATTCTGTATCCATACAACCTGAAATATCGTATACTACTAAAGGTGCTGAACTTACCTACAATAATGCTTTTGCAAATGGAACAGCACAATTCAAAATAAACTATATTGAAGTTCCTGTACTACTAGTTTTCAATCTTACAGATGCTTTAAACATACATGCTGGACCGTATGCAGCTTATATGGTAAGTGGTAAAACAACAAACGATTCAAACCTATTTACCTCTGAAACTAGATTAGACACTAATGATTTTAAAAGGTTTGATGCTGGTCTTTCAGGAGGAGTAGGAGTTGATTTAGAAATAGTTAACTTTGGAGTAAGATACAATTACGGTTTAACAAAAGTATTCAAAGAAGGAAGCTTTGCGGATTCAGATGCTAAAAACAGTGTCTTTAATGTATATGTTGGTCTAAGACTTAACTAAAAATAAAAGTGGGATTCAAAAAGAGAATCACGGTCCTTAAAAAACAATAACTAATCCATAAAAAATAGAAATCATGAGCAATCTTCTTTACACACTAGCAGTAATTTTAATCATTTTTTGGGCAATCGGATTCTTCGCATTTAGCGCGGGAGGAATCATACATGTATTACTAGTAATTGCAGTAATTGCAGTACTATTAAGACTTATCCAAGGAAGAAGATTATAAAATACAATTATATACATATTAAAAATAAAATTATGAAAACAGATAAAGTAATATTAGGCGTTTTAGGTGGTCTTGCAGCGGGTGCAATAATGGGAATATTGTTTGCTCCAGAAAAAGGAAAAAAAACAAGAAAGAAAATTAAAAACGTAAGCAACGATTATAAAGACGAATTAAAAGATAAATTTGATTCTGCATTAGAAACACTTTCAAAAAAATATGATGTTCTTAAAGAAGAAGGACAAGGTCTTTTTGAGGAAGGTAAATCTAAATTTGAGAAAACTAAAAAAGACATTGAAAATATGGATATTAAAAATATCAATATCTAACAATAGTTTTTTTAAACTTCAATCGGCTTAAAATAAAATTATGAATGACAGAGCAACAACAATAGAAATTCTTTTCGAAAAAGTAGAAGATTATACCCGCACAACTGTGGAATTGGCAAAACTAAAAGTTATTGACACTTCAGCAGATGTTGTATCTTCCTTGATCTCGCGATTAACAATTGCTATTGTTTTTGCTATGTTTTTGCTACTTCTAAACTTTGGTCTTTCGTTTTGGATTGGTGAACTTCTTGGGAATTTTTATTGCGGCTTCTTCATAATGGCAGCCTTATATTTAGTACTATCTATTGTATTATATTCTTATAAAGATCAATGGATTAAAATACCAGTTAGTAATTTTATTATTACCAAAATGCTGAAAAATAAATAGCATGGAAAAAGGGAACGCGACACAAAATTTGAGCCAAACGATTTTATTGTTGGAACAAAAAAAGACAGAAGAATTACAATCCTTACAACAACAATATCTTGTTGTATATGAAAGTGTAAAGCCTTTAAACTTAGTCAAAAGTGCTTTAAACAAAATGACCACGTCTCCAGATTTAAAACACAATATACTTAATACTGTGATTGGTTTATCTACTGGTTACATCTCAAAGAAATTATTGTTGGGTTCAACCCACAATCCAATAAAAAGGATACTTGGAACCGTATTACAATTTGCCGTAACAAACTTAGTTGCGAGACGCAATAACAACTAGAAATTATTACTTCTTTAATGAAAATTTCACTCTATATTTTAAATAAATCAATTTGTTTATTATGATTCGAATAATACTATTAATTTATATTCTTTCTAAGAAAGCGACACGAAATAGTAACATCCAGTAATCCTTTTAGTTTAATTGTCAATCTTCTAATAAACCTTTATTAGCTCGTACTGAGCAAAAAATTAAAAAGAAGAATTGATAATTGTGACTAAAGCACTCGCGTATTAAAATCAATAAAAGCATGAAGAATCAGTACAGTCCCGTGATGGATTAATTAAGGAACTCCCTACCTATCTTAGATCTTCAACAAGAAGCCAAAAAAATACTACTTTACAATATTTGAGTTCGCTCAGAGACGCTGCGCTATTTATAAAATCGAAATTGGTATCCTCCACCTGTTTTTCTAATGATAACTAAGCGAAAAATCATGCTTATAATAACTATTTTAAGATATTAATTTCTTAAAATCAAATTTACTTTCCTTTTTTAGTTCTCTTTTTTAGTTTTTTTAGCGGCATAAATTAGTCAAATAACAGTTTGTTAACAAAATTAAATATATAAAACCTTGATTTACAGTAACTTTATTTAATTTTTAACATTTCATATAAGTGAATTATAGAAGTATATCTTTTAATAGTGTAATACTTGTACAAGTAATTAAACCAACCTTTGCTTCATAAAATAATTAATCCCCTAAACTTAAATAAAATGAAAACTAAAAATTTACTATTAACCTTTGCAATACTATTTATTGCTTTAATTTCCGGTTGTGCGAAAGACGATTTTATAGAGGTCGATGGCGTTTGTCCAGTTGTGACAAATACCACTCCAATCAATGGAGCTACTAACGTTCCTTTGGATCAATTGATTACTGTAACCTTTAATGAGGAAATGAATGTTGAAACTATAAATCAGTCTTCATTTACTTTAAATGGTACTTCGCAAGTAGCGGGTGTAATCACATATGCAGGTAAAACGGCAACGTTCAAGCCATCTGCTTTACTTTCTCCTAATACAACTTACAATGTTACAATAAAGAGAACAATATTAGACCTTACGGGTAACGCGCTACAAACAGAAACTAATTGGACTTTTAGTACTGGGTTAACAGTAACTCCAATGGTTGCATCAACTGATCCAGAGAACAACGCTAATAACGTAGTTTTAAATAAATTAGTAAGTGTAACATTCAATATGCCAATGAAAGCTAGTACTATCACTGGGACCACATATACTGTAAAACAAGGAACTACTGATGTTTCAGGAATTGTATCCTACAGCGGAAACACAGCTGTATTTACTCCTACATTAGCATTGGCAGCAAATACAGTCTACACGGCAACTGTTTCAGCAGCTGTAACTAATTTAGACAATACGTCTATAGCTGCAGACTATGTTTGGAAATTTACAACTGGGACCATAATAGCTCCAATAGTGACTTCTACAGATCCTTTTCCTAATTCAACAGGAGTAAATGTCAACAAAACGATTGTCGCAACGTTTGATATGCCAATGGATGCAGCAACAATTAATAATACTAATTTCACCTTGAAACAAGGTATAACAACTATTCCGGGAGTTGTAACTCTTAATACTGCAGGAACTATTGCTACTTTTAATCCAGACAATAATTTATTGGAAGGAAAAGTATATACTGCTACAATTACAATTGCGACAAAAAATGTTGCGGGAGTGCCTTTGGCAAATGATAAAATATGGAACTTTACAACATTAATTACTCCTACAGTACCAGTTGCACCTAGCACATCAAATTTATTTTATGGAGTTTTTGGTGGAACAGCAGGAATAACAAATCAAGGACTAACCACAAGAGTTAATAACGGTCCTATCGGTACAACAGCTGTATCTACTAAAGTAACTGGGTTCACAGATACTAAGGCATCCCCATTTGAGGTGTATACAATTACTACTCTTAATAATGGTTTAGTTAACGGTGGAATTTTTGCCGCGGCACCTGCACCAGGAAGCGCTCTTAAAGCAGCAAAAGCACTAGAAGGATTAAATGCAGCAAGAGATCTTTATAATAGTATTTCTCCAGCTTCAAAACCAGGTGGAAGTGCTATAGGTGTAGGAGAACTAGGAGGACTATCTTTACCTCCAGGTGTTTATAAATCATCAGTTGATTCATATAAAATTACAAATCTTGATTTAGAATTAGATGCCCAAGGTGATGCAAATGCAGTATGGATTTTCCAAGCAGTATCTTCCTTAACAGTAGGGTCTTCAACAGCACCTAGAAGTGTTAAGTTCAAGAATGGTGTTGGTAATCCAAACAATGTTTACTGGTACGTAGGTAGCCAAGCAGAAATTAACTACGGCGGTGGTGGTGTAATGGTTGGAAATATCATTGCAGAAGAGGGTGTGACATTGTCTGCACCAGCAAATAGTACTACGTTGCCTGGTCAGGAAACAGTATTAAACGGAAGAGCTATTTCATTAGTAGCGTCTGTTACTATGGTAAATACCATTATTAATATTCCCGCTAATTAAGTAACACCCCTAAGTTTTACATATCCCGTCTCAGGGCGGGATATATTTTAAATAAAACCTAATAATAAAAAAAATGAAATTAAAAACTATTTATACGGACAAATCATGTACTGCATGGACTCCAACTAATCTTACCATCAAAAGCATCGGAATGATTGCTTTAGCCATGTTAAGTTTTCAAACAGCTGTACAAGCGCAGGAAACTATTGCAGTCAAATACGCAAAACCTTCATGGTACTTTGGTGTAGCAGGTGGAGCCAATTTTAATTTTTATCGTGGTTCAACGCAACAATTGAATGCAAGTTTTACGTCGCCAAAGGCATTTCATGATGGATTTGGAGCTGGACTTTTCATTGCGCCACTTTTAGAGTATCGTCCTGCTGATTCAAAATGGGGTGTTATGTTACAAGCTGGTTATGATAGTCGTAAAGCTGATTTTGACCAAGTGATTACTGCATGTGACTGTCCTGCTGATTTATCAACTGACTTAACTTACATTACAGTAGAACCAAGTGTGCGTTTTGCTCCTTTTAAATCTAATTTTTATTTATATGGTGGACCACGTTTGGCTTTCAACTTGGATAAATCATTTACATATCAATTAGGTACTAACCCAGCATTCCCAGAACAAACAGCTAACGCTGCAGTAACAGGTGATTTTGATAATATTCAAAAAACAATCGTTTCCATGCAAATTGGAGCAGGCTACGATATTCCACTTTCAACAGATGCAAACAAAACACAATTTGTATTGTCTCCTTTTGTTTCTTTCCAACCTTATTTTGGTCAAGATCCACGTTCAACAGAAACATGGAACAATACAACTGTAAGAGCAGGTGTTGCACTTAAATTTGGACAAGGAAAAAACATTCAGGAAGCTACAGATATCGTAGCAGATAAAGAAGTTTCGTTTTCTGTAGATTCTCCTAGTAATGTTCCTAGAGACCTTAGAATTACTGAAATTTTCCCTCTTAGAAACTATGTGTATTTTAACGCTGGATCAAGTGAAATACCAAACCGTTATGTTCTATTAAACAAAGGTCAGGTAAAGGATTTCAAAGAAGACCAATTGGAAGTTTTTGCGCCAAAAAATTTATCAGATCGTTCAAAAAGACAAATGACTGTTTATTACAATGTTTTAAACATCCTTGGTGACCGTATGCAGAAAAATCCAAATGCAACTATTTCTTTGGTAGGTTCATCAGAACAAGGACCGGAAGATGGTTTAGCGATGGCAGAATCAATCAAAACATATTTAGTTGATGTATTTGCAATAAATCCATCTAGAATAAGTACTAAAGGTCAAACCAAACCAAACATTCCAGCAGAACAACCAGGTGGAACACTTGAATTAGGACTTCTTCGTGAAGGAGACCGCAGAGTTTCTATCGAAAGTAATTCTCCAGATTTATTAATGGAATTTCAAAGTGGTCCTGATGCTCAATTAAAACCGGTGAAAATTGTTCCACTTCAAGAAGCTCCAGCTTCAAGTTATGTAACTTTTAACAATAAAGGAGCTGGTGAAGCTTTATCTACTTGGTCATTGCAAATAACTGATGAAAAAGGTAAATCACAATCTTTCGGACCATATACTCAAGATGAAGTTCGTATTCCAGGAAAAGCAATTTTAGGAAGCCGTCCCGAAGGAGATTTCAAAGTAAAAATGATAGGTCAAACTAAAAGTGGTGCTGTTATACAAAATGAAGCACCTATGCATGTTGTTCTTTGGACACCAGCTAAAATAGAAGAAGGTCTTAGATATAGTATTATTTATGAATTTAATAAATCAAAAGCTATTGCCATCTATGAAAAATATTTGACTGATGTTATTACACCAAAAATCCCTGTTGGAGCAACAGTAATAGTTCATGGTCACACTGACGTTATAGGTGAAGAAGTTTACAATCAAGATTTATCTTTAGCTCGTGCAAACGATGTGAAAACTATCATTGAAAATGCGCTATCTAAAGCGGGTAGAAATGATGTTAAATTTGAATTAAATGGATTTGGAGAGAATGACAGCAACTCTCCTTTTGATAATAAAACTCCAGAGGAACGTTCTTACAACAGAACTGTTATAATTGATATTGTAGCTGTAAAATAATAAGTCCATTTAACGACAAACTTATTTTTTAGATTTAAAAAAGAGGATAGAAACTTAACGGTCTATCCTCTTTTTTTTGTTTAAAATTAATCCCTAATACAACTCTGTGCCTACTGCAATCAATTACACAATCATTTTAAACCCTTAAGTCAATAAATATAATTATCTTTATAACAACGACTTAAGATAAAAAAAAATGAAAAACCAGCAATTATTCACTCCCGAAAAGATTGGCTCTATCGAATTAAAAAATAGAGTTGTCATGGCGCCTATGACCCGATGCAGAGCTTTAAAAAATGTTCCAAACGAGCTGATGGCTGAATATTATAAGCAGCGTTCCAGTGCTGGTTTAATTATTACCGAGGGTACCTCACCATCGCTAAATGGACTTGGCTATGCGCGAATCCCTGGCATATTCAATGAGCGACAAGTGAGTGGTTGGAAAAACATAACCAAAGCTGTACATAAAAATGGAGGAAAGATCGTTGTTCAGTTAATGCATTCCGGAAGAATAAGCCATCCTTTGAACATGCCTCTGGAAAGTGAGGTACTTGGCCCTTCTGCTGTTAAAGCTGCCGGACAGATGTGGACTGACTTGAAGGAATTACAAGATTTTGTTGTGCCAAAAGAAATGAGTTTACAAGATATTATACATGCAAAAACAGAATTTGTTAGCGCTGCACAAAACGCCTTATTTGCAGGATTTGATGGCGTAGAACTGCATGGAGCAAACGGCTACTTACTAGAAGAATTTCTATCGCCAGTGAGCAACATTAGGAATGATACTTATGGTGGAAGCATTGAAAATCGATGCCGATTTGTGATTGAAGTAGTAACTTCCGTGGCTGAAGCCATTGGAAAAGATAAAACGGGAATTCGTTTATCTCCTTATGGTATTGCTAGTGATATGCCACATTATCCCGAAATAGACGAAACCTACAATTACCTATCAAAAGAACTTAA
Source organism: Flavobacterium frigoris (assembly GCF_900111075.1). GTDB lineage: Bacteria > Bacteroidota > Bacteroidia > Flavobacteriales > Flavobacteriaceae > Flavobacterium > Flavobacterium frigoris. Next base: position 34,895 of record NZ_FOFZ01000014.1, read on the forward strand.
TAAAATTGGCATCGCTTATATCCATCTTGTAGATCATTCAGCCATGGGAGTACCTCCTGTACCAATCGATATTAAAAAAACAATTCGCAAAAACTTTAGAAACTCCCTAATTCTTTGTGGTGGTTTTGACCAAGAAAGTGCAGAGCTGGCGATTGCAAATGGACTGGCTGATCTGGTAGCATTCGGAAGACCCTTTATAAATAATCCAGATCTAGTAGAACGTTTTAAAAATGATTGGCCTCTTTCCCAAAATCTTAATGCAGATCTATTTTATACCGCCGACGAAAAAGGATATACTGATTATCCTTCTTATCAACCATAATTCAATATACATCTTTTAATAACGAAATGGGATATCACTAAAATAAAATTTAAAATGGAAGATATAGACCGCTTGCTAGAATTATTAGGAGACAAAAAGGATTTTTTACTAAACCATGTCTGCAAAACAGTTACTAAAGACCAAATTCAATTACCGCATCCCAGTTTTACAGACTCTTTTTTACAAAGCAATCGAAATGGGCAAACTATCAGAAGCTTAACTCAGCTTTATAACCATGGTAGATTATCTGGAACAGGATATCTCTCTATTTTACCGGTAGACCAAGGTATTGAACATACTGCTGGAAGTTCATTTACTCCAAACCCAATGTACTTTGATCCTGAAAACATTGTAAAACTAGCCATGGAGGCCGGTTGCAATGCTATTGCTTCTACGATGGGCACCTTAGCCCTGCTTTCCAGAAAATATGCCCATAAAATTCCCTTTGTTGTAAAGATCAATCACAACGAATTACTAACTTACCCCAAAAAATATGACCAGATAATGTTTGCGAGTGTAAAAGACGCTTGGAATATGGGGGCGGTAGCTATAGGTGCAACTGTATATTTTGGGTCGGCTGAATCTGATCGACAAATAATCGAAGTTTCAAAAGCATTTGAAGAGGCTCACAACTTGGGAATGGCGACTATTCTTTGGTGCTATTCTAGAAATAATTCATTTGTAAAAGACAATGTTGATTATAATTCAGCTGCAGACATAACAGCTCAAGCCAATTATTTAGGAGTATCACTGCAAGCTGATATTATTAAACAAAAATTACCAACAAGTAACGGCGGGTTTACCGCTATTGGGTTTGGAAAAACTGACCCAGAAATGTATACTAAATTAACTAGTGACCATCCTATAGACTTATGCAGGTATCAGGTTTTGAATTGCTATGCTGGACGAATTGGTATGATAAATTCCGGAGGAGAATCAAAAGGGGCAAGTGATTTTAAAGAGGCGGTACAATCTGCTATCATAAACAAACGTGCTGGTGGATCGGGAATAATTATGGGGCGAAAAGCTTTTCAACGTCCTTTTAATGATGGAGTGAAAATACTAAATGCCGTACAAGATGTCTATCTTGCAAAAGTAATTTCTATAGCTTAATAAGTTTAAGTAAATTACGATTCTAAAAACCAACTTTTTTAGCAATAAAAACAGTTTATTTCTTATCTATTTTGATAAAAAAAACACTTTGAATAGAAAAATTTATTATTTTTAGTGCTCTTTTTAACTTAATTATGACGAAAAACGAAAAAACAATTACTAAATTTTACGATGCTTTTGCTAACGGAGATGCTTCAGCAATGTGTGCATGCTATCATCCAAATATTGAATTTCGTGATCCAATCTTCGGTTCTTTGAAAGGAAATGATGCTTGTAAAATGTGGGAGATGTTAATGGCACGCAGCAATGGAGATGTAAAAATTAAGCTTTCAGAACTAAAAGCAGATGACTACCATGGAGCTGCTCATTGGGAAGCTACTTATAATTTTAGTAAAAATAATAGAGCCGTTGTCAATCATATTAGAGCGGCGTTCTTTTTTAAAGACGGTTTAATCCTGCGACATACAGATGATTTTGATATCTGGAAATGGTCAAAACAGGCATTAGGATGTAAAGGATATCTGTTGGGCTGGACTGGTTACATGCAGAATAAAATTCATAAAAGTGCACTAAAGTCGCTTAAAAAATACCTACAAACCAATTTATAATACTTCAGTCTTTAAAAATGATTTTTTAAAGAGATTTAAATCGATTAAAACGAAAGTCAAATTTGGACGATTCAAAAAGGAATAAGTAATTCTGCTGGGAATCTTTGTTTGAATATTGTGAGAAATCTTAATCCCTATATTTGGAATACATACGGGAACATAAAATAAGTAAGAAATCGAGAATTTTAATTTTCATTAAAAGATATCCGAAAAACGGAGCTAATCCATATAATTGACGAAACTATTATAGTCGTGGACAATGCGCTCGATAAACTATCTGAAAAGGAATTGCGAATGGAATTTCCGGTTTTAGTTTTTGAAACAAAAACATCAATCGGATTTATATTGATTCATCTAACTACTCGCCTCGCCTATCATCTTGGCTAATTAAATTACCACAGACGACTATTAGAAGAATAAATTCCATAATTCATTCCCTACTAGGTTTTTTTTCTTTCTTTCTAAGTAAAAGAAAATATTAAAAAATAAAAAAATATTAAAAAATATAATTACCTGTAAATCAATAATTTTACTGTGCTACAATCGCTTCGACGATATTCCATAGGAAGGAATCTGTTTTCTTATTTGGCCTTTTATCACAAATGCCTATATTGCGGAGCAAATTGAAATAAATCCAAATACTATACAATGAAAAAGGTATTACATAAAAAATTAAATGAATTACAGGCGACGGCTATTTGCGGAAATGATATTAGTTCTTCGTGCTTGTATGTTTCGGCTCTTACTATTATGTATGCGGGGCAGTATGCATGGATTTCATTATTATTTGTGGCTGTTGTTTTATTTTTATTCAGAAAAATATATGGTGAAGTTGTTGGAGCAATTCCCCTTAATGGTGGAGCATACAATGTATTGTTAAATACTTCTTCTAAGAAGATGGCTTCTCTTGCCGCAACATTAACGGTATTATCCTACATGGCGACTGCAGTAATCTCTGCATCTGAAGGAATGCATTATCTACATGGTATTATTCCTGGTATAGATATAACGATTACGACAGTTATTGTATTATTAGCATTTACTGGTTTGGCAATTTTAGGGATTGGAGAATCTGCATTTGTGGCAGTAATAATTTTTATAATCCATTTAGCCACCCTGAGTTTATTAGTCGTAGCTTCTGCATGGTTTCTTCTTAATCATGGTTTACAAACTTTTCATATAAACTGGAGCCTTCCAGTTACTTCTGGTGGTATCGTCAATGCTCTTTTCTTGGGTTTTTCTGCCGCAATGTTAGGAATCTCTGGTTTTGAAAGTTCTGCAAATTTTGTTGAAGAGCAAGAACATGGTGTATTTCCAAAAACACTTCGCAACATGTGGGCTATCGTCAGCTTTTTTAATCCAATGATTGCTTTGCTATTAATCTGTATTATTCCCTTAGCTGAAGTGGGCGAACATAAAGAATCATTACTTGCATTCTTGGGACAAACAACAGGAGGATCATGGCTTGCTTATCTTATTTCCATTGATGCTGTTTTAGTGTTATGTGGAGCTGTTTTAACCTCATTTGTAGGGGTTTCTGGTTTATTGAATCGTATGACATTAGATAGAATTTTACCAAACTACTTTTTAAAACAAAACAAGAGAGGGTCTAATTATAGAATTATCATCAGTTTTCTAATCCTTTGTGTTTCTGTACTATTTGTTACAGGAGGTAATCTTATTGCACTGGCTGGTGTATATACTTTCTCCTTCTTGGCTGTAATGGGCTTATTTGGTCTTGGAAATTTATTATTAAAGTTCAAACGTAAAAAATTACCCAGACCAGAGAAAGCAAGAGGAGTTTCAGTAGTTCTTGCTGTAATATTGGTAATTGTAGCCTTTGTGGGTAATGTTCAATTGAATGTAGATTCCTTCTATACTTTTATCAAATATCTGATTCCTTCGTTGCTTTTTATAGCAATCATGTTAGGTAGATCTTTTCTGATACAACTTATGATAGACGCCTTAGAGTATTTTTACAAACCAATGCGCAAAATGGTGATATTCAGCAATCGCTATTTAATGAAAATGAATTTAAAAATAAATTCACAAGAGTTTGTGTTTTTTACTAAAGGTGATGATGTAGCTATTCTAAATAAAGTGATGCAATATGTACAAAATAACGAGTCTACCAAAAAATTAAGGATCGTCAATGTAAAACTTAAAGGAGCAAAATCTGATGAGTCACTCATAAAAGATCTTAAAGTTCTGGATCGCGCGTATCCAGAAATTGACATTGAATTCATTGAGCTAGAAGGTATTTTTGGCCCAGAAATCATTGATGAACTTTCTAAAAAATGGAATATACCAAAAAATTTCATGTTTATTGGTTCGCCCGGAGATCGTTTTTCCTATAGAGTTGCTGAATTAGGCGGTGTTCGATTAATTATGTAACTTTAGTAGCTGCTACTATAAATAGCTAAGATCAATAGTCTCCAAAAAAAATTAAACACATGAAGGAAATAATCGACTATACTCTTTTTCAAGATGGTGGTTTTGACATAAAGGTTATTGGTATAATAAAGCTGATTGTTTTTATAATCGTAGTGCTACTGGTGTTAAAAATCATTAGAAAAGCAATTTATAAAGTTGAAAAAATTGACGTAGCCAAAAAATATTCTATTTACAGGCTAATTCGATATTTAATTATTCTAGTATCAATCATTGCTGGATTACAATTATTTGGTTTTAATTTATCGGTGCTTGTAGCTGGATCAGCGGCCCTTTTAGTAGGGATTGGTTTAGGACTTCAGAATCTTTTTAGTGATTTTATTTCTGGAATCTTACTATTGCTTGATTCCTCTGTAAAAGTCAATGATGTTATCGAATTAAACGGAATGGTTTGTACTGTTCAGGAAATTAATTTGCGAACGACAACAGTTCTGACCAGAGATGACAAGTATATTATTTTACCTAATTCTGATTTGACAAAAAATCAATTAATCAACTGGACTCATAACGATCTTGCATCGCGGTTTGAAGTAAATGTAGGTGTTGACTATTCTTCAGATGTTGCACAGGTAATGCAAATATTAAAACAAGCTGTTGATAGTCAAAATAGCGTTTTGAAGGAACCGAGTCCTTTTATACGTTTTACGAATTTTGGCGATTCATCATTGAATTTTTCAATAATTTTTTGGTCCGAAGAATTATTTCGTGTTGAAAATACGAAAAGCGAAATGAGGATAAAAATATTTGAATTGTTTAAAACGAATAACATCACCATTCCTTTCCCCCAGCGCGTTGTTCACATTAACAAATAACAAATGGAAGAGCAAATTCAAGAATATCTTTATAATCCAACAGTTGGAAAAATTGTAAGCTTTTTTATTGGCATCGCAATAATTTGGATGTTAATAAATACCATTCAAAAAAATCTTTTTTCGAAAATTAAAGATAATAATAACCGATACAAGGCTAAGAAATTTAGTAGTTTTATTGGTTATTTTTTAACAATACTTCTTTTAACAATTATATTCAGCGATAGACTTGGGAACCTTACCGTTGCTTTAGGGGTTGCTGGTGCTGGTATTGCATTTGCTCTACAAGAAGTAATCGCTTCATTTGCAGGATGGTTAGCTATCATGTTTGGAGGATTTTACAATACAGGAGATCGCGTTCAGCTAGGAGGAATAAAAGGCGACGTAATGGATATTGGTGTACTAAGGACTACTATTATGGAAACTGGTCAATGGGTTGACGGCGATTTGTATAACGGCCGAATTGTTTTGATTGCAAACAGTTATGTTTTTAAGGAACCTGTATTTAACTATTCAGGAGATTTTCCTTTTTTATGGGATGAAATTAAAATTCCTGTTCAATATGGCAGTGACTATGATAAAGCCAAGGAAATAATTCTTAAGGCCGGAGTTGAAGTAGCTGGAGACCTGACAATTAAGTCCAAACAAAAATGGACCTCTCTTCAAAATAAATATCGCTTAGAAGATGCCCAAACAGAACCAATGATTTCCTTAATTGCCAACGATAATTGGGCAGAATATACCCTTCGTTATGTCGTGGGATATAAAAGGAGAAGAACTACAAAAACAGAATTGTTTACTAAAATATTAACTGAAATTGAAAAAACAAATGGAGCCGTAAAAATGGCTTCTGCAACATTCCAATTAGTTCAGGCACCGGATTTTAATGTTAATATCAAAAAATAAAAATGGATTTATTTCCTCTTTTTTCAGTACTTATTGTTTTGTCAGCAGGCTTTGCTTCTATCAATTTTAGGATCCTGAAATTACCCAATGCAATAGGTTTGATGTTAGTTTCTTTAATTTTTTTTTATCTTAATTCTCAGATATTAATTCCCTCCGTTTAAAGAAAATATTGCGGTAAAAATGGACAATATTAATTTCAGCGAACTATTATTAGAAGGAATGCTAAGTTTCATGCTATTTGCGGAAGCGATTCATATCAAATTTTAAGATTTGAATAATGAAAAACTTAGTATTTTACTTTTTTCAACCATTAGCGTATCAATAAGTACTTTCATAATTGGATTTACAGCCTCCTACTTGCTCACTTTTATGGGGGTTGATGTTTCTGTTAATCCATGCCATGTTTTTTGGCGCTCTAATCTCTCCTACTGATCCCATCACTGTATTCAGTTTACTAAAAAGTGCAGGTATAACTAAATCATTAGAGACTAAAATTGCTGTAGAATCTTTGTTTAATGATGGAGTAGCTGTTGTCGTTGTTATTACGATTTTAAAATTAGCGCAACCTGAAGCCAATTTAGAAATAAGTAACATCTTATTATTATTTAAACAATTAGCTATTGGAGGCTTACTTTTAGGACTTGGAATTGGTTACATCGGGTATAAATTGATTGCTAGCATTGACTATTACCAAGTGGAAGTTTTAATCACTTTAGCAATAGTTATGGAGGGTATACGCTTGCTCATTTTATCCATGTTTCTGGACCTCTGGCAATGGTTGCGGCAGGATTAATTACAGGAAATCAAGGCAAGAAATTAGGAATATCAGATGTTACCGCAGAATATATTGATAAATTTTGGGAACTTATTGATGAAATTTTAAATGCAGTATTGTTTGTTTTAATAGGTTTAGAATTATTAATCATACAAACCAATGAAAAAATACTTTTTGCAGTTATAATACTATTAATAATAACACTGATGACAAGGTATATTTCAATTTACATCCCTTCCATCGCCGTTCGTTTGAAAGAAAGAATTACTCAAAAAACCATTCTTATTTTAACTCAGGGCGGGTTAAGAGGGGGGATTTCTATAGCACTTGCCTTATCTATCACTCCTTAATTCAGTAAGGATATTTAGGTAACCATCACTTACGTTATAGTATGTTTTTCAATTATAGTGCAAGGAATGACGATTGGGAAATTTGCTAAAAAAATGCAATAACTTATTTTTTGTCTATTTCTACACAAAGTACTAGTAAAATAGACACAAAAAAAAACATTACTTTTATTTTTTACAGTAATTATTTATTATATTTAGCAACCCATATTCTACTTAATTTTAGACCTATAGATTTTTAAAAATTGTACAGTATACATTTAGTATCTGTACCTAACTTTAATTTATTAACTAATGGATTATACGAATTTAAATACTGCTAAAATCGAATCCGATTTTTATAAATTACAACAAGATTACAATTCATTAAAAGAGTTGTTTGATACAATAACCAATACGAATCAAACTAATGAAAATCAAATTAATCAAATTAATGAAAAACTCACTGTATCTTTAGAAAACATGTCAGATGCTTTTGTTGCTATAGACAACAATTGGAAGTATACTTTTGTAAACCAAAAAGCAGGTCTAATGTTTGGAAAACAACCTGAAGACCTCATTGGCAAAAATGCTTGGGTTATTTTCCCTGATACTGTTGGAAAGCCATTCCATAAAGTGTACTATAAAGCAATGAAGACCAAAAGGGAAATAGTTTTTGAAGATTATTTTCTTCCGTGGGATCGATGGTTCGAAAATCGAGTTGTCCCCAGTAAAGAAGGAATAGTTATTTTTTTTCAAGATATAACGGAACGCAAATTAGCCGAAAAAAAACTAAAAGATCTTAATACAAAACTAGAGGTTCGAAATAGAGAATTATACGAGAGTATTATTCAGATACAAAAAATTAATACTGAATTAATTTACGCAAAAGAGAAGGCAGAAGAAGGGGATCGCCTAAAATCTTCTTTTCTAGCTAACATGAGTCACGAAATCCGGACTCCAATGAATGGTATTTTAGGTTTTACAGCCCTTCTAAAGGAACCAAAATTAACTGGTGAGGCACAACAAGAATATATTCGCGTCATTGAAAAGAGTGGAAGCAGAATGCTAAATATCATAAATGATATCGTTAGCATCTCAAAAATAGAATCTGGCCAAGTCAATCTATCTTATAAAGAAACTTCAGTTAAAGATCAAATTGAAGGCATTTGTAATTATTTTAAAATTGAAGCGCTGCAAAAAAATATTGAACTCAAAATTAACAATACTATAAATGAAGAGGACAATTTAATACATACAGATGAAGAAAAAGTCTATGCTATATTATCGCATTTACTAACTAATGCAATAAAATTCACCAATCATGGATTGATTGAGATAGGATGTTTTAAAAACAACAATTCTATTACTTTTTATGTACAGGATTCAGGCATAGGAATTGATTCTAAAAAAATAGACATCATTTTTGAACGATTTAGACAAGTGGACGATTCATTAAGCAGAAATTATGATGGTGCCGGATTGGGATTATATATTGCTAAATCTTACATTGACCTTTTAGGCGGTAGAATCTGGGCAGAAAACAATACAGATCATGGTTCTGTATTTTATTTTAAAATCCCTCTTATCAAGTCCAATGAAACTGATAAAGTAGTCCAAACTCAATTAGCACTCGTACCTTATGAAACACAAAAATTAAAAATACTGGTTGCAGAAGATGACAGTATTTCTTTAAAATTTATTTCTAAAATTTTAAAAATATTTGGGGAAAATCTATTGATAGCCAGAAATGGATTTGAGGCGGTAAATCTCTGCAAAAAAAACCCAGATATTGATATCATACTAATGGACATTCAAATGCCAGTGATGAACGGATATGAAGCGATTAAAAAAATAAGGGAGTTTAATGAAGATGTAATCATAATTACTCAAAGTGCCTTCGTATTTACGGACGAAGCCGAAAAAGCAATTGAAGTTGGAGGCAATGGATACATTTCGAAACCAATCGACAAAGATCAATTAATTGAACATATCAATAAGCAATTAGTATCTTCAAGATCCAAGGCACGAACTAAGACTATTTTATAATTTCAGCTATACTAAAGTTCCAGTCAATCCCTTTTTCATACCATAATTGCCCTTTAAAAACATCTAGTGGGCATTCAAAATTATTAGTATAAAGAGCACCTGTTCCAAGTCCTTGAGGCATCAAATTATCTTGTAAAAAAGTCCATTGCGCAATGGCATTTAATCCAATATTACTCTCCAAAGCAGACGTAATCCACCATCCGATATCGTACTTTTTAGCCAATGAAATCCATTCCTGCGTTCCTTTAAAACCACCTATAAAACTAGGTTTTAAAATGATGTATTGCGGCTTTATTTTTAGTAATAACAGTTCTTTCTCTTCTAATGTAAATACGCCAATCAACTCCTCATCCAAAGCAATGGGCAAAGGAGTCTTTTTACACAACTCTGCCATCCTGTCAGTATTGTTTTTTTGTATTGGTTGCTCTATACTATGTAGTTTAAATTCAGAAAGTTGTGAAATTTTATCTAAAGCTTTACTTATATCGAAAGCACCGTTAGCATCTACTCTAATTTCAATCTGTTCCGGAGTAAAATATTGCCTGATATACCGCAATAAATCCAGTTCTTTTTCAAAATCTATCGCCCCAATTTTTAGTTTCACACAAGCAAATCCTTGCGCTAATTTCTCTTCTATTTGTTGCTTCATAAAAGCGGCTTCACCCATCCAAACAAGACCATTGATTTGGATTGATTTTGTGCCCTCAGTAAACTCTGAAGGGAATAGTAAAAAAGGGCTTTCACTTTGCAACGATTGAAAAGCCATTTCGACTCCAAACTGAATTGAAGGAAATTCTATTAAAGCTTCCCAAAGTTGCTCTTCACCGAGATGAATATTAGCACAAGTCCATTGTAATTTTTCTTCATAATCCGGTCGGTCATCGATGCTCAATCCTCTCAAAATGCCGCACTCGCCTATTCCTGTTTTTCCGTCTTTTTCAAGTACTAAAAACCAGGTTTCTTTTTCGATCATAACACCTCGGGAAGTTCCTGAAGGACGTTTGAATTCCAGTATATATTTGTGGTAGATTGCTTTCAAATTAATTGTGGATTGTAGATTTTTAAAACTGAAAATATCACTGTTCGATTAACTTTAATACTCGCTCAAAATCATCATTTTGAATTCCTGCTTTTTTAAATACTTCAAAATCTTGTTTTATTTTTTGAGTCACGCTCAGGCTGTCGTTCACATTCTGGGATTGGTATTCCTTGTATATGGATTTTGCGCTTCTAAATTCATTATTAAGTAAATAGGCATGCGCCAAATTCAGTTTTACTAATAGCTCTGTATCGTCCAGCTTCTCGCCTTCTTTTAGGAACTTAATCGCTTTGCCGTATTGTTTGGTTACAATATAACCAAAGCCAATGTTACTATAATCTACTGCAGTTGCCTTTCCATCGTTGATTATCCTTATGTATTGCGTAATTGCATTGCCATAATCCCTCTTCTTGACAAAATTTAATGCTTGGCTACGCAAGTCATTATACACTCCATTAGAAACGCCCGTCTCATTAATGCAACTTTCTCCATTGTCTTTATATACTTTGGCCTGTTCCATCAAAAGTAAATTCTGGAATTCCTGAAACTTATATTTTTTTTGAATTTTCTCTTCAATACAAATACAAAAATCATCAGAGTTTGCTAGTTTTCGAGCTAATGCGGAGGTCTTGCATTGATTGATTACAAATTTTCTATTTTCTAAAGTCCAGCCTCGGCTTAACTTAGTGTCAACCCACGGCACTACTTCCAGAATGATTTTTTGCTTCATAATCCAATTAGAGCTTTCGAAACCAAACCAAAGATTCCCCGTATTGTTATTCAAGCAAGCAGACTTATCTATTGACAGTCGTTTTGCGTCTTTGCTTAACGGTGTTTCTTGCGCTAAGCAAGCATAGTCCATTTTACCGCTTTTTTGATACGTTAAAGCCTGTTCGTTTGATGAAAAAATAGCGTACTTGCTTTTATCATCTCCTGAAATACGAGACAACAAAAAAACGGCACCCGCAGATCCTTGACTGATTCCCGTAGGATCTGGAATTGCTTTTAAAACCGAAACTAAGCTACTTGCCATTTTCTGATTGTCATCCAAAAGAGTAATTCTGTAAATTAACTCTGTTGTTCCAATAGGAAAATCATCGGTTTTAATCACGATTCTATCTCGTGCCGAAACGATAATTTCTTTAGTAGTGGCTCTCTCTTTGTCCCAATAGCCGTCTTGCTGGGCAAATCCCGACTGATAAAAAATGCTAATGAATAGCATAAAAATTACTTTATTCACTGATGTCTTTTGTGTTAAGTATACGAAACTAGCCCAGATGGAAACGGCATCCTTTTATGCCTCGTCTTTTTGGACGAGACATAAAAGATATAGTGGACAGCTGGAAATAGCTCCTAAACCATTTTATAACTCGATACTCTCTCCTATTTTTAGCAACATTAAATCTTTTCCTTTATCGAAAAATTGTTGAATGGCTGTTTTGTGATCAATTTCGATATAACCAAAAGTATCATAATGATAACCCAGTACTTTATCACATTGTACAAAGTCTGAAGCCAAAATAGCATCCTCGACATCCATCGTAAAATTGTCACCTATGGGAAGAATTGCCAAATCCAACTTGGTACGCATTGGGATCAATTTCATGTCCATTGTAAGGGCAGTATCTCCAGCGATATAAATGTTTTTGTGCTCACCCTCGATAACAAATCCGCCCGGATTACCACCACTAGTGCCGTCAGGAAACGAACTCGAATGAATGGCGTTTACATATTTCACTTTCCCGAAATCGAAAGTCCAGCTTCCGCCGTGATTCATGGGATGTGCTTGAAATCCTTTGGCCGCATAATAACCTGCAATCTCAGCATTTGAAACGATGACAGCATTCGTGCGCTTTGCAATGGTTTCTACATCCAGAATATGATCGCCATGTGCATGCGTTAATAAAATATAATCTGCTTTTAGCGTACTAATATCAACATGTTCCGCCAATGGATTTGCCGAGATGAATGGGTCTACTAAAATGTGTTTTCCGCCTACTTTGATACCCAGAGAAGCGTGTCCGTAATATGTAATTTTCATAATTTATGGTTTATTTATCGTCCTCCTAAAAGGGTATTCACAATGATATCTGAAAAGAAATAAATCATACATAAGGCCAATAATACTGAAAGTGCGAAGGTGCTTAACGCCAATTTTTTTAATTCAGGGTCTAATGCCTTAGGCGCTTTATTTTTATAAACAGTACTTAAATGTTTGGTTAAAGGAATGTAAGCCAGTAAAAACAAGTACTGATCTAATTGAAAATTATTCAACAAAGCAAAAACAACCACCAAAGCCATTGCAAAAGTGATTAGAAAATAATGGTATAATTTTGCTTTTTTACCGCCCATTTTCACAACCAAAGTATTCTTCCCTACTTTCCTATCTGACTCTTCGTCACGCATGTTATTCAAATTCAAAACACCAACACTTAAAAGTCCTATTGCGATTGCGGGCAAAAAAAGTTCGATGTCTATTTGTTTCGAATACAAAAAATTCACTCCTAATGTACTGACTATACCAAAAAATACAAATACGAAGACATCACCAAGCCCACGATATCCATAAGCCTTAGCCCCAATTGTGTAACGGATTGCCGCTAAAATTGCTAGTATTCCTAATACCAGGTAAAATAGTGAATAGTACAGGTTAGTGTCCTCGAAGGCAAAATAGATCAATAGTATAGCAGAAAGCAACGTAAGCAAGGCCGTAATTATGATTGCTCCTTTCATTGCTTGCGGAGTAATTACGCCGCTTTGGATTGCCCTTTTTGGCCCCACTCGATCTTCATTATCCGTGCCTTTCACGCCGTCACCATAATCATTGGCAAAATTGGATAATATCTGTAATCCAAGCGTCGTTAAAATGGCAAAACCAAATATTCTCCAGTTAAACACTTCTGTTGGAGTAAGGATGTCGTCTGTTGGGTTTGCTAATGCATACATACTTCCCAAAATTATTCCAGAAACGGATAAGGGTAATGTTCTAATTCTTGCTGCTTCAATCCAATGTTTCATTTTATTTTTATTCGTTAATTTGATAAATTATTTATTATTATTTGGAAACTAAAATTACATCCAATTGCTGTTAGTCGTTTCCATTTCGTACAACCAAAGATTCACATATTGCTTAAGCAAGGTAAAATTCCCTAATTGAAAACTAATGTTCCCACCAGCCGTATGTATTGTAATCGAACCGATATCAACACTTTTATGCCAAAACAATTGTGATGTTGTAATGGCCTGAATTTTTCCAGGTTCTATAATTTTATTGTCTACATCCCAAGCGCCACTTTGTTTAATGATAAAATCGTCATGAATAAACAATCGATTATTTCTAAAACCAAAATAGACAATAGCTCCTACAAAGAAAATATATAATGGCACCAAATAAACATATTCGTATAGTTGCTCTTCAATATAATTTGCGAAAGCAAAAAATCCAGTTAAAGGTACTATTATTGAAAGGAATATCGAAAAAACCAATTTACGGAAATTAGGTTTAAGCATTACCCCTTTTTGAGGTATACTTTTAAACAACAATTTCAATATTTCTTCATTCTCTTTTTCATTGCATCCCGGAATTTCAATCACCGACTTACGTTCCTCTTTTTCGCCACTCGTCGCTTGCTTAATCTTAAGCTCTAGAATATTCATTTTCCTCTGAAAATAATTTCTAGTAACAGTGACAATTTGCACTTTCTCTGGTTTCAAAATAGTACTTTTTGTACTTAATAAGCCAAAAGAAAGCAGCAATGACCCATTTTTCTTAGTAATTTTATAATCATAATACTTAAAAATGGTACGAACTAGGTTGATGATCAAAATAGAGCACAACATTAGCATTACAATTATAGCAATCGATTGCATCGCTAAACTTCGATCTAAATAGGCATTAATTTTAGTTTTGTCGAAATCCGAATGCTCGATGAAATTACGGCTATTCTCGTACGCCGTGGCAAAAAAGGCTAAAATCAACCCCAGACTCTTTACGTAATTTGACGTAATTCCGACTTTTAACAAGCTCAAAAAACTAATATTCATAAAAGGACGCCCTTCTAGTGTTTCCGCTTGAGACGACTCTTCTAATTCTAGGGAACTAATTTCTTTTTTTTCATTGTCCATTAACCTCGCTTTTAAGGCTAAAGCCAATGGATGTGAAATCGCTTGTATTTTTCCTTCCTTTTTAGCACTTCCCGCAGTATCAACGTCTAGCTCATAAACACCGATAAGCCTTTGAATTAAAGACTGATTTATATTTACCTGCTGGATTCTATTCAGCTGAATAATGGTTTTTGTTTTATTAAAAATTCCTTCGCTAATAATAAACTCCTCATTTTCATTGTCCAAATAAAAAGTAAAGTTCCGATACTGCAAGTAGGCTACAATTCCGATTGTCAGCACAACAACAATTGTACCTAAAACCAGATATACTTTATTAAGCTCATCGAATTTAAAAATCCAAATCACCGCTATAGGCCATAAAGCACGTCCCCATTTTTGCAGGGTATCTAAAAAAAGGATTAATACTCCGATGGAGGATTGCCGTTGCGGCTGATGTAAAGTGTTATCCATTTACAATTGTTTTTGAATTTTCCCCATCAACAACTGTTTGATATTTTCGGCCTGCTCTTTTTTGATTCCTGGGATTTCTATGTCACTTGCATTTCCTCCCGCAGTAAAAACTTCGATCTTTGCCAAACCGAAATACCGAGAAATCAATCCTTCATGTAAAGCCACATGCTGCACTCGATTATAGGGAATTACAATCGTATTTGTCGCTATAACTCCATGCCTAAAAAGAACATCGTGCGTCCTGAAAGCAAACCCTTTTTTCTTAAAACTAATTCTAGAAAAAAACAAAACAAGAAAAAGAAAAAGAAAATAAGCCACTGCAATTCCAACAGCAAATACCAACAAACCTCTATTAAAAAACAACAATACGCTAAGACCTCCTCCTAGAATTAGGAAAAATAAAAATACATTTAGCACCGTCACTTTCCAATAATCAGTATGTAAAATAGAGAATTCTACTTCTTCGAATTTTGGAAGCTTTGTGGTATCTATCGTCTCGTTTGAGAAGTTCTTCATTTATTTTTTGTTAAAAGTTTAGTATTCAAAACGTTTAAAGTAGGTTATTAAAACCAACTTCAAGCCTTAAATTTTAAACGGTATTAGGGCAACCATTTTTTCTCAAAGTTTGGCTTACGCTTTTCAAGGAATGCATTTCTACCTTCTTTGGCTTCTTCGGTCATATAGGCTAATCGCGTAGCTTCACCTGCAAAAACCTGTTGTCCTACCATGCCATCATCGGTCAGATTCATCGCAAATTTTAGCATTTTGATCGCCATAGGTGATTTGCCTAATATTTCTTGTGCCCACTCATAAGCGGTATCTTCTAATTCAGCATGAGGAATAACGGCATTTACCATCCCCATATCCATTGCATCCTGAGCCGAATAATTGCGTCCTAAAAAGAAAATCTCACGTGCTTTTTTCTGTCCTACCATCTTAGCAAGGTAAGCAGAACCATAACCACCGTCAAAACTGGTCACATCAGCGTCTGTTTGTTTAAAGATCGCGTGCTCTTTACTCGCTAGTGTTAGATCGCAAACGACATGTAAACTATGTCCACCACCTACTGCCCAGCCAGGAACCACCGCAATCACCACCTTTGGCATAAAACGGATTAAACGTTGTACTTCTAATATGTTCAAACGATGTTGACCGTCCTCTCCCACGTACCCCTGATGACCACGGGCATTTTGATCCCCGCCGCTGCAAAAAGAGTACACTCCATCTTTCGACGAAGGCCCTTCAGCAGAAAGTAAAACAACCCCTATAGAAGTGTCTTCTTGCGCATCGTAAAATGCGTTGTATAGCTCAGCTGTTGTTTTTGGACGAAAAGCATTGCGCACATCAGGTCTGTTGAATGCTATTCTAGCAACTCCATTGCATTTCTTATAGGTGATATCTTCGTATTCTTTGGCAGTGATCCAATCCATTATAATTGATTTAAATTATTTAAGTGTAAAAATAAATCATTTTTTGCATTTTATACTATTCTATGAGGGAAGCTTTAGAAATCCTTCCTTTACAAAACGATGGTAAAGTGTTAAAGTTTAAAAAAAAATAGTTTATTAACAGTGGTCAACTACTATAATGACTAATTTTAGAACATGCTAATCAGCAGAATAGGAATAAACAATCCTGATTTAGCTATTAAACTTCACTGATTTATTAACCTAAAAAAAGAATACTTTGATTGAATTTAAAAATTTCGTCTCTCTTTATTTTGTGGTTTTAAATAATAACAACAGAAAAAGTGAGAAAACGGGAAAGCTATTTACCGAAATTGTGAAAGGACTATAGTAACACCTACGGTTAAAAGAAAGATTATGAAAACCATATCGCTGCATTAACAAAGTTACATGGCAGCAAAAATTTTGGATTTACTATCTTTATACAATAAAAAGAAACCAAATGGTTTTTATTATAAATAAGAGTCTAGCTTGTAAGTAAATTTTTGCCCTAGATTATTTTTAGCTTTGTACTTCGATTATTCGAAACAAACTAAAAAAGAGAAAGACTAACCGTTTTCGATTAGTCTTTCTTTTTTTTTATTCTTTAATCAGGTATATTCCGTCTTCTTTGATTTCGATTAGCTTTTCTCTATACAAAGCTCCAATCGCTTTCTTGAATGTTTTCTTACTCATTTTTAAAACAGTCTTTATATCCTCAGGATGTGAGCTATCTGTCAATCGTAAAAAACCACGACTGGCTCTTAATTCATCTAGAATTAAATCTGCATTAGGTTCGATGCTTTGATATCCTTGTATCTGTAATGCAACATCAATTTTATTATCAGGACGAATATTTTTAATGTATCCGCGCATACGATCACCCGTACGAATAGCATCATCATAAACTTCATCTTTGTAAAGCAATCCTTTATGACGTTCATTTATAATTACGTTGATCCCAATCTCCGTAATGTGCGAAACAATCAAATCTACTTCCTCTCCTTTTTCAACTGTAAGTTCTTCATTTTTAAGAAATTGATTCGTCTTACTTGAAGCTACTAAACGGTTCGTTTTCTCATCCATATAAAGATAAACTAAGTACCGTTTTCCTTTTTCCATAAGACGAGCCTGTTCTTTAAACGGAACCAGAATGTCTTTTTCCATTCCCCAATCCATAAAAGCACCAATCTGATTAACATAATTTACACGCAAAAGTGCAAATTCATTTAATAAAATATAAGGCTCTAGTGTTGTTGCTACAGGACGTTCTTCATGATCTAAATAAACAAAAACAATCAACTCCTCACCTATCTCAAATTCGTTAGGCACATATTTATTGGGTAAAAGTATGTCGTGTATTCCCTCAGGATCTGTCTCTGGTGTGCCCAGAAATAAACCAACTTTAGTGTCACGAAGTATTGTAAGCGTATTGTATTTTCCTATTTCAATCATTTTATTCAATTTTCTAAGCTGCAAAGGTACGAAGTTTGAAAATAGTAACCCCATCCCATCATACAATTCCCTCGTATTTTCCTTTTTAGAAGCAAAAACAACATAAATTACAAAAACGATTCGTCCCGCTATCCGCAGTATCTTTTGGGCTGAACCCCAGCCCAAAAAGGATACGCACTTCTATCGGGGCTAAATTACAACGTTTCATTTTCTACATAACCAACAAAAAGCTCCTTAAAACTCATTAAACAACTATTAAAATTATTTTTACCCACTATTAAATCTCTTTTTTTACTTAATTTTAAATTCTGAAAATAAATACCAAAAAATAAATGAAACCAAATCTTTTTTGCTACCTCTTTGCCTTATTGCTTTTTACTCAAGTCAGCTTCGCCCAAATCACTGTTGATGATCCCGAAATTAAAAAAATGATTACGGAAGTCAAAGCTGAAAGTCTTGAAAACACCGTAAAAAAACTTGTTTCCTTTGGCACCCGCCATACCTTAAGCGACACTAAAAGTAAAACGCGAGGCATTGGCGCAGCACAACAATGGGTGAAATCTGAATTTGATAAATACGCTTTAGAATCAAATGGCCGACTTACGTCAAAAATCGATTATTTTACCATAAAAGCAGACGGCAGACGTATTGCTGTTGATAGCCAAATGGGAAATGTAATGGCAACCTTAAAAGGAACAGATTCCAGTGATGACCGAGTATTAATTATAAGCGGTCATCTCGACTCCCGAGTTACAGATGTTATGGATGCCAAATCAGATGCGCCAGGTGCTAATGACGATGGTTCTGGAGTTGCCGCCATGATGGAACTGGCTAAAGTTATGAGTAAGCGATCTTTTCCATACACAATCCTTTTTGTAGCAGTTACAGGAGAAGAACAAGGATTGTATGGCGCCAGACATTTAGCTGAGCTTGCCAAGAAAGAAAACTGGAATATCGTGGCGATGCTCAACAACGATATGGTAGGAAACAGCTTGTCTAGCGGAACAAACCTTAGAGACAATACTAAAGTAAGAGTATTTAGTGAAGCGACTCCCTATCTCGAAACTGAGGACGAAGCAAAAATGAGAAAACTAACCAATAGAGACAACGACAGCCCATCTCGACTGTTAGCGCGATACATAAAAACAGCAACTGATCAATATGTAGCTCAGTTAGAAGTTAACTTGGTCTATAGAAATGACCGTTTTTTACGCGGTGGTGATCATACTCCTTTTAGTCAAAACGGATTCACTGCAGTTCGTTTCTGCGAAATGAATGAAAACTTTGATCATCAACACCAAGATTTACGAACTGAAAACGCCATTAAATATGGTGACTTACCCGAATTCATGGATTTTGAATACCTACGCAAAATAGCTGCTTCAAATTTAGCCACATTGGCTAATTTAGCTTGGGCACCAAAAGCGCCTACTAATGTGGGCATTGAGGTAAAAGACTTGACTAATTTCTCAACTTTAGTTTGGAAAGCAGCGGAGACCAAAAAAACGTACGGATACCAAGTTCTTA
Source organism: Flavobacterium frigoris (assembly GCF_900111075.1). Lineage (GTDB taxonomy): Bacteria > Bacteroidota > Bacteroidia > Flavobacteriales > Flavobacteriaceae > Flavobacterium > Flavobacterium frigoris. The sequence continues at coordinate 54,295 of NZ_FOFZ01000014.1, forward strand.
TAAGAGAAACATCATCCACAAATTGGGAGAAAATGATATTCATTACAGATACGAAAACCACAATCCCCTATTCTAAAGATAATTTCCTTTTTGCTGTTCAAGCGATAGATGAATTAGGACATGCAAGCTTACCGGTTTTTCCAATACCTATTCGTTAAAACGACATAGGAATAAACAAAAAAAGAACTTTTTAGCATCTATTTAAGAAATCAAAATGAAATTAATTTCTCTAAATTTATACTGCGAACCTATAGAATGATTCAAGCATATTTATGCTGGAATTATTCAGCTGGTAATCCTAAATCCCAAGTGATTTTTGAAATGATTATTCTCACTTAAGTAAGTTGGACTGCTTTCTCTTTAAAACATATATCCTGTTTTTTTTGGACACGTTCATCGGTTAAAAATAAGATGTACCTGTTAACTTTCTCTTAGAAGTAATATAGTAGGTCTATTCTAATGACATAGCTATTTTTAGATGCAATAAATCTTGAAAAATTACAATTGATAAAAAGAACCTCAAAACCAACAGAAGTAAGAGGGAGCGTTTAATGGAATAAATAGTCACAAAGAAGTTAAAAAAATCTAAATTTATTGATTCCGGTTTGTATTTCTTAACAATAAACATATCTTCGTAGCAATGAACAGGAATTTAAAAACTAATATAGCACTCCTATTTCGGCATTTGTTTTCAATTGCTGCGATTACTATTTTACTTTTTTCTTCATGCTACATACAAAATGAAATAAAAAATGTTCTTGGAATTCCTACTGCAATTGAGCAGGGTGGAAATAAAAAAAACAATGTTTTTTCAACTGCCGTTTTCGATGCTTGTTCGCATTCGCTAACTTCCGATTTATCACAAGCTCCAACACAATCATCATTTACAAGTAACTTATTGGCTGTTGCTACTTTGTCAGCAATTGTAATGCTACTTTTTTCTGTTTCTGAAAAAGAAAAAAATAAGCATCCTTTTTACAACACCTTTAAAATTTGTGATCCTTTACCCATCTTCTTGCTCTACCGCAAATTGATCATTTGATACCCTAATAGTTTTTATAAATGCCATTGGAGAACCTTCTACTATGGCATCTTTCAGTACATCAATTTTTCAATTAATTGATCAATAACCTGATCTCAAAATCTATTATTTTATTATGGTCAAATATAAATTGGCAGCCACATTCTTGTGGCTAGTCACGGGATTCTTAGTTCCCGTATATGCACAACAGTCATCTGAATCTTTAAATGATTTGTGGCAAAATGTTGCAGAAGATTACTCAGGAATTAAAGCCAAACAAACTGCTGCAGATGCTTCCGCATTCAATGAGCGTGCAGTAAAATCGAGCAGACTACCGCAAATTAAAGCGCAAGCGCAAAGTACTTATGGAACGTATGATGGTATTGGCGGCGCATTTTTTCCACAAGCTGGTTTTTTTAATGTTAGTGGTGACGCATCATTATATGGAGCTAATCTCTCATCAAATTCATTTGGGTCTGCTGTTGTAGATTGGGAAGTCTTTTCTTTTGGTAAACTTCGAAAAGAAAATGAAGCCGCTCGTGCAGTCACAAATGGAAAAAATAGTGAAAAAGACGCTTATGTTCTGCAACTAAAAAAGCTTTTATCCGAAAGATATATCAAACTTTTATACAACAAAACAAAACTTTCTTGGAATGAAAAAACGATTGAACGACTACATGAGATTCGTACCATTACTTCTGGATTGTCAAAAGCGGGATTAAAACCTGCGGCTGATAGTTTACTGGCTTCTTCTGCTTATATTCAAGCACTTGCAATAAATGACCAGTTGGAAGGGAATAGTAGTGCCACTTTGATAAAGCTACAGGAACTTTCTGGGGCAAGTGCTTTTAACTTCAAAAGTGCACTAGCACATTTCGCAAAACCAGTGGTTTTTATTGAAGAAAGAAAAACACTAATAAGTAATTCTCATCCTATTCTTAGCTCTTTAAAACATCAAGCAGACTTTTACACTGCTAAAAGTGCGATTGAAAATCGTGCCCTGTTACCATCTGTACATTTTTTAGGAGGGATTTCTTATAGAGGTACAAGCATCAATGACAATGGCTATGTATCGGGAAAATGGAAGGATGGCTTTGCTAACAATGCTAATAATTTCATTGCTGGAGTAGGGATTACGTGGAATATTACAAACGTTCTTACCAACAGCATAAAAAGTAAAGGATTCCTTAAAGAAGCAGAAAGTGTAGAAAACCTTCATACACAATACGAGCAGAGTATGCAGGCCGATTTAGCTGCAGCCCAGGTGCGAATTAGTCAACAATTCAAACAAATAGAAAAGGCAACCACTGCTGTAAAACAGTCTGATGATGGGTATAAAATGTATCTATCTCGCTACAAAAGCGGTCTTATTGGGCTAAATGAGCTGCTGCAAATACAGCAATTATTTGAAGTTGCAGAAAATCAACTTTTAGAAGCATCGCAAGATTATTGGATGTTGGTAGCCTATGAAGCTGAACTGACATCGGATTTTAATTTTCTTTTTACTAATCTATAATTCTATTGATATGAACTTAATAAGATTTGCGTTAAGAAGGCCTATCTCTGTCATTGTTGCTGTTGCAGCAATTGTCTTCTTATCCTTTACAGCAATAAAAAAAATAAATGTAGATATATTTCCCGAAGTAGAACTTCCTGCCATGTATATCGCCATGCCCTACGGAGGACTATCTCCTGCTTATATGGATGGTTTTATGGCAAATGAATTCCAGAAAGTGCTTTTGTTTGTGGGTGGAGTCAAAAGTATGGACTTCAAAAGCATTCAAGGATTGACGCTTATGAAATTGACTTTTTACCCTGGAACAAATATGGCGCAAGCTGCAGGAGAAGTTTCCACCTCAGTTTCCAGAGCCATGGGCTTTTTACCGCCTGGAGCGGTACCTCCTATGGTGGTTCGATTCGACGGAAGTTCGTTACCTGTTGGACAATTAGTATTTGAAAGTGATCAGCGTTCTATTAATGAAATTCAAACCTTAGTACTTACAAAAATACGTCCCATGTTTGTTGCCATTCCAGGGATCACTGCGCCAGCACCTTTTGGAGGAAATGCTCGTTCGATTATTGTTAATATAGATCCTGAAGCCATGCAGGCCAACGGATTGAGCGCTGAAGAAATAACCATTGCCATTACAAAAAACAGTCTTCCATCGCCTGCTGGTAACATCCGAATTGGCGATGACAATTTAATGGCTCCCATAAATTCCATTGCAAAGAGTCCAGAAGAGTTTTTAAATACTCCAATAAAAACAAACGACTCACGTACCATTTACATAAGAGATGTTGCGAGTGTTCAAGATGGAGCAGATCAAACGGTTGGTTATGCACTTATCAACGGTAAGCGTTCGGTTTACCTTCCGATTATAAAAAAAGCAGATGCATCAACAATCGAAGCGGTCAAAAATTTGAAAGCATCATTACCCATGTTGCAAAATCAAATTCCAGAAGATGTGAGTATAAAATATGAATTCGATCAGTCGAAATATATAGAAAGTTCTTTATCTAATTTAATCCATGAAGGAATTTTAGGTGCTGTATTTACTGGATTGGTTATCTTTTTATTTTTGGGAGATACGAGAGGAGCATTAATTGTGGTGTTAACTATTCCAATTGCTATACTGAGTGCGGTTGCTGCGTTGTATTTTCTAGGGGAAACTATTAACATTATGACATTGAGCGGACTAGCGCTTTCCATAGGAATATTAGTAGATGAGGCCACTGTCACCATTGAAAATATACACCAACACATGGAAATGGGAAAACCTAAACAACGTGCAATTAGTGATGCTCTAGTTGAAATTTCAATTCCGAAACTGCTTATTTTACTATGTATTCTAGCCGTTTTAACGCCCGCTTTTATTATGACAGGTATTCCAAAAGATATGTTTATGCCTTTGTCTATTGCAGTAGCTTTTGCAATGGTGGCTTCTTTTGTTGCTTCTCAAACATTTGTTCCAATTCTAGCGAATTGGATGATGAAAATGAAAAAGAATGAAGTAGCTAATACGGCTCGCAAACGTGCTTTCTTTGATAAATTCCGCGTCAATTATTCTTATAGAATGCGTAAATGGTCTACAAAATCTATCTCGCTCTTTGTACTTTATGTTTTTGTAACTGTTGGATTGATAGCGCTGTTATTGCCTAATGTAGGAACAGATGTGATGCCGTTGTCCAACAGTGGCGATTTTCAACTACGCATTCAAGCTCCAACCGGAAGCCGACTGGAAAAAACGGAGGGAATTGTAAAAGAAATTTTAGGTGAAATTAAAACATTGGTGCCAGAAAATGGCGTAGCGATATCATCCGCTTTTGTCGGAATGCAGCCAGCGACTTCACCTATTAACCCCATATTTACTTTTACGAATGCTTCTCATGAGGCAATAGTGCAAGTTTCGGTCAACCAAGAAGTGTATGAGGGATCGATGGAAGATTTGAAGGAAGAGATCAGGATAAAATTGAAAAAAAGTCATCCACAAGTGGCAATCAATTTTGAACCAATGGAACTTACAGAAAAGATTATGGGTCAAGGAGCTATGACCCCAATAGAAGTAAAAGTAGGTGCAGGACAATTGAAAGCTGCTTTTTCTTTTGCTTCCAAAATTGAAGGGAATCTAAAATCGATTCCGTATTTGCGAGACGTTCGTATAGCAGAACCTGTAGCTTATCCGACATTAGAAATCGAAATAAACCGTGACCTAGCTGGACAATTTGGTTTAACAGTGCAAGATATTACGAAAAGTTTGGTCACTGCCACTTCGTCAACTCGTTTTACAAATAAAAATCTTTGGATAGATCCAAAATCGGGATTGGTGTTTCAGGTGCAAGTACAAATTCCAGAAGCGATAATGTCATCGGAACAAAAACTAAAATCTTTACCATTAAAAAATGGTAGTTTAAGACCTGTGCTCGAAGATGTAGCAACTATTAAAAGAGTCACTTCTCCAGCACAAGTTAATCGAAAAGGAGCTAACCGCTACGTCACCCTAATTGCAAATCTACATGGCAAAGATTTGGGAACAGCATCGAGCGCTGTGAAACAAGCCATTAAAGATGCGGGTGAACCACCACGGGGAGTCACGGTTTGGACAGAAGGTACCATTAAACTTTTGGATGATACCTTGAGTAATTTATTATCAGGTTTAGGAGTTGCAATTATTGCGATATTCTTGATGTTGGCGGCTTATTATCAATCGTATAAAGTGCCATTAATTATTTTGTCGGTAGTTCCAGCGGTTATTGCTGGTAGCTTGTTGCTGTTGTTTGTGACACAAAGTACGCTCAATTTACAATCCTATATGGGGATAATTATGTCTATAGGAGTATCTGTTTCTAATGCTGTACTGCTAGTTAATCAAGCGGAATTTTATCGGAAAGACTTATTGCTTAAGCCAGCAAATGCAGCACGTCTTGCAGCCACTTCAAGACTAAGGCCGATACTGATGACAGCCGCCGCAATGCTAGCCGGAATGTTACCCATGGCAATTGGAATTGGCGATGGCGCCGAACAAGTGGCTCCACTAGGAAGAGCTGTTATTGGGGGGTTAATAGCCTCTACGGTCACCATACTTTTATTGGTGCCCCATTTCTTTTCGTCAATGCTTTCTAGAACAGCGATTGCAAATCCTTCGCTTGATCCAGATGATGATGAAAGTAAATATTTTGTTTAATAAACTTTAATAAATATAAAATGTACGATCTAAATAAAAAAATAAAAACGGTTGCTATTGCAACGTTTACATTGCTTGCCTTAACTGCTTGCTCTGATAAAAAAGAAGCAAAAGAAGTAGCTATCAAAGTGGCTAAATTACAGAAGCCTAAAACAGCTATTATTCAGCATATAAATCCTGAATATGAAATATCCTTACCAGCCGAATTACAACCATACGAAGAGGTAGCAGTTTATGCCAAGGTGAATGGTTTCGTCGAAAAAATATATGTTGAACGCGGACAAAAGATCAAAAAAGGACAATTACTTGCACAACTTGTCGCTCCAGAAATGAATCAAAAATACATTTCGGACCAATCATCGGAAAAGAAATCATACAGCGATTATTTGTATGCAAAACAAGCGTATGAAAGAATGCTTGAAGCGTCTAAAACTTCAGGAGCTGTTGCTGCTATAGAAGTAGAAAGGTCTAAAAGTGCTATGGAAAGCGCTCAAGCCTCCTATCAAAGTGCCAGCGCTGGAACGGCGGGTAGCGGACAACTTAAAAAATATTTACAAATCACAGCCCCTTTTGATGGGATCATAACTTCTCGAAATGTCTCCGTTGGAGCGCTTGCAGGAACAGGTTCAGGGCAGCCATTGTTTATGATTGCACAAGGAAATCGCCTGCGATTAACACTTGCTCTTCCCGAAAAACATGCTGCATCTATAACGGAATCGATGCCTGCAACTTTCACAATAAGTTCGCAGCCCGGAAAAATATTTAAAACTAAATTATCTCGAAGTTCAGGATTCTTGAACAGAGATGATCGTTCTTTGACTATAGAATTTGATGTGGACAATGCCTCAGGAGAGTTACAAGGTGGTGATTACGCCCAAGTTAAATTAAAATTACAAAGAAAAGCACCCTCTTATTGGGTCAAAAACGGAAGTATACTGAATACACAAAGTGGTACTTTTGTGCTTACCTTTAACAATAATGAAATTAAAAAAGTATCAGTTAAGGAAGGCATCAAATTAGATACTATAGCTGAAGTATTTGGGGAATTTTCAAATGATGACCTAATAGTGATAAAACCTTCGGAAGAAATGAAAGAAGGAAAAGTAAAATAATGAAGTTCTATAAAACCAAGCTACCAATTGTTGCTTGGTTTTATAGAAATTCATATAGAGATTTGTCAATATTTTGACGCAAACAACAATAATAAAAATAATATAATAATGGTCGAAAAAAATAATGGAGAAAAGCAATCGAAACAACTTATTAATCTAAAAATGATTAAGAAAAATTTGTCGACAATTGTATTCCTAATCTTTATTGCTGTTTTACTATTCAGTCCAGATGCAAAATCATTTCTCATTAAGCAGTTGCTATTCACTGGTCTCTTCAACGCTGAGATTTCAACAGTTAATTCTTCAGATAATACACTCCGTAATCATTTTGATTTTAAGGATTACGAAGGGAATGTTCAAAATACAGCTGACTTGAAAGGTAAAGTTGTTTTCATCAACTTTTGGGCCTCTTGGTGTTCACCATGTATTGCTGAATTTCCTTCTATAGAAAAATTTCACTCAAAATTTAAAGATAATGATAACATAGTATTTTTGATGATAAACATGGATGATGATATCGCCATAGGAAAACAGTTTTTAGATAAGAAGAATTTTTTATTGCCAATTTTCCAATCGGTATCGACTGTTCCGAAAGAAATTTATTCGGGATCATTACCTACTACAATCGTTTTGGATAAATATGGAATAATGAGATTACACCATGAGGGATTCGCTAATTATGACGGGGAAAAGTTTAATCTTCAGATAAAACAATTGCTTGAGGAATAAATAGAGTAAAAACTCACTACATACAATGTTATTTATAGAGAGATATGAGACAGAACCAAAAAAAGCGCCCAAAAGGCGCTTTTTTCATATTATAAAAAAAATATTAATTGTAAACACTTTCTTTTTTGAAGTGAACTGCTAATAGGTAATAGACAACAGCTCTGTATTTATTTTTATTAGAGCGACCGTATTTCTCCATTACTGCATCGATACCTGCGTCTAAATTTGCTCCATCTGCCAAACCCAATTTCTTTATCAAGAAATTATTTTTTACTGTATCTAATTCTACTTGCTGGCTTCCTGCCACTGTTGCGGAATCTGCATTATAAATAGAAGGTCCACAACCTATTGTTACTTTTGTCAGTAAATCCATATTAGGACTTATACCACATTTGTCTCTCAGATCAGCGGCATACTTTACAATTAATTCATCTCTTGCACTCATAAATAAAGATTTAATATTTAATAAAAATTAGTTAAGTATCTCAAATTTAAACATTTATTTAAAAAACCACTAATTTATAAAGTCATTTATTGACTTTTTTTATGAAATTAGATCAACTCTTTAAAAAACTGGAGCAAAATAGCATCATTTTCCAGCGTTGGGGTAAAAACTTCCAGTAGCCCCGGCTTTTCATTTTGACCGTACAAAGTCGCTAAACCTTTTTCTAAACTCAGTTCATCACTGGCAATAGTATATTCAAATCCGTACATCGTAGCTAAATGTTTTGCTGTTAAACAATGGGAAGTTTCAAAGAAAGTATTAAAAACAGGAGTTTCTTTATGACCTGGTAAGATCCTGAAAATTCCTCCACCTCCGTTGTTTATCAAAATTATTTTAAAATTTTTGGGAATGTAATTGTTCCATAACGCATTGCTATCGTATAAAAATCCAATATCACCCGTAATAAACACCGTCTGTTTTCCATTGGCTACAGCCGCACCAATTGCTGTAGAAGTACTCCCATCAATACCACTAGTTCCTCGATTGCAATAGACTTCTATGGAAGGATCAATAGAAATCAGCTGTGCATAACGGATGGCCGAGCTGTTGCTAATTTGCAACTGCGAATTTTTTGGCAAACTCGGAATTACTTTTTCAAAAAATTTAAAATCTGAGAATAGAATTTTATCTAAATAGATCTTGCTTTTTAGCTCTCGCAATTTATTCACGGCATCCAATTTCTTAAAATAATCGCTCTCAATTGATTTTGTCAGCGGTAAAAAAGCATCGAAGAATACATTTGGTTCTACTTCAAAATGTTTGGTCAATGCATTGAATGTATCGTATGCCCGCAGTGAATCAATATGCCAATGGTGTTTTGGTTTGTATTTTCTTAAAAAAGCTTTAATTCGTTTCGAAACGATCATTCCTCCAAAAGTGATTAATATTTCAGGACGAAAATCCTCAAACTCTTCATTGGTAAAAGGAGTAATTAAAGTATCTATGGTATTTATAAAGGTGGGATGATGTACGTTTGACGTTGTTTCAGTCAAAACCACCACCGATTGATCAGCAGCTAAAATTTCAATTGTACTATCACTGATTACTCCCGGTTCATTCACGCCCACTAATACCAATTTTTTTGTGGACTTGTTCCAAATCGTCGCATACTTCCCTGCCTCTTTTTGTGAAAGAGACTGCGTATCTTTTGCGTAAGCAGTAACGCTAACACTTACGGAAAGTTCAGAAACCGTTTCATACAACGGTTCTTCAAAAGGGGCATTGATATGTACGGGTCCTTTTTGAGCAATTGAAATATTGATTGCTTCATTTATTTTAATGTCATTTTCAAAGCATACCACCTCATCCAAATTGGCATTATACAAAGAATGATTCGCAAATACATTTTCTTGCCTAATCGTTTGTCCGTCGCCAATATCAATTTTACTATGCGGTCGGTCAGCGGAAATTACAATCAATGGAATCTGACTGTAGAAAGCTTCAGCAATGGCAGGATAGTAGTTTAATAATGCAGAACCAGATGTGCATACTAATGCTGCAGGCTGCTTTGTCTGTTGTGCGATTCCTAAAGCAAAAAAAGCAGCAGATCGTTCATCAGCAATACTGTAACAACTAAAAGCGGGATTGCTTACAAAACCAATCGTTAAAGGGGCATTTCGCGATCCTGGCGAAATTATTATGGTGGTAATTCCTTTGGCTAAACAAATTTCAATTATGCTTTGCGCTAAAGGTATTTTGGGGTAAATCATTAAATTTTAGTTTAAAGTTTAAGGTTTCGAAGTTTGTAAAGTTGTTCAAAACCTCAAGCCAAGCAAAGTTACAAACTTGCTCCCTCTTTTCGCCCCATTTTAACTGATTTTTATTAAATTTGACAACAAAATTTACCGATCAAAATGGAAATCAAAATTAGACCTTACCAAGCTGAAGATACCCAAGCAATATTAGATATTATCAACTATAACATCTTAAATTCAACGGCCTTATATGATTATAATGTGCGTAGCTATGAACAGCAAAAGACAATCTTAGACGATAAAATAAACAAAGGATTCCCAGTAATTGTAGCTGAATTAGATGGAGCTGTTACCGGTTTTGGAATGTACAGTGAATTCCGGTTCAGAGAAGCTTATAAATATACTGTAGAACATTCCGTTTATGTAAACAATGATTTTCATGGCAAAGGAATTGGAAAAATACTGCTACAAGAATTAATTATTTTAGCTAAAAAACAAGGCCTACACACGATGGTCGCCGTTATTGATGCTGAAAATCAAAGTAGTGTAGTCTTTCATGAAAAATTTGGATTCACAACGGCGGGAATGATCAAAGAATCTGGTTTTAAATTTGACCGCTGGTTGCATTCTGTCTTCATGCAGTTAATTTTAGAATAAAAAAAAGCGATTTTCACCAATGAAAATCGCTTTTTTTATGCTGTAAATTTTAAAAAACTATGCTTTTATCCAGTCGATTATAGACGCATCAGTAGGTAATGTTTGAGGCGCAATCACTTTTTCTAATTCCCCATTTTCATTGATCAGGTATTTTTGAAAATTCCATGCTACCTCCGAATCTTCTAACCCATTTTTAGATTTTTGTGTCAAGAATTGGTATACTGCACACATATCATCTCCTTTTACAGATACTTTATCCATCATAGGGAAAGTCACACCGTAATTAAGTTGGCAAAAAGAAGCAATCTCCTCATTAGTACCCGGTTCTTGTGACGCAAAATTATTAGCAGGGAATCCAATGATCACAAAGTTCTTATCTTGATATTGTTTGTAGATTGCTTCGAGGTCTTTATACTGGGGAGTCAATCCACATTTGGAAGCAGTATTCACAATCATTACTTTTTTTCCTTTCAAAGTGGAGAAATCAAATACATTTCCTGATAAATCTTCGACCTTAAACTGATAAATATTTTGTTTTTCCATAGCGACTTCACTTTTACTTTTATTTGATTTTTTACTTTGTGCCTGATTTTGACAACTATAAAGAAATAATGCACTACACGTTAGCATCAATAGTTTTTTCATAATTAAATTTTTTATAAAATTAAACAAATTCAAAATTACTTTTGTCTATTCTAAACTCTATTTTTCATTGAACAAACGTTAAAAAAAGCCTGATATTAATACAGGATTAACGCCAGGCTTTTCTAACAAAACAAACAAACTCCATATTCTATATTAAAACTTATACGTTATTCTTGCTTTCATAAAAAACGGCGTTCCAGGTGTAAAATGAATTTCTTCAACACTGTTAGACTCGTCTTTTAATCTTGATTCAGTAGCAAATTGCGTTTCATTCCATTTTGTATTCAATAAATTCTCTACCGAAACTCCAAAAGTGACACTTTTATATTCATAATTAATATTAAAATCAGCTATTGCATATCCTTTAGCGACAATTGAATTATCTTCATTTGCAGGACGACTTTTTAAATAACGGTATCTCAATCCTCCTGAAAGTCCATTCCATTTCTGAAAACTTAAACCACCAGTAGAAGTAAAATCTGGCGCAAGTGGAATGTAGTTTTGCCCATTAGACTCATCAATACTTCTAGCATATGTATAATTAGCATCGGCATCAAAATACAACCAATCATTCAATTGATAACGCAATCCCAAATCTGCTCCCATTCTTCTTGTTTTTCCGCTAGGCTCAATAATCCCTGCATCACCCACATAGACAAACTCTTGTTGAAGGTATAAATACCATAATGCTGAGTTAACAATTAACCTTGGGAAAGGTTTCCAAATTGTTCCTACATCAGTTCCTATCGCGGTAGGTAAAACTTGTTTTCCATTATTTTGAACCACAACACGAGTATCATTCGAATGAAACCCTATTCCCGACTTTACAAAAAATTGCAAATTGTTATTTTGGGAATATATAAAATTAAGTTTTGGTGATACTTTTACTTCACTTTCGGTCTGTGTTTTATATATCGTTGCTAACTTATCTCTGTAATTGAACTTAAAATAGTCTAATCGTACCGCTGGATTGATGGTCAGTTTCCCGAATTTAAATTCTGAATTTAAGTACGTAAACGCATTTGTCTCATCAATATCTCCTAATTTAATATTTTCTAGTGTAATACTTCTGTTCAAGGTGTGTGATAGTTCAGTATCAATAGTAGCATCTGCACGAAAACCTAAGCCTAATTGAAATGAAGCATCCCAATCATTACTTTGTACTTTTTTATTTAATTCGACATTCATCCCGTAAATAGATCGGTTTTCCTTTTGCTTGATTTGATCTCCATTTATAGGGTCATCTAAGAAAAAAGTAAAATTAGAATACAGTTCAAAATCATATTTCGAATAAAAAGCATTGGCTTTTAAGAACGTGTTTTCATCTATAGGTTTGCTCAACGACGCATTAATATTTGTTCTGGACGTAGTCCCTCCCTCGGTATCATCAACTGATCCAAATCTAGAAATAGTTCCATTATCTACTAACCGTTGTGGTATTTGTCCTGACGCATCCCAAGTACTGGAAAAACGAGAAGCAGATACTGAGAACTTACTATTGTCATCCAATACCGCCGAATATTTCCCTAACAAATTGACTCTATTAAAATTTTGAGGCGACTCAAATGGACCGTCTGTCAAGATATATTCTGTTGCAATGTAGGCGCTTTGTTTTTTCTGGTTTCCCAAAAGATTAAACATTCCTACCGTTCTTAACGTATTAAATTGACCCGCTTCTACAGTTATGCTACTCTTGTCTAACTTTTCTTTAGTTTGGAAGGTGACGTATCCTGCCGTTGCAAAATCCCCTTTACTGGCATAATACGCCCCTTTTCCAAAATCTATTTTTTCAACGGTTTCCGGAATAACAAAATGTAAATCGGCATAGCCTTGACCATGTGCATGCGATACCATATTTACAGGCATTCCATCTACAGAAATAGCAATATCAGTTCCGTGATCTATATCAAATCCCCTAAGGAATATTTGCTCTGCTTTACCTCCTCCAGCATGTTGCCCAATAAAAAGTCCTGGAACTTTTCGTAAAATTTCCTGAGAAGAATTTACCGGAGTCGTTTGCAAATCAATTTTTGAAATGACATTCAGCGCCGAAAGCTGTTGTTGGATCACAATCTCCTCTAATCTAAAGATATCGTCTTCTAATAGAATTCTGTTTTCTGAGCCGACAATTGTATAGTTTGCTTTTTTATGTCCCAAAGCAGTAACTTTCAAAATATTTCCTACTACTGATTTATCAATGCTGAACATACCTAACTCATTCGTATGCGCATGTGCCTCCGAATTTATATTAACGATATAGGCGTTCTCAATTGCATTCCCAAATTCGTCTACAACAATTCCTTTTTGGATTTGACTGTGCGATACCAAACCAATAAAGGCAAGTACTATTGTAAAAAAATATCTCATGGTGGGATTATAATTGATTAACCTTTTTCTCTAAATTAGGACCTAATTCATACATGCTAGAAAGCAACTCTTCCTTTATCGGTACTACTTTTTGGTTCTCGTTATTGGACTTGTAAATCATTGCCAAGTGGTACTGAACTTTGGGTTCAAATGATTTCCCTACTACATATTTCTTTGCAATTGCTAATGCTTTATCCTTTTGTCCTACATTCAAATAAGACCAAGCTAATAAATCATAAGAATCTGGTGTAGGTCTGTGATCCACCTCAATTTTTGCAATTTCCAATGCTTTTGACGCTGTTTCTTTTACATCAGCATAAATCAAAGTGTTATATTTATTATACATCGCTCCGTAATTATTCTTTTCAAGCATAGCGAAATAAGCATTTCTATTTTCTAAGGCTGCAGCAGCATCCCCTTCAAATTGGGCAATTTGAGACTTCAATAAATAAAAATCTGGAGTGTTGTGTGTAATTTCAATAGCTTCCACAATTCTTTTTGCCTCTTTAGTATTTCTTTCATGAGAAAATACTATCCAAGCAATTCCTTTTAATGCATAGGAATAATTGGGATCTATTGCTAATGTTTTTAAGTAACTGTCATACGAATCCTGAATTCTCCCAGCGTGACCATAAAAATCACCTAGATTAGAATAAGACCATATTTTAAGTGTTTTGTTATCTTCCTTCTCGGCAATATCTCTGGCTTTCTCCATAAATGTAATCGCCGTTTTCAAATCACCTTTATGATCATTCCATTTTGCTAAACGAATTAGATAATCATAATCATTCATGTCTTTTATTGCATTCAAATTACTTTCTGCCTCAGCAAAATTCCCTAATTCCATTTGGACATCAAACAGCAATTTTTGAGTTTCTTTTCGCCCTTCGCCAATAGCCAAAGCTTTATTAGCTAAAACTAAAGCTTCCTTGAATCGATGTTGTGCAATATAGTTTCTTCCTAGTGAACGAATTGTCGATACTTTGGAATACTTATTAGCTTCATTCGATTGGACAAGCAAATCTTCTGTTTTATATAATTTTTTGATGTCGCCCGTATATTCAAAAAGAGTGGCATACTTAGAAGCAATTATACCTAAGTAACTTTTTTGATTAGGAGCTGCATCGTATTTTTTTTGCCAAAAATCAATTTCGTTATTTGCAAAGTCCAATGATTCATTACCATCAACATGCAAGTATTTATCGTAATCTGTAGCAGCTGTAATTTGGTTTTGTTTTTTAGTATCGCAAGCGAAAATAAAAAGGATTGTAAAAACCAGGACGGGGATAAGTTTATAAGGTTTCATAATCTATGTGTTTTGTTTATTGTTAGAAAAAAAAACAGAGCTCACTAATTCTGCAAGAGCTCTGTTTTTTTTGAAAATTTATTACCAGGCTGCTGCCAAGTAAGGAAAAGAAGTGGTAAACGCTTTATCATTTGCATCAACGTGATCTGAAGTAAGACCAGTATTAGAACCACCTGTTGGCCCACCAAAGATTAAGATTAGCTCAACATCAATTACATCATCAGCCAAAGCTCTACCTGTTAATACATTAGTACCATCGAAAAAAGTTGTTTTTCCAGAAGTTTTCACGTTTAAAACATCAGTTGCTAACACTCCTGTAAATTGAGCTGCAGTCAAACCTAAAGCATTAGTAGTATATCCAGGATTTAAAGCCATTAATCTAGATTCAAAAATTGGCTGGTATTTTGCTCCCATTGCTGACGGTATAGCCGCATTAAAGTCGTCTTTAGGTTGTCCCGAAGCAATAAAAACTGTGTTTATCGCTGGTCTAGCCATTTGATCTTGTTGTACAAAAGTTCCTGAGAAGTCAGTACTTGCCATTGCATCTCCGTTATTGTCATCATCGTTACAGCTTACTGTAGCTACTGCACATACAAGTGCTAGAGTTATGATTTTGAATTTATTTGTCTTCATAATTTTGAATTTTTTAGAATAAAATTTATTATTGTTTTTTCTTAGTTTCTGCCCATACATTTAAAGATGCTGCTGTACCCAACATTGCTTTTGGAACTTCAACTACAACTGATAGTACATTTGAACCAGCAAAAGTATCTACACCTGGATTGTTGAATCCTGTAGCAGTTCCTCCAAGGATTGCTTGAAATTGACCTAAGTCAAAAAAGAATGGATCGTCTCTAGGTCCAGCGAAAAATTTCATTCCGTTTTCAGTAGACGTTACCGCTGCTGCACCATATTTGGAAATGGCAACACTTCCTGAAGCGGCACTAGTTTTAATTGTGCTTGATGTTCCAGTTGCTGAAGGAGCATACGGTCCGAAGAAGTACATCTTATCTCCTTTTTTAATTGCTTGGATAACCAAGTCTTCCACATTATCACCTGTATTGTCGATGTTAATTTCAATCATCACATTTTCATTGAATGCTGCCGCCGCCGTTGCATTAGGACTTAACAACCCTTGAGTGTTAACGGCGAAAACTAAATTATTAGTTTCTTGTCCTTGAAAAGTGTACATGTCTGTAATGTCTGCCGCATTACCTGTTACTGATGGAGCATCTACGTGATCCGCTGCTACTAAGATTAAGCCTGAAATCGCAATTAGCGAAAGACCTAATACCATTTTTGTTTTTTTCATTTTGTTATAATTTAAAAGGTTATAAAAGCATTTACGCGATTGTTTTCTTTTTGGTTTTAAAAAAATTAAAAAAAAGTTAATATATTTATTAAATGATTGATTTTCAATAATTTAAAATAAAAATAAAAACACAAGTATTTTAAACCACTATATTAATTGTAGATCCAATCAATATAATTTATTCATTTGTAAATAAGTTTGTATAAGTTTGTAAGAGTAAAACCTAAAGTATATGACCCAGGAAGAGTTATTAGTATTAGTATATAAGAAAGACGAAAGAGCTTTTACACATCTCTATGATATGTATTCTAAAAGTTTATTTTCAGTTATTAATGTTCTTGTACGAAATCGAGAAGAAGCCGAGGATGTACTTCAGGAAGTATTCGTTAAGATTTGGAAAAATATTGATTCCTATAATGAAAGTAAAGGACGATTCTATACATGGATCCTTAATATAGCAAGAAATACCTCTATAGATAAACTGCGATCCAAAAATTTTAACAACAGTCAAAAAAACCTTTCCTCAGATAATTTCGTAAATCTATTAGACGACAGTAACAAACTGGTCGACAAAGTGGATACAATTGGAATACAAGAGTTTGTCAAACGACTCAAACCAAAATGTATACAAATAATAGATTTATTGTTCTTTAAAGGATACACTCAACAAGAAGCTTCGGAAGAGTTGGAAATCCCTTTAGGAACCGTAAAAACACACAATCGAAATTGTATTAATGATTTAAGAAACTATTTGAAAGTATAATGGAAACAAAAGAATATATCGACTCCGGAATATTAGAACTCTACGTTTATGGTTTGCTAAGCGACACCGAAAATGAAGAAGTTACTACCATGGCTAATAAGCATCCTGAAATTAAGGAGGAAATTATTGCCATTGAGAAAGCAATTGTGGCCCTGTCCTCTAGTTTTTCACCCTTTCATTCGGTGGCTAACTATGAGAAGATCAAAGCCAAATTAGAGCTAAAACACACGCCAGTAATAGAAATGGAAACATCAAGAAACTGGGCACAATATATTGGATGGGCAGCTGCCGTTCTTTTATTGGTTGGTATTGGATTCCAATACAATCAATTGGAACAGACCAGCAATCAAGTTGTAAGTACTGAAATTGAAAAAGCAAAAGTTGAAAAAGAACTAAATCAATTAGAACTTAAAAACAAGCAAAATGAAATCGGTCTTGCGGTTGTAAGAGATACAAAGAATACCGTTGTAAGTTTAGGTGGACAGGCTGTAGCGCCAGAATCCTCTGCAAAAGTGTATTGGAACAAAGAAACTCAAGTAGTTTATGTTGATGCAGCAGGCTTACCAGAACCTCCAAAAGGAATGGTATATCAGGTTTGGGCTCTAAAACTGAATCCTTTGACCCCAACAAGCATTGGATTATTAGACAAGTTTGATGAAAACAACCAACGCATTTTTGCTGTTAACAACACTGCCGATGCAGAAGCCTTCGGAATCACATTGGAACCTGCAGGCGGAAGTTTAAGCCCTACAATGGAGCAATTATATACCTTAGGAAAGGTATAGTGATTTATACAATAGCATTCCCTTTAAAACCAGACTTTCAAAACGAGAGTCTGGTTTTTTTACTTAAATCTGCTTTGGTTAACATATCTGATAAATGGAAACCATAACAATATAAAGTACCTTATATTTGCATTTTTTAAACAGTACATGAACTACACCTTACTTTCCTCTCCTTTACAAGGATTTACAGATTTCCGTTTTAGAAATGCGCAAAACAAAATTTTTGGCGGAATAGATACTTTTTATGCACCATACATTCGCTTAAACGGAAAAATGGTAATTAAATCCTCCTATCAGCGTGATTTATTACCAGAGAACAACTCCGAACTAGAAGTTATTCCGCAAATTATAACGAATGATGCCGATGAGTTTTTGTTTGTATCGAAGTATGTACAGGAATTAGGATATAAAGAATTAAACTGGAATTTAGGATGCCCCTACCCGATGGTAACCAAATGCGGAATGGGATCAGGATTGATAAGCAACACTGAAAAAATCAACCAAATTCTACATAAAGTTCATAACGAATCGGATATTATTGTCTCGATGAAAATGCGTTTGGGATATGATACTACCGAAGAAATTCTTGATGTCTTTCCTATTTTAGAAAAATACCCCATTAAGAATGTAGCGATTCATGCCCGCATTGGAAAACAATTGTACAAAGGTGGTGTCCACTTAGATGCTTTTCAAGCCTGTGTCGATAACACCAAACTTAAATTATATTACAACGGGGATATTACTTCGGTAGCGAAGTTCCACGAAATGCAAGCTCGTTTCCCTACCATCGACCATTGGATGATAGGCAGAGGCTTAATTGCTGATCCTTTTTTGCCAAGTATGATAAAAAGCAACAGCTTGGAATACCCAAAAAATAAAATGGAATTGTTTAGTGAATTTCATGACACCTTATACGCAGGATATAGCGAATCCTTATCTGGTTCCACGCACATCTTATTGAAAATGCACCATTTATGGGAGTACTTCTCTGTTATTTTCTCGAACCCTAACAAAGTGGCTAAAAATATAAGAAAATCAAAAAGTATTCGCAACTACGAGCAAACGGTGAAAGAAGTTATAAAGGCGGGGTAAGCATTTTAAAAACATAGGCTTTACTGTACTTAGAAAGACGTTTCATTAAGGACTAAACATCCACATGGCTTGTCATGAAAAATCAGTGTTAAAATAGTGGATGCCTATCAACGACTCAACAGATTGTTCTTTAAAAGATTCTTTTAAAGAAAGGCATCCAATTTCAATTTACACACGTATTTGAATCTTTCCAAGTTATTATTGCTGCTAATTAGGGTACTGTAATTATTTTTCCATATTTGGTAAGACCACTTCCACTTCCTATTTTACCATTTTTATTTACATAAGAATTGGTGTTATTTACTCCAAATTCCCCAGCGGAAGAAAGAATACTAATATTAAAATTCAAAAGGGTAGTATTATTTTTTTGGACCGCCCCTGCAATGTTACTATTTATGTCGTATATTGAATTTGTTATAGGATAAAGGCTTATGGTTTCCGTTCCATAAATATCGCCAGATAGATCTAATCCTAAAGTATAAATATTGTCCTTGGATGAAATACTCGTAGGAGTTATAGATTGTAAAGTTGCATAACTACCCCTAAATGAAAATCTAAAATCTGAGGCTTGCAGTTCCCCACTTCCGGTATTAGTATTAAAAACAGCTCTGTTCATAGTAACTGTTATTTTAGCATCTGATGAATTAAATAAAACAGAGTCGAAAAAATTTCCTAACGTATTATTGGTATTTACAATTGGAGACCCAGTATATTCAGTTCCATTATTAGAAAAAACATTATTTATTATAGTTGTTTTACTTTGATCATTGACACTACCAGTATTGATAACAATACCAGAGTTATCAGTAAATAGATTGCCATCAAATAAATGATGATTAGTACCTAAAGTTGTCAGTCCCCAACCTTCACTAGAAATCCAAGACGAGAATGAAAAAAGAGTAGCCCCGGTATTATTTGTAAATGTTGAGTTTAAAACTTGAAATCTATTGACTCCCCTAAAATTACCTATCAGTCCTGAATTATTATCAAAAATACAATTATCTAACTTTACATATCTTTCTACGAAAAAAATCATACCACTGTTATTAGAAAAGGTACAGCCTGTAACGATAATTTTATTAGTATAATCTGCATCGTTGTCAGATGTCGTATCAGGTGTCGAACCAAAATCACTCGTAATAAACCTATTACCACTATTATTGGTAAACGTCGAATTAGTAAAACTGATCAATGAATTGTCACTTCCTGCATAGAAGGCATAACCCTGAGTATTTCCCGTGATACTAATGTCTGATGCTAAAACAGAGCTCTCAAAAGCATAAAAAATAGTTCCAGGATTTGTTGATGTTCCTTTTGAATTTTCAGTCAAAGTTAAGCTTGTAATGGTCAAAACTACACTCGGATCTAACGTAAACATTTTATAAATACTATTTCCTGAAATGCTTATAATGCTAGTTCCTGGTCCTGTGATAGTATAACTACTTTTTATATTAGGTAAATTACTAGTTAATGTTATTTTACCTATTAATCCGGCAGAAAAAACTATTTCATTGATAGTAGAATTAGAATTTGCTGTATTAATAGCTGTTCTTAAGGTCCCTACACTGTTATCGTCAATTAA
This sequence comes from Flavobacterium frigoris, assembly GCF_900111075.1. GTDB lineage: Bacteria > Bacteroidota > Bacteroidia > Flavobacteriales > Flavobacteriaceae > Flavobacterium > Flavobacterium frigoris. The sequence goes on from NZ_FOFZ01000014.1 coordinate 74,547, forward strand.
ACTTGTCACTGTATATGTACTTTGAGCTACACTCAATAATCTAAAAAATAAGCTTATTATTAGAATTATTTTTTTCATGTTTTAAATTTTATATCTATATTTTTCAAGTCGTTAATTACATCATTACTTTTGTTAATAATATACTTAACAAAAGTTGGATCATTTTTTTGTCTTAATGAATCCACATTAAAAATCAAATTTCGTGAGAAGAATTATATCCAATACTATAATCAAGTCCTTCATAGGCAATACGAGTAAACCCTGACGGTGTTTGAGCATTTGTGGTAAAACCAAATAATAAGATAAGATAGCCGCAACTAATTAATCTTCTAGAAATTTTGTTTAATACAACGTTCATTTGAAATAAAATGCAATTCATAAAGTATAATTTTATTAAATGTAATCGTCGTGTCTCAAAACCTTTTTTATCCAAATAAGATAAATTTATTACTTGTCTTAACAGATGCTAAATATCCAATTATTAAAATGAACTTTATTATATTTTATCGTATCCATGTTGAAAACCACGCATCTCTTGGGTCGGAATGTTTTCTGCCACCACCGAGATCTGCAAACCAGTGTACACCATTAGTATAATTACTTGAATGATACATTTTTGGCCATCCTGCAGCAGCGCCAGGACAGCAATACGCCCATTGCCAAGTACCCGAATTTACAACAAAGGTAGACGAGGCTCCATTTGCCCAGGTTGCTTCCCCATTCACGTCGTTTGCAGAACTCTTTAATGCCCCTATTGCTAATGGAGACGTCGAAGTTACTTTGTTTGCATAAGAGGTAGAAGAATTCCCTGCGCGTAATTGAACATCTGTAGATACGTTAGCTAATTCAATTACGGTCGCTCGCGGTAAATAACCCAAAACATTTGGAGAGGTAACGCTGCTGGCTAATGGTGCTGCAGTATACCCTGCCCCGACATTTAACAGCATCCATCCACCACCATCGGTACTCATATCTGCATAAATCTGAAAAGGAGTACCGCTATTTATGTTAGGGATAGAAATCCAATAAATACCATCGGTAGAAGCGGGATATGCTTGTTTTATTGCAGAAGCGCTTAAAGCTGCAGAAGCAAATGTAAGACCACTTCTCGGTTTTATACTTATTACTCGACCAAATTTATCTAAAGATGTGTCCGCTCCTGTGGCGCCATTAAGATCTATATAATTTGGTAAATTGAGCTCAAACCTACCGTTACTAGTTAAAACTGTGGCATTAATAACCGATACTTGTCCTATTTTACTCCAAGCAGAACCACAAGTCCCACTCGTTAAAAGCGCTCTATACCTTCTGGTCGATGTTATGCCAGAAAAAGCATAAGTAGTAGCAGTATTACTAATATCTGTCCAAACTATTCCACCGTCAGTAGAATATTGCCATTTACTAATTGTGCCTGTATAACCACTCAATGTTAATGTTCCTGAATTAGAGCCACCAAGAAAACTTTGATCTGAAACTGTACCTCCCATCGGAGCTGTACCTGCTATACATGAAATAGTATAAGCAGCAGTATAAACTGTACTAGAACAACTTGCTATCACTGCTCTGAAATAATACGTACCTGCTGTGGTAATTTGATACGACAAAGCCGTTGTAGTATTAGCAATATCTGTAACGGCAGATGCAAAAGTACTACTAGTTGATACTTGCCATTTAGTAACATTACCACTGTTACCATTCAAGGTAAAGTTAACATTAGCATTAACACAAATAGTGTTGTTATCAGCAACAATATTCCCAGCAACAACATTATCCACATAGATTCTTGTAGATGAGGTTGTTAAATTAGCACAACTTGGCGTATTTACTACAGCTCTATAATACGTGTTTTGAGTAATATTAGTTACAGTGTTTGTAGTTGTTGTGTTAGCTATATCAGTACCATCAGTTAAAAAGTCATCATACGAATATTGCCATTTTACCACGGTACCTCCGCTAACTAATCCGACCAAGTTTAATGTCGTACTGTTTGTAGGGCAAACTGTAGTGTTCCCGCCCGTAATACTTCCTGATGGCGCTCCCGTTAGTAACAAATCTCGCGTAAAAAAAACATTAGATCCTACATTATCCGTTGACATACCACCGTATTCAACTATATAGGATGCAAGATTTGTACTAAAATTTAAATCATTCCAATGACCTCCATTTCCTGCATAGAATTGTCCCGCATCTTCTCCAGCAGAATCATTGGGCTCACCATTGTTCCAATATGAAAATTGGTCCGTTTGGGTTACTGGTGACCCATTTCCTATAGAAAACAAGGTTCCTTTTTCTGGACCAGAAACCCAATGCCATTTCCCTTCTGCGTTTGCAGCATCAGCATATTTTGTTGTGCCAGTAGCCGCGTTAATGTAAACATCATTATCAGAGGCCCCCATCCAAGAATCTACTTGTATGATTTTCCAAATGAAATTAGTTTCAGCCAAAGATGTCATTGTTACTAAATATCCTTGACGACCAAAATAGGACTTGGTTGCCGCAGCTGCTAATGCGTTTGGCCAATTTATAGCTCCAGAAATATTTTCATAAAAGTGACCGTTCAAATTATTGTAATATTTATTTCCTGCAACAAAGCTCACTTGCCTTTGTTCTTGGTAACAAGTTGCAGAAACAGTTTGAATAGTGACAGTTCTCAATAATGCTTGCCAATTTGAAGCAGTGGTCGTTCCTGTAAATACCAAACTTCTGGTGTTTGTATTGAAAGTAGCGGCAGTAATTCCAGAAGGCAAAGTCCCAGTATAAGACAAGACATCTCCTGATGTATAACTACCCGAAATCGTAACTGTAAAGGATGTAATATTACCATCCGCAGTTATAGTAACTTGAGGGTCTATTGTCGATTGAACATTATTGTTAATAGATAACGTACTGTTTGTTCCAGATACATCAACAATAGTGGCTTGTGAAAAGCCCTTGCTTACAAAACACAATACTATTAATACAATATTTAGTGATTTTCTTATCATGTTTTAAATATTTTTAAATATCTAGTCTTTTTCGTTTTTATTGCTAAAAAATATTAGTAGAAATAGTCAAACTGAATTCTGTCGCCCATCACTAACGCATATCCACCATTACTTGCTGGAGTATAAGTCAAAGTAGTTCCAGATACGCTGTATGCACTATTACTTATCCTAACTCCATTGATATACATTTTTACTTTACTATTTATAGATTTAGTTTGTGCTAAAGTAAAACTGCTTTGCGATGCTGTAGCACTAAATTCATCAGCTACTTCACGAACTGAGGCTGTTGGAGTTCCCCAAGAAGTAACTCCAGCTCCATTAGTCGTTAATACCTGTCCGGTTGTTCCGTCCGTTTTAGTGTAGATTACAGCACCTGCGGTTAGCGTTCCGCTAGTTTTTACATTAGTTACAGCTGTGTTTCCTAATTGAATGGTATTGGTCGCATCTACTATTGCTCCATTACCTAAAGCAGTAGCATTGATTAAATTGTCCGCACTTACGTCAGCATCATAACCAATTACAACATTGTAACTCCCTGATATTATACTATTCCCTGATTGATAACCTAAAGTAATATTTCCTTGACCACCATTATTATAGCGACCTGAGTCCCTTCCTAATGCTATATTATTACTTCCTGTAGCCTCATCATATAACGATGCATTTCCCAGTGCAATATTATAAGAACCACTATTACCCTCTCTATATGCCCCTGTCCCTAACGAAACATTATGTGATCCTGAAGTGCCTTGATAATTCGCACCGTCTCCTATAGCAATGTTACTACTACCTTCTGTAGTATTTCTATTAGTGGTAAATCCGATAGCAACATTATTACTACCTGTAATGGAACGACCTGCTTGTTCGCCTATTCCTACATTGTTAATCCCTACCGTGTTTGAAACTAATGTAGATCTTCCTATACCGACATTTGAAGCCACACCCGCAGATCCTAAACCAACTACCAACCCTTTCACACTAATATCATTATTAAAAGTCTTTGAACCTGCAATAGTTTGATCAGTTGTTAAATCTACAAAATTTTGAGTTGATGAACCTGTACCACCATTAACTAAAGGTAGTATTCCTGTTACTTTAGAGATCAAATCAATACTTCCTGCAAGCATTGTATTAGTTACTTTGCTAGCTCCAATAGTAGTTGCATTACCAGAACTTGTAACATCTCCTGTTAAGTTAGCATTGGTAGTAACGTTTCCTGCAGTAAGGCCAGCAGCTGTGCCTGTAATATTTGTTCCTACAAGTGCAGAGGGTGTTCCCAAAGATGGTGTCACTAATGTTGGTGAAGTCGATAAAACAAAACCTCCTGTTCCTGTTTCGTCAGAAATCACTCCAGCCAATTCTGTTGATGTAGTTGATGAAAGCACATTTAACTTATCAGTAGTTACCACCAATGTTTTTGACGTTGGTATTGTGCTTCCGTTAATACTTGTTGCTGTTGCAACTCCTAAAACGGGTGTTACTAATGTTGGTGAAGCATTCATAACAAAGGTAGAACCTGTTCCTGTTTGAGAAGCTACAGCAGTTGCATTCCCAATACTTGTTATTGGACCTGTTAAGTTAGCATTCGTTGAATTATTTCCATTCAATTTTTGTATTGCCTGAAGTATATTATCTGTTGATGATACCGCACCTGCACCACTTGCATATCCAGTTAATACTTTACCTATTACAGTGGCATTGGGAACAGTTGCTGCATTACCTATCGATGTTACTTCTCCTGTTAAGTTAGCATTGGTAGTAACGTTTCCTGCAGTAAGGCCAGCAGCTGTACCTGTAATATTTGTTCCTACAAGTGCCG
>NZ_FOFZ01000014.1:79475-82427 GCF_900111075.1 Flavobacterium frigoris
TGGCGAAGTCGATAAAACAAAACTTCCTGTTCCTGTTTCATCAGAAATAACTCCAGCTAATTCCGTTGAAGTAGTTGCTGAAAGTACATTTAATTTATCAGTAGTTACCACCAAAGTTTTTGACGTTGGTATTGTGCTTCCGTTAATACTTGTTGCTGTTGCAACTCCTAAAACGGGTGTCACTAATGTTGGTGAAGTCGATAAAACAAGACTTCCCGTTCCTGTTTCGTCAGAAATCACTCCAGCCAATTCTGTTGATGTAGTTGATGAAAGCACATTTAACTTATCAGTAGTTACCACCAAAGTTTTTGAAGTTGGCATTGTGCTTCCGTTAATACTTGTTGCTGTTGCAACTCCTAAAACGGGTGTTACTAATGTTGGTGAAGCATTCATAACAAAGGTAGAACCTGTTCCTGTTTGAGAAGCTACAGCAGTTGCATTCCCAATACTTGTTATTGGACCTGTTAAGTTAGCATTAGTACTATTTGCAGCAGAAACAAAGGCTGTAGTTGCAATTTGAGTTGTATTGGTAAGTGCAGCTGCAGTTGGCGCATTTGGTGACCCAGTTAATGTGGCTGAATCAGACATAACCACACTACCAGTTCCTGTAATTGGATTAGATACTAGCCCTTTATTCGTGTCAGAGAACACAGGTAAAGAAACCGTTAATGTTGAAAGTATAGGTTGTGCACTTAGTGTCGTTACTCCTGTTACTCCAAGAGTTCCTCCAATGGTGGTATTTCCTGTCAAAGTGGAAGTTCCGCTTACATTTAAAGCAGTCAATGTTCCAACGGTAGTAATAAGCACTTGTGATGCGTCCAGAATACGCCCTCCTAGATTAGTCGCAGATACTGTGGTTGCTGATACATTGGTTGCAGATACATTGGTTGCAGATATAGCACTTGCCGTAACTGTTCCAGTAAGTACTGGTGAATTCGCTCTTACCACATCGCCAGAACCAGTAGTATTAAATTCTTCTACTGTTCCTGTACCTGATGATACTCTTCCTAGTACTTTACCACTAGTAACCCCTTGAATCTTACTATAAGTTACATTAGCATCTTTAATCTTAGTAGTTTCTATGGCGTCGTTTGCTAAATCACCAACTAGGATCGTCCCTTCGGCAATCATAGCTGTCAGAACTTTGCTACTTCCAATAGTTGAAACACCACCATTATCTATTGTTACATCTCCTGTCATAGTAATCTCTGTCGCTTGATTACTAATGTTTCCTACGTAGATTTTACCGTTCGCTAGGGTATTGATATTTGCAATTGCATCTGCATTTACTTTCGCTTGCCCATCTAATTTATTGTCAGCATCATTTAAGGCAGTAGCTCCAGCGATGTAATTAGCGGCATTATTTGCAGTATAAGTTCCGTTAGTTGCTAATCCAGATCCTGTTTGAGTAGCATTTAGTTCTGATTGAATGTTTCCTTCAATTCCTGTGGCTCTAGTTTTTTCTGTTCCAATTGCATCTGAATTTACTTTCGCTTGTGCATCCAAATCTTCTGTAGCAGCAACCAAAGAGGCTGATGTTTTCATATAATTGGTAGCGCCATTTGCGCTATAAGTTCCGTCAGCGGCTAATCCAGATCCTGTTTGAGTTACATCCAATTCTGATTGAATGTTTCCTTCAATTCCTGTAGCTCTCGTTTTTTCTGTTCCAATTACATCTGAATTTACTTTCGCTTGCGCATCCAAATCTTCTGTAGCAGCAACCAAAGAGCCTGATGTTTTCATATAATTGGTAGCGCCATTTGCGCTATAAGTTCCGTCAGCGGCTAATCCAGCTCCTGTTTGAGTTACATCCAATTCTGATTGAATGTTTCCTTCAATTCCTGTGGCTCTCGTTTTTTCTGTTCCAATTGCATCTGAATTTACTTTCGCTTGCGCATCCAATTTATTATCAGCATCATTTAAAGCAGTAGCTGCAGCGATGTAATTAGCAGTAGTATTTACAGTATAAGTTCCGTCAGCGGCTAATCCAGCTCCTGTTTGAGTTACATCCAGTTCCGATTGAATGTTTCCTTCAATTCCTGTTGCTCTCGTTTTTTCTGTTCCAATTGCATCTGAATTCGCTTTCGCTTGTGCATCCAAATCTTCTGTAGCAGCAACCAAAGAGGCTGATGTTTTCATATAATTGGTAGCGCCATTTGCACCATAAGTTCCGTCAGCGGCTAATCCAGCTCCTGTTTGAGTTACATCCAATTCTGATTGAATGTTTCCTTCAATTCCTGTGGCTCTAGTTTTTTCTATTCCAATTGCATCCGCATTTACTTTCGCTTGCGCATCCAATTTATTATCAGCATCATTTAAAGCAGTAGCTGCAGCGATGTAATTAGCAGTAGTATTTACAGTATAAGTTCCGTCAGCGGCTAATCCAACTCCTGTTTGAGTTACATCCAGTTCCGATTGAATGTTTCCTTCAATTCCCGTGGCTCTCGTTTTTTCTGTTCCAATTGCATCTGCATTCGCTTTCGCTTGTGCATCCAAATCTTCTGTAGCAGCAACCAAAGAGGCTGATGTTTTCATATAATTGGTAGCGCCATTTGGACTATAAGTTCCGTCAGCGGCTAATCCAGCCCCTGTTTGAGTTACATTCAGTTCTGATTGAATGTTTCCCTCAATTCCTGTTGCTCTAGTTTTTTCTGTTACAATTGCATCCGCATTTACTCTCGCTTGCCCATCTAATTTATTGTCAGCATCGTTTAAGGCAGTAGCTCCAGCGATGTAGTTGGCGGCACTATTTGCACTATAAGTTCCGTTAGTTGCTAATCCAGATCCTGTTTGAGTTACATCCAGTTCCGATTGAATGTTTCCTTCAATTCCTGTTGCTCTCGTTTTTTCTGTTCCAATTGCATCTGAATTTACTTTCGCTTGCGCATCCAAATCTTCTGTAGCAGCAACCAAAGAGGCTGATGTTTTCATATAATTGGTAGCGCCATTTGC
>NZ_FOFZ01000013.1 GCF_900111075.1 Flavobacterium frigoris
TGCTTTGTATGCTGCGATGTTTTTGGATAGCGGGTACGGATCAATCATTGACCAAAAACAAAATGAGTCCTTTGTAGGTTATAATCCAACATCAGTCACTGATAGAAAAGCAAACGGATTGTATAGCACGGACAAAGATGCAACAATCAAACCCGTTGCATTTGGTTTAACATTGGGATTGAATTTTCAATAAAGGAACATACTTTTTTAAATAGGTTTTAAGGTCTTGAGCAATCAAGGCCTTTTTTGTTTTTGACAAGCATTAGACGACTTAAATAATGCGCCATAGATTTTTTATAAATTTTACGTAATCACATCAAAAATAAAATGGCACTTAGGTAATTCAGGTTTTGGCTTTATTGTAAAGAAATATAGTTTTTTTAGAAAAAAAATTCTGATAATACTCTGTTTTAATAAGTTTAAGCTTTGTAAGACTCTTGATTTAGTTTTTACATCCATGGTAAATGCTGCACTTAGGTTTAGGTTTTTAAATGTGATTTTGTAAAGTGTTGTTCCAATTACGTAGGTAAGGAGATTAAAGAAATGATCCTGATTTTTTTAACTGTAAAGACACAGCATACTGAGTAAGATATCCTCTCTCGAAGTTCTTTTAATACGCTGTAATTGGGGTTGTTTTTAATAATATTTGAAGTTGCTATAGTGCGTAATTCATAAAGATTGTTTATACATTGTATAACAAATATAAATAAAAATTTATGAATTTAATGTATAATATTTGCCCTAGAATTAAAAGTCTAATCATTAATACAGCAATTATGGATACAAATGCATTAACAAAATCGGAAAAAATTAAGCAAAAATTTCAATTGGTAAAAGGAGATTTTACTCCTTCTGAAGCTTCAGATGTAATGATGTCTTTGATTGATGAAAAAATTAATTTTCATCAAAAACAAAGGCTTCAAAAATGGGAACAAAATCACAAATCTAATTCAGATGAAATAGATGACCGCATCAATCAGCTTGAAAAAGAAAAACAAGCTATCAAAGAGTTTATTACTAGCGCCAGAAATTCAAAAAGCAATTTAAATATAAATGGGATTCTTGAAATCACAATCGTAGATAATCAACAATAAAAACTAAAAAAAATGATATTAAAAAATCATCTATCCCTATTTGTTAACAAGATAACCAACTACTTATTATGGTTATTGTTTTTAGGTAATCTGACTTATTTAATATACAACTTTCCAAATGTTCCAGAATGGTACTATGGGAATGTTTTAAAAATTAATGGCTTTACTATACTTATTTGGACACTTGTAACATTCTTTAGTGCGATTATAAGTAGCTATGGAAAAAATTATTTAAAAGGATTTGAATATCACTCTAAATTTTCACTGTTGTGTTTAGGGTTTACGTTTTCCATCATGATTTTTGTAATGTCTAATCATGTATCACTTTTGTTAACGATGTGGCTATTAATGGGGATTTTTATGTCTCAGTTAATAGGAGTAGATTCTCGATGGGGTGAAGCAAGAGAAGCGTCAAAATTTGCTCTTAAATATTTTGTAGCTGGGAGTTTGTTTTTAGGTGCTGGAGTGTTATTATTGGCTTTTCAAACGGAAGCTTTTACCCTAAGCGAGATTATTTCTAAGTTAAGCGATGTGCCTCAAAGCATCACCCTTATCGCGGGTTTGTGTATCATTACGGCCGCTATAATTCAATCGGCAATATATCCTTTCCATCGTTGGTTGCTTTCTGCGATGACAGCACCAACTCCGGCCTCGGCATTGATGCATGCTGGTTTTGTAAACGGTTCGGGAATTTTATTGGCCTTATTTTCCACTGTATTATTTGCTTCGAATACTTTAATTATCCTTTTTATTATTGGAGGTTTGACCGCAGTTATTGCCCAATTTACTAAACTGCTTCAGGTTAATGTGAAACAAAAATTAGCCTGTTCCACCATTGCCCAAATGGGTTTTATGATTATGCAATGTGGTTTGGGATTTTTCAATGCGGCCGTTGTTCACTTACTACTTCATGGGTTCTATAAAGCCTATTTATTTCTATCTGCAGGTGAGGAAATAGGGCATTCGAAACCGCAAAAACCAACGCCAATTAAAATCAAACCGTTACAGGCTATAATTGTACTTTTCTTTGGTATTCTCGGCGCTTTTCTTTTTGCCTATTTAACAGGAAAAGGCACGGAATTGAATAGCAGTATTTTTCTAACACTTATTGTCGCTATTACTGTTGGTCAGGCTACTTACAATATTGTTAAAGAACAAAGTCTAAACCTGTTCCAAAAATCATTTTTGCCGCCACTTTTGTTTGTCTCTGGTATGGTAACTTACGCCTTAATCTATAAGGGAGTAACAGTATTAATGAGTGATATGCCAATGGTAGTTGTGCCTTTATCATTATCTGTATTTGAAATAGCGTTTGGGATTCTATTCTTAGCAGGCTTTTTTATAATGAAGTTAGGTGTCTACCGCAACTATCCATGGCTTTATGCGAAATTGTTAAATATATCTCAACCCTACAAAAAAACTGTTTTAATGTATAAATCGAAATCATTATGATCAATCCAATCATTCAAAAAAGTATAGAAGAAGCATCTCAAGTCGTAGGAAAGACTTGGCCTTTGTATTCTTTTGTAACTTCGAATCCGTTATCAGGTTATGAGGGAATGCCTTTTAAAAATGCAGTAAATCAAGCACGAAAATTTCTTAATGCTAATGTATTTCCAGAAACCAATTTATTCCGTCAAGCATGGGAAAAGGGTGAAATTGATGAAAAGGTACTTTTAGAATTGCTTAAAGAAAACCAACTGTTAGAATCTCCTGAGTATTACTTAAAACAGATGGCAACTTACAAAAAAAGCGATGCTACAAACAACCATCATGATTTAGATAGAATCATGGCTAAATGGCTCGCCGCCTTTATGGATGAAGGTTTGGCAGAATGGGAAATGCCTAATAAAAGCGAAGGGTTTTATAGCGCTTGGCGCAAACTGGCGGTATATGATACTGATCTGCCCAAAATGACAATTGGAGAAATCCCAAAAACAAATACTGAGGCACTAAATGAAGTATTGAATGGTTATTCCGCTGCTGATTTCACTAAAATATTTACCTACCACTTAGCTGCATTACCAGGCTGGACGGGATACATAAACTACCGAAGCAAATCCAATTCACAATGGCAACAAGAATATCCTATCACCTTAGAAGATTATCTAGCAGTTAGATTGTGGATCGCCCAAAAAATAGGGGCTGAAATTTATCCGGAAGGCAATGATAGTTTAACAATTTCATCCCTATCTAGCTTGCAATACATTTGGTTAAAAGCATGGGAAAAAAGCTGGCAAAAAGAACTTATAAATGTATTAGACAACCAACAGATAAGTAGTTCAACTGCCAAAAAAGAAGAACAAGTTCCAGACGCTCAACTCGTGTTTTGTATTGATACTCGATCAGAGTTAATACGAAGACATGTAGAGAGTAAAGGGCATTATGAAACTTTTGGATATGCTGGTTTTTTTGGGATAGCAATGGATTATGAAAGTTTAAAAGATGGTTTAACACGCAAATCATGTCCTCCTATTTTAAACTCTGCCTACCATGTTTCAGAAGTTCCGCAAGTGAGTCATACTGAGAAAGCACAAGCATACAAGCAAAGCAATGATGTTTCAAACTTCAAGGAATATTTTCTAAAAAGAATGAAAAACATGCTTCCTTCTGCCTTTGGATATGTTGAAGGCGCGGGATTCTTTTATGGGATGTCTTTAATAGCAAGAACACTCATGCCAGGTTATTTATATAGACTTAATAATAAGAATAGAGCTGATTATGAAGCTGTTTTTGAACCGCAGATTAGGAATACGTGTACTACTGAACAGGCACATATTACGATTCCTCTAGAAGAAAAAGTAGCGATTGTAAAAGGCGCTTTTGATTTAATGGGATGGGAAAAACTTGCGCCATTAGTTCTTTTTATAGGTCATGGAAGCCATTCTGCAAACAACCCTTTTGGTTCCAGTTTAGATTGTGGAGCTTGTGCTGCAAGTCCTGGCAGGCATAATGCAAGAATGCTAGCCAAAATAGCAAATATCCCCAAGGTGCGACAAGCTTTGAAAGAGAATCATAATATTGAAATCCCAAACAGCACCATTTTTATTGGAGGCGAGCACAATACCACTACAGATGCCATTTTGCTGTTCGACTCAGAGATTCCAGACTCTCACAAAGAACAATTGCAAAAATTGAAATTAGATTTGCTAAAAACACAACAAACGGCAACACAAGAAAGGCTGGGTGTTGCCAATAACAGTGTTTCTTTTGCTAATAAAAAAGCGAATAACTGGGGAGAAACCAGACCTGAGTGGGGCTTGGCTAAAAATGCAGGGTTTATTGTTGGACCGCGAGAATTAACAAAAAACAACAATCTAGACGGGCGTTGCTTTCTACATTCGTATAATTGGGAGACAGATAAAAGCGGGAAAGCACTAGAAGCCATCATGCAAGGACCCATGGTAGTAACCCAGTGGATAAACAACCACTATTATTTTTCAACTGTTGATAATGAAGTTTTTGGCGGAGGATCTAAAATAACCCATAATATCACAGGAAAATTTGCGGTGGTTCAAGGAAATGGTGGCGATATAAAAATGGGACTTCCGCTGCAATCTGTAAAACAATCTGATGAAGAAATGTACCACCAACCTTTAAGATTATCAGTCATAATAAATGCGCCATTAAAAAGAGTGAGTGAAATTCTAGAAAGAAACGAACACCTCAAAAACTTACTCGATAATGAATGGATTTATTTGATGGTGATGGATCCATTAGATGGAAACAAGATACAGCACTATCAACAAAACCTCAATTGGGATTCTACTAGTCAAAAAAGTAACACTAACAATGTAGTAGAAATGATGACTACGTAGTAATTCACTATCAAACAAATAAAGCCGTTTCATAATTTGAAACGGCTTTATTGTTTTTATCAACCCCTCTTTTTTCAAAGGAGTCAAAATAGTTATCTTTAAATTTCTTAATTCTAAGGTAAATAAAAGACTATTTAAAAAAAAACGATAAAGTTGAATATATAAAAACAGGTCTAAAGCCAAATTTATGATTTGAATTTGGTACGTATAGAAAAGAATAATTCTGTTTATATTTCTTTTGATTGTTGATAACTTAGCTATTTATTTACCCCAAAAAAACCTAAATTTGGAGTTCTATTTTTGCGATTACTACTAATTTTAAAGTGTTAAAAACCAGTTAAATACACGGTTTAAATTTAAAGATTTAGACTCCCTCCCCTTCGGGGAGGGTTGGGGAGGGAACTTATGTACTTAATATTCGATACCGAAACTACAGGATTACCAAAGCGTTGGGATGCACCCATCACTGATACTGATAACTGGCCGCGTTGTATACAAATTGCATGGCAGCTGCATGATGATATGGGGAAACTCGTAGAGCATCAGGATTATTTAGTAAAACCAGATGGATTTAATATTCCGTATGATGCAGAACGAATTCACGGTATTTCGACTGAATTAGCGGCAGAAAATGGAATTTCCCTAGCGGAAGTTTTGGAGAAATTCAATGAGGCATTGGGTAAAGCGAAGTTCATTGTAGGTCAGAACCTGGGTTTTGACTTGAATATTATGGGTTGTGAGTTTCATCGTTTAGGGGTAGAAAGCCAAATGAGTACTATGCCAGTTCTCGATACTTGTACGGAAGTTACTGCTTCCTTATTAAAATTACCTGGTGGTCGTGGAGGTAAATTTAAACTACCTACGTTAACGGAATTACATAGTTTTCTTTTTAATAAAGCATTTGGAGAAGCGCACAACGCGACTGCCGATGTTGAGGCAACAACACGTTGTTTCTTAGAATTAATTCGAAGAGAAAATTATACCAAAGAGCAACTGGATGTGCCAGCTGGTTATTTTCAGGAATTTCAGAGTAAAAATCCAAGGGAGATTCAGCTTATTGGGTTAAAGCACATCAATTTAAAAGAAGCTTCTGATGCCATCCGTCAGCAATTTGGCGAAAAGCAAACAGCCACGGTTTCAAAACAGGAACTTTCAGAGAATAAAAAAGTACTGGTTGATACGGATTTTGTCCATTTACACAACCACACTCAATTCTCTGTTTTACAATCTACAATAAGTATTGCGCAGTTGGTAAAAGCAGCTTCGAAAGAAAAAATGCCTGCAGTTGCAATGACGGATCATGCTAACTTGATGGGGGCTTTTCACTTTGTTCGTGATGTTTTAAACCATAATAAAGCGGCTGAAGCCAAAAATGCAGCCTTGGTTGAAAACGGTGAGGAACCTACAGAAGTTTCGATGAAACCTATAGTAGGGTGCGAGTTTTTTGTTTGTGAAGATCATAAAGACAAATCCCGTAAAGATAATGGCTACCAAATAGTACTTTTGGCGAAGACCAAAAAAGGCTATCATAATTTGGCTAAAATGTCTTCAATAGCCTATACTCAGGGTTTTTATTATGTGCCCAGAATCGACAAGAAAGTTATTCAGCAATACAAAGAAGATATCATTGTGTTGTCTGGAAACCTTAATGGAGAAATTCCGAATAAGGTTTTAAATCTTGGTGAAAACCAAGCCGAAGAAGCCTTGTTGTGGTGGAAAGAAGAGTTCAGGGAAGACTTCTATATTGAAGTGATGCGTCACAATCAAGAGGATGAAAACAGAGTGAATACTACTTTGATTTCTTTGGCTAGAAAGCACGAAGTGAAAATAGTGGCTACTAACAACACTTTTTACATCGATAAAGAAAATGCCAACGCACACGATATTTTATTGTGTGTTCGTGATGGTGAGAAACAAACTACGCCTATAGGTCGTGGTCGTGGATATCGTTTTGGGTTGCCCAATCAAGAATACTATTTCAAGACAGGCGATGAGATGAAGCAACTCTTTACGGACTTGCCTGAAGCGATTTCAAACTTGTCTGAAATTGTCGATAAAATCGAAATATACAATTTAGCAAGGGAAGTTTTGTTACCCAAGTTTGAAATCCCTGAGGAGTTTTTCGTTCCAGAAGATGCTTTAGATGGCGGAGTGAGAGGAGAAAATTCCTATTTACGTCATCTTACTTACGAAGGTGCAAATAGAAGATATCCTGAAATTACAGAGGAAATACGAGAGCGTTTGGATTTTGAATTACTGACTATTTCTAACTCCGGTTATCCGGGATATTTCTTGATTGTACAGGATTTAATTGCCGAAGCCCGAAGCATGGGTGTTTCGGTAGGGCCAGGGCGTGGATCTGCTGCAGGATCAGTAGTGGCTTACTGTTTGAAAATTACAAACATTGACCCATTGATGTATAATCTGCTTTTTGAGCGTTTCCTGAATCCCGATCGTGTGTCACTACCCGATATTGATATCGATTTTGATGATGAAGGACGAAGCAGTGTAATGGATTATGTGATCCGGAAATACGGTTCAAAACAAGTGGCACAAATTATCACTTATGGTAAAATGGCGACTAAATCTGCAATTAGAGATACGGCCCGTGTACTAGATTTACCTTTATTTGAAGCTGATAAAATAGCCAAATTAATTCCGGGGATGATGCCTGGAAAATGGAATCTAGCCCGATTTTTAAATGAAGACGAAGCATTAATAAGGAAAGCGGTTCGTCCAGAAGAGTTTGATAAAATTAAAGAATTAATCGCTCTAGCTGGTGAAGATGATTTGGGAGGCGAAACCATTCAGCAGGCTAAAGTGTTGGAGGGGAATTTAAGAAATACAGGAATACATGCCTGTGGGGTGATTATTACGCCTAGTGATATTACTGATTTTGTTCCTGTGGCTACCGCCAAAGATTCTGATTTGTATGTGACACAGTTTGACAACTCGGTGGTGGAAACCGCAGGTTTGTTAAAAATGGACTTCTTGGGTTTGAAAACACTAACACTTATTAAAGACACGGTCAAATTAGTAAAATATAGAAATGGAATTGATCTCGATCCAGATACCTTTCCTATTGATGACTTAAAAACGTACGAGCTTTTCCAACGTGGAGAGACAGTGGGGATTTTTCAATATGAATCTGCCGGAATGCAGAAATACATGAAGGAATTGAAGCCAACGGTTTTTCCCGATTTGATCGCCATGAATGCGTTGTACCGTCCGGGTCCGATTGCTTATATCCCAAGTTTTGTAAAAAGGAAAAATGGAGAAGAGGAAATTATTTATGACCTTGATGCCTGTGAAGAATTATTGAAAGATACTTATGGGATTACCGTTTACCAAGAACAGGTAATGCTTTTGTCCCAAAAACTGGCTGATTTCTCAAAGGGTGATGCCGATGTTTTGCGTAAAGCGATGGGGAAAAAGCAAAAAGATGTCCTTGACAAAATGAAGCCTAAGTTCATTAGTCAGGCTGCGGCCAAAGGGCATCCGGAGGACAAGTTAGAGAAAATATGGAAAGACTGGGAAGCCTTTGCTGAATACGCGTTTAATAAATCGCACTCTACTTGTTATGCGTGGATTGCCTATCAAACGGCTTATCTAAAAGCCAATTATCCTGCTGAATATATGGCTGCGGTATTGTCTAATAATATGAGTGACATCAAGCAAGTTTCTTTCTTTATGGAGGAATGCAAGCGTATGGGACTAGAAGTATTAGGTCCAGATGTAAATGAGTCCTTCTATAAGTTTACTGTAAACGATAATTATGCCGTTCGATTTGGGATGGGTGCCATCAAAGGAGTAGGAGCAGGAGCAGTAGCTACCATTGTCGAAAACAGAAAAGACGGAAAATACAAGTCGGTTTTTGATTTGACCAAACGTATAGATTTGAGAGCTGCTAATAAAAAAGCATTAGAAAATCTTATACTAGCAGGAGGATTTGACTCCTTTTCGGGCACCTTGCGTTCGCAGTATTTTCATGATGATGGCGACGGAATTACCTTTTATGAAAAGGCGATAAAGTATGGCGCTAAATTTCAAGAAAACGAGAACTCGTCTCAGGTGAGTTTGTTTGGGGAAAGTAGTGATGTGCAAATTGCTGAACCTATCATTCCGCCTTGCGAGGACTGGAGTACGATGGAAAAATTGGCAAAAGAGAAAGAAGTTGTAGGAATCTACATATCAGGACATCCATTAGATGATTACAAATTTGAGATGAAGTATTTTTGTAATGCCAAGTTGGAAGCACTAAGGAGTTTAGAGCTTCATGTGGGCAAGAGCCTGACTTTTGGCGGAATTATAAATAATGTGCAGCACAGGGTAGCTAAAAACGGAAAAGGCTGGGGAATATTCACTTTAGAAGGATATGACGAAAGTTATGAGTTTAAGATTTTTGGAGAGGAATACCTAAAGTTCCGTCATTTCTTTATTCAGAACAATTTTACCTATATGAAAGTTTTGGTCAAAGAAGGATGGGTGAATCAAGACACCGGTAAAAAAAGTGAGCCAAGAATACAGTTTATGTTGGTGCAATATTTACAGGACGTATTAGATGATTTTGCAAAAAAACTAATTGTTTTACTAAATATAAGTGACTTGGATCCTGATTTTATTCATAAGCTGGGGCATCTTTTTTTCGAAAATAAAGGAGATGATCAGGTGACTTTTGAAATCATGGAATTAGAAAAAGTCAAGAAAATAGTTGAGGCTACACCAATTACTGCAGATGGTGAAACGGACGATTTTATTGATGAAGCTGATGCATTGGAAATCTCTGAATCTGTAGAAACAGAAACTGCTGCTGTTGTGGAAGTCGAGGAAATTAAAGTAGTCACTAAATTAACGATGGCAAGTAGGAAACTGAAAATAAAGATTTCAAATGAGTTGTTGTTTGAATTAGAGAAAATGCAAATTAACTTTAAGCTGAATTAAAGTATTAAAATTCGAGATTTAGAATCGCATAAATGGCCGCCTGAATTGAGCGCGATAACGTTTGAAAAACGTCTTTTTCTGTAATGAAAAGGACATTTTTTTATTTTTAAAACTGGTTTTTAAAACTTTAACAGTTTGTTTTTTCTTTGTAACTCGTTGATTTTTATATGCATGCATAATATTTTTTTAATAAAGCATAATTTGTTAGTAAATACAGAATATAAACACAGTAAAACCTTGTATTTTTGTTAACATTAACAAAAAAAAATATTATGAAAAAGAACCTATTTTTATTAGGATTAATGGCTTGTTCTATGACTATGATGGCGCAAACTGACAAAAATGAAAGCAAGAAAGAAAGCTGGTATTTCAAAGCGGGTGGGTCGTATTTTACTCAAACTGCTTCAACTGAATTTCCAGTTGTTGGAGGTCAATTGCCAAATAGAGATGTTTATGTTGGGACTTTAGGAGCTAATAAATTAGCTTCAAGAGAAAGTGTAACTGGTTCTTTTGGGGAAGGTTTTAGAACTGGAATCACTGCTGGTTATAGATTTAATACTCGTTTGGGTCTTGAAATGGGAGTTAATTATTATTCTAGTAATGATAAAACTATGGCGCAAACAACGAATAGACTTATTTCGTATAATCCAGCTACTAGCCCAGCAGCAACGTATTTAAATTTTACTGCTAAAGGACAAATTACTGCTTTTGATTTAGCTCCGGCTTTGGTTTTGTTTTTAGGTGAACATGCAGGTTTTGAGCCTTATACTAAAGTTGGTGTTATTGTTCCAGTTCACGGTACATTAGATATTGAGACAAATCGAGAATACATAACATTTGTAGGTGCTAATCAAGTAGCAAAAACGGATGCTTATTCAAAAGATGTAGTTAAACCAAATCCAACTCTAGGTTTTATGTCAGCGATAGGTACTTCATACAAACTAGGAAAACATATTTCTGCTTATGCGGAGTTAGAGTATCGTAACTTTACTGTACATGGGAAAACTAAAGAAACTGAAGTTTATACTGAAAATGGTGTAGATAAGCTTAATGCTACTACATCTTTTAGAAAAGCATCATATGCTGCAATCCATACTGATTATGTGAGTAGTTTAAATGGAAGTTCGAACAATGAAACTTACAATAGTGCTGGTTATGATGAAACAAAACCAATGAACGAACTAAGTTCTTACGTAGGTATTAGTGGTTTAGGATTAACTTTAGGATTGAAATATAGCCTATAATTCTAACAACCATAAATTATATAAAGACCTTCTGAAAAGAGGGTCTTTTTTTTGGGTCATAAGTTTTATGATAGTCGAATTGCCCTAGCCCTGATCGTAGCGGCATCCTTTTTATGCTGAATTTTATTCAGGATAAAAAGATATAGCGAAGAGCGGGAATAGCTTCTAATTAAAAAAAACATTATTTTAAACTGTTTTTTATAAATGTTGACAATGCACTTATAGCCAAAACTAATTTGGGAATAGTGTTTCATTTGGTTTTAATGCTTAAATTTGTATCCAAGTTTTGAATGAGATTAGAACTTTAAATTTTAAATATAAAAATTATGGCTTTAGCAATAACAGATGCTACTTTTGAAGAAGTAGTTTTGAAATCAGATAAACCAGTAATGGTAGATTTTTGGGCAGCATGGTGCGGACCTTGTAGAATGGTTGGACCAATCATTGACGAATTGAGTACTGAATACGAAGGAAAAGTAGTTATCGGGAAAGTAGATGTTGATGCAAACCAAGAATTTGCTGCAAAATACGGTGTGAGAAATATACCAACAGTATTGGTTTTTCATAACGGTGAGGTAGTAGGGAAGCAAGTAGGAGTGGCTCCTAAGCAAACTTACGCAGATAGTTTAGACGCGTTGTTGTAATCAGTAGATTGCAATTTATATAGAATTTATTTTAAATTCAGATTAAAGGTTTGGCGAAAGTCAAACCTTTTTTTTGTTTTAACTTGATTTTTTTGAGCTTTTAAATTGTGATTGTGTTTTGTAATCTTTTAATTTTTAAATCATTCAATCTTTTAATAACTTTGAAAGATGAAGATTGAATCGCAAATAGAGAAAGTTTCGAGTTTCCAACATCTTGAATTGTTGGCAAATCAGGTTGTGGAAGGATTTATCTCCGGGATGCATAAGAGTCCGTTTCATGGGTTTTCGGCTGAATTTGCAGAGCATAAAGTGTATAATGTTGGCGAAAGCACGAAGCATATCGATTGGAAGTTGTTTGCTAGAACAGATCGCTTGTATACAAAGCGTTTTGAAGAAGAAACTAATCTAAGGTGTCATATCATTATTGACAACTCCTCCTCCATGCATTACCCTGAGTTAAAAGCGAATCAAAATTTTTATGAAAATAAAATTGGCTTCTCAGTTTTGGCTTCTGCGGTTTTAATGAATCTCCTTAAGAAACAACGAGATGCCATAGGGCTTAGTGTGTTTTCAGATACCTATGAGTATTATGCTCCTGAAAAAGGCAGTGATCGCCATCATAGAATGGTGTTGGATGCTCTTGAAAATACTTTGATTAGACCTGTGGTTAAAAAAAACACAGATACCATAACTTTTTTGCATCAGATCGCAGAGAAAATGCACAGGCGTTCTATGATCATATTGTTTACAGACATGTTTCAATCAGGATCAGGAGATGAAGCATTGTTGAGTGCGCTACAACATTTAAAGCATAACAAGCATAAAGTAGTTTTGTTTCATGTTGTAGACGCTAAAACAGAACTCAATTTTGACTTTGATAATGTTCCCAGAAAGTTTATCGATGTGGAGACTGGGGAGTCGATTTCAGTTTTTGCAGATAATGTGAAGAAAGAATATGAAAAGCAAGCTGCTTTGTATTTTAAAAAACTAGCGTTAAGTTGTGCTCAAAATAAGATTAAGTATGTTCCAGTAAATGTTAGTGATAATTTTGAAAAAGTTTTACTAACATACTTAGCTGAAAAACAAAACTTTGGATAATGAATTTAAAAAAATAGCTTTTTTTAATTGCAAACGCTTGTGTAAGTCGAAATGAATTGTATCTTTGCAACCGCAATAACGTTGAGGTCTGGTAGTTCAGTTGGTTAGAATACCTGCCTGTCACGCAGGGGGTCGCGGGTTCGAGTCCCGTCCAGACCGCAATATTGGGGAAAGCCTTTCTTAACGGAGAGGCTTTTTTGCCCCTTTAAAGTATCTAAAGTTAGTTGTGTTGTTTGGTCGAGTTGGTAGCAACGAGACCGGGTTTAGTAGTTAGACCAATGAAAAGCTTTCCATGTTTCTGAATTTATTCAGAACCTACGGATGGCTTTTTTGATTTTCTACAAGTTGGGTTTGTTTGTTGGGAATCATAGGATTAAGTCGAAAACCTGTGGCCTAGGTATACAATTTAGCTAATTTAAAAACAATGTTCTACGTTTATATTTTATACTCAGAATCACTTAATGTGTACTATAAAGGCTTTACTTCAAATGTGGAAGGAAGACTAGAGTCTCATTTATTGGGTAAAAGTGATTTTACTTCTAAGGCAAAAGATTGGAAATTGGTTTACACTATGGATTTTGAGACAAAGCGCTTGGCTTTGGTTGAAGAGAAACGACTTAAGAAACTCAATAGGGCTTCAATAGAGAAAATAATAGCGAAGTAAGTAGGTTTCGAGTCCTCTCGTTCCAAAAAACGAGACAATATTGGGGAAAGCCTTTCTTAACGGAGAGGCTTTTTTGCCCCTTTAAAGTATCTAAAGTTAGTTGTGTTGTTTGGTCGAGTTGGTAGCAACGAGACCGGGTTTACTAGTCTCGTCCGTAAGACGAGATGAAAAGCTTTCCATGTTTCTGAATTTATTCAGAACCTACGGATGGCTTTTTTGATTTTCTACAAGTTGGGTTTGGTTGTTGGTGTCTAAAAAATGGGATTAAGTCGAAAAAGTTCGATTTTTACCATACAAGGTATCGTGATTATTTATAAGAGCGACTTAAAAAATTTGATTCAGATAGAATTTATAGGGATAGTAAAACCACTAGGTTGGAGATTTTTTCGTTCTAATTCCAAGTTTTTGCCGAGTAGAAAAGAGGGAATAGTGAATTTATAGGGCGACTAAACTTATAATTTTTTAAATACTAGACTGATGTTTAGTATTTTGTAAAAATGTCACTTTATTAAGGATATTTTTTTAATTTTAGTGTTGGTTTTAAAGTAAAATGTGTTGTATATTTGCAACCGCAATAACGCTGAGGTCTGGTAGTTCAGTTGGTTAGAATACCTGCCTGTCACGCAGGGGGTCGCGGGTTCGAGTCCCGTCCAGACCGCAATATTGGGGAAAGCCTTTCTTAACGGAGAGGCTTTTTTTATTTTATAATTGATTAACTCAGGAATCTGTGGAGTCGCAAAAATTACGATTAGAATCAAAGCAGCTCTAATCGATATTGCCATACTATTGTGATAAATAATCCAAAAAATGCTATAGAAATTAAAAACTGCATAAAAGTGGAAGCAAGGAAACCAATAAAAGAGCCTGTGGCAGCTTTTAAAGCGCGTTTGTGATTTTTAGAATCATACATAACTCTCCAATAAAAGCACCTGCAAAAGCACCAATAAGAAATCCAAAAGGAATGGGAGAAAGAAGGCCAATAACCAATCCGATATTTGTTCCCCAAATTCCATATTTACTTCCGCCAAATTGCTTAGTTCCCTTAGAGGGAATTATATATTCCAATAATGAAATGATAATGGTAACCGTAAAGGTGATGCCAAGAATCCAATAGTTATCAGGAACAGCGTTGGTAAAATAAAGAAAAACAAGTCCGAGCCAACTAATCCCAGGACCTGGTAAAACAGGAAGTACACTTCCTAGAATTCCAACAAGCATGCAACAAAAGCCAAGGATTAACAGAAGAGTATCCATAAAATTTTATTTTTGTATTTTTGAAAAAATAAATGCAGCAGTCATTTATCAAATGAATATGAGAAATTTAGTTTCAATGCTTTTTATAATCCTTTTTTTGAATTCGGCTTTGGCTCAAGACAAGGGTGATGTCAACTTGAAAGAAAAAATATATAACGAGAACAAAGCAAAAGTATTGAATTTTTCGATGAAAGATTTTGACCGCCTCTTTTTTGAGTTTTTAGATAAAAAGGCAATGCCAGATTTGATCCTTACAAAGGAAGAATTTTATAAATTTACAATTCAAATTGCCGCTTTTTCAGATCGATTAGAGTCTTTGTATCCAGATCAAAAAGAAATGGCTGAAGCGAGCAAGAAAAAGTGGTTTGTTGAAACCTACGAAGATTATTTGCTTTCGAAACAATCTCAAAAATAATAATTGTATTTTTATAGCATATTATTCCAATTCAAAAACAAAACATTGAAGCACTATTACTTTTTTTTAGTATTCTTACTTTTTAATTCCTGCCAGTACTTCGAAAAGCAAGTGCCTTCGGAAAAGGAATTATTGCAAAAAGAGTTGAAATCAATCAATTGGAAAGAAGTGGATGAGTACCCTTCGTTTGTCGATTGTGATAAATTAGACAATAAAACAAAACGGCAACGATGTTTTTTTGAGTATTTAACCGAATTAATTCAGCAAAAATTGAGTAGTGATACGCTTTCGATTCTGTATCCTGAATTGGACACCATCGAGGTTAAAGTGACCATTTTTCCTAATGCAAAAATGCAATTTGAGCCGCAATTTCCCAAAGATTCAGTTGCTTACGATACCATTAAAATCGATAGTATTCTACATGCCAGATTGATTGATTTTCCAAAAGTCAACCCTGCCATCAAGCGCGGAATTCCAGTAAAAACACAGTTTATACTTCCTGTGATTCTTAAAGTAGAATAATTTAAAATAAAATAATTTGTACTAAGGAGCTATTCCTACGTTCCTTTTTATCTTATGTACAACTCTGGTACGCAAGGATGTCATTTCCATTAGGGCTGTGGCTTTAGCGTAAATAGTATATTTTGTTCAGACAACCATTTAAAAGCTAAAATGATCTTCCTTTCCACTCATATTTTCCAAACAAAGAATACAAGGCCACACTAACGCTAAAAAAGGGATATAAAATACTGCTCAAAATCACAAAACGCATTCTCATAGGAGTTAAAAAGTGATTTGACTGTGAAAGTAAAATAAAATCAACTAGAAATTTTATTACTACCAAAAGAGCAAAATCCAACAACGAAATCAGGCCAAAAAACCAAAATAGGAATCCTAAAACCCAACACAAATTTCCAGCAAAAACAATCAATCCTAATGCTTTCCCGAAAGTACTTTGATAAGAAGTTGTCTTTGACGCCCAGCGTGCTCGTTGGTAAAATAAAGATTTCCAGTCATCTAAAGGTTTTGTTGTGATGATGTTGCTTTTTGATTTCACATAATGCACATTGTCAGGAAACCGCGCCATCGCTTTTTGCAGCAGGAAAACATCATCTCCGCTTGCGATGGTATCATTGCCGCTAAAACCATTCAGCTCTTTAAACAGCGATTTCGTATAAGCTAAGTTGGCACCGTTGCACATAAAACCTTTTCCAATTCCAAAACTACCTATGGTAGCTCCTTGCAGACTCGCTAAATCTAATTGTTGGAAATGATTCAAGAACGTATTTTTGCAGTCATACGTTACTGCTCCAGCAAGCATACTTACATTATGGTTTTGAATGTAGTTGTCCAATGTTGCAAGCCAGTTTTCGGGGACTACACAATCTGCATCGGTGGTGATGATCCAATCGCTCTTTACGATTTGCATGGCGGTGGTGATTGCATCTTTCTTTGGAGAATTAGAAGCTCTAATGTTGTCTATTATTCGAACTGAAAACTGAAAGCTAGAAACTGAAAACTGTTCTTCTGACTCGTCATCGACTAAGATAACTTCAAATAATTGATTTGGGTAATTCAACTTAGAAAAACTGTCTAAAAGTAGCGGTAGGTTAGTCGCTTCATTTCTAAAAGGAACTACGATAGTGAATTTTGTACCGATGACTATTGGGATTGGCTTTAAGCCAATAATTTCAAAGGAATTAATTTTTGTAAAACCATAACTAAGCCACACAATAGTAATGCAGTAAATAATTATAATAATTATGAAAACATATAGCATAAACACACTTTTAGGTTTCGTCTCCCTCTTTTTTGTAGAGGGCTGGGGTGAGGACTTTAAAATTCAGCACATAATAACTTCCTATAATAACTGGCAGAACGACATTTAGAAACCACATTAAGGTCGAAATAAAAACGACAATCCACTCGTTGACCCCTAGAATTCCAAACAAATAAATAGCTACGCTCCCTTTAACAGCAAAGTCTAGAAACTGAAATGTAGGCAATGAAGAAGCTAAAAAATAAACGCAAGTTACTGCAGAAATCAATGTTAAATAGGGTAAATCGACATCAAAAGCGAGAAACAAAAAGTAGTACTGATGCGAAAAAACGAGATAGCGAAAAATGCCTAAAAAGATATTTTTTTGGTGAATCCGTTTTGGAATCTCATTGATTTTATGAATTAGTTTTTCAATCGAATAACCTTTTATTGTAATTTTTTTTATGGAGAATAATATAATAAAAGTAAGGATTAAAATGCCAAAAAGGATTGCGGCTGTTTTTGTTGTAATCACATGATATTGTGCATTAAAATACAATAAACCAAATAGTCCGATGATTACGGTTAACACCATTTGGATTCCGTTGCAAATCAAGTTTAGAAATACCACTGTTTTAGTTTCTGACTTATCAAAGAACATGGCTTTTCCGGCATAGTCGCCTACGGCATTTGGGGTAAAAACCCCTCCTGTTAGTGCTGATAGAACTTGTTTAGTCGCTTCGCTTACAGAAATGGGTTTGAGATAAGAGACTAAGTTTTGCCATTTTAAAATTTCTAAATACCTATTGATTACACTCAATAATAAAATGAAACCAATTCCGGCAACCGACTGATTTTTCTTAAATAAAACGAGAAACTGAGCCCAATCGAGTTTGTCGTTATTTGCCAGCTGGTTGTAAATAAAATAAAAGGCACCGCCTACAATCAAAAGTTTGATTAGAACTACGAGGAATTGCTTAGTTTTGTGAGGAATCGAAATCATTGAGGCAAAGAAAAGAAAACTATTGTGAAAATGCTATTTCGTAATGGTTTGCAAATACTTTGTGTAACGCGAAAAATCTTCCGCAAAGATTCGCTAAGTTATTAAAGTAATTTTGCGATTCTCTGAGACTTCTTTGCTAGGCTCTGCGTAAGGAAAAAAACTTTGTGTCTTTGCGCCTTCGCGGCAAAAAAAAACGAACTAAAAAAATGGCAAACGAACGCATCATATTAGGAATTGACCCAGGAACCACTATAATGGGTTTTGGTTTGATACGAGTTATCAATAAAAAAATGGAATTTATTCAGTTAAACGAATTGCAGTTGAATAAAATGGACGACCATTATATGAAACTGAAACGTATTTTTGAACGCACCATTGAATTAATAGATACGCATCATCCAGATGAGATTGCGATTGAAGCTCCTTTCTTTGGTAAAAATGTACAATCGATGTTGAAGTTGGGTCGCGCGCAAGGTGTTGCTATGGCAGCGGGACTTTCGAGAGATATTCCCATTACCGAGTACGAACCGAAGAAAATAAAAATGGCTATTACCGGAAACGGAAATGCAAGCAAGGAACAAGTCGCCAAGATGCTACAACAATTGTTAGGTTTAAAGGAATTACCTAAAAACCTAGATAGTACTGATGGATTGGCAGCTGCTGTTTGTCATTTTTTCAATTCTGGAAAAGTGGTTGGAACGAAAAGCTATACTGGTTGGGATGCTTTTGTGAAACAAAATGAAGAGAGAGTGAAGAAGTGATGGGTATTCAGATTTTTAGTGGTCAGTAGGAACTATAAAAAAGACAGGATTTAGTTAACAGTTCTGAGTTCTGAGTTACAGTTTTAAAATAATATTCAGTGATCAGTTTTTTAGTAATCAGCGTAAGTAATTAAAAAATAGTATTCAGTTTATAAAATGTAAATATGAGATTTCAAGATTTATTAGCTTATAAAAAATCATTTGCATTAGCAATGAAGATTTTTGAAATTACAAAAGCTTTTCCAAAAGAGGAAACCTATTCGTTAACGGATCAAATTCGGCGATCATCTAGAAGTGTTCCCGTTACAATGGCCGAAGCATATAGAAAAAGAATTTACCCAAAACATTTTTATAGTAAATTAACTGATTCTGACGGAGAAAACTCAGAAACACAAGTTTGGTTAGAATTTGCTTTGTCTTGTAAATATATTTCAGTTGACATTTATCAGGAACTTATTTCTGAAAGTATTGAGGTTGGAAAGCTAGTTAATTATATGATTTTAAATCCCGAGAAGTTTGGAGTAAAAAAAGAGTAGTTAGTAGATATAGCTGAATACTAAAATTCTGCTCACTGAACACTTCTCTCAGACTGAACACTAAAAACTGAATACTATTTATGAGCGGAATCTACATACATATTCCTTTTTGCAAGCAAGCTTGTCATTACTGTGACTTTCATTTTTCGACTTCGATGAATAAGAAAGAAGAAATGGTTTTGGCTTTGGCCAAGGAAATTCAAATGCGCAAAAGTGAATTTAAAAACGATACAATAAGGACTATTTATTTTGGTGGAGGAACACCTTCGGTATTGACTTCAGACGAAATTAATTTTCTGATTGATGCAGTTTATGAAAATTATGAGGTTGCGGATAACCCAGAAATCACACTTGAAGCCAATCCGGATGATTTGTCCAGTGAACGGATTTTGGAACTTTCGAAAAGTAAAATTAATCGTTTGAGCATCGGAATCCAGTCTTTCTTTGAAGATGATTTGAAGATGATGAATCGGGCGCATGATTCGGCGGAAGCCCAAA
This sequence comes from Flavobacterium frigoris, assembly GCF_900111075.1. GTDB lineage: Bacteria > Bacteroidota > Bacteroidia > Flavobacteriales > Flavobacteriaceae > Flavobacterium > Flavobacterium frigoris. The sequence goes on from NZ_FOFZ01000013.1 coordinate 19,730, forward strand.
ACTGTTTAGAAGAAGCCACGAAGTATTTCGATAATATTTCGCTTGATTTGATCTATGGAGTTCCGGGAATGAGCAATGAGAAATGGAAGCAAAACATTAAAAAGGCGTTGTCTTTTGGGATTCCGCATATTTCTAGTTACGCTTTGACGGTAGAGCCTAAAACGGCTATGAATAAAATGATTCAAACCGGAAAAATGGAAGCACCCAAAGACGAAGTGGCTCAGGAACATTTTGCGATTTTAGTAGAAACACTAGAGATGAATGGTTTTATTCATTACGAATTATCAAATTTTGGAAAAGAGAATTACTTTTCAAAAAACAATTCTGCTTATTGGTTAGGGAAAAAATACATGGGCATTGGCCCTTCGGCACACAGTTATGATGGTGTATCCCGCAGTTGGAATATTGCGAATAATCCTTTGTATTTAAAAGCAATTCAGGTTGGTAAATTACCAAACGAAATTGAAATCTTATCAGAAGCGGATCGTTATAACGAATATATTATGACCGGTTTGCGAACCATTTGGGGGGTTTCACTGGATAGAATTCAAGCGGAATTTGGACAAATGTATTTGGATTATTTGATGAAACAAGCTCAGAAATTCCTGAATGATGAGTTAGTTTTTATTGAGAATAACATTTTGAAACCAACAAAAAAAGGAAAGTTTCTGACAGATGGTATAGCGTCTGATCTATTTTTGGTAAATTTGGAATAATATAAATACTAAGCACACAAAGGAAGCGGCATGCTCACAAAGCTTTGTGGACTTTGCGGTTAAGGAAACTATGATAGCAACAATAAATAATTTTCAAGTAGACTTATCAAAACCCATTGATATTTCGATTCCGTTATCTAATACAGATGCGAACCCTATTGCTTGGTATATTGAAAAGCCAGTAATTGACCCCGTTCGTTTTGGAGAATGGGTCGGAAAAGTATCCGAAGGGATGTCTTCGACTAATTTTAACAACATTCTTTTTAATCCGCACGGACATGGGACCCATACGGAATGTCTGGGTCATATTACACGTGAATTTTACAGCATCAATCAATTGTTGAAACAATTTTTTTTCATTGCTGAACTAGTTTCGATAGAACTGGAAGATCAGGATAGGGATTTTGTTGTTACCAAAGAGGCTCTTGTTAGTGCTTTAGAAGGGAAAACGCCGGAAGCAATAGTTATTCGAACCTTACCAAACGCCGAGGATAAATTATCCCGAAAATATTCACATACAAATCCGCCGTTTTTGGATGAAGATGCTGCTTTGTTTCTTCGCGAAAGCGGAATCCAACACTTACTAATCGATTTGCCTAGTGTAGATAAAGAAAAGGACGAGGGGAAACTCTTGGCACATAAAGCATTTTGGAATGTGACTCACGTGAATAATTTAAATTCAGATGCCCGATTAGACGCTACTATAACTGAGATGATTTACGTTTCAGAGGATATTCCAGACGGGACTTATTTACTAAATTTACAAATTGCTTCTTTTGAAAATGATGCGAGCCCGAGCAAACCTGTTTTATATGCTATTGTGAATACTGAAATTTAGATATGATAACTGTTTCTACCGATAAAAGTAAATTAGACATTTCTTTTATTCAGCATTTTCTAAAAGATATTTATTGGGCAGCTGGACGAACAATCGAGGAGGTACAGACTACAATTGACCATTCATTTTGTTTTGGAATATATCTTGATGAGCAACAAATTGGCTTTGCAAGAGTAATTACAGATTATGTAGTTTTTGCTTATGTGATGGATGTATTCATTACTGAAGAACATCGCGGAAAAGGATATTCCTCCATTTTAGTTGATGCAATGATGAAGGAGCCGCAATTAAAAGAAGTTCAAATATGGAGATTGGCAACTGCTGACGCACATTTTTTGTACAAAAAATTTGGGTTCACTGTTTTGGCAAAACCAGAGAGAATGATGGAAAAAACCAATAAATAATTTTTTAACGGAATTATACATGAACCTAGAAACCTATTACGAATATTGTCTTTCTAAAAAAGGAGTGACTGAACACTTTCCTTTTGATGAAGATACGCTGGTGTTTAAAGTAGGAGGTAAAATGTTTGCTTTGACTTCTTTGACAAAATGGGAATTAGGAGCGCCCGCTATTAATTTAAAATGTGATCCTGATCGTGCGCAAGAACTTCGGGCACAATGTGATGACATTAAGCCAGGGTTTCATATGAGTAAAATACATTGGAATACCGTTTCTATAAATAAGGACGTCCCAGATTCACTTATTAAAGAATTGATCGATCACTCGTATAAATTAATTTTTAAAAGTTTAAAAAAGAAAATACAACAGGAGATAGAGAACTCTTAACGCCATTCGTCGACACTTATCGTCGACTCAACTATAGCAATAGATTAATTACCGAATAAGGAATTGTTTTTATTATATTCGGAATATATTTATTTGTAAAAATTATATCCCAAAAAAACATGAGCAAGGCGCTAAATATATTGTTAATTGAAGACGACGAAATTGAAGTGATGAAGTTTAATAGGGTTTTGAGTGCCTTAAAATTAAGTCATAAAATTTTTGAAGCCAATAATGGAGAGGAAGCTATTGAAATATTAAAAGTGAAAGAGGTTGTTCCAGATATTATCGTTTTAGATTTAAATATGCCAAAGATTAATGGAATTGAATTTTTGAGAATCTTAAAAGCAGATGATTATTTGAAGTATATTCCAGCTATTATTTTAACTACTTCAAGTAATCGTAAAGATATTTTAGAATGTTATAGAATAGGGATTGCGGGTTATGTTATCAAACCTTTGAAATACTCTGATTATGTCGATAGAATCACGAAACTAATTGAGTATTGGAGTTCAAATGAATTAATTACCAACTAGAATATATGTACGGAATAGTAAATAAATCAATAGAAGACTTAGTTATTGCTAACTTTGGAAGAGATAAATGGGAAGCTGTTCGCGAAAGAAGTGGTGTAGACATTGATTTTTTTTTAAGCAATGAAATCTATGATGATGAGGTTACCTACAAAATAGCTACTGCCGTTTCTGAGGAAATGAATATGACATTAAGTGAAGTTTTGATTGCCTTTGGTGAATGGTGGGTGGTCAAAACTACAAAAGAAAAATATCCCGGATTAATGGAATCTGGAGGGAATAATTTACGAGATTTTTTAATAAATTTACCTAACTTCCATAACCGAGTAATGTTGATTTACCCTAAACTCACTCCGCCAGAATTTAAAGTAAGTGATATTTCTGCAAAAGGGTTGAATTTGCATTATTTTTCAAAAAGGGAGGGTCTTCAAGATTTTGTTAGGGGTATTATTCAAGGATTAGGAATTGTTTACAAAACCCCTGTTGTCCTTGAGTTAATTCAATCTAGAAATGAGGGAAGTTCACACGAAATATTCAAAGTAAATTGGTAGACAGATGAGTGGATTAGGACTATATTTTAATGAAGAAAGCTTTAATAGATTATTTCCCTTTTATTTCCAGTTAAGTCCCGATTTTCGGATATTAAATTTTGGAAAAAGCCTTGCTAAAGTATGTCCAGACCTTGAAAAAGAAAATTTATTTACAGATTTTTTTGAAATAGTGAGGCCTCATATAAAAACTATTTCTTTGGAAGAAATTATTAAAAATAGCGACCAACATATTTTATTAAAGTATTCCAAAACGGAGCTCTTGCTAAGAGGTCAGTTTGAACAAACGGGAGACAGCTTGTTATTTGTTGGCTCGCCCTGGTTCACTTCTATGAGTGAAGTAATTGATAGGAAATTGACCTTCGAAGATTTTGCTCATAACGACGCATTGTTAGATTTGCTCCATGTTCTAAATAATGCAGAGAATACTTCAAAGGAGTTGAAGGAGTTGTTACTCACAATCAATACTCAGAAAAATCAGCTTAAAAAAGATAAGGAGGAACTCAATAGACTTTCTTATGTAGCTAGTGCTAATAAAAACGGTGTTGTTTTTACTAAATTAGACGGAAGTATTTTTTGGTGCAATGATGCTTTTTTAGCATTAACGGGCTACTCTAAATCAGAAATCATAGGAAGAACCCCCATTGAATTAGGGAGAACTATGGATACAGATAAAGAGGAAATAAAAAAGATGATTGATTCGTTTTATGCAGGTAAGTCCTTTGAAGTCGAGTTACTACATGCTCGAAAAAATAGTACCCCTTTTTGGTCACGAGTAAAAGCACAGCCTATCACTGATTCCCAAGGAAATGCTATGCAATATTTTGCAATGCTGGAAGATATTTCACTTAAAAAGAGATATGATGAAAGCCTAGAGATTGAAAAAGAAAAATACAGAGGCATTATTGCTAATATGAATTTGGGTTTATTAGAGGTAGATCTCAACGATAAGATTCTCATGGCAAATCAAAGTTTTCTAGACATGAGTGGTTATGCTATTGAGGAAATGGTAGGGCATAAAGCAAGTGGATTGTTTTTGACCCAAGAGAGTAAAAAAATACTTCAATCAAAAGATCGGTTGCGATCTGAAGGCATCTCTGACTCATATGAGATGAATGTCAAGGATAAAAATAATGAAGATAAAACTTGGCTCATCAGTGGAGCGCCTAATTATGATGTTCAGGGTAATTTAATAGGCTCAATAGGAATTCATCTAGATATTACGGATCAAAAAGAGCAAGAGCAACAACTCTATCTTCTTTCTTTAATAGCTGAAAAAAATATAAATGCAGTAATTATTTGCGATCCTAGTGGCAATATTGAATGGGCTAACACCAGTTTTCTGAAAATGTCGGGCTATACAGAAAACGAAATTTTAGGTAAAAAACCAGGAAAATTACTTCAAGGAGCCGACTCTAATAATGAAACAGTGACTTACATGAGCGAACAAATTGCGAAAGGCTTGCCGTTTAATTGTGAGCTTGTCAATTACTCTAAAAACAAAGAAAAATATTGGGTACGAATTCAAGGGCAAGCCTTGTATGATAAAAACGGAGTTATCATTAAATTTTTCGCTATTGAAGAGGATATAACAGCTTGGAAAGTACTTGAGGAGCAAAAAGAAAATTTAATAAGCGATTTAGCAAAAACTAACAAAGAATTAGAAGATTACGCGCAAATTGTTTCGCATGATTTAAAATCGCCTTTGCGAAGTATCAATTCGTTAATTTCATGGATTAAGGAAGAGAATGAAAAAGATTTTGATGAACAAACAATGAAATATTTTTCATTAATTGAACACAAGGTTGAAAAAATGGATCATTTGATTGAAGGGATTTTAACCTATTCAAAAATTGATAAAGAAGTGTCTAAGGGGGAGAATGTGAATACCAATGATATTGTAAAAGGTATTATTGATATGATTCATGTTCCAGAACATATAAAAGTCACAATTAACAACCCACTACCCATTATAAAAGCAGATCGATTTAGAATTCAACAGTTGTTTCAAAATTTAATTGGAAACGCAGTGAATTATATCGATAAAGAAAGTGGATTGGTTGAAATAGCCTGTGAGGAATTCAGCTCTCACTATGTATTTTCCGTAGCAGATAATGGAGTAGGAATGGCAAAAGAAATTCATTCTAAAATTTTCGAAACTTTTAAAGCATATACTACTAGCAAACACTCAACGGGGTTAGGATTGTCTATTGTGAAAAAAATAGTTCTCTTCTATAAGGGAGAAATTTGGCTAGACAGTGAAGAAGGAAAAGGGACTACCTTCTTTGTGAAACTAAAAAAATAACTATGAAAATTATTCAAGCTTATAAAGAAGCCAATAAAGATTGGCAGTATTTTCAAGAAAAAGCAATCCTTAAGAATCCTTTAGTTTTGATTTTTGGGAATAGATATTTATTAGAAAACCAGGAGGTAATTGCAGCTATTAGGAAAGAGTTTCCTTATCAAGATCTTGTATTTGGATCTACTGCTGGTGAGATAATTTGTTGTAATGTTTATGATGAATCTATTTCTGTTACTGCCATTGAATTCGAAAAATCAAGTTTTATCGTAGAGCGTGAAAATATAGTGCACTATGGTAAAAATGCTAGGGATTTAGGCGAAGCACTGTATAATAAAATACCTAAAGACAATTTAAAACACTTGTTTGTTCTGTCAGAGGGGAGTTTTGTTAATGGAAGTTCTTTGATCAACGGTTTAGAAACTAATATTGATTCTAAAATATCAATTACAGGAGGAATGTGTGGTGATGATGCTCGTTTTGAAAAAACGCTTGCTTCTTATAAAGAAGATCCTAAAGAAGGGGAAGTGATTTTGATAGGTTTTTATGGAGATAGTTTAGAAATCTCGTATGCCAGTTTTGGTGGCTGGATTCCTTTTGGACCAGAACGGGTAATAACGAAATCAGAAGGTAATATTTTATATGAAATTGACGGTCAACCCGCTCTGGATTTGTATAAGAAATATTTAGGTGAAAAATCGAATGAATTGCCTCAGGCTTCACTGTTGTACCCATTAAGCGTGACTCCCGATGGTAAGACGGAACCAGTAGTACGTACTATTTTGAATATTAATAATGATGATCAATCGATGATTTTGGCGGGAGATGTTCCTGTGAATTCTAGAGTACAATTAATGATGGCCTCTGTTGACGGAATTGCGCAAGGAGCTCATACTGCTGCAAAATTTGCCATGGCAAATAGAAGCAGCAAACCTGAATTGGCTCTCTTAGTGAGCTGTATTGGTCGTAAATTAGTGATGAGTCAAAGAGTAGAAGAAGAAGTAGAGCAGGTGCGGGAAGTTATTGGAGAGCGCGTGCCTATGGCGGGCTTATATTCCTATGGGGAAATGGCGCCTTTTAACGGAAGTACTTCTTGTGAATTACACAATCAAACTATGACATTAACCCTAATTAGCGAATAATGCATTCATTATTAAAAAGGCAGATCGATAAAAAACTCAAAGGCGGTTTGAATGATTTAGATATTTTTTTGGACGCTGTAAATGAGTCTTATGGAAACTATGAAAGTCAAATTGAGATGCTTCAACGTGCAATGAAATTAAGCTCAGATGAATTATTTGAAGCTAACCAAAGATTACGAGACGAAGCAGAGAGTTTGAAAGATGTTAATAAAAACTTACAATCTATATTGGAATCTATGAGTTTAGATCCAGAATTAACTTCAAAAAACGAGAATTTTGATTCCTCAGAATATATCAAACAACAATCCATTGAAATTATTAAAATTAATAAGCAGCGGGAAGAGCTCTTAGTCAATTTAGAGAAACAAAATATTGCATTGAATGAATATGCGCACATGGTTTCGCATGACCTTAAAGCACCATTAAGGAGTATTGATACGCTTATCAACTGGTTTATTGAGGATAATCTGGAAATGATGAATGAGAACAACCTGAAATCTTTAAATCTAATCCTTTCTAATGTTGAGAAGATGGATTTATTAATTAAAGGAATTTTGAATTATTCGTCAGTTGAAAGCCAGCCAGGTGACGAGAGGCTAATTGATTTGAATGTCTTGATTCAAGATGTTTTAAATATTATTGAAGTTCCTGATCATGTTGCAGTTACTGTGAAAAATAAGTTGCCTAAAATTGTTGGAAATGATTTTAGATTCAAACAACTGTTCCAAAATTTAATTCAAAATGCGATTAAATACAATGACAAAGAAAAGGTAATTGTCGAAATAGGGTGCTTAGAAAATGAAAACGAAATTATTTTTGACGTCAAGGACAATGGAATAGGGATTCCGAAGGTGTATCAGAATAAAATTTTTGATGTTTTTTCTAAGTTACACAATGATGGGAAATCATCAGGCATAGGCCTTGCGATAGTAAAAAAAATAATAGAATTTTATAGAGGAAAAATTTGGCTTGAAAGTCAAGAAAGCATTGGAAGCACTTTTTATTTCACAATACCAAAAGACAATGGAAACACCTAATTTAAATTACATTAATGAATTATCAGGAGACAATGAAGAATTCAAAATTAAAATCATTGATATTCTAAAAAGAGAGCTTCCAGTGGAAGTGCAAGTTTATCAGGAAGAAATAGAAAAGGCTAATTATACGCAAGCTGCAAAAGCAGTTCATAAATTAAAGCATAAAGTTTCTATCTTAGGTCTCGAAAAAAGTTATTATATTGCTTCAGATTATGAAGATAATTTAAATGGTAACTCAGTAGCCTTAAAAAATGATTTTGAAGCAATTCTAAAGGCTATGCAAGAGTTTGTTATACAATTGTAAAAAACAGCTTTAAATGAATTGCATTATTATAGACGATGAGGAGATGGCAAGAGCCATAATGATTCAATTCATAGCCAACTATACAGATATTGAAGTTGTAGCTGATTTTTCTAATGCTATTGAAGCAATTAAATTTTTAAATCAAAACGAGGTTGATTTGATTTTTTTGGATATTCATATGCCTAATTTTACCGGTTTTGATTTTATTCAAACGATAAAAAACCCACCTCATATCATTTTAGTAACTTCCGATAGAAATTTTGCTATTGAAGCATTTGAATATGAATGTATTGTGGATTATTTAGTAAAACCCATTACCAAAGATCGTTTTATTAAAGCAGTTCAAAAAGCAATTTTTATGAAAACAAACGCTTCTTCAAAAGAAGTTAACCCAAAAGGAGAGGACAATGTGAATGAATTTTACATCAATATTGATCGAAGGTTAATAAAAATTGAAATGGCCTCAGTAAATATTGTGGAAGCAAAGGGAGATTATATTCATATCAAAACAGACGGTAAAAATTATATTGTTCATTCTACCCTCAAGAAGATCGAGGATAAATTACCTAAAGATTTATTTTTAAAAGTGCATCGTTCTTTTATTATCAATACTAAAAAAATTATTGATATCGAAGATAACAGCGTCTTAATTGCTAAAGATGTAATTCCCGTAAGCCGGGCAAATAGACCGGAGTTAATGAAGAGATTGAATTTGCTGTAATTATAAGTAAAATCTTATAATAGTTAATAAAGATTGTATTTCGTCGATTAAAAATGTATTTCGTCTAAATTATTACTACTTTAGTAATGTGTTTAAAAACGATAAGATGGAGCTAAAATTACCAATTACAGATTCTACAAATATAGATTCTATCGCAGATGAAATTACAGGTTGTTATTTAGTGTCTGCGCGATGGACTATGATAAATGATAAGAATGTTACTTTTGTAAGAAATAAAGCATTTGGCTACTGTTATAATCTAAAATGGGCAGGGCCATTGAGTAAATTTGATGCGGATATAGCCTGTCAAAATAGTAAAACAACTTTTGTTATAAGTCATTCATTGTTAGAGCCATTTTTAGTTCATTTAAATGATGAGCTCAGCTTGCCAAACTCGATTGAAGTTCGTAAACTTATTGGACTGGATGATAATGAATTACAATTAGCCAAGTAGAAATCATAAAAAAACCTAAACATATAAATTAACTGTTTTTATCGCTCTAATATAACCATTGGTCGTAGGGAAATTGAATCTCACCGAAAATTTCTGATTACCTATACACTTGCAAGTATATTTGGACTGCGAAACAAAATAAAACAACTCTGTTTCTAAATAAAAAAAGAATACGATTAGTCTTTGAATTTTATGGCGGTTTAGCTGTTGTGAATTTAGAGATAGTAAAACAAATTTTTCTAAAACAAATTTTCTGATACCTTAAGTTTAGTTAATACAAAAAACTGCTACCACGAGCAGTTTTTTTTTGTTATGAATATAGAGTTGTAATTTGAAAAGCGTTCGTTGTATTTAAATTTCTTTTATACCTTATTTTTAAATCCTGTAATTTCAACGTTTTAGTAGGAAGAACCTCTGTGTTAATGCTTATTTGTATCTGAATTTGCCAATGGTATTCCAGCATTTAAGGTCTAATTAATTTTTGGATGGAATTTATATTTCGCTCTTGCTGAGAAATTATAGGTTTTGCGGCGGTCTTAGGGGTTGTGTCTTCCGTTTTCCTGTATTGTAACTCGTGTTATAACGCGATTAAGTAGATGTGGGAATTCAAATTGATGTAAGAGTTGCTAGGGCAGTGGCTTTAAGTTTATAAAACACATAATGAATCTTTTCTTCAACTGTAGGCATTTGTTCTTTCTTTGTTTTTTTATAGTTTATGGCCTAATTTGGATTTTTAGAAATTCCAATGCTTTATCAAACATATTTTGTGATTTATGTCTTTCTCTACCTACATAATTAAGTTCTTTTTCAAGTTTACTAGGGTAGTCTTTTTTTTTAATTCAATATTGGTGTCTAATATTTTTTTAGTTCGAATGTTAAGGCCATTGGCAGCTTTGCACTACAGACATGCTGTTTTACTTTTAGGATAGTCTTCTTAGATATTTTAAAAAAGAACAACCTTGTTAATTAATTTAATGTTGTTCAAGTTATTGATTTATATAGAGATACAAGTTGAGGTTAAAGGATTGATGTTTCATCTACACTAACATGCAGTTCGTCGAAGAATTAAAGACAATCAAATCAAAACTGAGGATATTTGCATCAGTATTAACAACTAAATAGAAATAGTATGGCGATTCAAATAACTTATAATACAGGTATTTATGAAATTAAGGGTTTGTTGAATTCTCAAAACAGTGTCTATTTAGAGAATCATTTGAATACTTTGATGGCAGACTCAAGTGGTATCGTAGTTTCATTAGAAAAACTGATTGCCATTGACCAGTATGCTGCCAAAAGTGTGGTCGCACTTCAAGTAAAAGCAGAAAAAAAGCATAAAATGTTTTATATTATTGGAAGAAAGAATAAAAATGTTGTAGATCAATTTGATGCCTTACACCATAGTGACCTGCTACTTTAATGGGTTTTTTTATTAAAGAAATCAAAGACATAAAGATTGCGTCAAATCTAATTGGTTAAATAATTGAGAAACATAGGGACTGAATCGCTCTAATTATTTACCATTTTATGACGAGTGTGAATTAAGGTTCGTATTAGGTGCAAAGTGTTCTTAACTAACGGGTTGCATTGTCTCTATTTCCTGATGTAGCTAGTTCAATTATCGTAGCTCTAGGGATTGTGTTTTGGGTGTTCTTCCTTTCCAAAACAATAACTTTTAAAGGGAATGAGCATTTAGAATTGCTGAGATAGATACTCGTTCTACAACCACCTTTTCCCCCTATTTGCTTTCTATGAATAGCGTCTCTAATCATTAGAGACTATAGTGATATCATTTAGTGAAAGACTTTATGAAAAAAAATGAAGTTTCAGATTTTTTTCTCAGATAAAAATTCCAGAAGCAAAGGAACTTGATTATGAAAATAATCATAAGATAAAGATTAATGAATGTTGGTCTTTTAATAGTTTGACCATATTTTGTCTTTTAATTCACTCATTCGAGAAGAAAAGCCAGATGCAGTAGCGATTAATCTATAATTCATGAAATTGGGAGATAAGAAAATACCAGATGTTTTAACGCTTGTTTTTTGATGTTCATAAATTTCATAATAGAGTATGTTTTAAAAGCTTAATCTTTTTTTTGTAAAAAAAATAAATAAAATAGGCTTGTCTATATATCGTAATTTGGTATTACTTTTGTATCAGAAAAAACAAAGTTGCTGCATAAAGCTCCGTATAATAAAGTTCAGTACAACATGAAAGAACAGATCAAGAAATTTTTAAACGAGGAACAAGATCCTAAAGCAATTGAAAAGATTACTTCAAAGCTGAATGATCTATTGATGAGAAATGAAGAAATTGGGTATATAGCGGTTCAGAAAAAACCGGCGCTTACCGTTTTTCCGGATAGTATCGTTTTGACAAATAAGCGAATTATTATTTGTCAGCCTAAAAACTTCGGGCTTTCTATGGATTTTACAGACTATACCTGGGATCAAATCGAAGGAACTTTTGTAAAAGAAAACATATTAGGTTCTGAATTTTCGTTTTCGACGAAGACGGATATGGCTGTTTCCATCGATTATATACCAAAAATTCAAGCTAGAAAAATCTTTACTTATGCTAAGGAACAGTTGGATATTCTGAAAAACGGTGCGGTGTCAAATGCAATGGCGATTGATGAAATTTCAGTTGAGGATACTGATGAATTTGAGATTATTGAAGAAATGGAAACGGAAGAAGTGACCAGTTTTAGTGAGTTAATGCCTGTCACTCCGCCGCCTTTGCCTATTAGGAACGCCGATTTTGCAACTCCTTCTGAAACACCCAAAGAAAATGGATTAGCTGGATTATCTCAAGATGAGTTGTTTGAAAAATTACAGAATTATAAGAAGCTACTGGATAACGGACTTATTCTGCAGGGTGAATATGATAATTATAAAAAAGAGATTTTAAGCTTTATGTAATAAAGTGTGTATACAAAGTAAAAAGGTCAAATGGTAGTTCTTATCATTTGACCTTTTTTAGTATTATAAAGTGCTCTTTTGCTTTTCTACAAAATTAGTAGCTTGTAATTCCAGTAACTCTGTTGCTTTTTTTCGTTGTAAGTCATAGAGACTTTTGTCTTGCGCAATGTCTTCATAGACCTTATCATGCATCATGGCGCTTGTTTTGACTAATAAATTGCGCTGGTATTTGTCTTGTTCTAAAGTAGCTTTTAAGGCTGTCTCTAGATCTTCGAGTTTAAAATCGTACTCTCCTTTTGGAGACAGCAATTTAGCGATAATAGGAGACGTTTCAATTGCTAAAAATAATAGCATGATAAAGAATGAGGGAAGCGACGGCAATTTGTTTAAGGCATTTATACGCGCCATCAAACCGTCAAATCCATCAATTATCGGTTGTGTTTCGGTTACTTTTTTATCTAAATCGGCTTGAAGTACTGCTGCCGTTTTTTCTTTTTCGGCAATTTTTTCCAAGTTGTTTTTTCGAATGGTATCCAGTTGTGCAGAAGCAAGATTGTGTTTGGCTATTTTCTCTTTAAAAACGGGGCCTTTGCCAAGTTTTAAGGTGCCTTTTGTTCCTTCTGCTTCGGTGATATAAGTTTCGTACAAGGTATTGACCTCTTTTTCTTTTTTCGAAATATCCGATTTTAAGCTTGCAATTTCGGCTTTATTTTTATCTAAATCCGATTTGAAGTAATTAGCTACTTCTTTTTTGTTTTCGAGTGCCATAGCGTTTTTCTCTTTCAATAGAACGGTGTTGATTTCTTTCTCAAAAATTTTAATTTCTAATGGCTTCGATATTACGATGGCAATAATAATGGCTAAAATAATTCGGGGAGTGGCCTGTAGAAACTCACTTCCAAATTTGTCTCTTTTTCGAATAGTAGAAACAATGAATCGATCCAGATTGAAGATGAGTAAACTCCATACTAATCCAAAAAGTAGGGCGGGGTAAACACTATCGAAAACAGTAAATAGGGCATAAGCACTGGCGATAAAGGCCATGACTGCAGTAAAGAAAACGGTGGCGCCAATACCTGCGTATTTGGTTTGTTCTCCTTGGGAACAGCCTTCCAGAATCTCATTGTCAGCTCCTGAGCAGAGGATGAAGAATTGTTTTAACATGATTGATTTTTTTGATTGATGGATGATTGCAAATTTAACGCCAAAAAATCAATAATGTTATAAATCCCTCATGTGTTTTTCGTTAGGAGGTTTTTAAAATCAAAAAGAGCTGTTCGGTTAGAACAGCTCTTTTCTTTTTTGAATTATAATTAACTTATGCGTTTGGTGCGCCTGCCATAATTTCGGCATTGGCAAACTCTTCAAATTTGGCAAAATTAGCTTTGAATTTCTGTCCTAATTCGATTGCTTTTTGATCGTATAAATCTTTGTCTTCCCAAGTGTTTCTAGGATTTAATATTTCGCTAGGTACGTTAGGACAGTTTTGCGGAATAGCAATTCCAAAGACAACATGGTTTCTATAATCTACTGCATCCAGTTCGCCGTTTAAAGCGGCAGTAATCATGGCGCGAGTGTATTTTAATTTCATTCTGCTACCTGTTCCGTAAGCTCCACCGGTCCATCCGGTATTAATTAACCACACTTTCACATCCGCTTCTTGAATTTTTTTACTCAACATTTCAGCATATCTTGTTGGGTGAAGCGGCATAAATGGCGCTCCAAAACAAGCAGAGAAATTAGGTTGAGGTTCTGTTACTCCAGCTTCAGTTCCAGCTACTTTTGCGGTATATCCTGAGATAAAGTGGTATGCAGCTTGTCCTGGTGTTAATCTTGAAATAGGAGGTAGAATCCCGAAAGAATCTGCCGTTAAGAAAAAGATGTTTTTAGGATTTTTTCCAATAGAACCTGGTTGAATGTTGTCAATATGGTAAATAGGGTAACTGACTCTTGTATTTGGTGTTATCGAAACATCGTCGAAGTCAACTTCATTTGTCCCCTGTTTAAAAATAACATTTTCTAAAACTGCTCCTTTTTTAATTGCTCTAAAGATATCTGGTTCGTTTTCTTCAGAAAGATTGATCACTTTAGCATAACATCCACCTTCAAAATTGAAAACGGTATTTTCGTTAGTCCAACCATGTTCATCATCTCCAATCAATTTTCTTTGTGGATCTGCTGACAAAGTTGTTTTTCCCGTTCCTGACAAACCAAAGAAAATAGCGGTATCTTCTTTGTCTCCTACATTAGCGCTACAATGCATAGGCAATGCATTTTTGTCTACAGGCAAGATGAAATTTAAGGCAGAAAAGATTCCTTTTTTTACTTCACCAGTATAACCGGTACCTCCAATAAGAACTACTTTTCTTGTGAAATCCAATATAGCAAAATTGCTTTGACGCGTTCCGTCAGTTGCAGGATCTGCCATGAAACTTGGAACACATAATAAGGTCCATTCTGGTGTGAATTCCTCAAGTTCTTCTTGTTCTGGTCTCAAAAACATATTGTAACAAAATAAATTTGTCCAAGGTGTTTCAGTAACTACGCGAACATTTAATCTGTAATTAGGGTCGGCACATACATAGGAATCTCGAACGAATATTTCTTTATTAGACAAGTAAGAAGTTACTTTTTTGTATAATGCTTCAAAAGCAGTAGGCTCAAAAGGAATATTTACTTTTCCCCACCAAACTTGGTTCTCAGTAATGCTATCTTTTACAATAAATCGATCCAGAGGGGAGCGTCCTGTGTATTCTCCAGTATTCACGGCTAAAGCACCAGTCGAAGTTTCGATTCCTTGGCCTGACGCGATGGTCATGTCATGTAATTCGTTGGCTGATAATTGATAATGAATCTTTGCGTTTTCGATTCCCAAGTCTTTCAACGAAATCGATTGCGTAAACGGTGTGTTATTATTCATAAAATTATGTATTGTGTAGTTAAATTATTCGAATACAAAAGTAGAGCTAATATTTTAGATACGATTTAATTATCTAATTTTTGTTGGCTTTTTCTTCAAATAGTGTGACAGTAATACGCCCCAGGCTAGTATTAGCAGGAGTCCACCGATAGGTGTTACAAAACCGATGACTTTAAAATCAAAAGAAGTTAAGGTGTTTGTAGCCAATAAATAGATGGATCCAGAAAATAAAGTGACACCAAAAACGACTAAATAATTAATAATGTTTTTTGTTTTAGCACTTAAGTCAGTTAACATTCCAATAAATAGTAAAAACAAAGCATGGTACATTTGATAGCGTACTCCTGTTTCAAATGTAATTAATTGTTCAGGCGGTAGTACTTTTTTTAGGGCATGTGCTCCAAATGCACCTAATATTATTGCAATCATGCCAAAAAGGGCTGCTGTTGAAATTGATTTATTATTCATTATTCAGTGTTTTTCTTTGTAAAAGTATTCTTTATAGGATTAACAGAAAAGATTTTTGGTTATAATATTTATAGTTTTTGCTCAAAGAAAAATGGGGCTATGCCTCTGTATTTATTTTGTTGAAAACATAAAATGGTTTTTAACAAAGAGTACTTGTTATAAATATAACAATTATATATATTTGTGTTATATTTATAAAACACATGAGAACCATTTTAATTATAGGTGCGGGTAGGTCAGCATCCTCGTTGATACACTATCTTTTAAATAAATCAGAAAAGGAGAACTTACATCTTGTTATTGGTGATTTATCGTTGGCTTTAGCCCAAAAGAAAACAAATAATCATCCCAATGCTACTGCAATAGCTTTAGATATTTTTGATGCCAATCAAAGAAAAGAAGCGATAGTAAAAGCAGATATCGTTATCTCGATGTTGCCAGCTCATTTGCATATTGAGGTTGCCAGAGATTGTGTTGTTTATAAAAAAAACTTGGTTACCGCTTCTTATGTTAGTGATGCCATGCAAGAACTGGATGAAGCTGTAAAGGAAAATAATTTGATTTTCATGAATGAAATTGGTTTGGATCCTGGCGTGGATCATATGAGTGCCATGAAAATCATTGATGAAATAAGTGATAAAGGCGGAAAAATGCTTTTATTCGAATCGTTCTGTGGAGGTCTTGTCGCTCCAGAATCAGATACGAATCGTTGGAATTATAAATTCACTTGGGCTCCTCGTAATGTGGTGCTTGCTGGACAAGGTGGTGCTGCTAAATTTATTCAAGAAGGAACGTACAAGTACATACCCTATTGCAATTTATTTAGAAGAACAGAATTCCTTGAAGTAGAAGATTATGGCCGCTTTGAGGCTTATTCTAACAGAGATTCATTGAAATACAGAAGCGTTTATGGTTTAGATGACGTACTAACCTTATACAGGGGAACTATTCGCCGAGTTGGTTTTTCTAAAGCGTGGAATATGTTTATTCAACTGGGAATGACAGATGATAGCTATGTGATGGAAGATTCGGAAAACATGAGCTACCGACAATATGTAAACTCATTCTTGCCGTATCACCCTACAGATTCGGTTGAAATTAAGACACGCTTGATTTTAAAAATTGATCAGGACGATATCATGTGGGATAAACTATTAGAGTTGGATTTATTCAATGACAATAAAATAGTGGGTCTTAAAAATGCCACACCAGCACAAATATTGGAAAAAATATTAAGTGATAAGTGGACGTTGGAGTCAGACGATAAGGATATGATAGTGATGTACCATAAATTCGGGTACGAATTAAATGGTGTTAAAAAACAAATCGATTCAAAAATGGTTTGTATTGGCGAGGATCAAACCTATACAGCGATGGCAAAAACTGTTGGTTTACCAGTTGCAATGGCAACTTTACTTATCTTAAACGGTAAGATTACTACGCCCGGCGTACAACTTCCTATTCGTAAAGAGGTGTATTTACCAATATTGAAAGAGTTAGAAGAATATGGGGTTGTTTTTAAAGAACAGGCCATGACTTATTTTGGTTATAAACCAGATGCTACTATTTAGATAATAGTTTTTTAGTTTGTAGTAAAACAAATCCGCTTCGTGAAGAAGCGGATTTGTTGTTTTTACATTGTCCTTATGGCGTAGATTGAATTGTTATAGGTAAACTGTACATTACTCGGGCGACTTCACCATCAACTGTTCCGGGAGTCCAATTTGGACTTAGTTTTAATACACGAATAGTTTCTTCTCCCGTTCCATATCCCATGTCTCTTAAAATGGTAAACTCTGAAAGGGAACCATCTTTCTCAACCATAAAGGTTACATACACTTTGCCCTTTATTTTGTTAGCTGTAGCCTCTTTTGAAACTTTAAAATTTGCAGCGACAAATTTGTAAAACTCATTCATTCCTCCAGGAAATGTGGGTTGTGTTTCAGTATCCGCAACTTTGTACGCTTTATTGTCTTCCTTGTCATAAGCACTTAATTCAACCCATTTTGGGCCTTCTGCCTCTTTGAGATTGGCAGATTGTTCGCTTGTTGCTTGTTTTGCTACTGGAGGCGGAGGAGGCGGAACATTTTTCTTCTCTTGATTAGATAGTTCGCTGAATCTCTTTTCCGCTACAATTTTTCCTTTTTCATCGCGGATCTTAAAAATAGTATTTTCAAAATATTTCTCCACTCCGGTAAGTTGATTCTTCGTCTGCTCAGCCTTTACTACTTTTTGTTCTTGTGCTACTACCTTTGTGCATAATGAAAATAGCAATACAGTCAATAAAGGAATAATAAGTCCTTTTTTTAATAATGCTCTTGATATAGATGTGGTTTTTGTCATCATAATTAATCGTTTTTTAGTTACTGAATAGTTTAAATTACTGGCCAAGTAATAGGTTGGGTTCGCGTTTGCCTTCGAGATTAATAAATTCTGGTAAAACGGAATATTATGGTGTGCTTTGACCACTTTCTCATCCGCTAAGAATTCGTGATTGAGTTGGATTGCTTTTTTGTAGAAAATGAAAATAGGGTTGAACCAAAACAGGGCTTTGAGTGTCTCTATAACCAAAACGTCTAGCGTGTGTCTTTGGGTTACATGTATTAACTCATGTGTGTATAGTTCTTTTTCAATTTTCCTGTTGTAATACGCTGCTTCGTTGATAAAAATAGTGTTCAGGAAGGTGTAGGGCAAGGTTTCCTCTTTTAATAAAACTAATTTAGAATTTTTATAATCTATTGCTGTATTCGATTTTGTTTTGGTGTTCAACTTTATAATGTTTCTTGCAAAACGAAATAATAGGATTGCTGTTACCAAGGCATAAATGCTCCAGATTGAAAGTAACCAATAATTTGTTGCGTCTTGCACAACGGCTAAAGTTTCTCCATCTGTGTTAAGGTCGTTTTGTGCTAGTATTGGACTGGAATTTCTTGAATCACTTCAATAGTGATAAACGGAATCGAAAGTGAAAACACGATACTAAACAATAAGTAAAACCGGTTGAACTGATGCATTTTTTCTTTTTCCAATGCTAAATGGTAGACGGCTAAAAGTACGCACAATGAAATGGTCGATTTGAGGAGGAAGTCTATCATTTTTTCTTTTTTTGAATTGCGTTATCTACTATTTTTTTGAGTTCTTGTAATTCCTTTTCAGACAGATTGGTCTCATTGGTAAAGAAAGAAGCAAATTGCGAAGCGGAATCGTTAAAGAAATTCTTTATCAGTCCGTTGACGTGTTTTGAGAAATAGTCCGTTTTGGGTACTAAAGGGTAGTATTCCCTAGAGTTTCCAAACTCGGTGTAGGCGACAAAATCTTTGTCGATCATTCTTTTTAACAAAGTAGCAACGGTGGTTGTCTTGGGTTTTGGTTCTGGAAATGCTTCTAGTAAATCCTTCATAAAGGCTTTCTCCAGTTTCCATAGGTGTTCCATTAATTGTTCTTCGGAGTTTGTTAACTGTTGCATTTTTTATTTTTTATAGGTGTTGTGTTCTTCTGAGATTAAATCTCCTTTATTATAGTGGCGTGTTGTTGTTAAGTTGCCTTTGTTGTCATAATATTTCCATGTTCCGGAATAATACCAATGGATTTGCTTTTTGTCGTCTTCGATTTTTGTTGCTCCTTTTGCTTGTATTTTTCTGTTGTTATGATAGGATTTAGTAAAGCATGTATTGCCTTTGTATTTCTCTTTCTTGATTAATACGCTGTCTAAATAATAGCGCCACTTTTTTATAGGATCGTCATTTTTATATTTTCCAACTGATCTGTAATGGGCGCTGTCGATTGAATATTTTTCTATCCAAAGTCCTTCCCTTTTTCTATCTAAGGTTTGATTCATGGATTTGGTTTTGCACGAAAACAAACTAAAGATACAAATTAAGCTGATCATTAAATTTTTCATATGCTTTTTACTTCTACAAATACAAATCTTGCTCTACAAATGTAGAGATATATTTTAAATAAACAAGTTTTAAAGTGATTTATTTGAATTATAGTCATTTACAGCAGCGAAAGTCTGTATATAAGTACCGAGTAAGTACATCTAAGATGGTATAGAATCTGAGTTTTTATGAAGTGCCCGCAATCAGCTAGCGGAAATTCTTGTTGGATTCTGTTTTTGTGGTAGTAACTTAATGTTGTTGTATTTGCGTTAGGGTTAGCAGTGGAAATCCTCTTTTGTCTCGTTCTTAAAACGAGACAAAAGAGATTGAAGCGAATAGCCCGCCCTTGTTGCTGCAGTAGCGTGAGGGTTGAAATAGCTGTTGCTGCAACGAGGTAACGCCCAAAAAAAAATCCGCTCATTGCTGAACGGATTTTGTAGATGGATGTGGAGTGCGTTTATTTGCTTAACTCCACAAAATATTTGTAAAACAACGGAATAGTTTCGATTCCTTTAAGGTAATTAAAGATTCCGAAATGTTCATTTGGCGAGTGAATTGCATCGCTGTCTAAACCAAATCCCATTAGGATCGTTTTGCTTTTTAATTCTTTTTCGAATAAAGCGACAATAGGAATACTTCCGCCAGAACGAACTGGAATGGCTGGAACTCCAAAAGTTTCCGTATAAGCCATGTTAGCGGCCTTGTAGCCAATGCTGTCGATAGGGGTCACATAACCCTGACCTCCGTGATGCGGCGTCACTTTTACGGTTACTGAATCAGGAGCGATACTCATGAAATGTTTTGTGAATAATTCAGTGATCTGTTCCCATTCTTGGTTGGGTACTAAACGCATGGAGATTTTAGCAAACGCTTGACTTGCGATAACCGTTTTAGCTCCTGCACCAGTGTAACCTCCCCAGATTCCGTTTACGTCTAATGTAGGACGAATGGAGTTTCTTTCGTTAGTCACGTAGCCTTTTTCGCCATAGACGTCTTTTAAATCGAGTGCTTTTTTATATTTTTCTAAGCTAAAAGGGGCTTTTGCCATTTCGGCTCTTTCTTCAAGAGATAATTCTTCAACGTTATCATAAAATCCAGGAATGGTAATATGATTGTTTTCATCATGAAGTGAAGCGATCATTTTTGCCAAAATATTGATTGGATTGGCCACCGCACCACCGTATAAACCGGAATGTAAATCACGATTTGGTCCTGTAACCTCTACTTCTACATAGCTTAGTCCACGAAGACCTGTTGTAATAGAAGGTTGTTGATTTGAGATCATTCCAGTATCTGAAATTAAGATCACATCATTTTTAAGTTTTTCGATATTGTTTTCAACGAAGGTTTTTAGGTTTACACTTCCTACTTCTTCTTCTCCTTCAATCATGAATTTCACGTTGCAAGGCAAAGTATTGCTTTGAATCATGTATTCGAACGCTTTTACGTGCATGTACATTTGGCCTTTATCGTCACAGGCACCACGAGCAAAAATGGCTCCTTCTGGGTGAATATCGGTAGTTTTTATCACTGGTTCAAATGGGGGAGAAGTCCAAAGTTCCATTGGGTCTGCCGGCTGTACATCATAATGACCGTAAACTAATACTGTAGGCAAGTTTTTGTCGATTATTTTCTCACCATAAACAATAGGGTAACCATCAGTTTCACAGATTTCTACGAAATCGCAACCTGCTTTTTCTAGGCTTACTTTTACCGCTTCCGAAGTTTCGATAACATCTTGAGAGTAGGCTGCATCAGCACTTACAGAAGGCATTTTTAATAATTCAATTAATTCGTTGATGAAACGATCTTTGTTTTCTTGAACGTATGACTTGATATTTTCCATTTATTAACTAATTTTTTATAGTTTCAAAAGTACAAAAAATAGAATGAAAAAATTTTTAAAAAAAATACTTTGAAAGTTCAAACTTATGTCTATATTTGCACCCACAATTGCACGCGGATATGGTGAAATTGGTAGACATGCCAGACTTAGGATCTGGTGCCGCAAGGCGTGTAGGTTCGAGTCCTATTATCCGCACATCTTAAAAGACTTAAACAGCTGATTATCAGTTTTTTAAGTCTTTTTTGTTTTTTTACTTCTCAAAAAGTCGGGTAACATAAGACAATAACAACCCATATTGATAAAGTACTTGTTCCTATTTGCACTCAAACAGTCACTTAAATCCGTTTTTAAATTAAAATAAAAATAAATAATCTTTCGCCACAAAATTGATTACCCTCCTTAACCCTAAATTTATTTGCGTTATTTTTCTCTTCTATTCTTCCATTTACGGTTTTCCTGATGTAGGCCTGTTTTTAAAGTTGTTGAAAGGAGACATACCTATTTATTAAAGAAAAAATCAAAAAGGAGAAGTGTTTTGACTGCTTTTTAAACCAATAATCTCACTAAAACTGGGTATTGCCTAATCCTCAAAATCAGTGTTATTTTACATGTTAACTAAGAAAGAAACCCAAGCAGATAGAGCGTAATAAAATAAAACGGCCTAAAAAAGCAAAAAACTACGAATTACCTTATCTTACACCATATTAAATAAATTTGATTAATTACAATTAATGGCAGCCGAACAAAAACAAAAATTAGAACAACAACTCTGGAACATCGCAAACACCCTACGTGGTAAAATGGATGCCGACGATTTTAGAGATTACATACTAGGTTTCATCTTCTACAAGTACCTGAGTACTAAAATGGATTTGTATGCCAACCAAATACTACAACCAGACGGACTAACTTTTCAGGAGATTGAAGGACATGCTGATGAAGCATTGCTAATGCAGGAAGTAAAACAACTTGCCATTGATAAATTGGGTTTTTTCTTAGAACCGTCAGAGCTGTTTTCTGAATTGGCGCATAGAGGAAATGCCGGTGGAAAAAACAATTTCATTCTGGGCGACCTTGCCAAAGTACTCACGCACATTGAGCAAAGTACCATGGGATCTGAGAGTGAAGAAGATTTTGGAAACTTATTTTCTGATCTTGATTTAACCTCTCATAAATTAGGGAAGTCGGAAAGTGATAAAAACGAATTGATTGTAAAAGTGCTTACTCATCTGGACGAAATTGATTTTGATTTAGAAAATACAGACAGCGATGTTCTGGGTGATGCTTACGAATACCTCATTGGACAATTTGCCAGTGGAGCAGGTAAAAAAGCGGGAGAATTCTACACGCCACAACAAGTAAGTAGTGTTCTCGCCCAACTCGTAACCGTGGGCAAAGACAAACTAAAAAGTGTCTATGATCCTACTTGTGGTTCTGGTTCGTTATTATTGCGTGTTGCCAAAGAAGTCAAAGATGTTAGCGCTTTTTATGGTCAAGAAATGAATCCTACGACCTACAACTTGTGTCGTATGAACATGATTATGCACGATGTACACTACAAACGTTTTGACATCAAGAATGAAGATACCTTAGAACGCCCACAGCATATTGACCAGCGTTTTGAAGCCATTGTGGCCAATCCTCCTTTCTCGGCTAACTGGAGCGCGAGCCCTTTGTTCATGACTGATGAGCGTTTCTCGGCTTATGGAAAACTAGCCCCAAGTTCTAAAGCTGATTTTGCCTTTGTACAACACATGGTACATCAGCTAGACGATAACGGAACCATGGCTATTGTCCTGCCACACGGCGTTTTGTTTCGTGGCGGTGCCGAAGGTCACATTCGTAAATACTTGATTGAAGACAAGAATTATCTCGACGCCGTGATTGGATTACCTGCGAACATCTTTTACGGAACTTCGATACCGACTTGTATTTTGGTCTTGAAAAAAACACGCCAAAACCCCGAAGACGTCTTGTTTATTGATGCCAGCCAACATTTTGACAAGGTAAAAACCCAAAACGTATTGCTAGAAGAGCACATTGACAAAATCATAACGACCTACAGCAGCCGCAGCGAAGAAAATAAATACAGCCGTATTGCCACGCTAGATTTCATGGCGTCACAGGATTACAACCTGAACATTCCTCGTTATGTAGATACGTTTGAAGCTGAAGCAAGTATTGATATTAATGCTGTTGCAAAAGAAATAAAAGCCTTGGATACGCAAATTAACGAGACCGATAAAAGGATAGCCGCTTTTTGTACTGAATTAGGAATAGAAATGCCTTTTTAACCATGGAAAAACTAATACCACAAATACGTTTTCCTGAGTTTAGAGGGGAATGGGAGAATAAGAAATTAGGAAATGTTGCAGAATTCACTTCTAGTAAAAGAGTTTATTTGACTGATTATGTTAATGAAGGAATACCTTTTTATAGAGGTAAAGAAATATCGGAATTAAAATTAGGCATCACACCAAACGATATTTTATTTATATCCGAGCATTCTTATGAAATGTTTAAGAAAAAATATGGAGTTCCTCGAATAAATGATCTTCTAATTACTGCAGTGGGGACTTTAGGGAATGTATTAAGGATAAAAGACAATTCTAGATTTTACTTCAAAGATGGAAACCTAATTTGGATTAGAAAGATTAATCAGTTGTCGACTTTTCTGGAAATAGGATTCAATGTTTATAAATTAGATATTGAAAAAACATCAATAGGTTCAACACAAAGAGCATTAACAATGGTCGAATTGAGAAAACTTGTTTTTCCATTCCCATCCCTGCCAGAACAAACAAAAATCGCCACATTCCTAACCGCAGTCGATGAAAAACTCACCGCCTTAAAACAAAAGAAAACCCTTTTAGAGCAATACAAAAAAGGCGTGATGCAGCAAATTTTCTCGCAAGAATTGCGGTTTAAAGATGATAATGGGAATGATTTTCCGGATTGGGAGGAGAAAAAGTTGGGGGAATTGGGGAAATTTTCTGCTGGAGGCGATTTAATAAAATTAGATTATGAGAAAGAAAAAAACGGGAAATATATTTATCCAATTTATGCCAATGGAGCTGGAGAGGGAATTTATGGTTATGCAACAACATTTCAGTATCAATCAAATTGTGTTACAGTGAGTGGTAGAGGTAACTTAGGATTTGCTAATGCTCGTAAAGAAAACTTCAATGCGATTGTCCGGCTAATTGTTATAATTCCTAAACAAGAAGTTAATTCAAAATTTCTAGAAGAAGCAATTAACAATGTCAATTTCGCAATTGAAAGTACAGGTGTTCCACAATTAACAGTTCCACAAATTTCAGCTTATAAAATTTTTATTCCTTCTATAAAAGAACAAACCAAAATAGCCAATTTTCTATCGGCAATCGATGAAAAAATCAATCATTGTCAAGAACAAATAGAAAAGGCAGGGATTTGGAAAAAAGGGTTGTTGCAACAAATGTTTGTGTAAATACGTCCGTAGAGACGCGATTAATCGCGTCTCTACGGAATAAAACCAAAATATGAAAAAATTTCAAAATAAATACCGCATCCCATCCGCCCGATTGCAAAATTGGGATTACGGCAGCAATGGCGCGTATTTTATTACGATATGCACCCATAAAACGCAGCATTTTTTTGGTAAAGTAGCCACGCGATTAATCGCATCTGCACCTGACGACAGTAATAAAAAAAACGAAATGCAATTAAATGAATTGGGGAAAATTGCCCATTCGATTTGGGCAGAAATTCCCAATCAGTTTCCGTATGTCGAATTGGGAAATTTTGTTATTATGCCCAATCATATGCATGGGATATTAATTATTAATAAAAATGGCATCGCGATAAATGCGGCAATGGATCCCGCAATCAATGGTGGATTTGCAGGCAATCATAATCCGATGTTGCAAGAAAATATATCCCGTATTATTCGATGGTATAAGGGAAGATGTAGTTTTGAAATGCGAAAAATCCATGCCGATTTTAATTGGCAAAGTCGTTTTCATGATCATGTCATCCGAGATTCAAAAGCATTCGAGAATATTCAGAATTATATAGAACAGAATCCTGCAAAATGGGCAGCAGATAAATTTTATAATTTAAAAATATGAGCCATCAATCTGAAGCACAATTAGAAAACAACTTAATCAAGCAATTGCTGGGCGTAGGCTATGCCTCTGTGCGAATTCAGGACGGAGACGCCTTGGTAGATAACCTGAAAAGCCAACTGGAATTGTTTAACCAAACTAGCTTCAGTACTAAGGAGTTTGATGCCGTTTTGAATCATCTCGCCAAAGGTAATGTGTTTGAAAAAGCCAAAACCCTACGCGACCGTTTTCAATTGACCAAGGAAGATGGGACTTCGTTTTATGTTCGTTTTTTTAATAGTGAAGATACAACTGCTAATTTATACCAGGTAACCAACCAAATTAGTCTCGAAGGAAGCTACAAGAACCGCTTTGATGTGACGCTTTTGGTCAATGGTCTGCCTTTGGTACAAATAGAACTCAAACGTTCCGGTATCGAAATCAAAGAAGCCTTTAACCAAATTAATCGCTACCAAAACCATTCGTTCTGGAGCAATCATGGTTTGTTTCAATACGTACAACTTTTTGTAATAAGTAATGGTATAAATACCAAGTATTTGGCTAATAATAAATTGCAATCGGTCAAACAAACGTTTTTTTGGGCCGATGCCAATAACAAAAATATAACCGAGTTAAAAGAATTTGCAGCTTCCTTTTTAAACGCTAACCATTTGGGCAAAATGATAGCGCATTATATTGTCATCAACGAGACGCACAAAGTCATGATGGTGTTGCGTCCGTACCAATATTTTGCTACCGAAGCCATTATTCATCAGGTCAAACATGCTAGCGATAACGCTTATATTTGGCATACTACGGGTTCGGGTAAAACCTTAACCTCTTTCAAAGCGAGCCAAATTATAATGGATTTGCCAGCCGTGTACAAAGTGGTATTTGTAGTCGATAGAAAAGATTTAGATTACCAAACCATGAACGAGTTTAACGCCTTCAAGAAAGACAGCGTTGATGTGACAGACAATACACAATCCTTAGTACGACAACTCACGGATAATACCAAACTGGTTTTAACTACGATCCAGAAATTAAACAATGCCGTTTCAGATCGATTTAAGCACAGTATTGAACCACTGCGACACAAGAAAATTGTTTTTATTTTTGATGAATGCCATCGGTCTCAATTTGGGGAAACCCACGAACGCATTACTAAGTTTTTTGATAAAAGTCAACTGATTGGTTTTACCGGAACACCTGTTTTTGCCGAAAACGCCTCCAAAAACGACAAAGGAAAACGAACCACCAAAGATTTATTTGGCGACTGCCTGCATAAATATGTAATTACTGATGCGATTCGGGATGAAAACGTATTGCGTTTTGGAATCGAATATGTTGGGAAATACAAGAATAAGAGCAAAGCTTTTATCGATATTGAAGTAGAAGATATCGACAAGCAAGAAGTATTGGATTCGCCCAAGCGTATTGATAAAATTGTCGATTATATTATTGCCTATCACGGACAGAAAACATTTAACAAACAGTACTCGGCATTATTAACGGTGAGTAGTATTGACAATGCCGTGCGGTATTATGATTTGTTCCAGCAAAAGAAAGAAGCGGGAGAACACGATTTGCGCATAGCCACTATATTTACCTATGGTGCTAATGAAGATTCCGCTGAAGCACAAGATTATCTTCCTGATGATTCTGATTTTGATATGGCTGCCGAACCACAAAGCAGTTACTCCTTAAGTCACAGCAGAGACAAACTAGAAAGTTATATTAAGCATTACAACAAAATGTTTAACGGTAGTTTTACCACCAAAGACCCTAAATTATTTGAATCGTATTTTAAAGATATTTCCAAGCGATTAAAAGACCGCGAGAAGGAAAACTTTAATGACGAGAAAGACCGTTTAGATATTGTCATTGTCGTAAACATGATGCTTACGGGTTTTGATGCCAAGAAAGTAAACACCTTGTATGTAGATAAAAATCTAAAACAACACGGCCTAATTCAGGCGTTTTCAAGAACAAATAGAATACTAGGAGAACAGAAGTCACAAGGCAATATTTTATCTTTTAGAAATCTCAAAAAAGCCACAGACGAAGCTATTACTTTGTTTTCTAATAAAGAGGCGATAGAAGTAGTCACTATGCCAGATTATGACAAAATTGCGGAGAAATTTGATGAAGCTTTAAAAATCGTACGCGAAATTGCACCAACCTATCAAAGCGTAAATGATTTAGAAGATGAGAATGCCGAAGCACTATTTGTTCAGGCTTTCAGGAAACTGATGCGTACCATGAATGTGCTTCAATCGTACACTGATTTTGATTGGGATGATTTGCCAATTGATGAACAAGAATTTGAGGATTACAAAAGCAAGTACTTAGACTTGTACGAAAAAGTAAAGCGAGATACTGAAGTACAGAAAACATCGATTCTGGACGATATCGATTTTGAGTTGGAGTTAATTCATCGAGATAAAATTGGCGTTGCTTATATTTTGAAACTATTGGCACAAATGAAAGGAAAAAACACTCCCGATGCCAAAGCGCAACGAAAAGCCATTATCGATTTATTAGGTGGAGACATCAAACTAAGAAGCAAACGCGAATTGATCCAGAAATTCATTGACGAAAACATGCCACTCATAAAAAACGGTGATGACATCGAAGAAGAATTTGAAAAATACTGGCAAGAACAAAAGGTATTAGCCTTAGGCAAACTCTGCGAGGACGAACACCTAGATAAAGCCCAATTCAAAGCCCTAATCGATGCCTACATTTATAGCGGAAGAGAACCTATAAAAGATGAGGTTTTTCAATGCTTGGACAATAGACCAAGTATTCTACAAGCCAGAGTAATAGGGGATCGAATTATTGCGAAGATGAAAGAGTTTGTGGAGTTGTTTGAAAAGGGAATGGTGGCTTAATAATAAGTATTAGAATTTATAAATATTGACCAAGGAAATAAAAACCACTACACAATACGGTAATTCAACACTATATTTACCGCAAAAATGCGGTGCTATGTATATTTATCAAAAGAAAGATTGGCCAAATTTTATCTGGGATGCAGCTATCATTACGCCATTGCTCGGTAAAGTGAGACATCAGCAGGGTATTATACTTGGTGTTATGCAAGGTCTTGGATTTCGTCTTCAAGAAGAAAGAGTACTTCAAACACTGACTCTAGATGTAATTAAGTCAAGCGAGATTGAAGGGGAACAACTCAATCATGATCAGGTGCGATCTTCAATTGCAAAGCGGCTAGGTATTGAGATCGCCGCAGCGGTACCAGCTGATTATAATGTGGACGGTGTTGTAGAAATGTTGCTAGATGCCACACAACGGTACGACGAACTGCTAGACGAGGAGCGTTTATTTGGATGGCATGCAGCTCTTTTTCCAACAGGTAGAAGCGGAATGTATAAAATAAAAACTGCAGACTGGCGCGATGGTGCTATGCAAGTAACATCAGGTGCAATGGGGAGAGAAATAGTTCGCTTTGAAGCACCAGTAGCGGATAAAGTCCCCCATGAAATGGATGTCTTTTTTGACTGGTTTAATTCAGATCAATCACTTGATCCGGTATTAAAAGCGGCTTTTGCTCATTTATGGTTTGTTACCATACATCCTTTTGACGACGGGAACGGTCGTATTACCCGAGCGATTACTGATATGCAGTTAGCACGAGCCGATCAAAGTAAAAAACGATTTTACTCCATGTCAGCACAAATTCAAATTGAGCGTAAAACATATTATAGTATATTAGAAAAAATACAGAAAGGGGATCTAGATATAACAGACTGGTTGCAGTGGTTTTTAGACTGTTTATTGCGTTCTATGAAGCAAACAGACGAAACTATTGCAATGACTTTAAAACGTGCTCAATTTTGGGAAACTAATCACGCTATTGACTTTAATCATCGTCAACAGAAAGTTACTCAATTGTTACTTGATAACTTTTTCGGAAAATTGACCGTTTCTAAGTATGCAAAGACAACTAGCGTTTCTACTGATACTGCGTTAAGGGATTTACAAGATTTGATATCTAAAGGTGTTTTATTGCAGGAGGGTGCAGGAAGAAGTACTTCTTATGCATTAATTCATATAGCGTAAAAATTTGTTATTAAGCGAATTATCCTAATCAGTAATTAATACTATTGTAGTACTGCGTCTGAAGAATAAAAATATTCATTTTATATTAATGTCAAGTTTTTTGCGCCAAAAACTTGACATTTTTAAATTGATTAGCAATCGGTTTATTTTAGAAATATTTTGAATTCTCAAATACATCATCGATAATTTTATCAAGTTTCTTATTTATTAAGGTAGGCCTGTGTAGTTCTGATGTCTGTGTGGCCTAGCATTTCACTAAGAGCGTCAATTGGTGTATTTTCAAATTTTAAAAATGTTGCAAACGTATGTCGAGCAGTGTAAAAAGTGATACGCTTGCTAATTTTTAAAACCTCCATCATTTGTTTCAGAGCTGGATTTATTTGTCCACGTAATTTATGACCCCATTTGGCACTCGTTTGTCCTCTCATTCTGGTGCTTGCCTGCGGTGAGGATCCCCTTCAATTGAAAAGACAAATCCTAGCGTTTGCAAGGCGGTTGCATAAGAGTAATCCTTTCTTGACGTGCTAACTTAGCCCTATAGCTTGCTTGAACAGGCGAATCAATTACAGTTGCTAAAAGCTTCTTCAAAACTTTCAAAACAGAACAAATTTATTGAAACAAGATTAAGAATAAAGAACAAATGAAACTTGAGATCTGTGACTGTTTTGAAATTTGGCACAACAGAAAAAGAAGACATTCCTATGTAAAATACTGAACCATAGAATATTTTTGGAATCAAAAAAATAATTTTAAAAATGTAGCTTAGCTTTTTGTGCGGATTTCATTTGCATATCCAACCTGAGTAATTGTAAATCATTAACCTAAGCAAAGATGTATTTTCTTCATGTTTATTTATTCTACGAAAAATAGATATGATGTATTTGTAAGATATTAGGAAAATTGCACTTTAAGTGAGTATGCTTAAAATCAAGCTTATAGATTCCGAAAGGGCTTTACGAGCCATTTTGGAATCTATAGAGCTACAAATTTCCAATTTTTATTTTATTTCTAGCTTTGGTTTTATGGGTCTCAAATAGAGTTTAAAACTATGCACTTTTAGTGCATCTCGCTTTAGCTTCTAAAAATTTTATTACCGCAGATTCATAGATTTTAAAATATTTGAAATTTGGATAATTTGCGAATCTGCGGTGAAAATTTGCAATCCACTTTTGCAGACTTTTATTTTGGTCAGATGCTAATAAATATTTACAATTTATACTTCTGATATATAGGTTGTTGTATTGACTCTTGAATTTACTATAATTTTTTTATCTTTTTTTATTTGTATTTAGTCTAAATAAACATATATTTGTAAAAATTTTACATCACATTATATGTCATTTTCTCACCGTTTCATCTTTTTTTTATGCCTTCACTTTAGCGTCTCTATTTTCGCACAGACCTCTAAAATTAACGGTAGAATAAATTTCGAAGACAAGAAACCTGCAACTAGTATTTTACTTTTGCTCCAAGGAACACAAAATTCAGCGGTATCCGATACCAACGGAAATTTTGTTTTTGAAAATGTTCCCTATGGAAAGTATATTATTGAAACTATTTCTACAGAGACAGCTAAAAAAACTGTGGCTATTGAGGTAAATGGTAGTAATGTAACTATAAACATTATTGTAAATAAGGTTACAAGCGTTGACTTAAATGAAGTTGTAATAAATGTTAAAACTGAGAAAAATAAAATTGAAACAGAAGGTTTTGCAGTAAATATTATCGATACCAAAAAAGCTGCTGTGCGAAATATGCAAACTAATGAACTATTGAGCAGGACTGTTGGTGTTCGTATTCGTCAAAATGGTGGTTTAGGTTCTGATGTGAATTATAATATTAATGGAATATCGGGTAATTCCGTTCGAATTTTTATTGACGGTATCCCGATTTCAACTTATGGATCCTCTTTTGATCTAAATAGTATTCCCCCCTCAATCATTGAGCGTATCGAAGTTTATAAAGGTGTTGTGCCAGGTCATTTATCTGACGATGCTTTGGGTGGAGCTATCAATGTTATATTGAAAAAAGGAGTTAAAAATAATTTTAATGCGTCTGCTTCTTATGGTTCGTTTAACACTTCGCAGGTAAATTTTAACGGTTTATATCGTTTTAAAAAATCGGGTTTTACTATTAAAAGTTCTTTTTTTAATAATTATTCTGATAACGATTATGAGGTGTGGGGAAAAACAGTTTACAATATTTTACCTAATGGGAGATACGACTACATAAGAGCTAAGCGATTACAGGATGCATTTAAATCAACTGGAAGTATTACTGAGGTTGGATTTACAGACGTTAAATGGGCGGATAATATTTTTATTGGTTTCACCAGTTCGGACTCGTATAAAGAAGTGCAACATGGAACCTTTATGTCTACTCCATATAAAGGTAGATTTTTACAATCAGATGCAGCTTTAATTAACTTAACCTATAATAAGAAAGATCTCTTTGTAAAAGGTTTAGAGTTTAATTTTCATGGGATTTACTGTGAAAGAAATCGAATGATTAATGACACCGTCAAATGGAATTATGATTGGAATGGAAATCTAAGTTTAGATTTAAACGGGCAGCCAATTCCACGACCGTTAGGTGCGCAACAAGGTGCTCCGACACTAGCCAACATTAAAAGGAAAGTTGCTAGTATAAGAACTGGTATTTCTTATAAGATTAATGACAATCATAAATTTTTGTTGAACTACTCACTTTCAATTGTGAATAGGGAAGATGATGATGATCTGAAATCGGTATTAGAACGAAAATTTCTTGGAACAAGAGACTTAAATAAAAACATTGGGGCTTTGACTTATGAATTGACTGCTCTCGAAAGTAGATTAAAAGCTAGTGTTTTTAGTAAGTATTATCAACAACGCATTGAACGTATGAATCCGATAGTTCAAAATAATAATGGTATTGCAAGTAGGGTTGAAGATATTGTTACTAGTAATAAAGATGTTTTAGGTTACGGTGGTGCATTTTCTTATGCTATTTTGCCTTCTGTTACGCTCTTAACATCTGCAGAAAAAGCGGTCCGATTACCTAGCGAAAATGAAGTTTTTGGAGATTCGGGAGATAACATATCAGAAAATCCTAGCATTAAGCCAGAAATCAGTAAGAACTATAATTTGGGCTTTAGATTTGGAAAATTTAAATTGAGAAAACATGATATAACGTTTTCTACTAATGCTTTTATCAGAAACATAACGGACAGAATTGGTACACCTGTACAAACAGCAATTAATACTAATGTTCAAACTCTTCCTTTTTTAAATCAAGGTAATGTGAAGTCAAAAGGTATAGATCTAGAGGTAAGCTATTCCTACAATAATAATCTAAATATTACAATGGGTGTTTCAAAATTTGAACTAACAACGGTGACAGGTGGTGTCAAATATGACTTGCCAAATGAGCCTTTTTTTAATGCTAACTTAAGTACACAATATTCCTTTAATGATGTGTTAGCTGATAAATCACAATTGAATATATTTTATAACTTCATGTTTGTAGATACTTTTAATTACAACCGAAAATTATATAGCAACACAGCAGGAACAGATTTTTTCAATATCCCTGAACAATTTATACAAGATGCTGGTTTAAGTTATGTTTTTCCAAAGAAAAATTTCATAGTCAGTTTTGATGCGAAGAACATGTTTAATAAGCAGAATTACGACAATATGGGAGTGCAAAAGCCGGGAAGAGCATTTTACCTAAAAATTAATTACATAATCAATAACTTTTAAATACATAAATAAAATGAAAAATAGATTTTTAAAATTAGGGGCTTTTGCCGTACTTATTGGAGCTATCTCTTTAGCATCAAGTTGTAATAGTGATGAAAATAACACTAGTGGAACTTCTGAACCAGTGATTACGGAAGGCAGGTACATTACAGTAGCTGGTGCCGTTATGGGAACTACAAATCCTACGCCTGGTGATGGAAATGGAGGAACAATTGTATATGCTATAAGTAAAGAAAATGCGAAAGATCCTTCTAAAACTTATGATGTTTTTGAAAATGGATTCGCAGTACCTTCTAACAGAACAGCACGTTTGCAATCTTCACAAGACGGTTCTACGATTTTTAATATTGCTTATACAGGAACAAATGGGGGTGAATTTTCTAAATATACAGTAAATGGTGGACAAAATTTTATTCCAACGGGTGGTGTTGTAAACATCTCACAATATGCAGGAACAAGCCCAAGATGGGCAAAATTATTTGATGGTGACAAAACAGGAGTTTCTGTGAATGTAACGTCTCCTTTAATAATGACTAATGCAGATGCTTCCTACAAACATACAAGAGGAACCGCTACAGTTTTGACATTAGATTTAGTTAATTCCTTAATTGCACAAACGAAGTCATATGAGATTCCCTTAACTAATACGGAGGAAGCACAAGGACATCATATTTTTAGATTAGATGCTCCTGTCTTGAGTCGTGCAGGTAACAAATTAATTATTGGGACATGGATGCGAAAAACAAATCCAGAAACGGGAACCAACGAAAGTACTTTTACTCGCTTAGGAGCTAAATCAGTTGTTGTAGATTACCCTTCATTGGAAAACCCAATAGTAATCACCTCTACTGTAGGTTTTGGAGATACTAGTGGTTATAGAAGTTTTAATAGTTTCGTAGGTGATGATGGTAATATTTACCAAGCAACCCAAAGAGAAGCTTCTGGATCGCATATTTTAAGAATTAATTCAAGTAATCAATATGATAATTCTTATGTGTTTAATTTAGATACTGCATTAGGCTTATCAGGAACTTATATTGAAAACTGGAAGTATGCTGGTAACGGAAAAGCAGTAGTGGCTTATACCCATAGTGGTTCAGCAGTTTCTGCTCTTTCGGGACAATCTCAAAGTTTTTTGGCGCTTGTGGATCTTAACGCAAAAACAGCCAAAACATTAGATTTACCTTATAACGCAGATATGTATTTCTTTCAATATCAAGGTTATGTGGTTGATGGTTTTGATGTTTATGTAACTGCTGCGCCAGTAGGTCAAGATGGACGTATTTATATCATTAACAGTGTTACAGGAGTTGTTACTCTTGGTGCTAAGTTAATAAATAAACCAGGGAACCATTTTATTGGAGCATTTTAAGGACTGACAGAAAATTTCGTGCTATTATTTTTTAGCACGGAATTTTTAAAATTTTATTGAGCATATTTATTTATCACAAAACAAAACAGCAATGAAAAGAATATTGTTTATTACACTACTGCTAATTACTAGTATTTCAAATGGACAGAACATACTTTTAAGCAGTGATTTTTGGAAAAAAAATCCAGATTTAAATACGATTAAAGAAACAATAGCAAAAGGGAATAGTCCCTCTGAAGCAAATGGTGGTAATTTTGATGCCGTTACTATGGCTATTAATAATGATGGGGCATTAGAAAGTATACGATTTCTTATCCAACAAGATGGGAATAGTATAAAAAAATTAACGCATGATGGTCGTACTTATTTGCATTGGGCAGCTAATAAAGGAAATGTAGATTTAGTAAAATTTTTATTAGAAAAAGGAGCAGATATTAATCTTTCTGATGATAAAGGAGCAATTCCAATTGCATTTGCTGCGGCTAACGGACAGGCTGATCCTAAATTATATGAATTGTTTTTCAACGCTGGAAACAATCCAAAACAAAAATTTAAAAACGGAGCCAATTTATTACTCTTATCCATTCCAAACGACAAAGAACTAAAATTAGCCGATTATCTTACTACCAAAGGTTTGTCGTTAAGGGATACGGATGATACAGGTAATACTGCATTTAATTATGCTGCAAGAAGTGGTGATATAACACTTTTGCAAAACATATTAAAAAAAGGAATCAAATATGATGGAAGAGCCTTAGTTATCGCTTCTCAAGGAACTAGATCTTCTGCAACAACTTTAGAAGCTTATAAATATTTGGTTGAAGATTTAAAGATCAGTCCAAATTCAGTAGGTGATGAAGGTGAAAATGTTTTACATAATTTAGTTAGAAAGCAAAAACAAGAAGATATTATTGCTTATTTCTTAGCTAAGGGTGTTGATGTAAATCATCAAGATAAAGCAGGAAATAGTGTTTTAATGTACGCTACACGTGCAAAAATAGATATTATAAAATCATTTATTTCTACAGTTAAAGATATAAATACTAGTAATTTAAATGGACTTACTGCTTTGTCTTTTGCGGTTGAAAATGGTTCTCCTGAAATTGTTGAGTTTTTAGTTGCAAACGGAGCAAAAAGTGATGTGCTTGATGCAAAAGGAAATAATTTAGCTTATTATTTGATTCAATCGGTAAGAAAAGATGGGAAGGATGGTTATGACGAAAAATTAAGTTTGTTGAAAAATTCCGGATTTGACATTACAATTCCGCAAAAGGATGGCAGTACATTATACCATTTGGCAGTTGCAAAAAATGATTTAAATCTATTTAAGAAAATAAGTGCAATGAATATAGATATCAATGTTAAAAATGATGAAGGTATGACAGCTTTACACAAAGCAGCATTAACAGCAAAAGATGAAACGATCTTAAAATATTTAGTTGCTGAAGGTGCTAAAAAAGACATTCTAACAGAATTTGATGAAACTGCTTATGATCTGGCAAAAGAAAATGAGTCATTAACAAAAGCTGAGATATCAGTAGATTTTTTAAAATAATAATAGTAGATAATGAATAAAATATTAAAATTTACATTAGTAGGCATATTTGGTCTACTATTTATTCCACAAGCAAATGCCCAACAAGCCAAGTATAAATGCATGTTGCAAATGACAAATTATGAAGGTTTAGAAGCTTATGTTGTTGTTTCTTTAATTGATCCTAAAGGGAATTATGAAAAAACATTGTACGTAATGGGACCAGATAAACAATGGTACAATGGTTTCAAAGAATGGAACAAGACCTTAGGAAAGAGAAAACAAAATTTAAATGGTATTACCGGTGCCTCTATTGCAGCTGGTGATAGAAGTATTACTACTTTTTCTATAGATGAGTCTAAATTAAACAAGGGCTACAAACTTCGTTTTGAATCGGCTGTGGAAGACAATAAATATCATGTTGGAGATGTAGAAATTGCATTATCAACAGCTGAAATCACTAAGAAAACGGAAGGAAAAGGTTTTATTAGATACGTAAAGCTTAATAAACTTTAAAAATAATACATCATGATATTGTCTATTTGGCGGCATGCCCATTTGGTTTTAGCTCTTTTGGCATCACTTGTACTTATTATTGCTTCTTTAACAGGTATTGTTCTTGCTATTGATGTGGCTAGTGAGAAAACAAATCCGTATCAAATAGACAATTTTAATGAAGTAACTCTTGTTCAGTTTTTACCAGAACTACGTAAAGTTTATCCCGAAATTTCAAATATTTCAGTTGACCATAATCAATTTGTGACTTTGGAAGGTTTTGATCAAGAAGGTAATGAAATTAAAGCTTACATAGATCCAACTACCGGAAAAAAATTAGGGATTCCGAAACAAAAAAATCAGTTTATCCAATGGAATTTGGCTTTACATCGTTCGCTTTTTCTTCATGAAACTGGAAGATTTATTGTTGGTTTTGCCTCTTTCCTGTTTTTTTTAATTGCAATTTCTGGAACAATTCTACTTATTAAACGTCAAAATGGAATTAAGAAATTCTTTTCAAAAGTAAATAATGATTCACTGGCCCAATATTTCCATGTGGTAACTGGAAGAATTATGTTACTTCCTGTTTTGATTATTGCTTTAACTGGAACGTATTTATTTCTACTTCGATTCGAAATTATTCCTGTCCAAAAAGCAAATGCGATTACTTATTCACAGGATGCAAAACTGAAAGAAGTTCCATTGACTGATTTTTCTGTCTTTAAACAAACGAAATTGTCTGAAGTTATAAAGATTGAATTTCCGTTTATGGATGATGATCCAGAGGAATTTTACGTTTTAAAGTTAAAAGATAGTGAAATAACAGTAAATCAAATAACTGGCCAAATCGTAAAAGAAATTAAATATCCTTTCACACAAGTATTAGAAAAGTTTAGTTTTGACTTGCATACCGGCCAAATAAATTGGGTTTGGGCTATAATTTTGGCTTTCGCTTCTATCAATATTTTACTTTTTATTTATTCTGGTTTTACAATTACTCTAAAACGAACTAAAACAAGAATTAAGAATAAATATAAGGCAAATGAGTGCGAATTTATACTTTTAGTAGGTTCTGAGAATGGCTCTACTTTAGGATTTGCGAGTAAGATCCATAAACAATTGCAGGCAAATGGAAAGAAATCGTATCTAACTGATATGAATAATTATTCCCATTTTGCAAGTGCAAAACAACTCATTATTTTCACCTCTACTTATGGTTTAGGTGAAGCACCAATAAATGCCAAAAAGTTCAAAAAATTAGTTTTTGAATTTCCACAAAAACAAAAAATTCAGTTTTCAGTTGTAGGATTTGGATCTAAATCTTATCCCGATTTCTGTGCCTATGCAAAACAAGTTGATGTACTTTTGTTTGAACAAAGTTGGGCAGAAAAATCAGTAAACCTTCATACTGTTAACGACAAATCTGCAGATGAATTTGCAGAATGGGTTTCGGTTTGGGCTACTTTGAATAGCCTAGCTCTAGCAACAGCGGCTTCTTTATACAGTCAAAAAGCACCAAAATTAAAAGTTTTAAAAGTTGTCGATCGTGCTGAAATAAATTCGGATGAGGTTATAACTTTTAAGTTAAATTTGAAATCTAATTCTTTCACCAAATTCAAATCGGGCGATTTATTAGCTATTTACCCAAAAAATGATGCTGTAGAACGTTTTTACTCCATTGGGAAAGTTGCTAATTCGGTACAATTAATTGTTCGATTGCACCCAAATGGTTTAGGGTCTGAATTTTTATATACTTTGCAAAAAGGAGCCACAATTAAAGCAAGAATTATTAAAAACGCTCATTTTTATTTTCCAAAAAACGCTTCGCAAGTGGCTTTGATTTCAAATGGAACTGGAATAGCGCCTTTTTTAGGAATGCTAGCTGAAAATAAAAGTAGGATAGAAACTCATTTGTATTGTGGTTTTCGAAGAAATGATGTACTCACCAAGAAATATGCAGAAATAGCGCAAAACCATATTGTTGATAAAAAACTTTCTACCTTTAATTTAGCTTTATCACGAGAAGAGGCACCACAATATTTGATGGATTTGATAAATGAAGACCAAAACTTCTTTCTAGAATTATTAAAAAATAACGGCGTTATAATGATTTGTGGCGCTCTTAAAATGCAAAAAGATGTAGAAGCTGTTTTGGCTACAATTTGCAAAAACAATGGAGAAAACTTCGATATTTACAAAGAAAACAATCAGATTTTAACGGATTGTTACTAATTCCCAAATTATGAGATTCAAGTCGGTCGTTTTAAAAATAGCTTTGCTTTTCGTTAGTACCTTTTCATTTAGTCAAGTGGAACAAACGAAGACTGTAAATTTGATGGGAAGTGTTTTCCAAATTACTTTGGTTGATTCGGATAGTATTTCGGCAGATCAAAACATCAATAAAGCTATTTCAGAAATAGAACGCATTGAAAATTTAATTTCTGAATGGCGACCACAAACCCAGATTTCGCAAGTAAATCAAAATGCAGGCATAAAACCAATTAAAGTAGACAAAGAAGTTTTTGAACTCACGAAAAAGGCTATTTGGTTTTCTGAAATTTCAAATGGTGCTTTTGACATTAGTATTGTTGCGATGGACAAAATTTGGAAATTTGATGGAACGATGGAAAAGTTACCTTCCAGAAAAGTTATAAAAAAATCAATTCGTAATGTAAATTATAAAAACATCGTTTTGGATAGTATCAATTCCACAATTTTCCTGTCAAAAAAAGGAATGAAAATTGGTTTTGGTTCTATCGGAAAAGGATATGCTGCTGACAAAGCAAGAGAACTAATGCTAGAATTAGGTATAAAAGCAGGGATTATAAATGCTGCAGGTGATCTCGCAACTTGGGGAACACAGATCAATGGCAATCCTTGGCGCATTGGCGTAAATAATCCGTTAGAAACGGGCGAAACTATAAAAATTTTAGAATTTTCAACTAATAATGCTGTTACTACTTCGGGAAATTATGAAAAGTACGCCGAGATTGAGAACAAAAGATATTCACATATTATCAATCCAAAAACAGGCTATCCTTCAACAGAATTAATTAGTGTTACAATAATTGGGAAAAATGCAGAAATGTGTAATGGTTTTAGTACTTCAATTATGGTTTTAGGATTAGTAAAAGGATTAGAATTGATTGAAAAATATCCCGATTATCAGTATTTAATTGTAAATAGTAAAGAAAATATTATTACAAAGATATAGGTTCGAAAGAGAAAAATAATTTATCCAAGCAGACGCTATATGTATTTCTTCTGTAATATGGCTGTGTACATGCTAACTTAGCCCGCAGATTAAGTTAAGCATAAAAGGTCTTTAAATAGAAAGAGAATCATGTATTTTGACCTAAACTACTTTCTTAATGGAATAGCTATATTAGGGTAATCAGTGATAATACCGTCAACATTCATTGTTAGTAAACGAATCATATCCTCTTTATTATTCACCGTCCATGGAATAACTTTCATATTTTTTTGATGAATCTTTTCTACCTCAGTATCATTTAATAGCACATGATATGGACTGTAAATGCTCGGTATAAAACTGAGTGCTTTCATATTCGTGTCAAAATCATCTTCAAAAGTTAAAAAAGAAAGTTGATAGTTTGGGTAAATTTTGTGAAAGTATTCTAAGACTCTAGGATCAAAACTTTGAATAGTAATTCGGTTTAGCGGTAAATTGCTTTTTTTCAATTCTGAAATTAGAAGATCTGAAAATTCCTTTACACTTGGTTGGTATCCATTTGCTTCTTCATCAGGCGTGCTTTTAATCTCTATATTATAAAGAATAGCTGGATTTCTAGTCTCTGCATATTTTATGACCTCAGCCAATAATGGTTTGTATGTTTTTAGCTTTTCTTGTTCTGGAAACTTAGGGTTTCCAATGGCGCCTACATCGTATTTCTTTACGTTTTTATATTTATTTTTGTAAATATTGAAGGCTAATGCAGCTTCTTTCGTAATGGCGCTTCCTTTAGCATCTGAAGTAATTTCGTAATTCAACCATGGTTCATGAGAGACTACGACTTGGTTATCTAGGCTAATTACCACATCTAATTCTAAAGTGTTCACGCCAATATCTAATGCTTTTTTAAACGCAGGAAGTGTGTTTTCTGGCGCTAAACCTCTAGCACCGCGATGGCCTTGAAGTTCAAAATCAAATTTGCGTTCCTCTTTTAGAATGATAGCGTCTATAAATGAAGTGCTTTGATTGTAAACATTTTTCCAATCATTAGATCTCAAGTCGCAAGCAATAACATGGTTTCCTGCATCTGGAAAAGCTACTTTCGTCTTCTGATCAAGAGCTGTTCCTAGGCTTTCAAACATTTTTAAAATAGCAGGAACGGAGACAGTTTCATCTTGCTCTTTTTCATTTTTATAATAATACCCAACAAATACGGGGATTTTAACTTTCTCAAATGTTTGTACTGTCATGGTACTTTTTAGCATTTTTATTAAAGCTTCGTACCCATCAATGTGGTAAGAAGTAGACCAGTATTTTTGTTCCTCTTCTGGCCTGCTTTGTTTTGTGATTTCGCCGCCGTTCATTTTGATAATAGCTGCTTTCCCTTTAGGAGTAAGAATAGAGGCAAAGGAAGGATTTTTTAAATCGATAAAAGGGGAGTACATAATTAAACCGGCAATAGAAGGGTCTTCAGAAGCTAACTTCAAGCTTAAGGTTCCGCCCGTAGAAGTACTCACTAGAATAACTTTTTTTCCTATTAGTTTCCCAATTTCTAGTGCCTCTTTTGCAGACGCAATATAATTTTCGGGAGTTAGATTTTTAAAATTATCATCTCTACTCAATCCATGCTCTTTTAATCGAGACAAATAAACATTAGCATTATATGCCTTTGACAACATCGACATGATGGGTTGGCCCTCTCTATTGCTGGCGCCAAAACCGTGGAGGTACACAAATGCAATAGCCGATTGTTTTTCCTTAAAATCTTTAGCCCAGATTATTCTAGCTTCGTTATCGAGTTTCAAACTTTCAAGATTTTGCTCAGCGGTTTTAATGGCATTTTCAATAGTATAAATCGTAGTTTTAGACGTTATTATTTGTGCGTTACTTACATTTATAAATAATGTTAAAAGTAATACTAATAGATATTTTTTTTTCATAGTGATATAGTTGAAAACTAGGTTAATAATGCTAATGTAGCTTTATATTTTTTTGTAAATTTTTAAAAATCTGCTCGAAGTTGGACTCCATAGAATCTAGGAGCACCACCTATAAAAGTAGGTATTCCAAAAGCGCCACCTGTATTTCCAGCATCAATAATATATTTTTTATCTAATAAATTATTCATGAAAAGAGTGATCTCATATTTCTTACCTATATTTAATCCTGTTCTCAAGTTTACAATGCCGTAGCCGTCTTGGGAAATTTTAGGTAAATTGGTTTCCTCAAAAAACACTTTAGATTTATAGGTATAAGTAGGTCTGAAAAATAATTTTAAACTGTTATTAATTTTTTGATTAAGGTTAAATCCAGCTGAAAAAGAATGTTTGGGCGTCAGTCTAAATTTATTTCCAGCAAGAGCTTGCTTGTTCCCGTTTGAATCCGTTTCGTCGAAACTAGCATCAATATAACCGTAGTTCGCAAAAAAGCTGCTGTTTTTTGTAAAGGCATATTGTGTAGCAAGTTCATAACCAAAAGAGCTAGCGCTACCGCTGTCTTCGGGTCTGGATGTTAATACACCATTTTCAAATTTAGATATGGTCGTTTGAAAATTGGAGTAATCATAAACATACGCATTGGCATCAAATTGTAGTCTATTATTTAAAAACAACGATTTGGCACCCACTTCATAAGACCAAACGGTTTCTGCCGAAAGTACATTCGTATTTGTCGAAGAAATATTGATAACGTTAGGGCGCCTACCTTTAGATGTAGTTCCAAAAAGTGATATATTTTGGTTAATATTGTAGCTCAATGCTAAACGACCTACCGCAGATAAAAAGTTTTCACTTGCTTGGATTTTGCCATTTGTAGGAAGATTTAAAATATTTGTTCCGCTACCAGGAGTTAAAAGAGCGAGGTTTGATTTTTTCTCAATATCATCTACTTCAAAACCTGCGTTGATGTTTTCCCAAGTCGTTCTTAGTCCTAATGTCAAAGATAATTTTTCTGTTAAATCATAAGATCCATCTGCAAACAAATCGCCCGAGTAGTTTTTACCATAGTTGGTAAAAGTTTCGCTATTACTATCTAATAATGGTGCTCCAGCTAGTGGGCCAAAACTATCAGGATCATTAGGAATTGTAGGTAGTAAGGTAGGAATTCCGTTAATAACTAATTTTGGTGTGTCTAAGAATAAAACGGCTAGACTTCTCTCATCAATAATAAATGGAACTTTTTGAGTACCATTTTCGTAGAAAAAATTACCACCAAAGAATCCTCTAAACTTTTTAGAGTTATCAAAATTAAAGCGTAATTCTTGGCTGAATTGTTTTCCTTTTGCTATTTCTCTAAAAAATAATGCAGGAGCAGCTGTACCGTCAGCATCAAAAGCTTCATCAGAATTAAATTGTCTGTAGGCCGTCGTTGATGTTAAATCCCAAACCGGATTAAAGTTGTGTTTTAATATACCAGTGGCACCAGATACATTTCTGTTTACGCCAAGTTCTCTTCCTCGTTCTAGATCAGCAAAGGTATTTGGATCTAAGTCTCCGCCCAAAGGAGCAAAAGTTCCACTCTTAAATGATGTTCCTGGAGGTGTGTCTTGCTGCCA
Organism: Flavobacterium frigoris; assembly: GCF_900111075.1. Taxonomy (GTDB): domain Bacteria; phylum Bacteroidota; class Bacteroidia; order Flavobacteriales; family Flavobacteriaceae; genus Flavobacterium; species Flavobacterium frigoris. The sequence continues at coordinate 63,205 of NZ_FOFZ01000013.1, forward strand.
ATTAGCGATAACATCTAAAGTTGTTCTGTCGCTAATTAAATATTTCAATGCAGTTCTAAAGGCTAAAGTTTCTTTACCATTCAAATTTCCCCCTGAACGATTTTCGATATAACCGTCTCTTCGGTTGTAAATTCCGGCAACACGCAAAAATAATTTGTCTGCAATTAAAGGGGTATTAGCGTATCCTGTAGCTAAAAATTGATTGAAGTTTCCATACCCTAGCTTTACTGATCCTGAATTTTCATTTTTTGCTTTGTTTTGAATAATATGCATAGCTCCTATTTGAGCTCCTCGTCCAAATAAAGTTCCTTGAGGTCCTTTTAAAACTTCCACTCGTTCAATATCATATAGTTCTACAACCGAACCGCGTGATTTGCTAATAGAAACTCCATCTTGAAAAATAGAAACTCTTGGTTCAACTCTAGAGTCTCCGCTGTCACTGGTTATACCCCTTATGACTACGCCAGGATTATTTACACTCTGAATTTGAACTTGAAAACCGGGAACATATTCAGATAAAGCATCATATTCAAAAGTACCTTGATTGTTAATGAACTCACTACCATAAGAAGTAATAGCTATAGGAACTTCCTTGTTTTTCTGCTCTCTTTTTTGAGAAGTTACTATAATTCCTTCTAGCATATTAGAGCTTTCATTTAAAATAAAATCTAGAATGGTTGTATTTGATTTTATAAATATGTTTTTTTGAATGGTGTTGTATCCTAAATAAGAGACTTCTATACTGTATGTTTTTCCTTCTAATAATTTTATTTCATAGGTCCCATCAGAATCTGTTGTTGTGCCTTTGTTTGTGTTTTTAATTATAACATTCGAGCCTATTATAGGTTCGCCTTGTTCGGTTTTAATAGTGCCTTTTAGTGTTCCTGTATTTTGTGCGCTAGCGATAAGCATACCGCAAATCGATGTTAGCACCGTAATAAAAATTTTAAATTGCATTTTCGTTTTTTTAGTGATACGTTAGATTAGATTACAAATGTATTATTGGTGCTTCGAAGCACTGTTAATTCATGGTTAGTTTATAGTTATTTTTATTATGGGATAGACATAGATTTGCTTGTAAAAACGGCAGTATGGACAAGCTAACTTAGTCTGCAGAGTTATTAATGGGTAAAAAAGTGGATGCGCTGTTTAATGAGTTGAAATCGCATTACGATTATATCATTGTCGATACCGCTCCCGTGAGTTTAGTGACAGATACTATGTTAGTCGCTAAACATGCCGATTGTTTTATATATGTGGCACGTGCTAATTTTTTAGAAAAACGAATGTTGGATATCGCCAATACCTTATATAAAGAAGGAAAGCTGCCCAATATGTGTATGCTTCTTAATGATACTGATTCCACAAAAGGCTATGGCTACGGCTACGGCTACGGCCATAGTTTAAAGCAGGAGCCCTGGTATAAAAAGGTATTTAAAATGTAATCAAGAACATTTGTCTGGATACTATTAAAAAAGGCTACACAATAATTTTATTTTGTAGCCTTTTTTATGGGTGCTTCCTTTGCGAATAATCATAGCGGCAATACCTAGGTGATCGTTCCGCCCCCGATTTTGAAATGAGGGTATTTAGTAGTGAATTAGAAGGAGCATTGAAGGAATTTAGTAAAGCTAGAAACGCCGTTCTGAATTGGCATAGTGGTGTTTGTAGTTCGAAGCTATTTTAAATGGGCTAATCTGTGATTTTTATAGGAACTAACCCCTGAAATTTTGTTCCTTTGCGGTATCATTTTTAAAAACAAAGTAGTGTTTTTCTTTTCTAAAAATAAGCCAGTTTTAAAAGACCTCATACCAGAAGGTCATATCGATATTCACTCCCATTTATTACCGGGAATCGATGATGGCGCAAGAACGTTTGAAGATACCTTGCTACTTACCCAGGCGCTTCAAAGTTTTGGAGTAACACAGTTCATCACTACCCCTCATATTATTCAGCATATTTGGGAGAATACCCATGAAATAATCGTGTCCAAAAAAACAGAAACAATACAGCAGCTTAAAAATAACAACATTACAATTCCTTTTCAAGCTGCTGCAGAATACCTAATGGACGACCAATTTGTTCGGCTTTTTCAATCTCATGATTTGTTGACGCTGAAAGACAACTACGTCTTAGTAGAGATGTCATACATCAATGCGCCAATGCAGTTGTATTCTATACTTTTTGATTTACAGGTGGGGGGTTATGTTCCTGTATTAGCGCATCCGGAACGGTACTTATTTTACCACAATAATTTTAATGAGTATGTCAAACTAAAAAGAGCAGGTTGCTTGTTTCAATTGAATTTATTGTCAGTAGTGGGGTATTATGGTACTGCAGTCTCTAAAATAGCAGAACAGCTGCTGACAAAAGGAATGTACACCTATGTGGGTTCTGATGTGCATCATGACAATCATATTACTGCTTTCAATCAAAAAGTTAAACTGAAAGATGTGGCACCCTTAAAAGAAGCGATAGCCAATAATCAGTTTTTTAAGATAGAATAATCGCATGTCCTTTCTTTACGTTAGCGCTGTTTATCCATTACTTGTTTCAGGAAGTGATTTTATAAAAATGCGATGAGGTTTTTTTTTAAAATAGTATTGAAAACCGTTGTATAAAAAAAGCTTCTCATTTGAGAAGCTTTTTTTATGAATTAGAAAGTGGATATGAATTTTGTCATTTCAATAATGCTCTTTTCGTTTTTTAAAGAAAAGGAGTTGTTTTTAAAATAGAGTGCAATATCTTCTTTTTTTGTGGGGAAAAGTGTTTGAAGCTCTTTCTTGTTCTTGGGCATTGGTATTGCCGTTTTATTTTTTATACTCAAATAATATTCGTCGCTTACTCTAACATACCTTGCAGGTACAGCAGTTTGATATGAATTAACTGCTTCTTTGCCTTTTTGAAGAGTGATCTTATCTCTCCTAAATAAAGAAATATCTTTATTACTAAATAATTCCACTAAGTATCCATTCATGTATCCCTCATCTGATTTGTAATTTAAAAGTTTTATTTTTTCATTAGATTCAATAATTGTTATGGTGCTATAAGGTTCGTTTTTTATTAACGAAAAAACTTCTTTTTTTTCATTTTGAACTTCTATCATATCTGTAACTGCATCGTAACGAATCATAATTTGTTTCGAAACACCAGAAATCTCCGCAAATCTAAACTCATTGACTAGATATTCAGACCCTTCTATTTTTTGTGCTAGTTGTTTATTTAAGACATTATTTCTATATAAAGCACCAGAGCCATCTTGATCCAGATTGTCTAATACTCGTTGAGCATTCGAAGTCAATACTACAAAAGATAATAATAATGTGTTTAGCAATAATTTTTTCATAGTTTTTTATTTTTAATTATTTGGATTCATTTATCCAAGCGTCAATCTTTTTTTCTAATAAGGCCAGTGGCATTACTCCAGATTCCAACACTTTTTCATGAAATTTCTTAATATCAAATTTGGTGCCCATTTTGTCTTGTGCTCTTTTGCGCAACTCCATTATTTTCAATTGACCAATTTTATACGATAAAGCTTGTCCGGGAATCGCCATATAGCGTTCGATTTCTGTAGTAATTCCAGCTTCACTTTCGGCCTCATTTTCCATTGAAAATTGAATGGCTTGTTCTCTGGTCCATCCTTTACTATGTATTCCTGTGTCAACAACTAAGCGTACTGCTCTATGCATTTCATTTCCTAACATACCAAAATATTGATAAGGATCTTTATATAAGCCTAATTCTTTACCCAAGCTTTCTGTATATAAAGCCCAGCCTTCGCCGTAAGCGCCAAACCAATTGTATTTTCTAAAATCAGGTAATGCGTTGTTTTCTTGTTGTAAAGAGATTTGAAAATGATGCCCAGGGATTGCTTCGTGCAAAAACAAATCTTCGTCCCCATACATATTGTATTCTTTGATGTCTGGTATTGGTACATAAAACACTCCTGGGCGTGAACCGTCTGATGTTCCTTGACTGTATTCTGCACTAGCCGTTTTCTCTCTAAAGACTTCCGTTCTTCTAATTTCAAATTTTGTTTTGGGTTGTAGGGAGAACAATTTGTCTACATTTGGTTTTATTACAGCGTAGATTCTTTCAAAGTTAGCAATTACTTGCTCTGGTTTTTTGAATGGTTTTAACTCTGGTTTGTTTCTTACATAATCAAAAAATTCAAGTAAGCTACCTTTAAAACCAACCTGATTTTTTACTTTTTCCATTTCGGCATTCAATCTCGCTACTTCGTTCAATCCTAATTCATGAATTTCGTCAGGAGTCATTGTGGTTGTCGTCCATTGTTTTGCATAAGTGGCATATAGTTCTTTTCCAAAAGGCAAACTTCCTATTCCGCTGGTTGATCTTGATGCAGCCAGGTATTCGTTTTTAAGAAAAGCAGTCATTTTTTTAAACTTAGGGATCAGTTTGTCATTGATTTCCGCGGTATATTTTGCCGTTAAATCCTTTTTTGTTTCTTCAGAAAATGTCGAGGGCATTAATTTTATGGAAGAATAAAATAGATTGTCTTCAATATTAGCAGTTGGCATATCTTCGAACTGAGGAATTACTTTCACGGTTAATGATTTTGGTAATACGACTCCTTGTTCGATGCCTTTTTTCATGTAAACCATTGCCGAGTCGATCCAAACGCTATACCGATCCATTCGTTGCAGGAAATTGGTATAATCTTTTTCTGTTTTAAAAGGCTGCGCGCTAGTTCCGCCGGCATATTGCCCCATCGTTAAATGAGTTCCCCAAAACTGATGAACAGGCATTAGATTGGTAGGCTGTTTCAATAATTCTTTACCTACTTCAACTTCCCATTTTATAATTTCATAACTGTTTTTTTCTTCTGGGCTAAGTTCCGCTTCCTTTACTTTATTTAAGGCCGTTTCATATTTAGTATAGAAAGCCAATTGATCTTTTCTGAAACGGTCAGTCATCTCTAACTGTAACTGATCGTTGTATTGGTTTTGACCATTTTGAGTTGCAGCCAATGGGTCTAGTGCATTTTTATCATCAAAATAGCTTTTGGTTATGGTGCTAAAGTTTTCTTTGTCGTTTTTTGTATTATTTTCTTTTTTGCAATTCAGAAACAATAAGGAAAAAACAGGGACTAAAATAAAGACGAATGTTCTTTTCATGTAAATTGGTTATTAGGTAATTGAAGCTAATTTACTCAAAAAAAACGAATTCTTGAGGATTTGTATTTTACGTCGAAAAGGGAGTAGCTGATTTAATGGCTTTAGATGTAAAACAAAAAAAAGAGGTTGCCTTTTGTAGACAACCTCTTTGGTGGTTTTTTGAACAGTACTGTTTGATTAAAATTGGTAATTCAAACTTAGGCTTATTGTGGCTCCTTTTTTGTAAGAGAGAACATTTACATCACCAGTTGTATTTGCTTGTACTCTATTGATCGCGGGGTTTAATAGGTTTTTTGCTACTAGCCCTAATCCTAATTTTTCAGTTAGTTTAGCTTTCGAAATAAAATCTAATGAACCAAAAGCTTTGTCAATTAAGTCTCCTTTGTTGCTTGTCCCGATTGCATTGACTCTATCTGAAAAGTAAGTGTAAGCTACAGTTGTTGTAAGGTTGCTGTTGCTGCTCCATTCGTTGAAGAAAGTTAAGTCGGCATTTAACAATAAATCTGAAGCTCCTGTGAATTTTCCTTTTTTGTTTGTGAAATCAACTTGAAAATCTGTTTCTCTTTTTACTTTTTCTGAATTTAATTCTTGATTGCTATATAAATAAGAAGCGTTGATACCAGCAGAAAGTTTTTTTGCATTGTCTGAATCGATATTTAAAAGTTGTTTTCTATATTCTACTTCAGCCCCAGCAACATAACCATAGTCTCCTGTGTTTATAAACGAGATGTCATTTGAGGAAGACAATATCGTTACCTCATTCATTGGGTTTAGGATGTATTTTCCAAAAGCAGTTACCGAAATTAGCTCGTCACTTTTTGGGAACATTTCCCATTTTAAATCTAAATTATAATCATCAGATTCATATAAATCTTTATTACCTACTTTTACTTGTAATACTTCTTCGTAAATAAACGGCGCTCTTTCTTTAAATTGAGGTAAAGTATAGGTTTTGCTTAATCCTAAACGTAAATTTTGTTTGTCGTTCAATTCATATTTCATAACTAAACTGGGTAAGAAGGCCGTTTTTTCTAATTGATCTTCTCCAATTGCTCCTAGTTGTGTGTTCCATTGTACTTTTTGAGTAATTTGTTCTCCTCTAAGACCTAATACAGCAGTTAATTTTTTGAATTTGTATTCCGTGTTGGCAAATGCGGCATGAATCAATAGGTCTCCTCCGTACGTTTGTGGATCTAAAGCATTAAACACTTGAGAATTTCCTCTAAAAGTTGCTATTCTAAAATTATCGTTGTTAAAATTATCTTGATTATAAAATAAATCTAAGTTATTAGGGTCAACAATGGTATTCGTATTACCACTTGTGGCTTTAATATTGAATTGAGTAGCTTGAAATCCTCTTGATTTAATTCTTTCGTTTAGACCAAAAGTAATTTTTCCTAGGAAGTCACCATCTGCATTTTTATTAAATTTGTAATCGTATGAAGCGTTTGCAGCTAGTTCATCTTCTTTTAATTTTTGAAAGTATCTGTGGTTATCAGGAAGGGATATACTTGACAATTGGTAGCCAGTAGCTTCTTTTCTAAAAATGTTTTGTACCCTGTCTGGCATACTTGCATCAATGATGTTGTAGGAAACGCCCCAATTCAATTTAGAACGATCTCCTATTTTGTGTTCTCCTAATATTTGGTTAACCCATAAACTGTTTTTTTCATAGTTAAAACGTCGTATTAAACCGTTGCCATCATTTGCAATATCGACAATGTATCCGTAGTACTCTTCTTTTGATTGTGTTGAGGTATTGATGTATAAAGTATTGAAGCTTACTTTGTTATTGTTGTTTATTTTGTAACCAATATTAGCCATTCCGGTAGTATTCGTTTCGTATTTTAATTCATTATAGTTTTCAAAGATTTTATTGGCAATTCCATTACCGTTAACACCTGCTTTTGCGGTTCCATTATTTTTAGCTGAGAAATCGTTATTGAATGAAGCTGTTGCAAAAAAACTAAGTTTCCCTTCTGACCCTACGTCAAATGATTTTCCTCCAGAGATACTAAAAGAAGTAGCTATTGGAGTATAATCTTTCATTTGAAGAGAGCTAAAGTTGAACTGTGTAAGAGGATTGTTTGGAATTGATTTTTTTGTAAAACCCAATCCGTCAAATCCTTTTTGCAATTTAAAATTGTCTTCTGCAATTGCATTCGTGTTTACTTTAGAACCAATGTCAATTTTTAAAAATCCGTTTCCTTTGTAGTCTTTCGAAATAATATCAACGTTACCGCCTGCAAAGTCGCCATATACATTTCCGCCATATACTTTGTCAATGGAGATGTATTCAACAATGTCTGTAGAGAAAATTTCAAGGTTTAAGTTTTTCTTTTCTGGATCATTTGATGGAATTGGTAGACCATTCATCGTGGTAGAATTGTATCGGTCGCCTAGACCTCTTACAAATATATTTCCTGAACCTTCTTGTTTTGTAATACCACTAGTTTTTGTTACAGCAGTTGCGACATCACTAACCCCTTTTCTAGATAATTCTTGAGTCCCAATGCTTTGTTGAATTCCAACAGCATTTTTCTGGTCTAGTAGCAAGGCGGTTTCTTTTTGTTTATTAACAGTAGTTGTTATAACTACATCATCTAGTTTATAACTAGAAGATCCTAATGCTTTGCTTAGTGTTATTGTTTCTCCGCTTTTTACTATAATAGGAGTCTCTATAGATTCATACCCGATGAAACTAAACTGTATTATGTAATTTCCTGCTGGAGCATTAAGTGAATATTTACCGTCAATATCTGTTGTTCCGTTTATTTGTGTTCCTTTTAATAATACGTTTGCAAAAGGTAGCGTTTCGTTGTTTGAATCCTTATCAGTTAGTACTCCAGAAATAGTACCTTTAGTTTGAGAAAAAGCAAGGGTACTAATAAAAAGCGTTAAAATGAATAATTTAAGTTTCGTAGTTTGTTTAATTTTTTGCAAAGTAATGGTGTCTTTGTAAAGTTTGCGTTATTGGCAGGTTGCCATTACGTTTGTTAAATATTACTAAATAGTTACTAAATTAATTTACGGTTAATACTACTTTTTTGCTATTCATTTATTCTTATATTTACAACTGCAAACGTAAATTTGCTAAATATGAAAAAGAAACACACCAAGATTTTATTAGTTGATGACGAGCCAGATATTTTAGAAATCGTTGGTTATAATCTCACACAGGAAGGATATCAAATTTTTACGGCTACTAATGGAAAAGAAGCTATTGCTAAAGCTAAAAAGGAAGTACCGGATTTGATAATTATGGATGTGATGATGCCGGAGATGGACGGAATGGAAGCGTGTGAAAATATTAGAAAAATTCCGGAGTTAAGTAATGTGATTATTACTTTCTTGACTGCTAGAAGCGAAGATTATTCGCAAGTTGCTGGATTTGATGCCGGAGCGGATGATTATATTACAAAACCGATTAAGCCAAAATTATTAGTTAGCAAAGTAAAAGCATTGTTGCGCCGCTTAAAAGAGAGCGAGAAAGATAGTGAAACCTTAAACGTAGGCGGGATAGAAATCAATCGCGAAGAATATAAAATAGTTAAAGATAATATCGAAATTTCCTTACCTAGAAAAGAGTTTGAGTTGTTTTATTTGTTAGCCTCTAAACCAGGAAAAGTGTTTAAGCGTGATGAAATTCTGGACAAAGTTTGGGGAAATGAAGTAGTGGTAGGTGGAAGAACAATCGATGTTCATATTAGAAAGCTACGAGAAAAAATAGGCGAAGATCTTTTTAAGACTATTAAAGGGGTTGGTTATAAATTTGAAGTTTAAATTAGATATAATAAATGTTGTTTATGGAATGTAAGGCCATCCTCAAAAGGCTAAATTTTATAAGCAACGGACGTACTTAAAAATGAAAATAAGTTTTAAAAAAACCTATAAGTTTGCCGTAAAATCAGCATTATATATCAGTATTTTTTCTACAGGATTCGTGGTCTTGTTGGCTAGAAATTTATTTCAGTTTACTACAAAAGATATGTCGTGGTTTGCTGTAATATTTGGTTTTGCGATGGCAATTTTTTCGTTTATTGTCTTACAGTATCGCGTAGAACGCTTTATATACCGACGTGTAAAAAAAATCTATGACGATGTTTCATTATTAGAATCTAGTACATTCATTAATAAGCCCATTACTACTGACATGGAAACGCTGACTAGGGAAGTAAAGAAATTTGCAACCGATAAAAAGCTGGAAATCGAAATGTTGCAAGTGCGAGAAGAGTACCGCAGAGAATTTTTAGGGAATGTTTCGCATGAATTAAAAACACCTTTATTTACCGTACAAGGTTATATTTCGACTTTATTAGATGGGGCGATGGAGGATAAAGTGATTCGAAAGAAATACTTGAAACGTGCCGAAAAAGGAGTGGAACGCCTGATCTATATTGTTGAAGATTTAGATATGATCACCAAGCTGGAAGTGGGGGATCTGAATTTAGATTATTCAGAGTTTGATATTGTAGAATTGATTCAGAATGTCTTTGACTTATTAGAAATGAAGGCGGAAAAAAAGAAAATCACCCTAGCATTTGAAAACTACCACATCTTACCTAATTATGTAATAGCAGACAGAGACCGTATTCAACAAGTTATTGAAAATTTAATCGTCAATTCAATTAAATATGGAAAAACTGGCGGGACAACCGAAGTGGCTGTAGTGAATTTAACTAAGAAAAAAGTACTAGTTCGCATAAGTGATAATGGGGAAGGAATAGAGAAACAAAATATCCCAAGGCTTTTTGAACGTTTTTATCGCGTTAATAAAAGCGGCTCTCGATCAGAAGGTGGTTCTGGATTAGGATTGGCGATCGTCAAACATATCATAGAAGCACATAAAGAGAAAATTTATGTGGAAAGTGAATTTGGCATTGGCTCAGAATTTTCATTCACGCTCGAAAAGCAAACGGGGAATAAGCAGCAAAAGACTGTTTCTAGTGTTATAGAAACAGCCTTTGAACTTTAGCTAATCGCTTATGTTTTTAAATGTTCCTGCTTACTAACTACATAAGACTATGGAAAGATAAATAGGCATTCCAAATGTTATATTGAAAGCAAAGGTAATGGCTAAGGCCATAGGGAGGAAAATTCCAGGATTTGCCTTTGGAACTGCGATTTTTATGGCAGGGGGGACTGCAATGTCTTATGCACTCGAAGCTAGGGCTGCAAAAATAAATCGGTTACCCATGTCAGCTGTTATAAAATGACTAAGGTATGCAACGAGGATTCCGTTTATCAATGGGATAATGATTGCAAAGAAGAAGCTGAACCATCCACTTTTAAAAAAGTCATTTAGTTTTCTACCGCTTACAATTCCCATGTCAAGTAAAAATAGGGCTAGAAATCATTTAAACATATCTGTGGTAAAAGGCTTGATGCCTTAGACTTGTTGATCACTAGCTAAGAAACCTATAATTAAACTTCCCGTGATTAATAGCACGCTACCATTGGTAAAAGAGCGTTTAATGAGGGAATTCATCTTAGTGCTGTGTACAGTGTTTTTATTGAATAATCGAATTAAAATCACAGCAACTATAATGTATGGAGCTTCCATTAGCGCCATAACGGCAACCATATGACCGCTAAAAGTATAGTTTTACATTTCTAAGAAAGTAGGAAGTTACAAATGTAACAGCACTAACAGAGCCATAAGCTGCAGTAATGGCACCTGAATTCTCGATACTAAAATGTTTTTTAAGAATAAAAAAACTATAAAGAGGGATAATGAGTGCGATTAAAACTCCGAAGGCAACAGACCAAATGATATCAAGTGTAAAATGACTGTGAGCTAATTCTTGTCCGCCCTTAAAACCAATTGAAAAAAGAAGATAAAGTGAAATGAATTTAGAGGATTTTTCGGGAATTTCTAAATCACTTTTTAGACGAACAGCGATGAGATATCAAGTAGAAAGGATAGTAAGGCCGGATTTATGATGTTTTTAAGGATTAAATCGAAGTTCATTATTTATTTTTTTGTTGCCCTTTCGAGTCTGTCGTTAATAGTTCTTCCTAAACCATAATCAGGAAATCTTTCGGCGATAATTACATCCAGCTTTAATTGATCTAATTTGTGTAAGGCGTTGTATAAACGGGAGGCGGCTTCCTTTAAATCTCCAGTAGGGGATAAAACCTCATTTGACACTATGTGCTGATGGTGAAAATGATTTTGATAGCTTAGTAATCCTATTGTTTTGGTGCTAAATAATGCCAGTTCTGTAGTTATATTTTCTGTTAATACGGTTTTTGTTTTTGGTGCATAATGTTTTGAAAGCATGCCTGGTGCTGAAGGTGTTTCTTCATCGTGTGTTTTTATTTTTAGGATACCAATAACAGCTTCGATTTCTTCAATAGTTATGGAGCCCAATCGATATAAAACAGCTGACCCTTCCTCAAAACCAATTATTGTAGATTCTATTCCGCTCTGGCATTCGCCACCTTCTAGTATGGTTAGTGGAGAATTAGTAAAATAGTCTGCAACATGTTGTGCTTTTGTGGGGCTAATGGAGCCAAATGGATTTGCACTTGGCGCAGCCAGTGGGAAATCTAATTGTTCTAAAAGTGCTAATGCTACTGGGTGATTAGGAACCCGAACTGCGACAGTATTTTTTCCCCCAGTGACTAAATCTGGAATGGTGTTTTGTCTTTTTAATACTAAGGTCAAAGGGCCGGGCCAAAAAGCATCCGCTAATAGCAGGGCTTTTTCGGGAATTTCAGTAGCGATCTGATTCAGATCAGCAACCGATTTGATATGAACGATCAGTGGGTTGTAAAAAGGTCTTTTTTTTAATTCGAAAATCTTTTTGATTGCTTTTTCATTGAAAGCATTTCCCGCTAATCCGTAAACCGTTTCCGTGGGAATGGCCACGATATCATTTTGATTTAAAAGTGCTGCGGCATCGTGAGATGAAGTGCTGATTAAAGCCATTTTTTTTAAATTTTAAGCTATGGGTTCTAATTTTTTTGCTGGAACTAAGGATATCTGGATATTCCCTTCTATTTTAAACTGCATATCGTTTAGAAGGGAGTAAGCAATTAAATCTGAAATGTTTGCTGAAGCATTAGTGAGCAATTCAATTCTGATTTTGGAATGAGTAGATTTTTCGTTAAATCGGATCTCGTTGCTGAAATTCTCTAACTGATGGAAGTTAATTTTGCTGTTTATTAACCCCAGCAGGATCTTTTGAGCTTCTAGTGATGTGTATTGCCCCTCCACTAATTTGAATTGATAGTCTTTCTCTTTTTCCATTGTCTTTTTATGCAAATGTAGGACGGTTAAATCATGTGTTTTTATTTATATTTGTAATGTGATCTATAAAAATATTTTATGAACTATACTTTGCATCAATTGTATGTTTTTCTTAAAGTTACTCAGAATAAGAGTATTACTAAAGCGGCTGTAGAATTACATCTTACGCAGCCCGCAGTTTCTATACAATTAAAGAATTTTCAGGATCAATTTGAATTTCCATTAACGGAGGTTATCGGTAGGAAGCTGTATGTGACAGATTTTGGTAAGGAAATTGCCATTGCTGCCGAGAAAGTTTTAAATGAAGTCGAGGCGATTAACTATAAAACTTTGGCTTACAAGGGAGAACTAAGCGGGCGTTTAAAGATCTCAATTGTATCTACGGGTAAATACGTAATGCCTTATTTTCTTTCTGACTTTTTAAAATGGAATCCAGGAGTAGATTTGATTTTGGATGTCACCAATAAGAAACAAGTTTTAGAGAGTTTAGAGAATAATGAGGTTGACTTTTCTTTAGTGTCGGTTTTGCCAGATTCTATACAAATTAATACCGTAGAGTTATTGCCTAATGCACTGTATATGATGGTAAATGCGGAACAATCATTCGAAAAAAAGATTCACAAGGTGTCTATTTTAGAGAAATTAGCGGTTATTTATCGTGAGGAAGGTTCTGGAACACGTTATATAATGGAAAAGTTTATCGAAAATAATAATTTGACTGTCCCTAAGAAGGTAGAACTTACAGGAAATGAAGCAGTAAAACAAGCTGTTTTGGCTGGATTAGGGTGTTCCATTATGCCTTTAATAGGAGTGAAGAACGAGCTTAATAATGGTAGTTTGCAGATTGTACCCGTAGAAGGTTTACCAATTAAGTCGAACTGGAATTTAATTTGGTTAAAAGGCAAGAAGTTTTCGCCGGTAGCAACTGCTTATTTGGATTTCATTCAAAATGAAAAAGAAAGAATTATTGACACGTCTTTTAAATGGATTAAGGATAAAAATAGTGGTACTAGAAATGAAGAGCATAAATTTTAACGGCATTGGTAGGACTTTTTTTTTTGAATCACATATGGAATTGGAATATAAACGAACTTGATACTCTTTTTTTATATAATGTAGTTTAGCTGTTTTTCAAGATGCTTGAATAAATACAAGTGATGTAGCCGGTCTAGTCTCTGTTTTCGTGGCTATAATTAAAGAACAGTTGCCAATGGACTGTGCTTTTTCTGTTTAATATACTTATTGTACTAGGGTGTAGAAACTAAGTTTTGTCGTATTTGTAAAAAAAACTATTTGTATAAGTAGGATTTTGAATAAATAAAACAGTATACTTCTTATCTCGTGTTAAAGTATTGTTTTTGAAATAATTACGATGTTGTAGTGTCAAAAAAAGAGCGTATATTTATTTCCTAATACTAAATTAAACAAGACGAGATATGCAAACGGACTTGATTTTCTGGATTGGATTTAATGTATTTGTATTGTTGATGCTTGCTTTGGATTTAGGTGTTTTTAATCGGAAAGCACATGAGATAACTATTAAAGAAGCCTTGATTTGGACGGGAGTCTGGATAATTTTGGCAATGTGTTTTAATGGACTTATTTATTATTGGCAAGGAGAAGTAAAAGCTTTAGAGTTTCTTGCAGGCTACGTAATTGAAAAAGCATTAAGTGTAGACAATATATTTGTGTTCGTTCTAATTTTCTCTTATTTTAAAACACCAACTATTCATCAACATAAAATTTTGTTTTGGGGAATTATAGGAGCTTTGATAATGAGAGCTGCTTTTATTTTTGCTGGAGTAGCCTTACTCGAAAAATTTCATTGGACAATCTACGTTTTTGGGGCTATATTGATTTATACTGGATATAAAATGCTCACTCAAAAAGAGAAAGTAATTGAGCCAGAAAAAAATCCATTAATTAAAATTATCAGAAAAATTATTCCCGTAACAAGTGAATATCACGGGGGAGATTTTTTTATGAAACAAAATGGAAAACTATTTGCAACACCTTTGTTCTTAGTGCTAATATTAATCGAAGTTACTGATTTGATTTTTGCAGCAGATAGCATTCCCGCAATATTGGCAATTACTCAAGACCATTTCATTGTTTACACTTCAAATGTTTTTGCGATACTTGGACTACGTTCTTTGTATTTTGCACTAGCAGGAATGATAGATAAGTTTCGGTATTTGTCTAAGGGACTTGCTTTGATTCTAGTTTTCGTTGGCTTAAAAATGTTGCTAGTTGATTTCTATAAGGTACCAATACAAATTGCCTTGTTAGTAATTATTGTCATTTTGATTGTAAGTATAGTAACGTCATTAAAGTCTAGTAAAAAATTATAGGACAGCCTTTAATAGTGTTGAAATGTAAAGTGTAGTTGGCAGACAATCTTTAAATGATTTAAAATAGTTGATACAAAAACGATAAATATTTAGCTATGATGGATAAAATTCTTGTTACTACCGATTTTTCTTCTAATTCAAAAGCAGCTTGTCGCTTTGCTATTCAATTGGCACTGCAACATAAGTGTGAGTTAACTTTTTTTCATTCCTATTATATCGCAAATCTAGGTTTGATTACTGGTGAAGACCTTGTTGATTTTGAAAATAATGCAGCTCATAAAATTCAAAAGAAGCTTAATAAATTTGTC
This sequence comes from Flavobacterium frigoris, assembly GCF_900111075.1. GTDB lineage: Bacteria > Bacteroidota > Bacteroidia > Flavobacteriales > Flavobacteriaceae > Flavobacterium > Flavobacterium frigoris. Next base: position 78,260 of record NZ_FOFZ01000013.1, read on the forward strand.
GAAATTTTATATAAAGACATCGATGAGAGTCAGTTTATTAAAAAGTGTGTGATTAAAAGTGGAGTTCTCGTAGACACTAACATCAGAGAGTATGCCCGTGAAAATAATTTTAGTTTTATATGCATTAGTACCAGAGGATCTGGAAAATTAAAAAAAATATTTGGATCAAACACTTCAAATTTAATAAGACACTCAATAGTTCCGGTTATTGCTGTGCCTTTCAATTATCGCAGTAGTGAAATAAACAAAATTATTTATGCTTCTGATCTTTTGAATTTTCAAACTGAGATGAAAAAAGTAAGTGCGTTTGCAAAGCCTTTAAAGGCGCAAATCGAAATTTTGCATTTTGAGTTCCCGACTGACGTTACAGTGAGTCCGATTAGCCTAGATGCGATGATGATGACAAATGCAGCTTTAAATGTAAAAATGCATTTCGAAAAAATTAATTTAACGGAAAGCTTGGTTTTAAATATTCAAAGGGTAATTAAGAAATCAAAGCCATCAGTGGTAATTATGTTCACGGAGCAAAGTAGAAGTTTTTTTGAGAAGATATTTCACCCCAGTAAATCGGTTAATTATTCCTTTAATGCTAAATTTCCATTGCTTGTGTTTAATAAAACATAATGTGGTAGTTCTTTTGTCAATTTAAAAGTGCCGATAGTTTATAGCTTATTGTTTTTACAGGTTATTTTTCCATTTTTATATTGTTAATAAAATGTAAAACAAAGGTTAATTTTTTAATATTTTGTTAACGTTAACTTAACCTTGCCGTTTCATCTTTGCCAAAAATATAGTAACCCATTTAACTATGAAAAAAGTTTTAATTGCACTTTTTATAATTAGTACAGTAGTACTTCAGGCGCAAGACGTTAACAAAGACGCAATTTCAAAGGAAGTCGTCCGCGTTTTGGATTCCATAAACAAAGTAAAGGCAGCTGAAGAAAAAGTAAAGCCAAAAAAAGAGTCTCAATGGTATGATAAAATCAGTATTAGAGGATATGTTCAAACCAGGTATAATGGTTTGTTTTCTTCCAATGATAAAGTGTCCTGTGAGCAATGTGATAAATCATGGGGAACCACTATGACTGGCGATGATGTAAAATCAAATAATGGTTTTTTTATAAGAAGAGCTCGAATTGTCTTTTCAGGTCAAATACATCCAAATGTATATTTCTATATTCAACCAGATTTCGCAAGTTCACCAGGAACGGGAGTTAATAATTTTGTTCAGTTACGAGATGCTTACTTCGATTTGTCATTCGATACAAAAAAGGAATTTAGAGTTAGGATAGGGCAAAGTAAAGTTCCTTTTGGTTTTGAAAACTTGCAATCGAGCCAAAACAGGTTGACTTTAGATCGTAATGATGCTTTGAATAGTGCTGTTGCAAATGAAAGAGATCTTGGTGTGTTTTTCTATTGGGCACCTAGTAAAATAAGAGCGTTTTGCTATGCTTATTAAAGATGGGTACAAAGGATCTGGAGATTATGGTGTATTTGCATTTGGAGTCTATAATGGTCAAACCGCAAATAAATCGGAAGCAAATAAAAATCTGCACGTTGTAACTAGAGTAAGCTATCCTTTTATGATAGGAAACCAAATTATTGAGCCAGGGCTTCAAGCGTATACTGGTAAATGGGCTTTTGGAAGCGAAATTTCTTCTGGAGTTTCTGTAAAAGACAAACAATATACTCTTGATCAAAGAGTAGCAGCTTCTTTTATACTTTATCCAAAACCATTTGGTGTTCAAGCTGAATATAATTTAGGTAATGGGCCTCGATATAATAAAGTTACAAATTCTGTAGAAGTATCTAATTTACAAGGAGGTTATCTTACTTTAAATTATAAATGGGATTTACCAAAGAACCAATTACTGTATCCGTTTGCTAAATTTCAATACTATGATGGTGGAAAGAAATTCGAAAAAGATGCAAGAAGTTATACAGTTAGGGATTATGAATTAGGTATCGAATGGCAACCTTATAAGGCTTTTGAGTTAACTGCAACCTGGGTTATCGCTGATAGAACTTTTGAAGACAGTGTGCTTAAGGACAACAGACAGCAAGGAAATTTATTAAGATTACAAGTTCAGTTTAATTTTTAGTACTATATAACGATATAAGTTGAAAACCATCATGTATTTTTAAAGAGTATTTGATGGTTTTTTTATTTCTTACGTTAAAAAGTTGTAAATTAGACTTAAGTATCTAAAAATTAATAGTTTATAGCATTACGTCGCTTTAATTTATCGTTTTGTTAACCTTTCCATAACCTTAAAAGGTTTTGTTAACATTAATTTTGCGCTGCAATAACATAACAATAACTAATTATTAAAATGAAAAATATTTTTTTGAGTATCGTGCTAATGTTTACTTTGATAACAATGGCGCAAGAGCAAAAAGTAAATAACGAAGTACCTGTAAAAAATTCAGAACTAAACCAATATCTGAGCGCATCGAAAAAACTAGGTTTTACAGAGAAAGATAGTCTGTTTCAGGTCAACATTGGTTTTAGAGTTCAAAGTAGAGCCGGTTTTCAAAAAACAGATGGTGAAACTGGGGTGATAGAAGGAGAGATTAGAAGAATGAGATTGAAGTTGGATGGTTTTATTTACAATCCAAAATTTGGGTATAAAGTGGAACTTGGTTTTTCGGCTAGAGATTTAGGAGTGATTAAGCAAGGAGAGAATGAAAATGTTATTTTAGATGGAGTTCTTTTTTATAAACCAACAAAGAGTTGGACAATTGCTTTTGGTCAAACTAAGTTGCCAGGAAACAATCAACGCGTGATTTCGTCAGGATCTTTAGAATTTACAGATAGAACCATCAATAATGCTAAATTTAATATTGATCGTGATTTTGGGGTGTTTTTTGATTATGCAAAGGAGAATCCAAATCGTTTTGCTTACGCTTTAAAAGGGGCTATTACTAAAGGAGAAGGAAGAAATTGGACGAAAACGAATGACGACGGTATTGCTTTAACTGGTAAAGTAGAGTTGTTTCCTCTAGGTTCATTTACAAAACATGGTTCGCTTTCTGAAGGAGATTTAGTAAGGGAGAAAACACCTAAGTTGATGATTTCTGGTGCTTTTAACCAAAATAATAATTCTCGAAGATCACAAGGAGAATTAGGAAGTGATTTGTTTGAGGCTAGAACTCTTAAGTCATTGTTTTTTGATGCGATGTTGAAGTATAATGGTTGGACAGGTAGTGCCGCTTATATGTCAAGAATGGCAGATAATCCTATTACAGTGAATTCTTTAGATCCCACAAAAACACAGGCGGTTTTTGTAGGTAATGGAGTCGATACTCAATTGAGTTATGTTTTTCCTTCAAACTATCAAGTTGCTTGTAGGTTTTCTACGCAAAAAGTAGATAGCGAAATACATTCTTTCACTCCTGATACTAATGAGTACGCCGTGAGTCTTTCAAAATATATTATGGGACATAAGTTAAAAGTACAAACAGAATTTTCTTATGAAGACAACAAGTATATTTCTGGAGATACAACAGGAAGTTGGTATGTTCGTTGTCAAGTAGAGATCGGTATCTAAGGAGCACTTTTTTTAACTGGATTTCAATTTCTAAAAGCGTAAAAAATAAATATTGCATAATAATAGCTTAACGCGGAGTTAACATTCAATTTGTACTTTTGCAAAAAATTAATAAAACCTAATAAAAAATAAAATGAAAACATCTAAATTATTTTTAATCTTACCTTTAATAGGTATGTTGAGTTGTGGTAAAGCAAAAACCGAAGATAAAGGAACAGAAGCTGCTACTACTGAAGTCTCTGTAACAATCAAAGGAAGCGATACTGTTTTGCCTTTGGCACAAAAAGAAGCTGAAGAATTAATGAAAACAAACTCTGGCGTAAGTATTACTGTTGTAGGTGGTGGTTCAGGTGTTGGTATTACTGCATTGATTGACGGTACTACTGATATCGCAATGGCTTCAAGAGACTTGAAGACTGAAGAAAAAATGAAATTTGTTGATGAAAAAGTTGATATTGAAGAAGTTATAATTGCATATGATGCATTAACAGTAATTGTTAATCCAGCAAATACCGTTTCTAAATTAACTCGTGAGCAGTTAGAGAAAATCTTTACAGGAGCAATCAAAAACTGGAAAGAAGTTGGTGGTGCTGACGAAAAAATCGTTGCTTATTCAAGAGAATCTTCATCTGGAACTTATGAGTTCTTTAAAGAAGAAGTTATGGACAAGAAAAACTACGCTACAGATATTTTGAACTTACCTGCAACTGGTGCAATCGTTCAAGCAGTAGGTCAAACTAAAGGAGCTATTGGTTATATCGGATTAGCATATGAAACTAAAGAAGTAAAACAATTGGCTGTGTCTTATGACCAAGGAAAAACTTTCATTGAGCCTTCTGTAGAAAGCGCTAAAGATAAAACATATCCAATATCTAGACCATTGTTCTACATGTACGACAAGAAAAATGCTGCTAAAGTAAAAACAATTGTTGATTTTGCGCTTTCTGCTGAAGGACAAAAAATTGTTTCGGAAATAGGTTATGTTCCGTTGAATTAATAAAGGTTAATTTTATGGATACGGAAAAGGTTGTCTCATTGGGGCAACCTTTTTTATTTGTAAGTTTGTCGTAGTTTTATAATCCCAATACTCGCTTAACATTAAGTTAACATAAGGTTAACGATGGGAACACATTCGGCGTGTTTGCCTGATGTAATTTTGCTAAAAATAAAAAACACTCTTTTGAAAACAAATTTTAAACAGATTAAAGAGAAGGTGATTGAATCTATTTTAATGTTAAGTAGCGCCGCTACTAGTATTACAGTAGTTTTAATTGTCTTTTTTCTATTTATAGAAGGTGCTGGGGTTTTTACTAAAAAACCTATAGACAAGGGGTTTTTATTGGCGGTAAATGAGTCAAATCCAGTAGGTAAATTAGAGCCGTCCCAAATAAAAGATATTTTTGATCAAAAAATTATAAATTGGAGTGAGCTTGGTGGGAAAGACGAGCCTATCGTTTTGTTTAGAACTGGAGATATAACGGATTATTATACAGAGGAAGAGCTTGGGGAGAATTTTGTTAACTTCCCTGACAAAATAAATGAGCTTATCGCTAAAACACCTGGAATCATAGCGTTTTTTTCAGATAAGTATGTGAATAAAGAGTTTAAAGGAAAGGAAGTAGATATAAATAAAATTAGCGTTTATAAATTCTTATCTGGTGAAGAATGGTTTCCTACTGCTGAACCTGTGGCTCAAATGGGTGTTAAACCATTAATTTATGGTACATTATGGGTGAGTTTAGGAGCTATTCTATTGGCTTTGCCTATTGCTTTGGCAGCAGCCATCTACTTAAGTGAAATCGCAAAGAAGAGAACACGTAATTTATTAAAACCCCTTATCGAACTTTTGGCGGGAATTCCGTCCGTTGTTTATGGTTTTTTTGGATTAGTGGTTATAGTACCCTTAATTCAAAGTGTTTTTAATCTACCGGTAGGTGAAACAGCATTGGCGGGAAGTGTAGTGCTTGCAATTATGGCTCTGCCTACGATTATCACTATTTCAGAGGATGCGATGCGTAACACGCCACGTGCGATGAAAGAAGCTAGTTTGGCTTTAGGTGCATCTCATTGGCAAACGATTTATAAAGTGGTAATTCCCTATTCTGCATCTGGGATAACTGCTGGTGCAATTTTAGGAATTGGTCGGGCTATTGGTGAAACCATGGCTGTATTGATGGTAACTGGAAATGCTGCGGTAATACCTCATTCGTTTTTAGCGCCTATTCGAACAATTCCGGCTACTATTGCAGCGGAGTTAGGTGAAGCTCCAAACGGAGGTTTGCATTATGAAGCTTTATTCGCATTGGGTTGTATTCTATTCATAATTACTTTTGGAATCAATATGTTAGTAGAATTAGTGACCAATAGAAACTCCCATAAAAAACACTAATATGAGTATTGAAAATAATTTAGCAAAGAAAAAAAGAAGAAGTCAAAAAATTGCCTTTGGGCTTTTTACAGCTACAAGCTATGCCATAGTAGCACTTCTATTTGTAATATTAGCCTTTATAGTAACGAAAGGGATTGGTGTTATAAGCTGGGAATTCATCAGCGCGATGCCAAAAAACGGGATGACCGAAGGCGGTATTTTTCCTGCCATTGTTGGAACGCTTTGTTTGGTTTTGGCAAGTATGGTATTTGCGTTTCCTATAGGTGTACTAGCGGCTATTTATATGAACGAATATGTAAAGGACGGCTGGCCTAAAAAAATAATTAAGCAAATGACAAATAATCTTGCGGGAGTTCCATCCATCGTATTTGGACTTTTCGGGATGTCATTATTTGTAAATAAGTTGGAATTTGGAGATTCGATATTAGCGGGTGGATTGACATTGGGTTTGTTAGTGCTTCCGGTTATCATTCGAACAACAGAGGAATCATTAAAAGCAGTAGATGACACCTTTAGACAAGCAAGTTTTGGGTTGGGAGCAAGTAAATGGGAAACGACAAGTAAAATTGTATTTCCAATCGCATTTCCTAATATCGTTACGGGATTAATATTATCCGTAGGAAGGGTTTCTGGAGAGACTGCGCCTATTTTATTTACTGTTGCGGCTTATTTTTTACCTAAATTGCCTACTTCTATCTTTGATCAGGCGATGGCATTGCCTTATCATTTATATGTAATTGCAACTAGTGGTACTGATATTGAAAAATCAAGAGCAATGGCTTATGGTACAGCGCTTATATTAATTATTATTGTATTAATTTCTAATTTATTGGCGAATGCACTTCGTAAATATTATGGAAAAAAAGTAAAAATGAATTAATACCGTTTGCTAATTCATACTAGTCTAATGATCTCAGGCATCGGTAGGATTAAATGAATTATACAATTGTATTACAGCGGAATAATTAGATTTAAAATAAAAATATAACATGCATAAAATAGAATCAAATAACGTAAATTTTTACTACGGGGAAAATCATGCTTTGCGTGATATTTCTTTGTCAATGAAAGAAAATACGGTTACAGCATTAATTGGACCATCAGGGTGTGGTAAGTCAACTTACCTTCGTTTATTAAATAGAATGAATGACCTTATAGACGGTACTAAAATGACTGGAAGTATTGTTATTGATGGAGCAGATATTTACGAAAAAAACACAAATGTGGATAATTTGCGTAAAAATGTTGGAATGGTTTTTCAAAAACCAAATCCTTTTCCAAAGACTATATTTGAAAATGTAGCCTATGGATTGAGAGTTAATGGGATTACTGACAAAAATGAAATTGAAGAACGTGTCGTTACGACGATTGAACAAGTGGCACTTTGGGATGAGGTAAAAGACAAACTGAAAAAATCAGCTTTTGAACTTTCTGGAGGACAACAGCAAAGGTTATGTATCGCTCGTGCTCTAGCAATAAAGCCTTCTATATTGTTGATGGATGAACCTACATCGGCTTTAGATCCAATTTCCACTTCAAAAATTGAAGAACTGATTTATGAGCTAAAAAATAAGTATACCATTGTTATCGTTACGCATAATATGCAACAAGCTGGTCGTGTGAGTGATACTACCGCTTTTTTCTACATGGGCGAGTTGATTGAGTACGATAAAACAAAAACTATTTTTACAAAACCGGCTATAAAGCAAACAGAAGATTATATAACAGGAAGATTCGGATAAGAATGATTTTGATTTGTATTCAAAATCTATTAACTTTAAATCTTCAAATCTTTAGAAAAAAATGGCATCACACTTAGAAACAGAACTTGGTAAACTTAGAGGCATAATTATAAAAATAGGAGGCCTAGCTGAAAGTCAGGTTGCTGAAGCTGTTAAGGCAGTCCTTTCAGAACCCGTTTTAGAAAGTAAAGAAGTAAAGAAAACAGAAAATAAGATTGATAAATTAGATGTGAAAATCGATGATATCTGTCAGAGTGTTTTCGCTTTGCAACAACCTGTTGCTTCCGACTTACGATTTATCATATCGGCAATGCAAATTAGCAGAGAGATAGAAAGAATTGGCGATTTGTCAATGAGCATCATCAAACTGACCAAAAGTATTAAAGAGAAGCATGAACTTATATCAAAATTTAATATTGCTGATATTGTAAGAGGTGCAGAAGATATTACAGCGAAGACTAATGAGTGTTTCCTTAATATGGATGAAACTAGCGTTGAAGAAATTTTCAAATTAAACACTGATGTTAAAAGTAAGAGCAGCGATGCAATTGATAATATCATTGGGGAAATGAAAAATAATTCAAAAACAGTGGTGTCTGGTACCAACTTAATTATTGCATTGAAACACTTTGAAAGAATTGCTGATCACAGCACAAACATTGCAGAATCTGTTTTTTTTATGATTAATGCGAAGACTATCAAGCACGAAAAATTTTCCGACAAGAATTAATTAATCCATTCTTTAAGTACATTTTAAAGTTGGTTTTCATATCAAATAACGGTATGAAAACCAGCTTTTCTATTGAGATTTTAAATTTCAAAAACCTCAAATAGTTTTATCCAATCGGGAGTATTGTCAAAGTACTGTAAACCGGAATATTTTTTGATCTCGGGCAAGTGATCTATTTTAAAATCATCTTGTTCTGCATATGGAACCATGCCATCTTCTTTTAATTTTTTGGCCAAATATAATTGTTCGTATTGTCCCGGAGTAGGGATAAAGAAAGCTTTTTTACCTAGTTTTACCAAGTCCATAATTGTAGTATAACCGGAACGTGCTAGGATAATGTCACTTTCATTAAAAGTTTGTTCCAGTTGACGACTAGTCATAAAGTTAAAATAGGTAATGTTTTTTAGCTGTTCTTTTTTTTGTTCCTTTTCTACAATCCCTTTAATGAATACCACGTTACCTCTGTAACGCTTTAATTCGGTTTTTAGGATTGATTCTAATAATCCTCGTTGTGGTTCAGGACCAGAGAGAATAACCATTAAGTCGTACTGTTTTGTGATTTCTTTTTTATGCATACGGCTTAATGGGCCGATGTATTTGGGCGCAAAAGGCAAGTTAGTCGAGTGACTTAATTGCCCAGCAAGATTTGGTTCGCCTGCAACATCAGGAACCCAACATTCTGCATATTTTTTGATGATTTTTTGATGCAATTTACTTGTTAGCCAAGTCGTATTCCCCGTCATCACATTGAGCTGATGTGTTATAAATACACAGGGAACATTTTTGTTATGAACACCCAGTCTGTTGTCAGAGATAATGCCGTCGATATCGTATTGTTTGATCCATGAAGCTACCAGTTTTTTTTCATGCCAAATGGCTTTCAACATCTTAGGAGTATTTTTTAATAACTTCCATTTGAAATTTTTACCGTTTTTAGCATACTCGATTTCGTAAGAAGGCAATTCGAGTGTTTGTAGATAAGGAAATTCTTTGCGTAACATAGCAAGGGCTATTCCATCAGAAGCGATTATAGGAATGTGATTGCTTTCTTGCAATGCCTTTATTATAGGAATGCAACGCGTGGCATGACCCAAGCCCCAATTTAACGGAGCAACCAATATATTTTTGTTGGTAGCATTTGATTCCATAGTTGTGAAAGCTGTTTTTTTATTGTTAAAGATAGCGTATGTTACAATTTTTATATGTTTTTAAAGTATTACCAAACCAACAAATAATTATTGTGTAGTCTGGTTGTCATTAGAATATCATTTGCTCCTATTTTAAGGTTTATTAGGAGATACTCAAAAATGCCATTTTAGGAATGTTGGTAATTTTTGCACAACGTTAATTTGTAAAAGGTGTACCAGATATACTTTTATTCTGTGACAAAATTCTCGTTTTTTACTTAATGATTTTAATTTTTTTTGCATTGATATTCAATATGTTATTCTGGTATTTCTGAATAAATCCTAAAATAATCATTAAGTAAATACATATAATCTAGAAGGTTGATTGTATTTTGTCTGTGAAAAACAGCATTTAGACGATTAATAGATAATTTAATGAATTTTATTTTTTTTATTCTTTGAGATTTGTATACTTTCGTGAATGTACTTGATGTTTTTTACTACAATTTGTGTACAGAAAATCGTTTTGCTGTTAAAAATAATTAATTTTTTTGTGTAAAAATTACATTTAGAAGGTAGTAGAAATAGTCTGTTTTTGCGATGCCTTTTTTTAAAGATGGATTTATTTAGTGATGATTATATTTTCAAATTTAATAAAAACATACATTTTATTTTTGCATGGGTTTCGTTAGTTAATCTATTCAATTGAAAGGTCGCTATAGGCTTAATTTTAAGTGATTATTACAATAATGCAAGCTTTTATACAAAAAGAAGTATAATGGTAAAAAAAATCTATAGAATAGGCTTTTTTTTACTATTATTTAATTTAAACTAATGTTGTTAATGCAGTATTACAAAATTAACGTTAATTTTGTCAACAAGTTATGAACAAAAAAAATATATTAAGATTCTTTGCCCTAGCAAAAATCTGCCATGTTTCACCTTTAAATCGCTATGTATGGAATTAATGTTACTCCTCCCGCTGTTTAAAACCTATTTTTCTAAAATCTCGTAGATGAAGTTAGAAAATAGATTCAATTAGCAGTTTTGCAGCTTATTTATCACATTAAAACTGATAAATAAAAGCTTTTTAAGTCACTCTATATTTTATCGAAAATATTAGGAATAAATATATCCAAAAGACATTTTTGCCACCAAAAATACAGCTCACTTATGAATAAAATTACTTTAAAAACACCAAAATTCGGAAAAATATTATTTTTTGTTTTGAGTCTTTTATTTTCACTAAATTCTTATTCACAATTTTATGACAAGCATTACATTGCTCCTGCTCCGTGGCAATATTTATCGAATGCTAATGTTATTGTAATAGCTACTGAATCTACAACTGCAGTTAATGTTACCATTGCGAAAAGTGATGGTACATTTGTGGCAAATGGAAGTGCAATAGCAGGTGCGCCTTTAGTTTATAGATTTACTGGTGTTCCAAGTTCTTTTCCAATGCATCCCATGAATTCTGTTATCAATGGGGGTGGTCTAATAATTACGGGAGATAAACCGATTTCAGTTAATGTAAGAAATATTGCTTCCGATAACAGTACGGTAGGAGATTCATTCATTAAAGGGAATGCATCATTAACTAGTTTTGGTAATCCAGGGATAGGTGTTAGTTTTAGAATTGGCTATTATAGAAATGATTCAACGGGTAATGGAACTCCAATTTACAGTGCGATGGCATTGTATAATAATACAGTCGTAAGCTTAAATGGAACCGTTGTAGCTACCTTGCAGGCTGGTCAAAGCTGGCTTTTTAAAACGACTTTAGGTGCTTTAATTACCTCTTCAAAAGGGATTGTAATGAATACTGGTGCTGCTATAGATGCACCTTCTGGCTGTGGTGATGGAACGTTTGATCAAATCCCACCCATTAGTGTTTTAGGGAAAGAGTACATTATAGTAAAAGGTAATGGTAATGACAAAGCTGAGCAAACAACTGTTGTTGCAACAGTAGCAAATACATCTGTTCAAATTGACACCTATACAAGTACAGGTGCTTTTTCTTCGACAGTAACTAAATTATTGACAAATGCAGGAGATTTTTATACTTTTATCAATGGTGTCGTTGGGAATAATAAATATTCTTCTTCAAGGATTGTAGCTACAAAAAATGTTGTTGTATATTCTGGAACAGCAGATGGTTGTGAGGTAGATATTTCTACTGTTGCACCTGCTCAAGTTTGTTCAGGCTCGCTCGTTGTAGAGACTACTCAGTTTTTGGGTTATACTAATCAAATTTTGCCTTATTTTGGTTATGTTTTGTTGAATAGTGCCACAGATAAAGTGTATCTTAATGGTATTGATATTCAAACTTTAGGAGGAGGAGCGATAACTAGAAAACAATTAGGAACGACTGGATGGTATCTAATAACTTTTACGGATACTAATATTTCCTCACCAGTTGTTGTGAAATTATCGAGTGCTTCAAGATTGTCAGTTTCGTTTGTCGAACAAGGGGGTGGTTTTTCAATGTCTGGATTTTTCTCTAAATTCGTTGATCAGCCAACCGAGCCTAATTTAGCTTATGTAGCAGGAGGTTCTTGTGCTGCTCAGTCTGCGATTTTAACTGTGAACTCAGGAATTGCTCCTTATCAATGGTTTTTAAATGGAACTGCAATAGCTGGTGCAATTTCATCAAGTTATACCGCTACAACTTCTGGCTCTTATTCTGTTTCATCAACAACCGTTTGTGGGCCATCAATACTTTCAAATTCAATTCCTGTTGCATTGTGTACTGATTTATCAATTACTAAGAGTGTTGATAATATGAGGCCAATATTTGGTAATAATGTAACGTTTACTATTACCGCTACAAATAATGGGCCGAATACAGGAACAGGTGTTATTGTTTCTGATGTATTGCCGAGTGGTTATACTTTTGTAAGCGCAACTCCGTCAATAGGAACTTATTCTAATGGAACAGGTGTCTGGGCTATAGGTAATTTAAGCAATGGAGCGAGTGCTGCTTTAACTGTTGTGGCAACGGTAAAAAATACGGGTGTTTATATTAATACTGCATCAGTTTCAAGTGACGAAACTGATGCAACGCCAGCTAATAATACCGCTTCGATAACTCCCACGCCAATTTCATGTGCTTCAGCACCAACAACTACAGGAGCTACTATTTGTCCTGGGGGATCCGGGTCGTTGACTGGTACAACTGCTAATCTAACAACATTATCGGGAGCTTGGACAGCAGGAAGTCCTAGTAGTAATCGACCTAAAAATAACATCAAATCAACTGATGGTTGTGGTTTTGATAATAAGACTAGGAATTATGTGGCAATAGACTTTCAAGTTAGTGTTGCAGGAATTTATGTTTTCACAATGGCTGATAATGCTAATTATGATGGTATGGGGTATATTGTTTCGGGAGCATATTCTCCAGGGACATGTCCAGGAACAGGAGTATGGTTGAATGGAGATGATGATAGTAATGGGGGAACTGACGGAAGTAGTGAGCCTAAGATAACAACTTCAAGTTTAGCCGTTGGTACTACTTACACTTTAATTTCGACCACAAATGGTAATAATGCAACAACTAATGACACCTTTAATTGGAGTATTACCCCACCTGCAGGAGGAGAAATAATCCCAACGATAAATTGGTATACAGTTGCTAGTGGAGGATCTCCAATAGGTTCGGGTTCACCGTTTAATCCAGTTGGTGTATCTGGTTCAGGATTGGCAGATACAAATATTTCTGGAACTACAACTTATTATGCTGCCAGTTCTGATAAATTAGATTGTAGAACTACCACTCCATTTGTTATAAATAAAAACTCTGTTGCTCCAACTGGAATTGCTGGATCTACCACCATATGCCCGGGTGACTTTACTACACTTACCGTTTCTGGGGGTACTTTAGGGACAGGCGCAATAGCGGAGTGGTTTTCAGGATCGTGTGGGACAACAGCGGTAGGAACAGGGAATAGTATTACGGTTTCTCCATTGGCTAACACTACTTATTATGTGCGATACAAAGGTACTTGTAACACTACTACCTGTTTTTCTGTTCCAGTACTAGTAAATACAACGGCACCTCCGGCTGCAAGCGCACAAAGTTTTTGTAGTATAGATAGTAAAAAAGTATCTGATTTAGTGGCTACAGGCACTACAGTTAAATGGTACGATGCGGCTACTGCTGGTACGCTTTATACGGGAAGTGAAACCTTAGTTACAGGAACCTATTATGCAAGCCAGACATTAAATGGTTGTGAGAGTTTGAGAACATCTGTTGGAGTAACAGTAAATGCAACACCATCAGCACCTAGTGCTTCTGCACAAACATTTTGTACAGTAGATGCTAAAAAAGTAAGTGATTTAGTTGCTACAGGTACGGCTATCAAATGGTATTCAGCAGCAACATCAGGCACCTTATATACAGGTTCAGAAACCTTAGTTACAGAAACCTATTATGCAAGTCAAACCAC
>NZ_FOFZ01000009.1 GCF_900111075.1 Flavobacterium frigoris
TGGTCAATTTGAACTGGAAAGTGGTGGTCAGTTTGCCCCGGAACTGGTGGTCAATTTACACTGGAAAGTGGTGGTCAATTTGACTGGTTTTTCCAATTTTACCTCATAATCATAATTGTCTAATGCGCCACTCCAAGTGATTTTGGCTCACTTGAGCTGCCGCAATCCCCAGTGGTGCTTGGCATTGTATCAGATAGTCAAAAGAGAAAATGGCGCTATAACCGTTATTCTTAAACACGCCTATTTCTTCGGCATTGGCCATCGCTTTCACACGCCAAGCATAGCGTTTGCCAGGTATCAGTTGGGGTTCATTGATACTGTATTGTAAAATAGTGTTCCGTACCTTAGTGGTATATAATGGTGGCGAGTATAAAAAGGCGTTTTCTACTGGGGTATTGTTGTCCCAAATTTCTACCAAAGAAAACTCATAGACTACATTGCTCACATTTATATTTCGGGGAGTCCAGCTAAAAACAATATTTTGTATGTTTTGCTGCATGATTTCCTGCTTGTTAGTAGGCAGGTTTAAAAACGGTGGGTCATTCTGGAAAATAACGGTGGTCACGCAGGATTTGCGAGATAATTTTTTATTAGTCAGTACATCATATACTTCAAGGCAAAACTCATAAATACCTTCGGGTAATGCGTTTGCATAGACGTTGGGGTTCAAGCCCTGTAGGTTTTGGAACTTAAAATAAGGGGCTAACTCTATATTTGTCAATTGTAATGGAACTCCTCCCTCCAGATACAAAGCTTTTTCTCCCACCACATAATCATTGGTGTTAAACTGGATGCCGTTGCCTTTAAAATAGGTTTTCAGTCGCACTTGACGATTTAAGATGCTCAAATCATTCAGTACGAGCTATACTTTTATAGGACTGTTTAGCGTCGTAGCATCCGCATAATTATCAAAATAAAAATAAAACCCACATTCATAAAATTTATATTCTACCAGAAACCCAAGGAAAAGGTATTGGTAAAACGTTACTCGATGCTGTGGAGCAATCTGCTTTAAAAGAAGAATCTGAAATAATTTCTTTGAATGTAGACAGATACAATACGGCGCTTAACTTCTACAAAAAAATTAGTTTTGAAATAACCGAAGAGGTCGACATCACTTTTGGCGAGGGTTACCTTATGGAAGATTATATTATGGAAAAGAAATTGTGATTGATTAGTATATATTGAGGATAAACCCTTCCTGTTTTTAAATAGTTAAAATGGAGTTTTTTTTGAATTTCACACAAAATTCGTTACACTTTCATAAAACCACCTCGATTATCATTTCTCCTAATAGAATCTTGTGCGATTAAATAACCTACGATAATCATATTTTGTAGCTCCCATAAAGCAATATTGATTTGATGGGTTTTAGACAAATGGTCTAGTTCGTTTTGCCACTGTAGCAATTGTTCTTTTGCATTAAGTAAATCGATGTTATTGCGAACGATTCCTGCGTTTTGTCGCATTAAAAGCTGTAATGCTGCTTTCTTAGTATTAATAAAATTTAAATTTACTTCAGGTTTGTCTAATACAATCCAATTCGAAATTAAATTGATTGCATCTTGGTTTTTTAAGGAGGCTTTCGACAAATAATTATAGATTTTATCTGAATATACTAAGGCTTCCAGTAGGGAGTTGGAGGCCAGTCGGTTGGCGCCGTGCAATCCCGTTTGGGAACATTCGCCGCAGGCGAATAAATTTTCGATAGATGTTTTTCCGTGTTTATCCACCACAATACCGCCACAAAGATAATGCTGGGCAGGAACTACTGGAATCCAATCTTTGGCAATGTCTATGCCGATGCTTTTACAACGTTCATAAATCATAGGGAAATGTTTTGTAAAAGCTTCTATGTCTAAATGGGTGCAATCTAAATAAACACATTTGTCACCTGATTTTTTTAGTTCCATATCAATACTTTGCGAAACGACATCTCGGGAAGCCAATTCTTCTCTTTGGTCGTAATCAAGCATGAATCGGTATCCGTTTTTAGTTCGTAAATAAGCACCAAATCCGCGAACTGCTTCCGAAATCAAAAATGCAGAACCAGCAGTATCCTCATATAATGCAGTGGGGTGAAATTGTATAAATTCCATATCCTTGATGACTGCATTGATACGACTAGCCATAGCAATACCATCTCCTGTTGCAATCACTGGATTCGTGGTATGTCCATAAAGATGTCCAATACCACCAGTGGCTAGTAAAGTATATTCAGATTGAAATGTAACGATTTTGTTTATTTTTTGATTTAAAGCATAGGCACCCAGGCAACGATTGTTTTCAGTAATTAAATCAAGGGTAAAATGATGATCTAGAACTGTAATATTTTCTTTTTGATATACTTGTTCAAGTATAGCGCGTTCAATTTCGAAACCAGTTTGATCTTTATGATGTACGACTCTGTTTTGAGAATGGCCTCCTTCTTTACCTAGGTCAAAAGTTCCTTTGGAATTGGTATCAAATTTAGCTCCCCAAGCTATCAGTTCTTTCAAACGTTCAGGGCCTTCGGTAACTACCATTTTTACTGCATCTATATTACAGAGTCCATCACCACAAATCAAGGTATCTTCGATGTGTTTTTGATAGGAATCTTCAGTTTCATTGGTCACAATGGCAATTCCTCCTTGTGCATATTTTGTATTCGATTCGTCTGCCGATGCTTTTGTAATTATCGTAACTTTTTTATCAGGGAATAGATCTGCAATTTTTATAGCAAAGGTCAATCCCGCTATTCCAGAACCAATGATTAAGTAATTTGTATGTATCATTATTTGGATAATTCTAGCATACGCTCAATAGGAAGTAATGCTTTTTTACGAATATTTTCGGGAACATTAATCTCTGGAGTTTCATTTAGCAAACAATTGTATACTTTTTTTAAAGTATTCATTTTCATATAGGCGCATTCACTACAAGCGCAAGTGTTATCGTCTTTAGCTGGCGCCGGTATCAATATTTTTTCCGGTACTTCTTGTTGCATTTTATGAAGAATTCCTGCTTCGGTAGCGACAATGAATTTGTTGTTAGAACTTGTTTTTACATATTCAATCATTCCTGCTGTTGAACCTATATAACTCGCGGTTTTTAAAATATGTGTTTCTGACTCAGGATGGGCAATGATTGTAGCATCTGGATGTAACTTGTAGACTTCGATTAATTTGTCTAGTGAAAAGGCTTCGTGTACAACACAAGAGCCACGCCATACCAGCATGTTACGCCCTGTTTTTTCAATAATATATTTCCCTAAGTTCTTGTCTGGCGCAAAAATAATCGGTCTATCTTTTGGTATTGATTCTACTATTTTTACCGCATTTGATGAGGTACAAACAATGTCGCTTAATGCTTTAATTTCGGCAGAGCAGTTCACATAGCTGATGACAATATGGTCTGGATGCTGGTCTATGAATTGTTGGAACAAATCTGGTGGACAGGATTCTGCTAACGAACAACCTGCTTTTATATCTGGTAAAATTACTTTCTTAGTCGGGTTTAATATTTTGGCGGTTTCAGCCATAAAATGAACTCCTGCAAAAAGTATAATGTCAGCATCCACTTTCATTGCTTCCTGCGATAATCCTAAACTATCGCCCACATAATCCGCTACATCCTGAATAGCAGCTTCTTGATAATAATGGGCTAGAATTACTGCGTTTTTTTCTTTTTTTAATGCTAATATTTTTTCTTTTAAACTGTTCATTTTTAGTAGTTTTACATATTTTAAATTCGTCAAAATTGGCAAAAAATCTTTGTTATTGTAATAGCTGTTGTGATTTTTTTTGGCGATCTTGATTAGTTTTACAAAAGAGCTATTTCGATGTTTTTATGAATTGTTATTTTTAAATCGCTTATAAAAGCGAATAAATGATCGATTTCGACATGGTCCATTATTACAATTTTATACCATTGATTATTTTTATCATGTTTTTGGGGAACTAAATCATATTTTTCAACTAGTTCGGGACTAATAGAGCTAGCGTCAATAGTGACAATATTCATATAGCTTTCTCTAAAATAATTTACATTTAAAATTTGTAATTGTTCGCATAGCCATTCTGTTCTCATTTGTAAAATACGAATTTTTTCACACCAACCATAAGTGCCGTAAGTAAATAATATCATCCAAACAGCTACTGCATTAGCACCAGAACGACTCCCGCACAAGGTTAAGTCCATGCCTTTAACATATTCAGCTTCCTTAGTAAGGACATTTTCTATTAATCCTTTTCTACAAATAAAAACTCCAGTTCCATAAGGAGCTTGAAGCATTTTATGAGCGTCGATAGTTATGGAGCTAATTTTTGGATTTTCGAAGTTAATGCTACTTGCTTTATTACTAAATGGATAAACAAAACCACCATAAGCAGCGTCTATATGGATTTTATAATTTAAATGATGTTTATCAAGAATTTGAATATAATCATTGGGATCATCAACTGCGCCAAACATGGTGGTGCCCAGATTTGAGACCACAATAAAATATTTTTTCCCTTCAATTTTAGCTTTAATTATCTTGTTTTCTAAAATATTGGAGTCAATAAGACGAGTCTTAAAATCAACAGGGATTTTTAACCAATCTAACATCAATAAATTAGCTGCTTTAGGAATCGAATAATGAGTATCTTCTGATGCAATAATGATTATTTCAGTTGAATTTGCAGCGAGCTTATTTATAAAATAATTACGGTACATCCAGATTGCCTGAATATTTGCTTCGGTACCACCTGTAGCAATATATCCGTCAAAAGAGTTAAGTTCAACTTTAAAAACATCAACAGCAAGTACGTTTAATACTTCTCGCTCAATTTCCTGTGTTCCTTTAAATGCTTTTTCTGAATGACCAAAAGTGTGACAGCCAATATGGTTGGGATTTGCAACATATGTTTGTAAAATAGGAGCATTTTTTAAAAAAGAAGCATCTTCATTAAACACTTTTCCATCTAATTTAGATGCGGGGTAACCTAAAGAAGTGTCATGTGAAAAATTAACATTTTCACTTAATGCTTGTTGAATTCTTAACTGTCTTTCAATTTGTGTCCTTTTTTTCCAGAAATGCATGATGATAATTTTAATCAAAAATACTTCTTAAAAAAAACAGAAAACATGATAAATATTAGGTTTTAACTATAAACAAAACAAATAAAATTTTATGAAAGTAGCAATGGATTGAGTCTTACAAGAAAGATTAATACCTCAAGAAGGTATCACCCGATTTAATTCCCAGTGCAAGTTCCTCTAGATTGGTATTTTCAAGCATGAAAGTCAATTCATTTCTAATGGTTTTAAATTTTTCATGAACCGGGCAAGGATGTTCCTCAGAACAGTGAATTAGGCCTAATCCACAACCTGTAAAAACACGATCACCATCAATTGCTGATACGATTTGTATTAGCTTTATTCGGCTCATACTTTTTTTAGGAATTTCAAAACCGCCACCAACTCCTTTTATAGAATGGATAATATTATTTTTGGAAAGTATCTGTAAAATTTTGGCTGTAAAAGCCTCAGGAGAATCTATTTTTCGCGCAATATCTTTCAGTCCCACTCGGTTGTCTTGATAAGATTCAGAAGCAATAAAAATAGTAGCACGAATGCCGTATTCACAGGTTTTTGAAAACATAATTTGTTTTTTTCAAAATTACGAAATAAGTTTTGTTCTAGGTATTAAATAGGATAGTTTTGGGTAACAACTTGCTTTCTTTTTAATTGAATTAGTAAATTCACAGTTATGATTAATAGTCCAACGGTCAATGGTACACTACCAATGAATAAACTAAGATAATAGTAAGGAAGCGCTCCTGTATCAAAATATAAATACAATCCTTGCAGAAACAACAAGATCTCGGTAGTTACGAAACCTATCAAAAAAACTTGGATACCCCCTTTATGAAATGCGTTTTTAGTATTTAAAAATTGATGTTGCAATGCAAAACCGAACAGAAATCCAGTGATAATGCCAAGCATGGTCAGATGAATATATCCAATAACAAAATTCCGAATTTGGTGTGACATCTGAGCCAGTTCAGGCAATAAAACAACCAATTGAATTCCGATTTTTAATACCAACGAAAATAGAGCAAAACCATAAACTGTTTTTTCTAAAGAAGATAAAGTACCAAAAAACACTCGTAATTGTGATCCAGTGTTTTGAATAAAAAGTACAGCTGCAACTAATTGTAGCAACACGCCAACAACATTTATCCAATAAAAAACAGGATTGGTAAGAAACCAACTTACCGGCAAAGCCAAAGTCATGATCGTTGCAATAACGAATAAGGTGTAGAACAAACGGAATTTTTTCTCGTCAATTTTTAATTTTATTTGTTGAAAAAACAACGCTAAAACAGCGAATAAAAACCAACCATTAAATTGAAAATGAAGAAAATACTGAATGCATATTTGGTAAAAAGCACTTGATTTTCCCAGTAATCCAACCGCTGGTCCCAGACACCAAACTCCGAAAGTAGAGAAAACCATAAAAAGTAAAGCGGTACGCAACATTCTTTTTTCGGGGAAAGTAGGGGGTTTTGCCTCTTTCCAAATGAGTCGAGCGAAATAATAACTGCAAAAAATATGAAGAGTAGAAAAAAGGATAGAGACAAAAGCATAACCTTGAGCAGGGAAATCCAGCATCATGCCAATGACGGCGACTTCAGTAATCCAAAATAAGCGATTGTAAATTCGTTTTTGTTGTGCTTCTTTTGGAACAAAATTATAAATGATTAAACAATACAGCATCATATAAACCCAGCCCAACATGGCTACGTGAGAATGACCATGCATTAAAAACTGAAAATTCACGCCTTCGATAGGCGCAACATACATCCAACGAAGTAGCAGTCCCATTAACGAGGCAATAAAAAAATTTGCAAAACAAATTACTATCCAATGTTTTTTCATAATCAGTCTCTAATACGAAACGTAACTTTCTGCTGAATTTTAGAAATATAACCATTAAGAAATTAAGGATATAAAGCCTTAACTTTTCTTAATTTATTGATGGTTCAAAATATAATTTTTAAAGCCAAAATGCATTATCATCTTTTTCAACAAAAGCTTCTTCGGTATGAATTTCTTTAATTTTTGCTAATTGATCCGCGGTGGCTACTTTTTGAATTTCAGCAAACAATACGCGCTCTTCATAACGAATGTGTGCTTCCAATTCTATGTCTATTAGACTAAGATTTTCTTTTAAATCTGTAGTAGCGTTGAATAAATCTTTGAGACGACTATGTTCTGACAACGCTTGTTCAATCAATGGATTATCATCACCTAAAATCGTAAAAATATATTTTTCTTCTAATTCAAAATGGGGTTTTAAATGCTTTTCAAAAAACCAATCGGTGTATTCTTTAATGCGTTCTAGTGACACTTCCTTTTTTATTCCAGTGCGTATTTTCCAGCATAGCAATAATCCGTGATGATGATTGTGGCTTAAAGGTTGTAATTCAGGGGCTCTTTTTAATGGTTTAGTATCGCTCATGAGCTATTTTTAAATTAATGGTTTTTAAAGACAATGGAATAATCACCCTCTAAAATGTACTTTTATTTTTTCTGTCGAAAGTTTTTCTTTTTCTAATTCCTTGAACGAATAACCTAATTTTTCAATAGTAGTCGTTCCGTTTACAAAATGCTGAATGTAATAATTTCCATTATATCCTGCTTTTTCCAAATAAAGAATCATTTGATGAATATCTTCTTTCTTTAATAAATCGGAATGCACCGTAGTACGAACTTCAAACGGCAATCGACTTTCAAGCAATAAATGTAGTGACTTTTCGAAAGGGACAAAAAGATTTGATTGTGTTATTTTTTCAAAATTATCGGGCATCGCCTTAAAATCAAGAGCAACATAGTCAATCAGCTCTTTTTCGATTAATTCCTCAAGTACTTGGGGTTGCGAACCATTGGTGTCTATTTTGACCAGAAAGCCCATTTTTTTGACTTTTTCAATAAACACAATACTCTTTTTGTGAAGTAAACATTCGCCTCCGCTAAAGACTACAGCATCTAGTAATTGTTTCCTGCTGTTTAAGAATGCTAATGTTTTTTCAAAAGAAATACTGCCTTTACCAAAAACAATTTCGGGATTGTAACAATACAAACACCGCATATTACAGCCTGCAAACCAAAGTATGCAAGCTGATTTATGTGGGTAATCTAATAAGGTAAATGGAGTGATGCTATAAATTGGTTTAGCAACATTTTCCTTCTGTAAAATGAGTTCGTTGTTTGTGTTCACCTTTTTTTCCTATGTTAAAACTTTCTACTGGTCTGTGATACCCCATTACGCGAGTATATACCAGGCATTTTGTTCTCAATTTTTGATTCTCTTCTAAAATCTGATCTGCTGTTGTTTTCATGTTTTTTGTTTTTTTTACCATTAAGAAATGAAGAAAAGCTAAGTCTTAATGAACCATTAATTTCTTAATGGTTTAACTTTTAAATTAGTTAGTTAACCTTATGACCTTGCTTCTTTTCTTCAATCAATATTTCATCACATTTTGGGCAATATTCATGTTCGCCATTCAAATATCCATGTACAGGACACACGCTAAATACAGGAGTTACCGTGATATAAGGCAATTTGAAATTAGAGATTACTTTTTTGACAAACTGCTTACACGCTTCAGGAGAACTGATTTTCTCACTCATATAAAGATGAAGCACGGTTCCACCAGTGTATTTGCATTGCAGTTGATCTTGCAACAGCAAAGCTTCAAAAGGATCTTGTGTGAAATCTACTGGAATTTGAGAGCTGTTGGTGTAATAAATATTCTCCTCCTGACCCGCCTGAATAATGTCGGCATAGCGCTTTTTGTCTTCCTTGGCAAAACGGTAGGTTGTCCCTTCGGCAGGAGTTGCTTCTAGATTATACAGATTTCCTGTTTCTTCTTGGAACTCTTTCATTCGGTTGCGAATGTGGTCCAAAATTCCAGCAGCAAATTCTATCCCAGTGTTAGAAGCAATAGTATCCTCATTGTTAGTAAAGTTCTGAATCATTTCGTTCATTCCGTTTACACCAATCGTAGAAAAGTGATTTCTGAAATGTTGCAAATACCGCTTGGTGTACGGATACAATCCACGGTCATACATTTCTTGAACGAACACTCTTTTTTTTTCCAAAGTCGCTTTAGCAATATATAAAAGGCGATCTAGTTGTTGGTATAATGCTGCTTTGTCACCTTTGTATAAATAACCCAAACGCGCCATGTTTACAGTCACAACACCAATACTTCCGGTCATTTCGGCACTACCAAACAATCCGTTTCCACGTTTCAATAGTTCCCGTAAATCCAATTGCAAACGGCAACACATACTACGAACCGCATTGGGTTTATAGGCGTTTTCGTTTTCAATTTGGTTCCCATTTTCATCCAAAACATATTGACTTCCGATAAAATTTTGAAAATAAGACGAACCAATTTTGGCAGTATTTTCAAAAAGCAATTCGGTGTTTTCACCTTCCCAATCAAATTCTTCGGTAATATTCACTGTCGGAATAGGGAAGGTAAAGGGTTGTCCGTTGGCATCACCTTCGGTCATTACGATATAGTAGGCTTTATTGATAAGATTCATTTCTTTTTGGAAATGTTCGTATCGCAAGTCTGTTAGTTTGTTAACTCCTCTTTTTTTGGCTCTAGCCAAAACAGTTTCGTGATTATTATTTTCGAAAAAATGCAAATCATTTTTGGTCGGAATCTGGGTTTTCAAATCTTCGGGAACGACCCAGTCCAGAGTAATATTCGTAAAAGGTGATTGTCCCCAACGAGCAGGAACATTCAAATTATACACAAAACTACGAACCGCTTTCAGTACATCACCAAAGGACAAATCATCTGCAAAAACGTAAGGAGCTAAATAGGTATCAAACGAACTAAAGGCTTGCGCTCCTGCCCATTCGCTTTGCAAAATCCCCAGAAAATTAGCCATCTGTCCCAAAGCTTCTCTAAAATGAGAAGGAGCTTTGCTCTCCACACGTCCCCGAACTCCGTTGAAACCGTCGTTCAGCAAAACACGCAAACTCCACCCAGCGCAATAACCCGTTAGGCAATCCAAATCGTGAATATGAATGTCTCCATTTCGGTGTGCGTACCCTTCTTCTTTGGTATATACCTTGTCTAACCAATAATTAGCTATCACTTTCCCAGCAACATTATTGACCAACCCTGCGTTGGAATAGGAGGTGTTAGCATTGGCATTGATGCGCCAATCGGTTTGTTCGATATATTCTTCAATGGTTTGTGTACTATCTACATAAGTAGTGTCGTCGTTCAAACCATTTACATGTTCTCTTTGTAGTTTTCGAGTATGGCGAAACAACATAAATGAACGCATAACTTCAAAATAATTATTCTCAAAGAAAGCTTTTTCGATTAAATCCTGGATTTCCTCAACAGCCCAAACTTCTTTGGTTTCAAGTATTTCACTTAGACTCTCAAAAACACTTTCGTCAACAACTACAGAGACACTTTTGAAACTCTTTTCAATAGCATCTTTGATTTTAAAAGATTCAAAGGGTTTGTATTTTCCATTTCTTTTGATAACGTAATTCTCCATAGTTGTTTCGTTTAGTGTTTTTTTAAGATTGTGCAGCAAATTCTTTTTCTAAAGCCACTGCTTTTGGAAACAAAATGTTGTTTTCTAAATGGATGTGTTTGTGTAAATCTTGTTCAAATTCATTAAGCATTGCAAAAGTTACTTTATACGTATTACAAGCATCTGCTGGTGGCGTGTAATTGTTGGTTAGTTCCACAATTTTAGCAAATCGATCTCCTTCTGCTTCGTGCTCTGCCATCATCATCGCAATCGGATTTTTAACGGTTCCAAAATGTGGTTGTGCAATTATTTCATCAGAAATTGATGCGGTAACCATTTTTTTGATAAAAGGGAATAACATCAATTCTTCTTTTTTCATGTGTTGTGCTAGTTCTCCTGCGCAACCTTTAAAGAGTTCGTTGATTTCAAACAATTCAGGATGACTCGCGCCGTGAACTTTACATAATTTATCCAAAAATTGAAGTAGGGTAGGTGTTTTTTCTTCAACATAACGATGGTGTGTTTTTTCGATATAATCAGCTAAAAGATCTAATGGCCACGCATTAAAATCGATTCTAGAATCATTTTTAGTATTCAAAATAGCAGCAATTTCGATTTGTAAATCTTCTGGTTTTACTGCTTTTTTTTCACAAACTTCATCTACTGTTCTATTTCCTTTGCAGCAAAAATCAATGCCATATTTTGAGAATAAAGCGGCTGTTCTAAAATCTTTTGCTACATATTCTCCAATTGTTATTTTTTCTAAAGTTTCCATATTGTTGTTTTTTATATTTATTTGATAAAGCAAATTTAGTAATTATTTTAATAAAAGACAATTTTATCCGTAATTATAGTAATTTTTATAATTATCTATTTAGTAAGTATATGTGTTTTTGTAATTGTTTTTAATTGAAGTAGCAATAGTAGTAGTCTCATAACGATTATATCGTTCGAATAAAATTCTATTTATAAAAGAATGCTAAAAAAAATCAAAAAAATAATAAAAAGATATATTTATCTTTTATATCTTTGCAATATAATAAAAGACAAAATTATCCTTTATTTAAAATTACTTTATTTAATAACTAAAAACAGATTATTATGCTTTCAAAATCACAAGCACGAGCATTTTTTCTGGGAGGAACATTAGTCACCTTTTTAATCTTTATAGGATTGACTATTTATTCGTTTATGCCCAGAAATGATCAAACGCATTACAGCGAGATTACCAAAGAGGTAGTGAGGGGAAAAGAAATTTGGGAAGCCAATAATTGTATGGGATGCCATAGTATTATGGGAGAAGGTGGCTATTACGCCCCTGAATTGACAAAAGTCCTAGAGCGCCGCGGCGAAGGCTACATTAAGGCCGTGTTAATGTCTCCAGTTCCATGGGCACCAAGAGGACGAAAAATGGTGGCATATAAAATGAGTGAAGCCGATGCAAATGCAATGGTAGCTTATTTTAAATGGATTGGAAAACTTGATTTGAATGGGTTTGAGCATGTAATTTCACCTTTAGCGAAGCAAGAATAATTAAATAATAAAGGGTATGAACTCGCCATTAACAAGATGTTTGTTTTAAACAAACGCCATTAAATAGAAGACGATACCATTGTTGACCGATAACAAATAAAATATACAAATATGAAATATAAATCACAAAAAGTAGCCTATTGGTTTTTTGCCCTGTGCATGCTACTCTTTTCCCTGCAAATCGTCTACGGTTTTATCATGGGATTTGACCGAATAGGAATACAAGGATTACACGAAATAATTCCTTTTAACGTAGCTCGCGCCGTACATACTAATTTACTGGTAGTCTGGTTGTTAACAGGTTTTATGGGGGCGGCCTATTACATTATTCCTGAAGAAGCACAGCATGAATTAATAAGCGTCAAATGGGCTTATGTCCAGCTGATATCCTTAGCCATTGTTGGTGTTGTCGCTATTGTTGGTTTTCACTTTAATCACTGGGAAGGACGAAAATTTTTAGAAATCCCTAGAGAATTAGACTATTTAGTAGTTGTAAATGTGTTGCTTTTCTTGTTCTTAATTATAGGAACTTTATACAAAGGAAAACAGAAAACAACAACAGCTATTGTACTTGTAATGGGTTTGCTATTCGCAGCCTTACTTTATATCCCTGGGATGATTTGGTTTGATAGCCAAGTAATGGATTCATTTTTCCGTTGGTGGGTAGTTCACCTATGGGTTGAGGGTGTTTGGGAATTAATCATGGGAGGTATTTTATCTTTCTTATTAATCAAATTAACGGGAGTTGACAGAGAAGTAATCGAAAAATGGTTATACGTAATCGTAGGTCTTACTTTCCTTTCAGGAGTTTTAGGAACAGGTCACCATTATTACTACATCGGAGTAAATAAAATTTGGTTAGTAGTAGGTGGAATTTTCTCAGCCTTAGAGCCTTTAGCTTTCTTAGCCATGGCGTTATTCGCTGTGAATATGTATAGAAAAGGAGAAAAAAGCCATCCTAATAAAATTGCTTTATTTTGGACAATTGGAGCCTCAATCGTTTCCTTCGTTGGTGCTGGATTACTTGGTTTTGCACATACATTGCCGCAAACCAATCTTTACACTCACGGTACATTAGTTACAGCAATGCATGCGCATTATGCGTTCTGGGGTGCTTATGCGATGATTGTTTTGGCAATTATTAGTTATGCACTTCCTAATTTAACAGGTCGTAAACGATATCAAAGCACACATGGAATGATGGCATTCTGGTTATCAAATATTGGAATTTTAGGAATGACCGTCGCTTTTGGTGTAGCAGGTGTTGCACAAGTGTATATGGAACGTAAAATGAAAATGGATTTCATGGTCGTACAAGACGAAATTGCAATTCACTTTGTTGTTTTACTGATCTGTGCTACGATGTTTACTACTGGAATTGCACTATTTATTTATGATTTCATAAAATATGGTACACCTACAGATGAAGCTTTAATAGCTGAGCACGATAGTCCGCGAGTAGATGGTTACAAAATCGATGGTCATACAATTGAAAATCTAGCAACCGTTACTCAGAAAAAAGGAAAAAAAGTAATTTAAAACTACAAACCTATTTCGAATAACTCAATATTGTAATTGAAATATCCAGAATACTTTAACTGTCTATCTCTAGAATTGAGATGTCCCACAAGCAATTGTTATGGTATTCTGGTTTTTTATATAAAAATTAAAACAAGATGTTAGAAAACGCACCCTATTATCATGCCGTTGGAAAAGAAATTGACGTCTTTAACCACGCTTATAAAAACAAAATTCCCTTTTTATTAAAAGGGCCTACAGGAACAGGAAAATCTCGTTTTGTAGAATTCATGGCACATCAGTTAGACAAAAAACTAATCACCATAAGTTGCCACGAAGAAACCTCTTCGACCGATTTGATTGGTCGATTTATCATAAAAGGAGCTGAAACAGTTTGGCTTGATGGTCCGTTAACTACTGCTGTAAGGGACGGAGCTATCATTTATCTTGATGAGGTTGCCGAAGCAAGACCAGACGTCATCGTAGCAATTCACTCACTCACAGACCATAGACGGGAACTATTCATAGACAAATTAGGTGAAACTGTAAAAGCGCATGACGATTTCATGTTAGTAGCTTCTTTTAATCCAGGTTATCAACGCGGATTTAAAGAACTAAAACCTTCTACGCGCCAGCGATTTATAGCCGTATCGTTCGAATATCCAGAGTCACAAATTGAAATTGAAATTTTGGTCAAGGAAACAAAAATAGATCACGATACAGCTAAAAAGCTAGTAGCCATTGGAAACAAAATCAGAAACCTAACCGAACTAGGTTTAACTGAAACCGTTTCCACTCGTTTACTAGTGAATGCCGCCAAGATTATTCATAGCGGGCACCCAAAAAGAGCGTCGGTACATGTCGCAGTTGTGGAACCGTTAACAGACGATTTACAAACATTAGTTGCATTAAAAGATTTGTGTGATTTGATGATATAAAAAAAGTGTTCAGTAGTCAGTTTTTAGTATCCAGTTGAATACTGTTTAACTCTTTATTGAATTCATAGAGACGAACTGATCACTAAAAAAATGAACACTGAATACTAAAACTATGGGTTTCGAATTAGACGAATATTTAGTAGGGAAATTTTTCAAGCAATTGAAAAAAAGCAGAAAAATTGATCCCGAAATTGTAGCTAGAACAGTACTGTTGAATGATGTCAAACCACGTTTAACGATTTTGGCGCGCGCATTGACGGGTGATCCTATCGATATTTATCCTGCGGAAAGAGAAGGCGGTTATAAAAATAATAATTTTTTCCTTCCAATATCTTTTTCGGACTTAGAGAATACGAATGAGAATCTTACTTTCTATCTCTTTCGGGTGGTATATCTTAGTATTCAAAAACGTTTGGAATTCAACTGGAAACCACCTACTGAAAGAAAGCAATCATTAGAACTCTCACAGCAAAAAGCATTGGAGACATCCGAAGAAATTCTATCAATTTTATTTGCCGAATTTTCTATCGATGCCGATTTCCATTCGAAAATAAAAAATCATTTTACTCAAAAAGCAACCGATAAGATCACCGCCGATTATTCTTGGTTGTATGGAAAATGGATGCAAAATGAAATCGAGTTAAACAGCAATAAAAAACTGGATAATTTTTCAGATAAAATAAAAAAAGCCAAGGAGCAGCAACCTACAACTACTTTGAAAGCAACGGCTGTAGAAGAAGTAATTACGGTTGAATTAGATAAAAAACAACAAGAAGATTATGTGATGCTCCATAATTTTGAAAAAGTCGAAACGGCCGAAGAATTCAACGGTGTTTGGCGTGATTTTGATGGTTCAGATGAATTAGATGAACATCAAGACGCATTAGAAGAGTTGAGCATGAAATATACCGTACGAGTAGATGATACTGCACATTCGGTTTATCAGGCAGACTTTGTAGAAAATGCTACGATCTCCGAAAGTGCCGAAGTGGATGCCAAAGGTTTTCATATTAAGTATGACGAATGGGATTTTGACAAACGCAATTACAAAGACAATTTCTGTAAAGTCTATCCCAAATCACAGCTTAAAACAGATGCCAATTATTATAAAAATACAATTACAAAGAACGCGGCAACCTTAATGGGTTTACGCAAAATGTTGACGAGCGTTAACAATAAAATGCAACAACAAAAACGTCAAAATCAAGGCGAAGAGTTTGACCTCGATGCCTTAACAGATTTATATGTAGATGTTCATTCAAAACGCACGCCGTCTGAGAATGTTTATATTTCGAATAGAAAAAAAGACAAAGATTTATCGATTCTTCTGCTTTTGGATATAAGTCTTTCCAGCGACAGCTATGCGGCAGGAAACCGGGTGATTGATGTCGAAAAAGAAGTTTCTATTCTCTTTGGAGAAATGTTGAATGAATTCAATATTGATTTTTCGATTGATAGTTTTTATTCTAAAACGCGCAACTATTCGACCTACTTAACGGTTAAGGATTTTGACGAAAAATGGGACGTAGCCAAGCATAAAATTGGAGCGATAGAACCTAACGGTTATACTCGAATTGGTGCTGCTTTGCGACATGCAGGCGCACGATTAGACAGCAGAAGCACCAAAAACAAATGGGTTATTCTAATTTCTGACGGAAAACCCAATGATTACGATAAATACGAAGGTAAATACGGTATTAATGATGTTAAGCAAGCACTTCGAGAGCTCAACCGTAGGAATATTAATTCCTATGCGTTAGCCATTGAAGCTCAGGCCAAATATTATCTACCACAAATGTTCGGACAAAATCACTACCAGATTTTGACGACTCCCGTTGAGCTGTTGCAATCCTTAGTGAAATTGTACGAGAAAATTAAACATCAAAAATAAGTAATGATATGAATGAAGTATCAAATACCACAGCACTTCCAGAAGGACACCCAGTTTCGGTTTACTTTCAGGAAAAGGAAATTATAAATACATTGTTAACAGAATTAGCTGCAGTAAATCCAGAGGACGAATTACAGAAATACACTAATATTTTCAATCAATTACACACAATTGAGAAACGATTTGCACGCAAAGAAAATCAACTTTTTCCGTTTTTGGAGCTAAAAGGTTGGGTAGGGCCGTCTCAAGGAATGTGGTCGTTTCATGATAATTTGAGAGAACAATTTAAAATTTTGCGTAAGCATATCGACGCAAGGGATTTCGAAAAAATAAAGGAGAATGCACCGTATTTAATTAATGGAGTTTACCGATTATTGGATGTCGAAGAAACTGTTTTGTTTCCAAATGCCTTAGACATATTGACCGAAAAAGATTGGATTACCATGCGTGAAGGCGAAGAAGAAATTGGATGGATGCTTTCACAACCACCTTCTCCATATCCAGCGGTTGCTTATGTTCACCCAAGTGAAGATTTTACGGTAAGGGAAATGCCATTCTCTTTAGAAAATACTTCTCATTATGACGAAGGACACATGACGGTAGAACAGGTGAACTTGCTTTTTAGAACCCTGCCTCTAGATCTTACTTATGTAGATGAAAATGATAAAGTTATTTTCTATAATAGAGGTGAAGAACGTGTTTTTCCTCGAAGTGCTGGAATTATCGGTCGAGAAGTAAAATTTTGTCATCCGCTCAAAAGCGTAGGAACCGTTCTCAAAATTTTGGAAGAATTTAGAAAAGGCACCAAAAGCGAATCCTCGTTTTGGATTAACTTCAAAGATCGCTTAATCTACATACGTTATTTTGCAGTTAGGGACGCCGATAAAAATTACAAAGGAGTCATAGAAATGTCGCAGGATATCACCGATATCAAGAAAATTGAGGGTGAAAAACGACTACTAGACTGGGAATAATATTGATTTAAGAATAAGGATTTAAGATTTTGTAGCGATTTAGTTCAAAAGTAGTTTCAATTGGCAGCAGCTTTAGCTGGGGTATTTGAAATTATTTAGATAGGGCTTTAGCCAAAATTATACGCTTTTAGACTAAAGCCATATGAGATAATCCTGATTTTAAACCTCAAGCTAAAGTTGGAGGCAATTTAACTTTTGAAAAATCAACACACTGAATTGTTGCAATATTTTTTCAAGCCTTATCAAATTAGTATCCTTTCCTGTTAAGTTTTTTAACTTATATAATCAAAAATCT
This sequence comes from Flavobacterium frigoris, assembly GCF_900111075.1. Classification (GTDB taxonomy): domain Bacteria; phylum Bacteroidota; class Bacteroidia; order Flavobacteriales; family Flavobacteriaceae; genus Flavobacterium; species Flavobacterium frigoris. The sequence continues at coordinate 17,692 of NZ_FOFZ01000009.1, forward strand.
ATACTATTGAAAATTATGAACACATTAAAAATCGATTACAAAAACATCTTTTATCCTCCGGGAGGGATTTTGATGTGGATCATCATTTATCTGGAATTAATAACTTTCGGAATGGCATTGATTGCCTTTGTTTATTATGGTCACCAAGAACCAGAAGTATTTCATCAATCCCGTTTGCAACTCAACACTACTTTTGGTGCTATTAATACTATTTTCTTATTGACTAGTGGTTTTTTTATGGCTACCGCCGTACACCAATTCAAGGGAAAAAATATAGCAAAATCATCTTTTTATTTCAAGCTAACTATGCTTGGTGGTTTGTTATTTTTGATCTTAAAAAGTGCAGAATATTATCATAAAATTGAGTCTGAAATTACATTAGAAACAAATGTTTTCTTTAGTTTTTATTGGTTACTTACCGCTTTTCACTTGATTCATGTTATTATGGGATTGGTAATTTTGATTTGGACAAACTACGGAATGACCAGGAAAAATTCGGATACAGCTGTTGAGGACGTTGAAGCCTGTGCCGCTTTCTGGCATATGTGCGACTTGATTTGGCTGCTACTTTTTCCAACTCTTTATTTAATCTTTTAAGAAATGAAAAAATCACTATTAGTTACTTATGGATTGTTGATTGTATTGACGATAACTACTGCTTTAATTTCAAATTCAACTTCATTTTCGAATGTAGCAGTCGCTTTGATAATGGGACTTTCAGGTATTAAATTCTTGTTGGTTGCTTTTCAATTTATGGAATTAAGAAAGGCAAATTCGGCTTGGAAATACACTTTAATTATAGTTTTAACACTGCTAATTTCGTTGGTATTATTAGTTTTTTAAAATCCTTAAAATAAAGTTAAAAACATGACTTTTATCATAATAAAAGACCTTTTTATCTTTTAATTTTGAATAATAATACAAAGCGAAAATAAACGAAAAAAATTCATGTTATGAGTAACATTAAACAACAAACAAAGAATGCTATTGTAGTAGTAGCTCTTGCTTTAGGTCTTTTTTCTTGTGGTAAAACAGAAGAGAAAGATGCTAAATATTATGAAAGTATAAAAGTAGAAGGGCAGGAAGTTGCTGAGCTTACTGCGCCACCATTTGTTCCAAAACCAGTAGGAGATCGAGCGGCAAAAAAGCTGATCGTGAACATGGAAATTAAGGAACAAGAAGGAGAAATGGTTGATGGGGTGAAATATACGTATTGGACATTTGGAGGATCAGTTCCGGGTAGTTTTATTAGAACTAGAGTAGGAGATGAGGTAGAATTTCATTTGAAAAATCATCCAGACAACAAAATGCCGCACAATATCGATTTACATGCGGTAACAGGTCCAGGTGGAGGAGCAACTTCGTCACTTGTAGCACCAGGACACGAAAAAGTATTTAATTTCAAAACATTACTTCCTGGTTTGTATGTGTATCATTGTGCAACAGCGCCTGTAGGAATGCACATCGCAAACGGAATGTATGGTTTGATTTTGGTGGAACCAGAAGGTGGTTTACCTCCGGTAGACAAAGAGTACTACATCATGCAAGGGGATTTTTATACTAAAGGAGCTTACGGAGAACAAGGGCATCAAGCTTTTGATATGGATAAAGCGATTAAAGAAACTCCAGATTATGTAGTGTTTAATGGTAAAGTAGGAGCCTTGACTGGCGAAAAAGCATTAACAGCCAAAAAAGGAGAAACAGTACGTATTTTTATGGGTAATGGTGGGCCTAACTTAGTGTCTTCTTTTCACGCCATTGGTGAAATCTTTGACAAAGTTCATATTGAAGGGGGTGAACTAATTAATAAAAACGTACAAACCACTTTAATTCCTGCCGGTGGTGCCGTTATAGTTGAACTTAAAGTAGAGGTTCCTGGAACATTCATTTTAGTAGACCACTCTATTTTTAGAGCCTTTAATAAAGGAGCTTTAGGTATGTTGAAAGTAGAAGGCGAAGACAATAAAAAAGTATATTCTGGAACAATACAAGAAGGAATTTATTTACCTGAAGGTGGAACGGTACAAAATATGCCAAAAGTAGCTGGTAAAGAAAAACCTACGGTTGCTAAAACGGTTGCGCAACAAGTTAGCTCTGGTAGAGAATTGTATGGAAGAACTTGTTTTGCTTGTCACCAACAAGAAGGACAAGGAGTTCCAAATGCTTTCCCACCGTTAGCTAAATCAGATTTCTTGAATGCCAATCCGGATAGAGCAATTGGTGCTGTATTACGCGGCTTGAGTGGAGAAGTTACGGTAAACGGAAAAAAATTCAATAATGTAATGACGAGTCAAAACTTGACTGATGAAGAAGTTGCCGATGTTTTAACCTATGTGTACAGCAGTTGGGGAAATAATAAAACGGTGATAACTCCAGGAAGAGTAAAAGCAATTAGAGCAACACCAGCTCCAAAAGCGAAAGAAAGCCATTAAGAATAAACAAAATAGTTACAACAATAAATTAATAACAAGATGAAAAAGTATGTTTTTACAATCGCAATGTTGACATTGGCTTTACAAGGATTCAGCCAAAATTCAGCTAAAGGAAAAGTAGTTTATGATAAGGTTTGCGTGGCTTGCCATCAAGTGACCGCGTTAGGAATCCCTGGTGCATTCCCTCCATTGGCTAAATCAGATTACTTGAATAAAGATACAAATCGAGCGATAAAAGGTGTAGTAAAAGGACTTACGGGTGCAATTACTGTAAATGGTAAAAAGTTTAACAGTGCCATGCCTGCTCAAGCATTAAGCGACCAACAAATAGCAGATGTATTTACTTATGTTTATGCAAACTGGGGTAATAATAAAACAGTGGTTACAACAGCAATGGTAAAAGCCCAAAGAAAATAATAGTTATAAAAGCATAAAAAACAATAGCCATGTTAAAACGAAAAATAGTTTTGTCATTATTTCTATTACTGATAGCAACATCGCTATGGGCTCAACAAACTAAAATGGTTGCTATAGAAAGGGGAACATTTGTTCCCCTTTATGGTGCCGCAAATAAAAAACCGTTAGAAGTAAAAGCGTTTTATCTTGATGTTCATCCTGTTACAAATGCGCAATACTTAGCATTTTTAAAAAAACATCCAGAAAATACACGTTCTAAAATAAAAGGACTATTTGCTGATAAAAGCTATCTATCGCATTGGGCAAGTGATTATAATTACGGAAAAGCAAATTTAAGCAACGCACCAGTAACAAATATTTCTTGGTTTACTGCAAAGAAATATTGCGAATGTCAAGGAGAAAGATTGCCTACTATGGACGAGTGGGAATATGTGGCTATGGCCGATGAAAAAAGAATCGATGCGCGTACTAAAGAAAGCTTCAATAAATACATTATGTCTTGGTATGAAAAGCCAAATACTTATGCTAATCCTGTAGGGGAAACATTCAAAAATTATTGGGGTGTTTATGATATGCATGGATTAGTTTGGGAATGGACTGGCGACTTCAATAGTATTTTTCTTTCTGGTGAATCTAGAAAAGATAAGGATACAGACAAGAATCTATTTTGCGGAAGCGCCTCTATCAATGCCACTGATTTAATGAATTATGCTGCTTTTATGCGGTATGCTTTTCGAGGAAGTTTAAAAGCAAGTTACACCACTAAAAATCTAGGTTTCCGTTGCGCTAAGGATAAATAGCCGTTCCGAGAACAATTCAAAATTTAAAGAAATGAAATCAAATAATACATTAACTAGTAGTTTAAAGCTCGTTTTAGGATTAGCTATAATGCTGTTGTCACTTCAATCGTGCAACAAGAGAAAGGAAGAAAATAAATCGGGAGAGCATGCAACTGAAAAACCAGCTGCTAAACCTATGTCGGATTTATCAATCTATAATTTACCGTCAAAATGGACTACTCAAGATAACAAGAATATCGAGATGGTAGATTTAAAAGGAAAAGTTCTTGTAATGGTAATGATTTACACTTCTTGTAAGTCGGCTTGCCCAAGATTAGTGGCTGATATGCGAAATATAGAAGCTCATTTACCAGGTAATATTAAGAAAAATGTCAAGCTTGTCTTAGTAAGTATCGACCCAGAGGTTGACACTCCTAAAAAACTGAAAGCGTTCTCTATTGAAAATAAAATGGAAGGAGATCAATGGTTATTCTTGCGCTCAACGGAAGAAAACACTCGTGAATTTGCAGCAGTATTAGCGGTTAATTACAAAAAAATATCACCGATGGATTTTTCACATTCAAACATTATTAGTGTTTTTAATGCCGAAGGAGAACTAGCCTTTCAGCAAGAAGGAATTGGTGTAAACTCGGATGAAACTATTAAAAAAATTACTGAAGAAGCGAATAAGCTAAATTAAACAACTCATGAAATCATTAAAAATAATTGGTTTATCATTCTTTGGATTGATAAGCATAGGTTCTTACGCTCAGGAATTTGACGCAAGTCTACAACTTAGACCTCGTTTTGAGTACCGAAACGGATTTAAGAGCTTAATTAAAGATTCAGAAGACGCGACCTCATTTGTGTCTCAACGTTCTCGTTTAATTTTGAATTTCAAACAAGACAAATTAAAAACTAAATTAAGCCTGCAAAACATACGTACTTGGGGTGATGTTGCTACGACTACCACCGCTGATAAAAATGCAATTGCGGTTTTCGAAGCTTGGGCACAATACGATTTTGACACCAACTGGAGCGCACGTTTAGGGCGTCAGGTAATTTCGTACGACAACCAGCGTATTTTAGGAGAAATTGATTGGGCGCAACAAGGACAAAGTCATGATGCCGCAGTAATCTCTTTCCATCCAAAAAATAATCAGTTAGACTTAGGGTTTGCATTAAATGCCGATAAAGAAAATCTAGTAGCGCCAACCACGCCGTACACAACCAATTACAAATCCATGCAATACGCTTGGTATCATACTGCGTTTAGCAAATTAAACATGAGTTTGTTGTTGTTGAATACCGGTTACGAATATGCAAAAACGCTAACAGATTTAAAAGTAGATTACAAACAAACCTTTGGGACTTATCTTTCTTACAAAGAAAATAAATGGGACACAAACTTAGGTTTATATGCGCAAACAGGGAAAAGCAGTGGTCAAGAGGTAACCGCTTTTAATGCGGGTGCTTATTTAGGATATGCTGTTACAGCTAAGTTTAAAGCCGGATTGGGGTATGAGTTTCTTTCTGGAAAGGACCAAAATGACAGCAGCACTGATTTTAAATCATTCACACCTCTTTTTGGAACTAATCACGGTTTCAATGGTTTGATGGATTATTTCTACGTAGGTAACCACATAAATAGTGTCGGATTACAAGATGCTTATTTAAAACTAAATTACACCCAAAACAAATGGCAGTTTAATTTAATTCCTCATGTATTCTCGGCTCCAAATACGGTTTTGGATGCTTCTAATGCAAAAATGGACAGCTATTTAGGCACAGAAGTTGACTTTACAACAAGTTACGCATTACAAAAAGACATTACAGCTTCGGCAGGATATTCTCAAATGTTTGGTTCAACAATATTAGAGCGACTAAAAGGCGGAAATGCAAGCAATACAAACAATTGGGTTTGGGTTATGGTTTCATTTAGTCCAAGAATATTCGCGACAAAATAGTTAGGTTTAGGTTTTTTAATTCGAAAAAGACTGTGCGTTGGTTTCACAGTCTTTTTCATTTTTAATAGGGACTGAAATACCATCACCTGAAGCGAAGACGAAGGGTTCATTAAGATAAATCGAAGATTCAGCGAATACCGCTAAAAATAAAAGATTAATTAGCTAAAAAGTAAAAAAGTAATTCAAAATAAAATTTGTAATCGGACTTGAAGCACGCCGCTACCGCACGAATCCTTTCGTGTGGTTCGTTATCACTACATAGCAAACATTCTAAAAACTACTATATCATCAATTAATCCTTTTTGCCCTGCATAATCAATAGCACTACTATATACTTAATCTTCGGATTAAAAATTAAACTTTCTTCTACAGGATTATTATGGACATAATCAATCTTTTGTTGAATAACTTCGTTGCTCCATAGTTCAATTGGTTTGTTGTCATGTCGCCAAAACTGATAATGCTTTACATTTGAACTCTTTTCTGCTTCTTTTTAAAAAAAATCTAACAAAAATTCCTTTCTGCTCTCTCTAGGATTTTCTTGTATACTTTTTACTATAGATTGACTGGTAAATCTTTTTTAATCTGCAATCAATAACTCTGGTTTTTGACCATTGACACTCCTAAAAACCAAATGAACATGATTACTCATTATGCATCAAGCATGAACTTCTAAACCTTTATTTTTTTTGACAAAATTCAATATTTTCAATAAGTAAATCTTTGTACTCATTTCGCGTAAAAACATCTAACCAGCCTACTACAGCAAAACTGATAAAATACACCCCCTTTGGATTATGACCCGAGACGATAGTCGAATAGACGAAGTAAACTTATAATTTCTATTCATAATTATATTTTTTTACACTCAAATTTTGTTCTTTAATCACGAACTACACGAAAGGATTCGTGCGGGAGCGGGGGGACTTTCTTTAAGGTATTGAAATCACTTGGCTTACGTATGTAATAATGGGCTCCATTCTGATAAAGTTGATTTATTACCTGCGGATCTAACGATGTTGAAAATAGAATAACTGGAATTCCTTTTAAGCAATCGTTTAGCTTCATCTCTAATAAGCACTGATAACCAGATGTTCGAGGCATATTTAAATCTATGAAAAGTACATCCGGCATTAGTGATGATCCGCAAGTCAAAAAATCATTAAATTAACTCCGTCATTTACGACATCAAATTAGTCGAAAGACACAATTCTTCTAATGCTTCTTGAAAAAAAACACAGTCATCCACATCATCATCTGCAAGCAAAAGTTTTTTAATCATTTGATTTTTTTTGGCGATGTAGTACAAAAAAAAAGGAGCAACGCAAAATGTCTTTATCAATGTTAAAGCTCAAACTCTTTTCAAAAATAGATAAAAATATCATCGAAAATAGACCAAAGAGTTTTTTTGCTTGTTTTTATTTAACAACTGTTTATTGTAGCATGCTCTTTTGAATATTTATATCGTTTTATTAGTTATCCTTTTCGACAATTAATAAGATACCTATATGTTTTTTTACTATCATTAAAAATTAACAATAACATTCCCCGAAAATATTTCACAAGTCCCTAATTAGCGTCTATCCAAAGCTCGCATCGTAAATCTTAAATTCTCACTACCCCGCATTATATATTAAAAAGTAAACATTCTTAACGGTATCCAGAAAATTAATTCTAATTAATTTTAAAGAAAGACATTTAAAGACGAATTTGGGGATTATTGACTGGCAGTACCAGTATAAATATCCAATTACCATACCACTGAAAATTGGAAAATAGGTTGAGAGATTGCCCAGACAATAACGATAAGCAATGCTATAGTGAATGTACTTGTACTACCTATCACCTTTGATACTTTAGTCGCTAATTTGTAAAAATAGAGCTTTTTAAGACTTGATTTTCTACCTCACGCCTTTCTTTAACCTTCTTTTCCATCATTCTAAATTTTAAATTGATTTTTAGTATAATAGTTTTTTTGACTTCTGCTTGGTTGAACCTCCTTTAAATTTTGAATTACAATCGAAAATAATTGTAAATCTTAGCTTCTTGGTTAAATAGAGAATGGAGCTAGCAAGTGCTGCCGAGAGTCTAAAGTTTCCTTAAAACTAAGTTCAAACTATATAAAATAGATCATGACATAGTATATACACGCCTATCGCAATATATTTTAAATCAAATACTTTTATTAAAATCGGCGTTTAAAAATTTGAAAATATACGATAGGCATTAGCTATAAAATTGTACTTAAATTCACATCACGATCTTTGATCTAAACAAGTCGAATTTCATGCCCTTCTAATGTAAACCTCTAGTTTTTTTGAGGGAAGTCTCCCTCTCGTATTTGTACATTATTCCCATTTAAAAACACAAATTTTTTCTTTAAGCTGGTTTTCTTTATGTTTCTCGATACGTTAATTAATTTTTCGCTGGAAATGTAAGACTGTATCAATAGCTGAGCAGATAAAAAACAAACAGTTGATTCTGCGCCCTGATTTAAGTTAACATTTGCTTTTTCTAAGCCGTCATAACAACCTCCTGTGATAGGGTTATACATAATGTGACCTAAATGATTATTTCCTAAAAACCAGTCAAAGGCCTGTTTCATTTGCGTTTTATAGATAGGATCTTCAAATGCTCTGTAAAATAAATCTAAAGTATGCATCATATAACAGGCTTCAATCGGTTGTTCTCCATATTGATAAGGAATCGTTCCCTTTTCATGCCAGCCTTTATTACTAATAATTTTGAATTGATCCTCAACAAACATTTTTGAAATTAAAAAATCCATAGATTCTATCGCAATTTTTTTTGTGCTTTCATTAGCTGTCACTAAAAATGATAATAATAACGCTTCTGGAAGTACACTATTTGCATAGGTTAGTTTATTTTCAAACCAATTCCACTTTGAGGAATAAGAGGTGCTATAAACTACTTTCAATTTATGCGACAAATTATCAATCATCCGCGCAACTTGTGATGAAGGTATGACGATATGCAGATAATATAATCCTTTAATTGTAAAACCAACCGCTCTAGGCGAGTTTAAATTTTCGGCACAAAATAAAGCATTATTTATACATAAATTTGCTTTATAAATGAGTGATGCAGGCAGTGCTGTATGACTCAAAGTTAATAAGTAACCTAAAGCCCAAATAGCACGACCGTTAGAATCCTCTAGATTTTCATTACCATTTCTGGGCTCAATTTGGTTGTATTGATTCACATAATTGATAAAACTTCCATTTGGCATTTGGCATCTTTCTATAAAGTTCGTATAGGTTTTTATATAAGAAACATCAGATTGATCTCCAGTTAATTGATAGTGTTTACACATCGATATTAAAGCGCGAGCATTGTCGTCTAAAGTATAACCTGAATCTAAGTCTGGCTCAGAAACTTTGCAAAATTGAATCATCCCAATAGAAGTAGTCATGGCTTTTTGATGGTCCATCTTTATTTCTGGATAAGTAATCTTAATTTGATGTAACCCTTTTGTAATCCTTTGATACGCTTTTAAGTGCTTAATTGCAGTATTCTCCCAAGATGTCTGAGTCGTTTTTGCATAGGCATTCAAAGCCATATAAGCTCTTAAATTAGAATCTCCTAATAATTTTAAAGTAGCACTTTCAAATTCTTGTACATTTTGAATATCCGCTAGGATACCAATATCAGATGTTAAACTTTCTAGTGTATGCGGAATCTTGCTTGCCACAATAGGGCAAGAACAACTCATTGCATATGAAAACGTACCACTTACCGCTTGATTTGGGTCTTTGGATGTGAACAAATATACATCGGTTGCCTTCAGGTAATCTAAAAGTTGATTTACCTCTAAATATTCATTAACAAAACGTACATTATTTTCTAAATTTAAGTCTCTTACAAGAGCTTCTAATGAATTCCTATATAAATCTACATCGTTCACAATTGTATTCGGATGCGTTTTCCCGAGAATTAAGTACAAAACATTGGGAAATTTTTCTATTATCTTTGGAAGTGCCATAATTCCAGTCTCAATACTTTTCCCTTCTCCTAACAACCCAAATGTTGAAAGTATTAATCTATTTTCTAAATGAAGTTTTTTCTTTACTCTATCTGTATTCTCATAATTCACTAAATGCGTTCCATGAGGAACTAAAGCGAGATGCTTCTCATCTATACCATATTCTTTCATAAGTATTTCTTTTGACTTTTTAGTCATTACAAAAATAACTCGAGAATAGCTACATAGTAGTCGTACTATTGCTCTTAATTCTTCATCTGGATTAGGAATTACGCTATGAAAAGTATAAGCAATTGGTTTTATAATTTCATCTAAAAAACTTACTAGATAGCTACCATATTGACCCCCAAACAATCCAAATTCGTGCTGGATATGTACTAGTTCTACAGCAGAATCTTTATTAATTTGTCTTGCTACTCTACTATAAGCTTCCTTTTCATTTGATGGCAGATGATATGAAGAATTCGAGCTAACTCGCTCTTTAAATGTTACTTCACAAATTTCACAGCTAATGCTTTTACCATACGTCTTATTAATTGCATTAATAGTATCTTCAGTAAAAGTAGCAATGCCGCACTGTGTAGGTGGAAAAGTAGAAACAAACACTATTTTTGATTTAATCGGTAACGTTTTCATCTTTATTACTTTTTTTTTAAATTAAGTACAGCAAAACAAACTAAAATCTAATAAGTCGCAATAAAGTAAAAAACCCTTAATTAGGAATAATCGTAAGCACTCTTAATAAGGGTTTGCGCCAGCTAGCCGAATTGCAAAATAATTTGATCTAATTGAAACTTCAAATAAGCTACGATTCTTTATTGATCATCCGCTTCTCCGACAGCATCGAAATTGATCGAATTATAAGTAGGATCACTTAAATTCTCAACTACTCTCAATTTTTACCTTGTAGTTTTTTTACTATCTTTTTTTGCGTTTGCATCCTTCAAGACGCATGATTTAAAATGTTGATATCAAAGTTAAAGATAAATTAGAATTATTATTTATACAATTTTTAGTAAATTTTGTAAAATTCACACATCTAATAATCAAACACTTATAAAAATGATGATAGAAGCAATTACTATAATAGTTAAAAGGAAAACTTTATTCGTTTTTAGAAAAGATGTATTTTCAATTGCGTTTGTGGTGTCATATTTTAACACATTGTTTAAAATCGGAAGTATTTAGGAATTGTCACTATATCAAAATTTGCAGCAACAATTATTCTTAAGAATGAAATACTAAACTGTTGAAAAAAGAGGTCTGTCTACTGAAAAAGAACGAATTCACAAATGCAGCTTACGTGGCTAAAAATAAATAGATTTGCCTAAAAGTAGTCTAGTTTTAAATCCTGTTATTTAAAAAAAAATTGAATGATGCTTGCTTTATTGTTGTGTGACTGATCTCCCTTCAAAGAATGGAAACGTAAGCTTACTGTACATGCCCGAACGGGTGGAAAGGACATGTGCCATTACAGCTACTTCAACAACCTGACTACCCGTGACCTTCGTTGCAGCAAGTATCAGTTCAATTTTACTCGAATATGACCTAAGAATCAAAAAAATCCTATTTTTCTTTCGTTATACTGAAATAACAAATGATTACTAAAGATTTGACCGTATTTAATTTAGTACAAATATAAATTCATAGTGTAAAGATAGTTATATAGTTCATCTTTATTGGTGTTTATTGCTAGTTGAGATCGATGCAAAATAAATATTTTGTTTCCCTAATTACTTGGAAAACTTGTGTTGAGTAATTCGTGGATCCTCAATGTAAATCAAGAAATTTACTTTGCGTCTCATTACCATTATATATTCATTTAAAATGTTTGGCTTTCTTATGAAAAGTAGAAATTAAGATAAGGATAAGTAATTTTTAGTAGTACATGTCTTGAAAAGTTTTTAATTGGCTTAATGCCTAAAGTACAAGAAGAAGAAATAAAACGGTAAATTGTGACTTTTTTAATTGACTAATTTCTGATTATTACCAACATTTTAAAAATTTAACTAAAAAAAGCCTGTTTTTGAAAAATGTTGGCACGTTTTCGATAACAGCCTATTAAATAGCGTGTTGTAATTTTGTTTTCGTTCTAATTGCAAAGGATTGAATTATACTATTTCATAAATGCAATGGTTTAAACTAAAACTACAGAAAACATGAAATTTAATGAACCAATTAAGAGTATAGTTCTAGAGACAATTTGCCTGCTATTTGTTCTTCTATTTGTCTATGCAGCAGTTAGCAAATTGCTGGATTTCGAGAACTTCGAAGTGCAACTGGGACAGTCTCCCTTAATAAGTAGTTTTGCAGGTTGGGTGGCATGGACTGTTCCTGTTTTGGAATTACTTATTTCTCTACTGATTATTTTTAATAGATGGAGAATCATAGGTCTTTTTGCTGCCTTTAGTCTTATGATTATGTTTACCACTTATATAGTAGTTATTTTAAATTTTAGTTCTTTTGTACCTTGTTCATGCGGAGGAATTCTTGAAAAAATGGGTTGGTCAACTCACTTAATATTTAATGTTTTCTTTGTCGCTTTATCCGTTGTAGGAATCTGTATTCTTTCCAAAGAAAAAATATCCCAAATTAGTGCAAAGCCATATGCGATTTATCTCTCACTGATTAGCACGGCAGTTTTAAGTACCGGTATCGTGGTCTTATTTTTTATTGTATCAGAAGATATTATGCATCATCGAAATAATTTTGTTCGTCGTTTCCCAGCTGATGCTACAAAAGTTGGAGAAATTGATCTCGATTTTAATTCTTATTATTTTGCAGGGGCTGGTGAGGGCAAAATATATTTGGGAAATTATACAGCTCCTCTTCTAGTGACCACGATGGATAGGTCTTTACTTAAAAGGAATGAATTTAAGATTCATCCTAATCGAACTGATTTTAAATTTCAATCTGTTCAAGTTCGCATTCTACCTCCAAATTTTTATCTTATTGATGGAACTGTACCAGTAATCTTTAAAGGGAAAATAGCCGATTGGAATGCTAATTTATTATGGAACGGAGCAACTACTTTTTCTCATTACCAGCTTATTGATTCCCTTAATTTAGTATTTCGATCCAATTACAATATAAAAGGCGAAAGTATTCTTGGAACCTTATATTTTGGAAGTGCTCCTAAAACACATTTTAATGCAAATCTTTTACAGAAACAGATTGATGGTATTTTTGATGTAGACGGCTATCTTCATTTTGACAAAGCCCTTAATCGGTTAGTTTATATCTATTTGTATCGCAACCAATTCATTGTTGCAGATCAGAAACTGAGTCTTAACTATCGAGGTAAGACAATAGACACTATTAGTAAGGCTCAGATTAAAGTTGTTGATGTGACAAGTAGAAAAGAGCGCAAACTTGCAGCGCCCCCTTTATTGGTTAATAAGTCTAGTGCGGTTTCTAACAATTTACTGTTTGTCAATTCAGCATTAATTGGACAATATGAACCTCTAGAAATGTGGGAGGAAGCAACTATCATTGATGTGTACAATCTAAACACGAATACCTATGTAGGGAGCTTTTACATCTATGATAGTAAAAATGAAAAGTTGAAGAACTTTTTTGTGCTGGATGACAATTTTTATGGATTTATAGGAAGTCATTTAGTTCAATATAAGTTAAACAAAGGATTACTATCAACTAATGTAAATGACGATCACAAGTAGAAAAGAATAATGTCTTTAAAATATACTGGCCAGTGTCGGGGGAACGATCGAAAACCTGTCAAAGAGTAGATCAAAAATAATTTTAATTTTATTAATTATGAAAGCAAATTTTATCAAACAGGTTATTCCTGTTGCCGTATTTGCTCTTGCGGTAGCAGGGGCATTTACAACCAATGCCATGAATGTGCGTTCTAAAACAGTAGCAACAGTTCAAGGTTATGTTAAACTTAATCCACAAGGAACGTCATGTGAACAACGTGATATGTGTTCAACTATTAACAATGGAAACATTTGTACCGTAGGATTAGTACCAGGGGCTACGCCATTGTTTGCTAAAAATTCGGCAAATCAATGTACAGTAACGGTTTATAGACCCTAGTGTTTATTGTTAGTAGAAAAGGGCAATGCAGTTCCAGCAAAGGAACTGCATTGTTTTTTATAACCATTCAGGTTTTTTATTTCCTTTTAAATAATAATCGAACCACTGTTCAATTCGTTGGGTTAAGTCTTCTTGATGTTTTTTTTCCATTAAAACATGATTTGCTCTGGGATAGAGTAACATGGTATTTATTTTACCAAGGCGTCTCAGTGCCAGATAAAATTCTATAGTTTGATTATGATCTACCTGGCCGTCTTGATCACCTGCCCAAGACAATAGTGGTGTATTTACTTTATCTGCATGATAAAGTGGGGAGTTTCTTAAATATGCGGGGTAATCCTCATATAAAGATTTACCTATTCTTAGTTGTCCAAACTCATAATGGTAGAAATTAGGTATTCCATATCCTGGGACAACCCAAAGATAACCATTAACAAAATCAGTAATAGCGGCCCCAGCCACCGCTGCTGCAAACATATCAGTTTGGGTAATTATATAATCCGTTTCATATCCTCCATAGGAATGACCAGTGAGACCTATTCGGGATCTGTCAATAGATTCACTATCAATGACTTTTTTAGTAGCTGATACGACACAATCTACTGCTGAAGGTCCTGGATTTTCAATTTCATAAACAATATCAGGTAAAAAAACAAAATATCCATTTGATGTAAAATTGCTAATATTAAATCCTGTCGGGTTGTTCTGGGATGGGTTTACATATTTATACAATTCTTTCGATTGCTTTTCGTATAGATGTACAATCATGGGATATTTGATTTGGGAATTATAATTGGCAGGATAAAATAATACACCATTCAGAATAGTACCTTTAGAATTGGTATAGCTAATGAGCTTAGACCGTCCCCAATTATATTTAAAATGCTGTGGATTGCTTTGAAAGAGTACTTTCTCTTTTGAATTTGAGTTCTGTTTAAAAAGTAATCTCGGAGGGAAATTATAGTTTTCTTCTTGATACACATAACAGTCATTATTTTGACCAGCTAGGAGTCGGCTGGTATGCATTTTTTTATCCAATAAAGGTTGTACTCCATTTTTTTTATCCCAAAAACAATAGCCCTTATGTTCCAATGCTTCGGTTTTTAGCACTAATCTTTCAGAGGGTTGGTACATAATTTTATACCCACCATCGTAATTCATTTTGTCATAAAGCTGTGGTGATTGAGGTGCGATTCTATAAGTAGTTTTGTTTTCTCGACCTTTGGTCAGTCTACGGGCACTTGATCCATCGAGTGCAATACTCCAAATGTCATACTTATCATATACAAGAAGTGTATTATCTGCTTGTATCCATGCTGGGTTACCAAAAGGAGATGCCTCTTCGGGCCAGTCTGATTCGTTATCTGAGAAAAACACACCAAGTTCCTTGGTAAGATTTCTATGTAATCCACGAGTTATATCATAAATCCACCAATCCTTATTTTTAAAATAGGCAATATGTTTTTCGAAAATAGAAATCGAAGTCCCTCCACCTGTTGATTGGTTTTGCAATACTAATTTTCGCTCTCCTGTTTCCAGATTCAAAATATAAATATCCAAGGGAGCATCACGGTTTTCTTGTGGTTCATACGTAGCTGGGTTGTAGATAAAAGCATATTTCTGGTCTCCACTTAACATCATTTTAGGAAATTCATTATCAGTAATGGGGCTAAAGCGGTTCTGCTGAGGCCACCATACAGCCACTTTGGCTATTTTATTCCAATTATCATTGTTTACTTTGACAGGATAAAGAAATTTGTCATCTGCATTCCAAATTTGCGTTTGCAAAGGGTCAATAGGAGCTGTCGTTTTTTCCATTCCAAAGAATATACGGCTGCCATCATCAGAAATGCTAAGTTTTTCAAAAGAGGACGAGATAACTTCCATATCAGTCGGAAAATCATCGTGCTGTGCTGGATTAAAAGTATACAATTTATGTCCGTCTATACTATAGTATCCTACTGAAGTACGGGCTGTCTTTTTCTCATCATCCAGAGGCTGCTGTAAAAAAGCTATGGAATTTCCGCTATGTTGCCATACCGTATCCGAATAGTCAAATCCTTCCGTCGTACTAGCTATTAAAGTGGTCGTTTTATCGCTTAAATTCAGCAGAGAGAGGGTAGTACTTTTTTCAGATTTTGTGGTATAGGCTACCGCATCTGCTTTTGAGTTGTACCAATAATTTTCAACATTATTTAAAACAAGAGAATTGCCGCTTTCTACGTTTTTTATCTCGAGCTGTTTTTTTTCATCAGACTTCTTTTTCATAAAGATGATATCTGTGGTACCCACTCTCAAATCGTAGCTGACTACCTGCTCAACAGTCTGTTGTTTTGTAGTTGATAAATCGGTAATTAGAAGCTCCCCCTTGCGGGACATTGCAGAAAACCATTTGTCACCAATAAATGCCCCTTTACTTGCCCCAGGAAAATTATAAAGGGTAGTGGCAATAGTGCTTTTGACAAACAAGGTATCATTTCCACTATCGTAGTAGAGAGCAAAGCTCATCCATTTTCCACTTTCAGACAGTTGCCCAGCTCTAAGGGAACTCCACAAATGGTAATCATTAGCTGTCAGCTCTTTTTTATCCTTATTTTGGCTAAAACCGTTCAACGAGATTAGTAGAGAAGCCATTATACTTAGGTATACCAATATCCTTTTGCTTACCAAAGAGGTTCTGTTTTTTTTATTTTTCATGTCTTTACTGCTAAGGCACTATTTTTAGTACCCATTATTTTGTGGATTCAGATTGGGATTTAATGAAATCTCTGATTCAGGTAAGGGGAACAACCTATCCGTAGTATTCCAACCAGGTTTTACGACTGTTAATGCTGCATCGAGTTGGTTTGTTCTTTTAAGGTCAAAAAAGCGATGCCCCATTTCAGTAAAAAGTTCCACCTTTCTCTCCTGCAATAAAGCAGTAAGAATATCTGATTTACTCAAAGCTGTAGTGTTCGCTAGGCCTGCAGTATTTCTAATTTTGTTCAAATCTTCTTTCGCTCCAATAAGATCCCCTTGCTGCGCTCGTGCTTCACCACGAATCAAGTATTGCTCTGCTAAACGAAATACGACAGAGTATTCCATTGCTCCCAAAGTATTTGATTTTTGACGATACTTATTGACATGAGACCAGCTATCACTTCCGTCTGTTATTGTTTTTACCCAATGAATCTTCCGTTGATCCCCAATTTCAAAATCATTTAGGAGTTGATCACTCAAAGCAACAGTGGGTGGTGGTCCTGAGGTAAAGATGAAAGTTTCTCCTTCCTGCGTATTTTGCCCATCGGTACGAGGCATAAATTGCCAAATAGTGGTACTACTTTCTTTTAAGAAGATGGCCTCCAGATTATTTTCCCAAGGATATACTCCGGTATTATTGATGAGGTACGAAGCGGTATCGGCTGCTTCTGCCCATGAACTATTATAAAGATAGACCCTTGCTAATAGTGCCATGGCCACAGACTTATTAGGACGTACCCGATCGCTAGAAATATAGTTGTCCGATAGCAATGAAGCAGAAAGTTGTAAATCACTGATAATATGGGAATACAGCTCCGAAGAGGGCATTCTGTGTGCCACTTTATTTAACTGATAATTGGTTGTCGTAATGTAGGGCACGTCACCGTATAGATTTAGAAGATAAAAAGTAAGTAAGGATCTTACAAATAATGCTTCGCCAGTAAGTTGGTCTTTGTCCACTTTAGCCAATATAGAAGAGGCGCTAACCCCTTCGATAATTGCATTCGCAGCATAAATTTGGCTGTAGCTGCTGCTCCACCAACTAAAAATTTCGGTATTAGAAGCAAGGATGCTGTTGTTGTAAAAATTTCGGGTCGTTCCAGAAATACCGCCGTAATAATCAAGTTCATCTGCATAGTTCCCAAGTTCATTGGATAGTCCTGAAACATTCCCGCTTAAAATGCCCGTGTCTCTCATTTTGGCATAAATACTCACCATAGCCGCATTGGCTGTAGCCTTGTCCTGAAAAACGGCGCTTGCCGTAAGTTGCGATGTTGGGAGATCCACATCGACAAAATTATCACAGCTATTCAGAAGCAGACTAAATGCAAGGAATGGGATAAGCAATCTATTGGTTACTATTCCAGATTTACCTTGCTGGATAAATCGGAAAAATGATATTTGTTTCATAATGTTTGAAATTAAAGGGTTAAAAAGTAAGCTGGATTCCCGTCGTAAATACTTTTAAAGGCGGGAGACTTGAACTAAATCTGGACTCGGGATCTGCTCCGCGATACGAGGTAATGGTAAGCAAGTTTTGACCTTGAAATACGAATCGGCAATTGATACCTTTGAGCCATTGTTGCGGAACAGTATAGGATAAGGACAAATTTTTGAGACGAATATAGGATGCGTCCACAATCATGGCGTCACTGGAGTAAAAATTGTAAAATGCGGAAACTGCTTCACCATTTACTCCTGTAGTATATTGTTGATAAAGCGCACTGTCTCCTGAATTTTGCCAACGATCAACAACTGTTGCTGGCTGATTTGTCATTGTTCCTGGAATTCCCGTAGTATAAGATCCACTATAATTTAGTTGCTTTACCCCCTGAAACAAAAAATCCAATTGCCAGTTTTTATAGGTAATTGTATTTTGAAATCCTCCAAAATATTTTGGATTCAAATCACGGATGGACCGTTTGTCCTCTGCCGCCGTAAGTACCCCATCGTTATTGAAATCCTCAAATTGATAGATACCCGTTGCCGGATCAATACCCGTATAATGGTACACTTTCTTAATATTTAAAGGTTGACCAATTACGAACTGATTCTCATATGTTGACCCTTTAAGATTGGGAAAAGACAACAGTTTATTACGCGAGATTGTCAAATTAAAACTGCTGATCCAGTTAAAGGACTGTTTTTGAAAATTAATGGTACGTAATGTTAACTCGATTCCTCTGTTTTGTACTGTTGCGTCTAAGTTTGCTTGTAAGGAATTAAACCCAGTTGTGGCAGGGAGTGGAATTCCCACTAATTGATTTGAAGATTGATTGTTATACCAGCCTGCTGTTAAAAAAATTCGGTCTTGTATAAAACCGGTTTCTAATGCGAATTCCAATTTTTTATTGGTCTCCCATCCAAAATTGGGATTAAACAAGCGTGTTGGTTCCAGTCCCACAACTCCCCCATAATTGTTTCCAGAAGAGCCGTAAGTATCTAAAAATTGATAATCCCCAATTTGGTCATTTCCTGTAGTACCATAACTAGCCCTAAGTTTTCCAAAACTTAAAAAAGGAAGATTATATTTTATAAAATTGGCATTGGAAAACAACCAGGCACTTCCAATCGCTCCAAAGGTGGAAAACTGTTTCTGTGCACCAAATCTACTTGAACCGTCCCTTCTAGCAGTAAAATTGAGGATATATTGGTTCGCCCAAGAGAAGTTAACCCGCCCAAAGAACGCTTGGTATTTGTAAACGGATTCCTCATGCAAAAGATCATATACATTAAAGGCGGAGGAAAGATTATAAAGCAGACTATTACTACTAAATCCGTTTGCCTCTTGCACTAGTTGAAGGGTTTTCTGCTGTTGGAAAGTACTTCCCAATAGCACTTCTGTTTTTCCTTTGCCAAATTCTTTTGTCCATGATATTTGGGGCTCGATGATCCATGATTTTCTGTTCGTGGTATTGACATAAATAGATGAATATTCACTTCCTACTTCATAGGCAGGATCATACAAAGTAGAAGGTTGTGTACGGCTATCATCAAAACGAGTATCTGTAAAACCAATACTTGTTTCAGCAATTAAGTGGGGGAGGATGTTGTAAGACAACAAGCTATTGACAAGTAAGTCATTGGTGCGGGATATATATTTTCCATTTAGGTTAGCAAGAGGATTATTCCAGGTACTGTTTTCCCAGTTTAAATTTCCCTGCGCATCATACAAAGCTGGTGCATTAGGTGGAAGAAGAATGGCTTGTTGCGTGATATCAATCCCTGGTTGGTTGTTTTCCTGTGCGGTATAACCCATCGAAAAAGTGAGTCTAAATTTTTTATTTTCTGATTCGTGACTCAGTTGAGAGTGTATATTTCCTTTTTTATAATTAGAATCACCAGGAAAAACGGTTGTTTCTTTGTGAAAGTTTCCATTGATGATGAATTGCGTTTGTGACGATCCGCCTGAGACGGATGATTGCAAATCAGTAAACTCAGCAGTTCCTCCGATAAATGTCTTTTGCCAGTCTGTATATCGTTTTTGATCCCAAGTACCGTTAACATCATAATCAGAATAACCATAGGGTATACCATCATTAACAAATGCTTCTTTTCGCATTTGCAAGTATTGTGGGGTATTCATCAAATCCATCAGTCGGGTGACTTTCCCAAAACCAGTAGAAACATTCGTAGTGAATTTTGTTTTGCCTTCTTTGCCTTTTTTAGTAGTTACGAGTACCACACCATTAGCGCCACGGGATCCATAAATGGCTGTTGCATCAGCATCTTTAAGGACTTCAATACTTTCGATATCTCCGGGATTGATGCTGTTTAGTGGACTGATTCCGCCAGGCAGGACGGTACCAGTTAAATCAGAACCTAGCGCTTCTGAAGCATAAGGAACACCGTCAATGATGTAAAGAGGCTTGTTTCCATCAGCGCGCAAACTGTTTTGTCCTCTTATCTGGATGTCAAAACTACCGCCAGATACTCCAGTATTTTGCGTGATACTAACTCCAGCCATTCTACCTTGCATAGCTGCCAGAACATTAGTTACAGGCTGTTTTTCTATGTCTTTTGCTGTAATTCTAGCAATACTACTGGTACGTTCGCTTTCCTTGACGGAATAGTATCCCGCATTAATACGTACTTCTTGAAGCGTTGTGGCATCTTCTTGCAAAACGATATCAATCGTTTTAAGCGCATTGATTGGCATAGAGACCGTCTTATACCCCATAAAGGAATAGACTAGCGTAGCGCTAGGGGAAGCCGCTATTTGATATTTCCCATCAAAGTCTGTAATGACAGCCGTATTTGTTCCTTTGATAGTAACCGTTACGCCTGGTAATGGGCCATTAGAATCTGTGACGGTGCCGCTTACTTGATGGGTTTGAAGGTTGAGTTTTAGAAAATTGCTGCCGTTGTAAGCTAGGACAGGGGTAAGGAACAGGTACAACCCTAAAATAAGGGAATACACTATTGTCCTACTCCCGTTGATTAATGAACTATTTTTCATAATTTTGGTTATTGGTTAGATGAAACATGCGTTTTGTTTTACTGTGACTCTCTATTTTGTTTGACGACAGGGGTAGAGGGTCTTTTTTTATGTGATGAGCCACAAAGGCGCTAAGGCATTAAGGTTAATTTTATTTAGTCATAGGCTTTAAAAGTTTGATGGTTGTGCGTTAAAGGTTATTAGTTACTGTAGCTTCTCAATAAGTTGCACCGTTTATTAATTGAACCCAATATCTTTAAAAATAGCCTTTTAGATCCGTATTAGGTCTGGACGACTCGTTTAGGAAATTCTGCTGCAACCATAAAGCCAAAAGCATATAAGTGCTATTAATGCCACTATTAAAGCGGCTTGTATTTGTTTGTAGTATTTCATAATATTGGTTGTTGGTTAGATTAAACATATGTTTTGTTATGACTCTCTAATCTGTACGAGGACAGGGGATAGGTTCTCTTTGATCTCTTTGATTCATTATTACCATTCTATCATTAGCAAGCTGTTTTTTTTGGTTTTATAGGATTACTAAATAACCTGCACCTTGTGATAACTAACTCAAATTAAATTATGTCCATTTTATTCAAAAGGTTTTTGGTGCAGGTGTTTAGGTTTAATAGATTATAAAGTCATAAATGGTTTTGTTAATTTTATAGTTGATTTTAAGTATAATAGCATGAATTCCACCAATATTTTTTAGATGAATATCTATTTTTTATTTTGGTTCAAAAACTCCTTTTGCTCCCCCTCGCAAAACATATTCTAAAAACTTAAGCATACCATTTGGAAAATAGAAATAAAGACAATACTTTTAAAGTGCGAGTTTAAAATAGAAAGGCTGAAATCTAAGTGCCAAAAGCAGCTTAGGTTTGCGGTGAGATATAACGATAGAAATGTTGTTTGTAATAAATCTCATTTTATATATTAGGATAGGGTTTCACACATCAGTATATAAATTATACTGATGGAAGAAGTTGCTCTTGTATGAGTGCTTCTCTGCGTTTCCTAGCCTAACCCATTGATTGTTTCAGTTGAGGGCGACAAAAGGAACCTTTAATTAGTAGTTAATTAAGGTGGTTTGCTACGAGTAATACATAAAAAATTCGTTCTCATAATTTATAGGTTTATGGTTATGGAACGATGTATTTCGGGTATGAAGAGTGCTTGCAGAAAAAGCAAGGAGCGGCCTCACACTTTAGAACCGTGGGCGACCAAACCCATCTTTAAAATCTTTCAATTGAAAAGTTACTATCTAAAGCTTACGTGAGAACCGCTCGCATGCCGTTTGCAAAAGTAAGAAACTTTATGACATGGAGCGACTTCACGATACTCTCGATAGTAAAATTGGTCGTTTCGGTTCGAGAAAACATCGTTTTAATTATGCCAAAAGGGCTAATTGTCAATTCGCTAGAACAAATATAACATAATTATTTAATGTGGCAATAAAACCACAAAATATTTTAAAAAAAATGCAAAATAATTTCAAAGAGATATACATACAGATAGGAAATTCAATACGTGACAAACGTAAAGAAAGAGGTTTAACTCAACAACAATTGGCTGATAAAGATGTAAAACTTGACAGATCTAAGATTAGTGATATCGAAAATGGCAAAGAAGATTTTCACTTCTTTACTCTTTTGAAAATCTGTGAAGCACTTAATATGAATATTAAAGACGTTTTTACAGAGAAAAAATAAATATTAATATATTTGAGAATAGATAAAACGAAACAAACCTTAGCTGATTTACCAATATTAGGGGGTGTATACAAAGGTTTGTTTCGCCTATATACAAGTTACCAGCAATACAAAAGCAGAAGAAAGAATATAATATTAATAAACCCGAATACTAAAACTTTAAACATTTTAAAAAATGATATAATTTTTGCTAACTTATTGTAGTTATATCAATTGTCTAATTTCAAAATTCTTAATTATGAAAAAAATTATTTTAATTCTATTTCTTGTTTTTGCAGTTAAAACAAGCTCTCAAACAATTCCAAAATCAAATACTGAAAAAAATAATAATTTGTACTTTAAAGATTATCAAATCAAAGATTATCAAATTCTAAAAAGTACAATCTTAGATTATTCTTCGGAATTAGAAGTCCCATTTGGATATGACGAAGTGACTATAGAAGATGAAATGATAAAGTTGTTTGATCCCGAAAATTTTAAATGTGATTGTGATGAAAAAGTGATAAAAAACATTAAAAAAGTCGTTGCTTCAAAAAAAACAAACAATACTCCCGAAAAATTGGGATTTATTCCAGATATAGTTAAAAGCAGGATTGGGAATAATCCAGCGTTTAAACTTTCAGGGCTTGGAAGTAAAATACTTGCTAATAGCTTTACATATACATACATTCAAAATAGTAAAGCTATTACAAAATCAGGAACAGCTGTTGATTCTCCTACTTCTAAAAATTTTAATATTGAAACTTATTTTGAATATGATGCATCAAATTTTCTTTATAGTTTAGATTGTTCAGGATATTTATCTGCTGCTTTAAGCTCTGACATTGGTGTTTCCGGAAATGCAGTTGAAACCTCTGCAAAAGGTGCAGCAAAAAGTAAAAATTCTTTAATAATTATTTCTGGAATAATGTACTCACCACTTTATCAAGCATATAAAGGTTTCGGAAATTATAAAGATGAAACAAAAGAAATATTAGAATTGCGTAAACAAGTAATTAATCAAATAATAAAGTCAATACCAAATTATGCCAATGATGATAAAACAATGATAAGTCTTGATACGGATTATAAAGTAGTCATTACGTCTAATAAAGGTGATTCTAGTTTTAATGGAGAAGCTTCTTTGTCAGGTAAAGCTGGAATGGGTTTTGGTTTTGGAAGTTTTTCGATAAAAGGTGAATCGGGTGGAGAAATTGGGCGTAAAAGTAAATTTTCTGATTTTGATTGTTATGTCATCAAAAAAAATAATTTAAATGAACCTGACATATTAACGATAAAAGATTTGAATGTAAAAATTGTAGAAATTGATAATAAATTAAAAAGTATTCCAGCTAAAGTCGATTGAAAAATGGTGAGTTTGAATTTTAAATAATGTACTGCTTATAATCGAGTAGACGGCTCCGCCCCAAACGGAACGGACTGCGCCTCTCACACCACCGAACGTACGGGTCACGTATTCTACGGTTCGCAAAGAGATGGGTTAAGTTCGAGGTAAACATCTGTTAAGGATTGGTAGCCTCTTCGTTTTAAACGTTGCATAGTAATGGCGGTACACAAAATAGGACTCTTCGTAATAGCCCAACCACCTTTGTGAGTGCGACTGAAAGCATAAGTATGGTCTTTTTTTGTTAAAAATTCTTAAATTGTTAAAAAAGATTGTTTGTAATTATATGAATGAAAATAAATAGGTGATTTAATTCATTTAAATTTTCATTTAAATTTTTTTTGAGTGATAATTTAGTATATTGACACTTTAATTTTTGATTTAAAGAATGAATTCTAGTGATATAATGTATTTTGATAATGCTTCCACTACTAAAGTAGATGATGAGGTAATAGATTCTATGTTACCTTTTTTTAAAGATTATTATGGGAATGCTTCAAGTTCTCATAAATATGGTTCCAATATTAAAAAAGAAATAGAAATTTCTAAACAAAAAGTAGCCGATTTAATCAACTCTAAAACAAAGGAAATTATATTTACTTCCGGTGCTACGGAATCTATCAACATGGTTCTTAAAGGAATTACAAAAACAAATTCAAAAAGAAATCAAATAATAACGGTGTCAACGGAGCATTCTGCTGTTTTAGATACTTGTCTTTTTTTAGAGAATCAAGGAATTGATATTGTTTATTTACCTGTAAAATCAAGTGGTATAATTGACCTTGAAGAATTGAACAAAATTATTGGCCTACAAACATTAATGATTTGTATAATGCTAGTCAACAATGAAACTGGAGTTATACAACCAATAAAAGAAATAACTGATTTAGCTCATAAGCATGGAGCTTTAATGTTTACAGATGCTACACAAGCAATAGGTAAAATTAAAGTTGATGTATTAAGTCTAGATGTTGATTTTATGGCTTTTTCTGCTCATAAATTTCATGGTCCAAAAGGAATTGGCGCTTTGTTTTTAAAAGAACAATTAATTAAAAATTTTAATTCCTTGATTCATGGTGGCGGACATCAAGATGGTCTTCGGAGTGGGACTTTAAATGTTACTGGAATTATAGGACTTGCAAAAGCTTGTGAAATTGCAAAAGTTCAAGTAGAAACTTCTAAACAGATAGAAGAATTGAGGAATGAGTTGGAAAATGAATTGCTGAAAATTGATGGTACTTACATTAATGGGGATATAGAAAAGAGAATATGTAACATTTCAAATATTTGTTTTCCTTCCATCGATTCTGATGTGCTGATAAATAGGCTTGATACAATATGTGTCTCAAATGGCTCTGCATGTACTTCCGCATTGATTGAGCCCTCTTACGTTTTAAAAGCAATGGGCTTAAGTAATGAAGATGCATTTTCTTCGCTTCGATTTAGCTTAAGCAAATATACGACTAAGAAAGAAGTTACTTTTCTAATTGAAAAATTAAAACAAATTATAACGTACTTAACATCTTTGAAACATGTTTAAAATTACTAATGAAGAGCTTTTTAACGCGTTATATTTTTGTACTACCGAAGAGAAAGTAGATGAAATAATTCAAAAATATCCAGAAGCATTTATTGATGAGAACTGGGCACCTCTTGGCGGAAATGAAAATATGTTTGGTATTGTACGTAACCAACAATCTAGTCCAATCGCTGCCTTAGTAGAGAAAATAACAAACTCTATTGATGCTATTTTAACTAAAAAATGCTTGGAAAAAGGAATTTTGCCTACATCAAATGATGCACCTCAAACAATGGATGAAGCAATAAAGCTTTTCTTTCCAAATTATAAAAACTGGGATTTAAAACAAAATAGAAGAAAGCAGTCTGAGGATATTCAAATTTTAGCAGATGGTCCGCCCAAAAATACTTCTGTAATCATATATGATAACGGTGAAGGACAACACCCTAATGAGTTTGAAAACACATTCCTTTCACTAGTTAGAGGTAATAAAATTAACATTCAATTTGTTCAAGGAAAGTATAACATGGGAGGAAGCGGAGCTTTGGTCTTCTGCGGAAAAAAACGATTCCAACTTATAGCTTCTAAAAGATTTGATGGAACTGGTAATTTTGGTTTTACATTAATCCGACAAAGAAAAATAAGTGAATCTGGAGAAAATAGAAGATCGAGTCATTTTGAGTTTTTGAAAATAGATAACGAAATACCTAATTTTCCAATTACTGAGTTGAATTTAAAATTAAATGGACGGAATTTTACTACGGGTACAATCATTAAGATGTATTCATATCAATTTCCAACCGGATATTCTGGTTTTGCCCAAGATTTAAATCAGAGTTTGAATGAGTTCCTTTTTGAACCTGTATTACCTTTGTTAACGGTTGATAATAAAGAACGTTATCCAAACAATAAAGTTTTAGAACTGGACTTGTTTGGATTAAAAAGACGTTTGGAAGATTCCCAAAGCGAATATATTGATACTTATTTTTCTGAAGAATATGACGATGAGCTTTTTGGTAAAGCAAAAGTTACTTGTTATGTTTTTAAGCCTAAAACGGAGAAACATGATTTAAAGAAAAGTAAAGAAATTATCAGAAGTAGATTCTTTAGGAATAATATGTCTGTTATGTTTTCTATCAATGGACAAGTACATGGTAGTTATACTTCAGAATTTATTACACGGACGTTAAAATTTAATTTACTTAAAGATTATTTGTTAATACATGTTGATTGTACCAAAATAAATCCTGATTTTAGAGAAGAATTATTTATGGCTTCTCGTGATCGTTTAAAACATGGAGAAGAAGCAAATGCCTTACGTGATTATTTAGGTAAAAAATTGCGAAAAAGTCAGTTGGAGGAAATAAACAGAAGGAGAAAAGAAACTATTGGATTAGAAAGTGAAGACACGTCCGAATTGATTAAATCTTTTGCTAAGAATCTACCGAAAGATAGTGAGTTATTTAAATTACTACAGAACACTTTAAAGTTAGAAGAAAAAAAAGAAGAAAAGAAGAGCACACCAAATTCAATAAATCCAAAACAAGAGCAAAAGCCCTTTTTGCCCCAACGCTTTCCAACTAAATTTGATTTATTCAATAAAAAGGATGGTATTAATTTAATAAGTTTACCCAAGAATGGTGAACGAATTATAAAGTTTGATAGTGACGTAGATAATGATTATTTTGACAGAACTGACGAACCTGGAGAGCTCCAACTCTCTATTTTAAAAGTTAAGCATGATAGTAAGACTGGTGGTGATCAAGCAGGAGAACAGACAGAAGTATCTGCACTACTTAACATTGCAAAAAGTAGTCCAAATAAAGGGACAATTAAAATAACATTGGCTCCAACAGAAGAAATGAAGGTTGGAGACGAAATTGAAATAAAAGCTTCTTTAACCGCTCCGGGAAAAACCTTTGAAGAAATTATATTAATTAAAATTACTGATAAAGAAGCACCAAAAGAGGATGTCCCAAAAGAAGAGGAAGATTTAGATCAGATTGGGTTGCCAAAACTTCAAAAAATATATGAAAAAGACTGGGCTGCCCTAGAAGCAAGAGGAATACCAATGAATCGAAAAACGGTTATGTATCCTTCATCCGAAGGTGATAAATTGGAAGAAATTTTTATCAACTTAGATAGTCATGTTTTTTTAAGTCATCGCTCCAAATTAAAAAATGAAGATCAAATTGTAACTGCGCAACGAAAATATATTTCATCGGTATATTTTCACACGTTATTTCTTTATATGATAACTAAGAGAAGGAATTATACTATATCTAGAGATTCTAACGGAACTGAACAAGATATAACTATTGATGAGTACATCATGGATGTATTTGATAGTTATTATAGTGACTTTTTGTTAAATTTTGGAATGGAACAATTGATGGGGGCTTTGGAGGAGTAAATGAATAATCTAAAACATATGAGTATAGATAATTTACTAAACGAAACGGATGCTGCAGTATATCTAGGCATTACCAAGGAACTCTTATTTGCTTATGTTCGTAATGCTCCTAAAAAGAATAAAGGCGAGGATAGAAAGCTTACCTCAAAAGTTATTGATTGTCAAAATTATTTTGAAAAACAAGAACTTGATAGTTTTAATTTATACTTAAAAGAGCCATGGTCGAACTCATCTAACCAACGCCCTCCAATACCTACATATATCAAAGAGTATTTGAAGGTTGAAGTAAACGGAAGATGTCCAATCACGGGCGAAGGATATCCTTTAGAGGATGCTCATATTGTTCCATATAGTGACTCGTTAAATCATCACCATCATAATATTATTAGAATTTCTGGCAACATTCATTCTAAAGTTGATAATGGAATCATTTCCAGAGATATATTAAAAGAAATCAAGAATCAATTAATAAATGAATTAAATCGTAAAACTTCAGGTAAAGTCAATTTGTTTATAAATGTTCCTAATCCTCATCCGACTTATATTGGTAGGCTAGTACAATTATACGAATTAACTGTTTCTATGGAGTCAGAAAAACTGATTGTAATTGAAGGAATAGGAGGAATTGGTAAAACTCAATTACTAATACAAGCACTACATAATGTTAGCTATCATAATCCTGTTATTTGGATTGATATAGAATCAGTCAAGACTTTTTCTGATTTTCTGATTTTATTTAATAACATAGTTTCTAATAATTTGCATGTTTCTTTCTCGGGCAATGGAATAGACTCCTTGCGAGAAGTGCAGGTCACTTTTGTATTTGATAGTATAGAAAGTCTTTTGAAGGATGAAAGAGATAAAGTAGAGGATTTTCTGAACAACCTACTTATAAAAACGTTGAATGTTCAGTTACTAATAACTAGTCAGCAGAACTTGTCATTTTGGGATTATCCACAAAATAGCATTAAAATTCAAGGACTGGATTCTGAAGAAAGTATTGCTTTGATTAGAGAATTGTTAAATGATAAAGTAATTATTCTTCAAAATGAGATAGAATGGATTTTGGAGTTTTGTAACGGACATCCTTTATCAATAAAACTAATTACTAATCTTATAAAGTATTATGAATCTTCGAAACAAACAATAATCGAACTTAAGAAAAACCAAAGTGTAGAATTACCTAATAAGTATCAACATAATAAAAATACCTCACTATATACGTGTCTTGCTATGGCATATAATGTATTAACAGAGCAGCAAAAATATTTTTTGCATTATTTGAAATTCTATCCAGCTGGATTGAAGTTGGTCTGGGCGGAAAAGCAATTTGAAGAACTTTCATTCCATAAAATCATTGCTGATCTCAAACAATTATTTTTTGTTGAAATGCAAAGAGATACTTTAAATTTTCAACGGCTGATAATTCCTAACCCTATACGCCCTTTTTTAGAAGAAGTTGTTGCAAAAGATATGGAAGTAAGTAAAAAGAATGTAAATATTGAGAAAGACGCCATTACAAATATAATGATAGAAGCTGTGATAATTGATTTACATCATATAGAATCAAATACTCATAATGACTTATCCTATGGAATTATGCGTATGGAAGATGAAATTCCAAATTTATTATTAGCGCTAAACATTGCTCAAAAAAGAGCTGGTTCTTGTGAAAAACTACAACAAGTTATTGAGAGAGATAATTACCTTAGGATTGTTGGTGGAGTTGCTAGTGCTTTAGGGAAATTTTGTCATACTAGGAGTTATTACCAAGAAGGTGTATTATTTGCAACTTCAGGCATTGATGCATATATGAAACTTGAAGACTATACGTTAGCAGCTACTCAATATATGTATCTTGCTCAAATTCAATCTAGGTTAACTGATATTGTAGGTTTACAAAAAACTATAGAAAATTTAGAGAAACTTTATGAATTAGCTAATAATGAAGAGGCTATAATTAATGCCCTTTGGGCAAAAGGATTATTGAATTTTGACATAGAAAAATATAGTGAAGCCAAAGAAAATTTTGTTAATGCTGCCGATATTTTAGAAAAGTGTATTCGTGAATATGAAAATATCTACAAGAATAATAGTGATGACATTAGTAAAGCATCACAAAAATCTAATTATGGCAATTTATTTTTATTAAAATCTAATATTGCAAAAACATATGAATTTCAAGGAGAATATCTTACGGCAATTTCTATTTATAGAGAAATAATTGAAAGTTTTCTGAAAATCTGTACAGAAGACGATATTGCAAGCATATATCACCATTATGCACATTGTTTATGTAAAACGGGAGGTATAAAAGAAGGGGTGAGCTTTTATTACAAATCAATTGAAATATTTGCTAGAATTGGACACTATGAATATTTAGCAAATTCGATCTCTGATTTAGGTCAATTTGTTGAGGATTATCCTGAAATAGTTAACCATTCTCAATTAGATGAAGAAATATTTTCTTTAGCATTGAATAGTATCAATAATCAATTGTTTCAAATTCCAGAATTAATTGAGGAAATTAGTTCAAATTCCAACATAATTTCTCATAATTTAATAGGTAAAATATTCTGGATGTTAAAAGCCATTAGTTTTTCAGAATATGCTTATATTTTTAGTCACTGGGTGTTGGATTTAAAAGAAGATATTCAAATTAACTTTTCAGAACCTAATTATCTCGTAGCAATGCTAAATTTAGGGCATTGTGCAGGAACAGTAAAGAATTGGAAAGGAAATTCTGAATTAGAGCCTTTATTTATTAAATCAATGCTTCAAAGTTGTTTAATTGTAAATGGAGGTCCAGACTTAAAAAGTAAAACAAGAATTTTCTACTGGCTAGCCAAATGGATGCAATTTTCAGGAATTCAAAGTGATGCGACAGCTGAAAATTTATGGAATCAGGTTTGGGAATCTTTTGAAAAGTGAAACTATACTAATTCCCAAACCTTTTCTAAATCCTCCATTCTTTTATTAATATATGGAATTTTTTCTCTGAAATTACTTTTCTGGATATTAGTTAACAACTCCTTCCAATCTCTATTTTTCCTCAAAACATCTTTAAAGTCAGGATCACTAATTATTTCAGACAATTTATCATTTATATCTTCCTTTAAATCACTTAATATTTCAATTAATTGAGTTATAATAATTTTTTGTTTACTTTTTAGAGCGTCTACAAACTTATTGCTATAATCTCTAAGTTTTGCCAGTAATATACCTACATCTTTACTATAAAGCTGTTTTAGGGAATGACAATATTTTATTAATTGGTTTTTCGTAATATACTGTTTTAACCAAAATATGGTCATTAAATCAATACTATTCAATATTTGACCTATAACATTAATTTGGTAAAAATGATCAAAATCTTTTTTAGCTGGACTGTCATCTGAGATAAAATGAGTTTTTAAAAGATTTTCACCAAAATCATTTTTTCCATAACGACTAAGTTTTATAGAATAACTTACCGAATGGGACTCTCCATTTTCCTTAAAACAATTATTATTTCTTTTTTTTGTAAAATATAAGCTATCTGAATAATCTTCTCGATCTATGTAGCTTTGCAATTGTTGAAAGATAATATTATCCAGTATTTCTTTATGAGAGTCATCTAAAACATTTACAAATTTGTTAGTTACTAACTCTTCAAAAACTATTGGTGTTAGCTTAATTTCATCAAAAGATTTTATGAGATATTTAATATATTCATCATCGTAATTAATTTGAAGAAGATTCAGAATAGTACATGTATCTAAATATGCTATCATAATTTACTCTCAAATGATGGAATTTCATCTTTTACTGATTTAATAAAATCGATATCGATTTTATCTTTTCCTAATAAAATAGCTAATTCAATTATTAAAGAAAATACCTCATTGATTTTTCTAATTGATAGGTTACCAATGTTTTCTAGTACATATTTTATTGTTTCTTCATTTTCAAAAGGACCAAATTTATCTTGAATATTATTTAATTGTGGAGAGATTAATTCTTCTAAGTAATTTATTGCTTCATTAAGAGAAGGTGCTTCAAAATTGATTTGAATTTTTGCTCTAGTTGACAGTGCTTCTCCCAAAATAATTGACAAATCTTCAATATTAAAAAATGTCTTAGGAGTGAAATTCAGAAATAATAAAAAATGATTGGGTGTTTTATCAAATAGTTGTCTTAAAAAAGTGGTTACTCTATCTTGGCTTTGTTTATTTAAAGTGTCAATATCTTCAAACTCATCTAACCACAATATGAACGAAGAAAATACTCTTTTTTCAAAAGTAATACAGTTTATATAAGTACTTAAAAAATTCACTATCTGTTCATCATCTTTTAACCCAAATGGTAATCCTAATTTAACCAAAGTACTTTTAGTTGCATCTCCAAATAAGTATGCCTCAATTGCTTGAAATTTATCAGCATTATCATCAGATATTATTAGCTTGAAAAGATCAGAAATAATAATATCGTTAGAGTTTACATCAATAATTGTATCAATTGACTCGTGAGCCAGTAGTGATTCTTTTACTTTGTCAAAATCAGCCTTCATATCAGATAAACTAATTTGTCCCAAAAAACTTCTAAAGAAAGATTGTACAGGATCTTTAGACGTACGTGGTAAATTTATCTTTATACTCTTTGTTTGATTAGCCGATTTTTCCGCACTTAACTCATTTAATCTATTGGTTTTTGTATAAAAATTTGCGGCATGTGTTTTACCACTTCCATATCTTCCCCAATTTAAAACTATTCTTGAAGGAGAAGTCTTCATAGCAAATGACAACCTGTCTTCTATCTTTTTCTTCAATTCCAAAAAACCAGCCCAAATTAAGTCTTTTGGGTTAATAGATGGTCCTGTTCTAAATGGGTTTTCTTTTAGTTTTAAGTCTGATAATTCCATATTAATTTATTTTTTTTAAATATAAAGCACCGTCATTTTCTGTATTGAACCAATCAATTGAAAATTTATCATTTGGTTCTTGAAGATATTTTTTTAATTCTTCAAATTCTATGATCATATTGTCTTCTAAGAATGCTTTAAAACAAACGTAATCAATCCCTTGAGAAGCTGCAATTTTATTAGGTGCATTCGTTTTAAAAACTTTAAAAGCTTCTAGAATATATTGATCTATTTTTCTATAATTTAGAATAGTACTATTTTTATTCAAATCAAAGATATCATTAAATACATGAAAATAGTTTTTACTGATAAAAGAATTTAGTACCAATTGCTTATTTAAATTTTTCTCAAATAATTGAAATAATATTCGAACTAAATTTAGACCTTCTTTAGTGAAAAAATATTGTTTTTCTTTTGTTTCTGTTTTTAATTCTAAAAGGCCTAAATCCATAAGCCAATTTACTCGAGGTTCTATGATATGCTCCAAGTAAACTAAGGGCTTTGTCCAAGATGATATTCGAGTTTTCAATTCAATAATTTGTTTCTTTGTAATATTATTATTTGAATATTGTTGATTTAATTCTAATTCATTTTTTACATAGTCTACGAAAACCTTTTTTATAGAGATTGTACTAATTGGTTTTTGAGCGATATAAATAATATCAATAATCGTCCAAATGTATAAAGAGTCAGAAATTAAAATTTGTCTAAAAAAAAATAGTTTATCTAGTATATTAAGTCGAAATAGGTTTTTATTTTGAGTGAAAATTTTGTTTAGATGAAAATATATCTTGCTTTGTTTTGTTAAAATATAGGAATTATTAATTTGTGTGACAAGATTTAACTCTTCTAATAGATTAACATACGGTTGAGCCGAGGAACCAATTGGTGTTTTTTTGATTAATCCTTTATTATCACCAGTATTATGTTTACCATACTCTAATAAATCCTCATTATATAATGTGCTATCAGTTTCAATTCTTTTGCTTAGATAACTAATAGGAAAATAATTTGAATGTTCAAATAATTCAATTATCAACTTTAAATAACCTAATCTTCTAGTTTTAGTATTTGATTGTATTATAACTATTTTATTACTCTCAACTAAGTGATGCTCTAAATAAAATGGATTTGACTTTTGCTCAACTACCTCTTTAGTCTTTAATAAAATTGAAGTAACATTATGTTCGCTGAATGAGTCATCTATTTGAAGAAAGACTTCAAAAAATATTTTACTAGAATCATTTGCTTCCTGACCAAGATTATATTTCGGGATTTTGTTCGTTTGGAGATAACATACGTTTAAAAGAGAATATAAACTTTTAACGAATCCAGTATGCTCACTTTTATATTTCCTAATTACTGCCTTCTGTATTTTGTTTTTGAACTCTGATATAAAAAACGCATCCTCATCGATTTTCCTATCAAAAACAATATTTAAAATAAATTCATCTTCTACTAGTTCAATAGTATTGTCTTTAATTGTTTTTTTTTTAAATCGATTAATATAGTTGTATAGTTCCATCCATAATTTAAATAAAACAGCTTGCACAACCTTCTTCTTCAGCATCTTCTAATAAATCTATCAGATATGGTGATTTTTTGTTTTGTGCTACTCGTTGGGTTCTTTTTATATTGTCTTCCTTAATTTGTGTCATACGTGCTGGCTTTATGATGTCTTGTAAACTTTCATCTTGCATCCAAGTATAACCGTCTTTTTCATACTCAATTGCGAGAGCAAATTTTTCTGGATGTTGTTCATACAGCCAAATCCATTCTATTTTTTGTTGAAAGAAACAAAAAAAACATCCAGAACGACTTCGTGCATATTCACCTTTTTCACCATTTACTTCATACTCCACTTTTTCATAATAACCTGGAACTCCAACACCACTCTCTCTTAGAATTTTAAAAATATCGTCTCTTACTAAATTATCTTCATTATCTAACAACTCAAAATCTGTCGCATTGGATAGAGGATAATCCGTTGTTTTAAGAAAGTCAAAGACAACCTGATTAAAAGCCTCTGTATCAATATCCAATAGTGTATTAAGTTTTTCGGCTAAATTATGATTTTCTGAAATGTGTTCGTTTACAACGTCTTTAATTCGAGAGAGTTTATCTATTGAGGCAAATTTTACATAGGAATTTAATACATTCGGAATATTAGTGTTTTTTAAAAGTTTGCGTGTAACATCTTCGCTCCAAATGTTTTTTCGAAAAGGAAAAATCGATTGAATATTACTCTTCGTAGATATATAGCCTTCTCTATTTTCGTCACCCCGTATTCCTACATAAGAAATAACGGGATCTTCACCAACCCACTTTTCAAAAGGTTCCAATTTTAATTTTTTGGTACACCATCTCGCATTAGAACCAGGCAGAAAACCACCAAACAAATTAAGAAAGTGATCAAATGGATCTTCATGGCTATTGGGAGCTGCTTCAATTCTAGCTACAATTTTACCTGTGTAAACTTCAATCCCTCTAATTAAGTCATACGTCTCCTGTAATTCCTTACCTGTATCTGTAAAATAGTATTCAATATCTAAACGAGGGTACTTATCAAACAAATAAATAGCCAACGCACCGCTGTCCTTACCTCCTGAAATCCCCATTACATGCCTTACCTTTTTCATTTTTTTAATTCATTCTGTAGCAGATTCGTAAGTACTGCAATATTAATTCTTGAGTCCTTTCCTAGCAAATTTTTCAGCTCTGCTTCCTTGTTTTCAATTTCCTTCGTTTTGTTCTTTGGTAAACGTACTAAATTTTTCTTTAATCCATCAACAAAAGAGGTAATCTCTATCTGAAAAATATTTTCATGATCTTCATTATAATTATTTCTACCTAATTCACAAAGATTATCAAGTTCTTTAATCATTTCAGAAAACAAGGAATAAAGTTTTATTTCTTCATCATCAGTAATATTTTCCAAAGTTTTTCCCAAGCATACTTGTACCAATGAATTGAGCCAAGCTTCTTTGTCATCAAGAGGTGAATTAATTCTTTGAATAAATGCCTTCTGTTCTGTTTTAAGAAAATGTTTCTTAATATCCGCATATCTCTTTTTTAATTCTGTTTTATATCCTTCAAAATCAAGGGACTGTCCGACGATATCTTCGGAGACAAAATTTTCAAAGCGTTCAATTAAATGACCATAGCTGAACCTGATTTCTTTGATACTTACCTGTAGGTCGGTCATGTATTTCTCGAGCTGGCTATGGTTTTTTTGCAACTGTGTTACACTATAACCCATAGCGGAAGGAAAGTCTTCAAAAAACGCCTTCTCTGGATCTTTAGACAATGCAATGGCAGACCTTAATCTTATGGATTGAGCACTAATACGCTCCGTATTTTTAGAATAAAAATTAATATCTTTTGCATAGAACTTTAAAAAAGGCTTAATTGTTTCAATAAAACTTTGATTAGTAAGTGCTTGTTTTTCTGATTGTTCAAGAAGTTTTCTATATTGATTGAAAAGGGCTAATCGAATTCCCTGGACGTCGAAAGCTTTGATGTCAAATTTTCTTGGGTCTTTTGATACCAAATCCAATGTTTCAACTGTCAATTCCGGAATAAAAATATCATTGCTAAATAAAGCAAAATCATTCCGATTTGCGAAGAGAAATATTGGGAGCCAGAAATCTATGAACCCTTGCTTTAACTTAAAAGGTTTACCGAGCATCAAATTTGTAAAATCTTGGAGGTTACGTTTACTATGTTTGGCAGAGTTTAAAAATTCAAGACCTAAATCCCAAAGCAAATCATAACTTTCATTAGTTGGCCTCGTTAAATCAAAAGAACCATTTCCAGTATCTGCATGCATACCTGTCTCCACTAATAAACTTAAATAGATAGTTTTATCTGGCGGAAATGTACCTTCAACGTAACCTAAATTCGAAACATTCCAACTATGTATAAGATGACGCATCATCATTTTTCTAGATGTTGAAATTACAGTCGATAGTTTCGTCTTGTTTACTAACTCATTCTTATAAATAGGTGTACCATGGTAAATTTCACTAGAAATTCTGCTTAAGCATTTATTAAGGGTTTTCGCATTGTCAATCACTATTTGATTGCCATTTAAAAACCACTGCACAGTTCCATCATTTGAATACAAATCATCTAAAACTAATTTATTGAGGAGTTTTATTTGATTTTCTTCTATTTCATCAAGCTGATTAACCGCAACTTTATCCTCAATGTTATCTGCCTTTACCTTCTTTATTTTTAAAATTTCAAATAAAACGTTTCTTATAGTCTCAACATTTTTATACCAAACAAAAATAATCGCCTCGTTACAATTTCTGGAAACACTTATTAATTCTTCCTGAATCACGTCATTTCCTATAACCAATTGTATGTACCCATCCACTTCTGCTTCAGGTGCAGTGACAAAGGGTTTTTCAGACAGTTGAAATTCAAAAAGACGAGGTGTCCCAGTTTTGTAATAGGCAGATTTGGCCGACACATAATTAAATGTAAAATGTTCTCCCAAGTAATCAATAATAGAAGTAGGCATTTCAATTTGAAATGCCGCTTCTTGTAATGCCTTCTCAATATCTAGGTCTGTTCCTTGTGATATTTTAAACCTTTCAGCAAACTCAACAAAATGAATTATTTTAATTCTTTTAAGTTCATCAAGTATCAATTTTGTACTATCAATGCCTAAAGAATATTTTGCATAAAGGTCAATGAATTTTGGATTTATAACACCCGCTGCTGAAGAGAAAATATTTAAAAGACCTATCGTTTTAATAATTTTAGTAGCCGCATCTTTGTCTCCATTATAATATCCTTCAACTCTTTCAATAGCAACCTTAATAGTAGTCCAATTAGGAAAATGTGGATTAAATCGATTGCTTAAAAATGAATGATAATTATGAACTAAATAGTCATAAACATTTGAGAGGTTATAGTGAGGATTTTGAGTTGCGTTATAATTTGCTAAGCTGTAAGGATCATTTGCCTCAATAAAAGAGAACAATGAACGTTCATTCTGTCCATATTTCTGTAAAGCTAATGTTAGTACAGATGCAGCAAGTAAGTCAAATGGTAAAAGTTCTTGTGCAATTTCTTTATTTAAATAGTCTCTTAACGGAAAAAGTTTTGATTCTTGTATAACTTCAAAAAGTTCTTCGAAATGGTATGTCTCAGATTCAAAATTCAGCTGATCAATCCTTTTTGCTGCTAAAAACAGTAATTGCTCTACAGGTTCATTAAAAGTAATTTCTTTAAGCCTTCCTTTTACCTTATCCCACTCATTCTGCTGACTCTTGGTAAGACTATACGAATATTGATTAAAATCTTGGTGTAAGGTGGAAATTAAAAGAATATTTTTGGTAGAATCATTTACATATTCCGCTAACTGTTGTATAAAATAGAGTTCGTTTTCAGGATTATTCCTTGCTGCGAATTCAAGATATTTTCCAAATTCATCGATGAATATAATTAATCCTTTCCCATTTTTCCTAAGTCCGTTATAAAATTTGTCAAGATTTTCAATAACCAAATCTATAGTCGAATTTTTTAATTTAAAAAAATCCGAAAAAGATTCATGAAGAGAATTATAGGTACCAACAAACTGCATAACTTCAAAATCATTCACTTGTGAGGCGATTTGATGATTGAAATATTGGGAAGTTTTTCTAGCATCGCTCTGAAAAGCTTTAAGGAACGCTGATTTACCGATACCGTACGCTCCAACAAGATTAAATACTCGTGTACCAACATTAAAACCTTGTGCAATCTGAATAAATGCTTGGTGGGAGTTTGGTGT
This sequence comes from Flavobacterium frigoris, assembly GCF_900111075.1. Lineage (GTDB taxonomy): Bacteria > Bacteroidota > Bacteroidia > Flavobacteriales > Flavobacteriaceae > Flavobacterium > Flavobacterium frigoris. Next base: position 56,239 of record NZ_FOFZ01000009.1, read on the forward strand.
TACAATATAATTTAACTCAATTTCATTATCTCTAATGATATTGACCGAAGGCGAGAAATTTTTAGATGTTTTAGTTATAGTATTCATTTAGTATTTCCCATTTATTAAAATGATTTTTTAATTGTAAAATTTGATTTCCGGCAGTTTCATTGTATACAACACCATCAAAATTTTCAGTAATCTCTATAATTTTTTTATAAAGGCCCTCAGTATTTAAAGCAAAAATGCTTCCTGGAGAATTGAACCCTGTTAATAATTGCCTGAAACTGATAGATTGCAAATCTTCAAAACTATCGAGGATTACAAAAAAAACAATTTGAAAAGGTATCTCAGATCTAATCTCTCCGTCTATTCTATACCAATCAATCAATGACTCCTCAAAATTTCTCTTTTTATAATGATGGACTAATTCTAAATCAAGAAACATATTTGCAAAGGTATCTTCTATCTCAATTTTGCTTTTTCGTTCTGGTTTCGAGTAACTCCTCAATAGAACATTTATATCAGTAGCAACCGTCTTTTCATTGTAGCGACTTTGCAAACTTTCTTCGTTACATTTTCTTTTCAAAAATGAAGAAAATTGTTCTTTAGTAAAATCATTTCGTTCCTTTCTAAATTCGTTAAAAAGCAAGGAATAAATAGAGGCTTTATTTTTTTTAATTATCTGATAATGCAACATCCACAATGTTCCTAAATCCTCTATATAGGGATCAAAACCATTATCTCTAAAAAAATAATTTGCAAATTCTGTAGGGCTTTCATCATCTTCATCAATAATATTAAATGATTTAATCCAGTATCTAATTGCTGCAACCATATTTTTTCCAACGCCCAAATCAACGACAGCAGATGGTTTAGTAAAAGATTTGTTACTGACTACAAAATCGAATCCTTTTTTAATCCAAAACTGCTTGCAGGCAAAGGTTTCATGTCCAGAAAATTGCAGTTTTGTTTTTTCTATATCGGTAAAACTCATTGTCACTTCTATTTTGACTGTAAAATAACAAAAAATATATCAGGAATTCATTTTTTATCAGAGGTATAATTAAATAGTTTTATAAGTAAAATAATCATTGATTGGTTAGAAATGCTTTCCCTACCCACAAACAAAATCAAATATTTATTGAAATGAGTAAATGAATAATTAACATATAATAGTGCATATTACAAAGACGAATCACATCGCTACCAAAGGCATAGATAAATCATGGATAGTGTATTAGAATAGAAAAGAGCGGGCAAGCCCAAGCGGTTTTAAAAAATAAAATCCACCATTACCAACTTCTTTTAAAACTGGACAAGCGATCGTTTATCCTCGTCTCGAGTGCTCGCTTGTAGCGGGGGGCGATATAAATTAAAAGAGTAAACGTAGTGTTTACCAGCAGAGAGTTTTTGTTGAATATGAAAATATTTTAAAGTTGTTGTTTTGGAAAATTGGATTTTACATCAGCTAAACTATAACTTAAAAACCAACGCGCTGAATATAGTAATCCAATTGTGTCGACACTGTCGGCACAATTGGAAAACAAGTATGGTAGAAACTTTACAGAAAAAAATGTTTGTAGAATGCTCTGTTTTGAAAAGCAGTCTACAGAAAAACAAAATGTCGTTACACTGTCACGTCAATTGAGTTGGCCACATTTCATAGAATTATTTCCTGTCAAAAATCCAGAAGCCAAGTTGTTCTACGCACACCAAGTAAGTAGTTAATTAATGAGCGTAACAGAACTTCACAAACAAATTGCAATCAAAACATTTGAAAGAGCTTCAATCACAAATACGGGATCAATAAATAAAAACAGAATGGAAAAATACGTACGACAATTAATTACAATAGAATTTGACGACAAAAAAGAAATCTTTAGTGGTTTTTTGATTGATTGGACTGAAGATTGGATTTTACTTAAAAATAATCCAGTCGATTTTATAATTGATGGCTATACGATATTAAAAAACAAAAATATAAAGGCAATTATCCAAGATAAGGATCACGAATTCACAGAAAGAGTAATTAAACTGAAAGGTTTAAAAACAAGCGCCGCTGAAATAATTCCGCTAAAAGATGTGTCGATCATTATATATTTTTTTGCAAATAAGTATGAGATTTTCCAAATTGCAACAAAGTCAGATAAAGCAGTTTATCTCGGTAAGCTTTTAGAGCTGAATGAAGAAGAACTACTAATAGATTTTTTAGGAACCGAAGGGGAATTTGAAGGTGAAATGAGTTTTAAGCTAAACAAAATTAGAGTGATAGAATTTGATACGGATTACATCAATTCTTTGAAACTAATTGTTAACGAAGACGAGAAAAAGTAATTGGCCGCGCACCAGATGCTCATACTAGCTAGTCATTTAAAGCATGCACGGAATTTAAACCATATCGTAATTGGATAATGGTATTGTTCCACCTTTTTTTCAACGGAGTTAAGTTTATAAAGATAGCAAAGTGCGTAATTCGCGAATTACACACTTTGCTATTTGCTTTTTACAAAAAAAGATAAATGTTAGGGATAGCAATGGATTTAAGGTCTAGTTGCCGTAATTTTAAGTATTCAATTCCCGAATTAAACACTCTGCAATTTGTTTTTACAAAAAAAGATAAACGATAGGAATAGCAATAGATTTAGGGTGTAATTACTGTGAATTTAAAATACTCAATTCGCGAATTACGTACTTCATTATTTACTTTTTATAAAAAGTGATAAATGTTAGGGACAGCAATGGGTTTTGGGTGTAATTACTGTGAATTTAAGGTACTCAATTCGCGAATTGCACACATTGCTATTTGCTTTTTAGAAAAAAAGATAAATGGTAGGAAAAGCAGTAGATTTAAGAATTAGTATCGTTGAAATTAAAGTATTCAATTCCGGAATTACACACCATTTTTAATAGAGGGTTATTCTAGTTTCTCAAAATAAATCTGTTTTGTAATGATATGAAATATTTGAAAAAAGGAGGCGTCTCATTTTAAAATTTGTTTCAAATTTTGGACCAGAACCAGGATAAAAAAAAAGCCCTTCGGAAATTCCAAAGGGCTGAGAATTGAAAATGAATTTATTTTTTTGATTTTTCTACAGAAACTTTTCTAAACTCTTTTAAAAGTTTCTCTAGTTCCAAAGTTGATTTACGAGCTCTTGGTCCGGCTGCTTTGACACCTTTCTCAATTAGTGATTCAGATTCTGTTTTGAATGTTTCGAATTCAGCGTTGATTTTTGCAACTAGATCTTTCATTATAGTATGTATTAAGTTAGGGCGCAAAAATAGAATTTTGCTCCAAAGACAGAAATAATTTGATGTTAAATTTATACCCCTGATTGAAGGATGTAGTGCAATAAAGACAAATGATAATTGGTTATAGGTGACTTAAGAATGATTGCTCGATTTTAATTTTATAAGGCATCATTTTCTAAATACCCGATTTTTACCTGTTCCAGCAGTTTTACATTTTCTGCAATCGTATTCTGAAAAAACTCAGCCATAATTTTGGCGACATCACTGGAATGAATATCAGCTGTATTTTTCTTTAAGAACTTTTTTATCCTTAAAAAAAGGGCATCGTTTAAAAGAGCGATTTTACCCATGTCTCTCCCTAAAACTCTGGCAGCGATCCAATGGAGGTTAATATCTTTATCTCCAAAAAGATCATTATGGTTTTCATATATTTCATCGGCATACATATCAAAAAAATGTTTAAGGATTTTACTGATGTCTTTGATATCGTCGCGTCTTATTTCGGGACGCTCTTGAAAAGCAATTAATTTGAGCAGTACAATGCCGGGTAAGGTGCAAAATTTAAAACGATGTTTTTCTTCTAGCTCAGCTTCCGGAAGACCGGAATCATATATTTCTTTGAAGCCTGGCATATTGAGACTGGTAAGGCCGGTACCTTCAACCGTTATATTTGAGGGTTTGGCTTCTATTTCTCCAAAAGGCATTAAATCTATTTGTATGATGTTTTTCCATTTAAGGACAAAACCATTGCCTTTGTAAGGGATGAATCCTTCAACATTGATGAGATATTCTCTGAGATCCGCATAGGTGTTTTTGTCATTTATAAAAACGGCAAAATCGATATCTCCAGTAACTCTGCTGGGTGGTATATCGTTTATGGCAGTCATCCAAACATCGCGTGCCACGGCACCTACTAGATAAAAGTCTATATTGTATTTGTGCAACCCATTTTCTAATGCGGTAAGCATTTCTGAAATAACAGGCTGTTGTTGCAATTGCTTAAAACTGATCTTGTAAATACTCATCGTATATCTTTTGTGCGGTTTCTGTACATCTGCGGTCTCCTTTATTCATTAAATCGGCATAGGCTAGGAGCGGATGTACTGTGTTTGTGTTTTCTTGCTCGTCTTTCCAAAACGGTTTAAATACTTTGATATTGCCTTCTAAGTCTGGAACGAGGCGGTAATTTTTCATTAATTCGCTTCTTTCTTCATTGGTATATAATGTAAGTTCCTCCGGACGTAAATAATTGGTGAGAAGGTCACCTGCTGGTTCGCCACCCCAGATTGTTTTTCCTTTTTTTAGAGGAATATCTTTCCAGTTATAATAATCATCTTTATTCAGGAAACGAAATGTTCCTATCGCCAAGGTTGGCTTGAGGCGCTTTTCATATTCCAGTACCCATTTATCTAATAATTTTTTCTTGTTCTCGATCTGGAGTTCATTCTTGGTTAGCTGTAGTATAAAACCTTCCTCTTTTAAGCCATTGAATATAGTGTTTAAAGTACCAATTCCGGTATCTGTTACTTCAGCAATCTCGCGGTAGGTACTGTTAATACAATCCTTAGTGAGAAATTGATAAATTACTTTTAATCCTGTTTTAGTAAAGGCTCTATTGGTTGTTTTATGTTTTAATTCAATCGGAGGATTACCATCAATGTAAAGATAGATTGCATCTTTATTCAGGAATATATTGCCATTCGCTTCGAGATAGGCAATATTTCTTTTGCGTAGCTCTTCCTTTATCTTAGGAAATATACGTTGTGCAACAATAATAAAAGGATTTTTTGTAACATCCAATTCTTCAATTTTAGCAAGATGGAGGCTTCTAAGTTCCTTTTTAATAGCGGCATAAAGTACGATGGTATGTTGATTTAAGTGTAGTAGAAGTTCTCCATCAATAGTACTGTCATCGTTAAGTTCTTTCCACTCCACATGGATCGCACCACCTTTTTGGATATTATTTATAGCATACTGTATAATTTCTATTTCATTCATCTGTTCACTTATTTTCATTGTTCGCGAAAACGTGAACAATAATAATTAATGAACAAATATACTATTATTATCTTTACAAACTATAAATACTTTACGAATGCCCTTTTTTGAGTTCTTCAATAAAATAGGTGGGTGGCATCCCAGTTCTGGCAAAAAAGGCATTGGCAAATCGTTGCGTACTACTAAAACCCACCTCTTCCGCCAATGCCTTATTCTTATAATTTCTCAACATTTTATCTTCATTTAATAATTGAATCAAATAATCAATTTTGAGATCATTAATATATTCCACAAATTTTTTGCCTCTGGCGTGGTAGATTATTTTGGAGAGATATTTTGCATTTGAACCTAAAGTGACTGTAAGTTTTGCAGCAGTCAAATCTTTTTCTAGAAACTTCTTATCCTTTTCAAACCGCTCTAGTTGTTTCAAGAGAATGCCTACGGTTTCTGGATTAATATCTTCTATTCCCTTAGTTATATTTGTAGTTTCATTTTTAGAGGGAGCGTCACTTTTTTTCATGAGTTCCTCAAACTTTTGTCGATAGATCTTTTTATTCCTAATATGTAGAAAGGCAATAAGTACTAAAGATAAAAATAAAAGAGCAATTATACTGGTAAAAATGATATCATTATGCTTTCTTTTATCAAACAACTTTTGAATATTTCTCTTCTCAAGTACTATTTTTTTTGTATCAAAATCTTTGTAAATTTTACCAGAAAGATAATAATATTTGCTGTCTAACAGACGATCTGCCCTAAGTAATTTCTCAATATAATGGAGCTGGCTTCTTAGATTATCTTTAGATTTATAATAATTGACCAATAATTGATAATTCTCAAGAAGATCATGGCGAATGTATCCTGTATTATCAAAAATAGTGTCTACTTTTTTGAAATAGGCGACTGCAATTTCAGGCTTTTTTAATTCCCAATAACTTTTTCCAATATAGAAATAGGCGACGGATTCATTTGCAAAATCCTTGTTTCGACGTATAGCTGGGAGTGCGTTTGTAATATTTTCAATGGCTGAAGCATAATTATTTTTAAAATATTGATTGATTCCTTCCGAATGATTAAAATAGGCAGTCATTTCGGTGTTGGCTAATTTTTCCCCTTCTAGAATGCCCTTCTCGTTTGTTTCGGAGCACAAACCATAATTGCCAATGTGGTTGTAGCACAACCCAAGCGAATGAAGTGAATTTAAATATCCTCTTGTATTGTTTTCTTTAAAATAGGTAATACATTCCCTAAATAAAGAAATCGCCTCATTATAAAATCCTAGATAGTATTTTATATTGGCAATATTGTATTTCACTTTGTAAATTAAATACTTGTCATTGGTTTTGGAAATAAAAGTATCAGCTAGGAGGTAATTATCTAAAGCATAATTATGTTTTTTCTGAGAATAATATAAAATTCCTTTTGAAAGATATGCGGAACCAATCAACGCATTATTCTTCGCTTTTTTTGCACTATTAATCATACTGTCAGCATAGATTAATTTCAAATTATCTGAAGAGTAATAAACATAATTTTTATAGCCGTTTACAATCTCCTCCGCATTTTTTTCTGATTTGGCTTTAAGTAAAAAATACCGAAGGTATAGTGATTGTTTGTTTCTATTTTTTTCTAAATCTTCTATCCGTTCAAACAGATAATCATAATTTTTACTTCGGAGGGTATCAGGAATTTTATCTGTCTTGTTCTGTGCATAAAATTGGCTAGCGAAGCAAAGAGATACTATTAGTAGATACTTTTTAATCATAGGTAGCATTAAAAATGAGGGACTATTTGTTCTAGAAAACTTCCTTTAAAAGCTATTGTATTACTGCATTTTTTTCAAATTAATTGCGAATAAATTATATCAAATATAAGGTAAACAATTGTTAAAGAGAGCTTTTTGCAAAAAAAAAGGGGTGTGTGGATTTTCTGAAAATCCATATCTTTTTCCTGAAAATCCATAAGTAACCAGTTGTGAATCCGAAATTCTACCTATAGATTTGCTTTGAATTCAAAAGCAAAAATGTTTGGCATAGTGCCAAATAAAAGTTCTGCTGACCCGGGTAAAATGAACGGACTATTATAGTCGGTCACATTTTAAACATGAAATATACATCATTATGGTTAGTGATTTTACCATTACTAATTGTTTCCTTCATCAATAAAAGTTTTCTTAATAAGAATAATAGTTTAGTTAAAAGTAGTGCTAAGAAGTTTGGAAAACGGATACATAAAACGCGAAATTTGAGCTTAATAAATTATCAAATTGACATAAAATGAGTAATCGTACGTACTAAGCCCAACACTATTAATTGATTAAAAACATACCCTTATGAATATAGATAGAATGGAATTTATAGCATGGATGGAACGGATCATGGATCGTTTTGATATTTTGAATGAGCATATTAATGAAAATCAAAAAAAACGAAATAACATTGACGGAGAAGAATTACTGGACAATCAGGACCTCCTCCAAATGTTGAAGATTAGTAACCGTTCCCTTCAGCGTTATCGTTCAAATGGTAAGTTACCGTATTATACAATCAGTGGAAAAATATACTATAAACTTTCTGATGTTCATCAGTTTATACGTGATAGCTTTAATGCTCCGAGACAAAATTAAAAGCCAACGAACGACAACATAGACCACCCAAAGACAGTCTGTAAATAATGCGGGTTTAACTATTTATTTTCGATTTAGTAAATTTTAAACAGCATTGACATGAGAGAAGAATCTTTAAGTTATCCAAAATTAAAAGAGCAATTTTCGGATGTTTTGTTAGTATCTGATAGCAAAAAAAAGGAAGTAAGGATAGTTAAGGGAATTGGAAAAGATAAAGAATTACAAACAGTAGTACCGGATAAAAAAAATGAAAGTCAGTTCCTGCGTGTAGACAAACAAGGTGATTTGTTTTCTAATTTTTTCTCCAACTTTTACCGGCAATTAAAAGATCCTACACATTTTATCTTTTTTAGAGTTCCAGAAAACCAAGCTATACACATAGCGGAAAGAATGCAGAAAGAAGTTGATAAACCTACGAAAATGGGAGGGAAGCAATTTGAACAACACCAGATAAAATTAGATTATAAACCTGAAAATAAAAATAATATGGAAACCAAACAATCAATGCCCGTAGTGGGCGAGTATCGCTATAAATTAGAACAAATCGATTGGAAAGCGATGTCTAATCTAGGATTAGGTAAAGAACGTCTTGAAAAGATGAACTTACTAGAACCGCTGTTAAAAGGATATAAGACCAATGAACTAGTTCCTGTAAGTCTTGATTTAGGAACCTCCATCACTCGAATGGACGCTAGGCTATCACTACAAGAAAAAGAAAACGGACAAGTAGTTCTTGCTATTCATGGTATCCGAAAAGAACCTCAGTTAAACTACAAATTCTTCGGACATGAATTTACAAAAGAAGATAAAGAAAACTTGCTCAAAAGTGGCAACATGGGTAGAGTGGTTGATTTGATTAATCCCAAATCGGGTGAAACAATACCTTCGATTATTAGCATTGACCGTTTAACCAAAGAAGTTATTGCACTACGCACGGAACAGATTAAAATTCCAGAAGAGATTAAAGGGATAAAACTAAATGAGCAACAAAAGCGAACTTTGACAGAAGGCAAATCGTTGTATATAGAAGACATGATGTCAAAAAAAGGTGATCCCTTCAATGCATCAGTTCAATTCAATGCGGATAAACGTTACGTTGAATTCCTTTTTGATAGACCAGATACTAATAAACAGTCACAAAGTCAACAGAAAGAAGCTCCACAAGTATTCCGAGGCAAAGAACTTGACGAACTGCAACACCAAAAACTTAAAGACGGACAAACAGTTTATGTAAGTGGTTTGGTTGATAAGAAGGGTAAAGAGTACCAAGGTTATATTACATTCGATAAAGAAACAGCCAAAACTGGTTTTTCTTTTGATAATCCTAATCAATTAAAAGAGAAAGCAACTCCAAAAGAGGAAAGTAAAACACAGGTTGCGGTTAACTCAGAAGGTAAAACCAACGAGGCGACTAAGAAAATTAAAGAGCCTTTAAAAAGCGAACAGAATAATCCTGAAAGTGCCAAACAGCAAGAACAACAGGATAAGCCAAAAGCAGCAGCTAAATCGAAAGGTCGAAAAATGTAACTATTCTAAAGACTTAATCTAATGAAAGTAGTAATTGCAGAAAAACCAAGTGTTGCTCGAGAGATAGCCATCTTGTTAGGAGCTACAGAAAAGAAGGAGGGTTACCTGATGGGAAATGGATATCAGGTAACCTGGGCGTTTGGACATTTAGTGACCTTGGCAATGCCAGAAGATTATGGTGTTACTGGATTTCAAAGAGAGGCTTTACCTGTATTACCTAATCCATTCTTGCTAACAGTGCGCACGGTTAAGAAAGATAAAAGTTATGTTCGTGATCTAGGGGCATTAAAACAACTGAATGTTATTGATCAACTATTTAAAAACTGCGAAAGTATTATCGTGGCTACAGATGCAGGACGAGAGGGGGAGCTTATTTATCGTTATATTTATGATTATCTCAATTGCAGTAAGCCTTTTGAACGTTTATGGATTAGTTCACTAACTGAAAAAGCCATTCTAAATGGGTTTAATAACTTGAAACCAGGAAAGGATTTCGATGGTTTACATCAAGCAGCACTAGGTAGAAGCCGTGCAGATTGGTTAGTAGGAATTAATGCCTCACAAGCATTAACTATTGCAAACGGAAGCGGTATTTATTCTCTGGGAAGGGTTCAGACACCAACACTAGCAATCATTTGCAAACGATTTTTAGAAAACAAGTCATTTGTTAGCAAGCAATATTGGCAAATTGAATTAGAACATCGAAAAGAGTTTATTGATTTCAAAAGTCTTTCCAAAATAAAATGGGATGGAGGTAAAAAAGCTGAAGACGCATTGAAATCGCTACAGAGACATGGGTTAGCTACAGTAATTGACATAAAAATAAAAAAAGTCAATGAACAGCCACCATTGCTATTCGATCTTACAGCATTACAGAAAGAGGCAAATACAAAGCTAAATTTCACGGCTGAAGAAACGCTTGCTATTGCTCAAAGCCTATACGAGAATAAATTCATTAGTTACCCTCGTACTGGGAGTAAGTATATTCCAGAAGATATGTGGGTAGAAGTATCTAAGCTTATATGGATATTAGAAGAGATGGAGAAATTTAAAGGAGTAGTTGCTAAAATGAAAATAGGACGTTTAAATAAACGAATTGTTAACGATTTAAAAGTAACTGATCACCATGGTTTATTGATTACAGGTAAGGTTCCATCAGCTTTGTCTGCAAAGGAAAAAGCTATTTATGAAATGATCGCATACCGTTTACTTGAAGCCGTTTCTCCTGTTTGTATTAAAGAGATAACTGATGTTGTCTTCCAAGTTATACACTATGATTTTGAACTAAAAGGGATTAAAATTATTGATGCAGGTTGGAAAGCAATTAAAGGAAGTTTTTCAGATGAAGAAAAAGATCCTATTCAAGACTTACCAGAACTAAAAATCGGTGATGAAGTCAAGATTAAGGCAGCAAGAGTATTGGAAAAGAAAACTAAACCACCTGCTCTTTATACGGAAGCAAGTTTACTTTCCGCAATGGAAAATGCAGGAAATCAGATTGGCAATGAACAAGAACGTAAAGCAATTCAAAATGTAGGGATTGGTACGCCTGCCACTAGAGCAGCTATTATTGAAACACTTTTTAAGAGGGAATATGTCAAACGTGATAAGAAATTATTAGTACCTTCAGAAAAAGGACTAAAGGTTTACGAGTTAGTAAAAGAAATGAAGATCGCTAATGCTGCTATGACTTCCGAGTGGGAAGTAGCCTTGCAAAAAATAGAAAACAACGAAGAGAATATGGCAAATTTTCAAAGAGAAATAGAAGTTTATACAACAACTATAACACACGAGATACTTGCTTTATCTATTGCCGTCGAAAATCAACCAGAACTAATCTGTCCAAAATGTAAGCTTGAGAAATTGGCAATCCGGGATAAGTTGGTTAAATGTAAGGATGAAAATTGCAATTGGGTTCAATTTCGAAATATATGTGGCGTACAGCTAAGCCTTGTGGATCTGGAAGCATTAATTACTAAAGGTAAAACAAGCCTCTTAAAAGGGATGATTAGTAAATCTGGAAAGAAATTTGACGCCTTCATCGTTATGAATGAAAATGGAGAAACGTCATTTGTGTTTCCACAAAAGAAAAAAAGGAGATAAAGTTGTTTATTGATTTCTACTCATTGTTAGTAAAATGTAACTAAGATTTACTGATGTATTTCACTTAACAAATGAGAGATAAATTATGTGAGTACCAACTCACATTGTAAAAAGGAAGGCTATAAACTGGATAGGGCTGGAATGCAGTGTAGCGTAGGAACGGAGCATAACGAAATGAAGCTTTATCCAGTTGATTTAAGCCTGACCGAATGCAAGGAATGAACGTGTGATACTGAGGAACGGAACAGCGTAAAAAAACAGCTTCTTATTTTTAAGAGGCTATTTTTTTATTGGCTGCGAAGTGCCTACGCAGGGTAGGGCTGCCGAAAAACTATTTTTCGTTTACCTTATTGATGAAGGCATACCGACTGGAGTAGCTGAACGAAGCAAAGAGAATGACAGGAGTGAGACCTATTGATTACCTAAATTGTCTCTTAGAACGTTTATGCTATTGAGTTAAATTGGTAATCGTGTTTACCATAGTTTCTAAATTCTATTATTTCTTTCGTTGAAGATAAAGTGTCAGAACTGCAATGTATGTTGTCAACGATATATTGAGCCAAAATTGCCAATTTACAATATCTATGATGCTGACGATTAGTAGGATAGTAGCGATAACACATAATACCATGCCGCTTTTTTGTCGTTTTTTAGTTTTTTTGACTGGAGTGAATTGTTTATTTTTAAAACCAGTGTTGTAAATGTTCACTCCACTATTAATCACATGATTTGTATCATTGTCAATTATAGCCCAACCAATTGAATTTGTGCCCAAATCAAGTCCTAAATACTTTCCCATTTATTTTTTTATTTTTAAATATTAAAAGCACTAATTAATTGTTCAAATAACTCCTTTACATTCACATTTCCTGCACCCATTTCTTTAAAAATTTGTTTGTCTGGCAAATCATTCTTTACTGCTTCAGCAAAATTTGCTATATCCGTTTTTATACTTGTTGGAATTGCAAAGTTATCTTCGGGAGCTAGTAGTAATAACAATCTGAAAACATCCATTTTATGTTTTCTTAATTGTCTTTCATCAATTTTTTCTCCGTTTTCTTTGCGCGTTTTATAATCGAGGAATGCTTTGGCTTTTAAACCTATTAAAGCTTCACTATTGGCGAGATGTATACCGTTATCTAATTGACTGTGTAGTATGGTGAAGTTATAATAATCATCATCCATCAATATGGCTGATAAACTTGAAATTTCAGTGTTAACAGGAATAGGGGTTAAATATGTTTCTTCATTTAAATCTAATAAATCAGGTATTCTTGAGAATAATTCAATTTGAAATGGAAATTCTTCTGCTTTTGGTTTTTGGAAACGATAGTACTTTCTGTCTTCTTCACTTTTCTCTTTGACATCATAATTTCCTTGCTTTATAAACTCCCAAAAATGAGTTGCAAATTCCGGGCTTAATGCTTCAATGACTAAAATTATATCAATATCTTTTGTTGCTCTTGGTGTAAGACCAACGTTATCAATGATAATGTCGCAAGCAGTTCCACCAATGATGATATAGTTATCTGTGAATTCTTTGAAATGTTGTCTGAAAATTTCTAAACCTCTTACCATATGTATTTTTCTATTATTTGGTCTAATGCCATATCTGTTCGTTCATCAATAAATCCGTCTTTTAAACTTAAATATAATGACAATGGATCTACATTATTTTTCTTTGTTATTCCTTTTGTGAGTAGTTCCGGATTGTATTTCCAAACTTCTAATGCATAGTTGCCATTTTCACTATTTAGGTTTACTAAAAGATTGTTTTTTCTCAATTCGTAAAATTGTTTTTTCTCAATAGCAAAGTATTCTATTGAACTTGGATTCATATCCGTATATTCTTCCAGTGCGGTTGTGTTTGACTTAAACAACCCTTCTAGTTTTTCATCTACATAAACCGTTTTCATTACGGGATTAATACACAATCCTTCACTGTTTTTCCACAGTTTTTCAATGTCTTTTTCGAATATGATATTCTTTTCTTTTGTCCCTTCTACTTTCACTATGGCTAATCTTTTCAAGTTTTCTATTGCTTTGGTAATTCCCATTTGTGTGTATTGGAATTTCTCTGCTAGTTCCTTGAATGTATACTGGCTTAAATTATCCTCTTTGTGTAAAATTTGATATAATAAGATTAGTTGAGCTGAAGGTAGCAGTAAGACCGATTTTTGAAATGCTTTATCTTTCTCAAAATCTTGAAGATCTATTAACAATTCGGACATAAACATTTGTTTCCCGGGTATAATGAAACTTATTCTGTTTTCTACTAGCCGTTTACGGTTTATTGCGGTTATAGTGTCAGTTACTATAATTATCCGTTTTTCAAGTTTTTTTTGAATCTCAACTACTTGTTTTCTTAACTGATTTGCATTGAAAGTATCCTCTTTGTTTAGCTCCAATAAAATTAATTGATGGGTTCTAAAGGTGGTGCTATAGAACTTAAAATTACTTTTGAATACAAAAGGTAGTTTATTCAATTGTTCCTTTTTTAACTCTTTTATTTCGAGTTGTACGCCGAGTATTTGTTGAAAATATTTTTTTAATTCCTCCATAATAAACTAATAAAAATTATAATAAACTTGATAGGTTTATTATGCAAATATAGGTTTATTAAGGTAAATGTTCATTAATTAATGAATAAATATCAATTAATTAATTAATAGATAAAGTCAATTGATTACTTTACAATTTGTTGACTTATTTAAATTGAAATAATAGCTTTATCATTGAATCCAACATTTTCATTGTATTTGATGTATCCTAATTGATTGGTTAGTAGTTTTGTGTTTTCAATTTCAAAATCACCAACATTGCAATGATGATGTCCATAAATCCAATAATCGATAGTATTATTTTCTATAAAGAGATCTAAGTTTGTTGCGAAGGCTTCATTGATTTTGCTGTCGGCATATTTTTCAGGATAATTGACAAATGTTGGCGCATGATGTGTTACTACAATTGTTTTCTCATTAGCAGTTTCCTGTACTGCTTTTTTAATAAATGCCAAACTTTCTTGATGCAGGATGTTATAATCATCCGGATTGAATAAACGATTCTTGTATTTAATTACTTTAAAGTCAGAAAGACTTTCTTTAATAAGCCACTGTCTTAAAGGCGAAATGTTAGACCATAAAGTTGAAAAAATCAGATTAACACCTGAAATTTCTTTAACGCAATTGTTTACTAAAAAAATATTGTGACGGATTTGCTCCTCTAAAACACCACTTTTTTCTGTAATGTTGTAATAGTAATATTCGTGATTTCCGGGTATCCAAAAAGTCATTTTAAAATGCTCTGAAATGTAATCGAAGAAATCCTGATGTTCATCCATTAAGGCAAACGGCACTATATCACCAGCTAAAATTAGAATATCCGCTGCTGGTTTAATAGGATTTTGAACTATATACTTTTTGTTGTCTGGGAACTCTAGATGTAGGTCGGAACAATATTGGATTTTCATGCGAAGTAGGTTATTTAGTTTTTAAAAAATAAGAAATTTCCTTTTCTAAGTTAGAGAGTTTTGACGTAGATCAAAAATCTTTAATCTTCCTTATCAAAAAAATCGTCAATATCAAAATCATCTTCTTCAAACCGATCAATCTCGTTAGGAGGGATGGCTCCAGGTGGATTGAATAGACACCGTTCATCCCATATGTGGTTGTTAGTATCAAAACCATTTACCCAATCGATGAATAGCAATTTGAATTCATCGAGTTCTTTCCGGATGAGTGTTACATATTCTAAATCTTTGTAGCTTTCATAAAAACGTAAACTACCCACTTGTACATACAATTGCATGGCATGATCTCTAATAATAGCGGCGTTTTGCATGCGAATACTATATAAGTCGCCACCTTCAGCCCCAGCTATTTTAGCAGGAATGATCATTGCATTAGCTCGCATAAATTCTTTTGTATGCTGAATATACTCGTCCTCTTCGGGTAAAGAAGCCATCAAGCTTTCTACTAATTGGAAAATTAGTTCTGCTTTTTGGTAGATGGGCAAGTTTTTGGTTTTATCTAAGCGGGACATGGTTGATTGGTTATTTAGGTGTACTGGAATTTGGTTTGTAATTTTGGAACGGATTACAAATCCCCTCCATCGGAAAGTTGTATTGTAAAATAATTGTTTTTCATGCCCGACATATAACTAACATCTAAATGTACTTTTTTCATCGTTAGCTATTTAGGAACAAAAGTTACATCATATCTTTTATATCCTCAAAATCATCCATAAAACCTATTTTTATTTCATCCAATAATTTCATTCTCCATAGATATTGCTTGTCCAAAACTGATTGAGAAATAGAAATCAAACAATCTCCTAATTTTTCCAGAATGTGCTTTTCTAAACTTTTCCATGTAAATTCACTTTCTGACCCTTGACCAACACCTTCCAAAAACTTGCTTTGATCATTGACATAGTAGAGTTTGTCTCCACCTAATAAACAAGTTAATTTTGCTTTTTGTAGTCGATAATTTTTAAAACAATCTTCATCAAATCCGTTTCTTTCTTGAATTGTACTGCACAATGTCCACCAACGTGCATAATAGTCAAAATCATTACTTACTATCTTATCGTAAATAGTGAGATGGTTGTATTCATCAAATTCAAAAAAAGGTTCAAAATCGTATTCTGCTATAAGAATACCTCTTTTCTCTTCTTCAATTCTTTCATGATTGGGCAACGGTTTTGTGTCATCTGGTTCGGACCAGTTCCAATAGCTTTTCATTTGAAACAAGGCGTCACCATGTTTTTCAAAAAGCAATTTCTGTTGATAATTGCAGGAAAGCAATCTATATTTTTTTTTGAAAGGTGTTTTTTCAATACTACCCAAGGACACAAAATCTTCTTCAATGTCGTGGCCGAGCAGATCAGTGTAAACTTGGTGGCTATAATAACCAAATTCAATGGTATAACCGAAACGATTGGCCAAATCATTAGCCAATGCTTCAATACTACTTAGGTTTAAATTGTGATTGCTTAAGGTAGAAATATCGCAGCCCATAACTCTTGTTTTTAAGTCAATTTATATGATTGTGGAACTAATCTACAAGTTCGAAAATCTAATGTTTTATTAATTTGAAATAATTGTTTTTTGGTCGCTATATTGAATTTGCATTGAATTTGACTTACTCTTCAATTCTATAACTGTAGTTTTTTGATCTATTACATCTTGTTTATTAGCTATGTAAGCATCCTGAAGGATGTGATGTTTGTAGCCAATTTTAAAATCTAAACTGTGTAAATTATAAATCGATACTTCTTGATTTGAATAGAAAGACACCCATTCATTTGTGGTCGCTTTAAGCATATTATTTATTTGCTTTTCATCATAGTCATTTAAATTTAAACCGAGGAAATCAACATTTTGAAACTTTTTCTCAATGTATGTAATTATTCTTTCAACAGTCTTTTTATTTAGTTCTTCCCAAACAATATTGCTGAATTTCACAGCGAAATGTTGCTCAATTTTTTTTAGTTTCTGAAAGTAATCTAAAAGAAATTTGGCGTCAAAAGAATCTTCTTCAAATTTTATTTTATTATCGTAGGTATAAAACAGTTTGTCATCTTTAAAGAGTCTAAATTTTTGATTATTAGTTATTCTTGAAAATATATTGTAAAAGTGTAAGCCGCTTTTTACAGATGAAATCAGTTTGTTTGGAAGAATCTCAATTTTATATTGTGTATTGTCGTCATTAAAAATCATTTCTATAATTACCGTAAAGTCAACAAACATAATTTTCATTTGAGATTTGTTTTCTTCGGGATTAATTATAAAAATCTCCATTTTATAATTGTCTAGCTCAAAACCATCTTCAAAAACAAATTCAAAATTACCATGAATGTCAGGAATTTTCTTTATCAAGAATTTTTTTACATTGTCTCCGTTCGAAATTCTAATGTCATTGAAAAAATGACTAAACTCTCTAATTGTTTCTGAATCTAAAATAACATCATCAAAGCTTTTCCCTCTTAAGGCTTTTAATATTCCCTCTCTTTTATCATCAGGTAATTCAAGATTAAATTTTATTTCAGTCTTTCCTAGACCTTGTAATGAAAAAAATTTTCCAATTTGTAGAGTATTTTTACGTTTGCTAATTTGAAAATCAATTTGATTTAGTTTTCCAAAATCAAATGCAGTATCTGCGGTACCATTACCTCTAGATAACCCCGGAATATAATTCAATTTTAAATCTTCGTAGATCTCTTTAATCAAGTCTTCCCCTGTACTTTCGATATAATTAATTTTAGATTTTTCTAAAAATTTCTTCTTAACTAAATTAATAGATGGCGCGACGAAGTAAAGTTCTTTGCCGTGATCACCCAATTCACGTAAGATTCTTTCAAACAAGACCATCATATTTGAATCTTCTAAAGAGTAACCAATAAATAAAATATGGTTTGATACTAATCTATCTTTTACAGCGGTCCAAAAAACGGTTTCCGCTTTATTTTCAATGAAAAAATTATTGTAGTCAGATTTCGTAAGAATGATGTTTTTTGTATCTGATAGATCACCATGTATCTTAAACAATAATTGCTTTTTTGAATCGACAATAGAATAGTCTGAACTTCTCCGAATTACTTCTAGATTTCTGTTTGTTCTTTCAAATAGATCATCATAATTGGTAGTTATCACAGTTTTTATTTGTGGTATTTTAGCAAGTAGGTTATGAGTTTCCGTAGAAATAGGATCTTTTTGAAACTCTTTCTTTAAAATCTCAATTATGAAGTTTTTATTACCGTTTTTAAGGTTATAGATGTCTTCAGTTATTTGAAGTAAATCAGAGTTGAGTTGAACTTCATCCTGTTGGCTGGTAGTTAGCTTGTTGTGCATTATTTTAGCTAAGTCTTTGCCTGAAGGATATCCAGCATACATTGACATGCCTGCACCAGCAAATAATAATACTTCTTCTTTCCTGATTAACTCAAAAAGTCTTTCTTTTTCCATTTTTAAATATTAAATCCCAATTTTATCAATCTCCTTCATAATCCTATCCGTCTCAAATAAGGCCACAATCATTTTTTGGTAATTCAATATGTCTTCAAATGATAATTCACGCTCCTTGCGGTCTTTGAGCCATTTTTGAGCGGGTTGGTAGCCACCGATATAAAAGTTCCATGCGGTTTCTGGAACGTTATCAAAATATTGCGTGTCGTTGATGTACACACGTCCCATTAGGTAAGGTGGATCGTTGTGTGAGATGGTACTATCTTCATCAACCATGCAACGCTCTACATACTTTGGTTTCCCCACAATATTATCTCCATCTTCGGGATACTCTGTGATATAATTTTCTACTGTTTCGCTTTCTAGTAAATGCAACTGACGCAATTGACCACCGAGTTCCACTAAATCGTAAAACTTTCGTAGATCAGTAGGATAAGGCACTCGTGGAAAATCGATTTTCAAGAATTCTTTGTAAGTTTCACGATAGCTTGGCGAATGCAAAACTGCATAGATGTAATCTAGAATATTTAGCGGTGTCAATTGGTTAGTTTCTACCGTAACTCCTGCAGGAGCTTCTTCTGGTGTAAAAAACAAGACCAAACCATCTGCAAATTTCTTGACTATTTCCATGTTTAAATTAGGAACGCGCTCGTGAGTTTCTAATAGGTTTTGTTGGGTATTGGTTTCGGGATAGAGGTAGAGAGGGAATACTGTACCGCCTCCACGATAATATATATTTTGATCAGAAATTGTATTAGTGACAAATGATAAATTCCATTGCATACTACCAACTGCTTGACCTTGTCTTCCTGAGATTAAAGCAAAATTATTTCCTGATTTTAGATTTCGCATAATCCTATTTTGACTGTAAGCAAAAAAACCTTTTGAATTTCCTGTAAAAAATGTCCAGCGATTATCAAATGGCCGGTATGTAATCATTTTGAAATTACTACTTTCTTTGTTTTCTCTTAAATCTTGAATAGCTTTCGATAAAATCCAATCTCTACTATCTGCTTTAACATTGTATTTTATTTTTACTTCATTTTCATCTAAGTTTTTAAAATCTTCAATTCTTTCAGTTAGTTGTGATTTATTAAAATCAATAGAAATATTGTCGTTTTTTGAAAGTACTCCCAAAGAGTTTTCTGGGAAACAATCGATGATATGAAATCCTTTTTCATATTCAACTTGCTCATCGAAATTTTTATCTGTAAAAAAATAATTGGGAGATTCGTTTGATAATTTTTTGAAATTGATGGATTTTAATGAATTGTCCATTAGGAAATTATATTTCATTTCACGTTTTCCAAATAAATCGAAATGAAAAACTTGACCTAGTTCGTCGACTCTCTTTTTTCCTGTTTTTATAAATAGGTTTATTGAAACACCTTGCTTAATGTCAAAAATATTTGCATCTTTACTTCCGTCTGGGGCGATTTCTTTTTTAGTGTTATTGCCATGCAAATCAATAGTGTAGATCTTATCATAAGTCTTTAATAAATTCCAACGCATTCCTCTAAAAGTAGGGTTGTCTAGAAAACCATGAGGATTGATAAATGCCAAAATCCCCTCCCCATTTTTGTCAATAAAATGTTGTCCAAAACGCATGAATTTTACATAATCATCATTTATAAATTTAGAGTTTTTTTCTTTTAATTTCTCCTTTCCTCCTGGTTCTTTTTTATAATCTTCCATCAGGTTTGTAATCCATTCGCCTTTGTTGGCGCTTTCGCCACTATACGGTGGATTTCCAATCACCACCATCACAGGCGCATCACGCTTAATAGCATTAGCTTGGTCTGCTTCATCAGATAGCCACGAACTAAATAAAGTTTGGGTATCAGGATGTGCTTCTTCTAGCGAGTTGGTCAAGAAAATACGAAATCGTTGGTCGTCGGTTGGTTTATAACCTGTTTCAGTAAGCAACATATCCATTTTAAGATGTGCCATCGCATAACTCGCCATTAACAACTCAAAACCATTCAAACGAGGAATCAAGTCGTTGGTTACATATTTACTCCAAAAGCCTTGTTGTCCTTTAAATTTTTGGTGAATGTGTTTGACTACTTCTGCCAAAAATGTTCCTGTTCCTGTGGCTGGGTCTAGAATTTGTACTTTGTGAACTTCGATTTCGGTTTCTACTTCTACAATTTTCGATTTGGCTCCTGTACCTGTTTGGGTAACAGCTTTCTTTTTGATTTTAGTTTTAGAGGTGTCTGCTAATCCTTGCGGTAAGTTGAATTCGGTTTTCAAAATATCATCTACGGCACGCACAATAAAATTCACCACCGGTTGCGGTGTGTACCAGACTCCACGTGCTTTGCGCAATGCAGGGTTGTATTCGCCCAAGAAGGTTTCGTAAAAGTGTACTACCGGATCTTCTTGTTTGGTGCTTTTACCAAAATTTTTCATAATCTGAGACACATCGGTCGCTAGGAAAATGTTGACCAATTCGTCTACAATCCAAACTAAACGAGTATCCAAGTCGTAACCCGCAATGTCTTGAAATAGTTTTCGTAAGAACGGGTTCGATTTCGGGATTAAGTCGGCAGCTTCCATTCTGGAAAACGTAGGTAAGGTTGGATCATGATAGCGTGCTGCAAACATTCCATAAGCAATGGTTTGAGAGTAGATGTCTGAGAATGATTTGTTGTCAATATCGTGAATCAGCATTTGTTGAAACGATAACATCTGGGATTTTAACTGCGATCGTTTGTTCTCTACATCATCGTTGTTCAAAGATTTTTCGATAACATCAGCCATCAATCTTGCCTTTCCTGCCATCATTTGTGCCAGCTTCGTTGGCGATTTTATGCTTTGTGAAACTACTTCAGCAAAATTTTGAATAAGATTATTGAATTGTTCGAAGTTTTCGGGAAGTGGAACAATGATTCCTTCTTCTATAGTAGCAATTGCGATTTTGGTAATGAATTGTCCATCTTTATAGAAATGAAAATCCATATAATCCGTAAAAATAAGGTTCGATAATCCTGATTTGTATCGGTCAAATTGCTCTTTTAAGGTTTTGCTCTTTAAGTCTACCCCAATGTCCTTGGCTTCAATATACCCTAACGGAATGTCTTTACGAGTTAAGACATAATCAGGTGCTCCACAGGCTACACGAGCGGGTTCATTAGTCACTAAAACATCAGGCAAGATCGCCATTAATAGATTTTGTAAATCTCCACGATACGAATGTTCGCGAGCGTTTCCGGTTTGAAATAGGGTATTTATTTTGCTAATGTATTGTTGAAGGGTCATTGTTTTACTTTTTTCGGCTGGTTGTTTTATCTTTCTAATAGATATTTTAATTTGCAGCTTCATTTTGCTGGCTTAAATATTTCTTGAGAACTGAAGGCTGGAATAATGACATGGCTAACGCTTTTATTCGACTTTAAAAATAGGGATTTTTTCTGAATAATATTGGGTTGATTGTCGTGAGTTTTGAACAGCTTTAGGGAATTTAAAAGGAACTTATTATCTTTGCAGGATAGCATGTGTAAAGCCCTTGTGAATGAAGTTTTTACACATAGAAAATACTTCTTGTGGCTAGAAAATAGATTTCTGTAAAGATTTTATATTCATTTCCGGAATGTTTTATTTTTCAAGAGCCTTATCCATCAACTCCCGTTATACTCTAGAAAAACAAATTTCTTTATCTATTAATTTCCAATTGCTTACTGCAGTTAGGATTTGATTAATTATTTCGTCCATTTTTATCTAATCTAATCTGAAATATTCTCCCACACTTTTAGCTAATTTGAAATTCAACGCATCATTATCCAGATCAATGTTTATAGCTGGGCCGTATTTGTCTATAAATGAATTGAGGTCTTAGGTCTATCATAGTATCCACCCTTCTTTGGTAAAGAGAAATCCATAGTTTCGAAAATGGTCGTCAGTGTTTGAAATTAAATAATTAACAGTAGTTGATATGGATTAGTTAGATTTGCCAGATCATCGATATTCTTTTCAACTAACCCTCCTGCACCAAATGTTGTAAATCAGGATCGTTTTTTATCCGTTCCAATTCACTTTCAATAATCGAAACAATATCCCGTTTTATCTGTTTGTAATTAGCCTCAATTTTGGCTTTCATCTGATCTTCACCATTTTCATCAACGAAAGATAAGATAACAGGTATCTTTTTATATGCCTTAGTTTCTGAAGCTACTTTTTCATTATCTACAACAATTTCAGAATGGAAAATTTTCTGTTCAATGCGTTCATCAAAGTTATCTGAAACCGCTCCCACGAACATTCCTTGTGTAAGTGTAGAGATTTTAGAAGCTGGAATCAGACTGTCTAATTGTGTGGAAATCGAAGTTGATTTGTCATTTCGATTGATGGTTAGACTCTGGCGTTTCTGCAATACTTTCCCAAACCGTTCAGATAGGCTTTTGGCTGTTTCTCCCACAACCTGACCGCTAAAGATATTCCCCACAGTATTTTGGATAACTTTACTTTCCTTGTCACCATAATCACGTGTCAATTGCGAATAATCTTGAAAACCCAAACAGACCGCTACTTTATTACTTCTGGCTGTGGCTATCAAATTATCAAGTCCTCTGAAGTAAATTGTTGGCAACTCATCAATGATCACTGAGCTTTTCAATTTCCCTTTTTTATTGATTAGTTTTATAATTCTCGAATTGTACAAACCCAGTGCCGCAGAATAAATATTCTGACGGTCTGGGTTATTACCAACGCATAGAATTTTAGGCTCTTTTGGATTGTTAATGTCCAGCGAAAAATCATCTCCAGTCATAACCCAATAGAGTTGGGGCGAAATCATTCGTGACAACGGAATTTTTGCGGAAGCAATTTGTCCCTGTAACTGATCCTGCGCGCCACCTTGCCAAGCATCCATAAACGGCGATAAATAGTTTTCGAGATCAGGGTAGGAAGTAAGGATGGTAAATACATCAACATATTTCTTGTTGAGTAATTCAATGGCATGCGGAAAAGTACAGTACTTTCCATTATCATAAATTTTCAGAAACCAGATTATGGCTGCTAATAATATAATCGGAGATTCCACAAAGAAATCCCCTTGTTTTTGTATCCAACTGCGGTTTAGGTTCAGCATAATGGTATAGGCAGATTCATAAGCATCTGATATGTCTGTCATGAAATCTGGATTTATGGGATTACAACGGTGGCTTCTGCTAGGATCGTCAAAGTTGATAATATAGAACTTTGGTTTAACGATATACTTATCGCTATGCTTTAATAAATGATTGTAAGCAATTGTCGAAAGATCATCGAATTTGAAATCGTAGATATACATCGAAAATCCTTTTTCAATGTGCTGCTTGATGTAGTTATTTATAATAGCATAACTTTTTCCAGATCCCGGTGTTCCTAGAACTATAGAGGCTCGAAATGGATTTACTACATTAATCCATCCTTGATTCCATTTGCCTTTATAGTAAAATTTGGTTGGCAGATTAACGGAATATTCATTTTGCATCAATGTTGTTTCTTGCATAAAGCTTTCATTCTCATTATTAAAAACGTCATCCATGAGATTGGTGCGAAGCAAACGACTAATCCATACACCAGCTACCATCAACGAAATATAACCCACTGAGGTAGTCAAGATGTATAAAGTTATAGCCATTCCAACTGACAATTTCAATAAGGGTGTGTTGAGAAAGAAAAGTATAAATCCAATGATTAAGGCAATGTATATTTTTGTCCAACTAATTTTTTCGTTTTTTACTCCTTTTGTTCCCAAACAGCTTAAAGCTAACAACACCAGAGCAAAAATCTTGGTGTATAAGGTATGAGAGAACAGGCTTGCCGTACGCTGAAAATTACCTAGTATTTTATTGATAATTTCTAGCGTCCAACCTTTTTCTAAGAAAAAGCTATAACAAAACCAGTAAAAGTGCATCAATAATAATAGTATGCCTACCGCACGCATGAAAGCCATTATTTTGGCGAGTCCTCTTAAATCGTCTTCTCCTTGCATAATTAAAAGGTTAAAAGTTAACAGGCGAAAGTAGATCGAACGTAAAGGAATCTTTGGTAATTGGCCTCCATTGGCGTTCATTGGCATTTGTTGTCTCGCTGAAACTATTTCTTGCCGCGACGATTGTTTCGTTTCGCCTTTTTCTTCATTTGATTAGCAAATGCTTGCTCTTCATAATCTTCACCTTGAGCATTTGGTAATAAACTTCCAAGACTTTCTATAAGTCCACAATCAGTATTAGAATGTATTGAATTATTTCCATTATGAAAATCGAAAAGAGCGTGTGGTTTTTCATTTTCTGGTTTAGAATCTTTCTCTTGATTTTTGGATAAGTCTATTTTATTAATCTTACTATCATTCTGAACTTTTTGAGTTCCATCATTTTTCCATAACTCATTAAAAACGTTGGCAGATAAATTTTTACTCAATTGTGATCCATTCCATACAGTGCGAGATTCGTGGTCAATAAAAGTCATTCCGTAAATGCGTCCTTGGTCATTTCTTCGAACAATCGTATTTACACCTTGCTCTAGTAGCTGTTTCTTAAAATCGGTTTCATTATAAGAGGTATGAATGGCAACTTCGATCGTTTTTTTTAGGATCTCTTTTGCAGGTTCAGTTTTCATTTTTTCTTTCGATTGTTCGAAATGATTTTGCAAACTGTCCATACCAGCCTGTTTTCCAAAGAGAGAAGATTTAAACGGATTTGTTGCTTTTTCTCCTTTTTCATCCAATACAAAATAAACGAGTCCTTGCTTAGTCCGACCTTGAATTTCACCTGTTATTTGTTCGGCAGTGATATTGAATAGTGAAAGTAATGCGTTATATGCTCCTAAACTTTGATACTTATAATACTTTGGTAAATGCCGAATTACCGATGCTATTTGACTTTTTACATTGGCTTCTTTGTAGTCAACGGGTTTAAAAATAACTTCTTTTGAATTGTGGTTCTTTTCAGTAGCAGGAAGCAATTGATATTTTTGTTCCAATTCGCGACAGGCATTCATAGAACGTAATTTTTCATAGGAATCAGGTAACTTTTTACCGTAACGATCTACGCAGGTCGAAACGATATGTATGTGGGTTCGCTCAATATCAGTATGTTTAAATACTACATACGGTTGGTCTCCATAGCCCATAAGTTCCATATAATCTTTAGCTATTAGTTTAAAGTTTTCATCACTAACGTTGTCTTTTGGATTTGGATTGAGTGAGATATGCAAAACAGGTTTTTCTGTTCTTTTATTTGCCATTAAATAAGGTTCAAAAGAGCTGTATAATTGGTTAACAGTAAACTGTCCATTGACTGTTTCTCTTATTCTATTGTTCGCTAGTATTGCTCCATTTTCTTGGTCAACTTTTAGTTGATTATAAGAAAGCGCGCCAATTATATTTGCTCCACGACCAATTTTAGCTATCATTTTTCTTCTTTTTTTAAATGTTTTAATTCAAACTCAGCTGTTAATTGAGTGATAGCGTGACATAACTGAACTAATTCTATTGTTTGTTTTTCCAATTTAAAGAGGTAAGCTGCTGCTTTCTTTTCAGAAAAATTGCGGTATAATATCTTCACAATTTGATTGTAATTAACACCAACCGCACGAAACTGACCATATAAAGTGGTTAAGCGCATATAATAATCCATTGCCGCCATATCTACTTTTACCGTTTTTATTTGCTTTTCAAATAGTACCGAAGTAATAAAACGAGCTTTATTGTCTAATCCAGAAGCATCAAAAAGCGAAAGGAATTTAGCATTTTCCTGATCCGTTAAACGAAAAACATAACGATGAATGCTAGGATCCTTTTTGGGATTCCTACCGCCTTTATGTTGTTTTTTGTTCTCTTGATTCTCCATCATCATTCCAATTTTAATTTTTAGAAAACCCCGACTTCGGAGGGAGTTTTAGCCCCGCCGCGGCGGGCAAGTTGTTTTGAGGCACGGAATTCATTTCGAGTGCCTCAAAACACAACTTGCTCTGTTCTGGTGAACAGATAATCCGCCCGCCTGCCGGCGGAACTAGATTTAGTATAGCAGGGAAAAAACGGCTTTAGGCCGTTCCAGTTCTTATCCAGATATTGATTTGATCCTTTCATTGGTTCATTGATTTTCTCCTTTTACAAAGTAAGTCATTGAATTTTTTAAAGTTATGCCTGTAGGATTAGACAAATCGTGTCACTAAAAGCCAAGAACAACCACAATGTTAAATGGACTTTTATCGCTCTGTTTCTTTGTGCTTATAAACAAACAGGAATACCTAGTTAGCTATGTACGTAACAACATAATTACATAAGTATCACTATAGAAAAGTACAGACATACAGTTATAACTAGATAGGAATTGAGCTAGATAGTTATATGATTAAGTACAGATGTACTTAAGTTTCTAGGTACTCCTGCAGATAAATATTCATGGAATTGCCTACAGATATCAATAAATAATGCAATGTGCAGATATTTTGTTAAATGCCTACTTAACTACATAAAATCATAGATAAAGAGGTACACACCCATTGCTGTAGCTAACTAATTGAAGAAATACAAATACAAGTAAATACCGATATAAATAATTAAAAACAATGGAACTATGAATGCAAATCACAACACAAAATTTATCGCTTTTTCTTCTCAAAAAGGAGGTGTCGGAAAAAGTACGTTTACAACATTAGTTGCAAGTACATTGCACTATCGATTAGGTTATAATGTAGCCGTCTTTGATGCCGATTTTCCGCAACATAGTTTGTTTAAAATGAAATCTCGTGATTTGGCCATGGTAATGGAAAATGAGCATTTGAAAAAACTAGCCTACAAACAATTTACCACCATCAAAAAAAAAGCCTATCCCATTCTACAGCACAAAGCGGAAAGCGTATTGGAGGCTGCTCAGGAATTTTTAAATAATACTACTGTACCAATTGATGTTCTATTTTTTGATCTCCCTGGAACGGTGAATACTCCTGGTATTCTGAAAGCTTTGGCAGGAATGCACCACATTTTTACGCCAATAACGGCTGATCGTTTGGTTATGGAAAGCACACTCATTTTTACGCAGCTATTGCAAGATGTAATTATGAAAAAAGGAGCAACTTCTATAGAAACTATTAACCTGTTTTGGAATCAGGTGGACGGTAGAGAAAGTACGCCTTTGTACAAAGTTTACAATCAACTAATCGAGCAATTGGGATTAAGTTTAATGCAAAGCCAAATTAAGAACAGCACTCGCTTTCGTAAAGAAAGTGAAGAACATAGCAAAACTGTATTTCGTTCTACTGTAATGCCACCCGATGAACGTTTGATGAAAGCCTGTCAGTTAGATCAATTCATAAACGAATTTTTAGAAATCATTCAATTATAGAATTATGGAGAAAGAAAACAAGAAAAAAAACACTCCCGAAATTAACGAAGAGTTGATGATGAACCTGATGGTGGATGGTATAAAAAAAGAAGGGTTGCAATTTCCGATAGAAAAGGAAACTGAAAACGGGAATTATAAAGAACCTCCCAAAGAGAAAACCATGATTAAGGAAAAGAGTAGGGGCAAACGGGTAAACGAAGGGGATTACGAAAGTATCTTTTTCAAAAGAATTGACACCAATGCACGTGACGGAAAAACCGTCTATATCAGACCTGATTTTCACGAAAAACTATCCCGTATCGTTCAGGTGATTGGCGAAGACAAGATTACTATCTATGCTTATTTAGACAATTTACTGGATTACCATTTTCAGGAATTTGGTGAGCAGATTACCAAGAGTTTTAACGATAAATACAAACCCATTTTATAATGAAGTTATGGAAACAGTAATCGTAATTTGTTTGCTTATCATAATTGTACTACTGTTACAAGATAAAATTGTCATTAAGAAATATCCTGAACAAAAGCCAGTACAAGAAAAAAGTAATCCAAATCTACCCGATATTATGGGACAACCCAAGCCGCAACGAAGTCTTTCAGTGCCAATGAGTACCAATGAAAGTCAAAAGCTAGAGCAGGAACATAAAACGGATAATTTTGATATTGAAATCGACGAAGAAAAAGTCGATGAACAAATTTCACAAGAAGAACTGGATGAAGTTTTTAGGAATGTACCTGATTTTGAGAATGAAGAAGAAGAATGGAATAGTTATGGAATATCTGATGGCGAAAATGGTTTTGCCCAAGGGGTTACCTTTGAAGAATTAAGCACTGTAAAAACGTTGTTAAAAAAAGAGAAAATGAGACCCTCTCAAAAGGAAACAGCCGCAGTCCTACTTCAGAAAATACAAGGAACCGAATTATTCGACCTATTGGAAAATTCTATAGAAGATGCTTCTCAAAAAATAGCCAAGCTGCTTGACGGTACACTTTCTTCAGAGACGGATTCTGGTTCTTCTATTTTGCATAAAAATGATTTGGAAGATTTTGATATTGGGGAGTTTATTTAGGCTCCCCAATATTTTTCAGAATCTTAAATAGTAATTTAGTAATATTTAATTATAAAGTAATTCATAAAGATTTCAGTCAACCTTCGTTATCAACTCTAATTATTTTATAATCTCCGTAACCCTTTCATTATTAAGTACATTATTTCATGTATGTTTTTGCTACAAAACAATATTTTATTTTCCTCAATGCTAAGTTTATTTAATTCCGATAACTTATTAAGATTGAATTTTAAAAACTCTTCTTTGGACCTACTATCGTAGTCACTTTTCCACCTTCTTTAATGATTTCAAAAGCATCAAAGGTGTACTCATTCCCTAAAGTGTCAAAAACAATATCCAAATTGTTTGCAACCTCTTTATAATCTTCAGGTTTATAATCGATTACTCGGTCAGCACCCAAAGCTTTGACCCAGTCTACATTTTCGCTGCTGGTAGTCGTATATACGATAGCTCCTTTAGCTTTAGCATATTGAATTGCAAAGCTACCTACACCACCAGCCTCAGCATGAATAAGAATTCTATCATTCTCTTTAATGCCAACGCTCTCCAAGGCTTATATTGGTGTAAGTGCTGTTAATGTAAGTGCTGCTGCTTCTTCGAAAGAACTATTTTTGGTTTTTTTAGCAACTAGGTCACTATTTACACTTACAAATTCTGCAATAGTACCCATTTTTTCTTGTGGCACTCTGGAAAAGGCTTCATCTCCTATTTAGAAATTGTTTACATCTGCACCTTTCTCAACCACCACACTACATACGTCAAAACCTATTGCGCTTGGTAAGTTTAAAGAAATCATCTCTTTCAGTTTACTTTCTACCATTTTGTAATCGATAGTATTTAACGAAGCTGCTTTAACTTCAACTAAAATATCATTTTGTTTTAAAGAAGGTTTTTCGATCTCATTGATGGATAAGCTGTCTTTAATTTTACTGTATTTCACGATTTTTAGTGCTTTCATGTAAATTATTATTTATTATCTAGCTTTTAGTTTTCTAAAAAACTATCGATTAGCTAGCTTAACATCTTTATTTAGATAAGTATTGAGAAGCTCTTCCCAAACATCAACCGTGTTATTTTCTAATCTTTATCTTTCCAATTAGATCTAACAGTATGTTTTTTTATTTTGCGGAATCTCATCTATGATTGCCAGGTGCCAAATGACCAAAGGATTCAAGCTATGAGAACTAGTTGAAATAAAAGACTGAACAATAGTGTCTTATCGGAATGTAAAGTGCCAAAAGTATTTTTTTTATCAAGATATTAACCAATATTTTCAGAAAAAAATAAAATAAAAATTAACGCCATTAGGAGACAAAATATGTTTTGGGTTATTGTCGTTTTTATGTTTTTTTTTCATGATTTATTGCTATTGGATGCGTTTGTATCGTACACAATATGAATTTAAGGAGATTTTTATATAATTCTAAATTCGAGAAAAGAACATAAATAGTTAAAGACGTTTTAACAGATTATTTCTCAAAAACTACTGCATCAGTTTTCGCTCCTAATTGGGCGAGTGCTTCTGAGATGGCTGTTACAAATTGTGGTGGACCACAAACATAGAAGTGCTGTTTAAAGTTATCTATTTTTTCTTTTAGAAAAGTATAGTCAATCCTACCATTTTCATAACCCTCTTTTTTTTCATCAGTGAGCGTGTTGATGAAATTCTTACCGAGCATTTCATTAAATTCTTTTTTCAGAATTATATCACTTTCGGTCTTGTTTGTATAAATGAGTTTATTGTTAGCAATTTTTTCATCAGCTTGTAACTGCCGCAAAATTGCAATGAATGGTGTGACACCTGCACCACCAGCAATGAATACCCCTTCGCCTTTATATTCAATTGCGCCCCAAACATCACGGATGATAAGTTCGTCACCGTTCTTTAATTTTCCCAATTCTTTTGTAACTCCGTTATGACTATCATAAATTTTAATTGTAAATTCTAGATGTTTATTATCATTTAAACTAGTAAATGTAAAAGGTCGTTTTTCATTTTTAAGTGCAGGAGTATTTATGGACACCTCGGTTGCCTGTCCCGATATGAATTTGAAACCTTCTGGCTTTTGTATTGTGAATCGCTTTACATCATGTGTTACTGACTCCACTGAAATTATTTTTACAATATGATTTTTCATTGTGTTTATTTATTAGGAATTATTGGTATACTCAAGAATTAACTCTTCCTTTCAATCGAATATCAATTCTTTTTTTCTTAACGGTTAATCGCTTCATTACATCCATTAAGGTTGCTTCTTTTGTCTTCTTATAGATCTTGTTGATTGCTAATACAAGCCGTTTCGCTTCTCTTGAAGCTGTCACTCTATCACTATTAGACATATGACTCATTTTAGCTTTTTCAAAAACGGCTGCTTCTTGTAAAATTTCCATAATTGTTATTTTATTTTTCGTAATAGTCATTGAGTGAATGCTCATATGAATCGTTAATCTGTTGCGAAGAATCATATTTGGGACTGTTTTTCACTTGCTCCTTTGAGTGATTGATGATGACTTTTTGCTCCTGCCATTTTACCTGTTTAATCCAATGTGGAGAAATGATCACTTTTTTTCCCGAAAACCAGTTGCCGGTTTCCACAACAAGAAAATTGATTTTCCAGATTACATCATCAATTATAAAATCTTCGACTTCGCCTATGTCGCTATCCGTTGCATGAATAGCATACCCTGTAACTTCACGTGTGCTTCGCAGATGCGGTTTGTCATTAGTATGCTCTTCTGCTTTCCTTTTTATCAATTCCTTTTCTGTCTCTCTTACTTCAACTAACGGATATCCCCACATGCCTAACCCCATGTGTCCATACATTCCGTTTCCGTAGTAGCCGGGCCATGCGTAGTATCCACGGATCAACTCTTCCTGTTGTTCTGAAACAGGTTTGTCTGTGTCAATATCAGGACTGTTTTTTATTTTTTCCTGCGTAAGATATACAGATAGTGTTTTTGATTCGCTATCCAGTTTTTGAAATGCTTCGGGCGAAATCAAAACTTTTTTTTCGGAAAGCCATCCTCCCGTTTTTACCACCAAATACCGTATGGTTGAGGTTTGGTCATCAAAATAGAAATCATCTACTTTTCCAATTTCACCATCAGTTCCTTTAATGATGTAGCCTAATAAACTGTTTATACTTCGTTTCATATTATTATTTTATATTACTTTAATTATTTGGTTCATTACTACGATTAAGCAGGCTTCATCCGAACATTAATTCAAATCATCAATAAAAACCCAAGCCTTTAACCTGTTTATTAGGGATTAGTAGTGGTAGCATCTTGAGCCATACTTACCTCACTAGACCTTTTTTCCAATTCTTTATCTAATAGGTATAGTGCATCACCGTTTGCTTTTTCACCGCCCACAATTTTAATTTTATCCAGTAAAAGGCTGGCAAGATTTTCTTCTTCAATTTGTTCTTTCACGAACCACTGTAAGAAATTCCATGTAGCCCAATCTTCTTCATCGAGTGCCATTTTTACCACTTTATAAATGGATTTTGTATTATCCACTTCATGGTCAAATACTTTTTCAAAGCAATTATTTACACTGACAGGATCGGTTGCAGGTGCAGGAATAGCAGTAACTGTGGCTTTTGCACCTCTGTTTAATATGTATTCGAGTATTTTCATCATATGGTTTCGTTCCTCTGCTGCATGACGGAAAAGAAAATTTGCGATGCCGCTGAATCCATTGTTATCAGCCCATGCAGCGTATGATAAGTATATTTGGGAAGCATGTGCTTCTTTAGTCATTTGCTCATTCAATGCGGTTGTGAGATTATTTGAAAGTCTATTCGTTTTCATAATATTTTTTTTTAATAATTTTGCTTTTCTAAGTACTAATAAGGAGAAACGTGATATTTTTCAATTTTTCTCATCGATTTATAGTTTCTTTTCATTTCCTTATGCATACTTTTTGAACCTTAATTAATATCTGTTATTTTACAGGGTATCTTATTTTGTAACTTTGTGCAATTAAAAGATTTTTCGTGTAATTACATCAAAATAAATCGATAGTAAATATAATAAATCCTATGAAGCAAAGGGCTATTATACCTGCAATGATATAGACAGTAACTTTTGTAACTTTATTTTTTTGAAAAATATAGTTTCGTGTTTTATTGTTTTCTTCTTTTCCTTGTTTCATATGTTCCTGTTTTTAATATTTTAATTTAGCTTTCTAGTTTAAACTTGTAAGACTGTTTTTTTTTAAACTTCTAATTATTCATCACTTTATTTTTCAAAAAGTGGTCGCTTGATTCTAAAAAAAAAACTGTTTTACTGAATTGTCATTTTATACAAATAAGCAAAGATGTATGAGGTTCTCCTTGTCGAGTTTTATAGGTCAACCTCTTTTTTTAGTTTTTACTGTCGTTTTGTATTTATTTTTTCGCTTAAACTTCTGGTGAATATTTTATTCTAAGGGCATTAAATTCATAAGCGACACAATACTGTATCAAGACACGTCTTCATTTTTTCTATGTCTTTATCCACAGAGTTTTTAGCGATGTCTATATGGTTTTTAGCGATTAAAGGGTTCTTTATGGCTCATAACGGCTAAAGGTTGCATCCTCTTTGGGCGCGCTTCTAGTAAACTTCTTCTATCATTTTCACTATCTTGATAGCTACTTTCGTCTCTGAATTTTACTTCTAATCTAGTTCTATGTTCACTGATTCTATCGAAAGCATCTTTTATTATAGCTTTCAAAGTTTCTCTGATCTCTTCAGTTCGTGAGATATTAAAATCTGTTTCTAGTAAGATTTTCATTTCTAGTATTTTTTAGTTGTTTGAATTAGCATTATTTGCTTGATTTTAATAACGAAACAGACCGGCAACCCCTGTTTTCGTAGGCATTTTTTCATGTGGAATAATCATCACTTTGCCGCCCATTTTTGTTACCAGTTCGCCCAAGTCATCCAGCAAATCATCTACTTCAGGATTGGCCAAATCACCTTTTTCAATGCTGCCTGTCTCGTTTATTATCTTGCCCGGAATTTGGATTTCTGATTCAATTAATAGTGTATCCACCTTACCGGCTGCCGCAGCCACAGCTACTTCACTTATATTATCACTTGCTGTATCTTTTGATTTTGCCTGATCGTACTCATTACAAATTTTGGCGATATTTTCATTATAGTAAGGCTCCATAACTTTCCAGGCATGTTTCACCAGCTCATCCGTTTCTACAGACTTTGGATTCACATCAATACCGCTTGGAAGCAATGAAAGATTGTTGCTTACCTTATGAAAAAGATTGTGGTGCTCTGGTAATGCAGCCAGTATAAGTGGCAATCCGGATGGACCGGAATAGTTATCATTAATCGTTTTTGCGACAAAGCGAAAA
The DNA here is from genome assembly GCF_900111075.1 of Flavobacterium frigoris. GTDB lineage: Bacteria > Bacteroidota > Bacteroidia > Flavobacteriales > Flavobacteriaceae > Flavobacterium > Flavobacterium frigoris. Next base: position 90,447 of record NZ_FOFZ01000009.1, read on the forward strand.
AACTTTTCGGTATCGATATCCGCTTCATCTGATTTCCCACCTTGCCCGTGATGCATGTTGCTGGTTTGGTTACCTATACCACCATAAGATGCAACAGTGGTATGCTTATCGGTTAAATCATAACCCAATGCTTCATTTATATTTTTTGGAGTGTCTGAGGGAAGCTCCAGTTCTGTAAGTGAATGCCTATTTCCTTCATAAATTTGAAAATCATGTAAGCTTAAACCTAATACATTGTAACGCTCCACTGACTGCAAATATCTGCGAAGTGGTTTTGTATGAAAGCTGTTAGCCACAACGGTTAATTCTTTTACTGGTACGGGTAAACTTATAGTTCTGAACGTATCAACTGTACCAAGTACAGCCAGTCCGTCTAAGGTATGTCTCCAAAACTCTTTATTACTTTCAAGCGCTACAAATGGATCCAGCAGTATTTCAACTTCTGACTCTGAATGTTTTTTAAGTAGGGATTCTTTTAGGTTTCTTAAGAGGTTTTTAAATAGTATCGGATCCCGAAGATTGTTAGGATGGGCACGGTGCGTGGGCATATATAGTGATATGCAGGTTCCTTCATTCACACTTAATAATTCTAGCATCATGTCTTTAGTAAGTAAATTCATATAGTTTTGATTTATTAGTTGTTAAATAATTATTTACATTGTTTTATTGATTTGTCAAATACATTGTTTTATTTTCATGAGGTTAATTCATTTTATTTCTTTGAAGATAGAGAGAAAAATATACAAAGTATCTAAATTATAGTTGCTATATATTTAACATGTATTGAGTATTTAATTTCAGGTTTTTCTAATTTATTACTTTTTTTAAAATGGATCATTTAATCCGCTTACACGAATTAGTTTTTTATTTACAAACTCTTGAATTCCTAACTCTGATAGTTCCCGACCGAAGCCTGAATGCTTTGTTCCGCCAAATGGAAGATCTGCTTGTGTCCAAGTGGGATGATTGATGAAGACCATTCCTGTATCAATTTGATCGGCAATTCTTCTTCCTCGTTGAATGTCCTGTGTAAATACAGAACCTCCAAGGCCAAAATTGGAATCATTGGCTAAATCAATGGCAGCTTGGTCGTCTTTCACCACATAGAATGAGGCTACAGGTCCAAATAATTCTTCATGATAAGCAGCAATGCTAGGTTTCAAATCGGTAAGTATGGTGGGTTCCATAAAGGCACCTTCACGATCTGCACGTTTACCACCCAATAAGACTTTTGCACCTTCATCAACAGAACGTTTTACTTGATCGGCTAAATGAACTGCGGCTGCTTCACTACTTAAAGGGCCTAGGTCGGTAGCGGGATCCATTGGATCACCCACTTTCATTTTTGATAACTTATCCTTAAACTTTTGAATAAATTCGTCGGCTATTGCTTCCACTGCAATGAACCGTTTGGAGGCTACACAACATTGACCGTTGTTATTCATCCTGCCTACAACTGCCCACTCAACTGTTTTTTCCATGTCGGCATCTTCCAGTATAATGAACACATCATTACCGCCTAGCTCTAATACAACCTTTTTCAAATGTTTTCCGGCTTCCATGGCAATACTTGCACCAGCTTCTTCACTGCCTGTTAAGGAAACACCTTTTATTCTTATATCAGAAACCAATGCCGATGCATGTTTGCCTGTAATAAATAAATTGGTATATAATCCTTCAGGTGCTTCTGCTTCTTCGAATAGTTTTTCGATAGCAGCAGCACATTGTGGTACTATGGATGCATGCTTAAGTAATATGGTATTGCCCACCATAATGTTAGGAGCTGCAAAGCGTGCTACTTGATAGTAAGGAAAATTCCATGGCATCACACCTAACAATACACCGATGGGGCTATTTCGAATTATAGCTTCTCCATATTCTGGATCAAGTACTTTATCGGCAAGAAAACCTTCTGCGTTATCGGCATAGTAATCTATTATATCAGCACTCAAGTCGATTTCTCCTTCTGCTTCGGAAAGGAGCTTACCCATTTCTAAGGTGATAGTTTTGGCAAGTTCAGATTTCTTGATTCGCATGAGTTTAGCTACTTTATGTAGTAAATCAGCCCGTTGCTGGTAGCTCGTTTCTTTCCAGTTTGTATAAGCTAGATGGGCTTTCGCCACTTTAGCATCAACTGCTTTCTCTGTCATTTCTTCGAATGACTTCACTATCTTGTTTGTGTTTGGATTAACTGTTTGTATGGACATATTGACTCGTATTTAATTACATAGTCTGCGGAAATATTCCGCAACCGTTTTGAACTCATTTCCAAAAGAATACATCAATTTCATTGATCTAAATGGATACACTACAATTTTCACGTAGGACTTTAATGCGATTTTAGTGAAGGTAGTGAATATTACCAGTTGAGACTAATTAATTATCAGATAGTTATATAGTTATCTTATCTACAAATTCGATTGGTAAAAATTATTGTGACGTAAGGTTACTTGTGATAACGGTTTATGCTTTTCTCATTTCTAGCGGTCTGTTGTGAGTTGATACTCTCTGCACTTGCTGCTAAAGTTTGATATCTGCTGGTTTAATTTACAACCCAGTTTCAACAAAAAAAAGAATTAAATGTATTCAAATTGTATTTCGTTAAAGGCCTTGCTATTCCTTGTCTAAAAAAAACAGGTTTACGACTAAATTTCTAATGTGTATACCTATATTATTATTATTATTATCAATTTTAATTACACCTTTTTTTTTTTAATTCAATGCGATAGTGTTAAGGGAAAAAACGATATTGATCCAGTACTTAAATTATTTTTTACTTTGATTCTGGTCATATTAAGTTTTTCGGTAAAACGGTATATTTATTTTATATAAAGTACCGACCTATAAAAGAAATAAAACAAAATTTTCTTTGAAACTATTACAAGATGAAGGCCTTCTGAAAATAAAATAGATAGTAATAAAACGGTAAATTATATAGCTAATAGAACTAAGTTAGGAATAGATTTGAGTAATTTTACAAAAAAGGGTTAGAACAATAAACCTTATCAAATCAATTTTATGCGAACTCAGAATTCAAATATAAAAATCAGGCAAGAACTAGTAAACAGTATCGTACATGGTTTTGGAATTATTTTTGGTATCGTAAGTATTCCTATCCTAATAGCATTTACCATTAAAAGTGATAACACTTCTGGTATTATTGGTGCGGCTATATATGGTTTTTGTTTTTTACAACTTTTTACTTTTTCAACACTCTACCACGGAATCCAGCATGCTCAGGCAAAACGCACACTTGAAATCCTTGACCATATCAGTATTTTTTTCTTGATAGCAGGTACTTACACTCCGTTTTTACTTATGTATATGTATAATTCTTTTGGGATTACTTTGCTATCGGTTTTGTGGGGGCTTACGACAGTGGGGATCATTTTTAAGATTTTTTTTACAGGGAAATGGAAGGTTTTTTCAACGTTAGTTTACATAGCAATGGGTTTTATTATGATTGTTGGCGGACGTACTTTCTTTGAAAGTATTCCCTTCAATATCCTCACTATGATTCTAATTGGATGTGCGCTTTACGTCATGGGTGTTGTCTTTTACTTATGGAAGAAATATACTTACAACCATGCTGTCTGGCATTTTTTTGTGCTCGCAGCTGCGGTTTGTCATTACGTAGCCATTTTATTAGCAGTCGAGTCGAATTGATTCAAAAAATGAGTAGGGTTTATAAAAAAACAAAAGGCGCAACTTTAAGGACGGCAGTAAAGAGGCTGACTATAAAGAAGTGAAGAGTTGATATTTGATTAGAAGGAGGTACGAATTCCCGGATATGACAAACCAATTAGTAGAAAGCCTGCGTTTAAAAAATATTAATAAGGTAATTATTTTTATCTTTTGGTAATTCATTTTTTAAAATTGGATACTGACTGAATTATAAAGGATAGTGCCTAATAGATGCCATTGACAAGTTAAAAATTTAGTTCGTGAGTAAGTGCTGCAAGTAATAATATAAGGTACGTTGGGAGTATTTCCTGAAATTTAATAAAACCACTACTGATCTTCTATAATCGAGGAATGGTAGCGTTTAGTTGCTTTCTTTAGATTTTCTGAAAGGGAAATTAACCAGCTCATGTGATTGGTAATTAAATAGGCTTCCTGTAGACTATGAAGTGTATCTGTATCTAATGCGGTGTTACCTTGTCTGATGTTTTCATCTCGAATATTAGATAATTGCTGGTATTTTCCCAACAACTTTTCTTGTGCATCTTCAACAGTTTCTTTGTCGACTTTTTTCTTTATGTGAATGTCGTCTAAAGAATCGAAAGACTTCTGTAGGGTATTGGAAATCTTTTTGATCAGTACATTAAATTCTATAGATGCGGGTGTAGTTTTATGATTGCTGATAAAATTTCCAATGGACGCAATGGCCGAAGTCATTGTCTGGTTCAGCGTTACAATTTCATAAATCAATTGAAATTCTTTCTGTTTCGATTTTGGGTCTTGGGTTAATCGCTGGAAGGAAGCATTTAAATTACTGATGGCAAGAAACGCTTCTTTCCTTGCTACACTATAGGAGAGTTTGTGTTTAGAGGGATTTTGATATAACTCTTGTGTTGCTAATAGATATATCTTGTTCATTTTTAAAGCATTCAAAAGAACCTGTTTTAGATTATTGGCTTCCCAACTGGGTAAAACTAAATAATTAGCTACGAGAGCGATAATGGCTCCATTGATGGTGTCGATGACACGATATTGAATCACTTCAAAGGCATTAGGATTTATGAATGAATACAAAAAGATAATACTAATGGTAACTAATGCGGCAGCAAATCTATAATTCTGCTGAATCAATGAAAACGCCAATATAAAGGAAACAAATGCCAGAACTGCATAGATCACTAGGTTTTGAGTAAGTAGCACAATACCTGCGGCAACAGCAGCCCCAATGAGTGTGCCGATGATACGATCTTTAGAGCGCTCTTTAGTTAAACCATAACTAGGGCGCATGATTACAAGGATAGTCAGCAAGATCCAGTAGGTATTTTGAATGTCAAAAACAAGACCTAACACATAGGCAAATACAATAGCGATCGTAAGACGCAATGAATGTCTAAACATTGTAGAATTCAAACTGCAGCTCTGAACAAGGACGTTCAGTCTATATTCCTGCTGCGTTAAAAACTGACTCGAATCTTGTCTTTTTAAGGAAACTTTAGAAGCCTCTTTCACATTGGCCATTACACGTCTAATAATCCTGATTTCTTGAAGTAGTTGTTCTTGGTAATCGTATAGATTTTTTAATACCAAAGCACCTTCTCGGGCTTCAGGTAATTTAACGGTTTCAATGTAATTTGTAATCGATTCGTTAGCTTTTGATAAGGCATCTAATAGACTATCTTTATTTGGTATGTTATCATTTTGAATCAGTAATTCCGACAAACGTATGAGATGGTTTCCCATTATTTTACTCAGCGTTATCGAAGCTTTTAGAAATTCTTTACGCTTGCCAAAAATGGCATCTATCATTTTATAATCCAAATGTTTCGCTTCTATCAATTCGAATATATTGATAGAGGAAAGTAAAATCAATAATTGCTTTTCTTCATAATGAGAACGTCCAGAACGTTTACGTGCGGTAAGCATTGATTCTCTAAGTGTTTCATGCTTTTCATTGATTTGATTTTGAAGGACAAAGGTTTGTTTAAGGTGTTCGTCACGCTTGGTTTTCTTTGTCAATAATTTAGCTCGTAATTTTAGGTACTCACCGGTAAGGAGAAGCGTATCTGACAATAACTGATTCTGATCTTTTACAGGGGTAAGTTTTTGGAAAATAAAGGAAACGAGCAGATACCAAAGACCACCAACTCCCATTAAAGCCACCTGAACAAAAATTTCATGTGCTGTTTCTTTTTGAATGGCAAATGATATAACCATTGCTAACAAGCCGGAAAAGGATACTAAAGATGCTCTAAAACCGTAAACCGAAATTAGCGACACGATAAACGTAATTGCAGTAAGCGCCAGCAACAGTAGGGGGAGGAAAGGTTTTGAAAATAGGATTATAGTTGTAATAACCATTGTCAACCCGATACTGATTAAAATGGCATTGACCTTACGTTTGAAGCTTCCTGGAATGTCGCCTGGCGCATTTAAAAAAGCACCCACAACTATAGCTGGAGCATATTTAAAATACCCTAAAAAATAGAGTACCGCAAATGGCACAGCAATCCCAATTCCAATCCGAATTGCTCGGTCCAAACGGGTACTTTTTAGAAACAATTCTAGTTGTTTGAGTTTTTCTTTCAAGCCTATTTAAAATTTGATTCTAAAATTAGGATAATTGAGCGGACGAATTGTCTTGTACCTTTATTTTAGTGGGTTTTTAATTGGTGAAATTAAAAAAAAAATTATTGTAAAATGGCAGTATAAAGATATTTATATAACTGTTGTTTTTCTCATTATTGCCACGCTCCGGCTCTCCTTGGTGTTCGTTTCCCGAGGAGTTCGCTCCCGAAGAAAGATGTTTCGCAAAGTGTTCGTGTATGGCTTGCATTCTTGTATTATAGACAGCAAAAAGCGATGTAGGTATAAGAAATTCGATAGGTTTTCGGGGATAATTCATAAATACTATGAATTTGGCAAGTAGTTGGCATTAGTTTTTCATATTCCATGATTGACTAATGGTGCTGTTTCTTTCCTTATCAATATTATTTATTTTTATAAAATTAACATCCGTCTTATTTGCTTTTTCAAACTCCTTTAAATGAATAGAATTGAATTTAGCTTTAACAGTTTCTAATTTAGAGGGACTTGTAAATAGCATTGCATAAGCTTCTTTTAAAGAGCGACTATTTATTACATCTAAGACGATGTTCTTCCATTCATGAAAATTTAAAGTAATGGGGTTGTATGAATTAATTGGTGTAGTAATGCCATAAACTGTTTGCTCTTCCTCTGCTTGAAAAGTTCCAAATATTCTGTCCCAAATAATAAGTGTTGACCCAAAGTTCTTATCCAGGTATTTATCATTTGTTGAATGATGCACTCTGTGATGAGACGGTGTAACAAAAATATATTCAATTGGAGCTGGTAATTTTCTAATATATTCGGTATGAACCCAGAATTGATAGAGTACTTCGATTTGATGACATATAAAAAAAAGAACAGGATCAAATCCTATTAAAACTACAGGAACAAAGAAGATAAATTTAATGTGTTGTGTCCAACTCAACCTAAAAGCCACAGACAAATTATATTTTTCTGAATTATGATGAGTAACATGAGTTGCCCACCAAAAACGATTAACATGTGTTAATCTATGGGACCAGTATCTAGAAAAATCTAATGTAAGAATGCAAAGTATATAGGCCCACCATACAGTTGGAATACTCCACGGAACGAGATTATAGAAAAATAATATAATTCCGAAAATCCCAATTTTTAAAAATGCTGAGATACCAATATTTACAAGCCCTATAAATGTGGCCGATACAGTGTCTAAGCTATTGTAGTATTCTTTCTTTTGAACAATTGTAAGAATCCATTCTAAAGCAACAAGCAAAATCAGTGGAATTGCTGCGATTTGGATAATATTCAGTCCAGCTAGTTGCTCTAACAGCATTTCCATCGTCAAAGGATTATCTTTCATATAGTGAAATTATTAGGGAGCTATTTGTTGTGGGAGCGCGTCCAATTTTTTTTAACGTTTCAAGCTGAGAAACTAGTTTAAACTAGCTGTTAGACTATTCTGTTTAATGAATAGCATAATTTTTCGCTCTTTGTTTTATATAGTTAGAATCAAAGCGCAAATTTTAATCTTATCTGATCGAAGACTTTACAATTTGCAAGTTAGTTTTTTAAACTTTGGTTCGATCCTTAATTTTTCATAAAATTATAGTGAAGGGATCTGCAATATTAATTAAAACTAAAAATTTGTGCTGTTGTATTGAGTCTTCTACAGTTGTATTTTTTGCATCAAAGTTGTTTTTCTATTTTAATATTGGCTCTTCCATCAAGCTCTTCTTTCAATAAATCTATATTTTCGATACAAATGTATGGGAGCTGATGGAACAAAGAGAGAGGTTCACCGGGCTGAATTATTTCATTTATTTTGGCAAGTTCTATGATAATGTTTTTAATTAATGGTAAAGTAACATTTCTATTTTTCATGCCTTTAAATTTTATCTTTCACGATTTTTCATTCGTCCAAGAATGGTCTCTAACGATATTTTCACTTTATCTATGGCACCTGAAACAGCATTTTTGACAGTATCGGCCTCACAGGTAACCGCTATTGGATCTCTGCCTTCTATTCTTGCTTCTAGTATACATTGTATATCATCGTGTCCTTCTTTTTTTTCGTTTTCGTCTGATAAATGTACTTCTATACGGCTAATATGCGATTGAAATCGGTTTAGCTTTTCGGTGATCAAGGAAGTAAAATAGTCTTCTTGATTTTCGGAACCAGAGATTGTTTTGTCGGTGTTTATCTGAATTTTCATAATTGTATTATTTTAGTTTATATACTATCCTTTGTCTTCGTCTAAATCGTTGTGGTTGTCTCCGCCCAAACTGTAATAATTGTTTTCTTCGTCTTCGCTTCCCACATTTTCTTGTTGGTCGTCTAGCTCTGAACCTGGAACATCTAAATCAGCACCCGTTTTCACATCTTTAAAGTCCTTTTCGTTCCAAGTACCTTCCTTTTCATTTGGTGCTTTCTTTTTGGAAATATCTTCTGGATTCAAATCCTTTTCTTCCTTCAATTGTTGATAAATATCTTCAGATGGCGGATAGATATGTAAGTCTGCATACTCAGGTGTTTTAGGAACTTCTTTAGAATCAGTTTCATCATGCGTTTTAGCATATTTACGCAAAATATCTTCTAAAGAATTATTATATTCTTCAAGGCTTTTGATAGTTACTTCCTCACTCTCCGAATTGTTGTCGGGCATTTCAATTATAAACTTTGACAGTTCAGGATATTCTTGTTGAATCGTGGTAGTAATCTTTATGATGCTTTGTTCTAATTCTTTTTTAGTTTTCATTTTCATTTTTTTTATGATTCATAATCATACTTGTTTACTACACGTAAAATTAACGTGCAGCTAAAGTAAATCGTTAATTTAAGTCTAATATATTTAAATCGCTGTACTACTAACAGATAGTTTTTTTCTTAAACCAATATTTTAAAGGTACAAATTTTTAACTTCTTAAACTGTTCTTTGCATTATTTAAAGATTTAAGCAAAATGCTTTTAACATAGTAACTTCTTCATATTTATTAATATGAGATAGGTGCTTCAGTTTATCTCCTTTTAATTAATCAATTTTTTCAAAATGAGTTGTTAAATTATTCGAATTACCTAGTACATCTTTATTTAGTTTTTGGCTACTAAGCTTCAACGTTATATAAATTATATTTTAGCGTATTTCTTCTAAACTAATTTGCTTCCTTTTCCTTTGAGATAGAATTTCAGATTTTGCTTGGTTTTTAAATGCATAACCAATCAAAACTCCTGTAAAATAATATTTATTACATTGAAAATTCAAAGTGCCTTCCGTAAGATATGTAATAGCTAAATCCGTCTAATTAGGTCGTTTGCTGCTGTGATAGTTGACCCCATTGATTTTCCAATTGAATTAGATTAGTTTCTTTTAAATATTTATTTAAGCTAATTAACTTCCTATATAGGGTCAGAACAATCAAGGAGAGTTAAAATCCTACTTTCGTCAACAAATGTTAGATATAGCTCACAAAATTTAATGATTCGCGTATCTGAAACTTTTGGAAAACTCCGTAGTAACTGCTTCTGGATTTTTCCCTAGATGGATATATTTTTTTACTCATTTGGTAATTCCTCTTCAGTGCTTCAACTATTGATGAAGTGCTTTAATTTATGTCAAGAAAATCTAGGAATGCATATCCCTACTATCCTCAAAAGTATCCATTGTTTTGTGAGTAAATTAAGTAGATTTTGAAAATATTAAGTTCTTTACTCGGATTAGTCAAGCAATGCCAAGAGACTCCAATGACTTCCTATTTAAAATAATATTATCTATCCCATAAGATATTTGTCCATAAATCCTGCAAAGTGCAAGGGTAAAAGATAAAAAAATCTATTTAAATCATGGAAAGACATAGAAAAAAAGTAGTGTTGATAGCAGTTATAATGCTGTCAGCTTTTGGTGTATTTGCACAAGGAAATGGTACTGCAGGAATCACGGAAGCGACTCAAATGGTAACCTCTTATTTTGATCCTGCTACAAAACTTATTTACGCTATTGGAGCAGTAGTGGGGCTCATTGGCGGGGTAAAGGTGTACAACAAGTTTAGTAGCGGTGATCCTGATACTAGTAAGACAGCGGCGAGCTGGTTTGGAGCTTGCATCTTTTTGATTGTAGCGGCTACTGTTTTACGTTCCTTCTTCCTATAATTATTTCCTTATGAATACTTACAATATAAATAAGGGAATAGGAAGAACGGTAGAGTTTAAAGGACTGAAAGCACAGTATCTGTTCTTATTCGCAGGTGGACTGCTAGGGATGCTTATCCTGGTAATGATCTTGTATATGACAGGAGTCAATTCTTATCTGTGTTTGTTTATAGGAATTGGTGGGGGATCGCTGTTAGTGTGGCAAACTTTTTCACTAAACAAAAAGTATGGTGAACATGGTTTGATGAAAGTAGGAGCTAATAAACGACATCCACGATATATTATCTGTCGCAAGCCTGTGCATCGTTATTTTAAGATGAACTCCAAATTGTACTAGCTATGAGAAATAAATCAAAAGCGACCACGCTGGAATCTAAGTTTCCATTGTTGGCAGTAGAAAATAATTGTATCATCTCAAAGGATGCTGATATCACTGCTTGTTTTCGAGTACAGCTACCAGAACTTTTCACAGTAGCCTCTGCGGAATATGAAGCGATTCATTCCGCTTGGCACAAGGCAATAAAAACCTTGCCTGATTATACAGTAGTGCACAAACAGGATTGGTACATTAAGGAAAATTATGCTCCGGATATTGCAAAAGAAGATTTGAGTTTTTTGGCAAAGTCCTACCAACAACATTTTAATGAGCGTCCGTTTCTCAATCACTATTGTTATCTGTTCTTAACAAAAACGTCCAAAGAGCGTATGCGAATGCAGAGTAATTTCTCTTCGCTTTGCAAAGGTGTCCTTATCCCAAAAGAAATAAGAGATAAGGAAACAATGCATCGTTTTATGGAATCGGTAGCACAGTTCGAGCGTATCGTCAATGATTCGAGTTTTGTAAAATTGGAACGATTGAGTGAGGAAGACATCATTGGAACAAATGACAAACAAGGATTATTGGAACAATATCTCAGTCTTTCAATAGAGGAGGGAACACCAATGCAGGATATTGCTTTGGGTGGGGAAGAAGTTCGTATTGGAAACAAAAGACTTTGTCTGCATACGTTGTCCGATACCGATGATTTGCCTAGTTCCGTATCTGCAGAAACTCGCTACGAAAAATTGTCCACCGATAGAAGTGATTGTTTGTTGTCTTTTGCTGCGCCAGTTGGATTACTGTTAAGTTGCAATCACATCTACAACCAGTATCTTTTTTTGGATAACAGTGAGGACAACCTTCGGAAGTTTGAGAAATCAGCAAGAAACATGCATTCTTTGGCAAGGTATAGCAGAGCCAATCAAATCAATAGAGAATGGATCGAACGTTATTTGAATGAAGCACATTCTTTCGGTCATGCTTCTATTCGGGCTCATTTCAATGTGATGGCATGGTCTGATAATCCAGCAGAACTAAAACAGTTAAAGAACGACACTGGTAGTGCTTTGGCGTTGATGGAGTGCAAACCAAGGCACAACACTACCGATGTTGCGACGCTCTATTGGGCAGGAATGCCTGGCAATGCAGGAGATTTTCCAAGTGAAGAAAGTTTTTATACTTTCATAGAACCTGCGCTGTGTTTTTTTACGGAGGAAACGAATTATAAAAGTTCACCGTCTCCTTTCGGAATTAAAATGGCTGACCGACTTACAGGAAAACCCATCCATTTGGATATTTCTGATTTGCCAATGAAAAAGGGTATTATCACGAATAGGAATAAATTTATTTTGGGGCCTTCAGGCTCTGGAAAGTCATTTTTCACCAATCACATGGTCAGGCAATATTACGAGCAAGGCGCGCATGTATTGCTAGTAGATACTGGTAACTCTTATCAAGGATTGTGTGAACTCATCAAAGGAAAAACCAAAGGCGAAGATGGGGTTTATTTCACCTACACTGAGGACAATCCTATTGCCTTTAATCCATTTTACACCGATGATGGCGTATTCGATATTGAGAAAAGAGAAAGTGTCAAAACTTTGATATTGACTTTATGGAAACGGGATGATGAACCGCCAACTCGTTCGGAAGAAGTAGCACTTTCAAATGCAGTGAGCGGTTATATTGAACGCATCAAGCATCATGACGATTTTCCGTCTTTCAATGGGTTTTATGAATTTGTACAAGGGGACTATAGAAAGGTATTGGAAGATAAAAAGGTACGAGAAAAAGACTTTGATATTGACAACTTCTTAAATGTATTAGAACCCTATTACAAGGGCGGAGAATATGATTATCTGCTAAACTCAGAGAAGCAACTTGACTTACTTAGTAAGCGATTTATTGTTTTCGAAATTGATGCAATCAAGGATCATAAGATCCTTTTTCCCATTGTGACGATCATCATTATGGAGGTTTTTATCAATAAAATGCGACGTTTGAAAGGAGTTAGGAAGCTCATTCTGATTGAAGAAGCTTGGAAAGCTATTGCAAAAGAGGGAATGGCAGAATACATCAAATACCTTTTTAAAACGGTACGGAAGTTTTTTGGAGAAGCGATTGTTGTTACCCAAGAAGTAGATGATATTATTCAGTCACCCATTGTGAAAGAAAGCATTATCAATAATTCGGATTGTAAAATACTCCTTGACCAACGCAAGTACATGAACAAATTTGATGATATCCAAGCTATGCTTGGTCTGACTGAAAAGGAAAAAGCACAGGTACTTTCGATTAATATGAACAATGATCCCAATAGGTTATACAAAGAAGTTTGGATTGGACTAGGAGGTACGCATTCAGCAGTATATGCTACAGAAGTGAGTCTTGAAGAATATTTAGCCTATACCACAGAAGAAACCGAAAAGTTAGAAGTGATGCGTCTTGCGGGAGAACTGGATGGAAATGTAGAACAGGCCATCAAAAGGTTAGCTCTTGAAAAAAGAGAAAAAGAAAACAAATAGTAAACATTTTAAAAACGAATAAAAATGAAAAATTTAAAAATTATGGTGTGCATGGTAATTTTATTTGCTATCATGCCGACTGCTAAAGCACAGTGGGTGGTAACAGATCCTACCAATTTGGCTCAAGGAATAGTCAATTCAGCGAGACAGATTATACAAACTTCAACGACAGCGACTAACATGATTAACAACTTTAAAGAAGTCCAAAAAGTATATAATCAAGGAAAAGAATATTATGACAAGCTAAAGGCTGTAAATAACTTAGTAAAGGATGCTCGAAAAGTACAGCAGACCGTATTACTTGTTGGTGATGTCTCTGAGATGTATGTAAGTAATTTTGGGAAAATGTTGAACGATCCTAATTTTAATGAACAAGAACTAACGGCAATTGCTAATGGCTATTCTATCTTACTCAATGAAAGTACCGAACTTCTGAAAGAGCTAAAGCAAATTGTAAGCACTTCCAGCTTGTCGCTTACGGATAAGGAGCGAATGGATATTATTGATCGTGTTTATCTAAAAGTTAAAGAGTACCACAATTTGGTTCGTTATTTTACCAATAAAAATATTTCGGTTAGTTATCTGCGAGCTAAGAAAGCAAACAGTAGTAGAAGGGTATTGGAGCTTTATGGAACTGCTAACCAAAAATACTGGTAATCATGGAGTTTTCTAATCTACACCAAGTACTACGATCGCTCTATGACGAGATGTTGCCACTATCAGCTGATATGGCAGCAGTAGCAAAAGGTTTAGCTGGATTGGGTGCTTTGTTTTATGTTGCATTAAAAGTGTGGCAGGCACTCAGTAGCGCAGAACCGATAGATGTATTTCCGCTACTTAGACCTTTTGCTTTAGGACTCTGCATCATGTTTTTTCCAACGATTGTTTTAGGAACACTAAATGGGGTACTTAGTCCAATTGTACAAGGAACACATAGCATATTAGAAAATCAAGTTTTGGACTTGAATGTTTTACAACAGCAGAAAGACCAACTGGAAAGAGAGGCTATGCTTCGAAATCCTGAGACTGCCTATTTAGCATCGGACGAAGAATTTGATAAGAAATTGGATGAATTAGGATGGACGCCTACTGATTTAGCAACCATATCGGGTATGTATATTGAAAGAGAAATGTATAGTATCAAGAAAATGATTCGCGATAGTTTTCGCGAATTTTTAGAAGTGCTTTTTCAAGCTGCTGCACTGGTAATTGATACGATACGAACTTTCTTCTTGATTGTGCTATCAATTTTAGGCCCAATAGCATTTGCAATTTCGGTTTGGGATGGGTTTCAGTCCACCTTAACACAGTGGTTTACTCGATACATTAGTGTGTATCTCTGGCTGCCTGTTTCTGACCTTTTCAGCTCGATGTTGTCCAAGATCCAATCGTTAATACTGCAAAAGGATATCGACAGTTTATCCGATCCCAACTTTATTCCTGATTCATCCAGTACGGTATACATCATCTTTATGATTATTGGCATAATTGGATATTTTACAATTCCTACGGTGACTGGGTGGATTATTCAGGCTGGAGGAGCAGGAAACTTTGTTCGTAATATAAATCAAACTAGCGCTAAAACTGGAAATATTGTAGGAGCTGGTACGGGAGCAGTTACTGGAAATATTGGGGGTAGATTAATGAAATAACAATTTAAAATTAAAGTAAAATGGAATTTAAAACATTAAGAAATATCGAAAATAGCTTTAAACAAATCAGACTGTATGCCATAGTATTTGCAGTACTCTGTGTTGGAGTAGCAGGATATGCAATTTGGGAATCGTATCGGTTTGCAGAATTGCAGCGTCAAAAGGTTTATGTGTTGGATAATGGTAAATCATTAATGCTAGCGCTGGCGCAAGACGCTTCAATCAATCGTCCTGTAGAAGCTCGGGAACACATACGTCGCTTTCATGAGCTTTTCTTTACACTGGCACCAGACAAGAGTGCTATAGAAAATAATATGAAAAGAGCATTTAATCTAGCAGACAAAAGCGCTTTTGATTATTACAAAGACTTAGCTGAAAAGGGGTATTACAATCGGATTATTTCAGGTAATGTGCAACAACGTCTTGAAGTAGATAGTGTGATATGCAACTTTGAAACCTATCCTTATGCTGTAAAAACTTATGCCAAGCAGTACATCATTCGCTCTAGTAATGTAACCAAACGCAATTTAGTTACCTCCTGTTACCTTGTGAATTCCGTTCGTTCGGATAATAATCCGCAAGGCTTCAATATAGAAAAGTTTACTGTGCTGCAGAATAATGATCTAGAAATTATTGAACGTTAAAATAAACCAAGATGGAAAATCTTCGAACAAATATTGACTTATGGTTAATAAAGATTGATGTACGCTGGAGAGCACTTCCTCTTCAAAAACAGTACAAGTACATTCTGTATTCTTTTATCAGTTATTTGATTCTTACTGTAGTTGTTACACTTAGCGTTTGGTTTGAAACCGGAAAACACAGCAGTAAGCTGGATGTGGAGCGTATCGAAAGCGCTCTTCTCAAAAAGAACGAATCCACAGCGTCGCTACGGGATTCCTTGTTGTTAATTATAAAAAACAGAAAACATGAAAGAAAGTGAAAACAAAAAAAATACGGTCTTGGTTACGGATGGTAGCTTAGATAAAAGTACAGATATAGCGCGAGAATCTTCAGATAATAATGTAGAAAAATTTAAAAAGCCAATCCTGTTTGCGTTGATGGGTATAGTATTTCTTGGTTGTATGTATCTACTATTCAAACCATCGGAAGACATAAGAAAGACAGAAGATGTAGGTCTCAATGATTCCGTTCCTCAGGCTTCTACTATCGGTTTACAAAATGATAAACAAAAAGCTTATGAACAGGAAATTCTAGATCATAAAAATCAAGAAAAACAAAATGCGCTAACCTCTCTTTCTGATTACTGGAATGAGGGGAGTACAGAAGAATCATTGCAAGATGTTCCTGAAACAGAAAAAGAAACCAATACTAATACTTCGCTGAATAGTTATCGCAATGCACAAAATACATTGGGCAGTTTTTACAATAATGATAAATCTGAAACGCAGGAATTACGCAAACAATTAGATGAGGTAAAAAAAGAGTTAGCAAGAAAGGAAGAAACACCTACAAATATTGTTGACAATCAATTGGAGTTAATGGAGAAGTCATATCAAATGGCGGCTAAATATTTGCCAGTGAATAAGACTTCAACGGAACAATTAAATGAAAAAACAATTGCTGTTTCTACTGCTTCAACCGAAAAGGAATCTTTTATTTCATTTATTCCTGCTCGAAAAAATGCTGTTTCGTCATTGAATAGAGATCTTCCTGACAGTTCATTTATATCGAATTGGAGCGAAAGTCGTAATCGAGGATTTTACACTGCAGGGAAAATCGAAAAGGAGACACAGCTCAAAAATAGTATTCGAGCAGTTATCCAAACCACACAGCTAGTATCAGAGGAAAGTAGTGTTCGTTTGCGTTTATTAGAGCCTGCCAAAATGCAGAATCATATTATTCCGCAAGGAACAGTGTTGACGGCAAATTCAAAATTTAATCAAGGAAGGCTGCAAATGAAAATTACTTCTATTGAGTTGGATGGTACTATCCTCCCTGTTGATCTTACTATCTATGGATTAGATGGACAACAAGGATTATTTGTGCCCTATTCTCCCGAAATGAGCGCTGTGAAAGAAATGGCTGCCAATATGGGACAAACTTCAGGAAGCAGTATTATGCTTTCAAGTTCCCCAGGACAACAGATAGCTGGCGATTTGAGCCGTGGCCTTGTGCAGGGTATTTCAGGTTATTTTTCAAAAAAAATGAAAACTCCAAAAGTCACTTTGAAGGCAGGCCTTCAAGTGTTTCTAGTGTCAAAAAAATAATTATTCACTTTAATAAAAAATTTAAATATGAAAACTATAAAAAAAAGTATGGTAATAGTACTGGTCTTATTTTTAGGATACAGTATGGAATCTGAAGGGCAAGTGACTATTACTAATGCCCAAAAATTGTACTTAGAAAAAATAGATCCGTACCCGATAGAGGTAACTTATAGTAAAACGTCGCATCTACTCTTTCCTTCTGCAATACGATACGTAGATTTAGGAAGTGACTATTTGATTGCAAGCAAAGCAGAAGATGCAGAAAATGTATTAAGAGTAAAAGCTTCAGTCCGTAATTTCGATGAGGAAACAAACTTTTCTGTAATTACCGAAGACGGGCATTTTTATAATTTCAATGTGCTCTATAATTCTTGTCCTATGATTATAAATTATAATCTTTTGGAAATGCAGAAAGGGATAAATAGAGAGCATAGAAATGATGTCCTATTTGAGGAACTCGGAAAAAATTCGCCTTCACTGGTAGACGATTTAATGGGAATAATATACAAAAAAGACAAGCGTTTAATAAAGAATAAGGGTGCTAGAAGTTATGGTGTCGAGTTCATGTTAAAAGGAATCTATGTAGATGATGGCAAGTTCTATTTCCATACTCAAGTTACTAATTGCAGTTATGTCTCTTTCCATGTCGATTTTGTTACTTTCAAAGTAGTTGATAAAAAGCTAGCCAAACGTACGGTTATACAAGAAATGACGTTGAATCCACTAAGAATTTACAAACCATTGGACGAAATTAAAGGTAAAACGGTAGAGCGAAATATATTTTTATTGGATCAATTTACTATTGCCGATGACAAAGTACTCCTGATAGAAATTTATGAGAAAAACGGAGCGAGACATCAGTTGATAAAACTTAAAAATTCAGATTTACTCAAAGCAATACTGATAAAAGACAGGAAGTTTCATAATTAAAATTGGTTCTTTATAAAGGAGGTATTTGAGGATAATTCTCTCATAGTATTCAAAATATAATAATGGGAAAATAGGCTGTTTCACGACTTGTGATATAGCCTATTTTTGTTGGGTATATTACAGTGTTTTTTTAACTGTTTATAAATAAGTACGCAACTTACTGATTTATAAATAGTAATTTCCGTACTGATGAGGTAGTTTTTAGTAAATTTAAAATTTAAAAAAATCAAATTATGAATCCAACAATGGTTTTAAGTGGTTTAGCTTTGCTAAGTGGTTTTGGTATTCGTTATTGGATAAACAGAAGAAAATTTTACAGAAGAAGTCCTTTGGGAGCGGAAAGTTTTTCAAGTTATGAAAAATCAGTCTTTATTTCATTTTTGGAACGTACAGGAAAATGGATTGCTTATATTCTGATTATTTTTGGACTACTTTTATTATGGAGTTATTCAAAACAACAGAAAGATATCAAAGTGCTAATTCAAAAAGAAGTTCCATTTAAACACGATCAAAATCCAAAATAATAAAGTGGCATTCTTTTGCTTCTTTTCTTTTGTCACTTATGTGGAAAGAAAAGAAGTCCAGTAAAAAAAATAGGATGCTGACTATCCTAACCAATAATCACGAGCTTTTTGGTAAAATATAAAGAGCAATGAGAATCTGTGCGATTGTTGTTTTACCAAAATGGTTGTATCATTTTTCGCAAAAAGACTTTCCCGACCATTGGAAGGGAGTGTCTTTTTGCATCCAGACTTTGAAGTAATGCAACCGGAATAGGTTGTGCCCTAAAATCTTTAAGATTTAGAAAAAAACTTTATTCTGAAAAATAATAGAAATTGTTAAAATAGGCGACTACTTTTGTGAGTAGTCGCCTTTAATTTTAAAGCCTTTTTAATTGAAGTTGAAAACGTCAGTACCATTTTTTTGAAATGAGGTACAGATTTCAAAAGCCTTTTGCGATTTTGATTGTGCAGTACCTCCCAAAATAATAGATTGTAATTTTGCTTCATTGTTCTTATAGCTACGTACATTTTGGTAGTAGCCTGTAACTGCGTTATAAGCTCCAAACAAAGTGCCTTTTGTCGTTTCCATCTGTTGTGAGTCGCTCGTCATAGCATAGGCAAAGGCATCCTCAACCGTATTTTTAAAAACGGTTGATATTTCGTCCTCATTTCCGTTTTTAATATGCTGTAAGGTTTCCTTGTTGGGACATAGTGCTAATTGTATCAATTTTTTAACCTCGTTGTCGTTTACTCTTACTTTTGACCATTCATTAAAAATTCCCTCTAGTTGATTACTAAATTCGTTTGCTAATCCCATTACTTTATGCGCATTCTCCAAACGTTGTTTTGCTCCCGAAGTATGGCGGATGCGTACCACGTTGCTCATATTTCGAAGTGAAGCGTTTAGTGTATTTTGGCATACAATTCTAACAGGTGTAAAAGCTGCCGTAATACTTCCGCTACCATCGTGTGAAGTAGTGAGGAAAATATATTTTTCTGTAACATCATCACCATTACCAACACGAATATAGTCAGGTAATTTTGCTGTAATAAAAATGCGTTCTCCATTTCCTAAAGCGCCTGCAGTCTCGTACATAATTCCATCTGTACCACCTACAATAGCATCAAAGAAACCAAATGCTTCACGATTTTGTACAATATGATACTCTTTACCGACTACACCCAAAACAGTATTGTTATCGGTACGGGTAGTAGCAAAATAATTAGGCACTTTTAGTTCATTGTCCCTAATTTCTAAACTGTCAGTAGGATCAATTATGTTTGATACCTTGGAATAAAGAGGACTTTTTATAACTTCATAGTCAAGTCCTGCGTGGTTAATAGCTTCTGCACTTGTCGGATAGTCTGATACTATTTGACCTAAACTGTGCCAAGCTTTTTGTTGTACGCTAAAAAATGAATAACGTCCCGTTCTTTCGTTGAAATTTAAATTGTGTGCCATGATATTAAAATTTTAAAAGTTGAAAAAATTATTATATGTTTAGAGTTAAAAGGATAAATCCTCAGCAGGTTCTGGTGTGATGATCTTTGTATTATCCTGCTTTGTAAACCCTTGTGTAAATTCAATTTTCTTACTGCCTCCGTGCAATTTTATAGTCGAAGTATGAAAAGTCAAACTTGATTTTAATTCTCCGCTACTAGCTGTCCAGGCTCTTGCACTTACTCTACCTGTAAGCTCAACTAAAGCGCCTTTGGTGAGTATTTTTGCAACATTTGGACTTATCCAGTAGGAGCAATCAAAATAGCTTGTTTGCTCTACACGTTCGCCTTGTTTATTTTTGTAGCTATCATTGATGGCTACAGAAAAATTCACTACTTGCTTGTCTTGCGCGGTTCTGTGTACTTCCGCATCCTTTGTTAATCTTCCGATGATGTTCATGATTTTTTATTTTTAGGGTTATTTTTTTTAATTAATTTATTCGGTAATGAGAGGAGGAGCTGTTTTGTTTCACTCTAATTCCAATGTAAATGGTATTAAATTTCATTGTTGACATTTTTTTTATTCGTCCAAAGAGTCGGAGTATGCTATGTTTCGTTTCGAGAGCATAAAAGGTTAGTGTTTAGCAAAAACAAGGTTTTATCAAATAAATACTACCCGAATGGGTGGAGATTTTTTGATAAACCCGCAGGGCTTGACCTTTTTTTTGCGTTAAAAACACTAGTATACCTTTGCTCTTGAATTGGGACAATTAGCATACTGGCTTTTGAATATAGATAGGATGGAGGCAAGGTTGTAAAGCGTATTATGTGTGATTGTAAAGAAGAAGGTAAACACTAGAAATAATGTTTGATGGTTTTAATCGGCTTATAGTTTGGAGTAATAATATGGCTAAATAAGCCATGGAAAAGGGTCTTGAAAATTATACGTAGCTAGTGGCTTTAATTTTCAAGATTCTTTTATTGAGTATCCTTAAAGCTCTTTTATTCTGTAGCATAGCGAAAGTATAAATGTGCTTTGAGGATCTGTATTGGTTGTAAAATAATTGAAGTATAAATCGCTTCCTCAGAATATATCATTTTTATATAAAGAATTTAATCATGTTACAAATTTTATTTAAACCGCCATCTAAGGACAAATAATACCATTGATGATCAGTTAAATAGGCGATTTGATTTATGTGTATACTTTAGATAAAAAGAATTGAAATCGGGCAGTTTAGAGCGTTGTGTTTCACATAAAAAGAGAGTTGAATAGTTTTCTATCTGAATAAAATAATAAGCATAGTAAGTAGCTATTCGAGATTAAAAAATAAGAGTATTTATTGTTTAAATTTTTAATAAATGGAGATTATGAATGATGTGGTAACAAAAGAGGATTTAAGACAGTTTGGTTTGGAATTATTGGGTAGTATTGAGAACTTAATAACACAGACGAAAGAAGGTCATAGCGACGTAACGGAGCAAGAATGGATCAAAAGTAGGCAAGTGAGAAAATTAATGAATATGTCCCCAGGATCTGTTCAAAACCTACGAGTAACCGAAAAGGTACGATTTAAGAAAATAGTCGGCTCATACTACTACAATAAGGCTGATCTTCTAAAACTTTTCACAGATGAAAAATGCAAATAAACGTAGCGAGGATCATTTGATGAATTCTTTGCTAATTTATATGGAAGATCCTAGACTAAACGTTTGGCATTTCGCTCTATTACTTGCTATAATTAGTTTAGGCTATAAGCAAGGGCAAATGCAAAATATTAAAGTGAGTCGAAGCAAAATCATGGCACTTTCTCATATTAATACAATACCGACTTATCATAAATATTTCAAAGAATTACAGAATTTAGGATACATCGAATATTTTCCTTCCTACCATCCCGGTGTTAGAAGTGAAGTCTATTTGAAAGGTAAAAAGGTTGCTCCATGATGGAAGCAACCTTTTTTTGTTTTGAATCAATGTGTACTAGTAGTCTATAAGTTAAGTACTAGTTAATATACAGTATTTGGTGCAATTTCAAGATAGGTTATATTTTTGCTTGATCTTTTTTATTTCCTTCTCTAATCTGGTGAGGATGGCTAGATCTGACTCACACATTACAGGGTCAGTTTTATTTATCCGCTTATTAAGTAATGCCATTTCCCGTCCAACTGTAACTTGTTCCGTAATAGCATACGCTTCTGTTTGCTTAACAGAGGAGTGTCCAAGCATTTCCTTCACAACATTGATTGGGACGTTATTTTGTAAGGTAACGGTGCTTCCAAAGGTTCTGCGAGCCATATGAGTATTGAGAGTAAACGGAAAAGCACAAAGTAACGCAATCTCCTTTAGGTATTCGTTCATTTTTTGATTTGAAGCAACAGGCAAAACAGTGCCACGTTGCAAACAAAGAGGATGTTCCTTATATTTTTCGATTATTTTAAGCGCTTGAGGTAGGAGAGGGACATTAGTTGAAGAGCCTGTTTTTTGTCTTTCAGACATGATCCATGCTTGTTTGTCTATACCCACTTTAATATCAGTCTTTTTTAATTGATATACATCAATATAAGCTAACCCTGTGTAGCATTGAAAGACGAACACGTCTCTCACCACATTAAGTCGCTCAGTGCTGAAATAATGCCGTTCTAACTCATATAATTCCTGAGTAGAAAGGGGTTTTTTTATAATTTTTGATTTTTTACCTTTAAAGTTCTTAAATGGATCTTTTAAGATGACTTCATTGTCAATCGCACGTATAACTATCTTTTTAAAGTTAGCGATATATTTAAGGGTTGTATTATTACTGCAGTTGCGCACAGAACGTAAGTAAAATTCAAAGTCTTTTATAAATGCGAGATTCAAATCAGAAAATTCAAGATCTTCTGCATTAAATTTAAGTCGTATAAAAGTTCTTAAATGATTAATAGTGATAGTGAAACGATCAAGAGTTCCTTTTGCATATCCTTTACCTAGTAGAGCCGTCATTTCATCGTTATGTTTTTGGAATTCTTCAACAACTTTCGCTCTTGCAGCATTTTTTCCCAAAATGTAATCCATAACTTTCTGAGCAGTTATAAGTTTGCCGTTATACATATTCTCAGTCTTATATTGATTGATTTTAAGAATAAGAGAATCCAAGAAAAAGTTAATAGATTTTGCATCTTCCTTGGAACCGATTGCTCTTTCTAGTTTTTGATCCCAACGTGAGATATCCCACTTACGTTTTGTAGATGTTTCTTTAGGTATTCCATCAACGGTAATTCTAAGGTAAACGACTCTAATTTTACTTTCATTGCGGGGGATTTTCAAAAAGAAAACCAGCCCAAAACTGCTTTCTAACATAATTCAACTTTTAAGGTTAATAAATGTAGAATTATAACTTCAAAAAATCAAGTTGTTAAGCACGTTAACCCCTGTATTTATAGGGGTTTAAATGGTATTCTGTGGCACATTTTAAAAAATACAAATGTGCCACGATTCTGCCATAGAAACTTTGAGCGTTATTATAAATTTTGACAAAGTGCAGAAAATGAAAAAAGCCTGCAAATCGTTGGATTTGCAGGCTTAACACTGTTTTTGAGGACTTTTGAAAAGATTGAAAAGCTTTCATTTTTCTATCTTAATCCCTTTTAGTGGGGAGAGTAGGATTCGAACCTACGAAGACGTAGTCAGCAGATTTACAGTCTGCCCTCGTTGGCCGCTTGAGTATCTCCCCGAAGCCTTTGAGTACAACACTTATGTTGTTAGCGGTGGCAAATATAGTAACACTTTTCGTTTCTGCAAACTAAATTTGAACTTAATTTTAGTATTATTTTTAACGTATTGTCTAGTCCTAAAAAAACGATACAGGATTAATAAAAATAAATATACAATTATTAAACAGTAGTAAGCAAAAGTTTACTACTGTTTTTTGTTTTATAAGTTCTCATTTTAATTTGATTTTGCACGTGCATTTGATTAGGTGTTAGCATAAAATTAGAATAATGTGGTCTTTTATTGTTGTAAATTTCAACAACTTCTTTTATTATTTGTTTCATTACAGGCAAGCTCTGGTTGTATTTATCAATATTAAATTCTTGCTTTAGAATTCCATTTATTCTTTCTGCCACAGCATTTTCATAAGGATCTGAATTTTGCGTCATACTACATTTTATTTTACTTTTATTGAGTAGTTTTTGATATTCATTAGCACAATATTGTAAACCTCTATCTGAATGATGTATTAATGATAAATCCCGGTCTTTTCTGTGCTTTACTGCGTTCTCCAAAGCAATCAAAGTGCTTTGTGTATTCATATTATCAGCCACATTAAAGCCCATTATTTTCTTAGAGTACGCATCGGTTACTAGACTTAAATAATACGGATTCTCTCTTTTTCCAATATAGGTGATGTCCGATACCCAGACTTGTTCCGGCCGCTGAATTTGTAGCTCTAGAATCTGGTTTTGATGTTTCCTGAATCGATGATGCGAGTTCGTTGTTATATGATAGGAACGTTTGGGAGTAATTAATAAATGATTTGCCCTAAGTATGTTGGTGAATTTATCCCTACCTATTTTTAGTTGTTTTAATTCATTATTTAAAAGAAAATATAACTTTTTTGCTCCAATTCTAGGCATAGTTTGTCTGATTTCTAAAACCATAGAAACCACTTTTATAGCATTAGATTGTCGAGTTATTCTTCTTTTTATTTTTCGATAATAAACCTGTCTATCTACCCCAAACAAAGTACAGGCAAACATTACTGTTTGTTTTTGTTGTTCTTTAAAATGATCGATTGTTCGGGTGATGAGTTTTTTCGTATGTCAATTTGATATTCTTTTTCTGCAATATCAATCATCATATCAAAAATGATCGCTTTCTTGTCAGCTACAAAAGCTTGTCGCTCAAGAAGCGCTTTCTGTTTCTCTAATAATTTAACTTGAGCCTCAAGTTCCATTATCTTCTGTTCGGGTGATTTAGGCATATTGAAAGGTAATTGATTTTCCCAATCAAAGTTACCAAATTTTCTAAGCCAATTAACAACAGTTTTTCTACATTGAATCTCATATTTCTTTGCAGCTTCTGTAGCTGTGAGTTGTCCTTGCTCAATTTCTTGAACAATTTGTAATTTAAAAGACATTGAATAGTCTTTTTGGGTTCGCTTCACATAGCGAGTTGCTTCTAGGTTTTCCATTACGATACTTTTTTGTGTATCGCTATTTCAGGACGGGACATATTGGTATTGAATAAAATAAAAAAATCTCCACTAGGGAGATTTTTTTATTTTGTTCTTGAAAAGCGATTATTTGGCTAAAAGTTCAAGGATTTTTGTTCTAAGTTCTGCACCTCTTAAATCTCTTGCTACGATTTTACCGGAAGCATCAAGTATAAAAGTTGCAGGAATTGCTTCAACTCCATATTGAGCTGCAATTGGTTCATCCCAAAATTTTAAATTAGAAACCTGATTCCAGGTTAACTTATCTTTTGCGATAGCTTCTTTCCATTTAGCTGCATCTTTATCTAATGAAACACCAATGATATTAAGCCCTTTTGAGTGTAACTCTTTATAAATAGCAACTACATTTGGGTTTTCTTGTCGACATGGACCACACCATGAAGCCCAGAAATCTACAATTGTAACTTTCCCTAAGCTTTCTTTAAGAGAAATGACTTTCCCTTCTGGGTTAGGGGCAGAAAAATTAGAAGTTCATTTAGCGTCTCCAACCGGAGCAGCAGTAGCACCAACAGCAGGAGTATTAATTTCGGTAAGTTTTGTTTTTACCGTTTTTCCAGCTTTAGTGTTTTTTAAAGACTCTTCTAAACTGTTGAAAATTGTTTCTGTTTTTTTAATGTCAGCACTTGGATCGTTAGCCATTCCTTGTACAATTAAAACACTAATATATGATTTAGGATGTGATTCAGCGTAAGTTGTATATTTTGCTTTAGTGGCAGCACCAACCTCTGCTTGAATTTCTGAATATCCTTTCATCAATTTATTGATTACAGCTGTATCTTTCACTTGTTGTGCTGTATTCATTGCTTGCATGTTTTGATTTTGGAAATCCATTAGTTTCTTTTGAACTACTTTAATTTCCTCATTGAATTTAACATACTCATCATTACTGTAAGTTCCTGAAACTTTCGATTTTTGAATACTGTCTTTATCAATAGCGATAGTGATTTCTCCATTTTCTAAGATAAAAGGAATTTTTCCATAAGGTTGTTTTCCAGCTACTGATTCTAATTGTATTGTATGGAAAGCTGGTTCAGTAACTTTTCCTTTGATTTCAAACTTACCGTTTTCTACTTTTACAGTATCTAAAGCTGTAATAGCACCAGTAGTAGGATCTTGAGTTTCTAAGATTATAGTTTTACCATTTTCAATACCAGTTGCAGTACCAGTGATAAGGAATTCGTCTTTTCCAACTTTGTTGCAAGAAAATAAAACAACAGCAGCAGAAAGTAATAAAATTATTTTTTTCATTATTAATTTAGTTAATTAAGTTAAGTGTGCAAAAGTATTTAAAATTATTAAGGTACAATTAATTTTATGACCTAAATTTTTGTTATTTTTTTAGTATTCACAATGATAATTAACCGAGGGAAGCTGTTAAATTATCTAATAAAAGGGTGCGACTTAAACGAGATAACGTTTGTAATACATTATTTCGGTTAGGAATATTCTTTAGTCTTTGTTTCGCGAGAAATTAGTGTTTAATTTAGAGTGTTATCAGTATTTAGTCAAAGCGTTGTAATAATGTTGGTAGTTGTATGCAGGAAGATAGGGATTGATTGAAATCACTAATCTAGTTTAATAGCACACCTTTTTTTAAAATAGTGGGTATTTTTGATTTAGAGATTTAACATAAAGGTGGTTTTTAAGGTAACTGAAATTGCAGTTCACATCGCTGAATGTCAGATTCAGCTTGTTCTATTTCATTTAAAGTAATCTTGATTTCTAGATTTACCGTTCTTAATTCTTTGTGCAAAGCAGCATTAATAGGGTCTGTTTCTAGGCTTAAGTCAATTTCGGCCTTTGTTGCTTTTAAAATGTTTAGGGTTTGTTCTGCCTTTTTATGTTGTGATTTGTACCTGTCGTAGTGATTCGTCATTTGTATAGTAGTATTTAAGCACGCCTAAAGTACTTAAAACAAATTAATTATACTAGAACCTATAATTTAATTTTATGCAATCCTATTTTGTAGTCAAAAGACTTTAAAGTAAAATAACAGCGCATAAAAAAAGCACCCAATTAGGAGTGCTTTTATATTTCTCTTTTAGAATAATCTAGTCTTGGTTCAATGTTTTTCTCCAAGTAAAAGATGTAAGAATATGTCTTTTTGCAAATCTTCCTGGAGAAGATGCATTCACCATTTTTACATAAGTTGCTTTAGGTACACTGATGTACTCATAAACGCTACCGTTTGAAAAATTGATGATCAATCTACCTTCAACAAATTTATAATCTGTTATTGCTGCAGTTGTAATTGTTTCTGTATATTCAGGTAAGTTCAACTTTGTAGTTTCAGGATTGATACTCACTAAGAAGTGGTAGGCCTCAATAACTTGTTTACTTTTTTCTTCAGCTGCTTTTAATCCTGCCTCATCACCTTGAAATTTATCAGGATGACATTCTTTCATAGAATTACGGTAGATCGTTTTTAACTCTTTAAGCTCTGCAGTTTTTTCTACATTTAGCAGTTTGCGGTATTCAACTATTTTTTTCATAAATATGGTAACTACTTGTCTTTTAATATAAAATCAATATAATTTGGTTTCAGAATCGACAAATTTTTTGCAAAGGTACACTTTTTTTTAAAATTTTAGTTTGAGACTAAAAAATATTCCTAAAAAAGAGAGTACATTAGTTATTATTTTGCCAAAAAAGAGACTCTAAAACAATGTTATTGTTGTGGTTTGTTGTTTGCTTTATCGAAATTCTTAGACTTTTTAGGGTACTTGTTGTGGCTGATATCACTAGGGTTTTCAATGATTGACTTAATTGTAATATAATCTCCTAAATTATGATTAGAAATCGCCATTTTATAGTCTAAAAGATATATACCACAAAAAAAATTGTTGTTTTCATCTTTTTCCATTATCCCAGTATAAACCCCTTTTTGTAACATTTTTTCTTGTGAAGACTTTGTCATGATCAATTTAATTTTATAAAATTCTAATTGGCAAAGTTAATCAAATATTTAGTTTCCGTTGCTGCATTTTAGACTTTCTGATTACCTTTGTTCAATGGAAAAAATATTTCGTCCCAGTCCCAAATCTTTTAAGAACACTTTTTGTGTGTTTCAGGAGGTACTGTTAAACAATCTTGAAGGATTAACGGTACAATATGAAAGTAAGTCGGGGAGTTGTTATTATTATACTAAATTAGGGATGTTTCGAGTATCAAATCATTGGGGACGATTAGCTAATAGTAAATGGAGATTAGAACCTATGAAACCTGAATCTGATTCAAAAACAAAATTAGGTTTTGCACCTTGGACACAATTTTATCCTGATAATTCGCTGGAAGAATTATATTATTTAGAAATGAATTATGGGAAGAATGCTGTTAATTACCAGCACAAAAATAATCCTAATTATAATGGAAAAGCAGTACTTCGTACAAGTTTTGAAACCACTAAAAAAATCAAACAAATTAGGAATCTACTCAATTTGACGGCATGGGCTAAGTATTATGAATACGATGACTTAGATGTTTTGCGGAAACAAATTATAGAGGAATTGATTTTTACTAATAAAACTTTAGAAGAGATTAAGCGTGAGTTAATTTGATTACTACTACAACTTAATTGCGGTTTGATATTTAATCATTGGAGGCAATCAATTCGATATCATTTAGCGAAATAGGTTTAGACAAATAGCCTAAAATTGCAGGATATTTTTTTGATTTATTCCTGTCTTCAATAGCAATGGAAGAACTAGCAATGTAGACGCTAATGTTTTCATTTTTTAAAGATTGCAGCATTCCCATTTCTTCCATAAACTCCCATCCGTCCATAACTGGCATATTGATGTCAAGTAGAATAATATCTGGAAGTAATTCCTTATTTTCTATCGTATTGATCAAGGCAACTATTCCTTCTTTTCCATCACGAAAGGATGAGATAGCTGAGAATAGAGCTGTTTTTTGAATAATTTTAGTAATTATAATTTGATAAATTGCGTCATCGTCTATGACCCATATTTTCTTTTTTGTCATCGAATATAGATTTTAAATGTAGTTCCTATGTTTGGTGTACTCTCGACCGTAATGTTGCCGTTCATAGCGTCAATTTGGTTTTTTGTAATAAATAAGCCAATTCCCTTTGATTCAGGATTATTGCTGAATGTTTTGTACATCCCGAAGATTTTGTCGGCATTTTTTACCAGATCTATTCCAATGCCGTTATCTGAAATTTGCAGTACTTTCCTTTTATCTTCAATTAACCATTTAATGGTAATAATGGGTTTCCGGTCAGGATGCCTGTAACGGATTGAGTTAGATAGGATGTTATGTAAAACACTCTCTAAGTAGGAGGGGTTGTAATTGACCGTTACATCATTCGATATTTCGTTCAAAATAGAAACGTTGTGGGTACTTATTTGTTCAGAAAGTGCATTTTGCGCAGTCTCTACATATTGATTTAAGTTTAAAGATTCTGAAACCAAACCAATGTTGTTTCTTATATTGATAACATCATTGAGGTGTAGCATCGTTTCGTTTAACGAATTAGAAACTGATTTCAATAGCAGTAACATCTCGTTTTTTTCTTGCTCAGAATCTGAAGATTCAATTAACGACATTATTGATGCAATATTACTGGTATGTGATCTTAGATTATGAGACACAATATAAGAAAAATTCAAAAGTCTTTTATTTTGTTCGGTAACCATGTTAAAAGAATACTTCAAATCTTTTTCTGCTTCCTTATTTTTGGTAATATCGATCATAATTCCCCGTAAGCCACAGGCCTTATCATTTTCAAAAACGATAGTTACGATGTCTTTTAGCCAAACAATTGAACGGTTTTTTGCAATCATTCGATATTCAAAATCATGGTTTAAATTTTGACTTGTTTTTAAAATACAATAATTAATTGTAGTTTCCCTGTCCTCTGGATGAATGTGGTCTGCCCAAAAAGTAGGACTTGCAATCCATTCCTCTGAAGTGTACCCTAATATTTGCTCTACTTTTTTACTTATAAAAGAAAAAGAAAAGGATTCAATATCGCTTTCCCATACGATTCCATCAATAGTATTGATGAGAGATTCAGTTCTTTTTTGTGAATCAATAATTTTTTTTTCAGCTATTTTTCGCTCTGTAATATCCTCGGTTGATATGATTACTCTTTCCAGAGAATCTTCATACCCTCTCAGTACGCTATATACAAAATGAATATCTCTGATCTCACCTGTTGGTTTTTTTATTTTCGCGTCCATCATCAAATGCCTTTTTCCTTTGCAAATGGCTTCTAGATGCTTTGAAAAAGAAGGGATAGATTCTTCGCCAAATAGGAGATCGACATTATTAAGAAGTTCAGATTTGGTTTTTGGAGCGTATTGAATTAAACATTGATTATTGACATTTACAATTTTTACTAGAGAGAAGCATTTTTTTACTACTTCGGGATGGTTCCTAAAATAAGACGAAACTGTTTTACCACTTTCGTTAATAAGTTTTAACTCCAAAAGGTAATTTTTTACTGCAGAATAATCTTCTTCCCACAAAGGCATTGGTGAATCGTCAAAAAGGTTTTTAAAACTCATTTTGCTTTTTATAAGTAATTGCTCAGCCTCTTTTTTTAATGAAATATCTTCAACAATCGCAATATGTGTCGAAGGTTTTTCATCTATATTCCAAAGTGGTGAAACGGTAAGATTAGTCCAGATAATTTTCCCCGACTTTGTTAGGTACCGTTTTTCCATGGAATACTCCCTAATTGTTCCTTGCTTCAGTTTTTCCAAATTGGATAGATCTTCTTTTAAGTCGTCAGGATGCGTTACGGATTGAAAAGTTCTATTTTGTAATTCTTGCTCTGAATATTCTAATAATTTGCAATATTTTTCATTAATCTCGAGAAAATAGCCGCTAAAGGAATCCATATAGGCTATCCCCACGGCCGCTTGGTCAAAAATAGATTTAAATTTTATTTCACCATCAGAAAGATTAGCGGCTTGTTGTTCCACTAAAAGCTGTAATTCAGCTGGTTTTTTCAGCATCAGGGTTATCAGAAAACCAAATAATCCAGCTAAAAGCAAACCAAAAATGGCGGGTATAACAATTTGTGCATATAGATAATTTTGATGCTTCGATGTAAGGTATATCCTCCAATCGCCGTCAGGAATACTAATCGCAGCGCTATAATTGTTTGAAAATTTGTTCTCTTTAGGCAGATAGAAGACTTCTTTTTCACTAGCAGGATCTATTTTTGAAAACTGAAAGTAATATTTAGCACTGTCGATGCCATAAGCTCCTGAAGACTTCAATAAATCTTCTAGTTTAATGATTACTGCTGAAAACCCCCAGAATTTATTATTCTGGAATACTGGAAGACGCCCTACAATTCCAACACCGCCTTGCTTTAAATTAATAGGGCCAGCAAAGTACATTTTTTGATTTCGAATTGATTTTAACGCTTCTTTTTGAAGATATACCGACTTTAAAATGTCTAAGCCCATTGCAGCTTCGTTGCCTTTCATGGGGAAAGTATATCGAATTACTCCTTTAGGAACTAATTGTACGGCTGAGATAGTTTGATTTGAAGCTAATAATTTCTTGCCAATGCTGTCGAAATTTTCAGGAACTCCTTTATCATTTATCGTAAGTGCTAAGGTTAGTGTTGTGGTATACGAATTTTTAAGTGACTGTTCAATATTTTGACGAATAATTTGAAGCTTATTCCTCATAGCATACTGTTCATCATCTTCAACTATTTTATATTGTTGATAGCCTATGTATCCAACAATAGTGCTCAAGAATAAGAACGCGAAAAAACCGGTAGTTCTAGGCTTCGTTAAAAACCAACTGAAGTATTTTAATCTATTATTTTTAGAACTCATTTATACTTTTTGATAGATTTAGGGAATCTTGAATTATTTATATAAAAATTAATTAGTAAGATTCCATAAATATATTATAATATTACGGGAAACCGTAAAATTATAAAGATTTAATTAAAGTAAGGAATGACAGCATTCGTGTTGAAACGCGGTTTAAAAACTTACTAAGCCTATATATTCCACTAATTTATTGTTTTGATCTTTATTAAACGAAGAACTAATGTTAATAAATTAATTTTCATTGTTTATTATGATTGAATTAGTAATTGAGTGTAGTTTTTAAATAGGCTAATTAGTTGTAAAAGTTCCTAATTAGCTGCTGGAGTTTGCTATTAGTTAAAATTTAAATGCCGAACTTTGCCCCATATTTGTATAATACAAGTACCTTCTACTTAAGATAAAAGCTATTTTATTTTTTAAAAAAAACTATGGAAGTACCATGGTGATTAGAAGACTTGTGTTTTAATAAGAGATTGATAAATAAACTATTATGAGCAGGAATAACGAAAAAAACATCAAAAAGCATAACGATAAGCTTCATAAAGCGCAGGACAGAGTTAAAAACGCAGAAATTCTTCGCAAAGAAAAATTAAAAGAAATTACTAAAAAATTTCACGACGCAAAAAATTTAGATACACTGTAATTAAAGAAATAATGGAAAACGATAAATTCATCGAATTGAACAAAAATGTTCAGGAAATAATTGATTTGATTGCAGCTAAGAATGCAAAAGAAGCGAATAATAGATTAGTGGAAGTTAGTGAGCAGTTAGATGATTTTCTTGATTTCTCAGATGATGACGAGGATTTGATTGAAATCAGTAAATATCAAGTATTATTGAATCAATTGTACCAAAAAATAATTGCTCTTAACGGGCAGGCATAACTGATAAATGAAAACATTAAAATGCTATTGCGGTTCGCTAAAGGAGTTTAGTCAATGTTGCGAAGTCTACATTAAGGGAATTAAAAAAGCTCCTACTGCAGAAGCTTTGATGCGTTCCCGCTACTCCGCATTTGCTACCCAAAAAGCAGATTATCTCGTAGCTACAACTCATTTTTCTACTCGGAAACAGCATAGAAAAGAGGATATTCTAGAATGGTCTCAAAGCAATAAGTGGATTAAATTATCGGTTTTAGACACCACTGTATATACCGTTACTTTTAAAGCATTTTACCTTGATAGCGAACTTCAAGCGCAAATTCATCATGAGCATTCTACTTTTAAATTAGAAGATGGAAGTTGGTTTTATGTTGACGGGGAATTTTATTAGTTTTTGTAGTAATCAAATAGGCTTGTATGTACATACCGCGTGAGTGATTGCAGCGGAAATCCTCTCTCGTCTCGTTCTTAAAACGAGACGAGAGAGATTGAGAGCGAAAAGCACGACCCTTGCGGTCACGCCCAAATTACGTTGAGGGGCTAGTTCATGTTTTAACTAAAAATTAATATTCGTTTGTCAATGCGCTGTTTCAAAATGATGTAATTTTAAAGTCTATGAAAAATGATACTAAAAAAGGTTTCTACTTCAAGCAATATGAGGCGCCAAATCAGTCTCCGTTTGATAAACTCTTTGGAATTTTCAAAGAATTAATCACGCACACTTCAGGAGATTTTGACGAAGCAATTGACTGGTTGCGGGAACTAGACAAAGAATATAAACTCACCGATGAACACTATTCCATCGATGATTTTATAGAAGATTTGAAGAAAAAAGGATACATCAAAGATGAACTGAAGGACGATGGAACGTCAGGTATTGGTATAACTGCCAAAACGGAACGTGCTATCAGGCAGCAAGCTTTAGATCAGATTTTTGGAAACTTGAAGCGCTCTGGAAACGGAAATCATAAAACAAAACATTCCGGCAATGGGGATGAGCATACGGGAGAATTTAGAGAGTTTCATTTTGGCGACGGCCTTGAACGAATTTCTTTGACCGAAAGTTTGCGTAACGCCCAAATCAATAATGGAGTAGAGGACTTTATGCTCACTGAAAATGATTTGGTTGTTGAAGATACCCAATACAAATCCCAGATGAGTACGGTGCTAATGATCGACATTAGCCACAGTATGATTTTGTATGGTGAAGACCGAATCACGCCTGCCAAAAAAGTGGCGATGGCTTTAGCAGAGCTGATTACTACTCGTTATCCAAAAGATACATTGGATATTTTGGTTTTTGGAAATGATGCTTGGACGATTGCCATCAAAGATTTACCGTACTTAAAGGTAGGGCCTTTTCACACCAATACCGTTGCGGGATTGCAATTAGCAATGGATTTACTGCGAAGAAAGAGAAATACCAATAAACAAATTTTTATGATCACGGACGGTAAACCGAGTTGTGTTCGCGAAAAAGACGGTAGTTACTACATGAACAGTAACGGTCTTGACGAATATATTGTCGATAAATGCTACAGTCAGGCACAACAAGCCCGAAAACTGCACATTCCCATCACGACGTTCATGATTGCAAACGATCCCTACTTGCAGCAATTTGTCAACAAATTTACGGAAGCCAATCAAGGGAAAGCCTTTTACACCGGACTGAAAGGACTAGGTGAAATGATCTTTGAGGATTATGAGACCAATCGTAAGAAGAGAATAAAATAGTGTTCAGTGTTTAGTTTTTAGTGTTCACTCGAGCTGTTGAAAATAGAATATAGAAATACGAATAAAGAGAAAAAGACTAAGTGAACTTTGCGTAGAGCCTTGCGCCCTTTGCGGTTAAATAGAATAAGTAACGTTTAGAATGTAGAATAAAGACTTCCCGCACTTTGCGGTTAAACAAATCAAAAAAAATGAAAATAGAAAACATAAATACATTAGGCGAATTAAAAGCTTCAGGATATCAAAGTAAAAGTATAAAAGAAGAATTGCGTACTAATCTTCGTGAGAAAATAAAATCAGGAAAACCAACATTTGATGGTGTTCACGGTTTTGAGAATACAGTGATTCCAGAGTTAGAACGTGCTATTTTATCGCGTCACAATATCAATTTATTAGGACTTCGTGGTCAAGCCAAAACGCGTTTAGCCAGAAAAATGGTCGAATTATTGGATGAGTATATTCCGTTTGTGAGTGGTTCAGAGATCAATGATGATCCTTTGAAACCTATTTCGCGCTACGCCAAAGAGCTAATTGCGATAAACGGAGATGCGACTGCTATTTCATGGTTGCATAGAAGTGATCGTTTCTTTGAAAAACTAGCAACGCCAGATGTTACCGTTGCGGATTTAATAGGTGATATTGATCCTATCAAAGCAGCCAATTTAAAACTGTCCTATGCTGATGATCGTGTGATTCATTTTGGTATGATTCCGCGCGCAAACCGTTGCATCTTTGTGATTAACGAATTACCTGATTTACAAGCGAGAATACAAGTGGCATTGTTTAATATTTTACAGGAAGGTGATATTCAAATTAGAGGATTCAAATTGAGAATGCCACTGGATATGCAGTTTGTATTCACCGCAAACCCTGAAGATTATACCAATCGTGGAAATATCGTGACTCCGTTGAAAGATAGAATCGGGTCTCAAATATTGACGCACTATCCTGAAACGATACAAATTGCCCGTACCATTACGGAGCAGGAAGCAAACCTAGATGCTGTTCAGAGTGATATGGTTCACGTTCCTTCTTTAGCAAAAGATTTATTAGAACAAATCAGTTTTGAAGCTAGAGAAAGTGAATATATTGACAATAAAAGTGGGGTAAGTGCCCGTATGAGCATAACTGCTTATGAAAACTTATTAAGCACGGCAGAACGTCGTGCTCTAAAAGCTGGCGTTGATAAAACGACTTTGCGTTTGTCTGATTTTATGGGGATTATTCCATCGATTACTGGTAAGGTAGAGTTGGTTTATGAAGGAGAGCAGGAGGGAGCGGCTTATGTAGCCCAAAACCTGATTGGATCAGCGATTCATACTTTTTTTCCAGGCTATTTTCCTAAAATTGAAAAACTGGAAAAACCAGATGAAAAAACGGCTTATACGGATTTAATTGAGTGGTTTTTTGCCGAAAGCGGTTTTGAATTATTAGATGACGCTACGGATGAGGAATACCAAAGAATTTTGGGTTCAATAGTACCTCTCGAAATCTTGGTTAAGAAATACCAGCCCCAATTAGAAAAGGAAGACCGATTCTTTATGAAAGAATTTATTCTTTGGGCGATGGTAGAATATAAAAAACTGAGTAAAGACAGAATTACGGATGGTTATCAGTTTAAGGATATGTACGGCAGTTACATCAGTAAATTATAATCGAAAAATAAGAGTTATATAATTGTAAAAAGGATTCAGATTCACTTCTGGATCCTTTTTTTCTTCATATATACTAATAGTTACTAAGTTTAGTTTATAAAAATCTATTGCTATTTCTTTTTAAACTACCTTGCTCCGTTGGCATCACTTTCGGTCAATGTACTACAATGGAAAATAGCTTTGAAGCTTTAATTACCTCCTATATTGAGAATAAAGTAGGGATCTCTGAACATTTTTTAAGCGACGACTTGGCCAATAGCTTAAAGCAAAATTTACTCGCCTTAAACCAACAAAATTTATTAATTGTTGCAGGAACAGGTAATTCAGAAGTAATCGCTTATGATAACGCCGTGCGAAGTGATTCTATTTATTGGTTAGACAAAAAGCACAATAATGAATTTGAAAATGCTTTTTTTGAACAAATTGAAGCTTTTATTGCCTACTTGAATGAGAGTTGTTATACTGGAATTACGGGCTATGAATTTCATTATTCCTTGTATGAAAAAGGAGATTTTTACCTGCAGCATTTTGATCAATTTCACAATAACCCTAGTAGGAAGTATTCGATGATTAGTTATTTAAATGACAATTGGCAACCGGCTGATGGAGGAGAATTACTAATTCACCAAGAAAATAATAACCAGAAAATCGCGCCTACACAAGGAAAGACAGTTTTCTTTAAAAGTGATGAACTACTTCATGAAGTTTTAGTGACTCAAAATACCCGAATGAGTATTACTGGATGGCTAAAATGTGATTGATTTTTATCATATCTTTCGATACCAAATATAATAATTGGCTCATAGACGCAACGGATCTAGCACATTGCTACAGACTGATTTTAAGAAAGTCAATAGATCTGTCGTATGTACATGTTATTTTTTGATTTAGTCCGCTCCGTTAATAGTTGTATTATATTTTTAAGTCAAAAGTATTATTTGAGTATTGATTTAAACGGTATTAAATGGAATAGTCTATTTTAACGAATCATTTCAAGTTGTAAATACAACCTGTCCGATTCATTTTCTAATTGGATTATTTGAGTTTCTATATTTTGGAGATCATTTTGTAACAAACTAATTTCTTCCGTTTTTTCACTTTCAGATCGAAAGAATGTAAATTTTTCGGCATCACTTAAATCTTTTGTCGATGTTGCTAATTTATTTTTATTGTCAATCAGCAAGGCCTTAATTTCGCTAATGCGACTGTTGATCGAATCTCTTTTTCTCAGGTTATTATTTTCTAACGCTATTCTTTTTCTAATTTCCTCTTGAATGCGTTCTTCATTACGTTCGTTTTGCTCTAGTTTAATTTTTTCGTTGCTAAATTCGGTTTGTTTATTTTTTAAGTCTAATTCACTTCTTTTATTATTTTGAATGACATTAAGAATAAAAACGGTTAGGAGTATTGCTGAAAATAACAGCGCTAAAAAAAAGTGACTTTTTTTTAGTCCTAATATGGTTTTAGAAGTTTTGTAAAGCTCTATTTCGGGAGTAGTAATAGCTTGTTTTATAGATGGAGGAACTACTGTGAAAAACGATTTAAGTTCTTGTATGTCAGTAGCGTGCTTCCATTCGTCCATAGCTTGGTGCCAAACTAAAGTAGCTTTGGTAAGCTGTTGGGTTTTTAATTCGTCTAGTGTAAATGGCCCACCATTCTCTTGGCCATTATTGATATAGTACGTTCTCATTATTTGCGAATATTAACTGTGCTTTAATAGAACGTAATATTACAAAAAAATGCATTTTGTTTGTATGGAAAACCAAAGTTTGTTTCGTACTAATTAGGCATTAAATTTTTCCATATACTCTAGAAACAAAATTCCCATTAAGGAATGCTGCGGAGTCAATTTGGCTTTGTAGAAGAGCACCTTTGTACTTACCTTCGAGCAGTAATTGTGCGGCTTGCGCCAAAGGTGCTGCGGTAGTAGTTTGAATGGCTCTTAATTGATGATTCCCTATTTTTTGTGGGAGTATGGTTTTGGCTATTTCGCGGCGGCGTAAAACTCCTTCGATGTCTTTGCCTTCTATGGCAGCATACAATACAATTTGGTCGTCCTCTATATGCGGAATTGCTTCTTGCATCTTCTGTTGGAGTTCTTTAATTGCATCTTTTGTAGTGCCTATTTTTTTTATTTGCTTTTCAATCCATACATAATGACCAGGATAGCGTAATGTTTTATAATCGAGATGGCACACTTTTCCAGATAAAGCATCTGGTAAATCTGCGGCACCTCCAGAGGTAAGATCTTCTTCATAAGTAATGCCGTCAATAATTATGGTAGCTCTTTCTGATAAGGACGGCAGTGTGGTTTTGACATAGTCCCTCAGTACAATGGTATCTTTCAGGTACTCGGTTGCCACACCTACGGGACTCCAAGTAAATCCGTAAAAGTGAGGTGCCACGGCATGTTTTGTTAAGGCACCAACTTTAAATTCTAGTGTGTGGACAGAGTTGACTTTGTAATCATTTTGAAATTGCTTGAATAATTCATGGGCTAATAAATCAATATAACCTGGTGCTAAGCCAGTCTGCAATAGAAAACCAGTAGTTGCATTTTTAGACAAAGTTATAATTTCCGCCGTTTCGGCAACATATTCAGTAAGGTTGGCGTAATGAAGGTTAAAGTCTTTTGCAAATTGAGCTATTCTTGGTGCTGCGACACCTGGCAGGCAGTCCAGAATGATATCTCCTTGTTGAAAGATGGTAATCATTTCCTCAGTTAATCCTTTTTCGTCAAGATTAAAAGCTTTAATGATACAGGGTTTTGTAGTTCCTTCCTCTATCCACTTAGCTACTTTTTTAGCTTTTAAAAAACTTCGATCGCCAATAAAAAGAGTTGGAGTGGTATCACTCCATTCGGCTAAAATTAAACTAACAGCCTCAGCAATACCTCCGGCTCCTGCGATAATAATATTGAAATGTTTTTTCATATATTAAAGTTAGTAAATTTTATGTAAACAACTGATTTTTAATTTATTAAATAGTAATTATGTTTAACTTTACTGCAAATTACATAGTTTTTTATTTTTATGGCTATGAAGGTACAAAGACGCTAATTTAATGAGTGAGTATTTTTGAAACTAGCGATAAGCACTCAGGTTCGCAGTAAAATTTTAACCTTGTAGATTTGGTTTAGTTATAAAAAATGGACTATTGTTTTTAGTAATACATTCTAAAGTCTAGCAGTTTACAAAGCGCATAATGTTTTTGATGCAATTCTTCAACTATTTCAACAAGGTCGTCTTGTTCTTCACATAAGCTGAAAAAAGCTTTGTCTAAGTGAATACTGCTCAAGGTATGTAATGATTCCCCGTAACCGGAAATGGCACGAGCATTAGTGATGTCCAAAAAGTACTGGGCTTCTTCGGCAGTTAAGTCTAAAACTTTTTTATTAGAAAAGTGTACGATTTTACCTCTTAATTTTCCTTCAAATAACTCAGCAATTTCCTCTAAGCTATAGTAATAATCATGTAAGCAAATATTGTTTTCTTGTCCGGGCATTACCAAATAAATAATAACATAATCTTTAAAATTATGATCGTCATAAAGTAAAGCACCTAAGCTTTCTTCTAATCCTTCAATGGTATCGCAGGTTTTGTAAATACTGGCAATATTATGCTCAAGGGCAAATTTTTCTAAGTTTTTTACCACCTCAGTATTTGTAGTGGTGTCTATGTCAGGAACACCTTCGAGGCAGAAGATAAAGGTTTCATCGTCCATGAAATTATGTTTTGTATTCGTAATTTTTAGGCTAAATTAAAATATTTAAAGAGACTTTTTAGTTCTTATGACCAAATTTAATGTTAATTTTTATCCAGAAGTCGGATTCAATTATTTTCTGTATTTTTCGAAAATAATAGTATTTTTAATCTCCGTAAAAGAATATAAGCGAACTATGCTAAAATGGATTCAATCAGGTTGGTTGTAGTTAGAAAATCAACTATCTTTCTATCTTTAAATGAAATTAAAATTTTAATTAAATTAATAAAACTAATCAGCGAACTATGTCTAGATTAGACAATACTCAGAACTTACCAATCTTCCAAAAAGCAGAACTGATTTACCAATTAGTTGAAAGCTTGATGGGGTCGTTACCGGAAGACGATGATTATATTCAAGGAACAAAAGACTTGATGCGAGCCGATGCTATGATTATTACGGTAAAAATTGCGGGAGCCGAAGGAGGTGATTTATACAGTATTCGGATGCAAAATGCGGCTATTATTAGAGATCATGCGATGCACTTATATGTACAGGTGGGAAGTTTGCGATTTCATGAGAGTTATAAAGATTTAGAATACGTAAAACTCATTAGAAAAGAAATTGATGAATTTCGGTTGTTGTTTTTAGATTGGGTAGCTAGTTTTGAAACTAGCAATCACATTTGGGATGAATGGGGTTTGTTTAATCCGCAAGGAGTAGTTCCACCGACAGAGAGTGATGATTTTGATATTAACGATTTTTTTGATGGGGATGAATAGATTTTATCCAAGGTTTACTTTCTGCCCAGGATAGTAACGAAAAGCCCGCAAGGGAAGAGCCCGTATAAAACAAAACCCAAAACAGCGACCAGAGGAAGCTCGTTTTGGGTTTATGTTTTAAGGGCGATTCCCGCGGACTTGTAGTGAATAGCCTGAAATGGCAGTCATGTGACTGCTACTATACAGCTGCTCGCTAAGTAAATTCCGTTTGAATAGTACTTAATGGTGTTAAAAAACAAAAGCCCCTAGATTGACTAAGGACTTTTGTGTAAAAGGGAATTATTTTTTAGACTCTTCGATAGAAAGTTTTCTAAATTCTTTTAGCATTTTTTCCATTTCTAAAGTTGACTTACGTGCTCTTGCTCCAGCAGCTTTTACTCCTTTTTCAATTAGAGATTCTGTTTCTGCAGTAAATGCTTCAAACTCAGCGTTAATCTTTGCTACTAATTCTTTCATGTCTTTTATTATTATAGTTAAGTTACAAAAATAGAATTTTGCGAAAGATAGCCTAGTAATATTATGTTAAAAATAACTCACCACTGCTATTTATTGCTCTATCAGTGGTGAAATTAGGGATTGTGTTAAGTACAATCGGCTAATTTGGAGATCAAACGAAAGCTGTTATTTTCTTTTTATTTGAAATTTTATTGATGTTTAAAGACTGCTAACTTGCTCACGATTGCTATTTTCCAATACAGAAAATAACTTTCCTTACTTTAATGGCTTTTTAAACCTCTGTGGTACAATTATGGTACAATTTAAAGCAAACTATCACAAAACTAAACAAAGTATCCTTATTAAGACAACATATCTCATGGGAGTTGTTTGTACAAAAATAGTTATTAATTTTGAATGTTTATTACATCACTGTTATAAAAAAGCTAAGTCTTATATGATGGTGATACCTAGAAATTAGGATTTAAAAAAAAAAGAGGTCAAAAGAAAAGAGGTCAAAAATCTAGTTTTACTTCAGATTTTTCACCTCTTTTCAATATCATTTTCGATCTCGAAATAAGTTTTTACTCGACCAGACTTAATCCATTTCATTAACTCATGCCTGTAAAAATAAATGCGTTTACCTTGTTTATTAAATGGGATTTCCCTTTTACACACTTTACTATAGATTGTTGATACCGATAGATTTAAAAGTTTTGATGCTTCTTGAATGTTTAGAAGTTCTTCCTTATTTTCTTCTACAGTAGAAATTCTTGCAATTAGTTTTTCTAAATAATCCAATTTATCATGAATCTTGTTCATCATTATAGGTATTTGGTCAAAAGTGAATGGCTTCATGGCGATCTGTTGTTTAAAACTTCACGTAAAAATATCCAATACGACCATTGGAGATAATAGATGTCCTTTAAAGCGAGAGTTTGGCGTTTAATTTCTAATTATTACTAATTCTAAGGCAATTGAGAATAATTATTCATATCAGCAAATGTGGGTTCGCTTCATCTAGTTTAATAGCGCTGTACTGCAAATTCCAGCTATATTGACCACCCAATTCCAATTTAAAGTGATGACCTGATTCCAATTCAAAATGACCACCTAATTCCGGAGCAAAATGACCATCTCCATTTTTCATTAAAAACTACTTTTTTTCATCTGTTAATTAGTATTCAAATATACTTAAAATATTATCCCTTGTTTA
>NZ_FOFZ01000012.1 GCF_900111075.1 Flavobacterium frigoris
GAAGAAAATGTTCAAGAGAGCCGAAGAGAATGGATGCTTTTGATGATGGAACGAGCAGGTAAAAAGAATAGCAATGTAAAGCATAGACAATTTTGGCAACAAGATAATCATCCAATAGAGATTTGGTCGCTAAAGGTTTTTGAGCAAAAACTTAACTATATTCATCAAAATCCTGTTGAATCAGGTTTTGTAACTGATACAATAGGTTGGAAATACAGCAGTGCTAGAAATTATGGAAATAATGACCAAACACTTTTAGAGATAGACGTGAATTGATTTATAATGTGGGCACGAGCGGGACGCTCGCGCTAGCGGGGGTCAAGAAATTGTATCAAGAAAATACACACAGTTTTTTGATATACAAGAATCTACAGGAATAAAATATATTGATGAATTAACAGATAAATATCCTCCTAATACCAAAATTGCCGATGTAGCATCTAATAAAGTTGGTGGAGGAAATGCAACTTTAAAAAATGATATTGGAAAGGGGATTGACGGTAAAATGATTTTAGAAATTCCTGTGCAAACAAAACCCATACCTCAATCTATTTTAGATAGGGCTAACATGAAAGGAATCGATATTAGAGATATACAAGGCAAAATTTATAATTAATGAAAAAGGTAAAATTCACAAATTGGTGGGATTCTAGAAAAGTAGAGCAACCAATTGAAAGCGTATTAGCAAAAATGGATGGTTTTAATAAGACACGTTACGGAAAGAAAAAAGTCATCGATGAAAATTTGTTAAATGAAGCTGCGAAACATGCACATGAAAATGGGTTAGTTTATTATTCTATAGTTTTTGAAAATGAAAAGCCATATTGTTTTTTAGAAGTGAATAAAGGCTTTTACAGAGTGTGTTTTTTAGATGAGTTACTTCGTAAGTATATGTCTTATGATTTTACAGATAATTTTAAGGAAGTGAAAGCTGATAAATTATTTTTAAGTTCGATTACTTTTTGGGAATTTGAAGGCAGTACTGATAAAATGGTAAAAATCACAGACCATATTTTCAAGCCTGACGGCTCATTTCATATGATAGAACGAGATTTGATTGCTAATGAGCAAATAGATAGCGAGGCAAAAAACAAAATTGATGTGAGTTCTAATTGGGAAAATTACCCCGAGTTTGGCAAATATGATTCTCTGATACGAAAGGAAAGGGAAATAACTAAAGTATAAGTAAAAAGTACCCGCTCCGCAAAGAGTTAATT
Organism: Flavobacterium frigoris; assembly: GCF_900111075.1. GTDB lineage: Bacteria > Bacteroidota > Bacteroidia > Flavobacteriales > Flavobacteriaceae > Flavobacterium > Flavobacterium frigoris. The sequence goes on from NZ_FOFZ01000012.1 coordinate 1,218, forward strand.
AATAGTCTGCTCGCTGCGCAAATGTCTTCGACTTTGCGCCCACAGTTATCAGTCACAACGCTAATCAATAATTAGTTTATAGTATAAAAAAATAAAAAAATGACCAAAGAAGGCTATGTAATATGCGATCAAAGCAAGGCACATTTTATAACTGCAACAGTTGTAGATTGGGTTGATGTTTTTTCTAGAAAGATATATCGGGACAGCATTATTGATTGCCTTAATTTTTGTGTCAAAAATAAGGGTATGCTTGTATATGGTTATGTAATTATGAGTAATCATATTCATTTGGTACTACAATCTAGTACTGGTGAGTTGTCAGATTTATTGCGTGATTTTAAAAAATTTACGGCAAAAAGTATTTTAGAAAAAATACAAACTGAGCCTGACCCGAGCCTGAAAGTGCGAATTGGCGAAGCAGAGCAGACGTGAATGGATGTTGGAACGATTTAAGTTGGCAACCGAAAGTCATTCTAGGAACAAAAATTACCAATTTTACTTCGTCAGTTCGCACTTTCAGGCTCGGGTGGCAATATGGTAATCATGCAGAAGAAATTTATACATCTAAGTTTATGTGGTCAAAGTTAGATTATATTCACATGAATCCTGTACGTGCAGGCATTGTCGAAAAAGCTTCCGATTATATTTACTCGAGTGCCAGCAATTATGTACATGATAGTGGTTTAGTGACTATTGAAAAAATGGATAATCCAATAGTCGACGTTTTGAAGTCTTGGTCATTTACAAAATACAGTAGTTATTAAGATGGTATAAAGGAAAATTGAGGTGGGCGCAAAGTCGGAGATATTTGCGCAGCGGTGTTTCGTTTGGCGTAACAAGTTGTTGATAAAGTTAAATGATTAAAACTAGATTTTTACTAAAAAATATAATCAATTAGTTTGGAATATTTATTTACTCATATTCTACATGGAACTACCTTTATAGTATAACTTTAGATAACATTTTAATTAATAGTAATTAAAAAAAAACCTTGTAAATCAAAGAGTTACAAGGTTTTTTTGTGGAGTCGGGGAGAATCGAACTCCCGTCCAAACAAGCAACTAAAAGGCTTTCTACACGTTTATTTCCTGATTGAATTTTCGACCTTGTGTTTGACCAGAAACAGTCGCACAAGACTTATCTTCTTTATTTCGAAGTCCACCCGAAGCTTATGGAAATCTAGGTTTAAATTTACGATTCACCTTTATCGACCGCTATAAACCAAAGCTTTCGAGGTAAATCCTGCTTTCCTATCTAATAGGACGAGGCTAATCTTACTATAATTCAGATTATGCAGCAAGAGCGTAGTTTCCTTCGCCGTGTATGTGTTTTGGAACCTTTTATTAACGAGAATTGTCCCAGTTCTCCACGTGCTTACTTTTCAATTCGACTTGCTGTCAAAACCAGTCGACCCCTTTTTATTCTAACTCATAAAATAATTTGAGTTTGCAAATGTATTCAATTTAACTGAAATTTGCCATGTGCATTCACATTATTAATCATCAAATATCATTCCTCTTTTTCGTTGTCTTCTAGATGAAACGGATAGTCCCCAAACAAAGCGGCTAATTTTCGTACTTTATAGATTCTCTTGTCGTACTTATTCGATAAAGCAATAATTGTCACCTTTTCTTCCGGTAATGTAACATAAGATGCAGTGTTACCATGCCACCAGCCATTATGAAAATAGAAGTTTTTTCCTGTTGGCCAATTAATCATTCGTATTCCCAAGCCATAGTTTTTTGTACCTCTGTGCTCATTACTGTAGCCTACATAGGCTTCCTGTAATAGTTTTTGATCTAAATAAGCAGCAGAATTTCTACCATTATCAAATTTTAATAAATCTCGAGGTGTCGAATAGATATTCTTATCTCCATAGATTGCATCCAAATAATCTAAATTCACCTTAGCGAAATTCCTTTTGTAAGATGGTACTGCGGTTAACTTGTCTTTCTCATAATCAAAGACATAAGTATTTGTCATTCCTAATGGTTTGAAAACGATTTCCTTCATCGCATCTTTATATTCTAATCCAGTCACTTTTTCAATAATCAATGCCAACATGGCATAATTTGTATTGCAATAACTAAACCTAGAATTAGTTCTAAATTCTAGATCAATATCCTTTGTAGCCATAATCGTCAGTATGTCTTGATTACTTAAGATTTTATGCCTATCCCAAATTCCTTTTTTTTCTGTGAAATAGGCATAATTACGCATTCCGCTTCTATGAGTTAGTAAAGTTCTTATGGTAACATCAGGATAAGGAAACTCTTTTAAAATGGTAGTTACCTTTTGTTCTAAATATAATTTTTTCACACTTACTAATTTCAATATGGCAGTTGCTGTGATTACTTTACTTACTGATGCAATATGAAGGGGCGTTGTACTTGTCATTGCTGACTTCTCTTTATAGTTAGCCAAACCTTCATATTTTTCATAGATAATCTGACCGTTTTTTGCCACAAGAAAACCTCCATTGGCACTTTTATTTGGCCAGTTTTTATTGTAAAAATAAATTATGGAATTCTTTTTTGATTCGATATATGCGGGCGTCAGTTTTGGACCTTGTTGTATTACAATCGGTGTTGCAATCGGTGTCTTTAGGTCAGTATCTATTTCGAGTATCTTCTTTTGTTTACAAGAACTCAAAACCAATAATAGCAGGAGTATTTGTAGTATATTTGCCTTTTTTATAAAAATCATTTTTTTGTGGTACTAGAATAGCAAATATATAGAATCAATCGCGTTTGTTAATTTTTTTATCCAAACCTTAACAGTATTTTATTAAAGTTTTTGAGTTGTTTTTTCTATTATTTTGTGTCTCAGCTTTTAATGGTTTTACGAAATATTTTTTTTTATAAAATAAAAGTAAATTTACTTTAAATTGTTATATTTGTAACAAATACGGCTCGGAAAGTTATATTAAATCTAAATAAAATCGGCGCAAAAATATGAAATTCGGAATTTTAAAAGAAAGAAAGAGTCCACCAGATAGAAGAGTTGTTTTTTCACCTGAGGCAGTAGTACAATTAAAAGAACTTTATCCAGATGCATCAGTGAAAGTAGAATCTTCTGATATTAGAATTTTTTCTGATGAACAATATAAAGAATTAGGAATAGAAGTTGCAGATGATATTAGTGATTGTGATGTTCTATTTGGTGTTAAGGAAGTTCCGATTGAATCTTTAATCGCTGATAAGTCTTATTTCTTTTTTTCACATACGATAAAAAAGCAGCCGTACAACCGAGAATTGCTGCGGGCTATTCTTGAAAAAAACATTGATTTATATGATCATGAAACGATAGTCAACGAAAATAATCGCAGGTTAATTGGTTTTGGAAGATATGCTGGGATTGTTGGAGCCTATAATACGATTCGTGGCTTCGGGCTGAAGTTTGGATTGTTTAAATTAGCCAAAGCAGAAACATTATCCGGAAAAGAGGAATTAATCAATAATTTGAAAAGACTTGTTTTGCCTCCGTTAAAATTCGTAATTACTGGAACAGGAAAAGTGGGTGGTGGAATCAAGGAAATTCTGGATGCCATGAAAATCAAGGAAGTTTCTATTGGAAACTACTTAACTAAAAAGTATGCGCAGCCTGTCTATACACAGATTGATGTATTGGATTATAATAAAAGGATTGACGGAAAAGTTTTAGATTGCAAGGATTTCTATCAAAATCCAAAGGAATACGTTAGTGATTTTGAGCGATTCACAAAAGTTTCTGATATTGTTATTACTGGACATTTTCATGGAAATGATGCGCCTGAGATTCTTAATAGAGAAATGCTGCAATCAAGAGATTGCACTATAAAAATAGTTGGTGATGTTTCTTGCGACATTGATGGTCCTGTTGCCTGTACGCTAAGATCATCCACAATTGCTGATCCGTTCTATGGTTATTTACCATCTGAACATAAAGAAGTAGATGTGTTTCATCCGGCTGCGATTGTTGTAATGGCTGTAGATAATTTACCATGTGAACTGCCAAAAGATGCCAGTGAAGGTTTTGGAACAATGTTTATGGATTATGTAATTCCTGCATTTTTTAACGATGATAAAGACGGGGTTTTGGCTAAAGCCAAAATGACTGAAAAAGGAAAATTGACCCCAAGATTTATGTATTTGCAAGAATATGTAGATGGAAAGTAATTTGTAAACTCTTACTAAAACAAGAATAGAATATGTACTAATTCTGTAAATAATGAATTACCAAATTTTAGTTAGCAACAGACAAAAAGAAACAGCTGTAAAATCAATTTTATAGCTGTTTCTTTTATATGAGTGGTGTTTTTAGCTTCTTTATGTCAAGTTATTTTTGGTTCATGTTTTAAGTCAAAAAAACTCACATTTTTATATTTAGTTATTTTTTGAGATACTGTAATATTTGCAACCATTTTTGAGATATTGTATCAATTTTTTTAATAAAAAGCCTATTTTTTTGTTTTTTTTCATCTTATTCCTTATGATTTTAAAGCTAAAATTAGATTTTTATTTAAAATTTAATATTGAATAATTTTTAAAAATCAAAATATTAATCTAATTTGCCGTCTCTAATACTTAATTAAATGTTAAAATGAGGTATTGCTATTAATTTATCTAATAAAAACTAACCATAAACCCCAAACAAACTGATGAGAACGAACTTTATATTACTACTATTCCTATTTATTTCATTTGCGGGATCAGCTCAAAAAAATCAAATTAAGGAAGCTCAAAGTGAATTTAAAAACGGTAATTCAAATGGAGCTTTAGCTATTTTAGAGAAAAGTGAATATTTAATTATCAATGCAGATTATGATGATAAATCTGAGTTTTATAATTTAAAGGCGGAAGTTTTTAGAAGTTTTGCAGATAAAAAGATTGAAACTGCAGCAAACTTGACAGCTGCTGTGCGAGCTTACAATGAATTAATTAGAGAGGAAAGTCTTTCTGGTAAATATAAATATATTGTCAAAGCAAAAGAAGCTATTAAGCAAATCAAAGACGACTTACAGAATAGTGCTTCAAAAGATATCAAAGCAGATAAATATGCAGATGGAGCAAAGAAAATGTATAGTCTGTATCAGATAGATAAAAACGATACGATAAACCTTTATCTTTCAACGTCATACTTTATGATGGTAAAAGATTATGATTCGGCATTGAAGAATTATAAGGAATTACAAACTCTAAATTACACGGGTAAAGGAATGGAATATTATGCTGTTAATAAAAAAACAAATGTGGAAGAGTTTTTTTTATCAGCTATGGATAGAGATGCTAGAGTTAAAGCAGGTGGGTATGAAAGACCAAGAAATGCTAGAGCTACATCAAAAAAGACCGAAATATTCCGTAATATGGCCATTATTTGCAGTGAAAAAGGTGACTTAAATGCAGCTGAAAATCTTTATAAACAGATGATTGTGTTTAATCCTAAATTTACAGAACCTTATGTGGATTTAGCTTATCTAAATCTTAATAAAAAGAAGGCGTTAAGTGATCAAATGAGTGTTTTAGGAACATCTCAAAGTGATATGCAGACCTATGATAAATTAAAGACAAAAATGGATGATGTTGTAAAAGAAGCTATTTCATATTTAGAAAAAGCAAATGCTATTGAACCTAAGAATGAAAATGTTTCAGATTTGCTACTTAAATTGTATAGATCAATGGATTTAACAGCAGAATATACTGCTTTGAAAGCAAGAATTTAATTTCTATTTAAGATAGATAATATAAAGATAAAGCCCTGCAATGTGAATTGCAAGGCTTTATCTTTTTAAAGTAAATGGGGCTATTTCAAGCTCCCAACCATATCTTCTGGTTTTACCCAAGCATCAAAATCTTCTGGAGTCACATATCCTAAACGAACGGCTTCCTCTTTTAACGTTGTTCCGTTTTTGTGAGCAGTTTGAGCAATTTCTGCCGATTTGTAATATCCAATTTTAGTGTTTAAAGCAGTAACCAACATCAATGAGTTGTCAACCAGTTCTTTAATACGTTTGTAGTTTGGTTCAATACCTTGAGCACAATGTTCGTCAAAAGACATACAAGCATCACCGATTAAACGTGCCGATTGTAAAAAGTTTGCTGCCATTACTGGTTTGAAAACATTCAATTCATAGTGTCCTTGCATTCCTCCAACAGTAATTGCCACATCGTTACCTATTACTTGAGCACAAACCATAGTCAAAGCTTCGCACTGTGTTGGATTTACTTTTCCTGGCATGATAGAGGAACCTGGTTCATTTTCTGGAATGATTAACTCACCAATTCCTGAACGTGGTCCTGAGGCCAACATACGGATGTCATTTGCAATTTTATTTAATGAAACAGCCAATTGTTTTAACGCGCCATGCGATTCTACAATTGCATCATGAGCGGCAAGTGCTTCAAATTTATTTTCGGCAGTTACAAAAGGATGGCCTGTAAATTCAGCAATGTATTTTGCCACAGTTACATCATAACCAGCCGGAGTATTTAATCCTGTACCTACTGCCGTTCCTCCTAGCGCTACTTCTGATAAGTGAGCTAAGGTATTTTTTACCGCTTTTAAACCATAGTTCAATTGTGCAACATAACCAGAAAGTTCTTGACCCACGGTAAGTGGCGTAGCATCCATAAGGTGTGTACGACCTATTTTTACAACGTTTTTGAATTCGGTTGCTTTCGCGTGTAATGTGTCTCTTAATTTTTCAACACCTGGAATCGTAACTTCTACAACTGCTTTGTAAGCGGCAATGTGCATTCCTGTTGGGAAAGTATCGTTTGAAGATTGTGATTTGTTGACGTCATCATTAGCTTTAATGAATTGTTCGCCTTCGCCAATTTCAAATCCTTTATGAACTTGTGCGCGGTTTGCGACCACTTCGTTTACGTTCATGTTGCTTTGTGTACCAGAACCCGTTTGCCAGATTACTAATGGAAACTGATCGTCTAATTTTCCAGCTAGAATTTCGTCGCAAACAGTAGCAATAGCATCTCGTTTTTCAATAGGCAAAACACCTAAGTCGCAGTTAGCATAAGCAGCTGCTTTTTTTAGATATGCAAAACCTTCTATGATTTCTTTTGGCATAGAAGCCGATGGACCTATTTTAAAGTTGTTTCTAGAACGTTCTGTTTGCGCTCCCCAGTATTTATCAGCTGGAACCTGCACTTCACCCATGGTGTCTTTTTCTATTCTGAATTTCATTTTGTTGTTGATTTGTATGTGTTGTTAGTTTAATTATTAATTTGTTGAACTGTACCTGATGTTCTAGCCCTGATAGCAGTGAAAATCCTTATATGTCATTGTTTGGCATATAAGATTGTAATCTCGTTTTTAGGACGAGACGGGATTATCTCCTTAAATTGAGGTCAAAAATACGGATAAATACTTTTTTATGAAAATTGAATCGGATTTTTATTGCTAAGAAAAAATAATAAACATACATTTGTACTTACATTCAAAAATTCCGGAAAACATGTTTGAATTTTCACAGTACTTAGGTTTTTTACTTTTTTTAACCATCCTAACAATGGGATTTTGGTTAATGTTTTTTTTAGTTAGTTTCGTATCCTATTGGGTAGGTGGAGCAACTTGGGAAGCATATAAAGAAAAAAGAAAAGCAAAGAAAGAACAATCAGTTTAGTTTGATTGACACATAAAAAAGGACCCGTTTGTACGAGTCCTTTTTTTTATGCCTTTTTTTGAAAAAAAATACGGGTCCATATTAAAACGAACCCGTACTTATTGAATTAATTAACCCTATTAAATCATTTGTTATCCAGGAAATCCACCACCTTCTTCCTCATTATTTTTTGGCGCATTTTTATCTCTATCCGTTTTCTTTTTGTTGATTCGGTAGGTGAATGACAAATTGAACTGTCTTTTTCTCCATTGAAATTCACTGTACGAACTTACACTTGGTAAATTAGTTTCGGATCTCATTTTTCTCGAATTGAATATATCACTTACGTTAAAAGCGATTGTTGCTTTGTCTTTCAGGATATCTTTGCTAAATGCCGTGTTGATCATATATTGACCTAAACTTCTACCTTGTGCAGTGTTGCTAGGTCCAAAGTACATTGCGCTAGCTTGCCATTCAACTTTTCCAGGTAGTGTTAAACGAGAGTTTACGCGGGAAAACCATGAAAAAGCTTCGTTATCTAGATTTTGAATAATTACTTCGTTTTGTGAATTAGTGTACATAAAATCACCCGTTGTATTCGTGTTATACAAGTTGAAACTACTGTTTATTTTCCATTTTTTTATTGGAGAATAATTTAAAGTAAATTCAAATCCAAATTTTTGTTCTTTTCCAATGTTGATAGGCGTACTCAAAATTACTGGTGTACCATCTACAAATTCACCACTTTCATAACGTACAAATGAGAATACATCAGTTGTATTTTCAAAATACATAGAGGTGTTAAACGTTACTTTATCCCAGCGTTTGATGTATCCAATATCAAATTTATCTGTCAAAGAAGGATCTAAATCAGGATTACCTCTAAAGATATTAATATTACTTGATACGTTAGGGGTAGGGTCTAAAAAGCGACCCCTTGGTCTAGATAAACGTTTACTGTAACTTAAAGAGAGGCTGCTTTGGTCTGAAATTTCATAATTTACAAAAGCACTTGGGAAAAACTTATTGTATTTCTTATTATTGTACTCTGCTGAACCTAATAAGTTCACATCGATGTTTGTGTCTTCCCAACGTAAACCAAATAAATAAGAAAATTTATTTACTTTGAAACCATACTGCGTATAAAGAGCGTTGATTTTTTCTTTGTATTCTAATGTATTTGATAAGAAATTATCAACATTATTTCCATTATCATCAGAGAAAATATCATATGCTTTATTTAGATTATTGAAGTTTCCTTTATAACCTGCTTCAAACTGACTTCCTTCCCCAACAGGTAAAACATAATCTGCTTGAAATTGATATTGTTTTTGAACTTCATGATTGTTTGTAGTACCAAAAGTTGACTTTTCAGGAAAAGTGACATTTACTCCATTGATCGTTGAATCATCTTTATCATTACTTTTAGAAAACGACCCATCAACCGTTAGTTTATGTCCTTTGTCATTGAAGTTCTTAATTAAGTTAGAGGAGTATTCAAAGTCTTCGCCATTGTTATTTCCGTTATTTAAACGGTAGCTAATTGAAGCGAAATCTCTATTGCTGTCAAAAGCATTGTAATTTACTAGATCTTCATTCTTTCCGCCATTTTCTCTGTAACTAATCGCGTTGGTCCAAAAAGTAGTTGGGTTTATTGTCCATTCTACTCCAGATTTTGTGTTAATTCCGTCTCTAGTTCTTTTCGTATTTCTAGTTTCATCGATGTATTTATTGGTAGAACCGTCAGAATTGAAATATTGAGCATTAGTTAATCCTCCACCTTCATTGGTTCTGTAACTATAACCAGTTGAAGTAAAGTAATTCAGATTTTCAGTTTTGTAATTTAAGTTTGCGCTTAAACCATAGGTTTCAGGAATTCCTGTTGAAGCGATGAACGAACCATTAAACCCTTGGTTTTTTCCTTTTTTAAGGATGATATTTAAAATTCCGGCGCCACCTTCAGCATCATAACGAGCAGATGGATTAGTTATTACTTCTACCTTGTCAATAGCATCGGCAGGAATTTGGCGCAAAGCTTCTGCCATGTTTAAGGCATTTGAAGGGCGACCATCGATAAAAATACGAACATTATCACTTCCTCTTAAACTTACGTTTCCTTCAACATCAACAGAAACAGAAGGAACGTTTTCTAAAACATCACTTACTGTTCCGCCTTTAACTAACATGTCCTGACCTACATTGTATACTTTTTTATCGAGTTTAATCTCGACAGTAGATTTCTCTGCACGAATAACTACTTCATTTAGTTGTGCCGCATCTTCACTTAATGAGATGGTTCCTAAATCAGTATTTGCTTTAAGCGCTTTATCTTTTAATTCTATTGATTTGAAAGAAATAAACTCAATTTTAACGGTGTAAATTCCTGGATTCACATCTATATTGAACTCTCCTTTTGGATTTGTTATTCCTCCAGCTACAACTTTAACATTTTTAGAACTGGTAAAGGTTACTGTTGCGTATTCTAGCGGTTGTTTGCTTATTTTTTCAATAACAGTTCCTGTTATCTTAATTTTTTCTCCCATTGGACCTCCTTGCTGAGAAAAACTCATAAAAAAGGAAAAAAATAAAGTGAGCGTTAAAAAGTGTTTTAAAGAGTGCTGCATTATTGCTATTTTAAGTTATGCAAATTTGACTACAAATTTTAGATATGGTTTAATGTACAAATCACAAAAAACTGTTAAAACAAACTGCTGGTGACTAAAGGAAATCCGTAATTTTATCTAACTCTCTGCCAATTATTGCTTTATCTCTTTTGATTACAATAGGGCGTTCGATAAGAATGGGGTTTTCGACCATAGCTTTTATGATTTCTTCATCGGTCATTTTTAGATTTTTAAAATTATCTGCCCAAATTTTTTCTTTTTGGCGTATTAACTCTAAAGGTTTAATGTTTAGCTTTTTTAGTAATGCTAACAGTTCGTCTTTTGTAGGAGGATTTTTTAAATATTCTATGATTTCATATTCTTTTCCAGCCTCTTCTATGAAAGCAACGCAGTTTCTTGATTTTCCGCAACGGGGATTATGGTATATTTGTATCATTTTATTGTTTTTTCTTTAGTAATGAAAATTAAAATAAATAAAGTATTTTTCGAAGGAACAAAAATAGACTTTGATAGTCTAATTTGGTATACATAATTAAATAAATAATAAATGTTTATAGAACAAGGAGTACATTCAGAAAACAAATTTTGGAAATATTTAATTGGTTCAGCAATAATAATTACGACCTCATTTGTTGGCCAGGTTCCTTTGCTATTGGGGATAATTTATGAAACGGTTGCAAAAGGAGTCCCTTATCCTTCGAGTACTGAAAAGTTGATGCACTTTTTTGATCCAAATTTGACTTTGTTTCTCATTCTGATTTCGTTTGTTTTTACCATGGGGGGTATCTATTTTGTAGTGCGTTATTTGCACAATCAAACGATGCTTTCCGTGACTACGGCGAGGCAAAAAATAGACTGGAACAGGGTGTTTTTCTCTTTTTCGTTATGGTCGGTTTTTACGATTGTTTCTACTTTGATTTTTTATCAAATGAATCCAGATGATTTTTCACTAAATTTTAAACCCGTACCCTTTGCGATCTTAGTCGTTATCGGTATGGTTTTAATTCCAATTCAGACTAGTACCGAAGAATACGTTTTTAGAGGTTATTTGATGCAGGGGTTTGCAAATCTGGCCAAGAATAAATGGTTTCCGTTAGTGATGACATCAGTTATTTTTGGCGCCATGCATCTTTCTAACCCAGAAGTTTCAAAAATGGGGAATATCATTTTTGTATATTACATAGGAACGGGATTGTTTCTGGGAGTATTGACCTTGATGGATGATGGAATGGAATTAGCCTTAGGTTTTCATGCTGCGAATAATTTGGTTAGCGCCTTATTAGTAACTTCAGATTGGTCTGCTTTTCAAACACACTCTATATTTAAAGATATCTCAGAACCGCAAGCTGGACTAGACGTAATCTTGCCGGTAATTGTAATTTACCCAATACTTTTATATATCTTTAGTAGCAAATACAATTGGACGGATTGGAAAGAAAAATTGACGGGAAAAATAAAAATGCAAGAAAATAAAAATATAATAAAATAACAGCTTAGTAATGAAACAAGTAACTTATAAAAACGTACACAATCAATTTAAATTGAATGGTTTTCACCTTAATAAAGAAGATTTATGCAGAGTATCCTACTGTTTGATAAAAGAAGGGGATGAATTTGAGAAGTCGATAGGTGATTTTTTATTAGACTGGTTTGATGATAAATCCTATATCGATTTACAGACTTCTGGAACTACAGGTGTTCCTAAAATTATTAGAACAAACAAACAAACGATGGTGAACTCTGCCCTGGCTACGGGCGATTTTTTTGAGTTAAGACCTGGAGACAAAGCATTATATTGTTTACCCACCAAATATATTGCCGGAAAAATGATGCTGGTTCGCAGTTTTATTCTGGGATTAGATATCGATTTTGTCGCGCCAAGTTCACATCCATTAACAAAGAATGAAACCAAATATGATTTTGTAGCCATGGTTCCTTTGCAAGCTGAAAATTCAGTGGAAGGGTTGAAAGATGTTAAAAAACTGATTGTAGGTGGTGCAAAAATGAGTAAGTCACTTGAAAAAAGACTTTTAAAAGGAAAAACAGAAGTGTATGAGACGTATGGTATGACTGAGACAATTACACATATTGCTGCTAAGAAAATAGGGGAGAAGGCATTTTCTATTTTGCCGAATATTCAAATTTCGCAAAATGATAAAAATTGCCTAGTGATTGACGCGCCAAAAATTTCTACTGAACTTATTGTCACTAATGATTTAGTGGAATTAATAAATGATCACCAATTTGTTTTTTTGGGTAGAATCGATAATGTAGTCAATAGCGGAGGAATTAAATTGATTCCAGAGCAAATCGAAGAAAAATTAGCACATGGAATTCATTCCAGATTTTTTGTAGGCGGAATAGCAGATGCTGTTTTAGGAGAAAAATTAGTTTTGGTTATCGAAGGGGAGAAGCAAGCTTTAGCTGAGCACATTTATAGTTTATTAGACAAGTATGAAAAGCCAAAAGAAGTTTTTTATATTGATAAATTCATTGAGACAGAAAACGGAAAAATAAAAAGAAAAGAAATGTTAGAAAGTATTTAAATTTCTTTTTGATTGAAAAATCATCGAGGAAACTAGCTATGATACTTTTATAAAAAACAGAAAGGTATCACTTATTTTATTCATTTAATTTATTTCATAAAACAGTAATTAAATTTTAAACCGAGTGTGTTTTCGGCATGGCCTTTCGCTACGAAGTTAGTCAGATTTAGTGATATTCCTAATTTTCTCTGGTTTGCCCTAGCAATAAAATATTTTCCAAGATATATGCCGGAGCAAGAGCCAAACTGCGCTTCCCCATTATATTCATCTATAAAACCAAGACCAATGCTATTATTTTCATCTGAAATGGCAAATCCCACGCCGGTTTCAATGCCTAAGAACCAATTTTTTCTAAGTTTAAATTGCACATTTGGTTTAAGAGTAAATAAACTGAAGTTTTTGTGCAAAGCTCTTCCTCTTGCTGTACCAGTAGTATCAGGGCCAATATCCCTTACAAACCGGTAGTCGTATTCCCCCCTAATACCCAGTTCTGTTTTTGGAGAAATTTTCTTTGAAACTCGTACGTTAACACCAATTCCAACTCTATGTGTCCGATACATTTGAATATGAACAGGTACTGACAGATTTAAGCCACCCTCTAATAGTAGTGTTTTAGAATAATCAGGAATTGTTGCTTGTTTCTCTAACTGCTGTGCCGTAATTAAATGTGTAAATAATAGCATTGTAATTATAGATATGCCCTTTGACTTTTTCATCTTATTTATATTTTAGGATCAATATATTAATCAGTTATGATTTTAGTATTGCATAAAATAAAAGACAGAATAACTTAAAGCAATAGATAAAATTTTTGCTTTAGATGGTAGAGTAAGGTACATAAAGATAAAAAAATTATATAATAGTTGTTGATAAACAAGTGTTTAATTTAAAAATAAACAGAAATTTTTGTGATAGTGTTTGAGGAAGCTATTTATTAGACATTCAACCAGAAAAGAAGTGATTTGGCCTAATAATAGCACGGTCTTAGTTAGCACCGACTTCTAATTTTTTTTATTGGTTTTTAGGTCATTTAAAATCCAGTTGAGTTGTGGATCGTTTTCTTTCAGTCGGTCTTCAAGGGAAGTACTGATTTCCTTGTCAGGAAAAATGCCATGTCCTTTTATTTCGGTTTTATGATGTGGAGTCATTACCATTAATCCGATTCTGATATTTAATTTAGAATTCGGTAATTTTATGACAGGCATAAATCCCGCTACAGTTCCGTTAAAGGCTCCGCCGGTTTCTTCTCCCACAAAAGTCACCCTTTTAGAGCTTTTCAAGTTGGAAGAAATAAGACTGGATGCCGAGAAGCTCCCTCCGTTTATCAGCACATAAATTTTTCCTTTAAAAGGATTCGTATGCACTTTATGCGGTCTTGTGTGGGTCGCATACCAGCTTTTACCTGTGTCGTCTTTATGCACTGTCAATAGTAAATAGGAGTATAGCAGCGGTGCGTATATCGTTTTTAGGATTTTTAGGCCAAAAGAACCTCCGTTAAAATAGGCACCTTCCATTAAACTTGATTTTGAGACTACTTCAGACTTTTCCAAAAATACAAAAGTAGAGTCGACTAGGTAAGAGTATAAATCAACAATTTCATTTAATCTTCCGCCGCCATTATCTCTTAAATCAAGAATTAGAGTATTGGATTTATAGTTCTCAATTTTGCGAAAGCTTTCTTTATAAAAAGGCCTAAAATCCCCTTTGTTAAAACTTCTAATCTTCATGATGGCAATACTGCTGTCTTTTTCCATGAAATCTAGGTTTCTGTTGTAGTTTTTCGAATCAGCATTGTAGCCATTTACTCTTTTCTTCCTTCTGAATGTTCGCGATTTTGCTCTATCAAGCGCAGTAATCCCTTTTTGGGTTTTTAGTTCTTTTTTCTTAATCGAATCGTCTTTGTAACGCGTGATAGTAATTAATTGGATGCTGTCGTTGAATTTTAAAGTATAGGTTAAGCTGTCCTTTATACCATTTTCGACAGTAAAATAAGAAGAAAAACGTTTGCCGGAAGTACGGGTTTTTAATGTGGTATTGTAACCATCTGAACTATAGTAGTTGTTGTACTCCTCAATTAAAGCTAGTGGTTTTATGCCATTCACAGCGATCACTTCAGATCCTGCTTTTATGCTTTTGTCGTAGGACTTATTGTTTACGACATACAATTTATTGTCAAAAAAATCAAAGTCAAATTGTGAAAATGGGCCTGTTCCTTTTTTAATAAGTGCTTTCGTTTCCTTTTTCGTCATTTGCATTGAAGCAGGATAGAGGTAGCTATGGCCTTGTCTAACTGCAGCTACTATTGGGCTTAATTTTTTATAAAATTCCAGCGGAGTAATGGGTTCTCTAATAGTTGATTTCAGACTGTCGAATTTATAATCTAACTCTTCTTTACTAATGTACCAATACAGTTGTGGGTGTAATTTTTGTAGTTTTTTATACGTAAAATCCACATCCGCTTTTAACTCATCTATGGGTATTAGAGCCTTTAAATGTGCATTGTGTTTTTTTACAGAACTACACTGGGTAAAGTATAGGAGAATAAAAACGTATAGAAATATTTTTTTCATGGTTTTTGAAAAAGGGTTTTAACTTTTTATTGTTCTAGGATGTAAACGAGGAGCTATTTAGTTTTTAACGATTACTTTTTCGTATGCTTTTCTGGCGCTTCCTCTAAAATGCACTTCTCCACAATAGCTGTAACCCGATTTTTCAAAAATAGCCATCATGGCAAAGTTATCAAAATTTGTATCTGCTTTGACGCTGTAGATATTGTTGTTTATCGCAAATTCTTCTATGAAGTTCATTAGTTTTTTGGCTAAGCCTTTCCCTAAATGATTCTCTGAAATTGCTACGCGATGAAAGACAACAAAATCACCGTGTGTAAGCCAGTTTCCTTTTATATTTTCATAGGCGGGTTCGTCGTTGATCAATACTGCAGTATAGCCGATAATAGTATCATCTTCTGTCAAAACAAATCCTGCATTTTTGTCTATGTCATTTTGTATTACGTCCGGATTTGGATAACCGTCTTGCCATTGGTCGCTACCATCTGCCTTTCTACGTGCGATCGCTTGTTGTAAAATGATCCAAATATGTGGAATTTCGGATGTTGTGGCTTTTCTAAAGTGGTAGGTCATTAGTAAGATGATATTTTTATTGGAGGTTTTTTTGCTTATATTATGTTTGTGGGCAAAAGCGGGACGCTTGCACTAATGTTAAGAATTTATAGATGCTATTTTTATCAAACTTTAATTTTCTTCTCAGGTTTTAGTATGTATCGCCCAAAAGGAGTTTTTTATTTTAAAGGTTCAGCCCAATTAGAATTTCGTATTAAAATTACTGCTTGAGCATAGTCAGTTGCTGAAGTGTTTTTATCTGTAATTTTCATTCCCGAAAATAGACTTAATAGTCCTGTGCTTTCCATCAATCTTAATGAATTTTGATAGGGAGATTTTATTTTATTAATATCAAAAAAGGTATTAGTATTTTCATTTGTTATCTTTTTTAAATCGGAAATTCCGAAGTGATAAAGCAAAAAAGTATTGTCGCAAGAAACGGTTGTTTTTGTGTGTTCCTCGTTACTTTTCAAAAAGAAAGGTAAATATTTTGATGGAGCATCCATATAACTATCTAAATACCTAGATATAATAGTATATGTTTTGGATTTGACTGGTGAATTTTGATTTGTCACAAGTGTCCCGAAATTCTTCTTTTTATTCATTTCTTTTTGTAAAACGTGTGCTTCACCAAAAGAACCATAAATTTTTTGTCCTTGAAAATTATATCTTTTATATAAATCAATGAAATTTAAAAACATTACATCTTCTCTTGTCGTTGTTTTGTAATAATCGACTAGGTTTTTCCTTATATGCTCAATATCCCTTACATAATCTATGGTTGTGGTATTTAGATTTATTGAAGCAATCACTTTTGGCAATTCATATTCTGTCCATTCTAAAAATAAATTCTCGTCTTGTGGTATATCAGATGAAAGATTTAGTTTGGACAATAGTATTTTTAAGTGATTCTGGGTAACATTTATATTTTGAACCTTATCAATTCCATAAACTCTAATTTGCGAATCTTCAGAATTTATACTATTTAGCTTACGAATTTGGATCCATTTGTTTTTGTAATCGAGATTATTGTGTCCATGATTGATTATCCAACTGTTTAAAACGTAATCAATACGTTTTTCGTCTCCAGTTAATAGATATTCATTTAAAAAATAGGCTTGGCTAAAATCAATCTCTGCCAAATGAATTTTCATTCCAGCATTCTTATTTAAATACTTGATGAGTTCAAAATCAATTTTTATTGTTTCTTTTATTCCGTGAAATTCGCCATAAAGGAACAAATCATTTGTCTTTACATACTCATCTAAATTTCTAAAGGTTAAAGTTTTATTTTGCTTAACTGACTCAAACAAACTTTTATTATCGTCCCAGTATTGAACATATTCCTTACCTAAATAATTGTCATATCTTTTTACAGAGAAGCCATAGAGCAAACATAGAAGGAAAGTGATAAATAAGTATTTTATTCCCTTCAAAATTTTGTTTTTCAATTATATACGATTTTTGGTTAAAATTACGGCTAACATATCTATCTACGATACAAACCCTAGCATAGCTAATCTAAAATAGATGCATACCCGAAACTCTGTTTCATTGTTATTCCTTTTTCAAATATATAGAAAAAAGCTACACGATAAGGATAGGATTCCTATTGTTTTTTTAAATGAATGTGTTCTGAAAATAGTCCGTACTCGATTAGCCCCGATAGAAGCGGCATCCCCCGATTTAAAGAAACTAAGGCAATAAGCTTTGTTTTTTTAAATCGGGGAATACAGCGAATAGCGGGAGGGAACTAGTTATGAAACCGAAGTAGTTCTGCTCCTAAAAATAAATTATAGTAAGTTAAACTTGAATTACACCCAAGTTAAATTGTTTCTCGATAGGGGAGTGATTTGCTGCTTCGATACCCATAGATATCCATGTTCGCGTGTCTAGAGGGTCGATAATCGCATCTGTCCACAATCTAGAAGCGGCATAATAAGGAGAAACCTGCTCGTCGTATCTGGCTTTTATCTTGTCAAAAAGAGCTTTCTCTTTCTCTTCATCGACAATTTCTCCGCTTTTCTTCAAGGAAGATGCTTCGATTTGCGCCAATACTTTTGCCGCTTGTGTTCCGCCCATAACGGCAAGTTCTGCACTTGGCCAAGCGAAGATCAATCTTGGGTCGTATGCTTTTCCACACATGGCATAATTTCCAGCACCGTAGGAATTCCCAACGATAACGGTGAATTTTGGCACTACAGAGTTGCTTACGGCATTAACCATTTTGGCACCGTCCTTTATGATTCCACCTTGTTCCGATTTGGATCCCACCATAAAACCGGTAACATCTTGAACAAAAACTAAGGGGATTTTTTTCTGGTTGCAATTAGCGATAAAACGGGTGGCTTTGTCAGCACTATCCGAGTAGATAACACCACCAAACTGCATTTCGCCTTTTTTGGTTTTCACCACTTTTCGTTGGTTAGCCACAATTCCTACTGCCCATCCGTCAATTCTGGCATAACCAGTTATAATTGTTTGACCGTAACCGTCTTTATAAGGTTCAAATTCTGAATTGTCCACAAGACGGTTGATGATCTCCATCATGTCGTATTGTTCGTTTCTAGCTTTAGGTAGAACTCCATAAAGTTCTTTTTCGTCTAAGGCTGGTTTTGCTGGTTTCACTCGGCTATAGCCAGCTTTGTCGTAATCACCAATTTTATCAACGATATTTTTTATTTTGTCTAAGGCGTCTTTGTCGTCTTTGGCTTTATAATCTGTTACTCCTGAAATTTCACAGTGGGTCGTGGCACCTCCTAAAGTTTCATTGTCGATACTTTCTCCAATGGCTGCTTTTACTAGATAACTACCTGCAAGGAAGATACTGCCTGTTCCTTCAACAATGATGGCTTCATCACTCATTATAGGTAAATAAGCACCTCCGGCAACGCAGCTTCCCATTATAGCCGAAATTTGAGTAATTCCCATGCTACTCATTTGGGCGTTATTTCTAAAAATACGTCCAAAATGTTCTTTATCTGGAAAAATTTCGTCCTGCAGCGGTAAATAAACACCAGCGCTATCCACTAAATAAATGATAGGCAAGCGGTTTTCCATTGCGATTTCTTGTGCACGAAGATTTTTCTTGGCTGTAATAGGGAACCAAGCACCCGCTTTTACTGTCGCATCATTGGCCACAACAACACATTGTTTTCCGCCGATATATCCTATTTTAACAACAACACCTCCAGATGGACAGCCCCCGTGTTCTTTATACATTCCTTCACCAACAAAAGCTCCAATTTCAATGCACTTGGCTTTAGGATCAAGTAAATAATCAATGCGTTCCCGCGCTGTCATTTTTCCTTCAGCATGTAGTTTTTGAATTCTTTTTTCGCCTCCTCCTAATTTTACTTTGGAAAAATTTTGTCTTAATTGAGACAATAAAAGTTTATTGTGATCTTCGTTTTTATTGAAGTTTAAATCCATGTTGTAATAGTGTTATAAATAGTTTGTGCTAAAATACAAAATCGAACGAAATAAAATTTATTATTTTGGTTCCTTTGCGAATAATTTCGATTTAAAACCAAAAAAACAGGAGCGAACTCCTGTTTTTTTACGAATATGATAAAATTTACTTATTTATTTTTTTGAATCATTGACTAATCGTTTTAGAATAGCCCATTGTTTTAAGGCATCACGCGCTTCAACTGCAGGATAACCTAGCACTGTTTTACCGGCAGGGACATCACAGGTAACACCAGATCCGGCTCCTACGATTGCGCCACTTCCTAATGTTGCATGGTCTTTTATGGAGGCGCTTCCGCCAATAATTACTCCATCGCCTAAAGTTACAGAACCCGCTAATCCGCTATGTCCTGCCATAATACAAAAACGTCCCAGTTTACTGTTGTGACCAATTTGAACTAAATTGTCAATTTTACAACCATCTCCTAAAACCGTAGAACTAAATTTCCCTCGATCTACACAAGAGTTGGCGCCAATTTCAACGCTATTTCCTATTATTACATTTCCTATCTGAGGAATTTTTACCAAGCCTCTTTGAGGACAAGGGCGAAATCCAAATCCATCTGCTCCAATAGTGGCATTAGGATGTATAATACAATCAGTACCTATGTGACAACGCTCTCTTACCACAGTTCCTGACCACAATACCGTATTCTTGCCTATAGTGCATTCATCCAGAATGGTGACATTAGGATAAAGGATTGCATTTTCTCCAATTTTCACATTGGGCCCAACATAACATCCGGCGCCTATTTTTGTCCCAATTCCGATGGTCGCTGATTTGTCAACTACTGCCGTTGGGTGAATGTCAACATGAAACACGGGCATTGGATGAGCAAAAAGTTCCAAAACTTGAGACATTGCTAAATCAGCATTTTTTACTTTAATGAAGGCTCTATTTTCTCCTGGCTCTATCGAAATATCCTCATTTACAATAGCAACACAAGCTTTTGATGATGACCAAAGTTTTTCGTATTTTTTGTTTCCAATAAATGAAATTTCAGAATCAGTCGCAACCTCTAGTTGCTCAGGTGCTGTAATTATTTGTGAGGTACTGCCAGATATGACTCCTTTAAGGACTTCGTTTATTTCTTGGATGGTGTAGGATTTCATAATGTTACTAATAGATTGGGTTATGGTACAATTCTCAAATAAAGTGATTTAGTCTTAAAGTTCCAAATGTTTACCGATACTTTAACACGATTAAAAGTAGTTTTTATATAACTTTTTATAATAAAAGTATAACTTTATCAGATGTTAAACTATTATTTTTGCGGGTTAAATTTTGATTCTAGAATATGAAATATTTTCAAATTAAATGCTCTTTTTTTCTGCTTATTTTTTCTGGTGTTATTGTAAATGCTCAGGTTCAGGCTTTATTTAACAGTAAAACGCAACTTCGAAATTTAACTGAGAGATGGGAGCTGGATACTACTTCAGTGAGAGGAACCTTTTTGATTACCCCTTATAAGCCTATGTTTGTATTACCCGTGCGCTGGACGAATAACCCGAATGAACGGCCTGAATCAGGAAATATAGATCCAGATTATATAGCACCTGCAGGTGTTGAATATAATAGTATTGAGACTAAATTTCAATTGAGTTTTAAGACTAAAGTGCTACAAAGTATTTTCTGGGGGTATGGAGACTTATGGGTCGCCTATACTCAAAAGTCACATTGGCAAATCTATAATAATACGCTTTCGCGCCCCTTTAGAGAAGTAAACTATGAACCCGAACTTATTTTAAATTTCCCAGTGAAGTTTAATTTATTTGGTTTTAAAACAAGAATGGTGGGAGTCGCATTTAATCATGAATCAAATGGAAAAAGTGATCCTTTTTCTCGAAGCTGGAATAGAATTATACTACATGCAGGGTTTGAACGTAACAATTGGACTGTCTATGTGAGACCTTGGTTTCGAATGCCAGCTGCAATTGATGATAATCCTGATATTTCAGAATATGTAGGTAGGGGAGACGTGAATGTAATTTATACCAAAAACGGAAATATTCTTTCTTTTATTGGCAGTCATAATCTAAACTTTAATGCAAAAGCTAGAGGAAATGCTGCCTTTTCATGGTCTTATCCCGTTAGAAATAATTTAAAAGGATATTTACTAATTTCCCACGGCTATGGTGAAACCTTGATCGATTATAACAATCTGCAAACGACTGTTGGTGTCGGTGTTTCTTTAATTGAATGGTTGTAAAAATAGCTTCTTTAATTTTAGAACTAAAATTAAAGGAGTTAAACAATGAAAATTATTTGCGTGGGAATTTTAATTAATAGTAATTGGAATGCCATATTTAACACGGGCATCTTTACCGTCGACTTTACCAGGAATCCATAATGGGCTATTAAATAAAACCCTTAAAGCTTCAACATTCATGTCATAATTAAGTCCTTCGATTATTTTAAAATCTTTTAAAGTACCATCTATTTCAACCACAAAATCAACTTTTATTCTTCCTTTATCATTATTAGGAGACTTGAAGTTTTTTCTAATATATTTATAAAACTCATTTATTCCTCCTGGAAATTGGGGTTTTATAAAATAGGGAAAAAAAGCAATTTCACTTGCGGTTTCATCAAAACATTTTCCGTCAATAAATTCGCCATTTTTATAATTTTCGGTACGCTTGATTTGGCCGTTTTCATAATATCGGGTTAGTTCACCTTCTTGTTTTCCTTTTACAAAAAAAGAAGTTAGCTCTTTATTTCCAGATTTATAATAACTTTCGGAAGTACCATTTAAAATGCGTTTTTTGAAATTTGAAAATTGATCGTGATTTCGTTTTGTTCCATCAATAAAATAAGTGGTTCTCGAAGTTCCTTCTTTAGTGTCCTCATAAGTACTGAAATAAGTTGCTCCTTCGGCTGAGCGTAATTCTTTAAAACGTTCAGTGTAATATACTTTTTTTTGAGAGTAAAAAGTTATTGAAAACAGTAAAACAAAGAATACTAGTGTGTTTTTCATAAATCGGATTAATTTTTCAAAATCAAAAGTAACAAAAAAATCCTACAGAAAAAGATAAATTTCTCTGTAGGATTATAATTGATTGATTTGATAATTTTATTCTTCTTCGTCTCTTTGTCCCATCATCATCAGGTAGGCTTTCAAGAATTCGTCAATTTCACCGTTCATCACACCGTCGACGTTGCTGGTTTCATAACCCGTACGCACGTCTTTTACTAGTTTGTAGGGTTGCATCACATAATTGCGAATCTGAGAACCCCATTCAATTTTCATTTTTCCAGCTTCAATGTCAGCGCGCTGCGCCAATTGTTTCTTTAGTTCTATTTCGTACAACTGAGAACGGAGCATTTGCATAGCACGTTGTCTGTTGTCTTGTTGCGAACGGGTTTCTGAACACTGAATTTGAATTCCTGTGGGTTTGTGAAACAGCTGTACTTTAGTTTCTACCTTATTCACGTTTTGTCCACCGGCACCACTAGATCTGGAAGTCGTGATTTCAATATCGGCAGGATTAATATCAATTTCGATACTGTCATCTACAAGCGGATATACATAAACGGATGCAAAGGAAGTATGCCGTTTAGCATTACTGTCAAACGGGGAGATACGCACTAAGCGATGTACTCCATTCTCTCCTTTTAAGTATCCAAAAGAATAATCCCCTTCAAACTCGAGCGTAACCGTTTTGATACCGGCTGCTTCTCCTTTTTGAAAATTCAGTTCTTTTATTTTATATCCATATTTTTCGCCCCACATCATGTACATGCGCATGAGCATTTCGGCCCAATCACAACTTTCGGTACCTCCAGCACCTGCAGTTATCTGTACTACAGCGCTTAAAGAATCTCCTTCATCCGAAAGCATGTTTTTGAATTCGATGGCTTCAATATGATTTGCAATAAGACTGTATTGTTCGTCTAATTCTTCTGCTGTTAGTTCTCCCTCCCTGTAGAATTCATAGGCTAATTGCAATTCGTCAGCCATTTCGACTGCTTTATCGTAATCTTCAATCCATTTTTTCTTATTTCGAAGATTTCTTACAATTAGTTCGGCTTCTTTTGCGTTATTCCAGAAATCGGGAGCAAAAGTCTTTTCTTCTTCGTTAGAAATTTCAATTAGTTTGGCATCAACGTCAAAGATACCTCCTCAACGCACCAAGGCGCTCTACAATACCTTTAATTTGTTCGGTAGTTGTCATAAATTATGTAATTTTGTGCGACAAAAATAACAAATTTTAAGAATTGGCAAGACGAGACTTGTGTTTTTAAACAAATATAAAATCAATGTATGGAAATAAATTTAATTAGCGATACAATTACTAAGCCTACACATGAAATGTTGCAGTACATGTTCAATGCTGAAGTAGGTGATGATGTTTACAAGCAAGATCCCACAGTGATTGAACTAGAGGATACCATTGCGCAAATTTTTGGCATGGAAGCAGGGCTGTTTTTCCCTTCAGGAACGATGGCCAATCAAACGGCAATCAAACTACATACACAGCCAGGAGAGCAAATTATTGCCGACAAATATGCACATGTTTACCTTTATGAAGGTGGAGGTGCTTCTTTTAATAGCGGAGTCTCTTTTTCTTTGCTAGACGGTGATCGCGGAATGATTACTGCAGAACAAGTGGCAGGAGCAATCAATGACCCTGAATTTTATCACAATCCGTTAACGAGTTTAGTTTGTGTTGAAAATACGACTAACAAAGGAGGCGGCGCTTGTTATGAATTAGATGAATTGAAAAAAATAAAAGAAGTATGTGTAGCCAATAATTTAAAATTCCATCTTGATGGAGCCCGAATTTGGAATGCCTTAATTGCTAAAAAACAAGACCCAAAAGCTTTTGGTCAATTGTTTGATACGATTTCGGTATGTTTATCCAAAGGACTGGGTGCGCCAATAGGGTCTGTTTTATTAGGTGATAAAGCGACAATTCATCGTGCCTTGCGTATTCGAAAAATATTAGGAGGAGGAATGCGTCAGGTAGGTTATTTGGCAGCAGCCGGATTATATGCTTTAGACAACAATATCAGCCGCCTTGCTGAAGATCACAGACGCGCCAAAGAATTAGCCGTAGTATTGAATAAATTGGATTGGGTGGCTAAAGTCGAGCCTGTAGAAACAAATATTTTAATATTTACGTTGGTGCCAAATTTAAGCGACCACGTTTTAATTGAAAAATTAAAACAAAAAAACATATCCATCAGTTCTATGGGACACGGAAAATTGCGAATGGTAACCCATCTTGATTATAGAGAAGTGATGCATACCTATGTTTTAGAAACCTTGGCAAAGTTGTAAATTATGAAGTATGAATTATGAGTTTTTATACAAACTCATAATTCATATTTTATAACTTATTTAGATTATTTGAACAAATTATCCATTCCAGGAATCATTGGCATATCCATTTTTGCAACAGCATCAAGTTCAGCTTCATTAACCTTAGTCGCTTTCTCGATTGCTTTGTTCATTACTAAAATCATATAATCTTCTAATTGTTCTTTGTCTTGCAATAAGTCATCGGCAATTGTAATTGATTTTATTTTTCTATTAGCAGTAATCGTAATTTTTAACAAACCGTCTGTACTTTGCTCATCAACAAGAACAGTATCCAGGCGTTTTTTTGTTTCTTCCATTTTTTGTTGGGTTTCTTTAAGTTTACCCATCATTCCCATTAAATCCATTTTTGATAATTTAAAAATTATTGAAATACGAAATTACGAATTTTGAAGAAATATGCAATATTAAATAAGACGAAAAACAGACGCGTTTTAGAGTCGCTTTGTTTATTTTTGTTTATTCTTTAAAATATGAAAACTCAAAAAATGATAGAAAATATACAGCCACCAGTTGCTAAAATTATACCAACACTATTAGAAAAATTCGAAGACGTCAGGATTGATAATTATTATTGGTTAAAGGATCGAGAAAATCCTGAAGTGATTGACTATCTGAATAAAGAAAACGAATATTATCAAAAAATGACTGCTCATACGCAGGAATTCCAAAAAGATTTATTTGAAGAAATGAAAGCCAGAATCAAGGAAGACGATGAATCAGTTCCTTATTTATACAATGGCTATTATTATATTACTCGTTTTGAAGTAGGGAAAGATTATCCTATTTATTCTCGAAAAAAGGAAAGCCTTTCGGCAAAAGAAGAAATCATGCTTGATTGTAATGAATTGGCAAAGGGAGAAAAATATTTCAATCTAAGCGGATTGAGTATTAGTAATGATAATCAACTGGCTACCTATGCTGTAGATTTAGTAGGAAGAAGAATTTATACTTTGCAAGTAAAAAACCTGATAACAGACGAAATTTTAAGCGATAAAATTGAGAATACTACCGGAAATTCTACTTGGGCAAATGATAACCAAACTATTTTCTATACTACTCAGGATGCCAATACCTTGCGTTCCGATACTGTTCTAAAACATAAATTAGGAACCGATACAGTAGAAGATGAAGTAGTTTATTTTGAAAAAGATGATACTTTTGATGTTGCTGTGGGTAAAGAAAAATCAAAAAAATATATTTTGATCAGCTCTTCGAGCACGCTGACTACAGAATTTATGACTTTATTAGCCGACAATCCAGATGGGAAATTTAAAGTCTTTCAGAAAAGAAAAAGAGGTTTAGAGTATAGTATTTCTCATTTTGGAGATCATTTTTATATTCTTACAAACAAGGACAAGGCGACTAATTTCAAACTAATGAAAACGCTTGAATCTAAGACTTCAATGGAGGATTGGGAAGATGTTCTTGCTCATAGGGAAGATGTTTTACTGGAAGATATTGACATTTTTAGAGATTTTTTGGTGGTTTCAGAACGTAGTAATGGTTTGAGTGAAATTAGAATAATTCCCTGGAGTGGAAAAGAGGAATATTATTTGCCTTTTGAAAGTGAAACCTATACCGCTCATGCTTCTGCAAACGTTGATTTTGATACAGATATCTTGCGATATGCCTATCAATCGATGGCAACACCTGCTTCGATTATTGATTTCAATATGAACACCAAAGAAAAAGAAGTCAAGAAAGAACAAGAAGTGCTTGGTGGTAACTTTGATAAGGACAATTATATTGAAGAACGTGTTTGGGCAACTGCAAAAGACGGAACCCTGATACCTATTTCTATGGTATATAGAAAAGGTTTGAAAAAGGATGGAAAAAATCCATTGTTGCTTTATGCATACGGTTCTTACGGACATTCTATGGATGCTTATTTCTCATCAACAAGATTGTCGTTGTTAGACAGAGGTTTTGTTTACGCTATCGCACATATTCGCGGTGGAGAAGATTTAGGAAGACAGTGGTACGAAGGCGGAAAATTATTAAAAAAGAAAAATACTTTCAAAGATTTTATAGATTGTTCTAAATTTTTAATTGAGCAAAAATACACTTCTACAAAACATTTATATGCGGAGGGTGGTTCTGCAGGGGGCTTATTGATGGGAGTTATTTTAAATATGGCGCCAAAACTATACCATGGAGTAATTGCTCAAGTCCCTTTTGTAGACGTTGCAACGACGATGCTGGATGAAACTATCCCGTTAACAACCGGGGAGTATGACGAATGGGGGAATCCAAACGTTAAAAGATATTATAAGTATATGAAATCCTACTCTCCTTATGATAATGTAAAACCCCAAGCCTATCCTAATATGTATATATCGACCGGTCTGCATGATTCACAAGTACAATATTGGGAGCCTGCTAAATGGGTAGCGAAGCTGAGAACTTTGAAAACAGATAACAATCTTTTGTTTTTAGATACTAACATGGATGCAGGTCACGGAGGCGCATCTGGAAGGTTTGAAGCCATTAAGGAATTAGCAAAGGAATTCAGTTTTTTGTTAGATTTAGAGAAAATTAAAAAGTAATTCGGAAATTTTTGTTAAATTTGCAATGTTTCGAGGTGTAATAAAATTCACCTCGACTAACTATTTTTTTATGAAAGAAGAAATACAAGCTTACAATAGTGTTTTAGAATTAATAGGTGATACACCTCTTATTAGGCTAAATAAAGTCACAGAAAAGTTAGAAGGTAATTTCTATGCAAAGGTAGAAGCTTTTAATCCAGGACATTCATCCAAGGATAGAATTGCTTTATACATAATTGAAGAGGCAGAAAGAAAAGGGATACTATCTCCAGGAGATACCATAATCGAAACGACATCTGGGAACACCGGATTTAGTATTGCTATGGTGAGCATCATAAAAGGATACAATTGTATACTAGCTGTAAGTTCAAAATCGTCCAAAGATAAAATTGATATGCTTCGCAGTTTAGGCGCTAAAGTCTATGTTTGCCCAGCACATGTCTCAGCAGATGATGAACGTTCTTATTACAACGTGGCTAAAAGATTGCATGAAGAAACAAAGGGGTCAATCTATATTAATCAATATTTTAATCAGTTGAATATTGATGCACATTATAACTCTACGGGACCAGAGATTTGGAAGCAAACGAATGGTAAAATTACTCATCTCGTAGCTTGCAGTGGTACTGGAGGAACGATTTCAGGAACAGCAAAATTCTTAAAAGAACAAAACCCTAATATTAAAGTGCTTGCAGTTGATGCTTTTGGTTCAGTATTGAAGAAATACCATGAAACAAAAGAATTTGACAACGATGAAATTTACCCATACAGAATTGAAGGTTTAGGGAAAAATTTGATTCCTTCTGCTACTGATTTTGATACCATCGATAAGTTTATGAAAGTTACCGATGAGGAGAGTGCACATTGCGCAAGAGAAATAACTAGAAAAGAAGGCTTATTTGTAGGCTATACTTCTGGAGCTGTTTTGCAGGCGATAAGACAATATGCCGACGAAGGTGAATTTGACAAAAATAGTAATGTTATTGCTATATTTCCTGATCACGGTTCTCGTTATATGAGTAAAGTTTATAGTGATGATTGGATGCACGAACAAGGATTTTTTGATAGTGTACATCAAGAAGAAGTTCAAAAAATAGAACTTATAAAATAAGATATTTATAATACGTAGATAACAAAGAACTCCAGAGAAATCTGGAGTTTTTTGTTTAGAAATAGAAGTATAGTCGCTTTCAAAATGTTTGCTTTTGTCTCTTCGGCTGAAAATCTGGATGTCCGCATTGCCATAATACAAAAGCATATTGGTCGGCAAAATTGAAAAGGGCGGATGTGTTTTTATGAAACAGATAAAACCCGCTTAAAATGGCTTTTAAGCGGGTTTTGGTGAAAAATCAAAAAATTATTTTATAACAGTCTTGGATTATAGAATATCCAATTCTTTCATACAGTCTTTCATCATTTCGTATGTTCTCTTAATGTCATTATCTAGACCAATTGAAAAACGGATTAAACCATCAGTCAATCCCATTTCTACTTGTTCCTCCAAAGGAATTTCGCTCGAAGTAGAGGTTCCAGGAGCACTAAACAAAGTTTTATAAAATCCTAAACTCACCGCTAAGTATCCTAAGTTGCGTGATTGCATTAGTTCCATTAAGGCATTGGCTTTAGCCAAAGAACCAACATCTATTGTCATCATTCCACCAAAACCGTATTCAGGATTAATCATCGATGCGAATAAATCGTGGCTTGGATGACTTTTTAATCCAGGATATACCGTTTTTACTCCATCTTTTTCAAAATGTTCTGCAAGATACGCAGCGTTATGACTGTGTTGCTTGATTCTCAGGTGAAGTGTACGTAGGTTTTTCATAACACTAGCAGAGCGCATGCTATCCATTGTTGGCCCTAGTAACATACTTGCTCCACTATTTACGTCTTTTAATTGATTGATAAAATCTTGTGAAGCACAAGTTACTCCACCCACAGTGTCGCTGCTTCCGTTGATGTATTTTGTCAAACTATGAATTACAATATCAGCACCAAATTTAACTGGAGAAACAGATAATGGAGAGAAGGTGTTGTCTACAACTAATGTCAAATTATGCTTTTTTGCAATTTTTGATAAACCAGTTATATCGGCAACTTCCAATAAAGGATTGCTTACTGTTTCACAATACAATACTTTCGTTTCCGGAGTGATCGCAGCTTCAACAGCCTCTAGTTTTGTGATGTCAACAAATGTCGTTTTGATACCAAATCTTGGAGTGAAGTTTTTTAGAAAAGCATACGTTCCTCCATAAATCGTTCTGCTTGAGACGATGTGGTCTCCAGCTCCGCATAATTGCAATAAAGTAGGTGTGATGGCTCCCATTCCAGAAGCGGATACATTTGCCGTTTCTGTACCTTCCATTGCAGCCAGTGCTTTGTCTAAATACAAATTGCTTGGAGAGGAATGACGGGAATACAAATAACAGCCTTCCATGTTACCTTCAAAGGTATCAAACATAGTTTTTGCCGAAAGGAAAGTATAGGTAGAGGAATCAGAAATAGAGGGGTTTACGCCACCAAATTCGCCAAAATACTGTAAGTCTTGAATGTTGTCTGCGGGGTTGAATTTCATAATATTTTTTTTAAGTTAGTTATTTCATTAGATCGTGAATAATTGGCTTTAAGCCACTAAAAAAGAATTCGACTGCTATTACCATAACGATAAGTCCCATAAGTCTCATCATTACATTTATACCTGTTTGACCTATTAGTTTTATAATTTTAGAAGAGCTCAATAGAATGATGTACGTGGTTAAGACTACGACCGCAATAGAAACTAGTAGGATCACTATTTTTGACATTGAGCTAGCATCTTCCATTAAAACAATGGCGTTTGTTATAGCGCCTGGGCCGCAAATCATAGGAATTGCGAGAGGTGTTATCGAAATGTCATTTACATAGTTTTTGACTTCATTTTTTTTGATTTTTACAGTGCTTAATCTAGCCTGTAGCATATCCATTCCCATCATGAAGAAAATGACTCCTCCTACTATTTTAAAACTGTTTACGGAGATCCCAAAAAACTTGAATAGTAATTGTCCCGAAAGGGCAAAGCAAATGATAATGATGAAGGAAACTAAGGATGCTTTTTTAGCAGTAAATCTTCGTTCCTGTTCCGACAAATCAGTCGTCATGGTCAAAAAAATGGGCATCGTACCTAATGGATTGATTAGAGTAAAAAAAGAGGTGAGGCATAAAAGGCCAAAAGTTATTAAATCATCCATTGCAACAGTACTATTTATAATGTAAAGGACGTTTATATGGTTTTTATTGTCAATAATGGAGTGTAAAATCAGTTTTTTATATCGTCATAATCAGTTTATGTAGATTTTATTTCTATTTTTATCGAATATTTTATGCTTTCGCCAAAAAAACTACAAAATGACTTTAGACTTAATAGACAAAAAACTACTCTTATTATTACAAACAGACAGTAAAAAAACCACAAAAGAATTGTCTTTGAAATTGAATCTGTCCGTTACTGCAGTTTACGAACGCATTAAAAAATTAGAGAGAGAAGGTATTATTGATAAATACGTGGTATTGCTCAATAAGGAAAAGATTGAAAAAGGATTTGTGGTTTTTTGTCATTTAAAACTAATCCAGCACACCAAAGAATTTGTAACCAGATTCGAAAGTGAGGTGGCACAATTAATAGAAGTTTTAGAATGCTATCATGTAAGTGGTGACTATGACTACATTCTTAAGATTGTGGTGAAAGACATGAAAGCCTACAGGGAATTTTTAGTAACAAAATTAACTATACTTCAGCATATTGGCAGTACGCAAAGCACCTTTATGATTAGTGAAGTTAAAAATACAACGGTGGTTGAAGTTTAGGAAATTTTAGTGTGGATTTGACATTGTTTACAGGATATTAAATGCGTCGCTGTGTAAAATCTTAACAAAATATATTTAATATTAAACTTCAAACAAAACTTAATTCCTTAATTTTGTGCAACATTTTATAAAAAAACAACAAAAACAAATATACTATGAATTCATTTGACGTAGTCATTATTGGTTCTGGCCCAGGCGGATATGTATCAGCAATTCGTTGTGCACAACTTGGTTTCAAAACAGCAATTATCGAAAAATATTCAGTTCTTGGAGGAACTTGCCTTAATGTAGGATGTATCCCTTCAAAAGCATTGTTATCTTCCTCACATCATTATTCTGAATTAGCACATTTTGCTGATCACGGAATTGAAGTTTCTGGTGAAGTAAAAGTTAACCTGGAAAAAATGATTGCACGCAAACAAGCAGTTGTTGACCAGACTTCAGGCGGAGTAAAATATTTAATGGACAAAAATAAAATTACTGTTCTAGAAGGATTAGGTTCTTTTGTAGATGCTACTCACGTTGCGATTGCAAAAGCGGACGGAACTAGCGAAACAGTAGAGGCTAAAAATATTATTATTGCGACAGGTTCTAAACCTTCTAATTTGCCATTTATCAAAATTGATAAAGAAAGAATTATTACTTCGACTGAAGCATTAAAATTAAAAGAAGTACCAAAACATCTTGTCATCATTGGCGGTGGAGTTATTGGTATTGAATTAGGTCAGGTGTATTTACGTTTAGGAGCGCAAGTTTCTGTAGTGGAATTCATGGACCGAATCATTCCAGGAATGGATGCTTCATTGTCTAAAGAATTGACTAAAGTTTTAAAGAAACAAGGAATGAAATTCTACGTTTCACATAAAGTGAAGTCAGTAGAAAGAAACGGTGATGCAGTGACTGTACAGGCAGAAAATGCCAAAGGAGAGACAATCACTTTACAAGGGGACTATTCTCTTGTTTCTGTTGGTCGTCGTCCTTACACAGACGGTTTAAACGCAGATAAAGCTGGAGTTAAAATTTCAGACAGAGGAATGGTGGAAGTAAACGATCATTTACAGACTAATATTCCTAATATTTATGCAATAGGAGATGTTGTTCGTGGAGCGATGTTAGCTCATAAAGCAGAGGAAGAAGGAGCTATGGTTGCTGAAATCTTGGCTGGACAAAAACCGCATATCAATTATAATTTGATTCCAGGTGTTGTATACACTTGGCCAGAAGTGGCTGCAGTGGGGCAAACAGAAGAGCAGTTAAAAGCTTCTGGTGTGGAATTTAAATCTGGAAGTTTTCCTTTCAAAGCATTAGGTCGTGCAAGAGCAAGTGGAGATTTAGACGGTTTTGTAAAAATTCTTGCTGATGCAAAAACAGATGAGGTTCTGGGAGTTCATATGATTGGAGCTCGTTGCGCTGATTTAATTGCCGAAGCGGTTGTTGCAATGGAATTTAAAGCGTCAGCTGAAGATATATCAAGAATGTCACATGCGCATCCTACTTTTGCGGAAGCGATCAAAGAAGCGGCATTAGCGGCTACAGATAATAGAGCATTACACGTATAGTATGTACGATTTTATACTAATGAACCCGTCAAGTTATGTTTGACGGGTTTTTTGTTTTATGATTAAATTTTATAAGTTTCAATTTAAATTATATAAAGATATAACGGTGTTTACATAATATCTTTATTAAAAAATAAATTAGTATGAAAGTGAGACATGTAGTAGGTGCTTTAGCACTTGTTGGAGTAGGGGTTTTTCTTAATTCCTGCTCACGTAAAACGATTCCAGAGAAAGCAAAGGCTGTTCAAAATTTCGAGAAAGAAAAATATTTAGGAAAATGGTATGAAATCGCTAGATTGGATTTTAAATTTGAGAAAGGACTGAACAATACTACTGCTGAGTATTCATTAAAGGACAATGGAACGATAAAAGTGGATAATAAAGGATATGATGTGCAAAATGACAAATGGAAGCAAAGCATCGGAAAAGCGAAGTTTGTGGGAGACGAGAATGTAGCCATGTTAAAAGTGTCATTCTTTGGTCCTTTTTATGGGGGTTATAATGTTATTGCGATTGACAAAGAGTATAAATATGCTTTGGTTGCAGGAGGGAGTCTTAAATATTTATGGATATTGTCTCGTGAAAGGTCAATTCCGTTAGAAGTTCGCTCAGACTACTTGAAAATAGCAGAAGATATTGGTTATAAAACAGCTGATTTAATATGGGTGCAACATACTAAATAAAAGTACGAATTCATTAAATAACAAAACCGACTCTTATCTAGAGTCGGTTTTTATTTTTTAGACTAAAAATTAATCCATTTTGAATAGTCCTTTATAATTTTCCCAATGAGCAAAAATCAAGAATATGTTACCCACAAACACAAAAACGGCGAGCGGAAGGTTGTCTGGTGTCAAGAAGTAATTAATTAATAATATATTGAGGGTTACAGGGAAAATAACTAGATTAGCTAATGTGGTGAATTTGCCCGTTAAAAATGATAAACCACATAAGAACTCTACACTTTTTGCCAAAGGAAATAAATAAGTTGAGGCCATTAAACCAAGTTGGAATGCCTTGAAATCTCCTGTTGATACAGGCTCGGGGCTTAAGTGTAAAAAATAGCTGACAGAGGTATAGAGAAATAAAAGTCCAAGTATAGTTCGAATAATAATGGTAGCAATTTTCATAATATTTAGGTTTTATTGGTTAAAAATTTAAAATGTACTGATGCGGTAAAGCTCATTTATTTTTAATAGTATATTCCCCATTGATTACCGTCTCCGTTAGAAAAAAATAATTGTTATTTTAATAAGTGTTTTAATACTAACGTGTTACTGTAAATTTACGAAAAAAAACAACTGATTTTTCCGATAATGACATATTAAAGGAAATTTATTATTGTAATTTTGAAGTTTAAAGCTAAATTTTTTTGAGAACATCAATTCATAAGCCCATTTCAAATCCAAAATTGTTTAAAAAGCAACTTCTAATTTGGTCACAACAGTTTCGTGAAGTCATTTTTATGGATAGTAATGATTATCCGGATCAGCATTCAAGTTTTGACTGTGCTGTGGCAGTAGATGCTTTTACGTCTATAAAAACAGATTTTCATAATGCTTTTGAGGATTTAAAACAGTACCAACAAACAACAAAAGATTGGCTTTTTGGTTATTTGTCTTATGATTTAAAAAATGACGTAGAGAATCTGGAATCAAATAACTTTGATGGTTTGCATTTTCCGGATTTATTTTTCTTTCAACCAAAAAAAATATTTTTATTAAGAGGGAATGAAGTCGAAATTCAATATCTAAACATGTGTGATGATGAGTTAAAGGCTGATTTCAACGAGATAAACCTACAAACGACTCACGCAGAACTGCAGGCACCATCAGTTGAGATAAAACAAAGAATACCAAAAGAGAAGTATCTTGAGAAAGTTTCAAAAATGCTAACCCATATTCATCAAGGTGATTTGTACGAAGCTAATTTTTGTATGGAATTTTATGCTGAAAATGCGACTATAAATCCACTAGATAAATTCCTTAAACTCAACGAAATTTCTCAGCCTCCATTTGCAGTATTTTTTAAAAATAACAAACATTTTTTGCTTTCAGCATCACCGGAGCGTTATTTGAAAAAAGAAGGGCAATTGCTTGTTTCGCAACCTATAAAAGGAACCTCGAAACGATTTTTGGATCCAATTAAAGACGAAGAATCGAAGAATAAACTAGCATCAGATCCGAAAGAACGATCTGAAAATATTATGATAACGGATTTAGTGCGGAATGATTTATCTCATACCGCTCAAAAAGGATCTGTACAGGTTACAGAATTATGCGCTATTTATTCTTTTATGCAAGTGCATCAAATGATTTCCACGGTTACATCTAGATTAGATTATCAATATGGCGCTGTTGATGCTATAAAGAAGTCTTTCCCTATGGGAAGTATGACTGGCGCTCCAAAAATTTCAGCTATGAACATTATTGAAGAATTGGAAGAAACGAAAAGAGCCTTGTACAGTGGGGCAGTAGGGTATTTTAAACCCGATGGTGACTTTGATTTTAATGTTGTTATCCGAAGTATTTTATACAATCAAGAAAAGCAATATGTATCTTATTCAGTAGGAAGTGCGATAACTTCACTATCAATTCCAGAAAATGAATATGAAGAATGTTTGCTTAAAGCAAAAGCAATGCACGAAGTC
The DNA here is from genome assembly GCF_900111075.1 of Flavobacterium frigoris. GTDB lineage: Bacteria > Bacteroidota > Bacteroidia > Flavobacteriales > Flavobacteriaceae > Flavobacterium > Flavobacterium frigoris. The sequence goes on from NZ_FOFZ01000012.1 coordinate 36,503, forward strand.
TTGCAATAATTGCTATTCATAATTCGATATTGAATTTTAATCTTTATTTTTGAACTATGTTAGATAGACTCAAAAATCATATTGCTCAAAAACTCCCTTTTTTAAATAATAAAAAACTTCTTCTGGCTACCAGTGGAGGCTTGGACAGTATTGTAATGGCTCATTTATTTAATGAATTAGACAACCCAATTGCTTTGGCTCATTGTAATTTTCAATTGCGTGGTTTAGAGAGTTTTGGAGACCAAAATTTTGTTCAGGATTTTGCAGCCACTACTAATATCCCACTTTTTTTAACCCAATTTGATACGGAGGCTTTCGCCAAAGATTACAAACTTTCGACACAAGTTGCCGCTCGTGATTTGCGCTATAATTGGTTTTATGAACTTTTAGATACAGAAAATTACGATTACATTCTCACGGCTCATCATGCAGATGACAATATCGAAACTTTTTTAATTAATCTTAGTAGAGGAACTGGCCTAGAAGGATTGGTTGGAATTCCAGAACAAAATGACAAGATAATACGACCATTATTGCATTTTTCAAGGGCAGAAATTGCAAATTATGCCAAAGAGAACAATATACAATGGCGAGAAGACAGTAGCAATGCCTCTGATAAGTATTTGAGAAATAAAATTCGACATGATTTAGTTCCCTTGTTAAAAGAGCTTAATCCGCACTTTATTAGTTCATTCCAGAAAACACAATCTTATTTGCAGGAATCACAAGCCATGATTGAAGACGCATCAATCATGGTGTATCAACAAGTGGTAAGGCAAGAGGAAAACGAAATTTATTTTGATTTAAATCAGTTATTGAAATTACCCAATTATAGGTCTTATTTATACCAATGGTTGCATGAATTTGGCTTTACAGCTTGGGACGATGTGTATAATTTAGTAGATAGTCAATCAGGGAAGCAGGTTTTTTCGGCTGAGTTTCGATTAGTGAAAGATAGAAATTCATTAATTCTGAGTCCAATTGATTTTAATGCTGAAAAGGAAGAATATTTAATTGAAAAAGAGGATCAAGACGTTAAGATTCCCTTAAAACTTTCCTTTTGTAAAGTAGATGACATTTCCATTCTTACAAATACAACTATATTTGTCGATGCTGATAAATTAAGTTTTCCCTTAGTTTTACGCAAATGGAATGAAGGAGATAGTTTTCAGCCTTTTGGTATGGAAGGCAAGTCTAAAAAAGTGAGCAAACTTTTTAAAGATGAAAAATTATCCTTAATAGAAAAGGAAAATGTCTGGATATTATGGTCAGAAAATAAAATTGTTTGGTTGATCGGACTTAGACAAGATGAACGTTTTAGAATAGATAATAAAACACAAAATAGATTAAAAATACAATTAGAAGAATGAAGAAAATAGTAGGTATCCTTATTACTTTTTTGGCTTTTGCCAATGTAAATGCTCAAATTCTAGATCCAGTAAAATGGACAACAAAAATTGAAAAAAAATCAGATAATACGTACTTGTTGACTTTTGATGGGGTAATCGAAAAAGAGTGGCACATGTATTCCCAGTTTACACCTGATGGTGGCCCATTAGCTTTAGAAGTTGTTTTTAAAAATCAAAAAGGTAACTTTAACCTTGTAGGTAAAGCTAAGGAAAGTAAAACTAAAACCGCTTATAATGATGTTTTTGAAGTAAACGAAACGTTTTTTCAAAGAAAAGCTCAAATTCAACAGGTAATTCATGTTACGAACCCAAAGGTTGTAGCAATAGAAGCCGAGTTGAATTATCAGGTTTGTAAAGAAGTTTGTATCAATTTAGAGAAGAAATTTACTTTTGCAATACCTGCGAGTGTAGCAGTAATTGCTGCACCCAAAGAAGCCGCTGTGGTAGTAGCTCCTATTGAAACGGATACAATAAAAACAGATTCATTAGCGCCGAGTCTTGGTGCAAGTAATAGGGTCGTTGCTTCGCCTGATAAAGAAGTGGTGGTAGAACCTAAATCAGATGCACAAAGAGGATTATGGTCTATCTTTTTTATAGCATTTTTATCAGGATTTGCTGCTTTACTGACACCATGTGTTTTTCCGATGATACCAATGACGGTAAGCTTTTTTACCAAGCAAAGTAAGACAAAAGCGAAAGGGATAAGAAATGCAATCATTTACGGAATTTCAATTATTGTTATTTATGTAATTCTTGGATTTTTAGTAACCTGGATTTTTGGTGCTGATGCTTTGAATGCATTGTCAACAAATGTGTGGTTTAATATTATTTTCTTTGTTTTATTAGTTGTTTTTGCCGCTTCATTTTTGGGAGCATTTGAAATTATGTTACCTAATTCTTGGGCAAATAAAGTGGACAGTCAAGCTGATAGAGGCGGGATTATTGGAATTTTATTTATGGCATTGGCGCTTGCAATTGTATCGTTCTCCTGTACCGGCCCTATAGTAGGTACACTATTAGTTGAAGCCGCTTCTAAAGGAGGAATTGCTCCAATCATTGGAATGTTCGGTTTTTCATTGGCATTAGCCTTACCATTTATGCTTTTCGCCATGTTTCCTGGATGGTTACATTCATTACCCAAATCTGGTGGATGGTTGAATACGGTAAAAGTCGTTTTAGGATTTCTAGAATTGGCTTTAGCCTTTAAATTCTTATCGAATGCTGATTTAGTATTGCAATTGCATTTGTTGGAAAGAGAAGTATTCCTAGCTATTTGGATTGCTATTTTTGGAACACTTGCCTTTTACTTATTCGGAAAAATTACGTTACCACATGATAGTCCTTTGACGCATATTTCAGTAGGACGATTAATGTTAGGATTAGTAACTTTAACTTTTACTATTTATTTAATTCCCGGACTTTGGGGAGCACCTTTAAAAATTATTAGTGCTTTTCCTCCTACATTAGAATACAGTGAAAGTCCTAATGGATTAGGTGGTTCGGCAAGTAATGTTGCGAATGTCATTTTGCCAGATGGCGCTAAAAGTGGGCCTCATGGAATAATAGTTTTTGATGATTATGAAAAAGGATTGGCTTATGCCAAAACAGTAAATAAACCTATTATGCTTGATTTTACAGGGTATGCTTGTGTAAATTGTAGAAAAATGGAAAATAATGTCTGGTCTGATGCTATGATATTACCGATTCTAAACAATGAAGTGGTACTTATATCTTTGTATGTTGATGACAAGAGAGATCTACCTAAAAGCGAACAGTTTATATCGAAAACGACAGGTTCAGAAATTGAAACAGTAGGGGATAAGTGGACTGATTTTATGATATCAAAATATAAAACTAATACACAGCCTTTGTATGTTTTAACGGATTTAGAGGGCAATAGTTTAAATAAAGAAAATCCAACTATTAGTTATGTGAGTATAGAAGAATATGGTAGCTGGTTAAAATTAGGAATTTCTAACTTCAAAAAATAATACCATTTATATTTATTAAGTGGTATAAAGCTATCTAGTATTCTGCCGATAAAATATGAAAATCATACCGTTTTTTTTTAACTATATTAAATACTAAGTTTGTGTAAAATAGAAAATCCCAATCTGAATTTCAGATTGGGATTTTTTTGCGTTAGGCTAGCCTAACTACAAGTTTTTTAAAAATACTATTATAAAAACTCTCCGTGTTGAGAGAGGTCTAAACCTAGCTCTTCTTTATCTTCGGATACTCTTAGTGGTGTAATTTTATTGACAATAAAAAATAAGAAATACGATGCTGAAAAAGCAAATACGGAAACAATAATTAAAGCAGTTAATTGGTGAATAAATAAGGTTGTTTCACCAAATATTAGACCTTGATCTGTAACCGCTGAATTTACTGCTTTAGAAGCAAAAACTCCTGTTAATAACATACCTGTCATACCACCAACGCCGTGGCAAGCAAATACATCTAAGGCATCATCAATTTTACCTTTTGGAAAGGTGCTTACTACAAGGTTACTAACAATACTACTGAATATACCAATGAATATAGCGTGAGGCATACTTACGAATCCAGCGGCAGGTGTGATCGCTACTAATCCTACAACGGTACCAATACAAGCACCCATTGCTGAAAGTTTGTGACCAAGAATTTTATCTAGAAATACCCAAGCCATTCCGGCTGCGGCTGCGGCTACAGTTGTTGTACCAAGAGCTTGTACAGCTAAACCGTTCGCTCCTAAAGCTGAACCTGCATTGAAACCAAACCATCCAAACCATAATAAACCTGTTCCTAGCAATACGTATGTAATACGGGCAGGGTTTGATTTTTGAGCTTTTCTTTTTCCTAAAAACATGGCGCCAGCTAATGCAGCCCAACCAGCACTCATATGCACGACTGTTCCGCCGGCAAAATCCAACACTCCCATTTTAAAGAATAATCCTTCTGGATGCCAGGTCATATGACATAATGGAGCATATACCAAGATTATGAATAGAACCATAAATAGGAGATAAGCCCAGAAGCGAATTCTTTCGGCAAAAGCTCCTGTAATTAAAGCAGGTGTGATTATTGCAAATTTTGCTTGAAATAAAGCGAATAATAGAAAGGGAACTGTTGGTGCTAAAGACCAAGCAGTATTGGTACCAACACCTTGAAAGAACAAGTTAGGCAAAGGATTACCGATAATACCTCCAATTGAAGGTCCAAAAGACAAGCCGAATCCAATTACTACCCAAAGTACTGTAACAACTATCATAGCCATAAAACTTTGCAACATGGTACTGATTACATTTTTTTTACCTACCATTCCACCGTAAAAGAAGCCTAAACCAGGGGTCATGATTAAAACAAGTGCTGTAGCAACTATCATCCATGCGGTATCTCCAGTATCGAATGCTACTGCTTCTGCTGGAATAGGATGTGCAGAAAGAATGGAAGTTGAAAATAGGGTCACTACTAAAAGAGAAAGTAATAGTATGCTTAAAACGATTTTTCTCATGTTGTTTAGAATTAAATTTCGACAAAAGTATAAAATCATTTAATATCCCTATTAAAATGATATCAAATCTATTTATTTTTATGGTTTTTATGTTTTGACCCCTATTTTTTTAAAGGTATACTTGAATATGGCTTTAATAATAAGGATTCTCTAATTTGGGTAGGAATTTTATATACTTAGTTTTATTTTTTTGATTTAAAGCAAAAAAAAAAGCAGATAATTTACGATGTTGTAAATTATCTGCTTTTAAAAGTATAAAACAAGTTTAGTGTATAATAACTATTTTTGATTGTATTTTTCCTTATACCTTTTATTCAACTCAGATTGATGCGTTTCAAGACTTATCATTCTACCCTGAATAAAAGCATGTGATATTTTATTAGTTCGCATGTCTAAGGCATCACCTGAAGACAGGAATAATGTGGCATCTTTTCCTATTTCAAGTGTTCCACATTGGTCATCTATTCCTAAAATTTTGGCTGTATTAGAAGTGATTAATTGCAATGCTTGTTCCTTGTCTAGTCCATATGCAGCGCAAGTTCCAGCTAAAAAAGGTAGGTTTCTTGTATTCATTCTTTCCATCGAACCGCTATTTTCTAACCCTACTAAAACACCTTTATCTGTTAATAATTTAGCAGCTTTATAAGGTAAATCAATATCGTCATCCTCATGTTCTGGCATATCATGAACTCTTTTTAGAAGGACAGCTATATTGTTTTTCTGTAATAATTCAGCAGTTTTGTATGCTTCGTAACCACCAACGATAACCATTTTTTTAATGCCATTGCTTTTCGCTAATTGAACAGCATCAATGATTTGCTTTTCTTCATTAGCATTTATAAATAAAGTTTGAGAACCATCAAATAATCCTTTCGTTGCTTCAAAAATTAAATTTCGTTCTTTCACATTTTCTACTTGATAGGCTTTTGCATTAGCCAGAAAAGTATTTATTTCGTTAATTTGAGTTATGTAATCTTTATTTTCCTCAATGGTGCCAGGTTCAAACCACGACCCGCTTCTCTTATAGCTGGATGGAAAATTAAGATGAATTCCATCATTTTCTTTCATGATTGCATCTTTCCAATTCCAAGCATCTAGTTGAACAATAGAGGAAGTTCCTGATATTCTGCCGCCACGAGGTGTAATCTGAGCAATTAAAATACCATTAGGTCTAACGGTTTCAATAACTTTTGATTCTGCATTGTAGGCTATAATACTTCTCACATTTGGATTTATCTGTCCAATTTCACTTTCATCATCTGATGATTTAACGGCATCAATCTCAACTAATCCTAATGTAGAATTAGGTGCTATGAATCCAGGATAGACTTCTTTGCCATTGGCATCAATAGTTATATCATAAGCACTTTTATCGATTCTAATTGCTGTAGCATCTGCAATCAGGGTGATTTTGCCATCTTTAAAACCTAAAGCGCTATTTTCAATAACTTGTCCATTACCGATATGCGCCTTGGCATTGAGAATCAATATTGATTTTGATTGTTTAGGCGCAGGTGTTTGTTGTGCATTTGATGCTATTGATAAACTTAATAGCAATACTACTATATATATGTTTTTATTCATTTGTCTATAATTTATTTAAGTAATTGTGATGGTTAAAGTTCAATTTATTCAAGTTCTACACTATCACAATGGTATTCTTTTTTCTCTTTTCTTTTTGGTTCTTGAGTAGTTGCGCCTTTATTTTTCTCTTGTAATAATTGACCAATTAACTCGTTGCGTTCTTTGGCAATTGCTACTCTTTGCGACTCATCTTTTTGAACATCATAATATACTACTCCTTCAATTACTGTTTTCTCTGCTTTAGCATATATAGATAAGGGATTATTGTTCCACAGTACAATGTCAGCATCTTTACCTACTTTTATGCTTCCTACTTTGTCGTCAATGTGTAATAATTTAGCTGGATTTAAAGTGACAAATTTCCAAGCCTCTTCCTCAGAAAGATTACCATATTTAACTGCTTTTGCCGCTTCTTGATTTAATCTTCGAGACATTTCAGCATCATCAGAATTATAAGCTACTACTAATCCTGCATTATGCATTATTGGCCCATTGTAAGGAATGGCATCATTTACCTCAAATTTATAAGCCCACCAGTCTGCAAATGTGGAAGCGCCAACTCCATGTTCCTTCATTTTTTCAGCTACCTTATACCCTTCAAGAATATGAGTGAAGGTATTGACTCTAAAATTAAATTTATCGGCAACGTTCATTAACATTAATATTTCTGATTGAACATAAGAATGGCAACTAATAAAGCGTTCTTTATTCAGTATTTCAGCTACTGCTTGTAAATCTAAATCTACTCTGGGAGCATCTCCTTTTCCTTTTTTCGAATTAAAATTTTTCCATACTAAGTCATATTCCTTGGCACGTTGAAAATAATCGGTAAAAACTTGTTCAACACCCATTCTTGTCTGAGGAAAACGAGTTGGATCTATATTTCCCCAATTGGATTGTTTCACATTTTCACCCAAGGCAAATTTGATGAATTTAGGTTGGTTTTTATACAGCATTTCATCTGCATCTTGTCCCCATTTCCATTTTACAATGGCTGATTGTCCACCGATGGGATTTGCAGAACCATGTAATAATTGCGAAGTAGTAACTCCACCCGCAAGTTCTCTATAAATATTTATATCTTCAGAATTTACTACATCTTGTATGGATACTTCGGCACTTGAGTTGTGTCCACCTTCATTTACTCCACTAGAAATTGCGATATGAGAATGTTCATCAATAATTCCACTTGTTAAGTGTTTTCCTTTTGCATCGATGATTGTTGCAGTTGGATCAGAAAGATTTTTACCAATAGCTGCGATTTTCCCATTCTTAACCAAGACGTCCGTTTCTTCAATAATACCCTCTTTCTCATTTGTCCATACCGTTGCATTTTTAAATAGTAACGTTTCAGTCGTTAATTTACTTGTATTACCGTAAGCTACATTTGGGAATGTCGTCGTCATAATAACATTGTTTTTCTGCAACTTTAGTGAATCTACAGGTTTAACAAACGGAGCAATTTTATTCGCTGACCATTTTACTTCATTTCCATTAAATAAAATAGCTTTCCCAGAAAGGGTTTGCACGTCCTCAATATATCCTATTAATCGGGTGAATGTTGTTTGTGTAGAATCTGATGACTTTATTACGTTTGAAATCCAATTGTTTGAAATCGAAAGTTTAGAGCTTAATTTTTTAGAATCCGCAGTATTGACTTCAGATTTAGGAGTCTCGATTTCGCCGGTAATTTTCCATTTGTATTTTTTATCGGCAATAGTCAAGTCATATTCTCCTCTAATATCTTTAACATTGATATCATTGACAATATATTTGGATCCTTGAACCCAGTTTTCATAGATTTTGGTTTGGTCATTAAATATTTCACCAGAAGTAATAATAAAGTTGGCATAATTTCCATTTTTTAAACTTCCAATTTCATTACTTTTCCCTAATATCGAAGCAGGTACTGTCGTTAATGCTTCTAATGCTTTTGTTTTATCGAAACCATATTTTATAGCTTTAAGTAGGTTTGTTCTAAAATCTTCTATTTTCTTCAACTTATCCGTAGTCAGTGCAAAAACGACACCATTGTCTGTTAAAACTTTAAGATTGGTAGGTGCTTGATTCCAAAAACGCAAGTCTTTCAATTCCATTTGATTGGCCTGATTAGGATCAGAAACATCATAAGCTTCAGGAAAATTTATGGGAATAATAAACTGAGCTTTAGTATTTTTAATTTCTTCAATTCTTTCGAATTCATTTCCTATTCCCTTCATTACATAAGTCAAGCTAAATTCCTTCGCGATTTTTGACGCTCGCATACTATTTAGTTTGTCTTCGGTAGCAAAGATTTGAATTAGCTTTTCATTTTCTGACAAGGCGTTTAATGACAAATCCTTAGTTTCAGAATTTCCGTTTTTATACCACTTTAAGTCATAATTTACTTGTCGTAATAATGCTATCATTCCCATTAATGAACTCGGATAGGCTTGATTTGAGGTAATACTTCTAGCGAAACCAAAATGATTAGAAATTTTAGCGGTTAAAAATCTATTGTTTTTTTCATTGTTGTTTAAAGCAATCAAAGCCCCAGTTCCTTGTGCAATTCCGTCTTGAACATGAGTTCCTACTACTCCAAATCCGGCTTTCAATAGCTCTTCTGCTTTTGGTTTATCGTAATTAAAATTATCAGAAGCATTGACTTCTGAACGAATGTGCTCATTCCAATAGTAACCTTCTCGTTTTGTGTCATAAGACTGACTTTGGCGCGAACCTTCTGTTTTTTTTGGTTTGTCCATTCCAAAGCTAGTATACATATCAATAAAAGAGGGATAAATTGATTTTCCTTCTAAGTTTACTGTCACTGCATTTTTTGGTATTACAACTGAATTTCCTGCTGCAATAACTTTTCCGTTTTGAATAAGCAAAGTTCCTTTTTCGATTATTTGTGTTGGAGTTACAAAAATGGTTGCATTAGTAAAAGCAGTGTAATTATTGTTTTTATTTTGGACACTTTCATTATTTGGAAAATATTGTTGGGCATTAATTTTTGGTATAAAAATTAATAAAAATAGAAGGGTAGTAATTTGTCTCATTTGGTTATGGCTAATTTTTTGCTAAATATAATTAATTCATGAGAATTAAACCTTGATAATTGTAAGAATTAACAGTTGTTTATTTTTATATAAAAAAAGGGAAAATGATTTTATCAGTTTCCCTTTTAGAGTATCATTATGGATTTAAAATTTTATCCAATGGTTTTTTCAATATAATCTGAATTTAAAAGATAAAGTGCTCCCATATATTGAATTTTAAAAGAGACTAAATCCCCTATTTTATATTTCTTTTTAGAGTTTGAAATGTCAATTACTAACATATCAGAACTAGCATCGACGATAGTGATGTCAAGGTCTTCTGCTTCAATATATTGCGGTTGCATATCCAAGAGTCCAATATCCAGAATCGCACGTAAAGAAGTAACACCTAAATCGGCATTATCATCCATTACATAGGTATTCCCAACCCCGCTTTCGCCTAATTCACCTGTTGGAGTATCTGGTTTTTCGGTAATTTCGATAATTTCCGAGTACAATTTGAATACATCATTATGCATTCCTTTAATGGTTTCGCCAGTAAACAGGTCTTTGCCAAAAAATAATGCTTCTCCAACTCTGAAATGATTCACTGCCATAGGACGTGCATTTTTCAGTATTAAAGGGATAGCTACAGAAGTTCCACCGGAAACCCAGGGTATTTTAATGTTGAATTTAGCTTCAATCAATTGTTTGTATAGACTCAACTGAATTAATTTATCTTGAGTAGGCATAATCCCGCTCAGGCAATTTAGGTTGGTACCAATACCTAAAATTTCAATATTAGCCAAACTTAAAATACTGCCGTAAAATTCAACTAATTCTTCACCCATAACTCCTTCGCGCAAATCGCCCATCTCAATCATTATAATGACTTTGTGGGTTTTGTTTTGCTTTTTTGCTGCTTGGGAAAGCATTTTTATAGTGTCTATTTCAGTATTAAAACTTACATCGGCATAGCTTACAATACGATCAATGCTTCGTTTTGCTGGAGGCTTGATATAAACAGTTTGGATAGTAGGATCTAATGCCTTTATTTTTTTTAAGTTACTGATGCGGGAATCATGCATTTCTCGTACACCTAATGCGATAATTTCTTTTAAGTATATTGTATTTCCGCAAAGAAGCTTGGTAACAACACCCCATTCTATATTTCTCGATTCAAAAATGTTATTCAAGAAACTATAATTCTCTTCTAATTTTTTTCTGTATAGTTTTATAAAGGCCATTATTTTATAATTTTGCGTGGAATCGTTTTAGAAATTCGGGTTAATAATTCATAATTAAGTTGATTACTATAATCACTGAAAGAAGCTACTGATACTGAAAGATCACCTTGAGAGCCAATCAATACAACTTCATCGTCTTTCTTTACTGACTCTAGGTTTGTCACATCGACGGTCATCATATTCATGTTTACAGATCCAACTACTATGCAACGGTGGCCATTGATAAGAACTCGGCCCTGGTTGCTTAGAGAACGACTATAACCATGGGAATAACCAATTGGAATTATTGCAACTGTCATTTTTCTTTCTGCAAGGAAACTGGTTCCATATCCTATGAACTCTCCAATTTTTACTTTTTTCACGCTCATTATTTTACTTTTCCAAGTAATAACTCTTTGAAGAGGGTCGATTTTACTCTTTTTTGTACTCAAAAAATTGACAAATACTTCAGGGCTTGGCCACAATCCATATTGAATGATTCCTATTCGAACCATATCCATTCTAGTTTCAGGAAACATTATAGATGCTGCTGAACAGGCTGAATGTTTGATTTCTGGTTTTAGATCGTTCTTACAAAGATATTGATAAATTTCTTCGAATCGTTTAATTTGCTTATCGACTCTATAATAGTTTGCAATACTTTCGGCACCTGCATAATGTGTACAAAGTCCTTTAAAGGAGATATGTTCTTTTTCTTTTTTTAGAAAAGTAATTACTGAATTCAGTTCGTTTTTTTCAAAGCCAGTACGGTTCATTCCAGTCTCAACCTCAATGTGCACGATTGCTTTTTTATGGAGCTTTTTAGCTGTTTTAGCTGCCTTAGTCAAACGGGCTTTGTCAAAAACAAAAAATTCTACATTATTATCGACGACCCATTCCATGTCTTCATCTTGAACGAGTCCCATGACCATAACAGTAGCTTTATCTTCTAATTCGGCTTTAACGGCTCTCGCTTCCTGGACATCAAAAACAGAGAAGTGAGTTATGCCATTATTGTAGGCCATTGAAACAATTTCTGTAACTCCATGTCCATAGGCATTTCCTTTTACGACGCATGAAATTTGTACTTTTTTTCCAAAAGTGGTTCGGAGAAAAGCGAGATTTTTTTGGTAAGCGGAATTGCTGAGTTCTATTGTTGAATTAGTGTGCATTTGTAATCTGTTTGCTTATGTGGTGGAAAATAGATACACCTGTTGTAATAATGTCGTCTGGAAAATCGTAATCAGGATTGTGTAAAGCAGGCGTGTCTATTCCTGATCCTAATCCAAACATTGCGCCTGGATAGTGCTGGGTAAACAAACCGAAATCTTCTCCCCAAGTAAAAGGGGTAGGTTTTTCCAGTAGTTCAAATTGATTTTCTTTTGCAGCTTTCTTGATGAAGTGAACCGCCGTTTCATCATTCTCATTGGCTTGAAAACCTTGTGTCCATTGTATGTTGCATTTTAATCGATATTCATCTGCTACAGCTTGTGCAATATTTTCTAGAGTGGTTTCGATCGTTCTCATCTGAGCATTACTGTCGCTTCTCACGGTAAAATGAACTTCTCCAGCTCCCGCAGAAACACCATAAGCCTTTTTACCCATTTTAGTATAAATAGGAGTGATCAGGCAATAATTTTCTTTTGAAATATCAGCCTGAATAAAAGTATTAAATTGGGTAATAATCGAAGCTATCGCTAAGGCAGGATTGATTCCTTTTTCAGGTTCTCCGGCATGTGCGGTAATCCCATCCAATTTTATGATAATACTATTCACTGCGCAAGTAAAAGTATCGTTTTTAACTACAATCTGATTTTTTGGATATCCAGGTAAATTGTGCAAGGCAAAAACGTAATCAGGTCGAAATCTTTCAAATTTCGCATCTGAAAATATTTTTTGTGCTCCGCTACCATCTTCTTCAGCAGGTTGGAATAAAAGAATTACTGTACCTGTTTCGGGCTTGTGTTGGGATAATTGGGTTGCTAAACCGCATAAAATTGCCATATGACCATCGTGCCCACATTTATGAGAAACACCATTGCTCAGCGAACGATGTTCGAACATATTGATTTCTTGAATGGGTAAGGCATCTAGTTCACATCTAAACAATACCGTTTTTCCTGGTTTTTTACCTTTATAAATGGCAATGACTCCAGTTTTTCCAATATTAGTTATGACTTCATCAGCTGGATAATTTTCTAGAAAAGAAGTGATTTTTTTTGCAGTTTCCACTTCTTTTCCAGAAACTTCCGGGTATTTATGTAGTTCCTTTCGCAGTAGAACAAGTGATTCTACGCGTTGGTTTAAATTCTCCATTTTGGACTATTTGATAAGACGCATTTCTAGGTATTTATTAGTAAAACCTAATTTTTCATATAATCCTTTAGCAGGATTGTCTGGCTCGACGTGAAGTGCTATGTTTCCTTCAGCAATCGAGATTGCTTTTTGCATTAATTTTTTTCCAAACCCTTTACCACGTTGGCTATTGTCAACAGCGATATATACTAAAATATTCTCTGGGATGAAATCTTTCATTCCAGTATTGTTTAAAATAACAACTCCAACAATTTTATTATCGTCTAAACCTACGACTATATTCCCTCCTTTATCAGGGTTCATAACGTAAGCGATACATTTTAGAATGTCTTCCACTTTATCTCCGTACTCTTCTAAATGAGTAAAAAGAAACTGAGCAATAATTTGATTTGTATATGTTTTGTCTTCTCCTGAAGTACTATTAATTATTTTGAATTCCATTTTGTTTTTCTTTTTTGTTATGATGATAAATTGATATTGTAACGAACAATAATAGTGAAATACTTATTCCGTAAATATTTGCGTCTAAATGTTCGGGTAATTTTATTCCTAAAGGTAACTTATTTTCGGTAATTATAAGTAAAATTGTAGTTGCTCCTCCAAAAAGCATACTCCAAAAAGCAGCGATTGGGTGGCTTTTTTTCCAAAATAAAGCACCTAGGACGGGGATGAATAATCCAGAAACCATAAAGGCGTAGGAGTAGAGCATCAGTTCCAGGACGTTTTGCATTTGGGAAGCCAATAATATCGCGAAAATTCCAACTAGTAAAGTTACGATCTGAGAAAGCTGCAATTCCTTTTTATGAGTCAACTCTTTTTTAGAAAATTTAGCAATGATATCAGTAACGATATTTCCGGAAGCAGCCATTAAGCAACTGTCAGCGGTGGAAAGTATGGCCGAAAAATAGGAGGAAAGCATTAATCCCATTAAACCAATCGGTAAAATGGTAGCCAGTAAAATAGGCAATCCCATTTCGCTGTCCATTGACGCAGCGTCTGTAATTCCGTCAAACATACCTTTTGTTGCCGCTACCTTGGCTAACATTCCAAGAATAACTCCCATAAACGCCATTATTGGCCATTCAAAAACTCCGGCAATTATCCAAGCTTTCTTCGCTTCTTTTTCTCCTTTACTAGCATAAATTCTTTGGTATAGCGTCATACCAACAAACCAAATAGGAATAATCGTGACCGACCAATTTAATAGTTGGTACCAGGTTACATTTGTCAGCGATAAATATTTAGGATCTAATGTTTCTTTAATGGCATCGTATCCACCTACTGCATTATATGCCACTGGTATTCCTATAAAAACTAATCCACCTATTAGGATTAACCATTGAATCGTATCGGTGTAAATCACTGCTTTTAATCCTCCAATCGAAGTATAAGCCACCGCAATAACTCCCATAACAATTAAGGCAGTTTGAATATTCAGACCGTCAATTGTTGCCGAAGCTAATTTGGCTCCAGCCAAAACCTGTGAACTAGTGAATCCGATGTACCCGATTGCAGAAATAATTCCGGCCAAAAGAGCGACTTTTCCATTGTAAAAATGACCAAAGATTTGCGGGAAAGTGAAAAATTTATATTTGTGTCCCAACTGGCTAACTTTTGGAATTAGGAACACAGCACTTAACCAGGCGCCCAGTAGCCCTGTAAATAACATCCAAGATCCTGATATTCCCATCGTAAAACCAAGTCCTCCCAAACCAATTGAGAAACCACCCCCAACATCAGTAGCGACTACCGATAAACCAATATGCCAGCTGCTCATGTTTCTTCCACTAACATAAAAGTCCTCGGCAGTTTTATTTTTATTAAAAAAGTAGAGACCAACACCTAACATAGCCAGCATGTAAACGACAAAGATTATATAATCTATTATGTGCATTTCTTGTTATTTCAGATTATTTAGTAGCCTGTAAATGGAATTTTTCCAAAAGGCAAAAGATGCAGCGAACTGCAAAAAAGGTGTGTTTTTTCAAGTTGATTTCAGGATTATGAAATCGTAGATTTGGTTGTAAGAATTATTGATAATAATTCGTTTTTAACCCCGAAAAAGCAAGTAATTAGCGGCAAATATAAGGAAATATATCCAAAAAGCTATTAATAGAGTAATAAGACTCCTTTTCGCCTTTTAACAATTGGCGTTTTAGCAATAAATAGAGGAGCGATTATGGATTTTAAAAAGTCTAGTAAAGGTACTGAACAACAATTCATTAGCTCTAAAGGCTTTTTTTAACGGAATGTATTGTTTATCCCTCTACTTTCATCCAAAAGAAACAGTGAGTCAAAGGTGTTTTTTGGACTGATAGTGTCGCTTTTAGTTGTAAATTATTTTTAAACAAGCGTAAACGCTGGGTTGCTAATTGTTTTTAGTAATTCTAAAGATTGTGGGGTTTGGTATGTTAAAATTGATTATTTTTAATAAAATTATCCTTTATGTTAGTAAAAGTTTTTGGAAGTGCTGTGTTTGGAGTCGAGGCTACAACAATTACTGTAGAAGTAAATATTGATAAAGGTATTGGCTATCATTTAGTGGGATTGCCAGATAATGCGATTAAAGAAAGTAGCTATAGAATAGCTGCTGCATTAAAAAATAATGGATATTCTATGCCTGGTAAAAAGATTACCATTAATATGGCTCCGGCAGATTTGCGGAAAGAAGGTTCTGCTTATGATTTAACTTTAACGATCGGAATCCTTGTTGCGTCTCAACAAATTCAAGCAATTGATGTTGACAAATATATCATTATGGGCGAGTTGTCGCTCGATGGCAGTTTGCAACCTATTCGAGGTGCGTTACCTATCGCCATAAAAGCCAAAGAGGAGGGCTTTAAAGGGTTTTTTCTTCCAAAGCAAAATGTGAAAGAAGCGGCAATCGTTACCGGATTAGATGTATACGGTGTTGAAAATGTTCAGGAAGTTATCGATTTCTTAGAAGGAAAAGGAAATTTAGAACCAACTACCATCGATACTAGAGCCGAGTTTTATAAAGATTTAGATTTTCCAGAATTTGATTTTTCAGATGTAAAAGGACAGGAGTCTATAAAAAGATGCATGGAGATTGCCGCTGCGGGTGGACACAATATTATTCTTATTGGCCCTCCAGGTGCTGGAAAAACCATGCTTGCCAAAAGATTACCTAGTATTTTACCGCCGATGACTTTGCGAGAAGCATTAGAAACGACTAAGATTCATAGTGTTGCTGGAAAATTGAAAGAAGTGGGGCTAATGAATCAAAGACCGTTTAGGAGTCCGCACCATACGATTTCTAATGTGGCATTAGTAGGAGGAGGAAGTTACCCGCAACCGGGTGAAATTTCGATGGCACACAATGGTGTTTTGTTTCTGGATGAATTGCCAGAATTCAAACGGGATGTATTAGAAGTAATGCGTCAGCCATTAGAAGATAGGGAAGTGACGATATCAAGAGCGAAGTTTACGGTTACCTATCCTTCCTCTTTCATGCTGGTAGCTAGTATGAACCCGAGTCCGAGTGGTTTTTTTAATGACCCAGACTCTCCACAAACGTCCTCTCCACATGAGATGCAACGGTATTTAAGTAAAATTTCGGGGCCGTTATTGGATCGGATAGACATTCACATCGAAGTTACACCTGTTCCTTTCGAAAAATTATCTGATGATGGAAAAGCGGAAAGCAGTGTTGATATCAGAAAAAGAGTCACTGCGGCACGTGAAATCCAGTCGGCACGATTTGAACAAATGGAAAATATCCATTATAATGCGCAAATGAATACGAAACATATCAGGGAATATTGTGCTCTTGATGATGTTTCTAAACAATTGTTAAAGACTGCAATGGAACGTTTGAATCTTTCTGCCCGCGCATACGACAGGATTTTGAAAGTCGCGAGAACCATAGCTGATCTTGATGCAGCTGCTACAGTAATATCCTCTCATATTGCCGAAGCGATTCAATATAGAAGTTTAGATCGTGATGGTTGGTTGGGGTAGCATTAGTAATAGGATTTTACTTTAGAAAGTAATGCTTTATAATCCAAGTTGCAATAGTAGATAACCATATGAATTATCAAAGTAATTGTAGCATTTTTGACAAAGTATAAAGGAATAGAATCGCGCTTTAGCCAAAATCTAATTTTTGGCTAAAGCCTTTATCTATGACTAAAATTTCAAACATCTGGCTAAAGTCCGAAGCAATTGAAAAAAGACTAAAATGATAGAATAGATGAAATTTAAAAACAAATAGTAGTAAAAATCATAAAATGAAATAACCACTTTTCATTTCTAATACCAATTATGAATTTAGTATGATCCAATATCGATAGTGTTCTATTCTTTCATAAACTACACCACTTACTTTGGCTCTCTGAAAGCGTTTCAAGATACGTAAGCAACTTTGCCGAGACGCTTCCAACGTGACAAATAGTATAGTACTTGAGATTTTTAACGAAACGATAGTGAACTATAAAATAATTGTAATTACTAGAAGACGAGCTGTATAATGGTCTTCAGAAAAATAACAGTGAATATTAGCCCCGATAGAAATGAAAATCCTTGTGAGGGCTAGTGTTTAGCCCTCAGAAGGATTGTATTGTATAGCGGGAGATGACGTCTAAAAAAACGAAATCATTCTGCTCTTTAAAAAAAGAAATCTTAATTTCTTAGTTAGAACGTCTGTCATTATTGGAATTAGGACGTCTCGAGCCAAAGCTATTGTTAGTGCTACGGTTTGGATTGTCTATTTTTGGTTGCCTTGGAGTTGAATTGCGTTGTTGTCTACCTTGACCTTGTTTAATAGGTTGAGTAGATGCTTTAGGATCTGGCTCAAAACCTGCAATATTCTCTGTTGGTATTTTTATACCAATCAATTTCTCTATATCGCGTAAAAAAGTAGTTTCGTCAGGGCTAAATAGAGAAATCGCTTCTCCATTTGCTCCGGCTCTTCCTGTACGACCAATGCGGTGCACATAATCTTCGGGAATATTAGGCAATTCAAAATTGACAACATGTGGTAATAATGGGATATCCAGACCACGAGCTGCAATATCTGTAGCAACCAAAGCGGTTAGACTTCCATTTTTAAAACCTGCTAAGGCTTTAGTTCGTGCTCCTTGTCCTTTATTTCCGTGAATTGCTGCTGCTTGAATACCAGCGCTAATCATACTTTCAGTAAGTTTATTGGCGCCTTGTTTGGTTCGAGTAAATACCAAAATCTGTTTCCAGTTTCCTTCCGTAATCAATTTGATAATTAATTCTGTTTTTTTCTCTTTTGCAACAGGATACACTTTTTGAGTAATAGCGTCGACAGTTGTGTTTTCTGGTGTTGCTTCTACCTGAACTGGTTTGTGCAAAATACCCATTGCCAATTTCTTAATGTCTTTTGAAAAGGTTGCAGAAAACATTAAGTTTTGCCTTTTTGCAGGTAATACTTTCAGTATGCGCTCAATGTCTCGTAAAAAACCCATGTCTAACATACGATCTGCTTCATCTAGAACTAAGATTTCGACTTTTGAAAGTGTTAATAAACCTTGATTTTGTAAATCGATTAATCGACCTGGAGTAGCAACTAAAATATCGACACCTTGTTTAAGTTGAGCCACTTGTGGTTTTTGATTTACACCGCCAAAAATAACGGCAGAGCGTAAATCTAAAAATTCACTGTATTCTTTTATATTGGCAAGTATTTGAGCCGCTAGTTCTCGTGTTGGGGTTAATATTAAGGCACGAATAGGTCTGTGGCTTAAGTGTTTTCCTTGCGATAATGTCTGTAATATTGGTAGCGTGAAACCGGCTGTTTTTCCTGTTCCTGTTTGTGCAGATGCTAATACATCTTTACCTTCTAGTATAGGTGGAATTGCTTTTTGTTGTATTGGAGAAGGGTTTGTGTACCCTTTTTTGCTGATGGCTTTTAATAAAGCATCAGATAAGCCTAATGAGTTGAATGACATAAATTCTGTTTATGAAGCAAACTATATTATTTAGCGTACTTCTTTAATTTGGCGCGAAGATACTGCTTATTTTTCCGTTGTTTTTTTAATGATTGACTTTGTTTCAATAAAAATGTTACTTTGTTTTTAATTCGGCTAAAATAAGACCAATAATCAAATGTTTATAATCCTTTAATTTTCAGACATTAGTATAATAGGGTAGTGGTGAAAAAGGGTTGTTTAAGATAAAGAGTAAACAAAAAAATCGGGAAGAAATCCCGATTTTAATTAGTGTAGTATCTTTATTTTTTATCTTATTTCGTCAAATGTATTTCCTTGTTTGATATCACCGGTTTTATAGCCTTTCATAAACCAATACTTGCGTTGTTCTGAAGTTCCGTGTGTAAAAGATTCTGGTACGATGTGTCCTTGCATTTTAGATTGAATAGCATCATCACCTACGGCATGTGCAGCGCTTAGTGCTTCGTCAAGATCTCCCGCTTCGAGTATATCATTCATTTTCTGGTTGTAGTGTGTCCAAACGCCTGCATAAAAGTCAGCTTGAAGTTCTAGTGCTACTGATAATTTATTAGCTTCTGCCTTCGATTTTCCTTGTTGCAGCCGTCTCATTTTATCAGAAGTACCCAATAAAGTTTGTACATGATGCCCTATTTCATGTGCAATTACATAAGCAGTGGCAAAATCTCCGCCCTGAGCTCCAAAACGAGTTTTCAATTCTTCGAAAAAGGTTAAATCCATGTAGACCTTTTGGTCAGCCGGACAATAGAAAGGGCCAGAATCTGAGGTTGCATTACCGCATTCAGTTTCAACGGCATCAGTAAATAAAACTAAATTTGGCTTTTTATAATTGAGATTATTTTCTGTAAATATTTTCTTCCACACATCTTCATTGTCAACTAAAATTGCATTTATAAAATCTTGCTCTTCTAATTCTTTTGCGGTTAGATCTCTTTGCTCAGTAGGAGTATTTTGACCTTGATTCATTTGTTCTAAAACAGGAGTAAGCATTTGGGCATTTTCACCGCCAAAAACATTTATCAAAAGTATTATAATCCCTATGATACCTCCTCCTACAACCGTTTTACCACCAGAGGACATTCCTCTTCGGTCTTCTAAATTATCACTTTTTCGTCTGCCTTGCCATTTCATATGATTTCAATTTTTGATGCTTTTTTTTAATAAAAGAGTATCGAAGATATGTAATTTTTTAATTAAAAATAAACTTTTTATACTTCTATGAAGTTGTCCACTTAATTATAGCTTCTTCGATTACGCTCTTTATGATTGGTTTTGATATATAATCGTTCATACCTGCTTCTATACATTTTTCGTTTACTTCTACTCCAGTTCCAGCTGTTATTGCGATTATTGGAACTGAGGCGCCAGTATTTAATTTTCTTATTGCTTTTGTCGCTTCATAGCCATTCATTATTGGCATCTGTATGTCCATAAAGATAATATCTGGCATTATGTTTTCATATTCATTTAAAGCAAGCTGTCCATTCGAAATTTCATGAATAATGGCTTTTGGAAGGACATTTTTAATAATTGTTTTTAGCAATAACATATTAATTTTATTGTCCTCAACTAGCATTATTTTTATTGCTGTAAAAAAATCATTAGAAAGAAAATCAAAATGGCGAACAATTGCATCCTTTTTGTTTAAAGGAGTAATTTCGATTTCTGATTCATTACTTATTTGTAAATCTAAATCAAAATAGAAAGTACTACCAACTCCAATTTCACTAATGAGTTGCAACTGGCTATCCATGAGTCCTAACAATTTGTTTGAAATTGTAAGACCTAAGCCGGTGCCACCAAATTTTTTAGTTGTGGAGCTATCTTCTTGTGAAAATGCTTTGAAAATTTTCTGTTGATTTTTCTTTAAAATTCCAATTCCGGAATCTAGTACCGCAAAACGGATTTTACTCGTAGATTTATTAAATTCGATTATTGAAATGTCTAATTTTACAAACCCATTTTCTGTGAATTTTACAGCATTAGCTAAAAGGTTAATTAGGATTTGTTTTAATCGTATGTTATCGACCCAGAAATAGGCTGGTATTTCTGGAGCTACTTGGAGTTCTAAGTGAAGTTTCTTTTGATTTGATTCATACTGGATTAGATCAATAATTTGGTTTAAAGTATCTTTAATTTGATGTTTTTCGATATGCAAGTCAAGTTTTCCTGCTTCAATTTTTGAAAAATCAAGGATGTCATTTACAATTCCCAACAAGGAATGGGCTGACTGATTAACGGTAATCATATGTTTTTGCTGGACTTCCTCAAGTTTAGTTTTCATCAATAGGTCGGTAAAACCAATGATTCCATTTAAAGGAGTTCTGATTTCATGGCTCATATTAGCAAGAAACTCTGATTTGGCTTTATTAGCTGCTTCAGCATACTCAAGGCTTTTTATGGCATCTTCGGCCAGTTTTCGTGTTGTTATGTCTAGCATTATACCTTCAATATAGGTAATTTTACCATTATTGATTACGGCATCCCCAAACTCTTCTACCCAAACGATTTCCCCTTTTTTATTTGTGATTCGGTATGTGAAATGAAAAGGCTGAGATTTAGATAATCTATTTTTAGATTCAGTATTCACTCGATCAAAATCTTCTGGGTGAATCAGGTCGCTATAATGAATTCTTTTTTCTAAGAATTCGCTTTTATCATAACCTGTTAGCTTCTTAATTTCATCATTGAGATATATTTTAGTATATTTTGTATCGTTCTCAGAAAGGTAAACAGTCCCCGGAATATTATTAGCTAATAGACGGAATTTTTCCTCACTTTCATACATAGCCTTTTGTCCTGTGATACGTTCTATGGAGGAAGCAATATTACTAGCCAGTGATTGAAGAATATTGATTTCGTCTTCAGACCATTTTTTTTCTTCGGAGGTGTCATCAAACCCTAAAAATCCATGAAATTTATTTTTTATAAAAATTGGAAAAAGGATTAAGGAAATAACATCTACTTGTAGCAACTTGTTTTTTAACGACTCATTATTAATTTTTGATACCGTAGCTTCAAAAATTTTATTATCTAATATCGGTAGAATCAATTCTTCAAAAAATTCATGGGGTAAATTCTGAAGCTCAGGATTATTCTCGGTCAAAGAGCTATTATGATATACCCATCTGTATTTTTGGCTTATTAAATTTGTATTGAAATCATTTTCATAGTAATAGGCACGATGTGATTTCGTGGCGTTCCCCATAATAAGCAAAACATCAGAAAAAATAGCATCTATATCGTTACTGTTTAAAAACTTTTCGTTGCATTTAGTCATTGCAGCCAGTAATTCACTCTTATATGTTAATTTGTTTTCAATATCCAACCTCATTTTGGACTCAAATGCTATCGCTATGATATCAGAAACGGATCTTGAGAAATTTATATCCTCGTTATCCCATTGCTTAGGCTCATCTACAGCTTCAATACAAAGAATCCCTTTTAATTCACCATTAATAAAAACAGGGGTATCAAGAAGTGAAACGATGTTGTTTTTAGGAATGTAGTCAACAAATAATTCCCTAGTGATATCATTTGCATAGACATCAGAAGCGACAATTTGCATTTTATTTTCAACTGTTGAAAAGTATTTTGGGGATGATTTTTTTACAAGTTCTTGGTCGTTAGAAAATTCATTAGTTTTTAAATCATATAGTTGCATACAAAGCAATTTATTTTCAAAATAATTCCAATAACTAGCTCGATTAACGCTAATTGTAATAGTGGTAATTTCTAAAATTGATTTTAGTTTAGATTCTAAACTTTCATTGTTAGAATAACTCTTTGAGGTAAATACTTTTAAAGCGGCACTGTATTTTAAATTTTTTATTTGTCGTTCACTTTTTTCCTTTTCAATGTTTTTTAAGAAGGTAATATCTCTTGCAATAACTGAATAACCAGTAATTTTTCTGTTTTCATCTCTATTGATTGTTACTTTTTGAGAAATCCATATTTCGGCTCCATTTTTATTAATAATAGGAAATTCAAAACTAGGGAAGTTTATCATTTCCTCTGTCGAATTAGCATAGAAATCAAGTACTCTTTGTTGGAAACCATCTTTGATTAAATGCTCAAATTTTGAGCTATACAACTCTTTAAGAGTGAATCCAGTGACTATTTCAGAGTTTTTATTTATAAAGATGTAAGCGCCATAACGGTCTAGTTCATAAATTATATCATAAGCAGATTCAACTATGTTTTCATATCTTTTTTGTGTTTTTATTTGCTGTGTTACGTCATGACCAATGCCAATAACTAAATCCTTAGTATATTTTTTATCATGCCATTCTATATGCTTGTATTCTCCATTTTTGCATTTCAGTTTCCTAACGAAAACTCTTTCAACAGATTCAGTATCATGAAATTTTTCACCAGTAAATTCAGGATCTTCTGTGACATTCCAAAATAACATGCCCATAACTTCATCTACTGAATACCCTAAAATAGGAACGATTGTCTTACTACAAAATAAAATTTCGCCTTTTCTATTAGATACAAGAATAAGAGAGTTTCCATTATTTATTATTTGATCAGAAAAACGAAATTTGTCTTTAATATTTAAAGCTATGATATGCTGAATGAAATTTATTGTAAAAATAATTAAAGAAAAATTAAATAGTGCTATCGTTGTTTTGAGAGGTAACATTTCAAAATAAGTAGCAATCACAATGTATGAAAAAGCAGTCGCTGCAAAAAACCAATATAATTTTATAGGTCTAAAAACGGTGTGAGCAAAATAAAAAACGACAGTAAAAGCAATAACTGGTATGATATCGGTTGGTGTGAAAAGTAAATTTCTACATATTATACCAAAGTAGATTATGTAAAATATAATGAATATCTTTTGTATATTCTTAAAAATCAGAGGCGAGATTGTACTAATTGCGTAAATAATTAAACAAAAAACACCTGTACTAACATTTATAAGGAGTAAGCTTATTGGTCGTACACTAAAAATTTCATAATTGATTTCAACAATAATCGTTGTAATTGCAAAGAAGAGAAGATAAAGCTGGTATTCCTTATTATGTATATATTCGTCGTTATTTTTTGCGATTAATATACTCTTTAAACTATTTTTTGTTTTGTAAAGAGTAAAAAAAAACAAAGCAAATAAAACCAATAAAGTCCCCCATAGTAAAGGGGTCTTAATTGAAATACTCATAACACTTAAGCCTATTGAAGACAGTATAGCTTTTGGTGGCGAAAGCCAACCAAAGGAACCAAGGTATGAAACTATTGGATTAAAAAAACTATAGTAATGTACCATAGAAAATATTTATTTGAATTGACAATATTAACAGTAATAAGTCAGTAATTTAATGAATATTTATAATATAAAACGTGATTTAATCATATTAAAAATAACTGACGTTTTATATTATTTTAGATAAAATAGGGACTATGTGTTTATTGACAATTCTCCCTCATGGTCAAACCCGATAATTTCACTATATATCGCGTAATACATCGAATAAATAAAAGGCAATGTGAAAAATACTCCAACGCAACACCCAATAAATCCAACCATTGATCCAATAACTGCTACAACGATTAGGGCAAGTAGGATTAGGGGCTGTTTTGAAACAATTGAAAAACTATATTTTATTGCATCTATAGCGTTGCTATCACTAAAAATGATAAGTGGAATTGTCAGTATCGTGAAAAAAGATAGGGCAAGAGAGACCATAGGTCCAATGAGAATAATTCCGCTATAATTTAATCCCATAGATATTCCATTACCTAACACCAAGATTAAAAATGTTGCAATAAAAATTTGTATAAAATACTTTGTTGAATAGTAACTAAAAACGGTTGAAACATGAAATTCCTCATCTCTTTCGGCACAATAAGCCATTTTTATTAATCCGGCTTGCAACGGACTAAGTAAAGAAGAAAATAAAATAGAGGCTCCCATATAGAAAATCAGATTTATTCCACTAAGGGTTTCCATATTAAGGGTTAGCTCTTTCATAGATTCCTGTGATAGTGCTGCTACACCTAAAATACTAATGCCTAAACTTGCTATGATTGTCATCAAGATGACCATAAACACAAAGATCATAAGTCCTGCATAGAGGGCTATTTTTTTATAATTTTCAAATGCTTTGTTGAAAACATCAGCAAAATCCAACTGATATCCATTTCGTAGTACTTCTTCTATTCGGTCTTGTTTCAAATTCATTTTTTATTTGGTTTTGTATTGGTTTAAAATAGTAAAGTGGGATTATAATTTAAAATAGACTTCTTCAAAGGGAACTCTGAATCGTTCTCCATAAACGCCAGATTCCTCCCTTATTCCGCAGCCGATAATCATATTTATTTCAGCTGCAGATGGTAAATTTAATATTTTTTTTACTCGTAGAGAATCAAAACCTTCCATTGGGCAAGTGTCATAATTTATGGCAGCCATACTAATCATAAAGTTTTGCGCGGCTAGTGCAGCACTTTTTTGAGCTACTATTCGCATATCGCTTCTTCGGGCTTGTCTGTAAATAGGCTTGAATATTCCGATGATTTGAAAAACAAGAAACTTTAGAGCACCCAAAATTCCAATGAAATCAAAGTAGAGCGTGGGAACAATTTTTTGATAATAGTTCAGGGCAAATTTTTCTCTTTTCGAATAGTCTGCCGGTGGTTTTTCACCATACTGTGATTTTAAAAAAGAAACATTTGACTGTACTCTTTTTCTCCAGAGATCTTTTCTAGCCACCACGACAACCATTTGACGGGCAGTTTTTGCCGCATTTTGATTAAAGCTTGCCTGTGTGAGCTTTTCTAAAACTTCGGGTGTGGTAATTTGGTAGAATTCCCAGAGTTGCATATTACTACTTGTAGGAGCTAGTGTAGCTAATCGAATACATTCTTTTACTTTTTCATTATCAAGGGCTTCGTTTTTAAAGACCCGTACAGAACGTCTGTATTGTATGGCTTCGCTTACTGATTTCTCTTTAATTAAATCCATTTCAATAGTTTCTTGATTGTTGTTAATTTGTCGTTATACGGAGCGTAGCGCATCGGTAAATCCAACCAATTTGCTTTTTTTACTATTCCTTTTTTATGCGAAAAAACATCAAAACTCAAAGACCCGTGATAGGCACCAATGCCACTATGTCCTACACCTCCAAAAGGCAATCGTTTATTTGAAAAATGAACTACAGTATCATTTATACAACCTCCTCCAAAAGAGTAGTTTTGAATAATTTGTTTTGCAAATGTTTTATTCTCCGTAAAAACATACAAAGACAATGGCTTTTCATATTTTGAAATCACGGCGTGTATATCAGCATCACTAGAATATTCAAGGATAGGTAATAAAGGCCCAAATATTTCGTCCTTCATGATAAGACTGTCAAGATCAGATTCATCAATAAGCGTTGGCGCTATATAACAGTCAGATTCATCAGATTGACCACCAAAAATGACTTTGTCGTTGTCAATCATCTCAGTTAATCGAGTCCAATTTTTAACATTGACAATTCTGGCAAAATCAGGGGATTCTTCAGGTTTATTTCCGTATGCCGTAGTTATCTCCTCTTTCAAATAGTCAATGAACTTAAGTTTCATATTTTTTTGAATCAAGATATAATCTGGAGCAATACAGGTTTGTCCCGCATTTATGAATTTTCCCCAAACAATTCTTTTTGCCGCCAATTTTAAATTAGCAGTTTCATCAATAATACACGGATTTTTTCCGCCAAGTTCTAATGTTATCGGAGTCAGGTGTTCTGCTGCTGCCTTCGCCACTATTTTTCCAACAGGAACGCTTCCAGTAAAAAAGATATAATCCCAGCGTTGCGATAGTAAATTTTTGGAGACATCCACACCACCCTGAATGACTTCCACGTGATTCACATGGAACGTTTTTGCTATTATTTTTGCAATAATAGCAGAAGTATTAAGCGTTAATTCCGATGGTTTTAGTACGACTTGATTTCCGGCAGCAACTGCCGAAACTAGAGGACAAAGAGCCAATTGAAAGGGATAATTCCATGGAGCAATGATTAACACTTTTCCATAAGGTTCCTTGTAGATATAATCTGTTGAGGGAAAATTAAGTAGTGATGGAAGAACCCTTTTTGGCTTCGCCCATGTACTCAAGTTCTTAATTGTATCTTTTAATTCAGAAATTACATAACTTGTCTCAGTTAGGACCGCTTCAAAAGCAGGCTTTTTGAAATCATCATATAAAGCTTTAATGATCTCCTCTTCATGAATTATAATATTATCAAGAAGTTTTATTAAAGTCTCTTTTCTATATTCTATATTAGTTTTGTAGCTCATTATAAATTTGGATAAATAATTTCTATGCAAGTTAATTCTTAAATTTTAAAAATGATTTTTTATTCAACCAAAATTATAGTGCATTCCAGATTACTTCATTTGGTACAGGTGCAGTAATGGATAGCGTTTCTTTTGATACTGGATGTACAAAAACTAATTTTCGTGCGTGCAAATGGATGCCGCCGTCAGGGTTGCTTCGGTCAAAACCATATTTTAAATCTCCTTTAATAGGAGAGCCTATCGCAGATAGTTGTGCTCTGATTTGATGGTGTCTTCCCGTATGCAGATTGATTTCCAACGCAAAGTAATTGTTCAACTCCTTAAAAACGGTATAATCTAAGCTCGCTAATTTACTGTCAGGAACTTCTTTTATGTGTGCCTTTGAGGTATTATTTTTTTCGTTTCTTTTAATGAAATGAACTAAGCTGTCTTCTGGTTTAGCAGGTTTGTTTTTTACAATTGCCCAATATGTTTTTTGCGTTTCCCTGTTTTTGAATAACTCATTTAATCGCGTTAATGCTTTACTAGTTCTAGCAAAAACTACAATACCAGTCGTGGGTCTGTCTAAACGGTGCACTACACCGAGGAAAACTTCTCCTGGTTTGTTGTATTTTTCTTTGACATATTCCTTTACGACTTCAGATAATGGTTTGTCTCCTGTTTTGTCTCCTTGGACTATATCTCCAACACGCTTATTCACCACAATAATATGGTTGTCTTCATGAAGGACTTGTAAGTTATTCTTGTTTGATATTTCTTTCATTAGCTAATGCTGTTCCTTTATTTGGATACAAAAATAGAAGTTTTATAATTGCTTTCCGTTAAAACCATTTGATCGGTAACTTTTTTCGGAATTTCATGTTCCTTTTTTTTCAATGTGACCAAGAATATCTTCTTGTGAATTTTGAATATCGAGTCAAACTGAGTTTCATTTTTTATTAGTTGGGCTTTCCCGTTAGAATAAAACTGCCCCGAATAACTTTTCTCTTTCCAATAGAACAACGGAATTTGTTTGTTTTCACTGTTCACTTTTAAATTTTCTAACATATATTTATCGGTGTTCATATAGTTGTTTAATTTTCCAGTGGCAAAAACGGCAAAATAAGCGATAAATACAATCAAAGGAAATGCTAAAGCAACACGAAAAATTTGTTTTTTACTTTTAAAGTCCTCCCAATAGTAAATCATTAGAAACATAATTGGTACTGTGATGGGAAGCATATAGGTGTGCAGTATATTTCTCGAAAGGGTAAAAAATATTGGAGTCCAAAATAACCATAAAACCAAGAAGGCTACCCAACTGTTTTTTAAAATTGTTTTTCTGTTTTTCCAAAGTTTATAAAAAACAATTTGTACCCAAGGGAAACCAAAGGCAATCATGAACAACCAAATCATGCCTAAGGGCTGGGATTTAGGTCTGCCATATAAATCTCCTTTCCATCCAGATTCTACAAACCGTTTGTAATGCTCTCCAATGATAAAATAGTCAAGAAAACCAGGGGCTTTTTGTTCTGCTAAATAATACCAAGGAACGGCAATCACGGCAACAATAAGGGTTCCAATAATTATTGAAAATTTTGAAAATAATTCTTTAAATCTTTTAGGATCGAGTACGCACCATAAAAAAATGGGAGGGAGAGTTAGCATCAATACCAGCGGGCCTTTTGCCAATAAACCTAACCCAAGAAAAACAAAGAAAAGGTAATTCCAATAGGTTTTATGTGGAGAATTCATGGTTTTCCAAAATGCAATCATTACCATTGTGGTGCAAAATGAAAAAGCGGTATCAGTAGAAACAACACCAGTGTGAATCAGAAATTCAGGCATGGTTAATAAAATAAAGCCTGGAAGATAAAAAGACATTCCTGTTTTTTTGGCAATTTTCCCTGTGATGACCAGAATTAAGACATTCAATAACAAAGAAGGCAGTCTCGAAGCAAATTCATTGATGCCAAAAATGATATAACTCACAGCCGAAAGCCAAGTGGATAGCGGTGGTTTTGCCATAAAAGGAACTCCATAATCTATTTGCGGTACAATCCATTCGTTAGTGTCCCACATGATTCTTGCTATTTCAGCATATCGTGCTTCCGTTTTATCTAGTAAAGGAATAGAGTAGGTCAATAACAACCGGAACAGGATAATAATAATTACAGAAATATAAAGAATATAGGAGTTGTTTTTAAATTTATCTGCAATCATAGTCTTCAAGTTTTAGATAGATGAATTTTGTAATAAATTTTTATATTTCTTATTTATTTGGTACAAATCAGTCCAAAGTTTAAAAAAATAAGTTGGTTTTACTTTAGAATTTCCTTTTTCAACCCAAGAATTTAAAGGAGCCTCATGCATTTTTCGGATTGCTTTTTCTTTTCCGAAAAGAACCATCATTCTAAAGAATAATTCAACATCAAAAAGCCATTTTGAAAGGAACTCTTCTTTGAATAAAAGTTCCGAAACCACTTTGGTAAAAACCTTGCAGCCACATTGAGTATCATACACTTTTAAACCCAATACTTGTGAAATAAAAGTAGCGATGACTCTACCTAATAAAAAGCGGCTATTTTCACGAACTATTTCAGATCCGATTTTTCTAATGCGAGAACCAAAACAAAACACGACATCCTCTTTCAAGTAGGCAGTAAGGTCCATGAATTCTTCAAGTGATGTTGCTAAATCGGCATCCAGATACCCGATGAATTGGTGGTGGAAGTTTTGGTTGCAATAATTGATACCTATTCTGACCGCTTCTGCTTTTCCTGAATTTTTCAGCAACGAAACAATATGAACCTTCTCAGAACACTTTTGCTGCAAGAGAGTAAGCACCTGCAGCGTTTTATCAGTTGAACCGTCATTTACAAAACAAATAATCGCTTCGGGAGTCGTGTCAAGAAATGTTAAATATTCGTTTAACGGTAGGCCTTTTTCTTCATTATAACAGGGAATAACTATACAAGTACAAGGTATTTCACGCATAATAGGTCGTATTTATTTTAAGACAAATATATAACCTTACTTCTTAAAGTAACTTTAATAAATGGTTAATACTGCTCCTTGTCATTTGGGAAGTCACTCGATTTTACATCAGCAACATATTGACCAATGGCGATTGTCATATCATCATATAGATTCATGTATCTTCTCAGGAAACGGGGACTAAATTCATTGTTCATCCCTAACATATCATGAATAACAAGTACTTGTCCGTCAACGCCACCTCCAGCACCAATTCCTATTACTGGAATCGAAATGCTTTTGGCCACTTTTTCAGCTAAATGAGCTGGAATTTTTTCTAAAACCAAAGCAAAACAACCTAGTCTTTCTAACAATTGAGCATCTTCAACTAATTTTTCTGCTTCTTCTTCTTCCTTGGCACGAACGGTATAGGTTCCAAATTTATAGATGGATTGAGGTGTTAAACCCAAATGTCCCATTACTGGAATACCTGCATTTAATATTTTTTTAATTGATTCTTTAATTTCTTTTCCACCTTCTAGTTTTACTGCATGTCCTCCGCTTTCTTTCATAATTCTAATTGATGAACGCAAAGCTTCCTTAGGATCTGATTGGTAACTTCCAAAAGGTAAATCTACCACAACTAAGGCTCTTTCAATTGCTCTAACAACTGAAGAGGCATGGTATATCATTTGGTCTAAAGTAATTGGTAAAGTTGTTTCATGTCCAGCCATCACATTTGAAGCAGAATCACCCACAAGAATAACATCAATACCGGCTGTATCCACAATTTTAGCCATGGTGTAATCATAAGCGGTCAGCATAGAGATTTTTTCTCCATTTGCTTTCATTTCAATCAATGATTTAGTGGTAATTCTTTTGTAATCTTTTTTAGCGACAGACATAGTTATGTTTTTATGAGTTGTAAAAGTAGTAAAACAAATGATTCTGAAGCAAAAAAATGGATTCGACTTTCATCGAATCCATTTTTATAAAGTACCCTTTTAGAGAATTAGTGTTTCAAATCAGTAAATTTTAAATTAGGAGCAAATGCCGGATTTGTTTTTTCTACTACTTTTTCATCGGTCAATAAAAATACAGCTGTTTTTTTAATGTCTATAGAAGAAGCACCAACACTTACTTTATAGTCACCAGAGTCAGCAACCCAAGCATTTTTTATTGGAACAAATGAAGCTAGATCTTTAACGCTTATTTCTAAAGTGATGGTTTGACTTTCACCAGGCTGTAATAAATTGGTTTTTCCAAAAGCCTTTAATTCTTCTTTTGGTTTATCTATTGATTTTGATGGAGCAGAAAGATACAACTCAACTACTTCTTTTCCTGCAGTTTTCCCTATGTTTTTTATGGTAACTGCAACGCTCATTTTGTCTTTGAATGTTTTCGAACCTAGAGTAAGATCTGAATATTCAAATGCAGTATAAGATAATCCGTAACCAAATTCATAAGATGGTTTTACATTAAATGTGTTATAGTAGCGGTAACCAACATAAATTCCATCTTCATAGGCAACACTAGTTGGGTTTTCGGCAGGTATTCCGATCCAGTTTTTAAATGAAGGAGTGTCTTCATATTTAATAGGGAAAGTCATGGTTAGTTTTCCTGAGGGTGTTACTTTTCCTGTAAAAACATCAGCTACTGAATTTCCGCCTTCTTGACCCGGTTGCCAAGGTAGAAGAATAGCATCTACTTTGTCTTTCCAGCTAGCGGTCTCAATTACACCTCCTATGTTTAAAATTACAACTACTTTTTTTCCTTGCGCATGAAATGCTGCAGAAACGTTGTCAATCAAATTAATCTCGTCATGTGCTAAATTAAAATCATTATCAACATTTCTATCGTCTGCCTCTCCTGCATTTCTTCCAATTGTAAGTACAGCAAGTTCAGATGAATTAGCCTTGTTAGCAATAATTTCTTTAGTTAATTCAAATTCTTCAATTCTTTTTGGCGTTGCCAATAATCCACCTTCTTTCTCTCGACGTGCCATTTCTTTTACTTTTTGTTCAGCTACAAATGGTTTATATAGTGCTTCTAGTTCTTTATCAATTGAAAATCCTGAATTAGTCATTCCGTCAATTAGTGAAATAGAGTAAGCCTCATTTACGTCACCACTTCCAGTTCCACCCGAAATAAAATCATAAGATGTATTTCCGAAAACAGCTAAAGGAGATGATTTTGAAGTAAACGGCAAAATATTATTGTCATTTTTAAGTAGGATAGTTCCCTCCGAGGCAGCTTGTCTTGTGACTTCTGCATTTTCTTTTAAGTTTGGTTTATTGGAATACTTGTAATTATTCATAGCTGGTGATCTCAATACTAATTCCAATGCTCGTCTTAATCCAATGTCAAGTACTTCTTTTGATAGAGTACCGTTTTTAATATTTTTCAAAATAGCTTGTTGTTGATTAGGAAGACCTGGCATTAATAAATCATTCCCCGCCGAGATTTGTTTTATAACATCGCTAACGGCATCTTTTTTAAATGAAGCCTTGAAACTATCGTATCCACCAAACCAGTCCGACATAACTAAACCTTTAAAACCCCATTCTTTGCGAAGAATAGTGGTTAATAAATCCTTTCTAGCTGATGTATAAGTACCATTAATTAAATTATAAGAAGACATTACTGTCCACGGTTGCGCTTCTTTAACAGTAATTTCAAAACCTCTTAAATAGATTTCTCGCATCGCTCTTTCACTAATATGCGCATTTACTCCCATGCGGTTTCGTTCTTGATTGTTAGCTGCAAAATGTTTGATTGACGTTCCAACACCATTAGATTGCACTCCATTTACCATTGCGGCAGCTATTTTTCCAGAAAAAGTGGGTCTTCTGAATAATATTCAAAATTTCTGCCACAAAGTGGGTTTCTGTGAATGTTCATTCCTGGTCCTAACAATACATCAATTCCATACTCTTTAACTTCATTTCCCATAGAGGTTCCAACAGTATAAATAAGTGCTTCATTCCAAGTGGAAGCTAAAGCGGTTCCCACTGGAAATGCTGTAGCGTAATAAGTGTTTTTGGCATTTTCTCGTACGGGTTTAATGCGTACTCCTGCAGGTCCATCAGAGACAACAATAGCAGGAATTCCTAATCTTTTTATTTCATAAGTTCCCCCTGCAGCTCCAGGAACTTTCCCTTGGAAAGCACCAATAATTGGTGTAAAAGTGAGTTGATCAAAACCTGGCATTCCAGTTCCTACTAGCATACTTGCTTTTTCTTCATCAGTCATTTTATTGATTAAATCTTGGATACGATCTTCAATAGGAAGGCGGTAATCTTCATATTTATCTAGTTTGCCGTTTTTATTATAGTCTGTAAAAGTGAATCCATTTATCGTAATAGTTGGGTTATTATTTGGCTTTAAGATTTGTTGGCTTGTGGTCCAGGAAATTGATAAAAACACTACAGCAGAAAGAAGCGTGGTTGCAGCTAATCTCTTGATTCGATAATTTTTCATAAGTCAATTTTTAGTTTTTTAATTTTCATTGCTTCATTATGAAGCAATAGTAATCTTTTTTTTTAATATTTGCAAAAAAAGAATCAATATAATTGTGATTTCCTATTTTAATAGGAGGTATTGGATTCAAAATGGTATTTTTGTAACGAATTATCAACAATGGAGTTAAAAAAAATTATAGAAGAAAAATCGCAGGAGTCATGGGAAATTTATTTGCCAAGTATCTCTATTGACTGCGTTGTATTTGGTTTTCATGATGCAACACTGAAAGTTTTGGTTTTGAAAATGAAAGACAAAAACCTTTGGGGATTGCCGGGAGGCTATGTTAACAAGCTCGAAAATTTAAGCGAGGCCGCTAGTAGAATTCTTAAAAAACGTACAGGTGCAGAAAATATTTACCTAAATCAATTTAGAGCTTTTGGCGATTTAGATCGTTCAGAAGGATTTTTTGAGGAGTATGCTGATACGGTATGGAATAAGCAGCGATTTGTTTCTATTGGATTTTATGCATTAGTTGATTATTCTAAAGTAAATTTAATTATCGACAATTTTTCTGATGCCTGTGAATGGAAATCCATTGAAGAACTACCGGAATTTATGATGGATCATCAAACTATTTTTAACACCGCACTAATAACATTGCGAAAGCAATTAAATGATAAACCGATAGGTTATAATCTATTACCGGAAAAATTCACTATGCCTGAACTTCAAAAATTGTATGAAATCATTTTAGGTAAAAAATTAAATAGAGGTAATTTTTATCGAAAAATGTTGCGGTATGATATTCTCTTTAAATTAGACGAGAGTAGAAAAGGCGGTGCGCATAAGGCTCCAGATTTGTATCAGTTTGATCTAGAAAAATATGAAGTAGCCTTGAAAGAGGGACTGAACAACGGTTGGTAATAAGTAATAAAAAAAGAAGCAACTTTGCTTCTTTTTTTATGCTTGATGCAAACTGTATTTGATGTAATTGAATTTGCAAAATTAATTTTTCTTTAGAATTTTGTCCAATACTTTAATGTAATCATCAATAGAATCAGTATTGGTATTTATGGCTATACTATCGTTTCCATAAGGTTGATACATCTTTATATTATCACGAGAAAAAAGACCGACAGTAGGCACTTTCGAAGCGCTGGCCAAATGCATAATTCCGCTATCGCCTCCTATAAACGCTTCTGTATTTGCCATAAGCGCGCCTATTTCGCGAACATCTTTGCTGTAAAATGTTGGTGCTTTGAAACCTATTTGCGAAACGTTTTCCACGGGTAATACTTCGATGATATTGTAGTCTGTATACTCCGCTTTTAGGCGGTCATAGAAGGGAGCCCACCATGATTCTGGATAGCATTTGTCCGCTGTAGCAAAAGTAAAGATGCAAATGGTTTTCTTGTCGTTTTGTACAATATTATGTAAAGTCTTCTTTGCTTCCGCAAGTTCTGAAGGACTTAGCTTTAAGTCTAAATTAGGAACAGGGCTATTGTTTTCTTTAAATCCAAGTTTAGTTAAGTAATGTCTGAAGTTGTACACAGGGTATTTAGCAATATGCTCATAATCGTTGTACTTCAATTGAATATCATCAACATCATCTCCAAAAAACTTATATTTTGAATTCACAAATTGCGCAGATAATCTTCCAGACGAAGAGTTTTCTACTACATTTATCACAATGTCATAACTGTATTTTTTTAAGGAAAGCCATCCTTTAACGTATTTTGTAAGCTCCTTAAAAGGTTTTCTTGGGAGACGAATTATTCGATTTATATTGGTGTAATTTTGAAAAATGATGGGCGCTAAACCACCATTCACAAATAAATCTATTTCACAGTCTGGAAAAGTTGCAATAACATCCTGCACTAGTGGAGTGATTAACAATTGATTTCCTAATCTAGGATTGGGTCTACAAATTAGAATTTTTTTAAACTCCACTTTTGTCAAATCGATATTTTGATCAAATTGTGAAGCCCCGACGTTCTTCGTAAGGCGACGCATTAGTTTTCGTCTTAATGCGTTAATGTCTGTTTTTAAACTCATGATTTATATAAAATTTATTTTGATATAAGCTCTAATTCTTATTTCCTTAGCTATTGTAAAATAGTTTTCAAAGGAACGATTTTTTTTTATATCCTAAAGTAGGAAAGTGATGCTTTAAGCAAAAAAGAGGAGTACTCTATTCCCAGTTGTTTTTTAAATGGCATGTGTTTTGCGTTAGTGCAACGGATTGTATTGCTGTAGTACAATTTAAGAAAAGCAAAAACCATGAAGTATTTTATCGCTCTATTATTGTTGTCGGGTTCTATGTATTCTCAAGAACAGGTGTTTAATGTGCAGCGTTATTGTGTTGACGAAGCTCCTTTTAAGATTGGAGAATGCGATATTTCAGGAAATGAATATTCGTTTGTGTTCCTCGATAGAAAAAAGAATGATGTAGTCTTCTTTTTTACTAATATGAAATTGAAATATAAAATTACGAAGTCTGTGGTGTATGCTCCCGATCCTAATTACATACTTTATTCTTTGGAAAATGAGAAAGGTACTGTTGATATGAAAATTAACAAGCAGAGTACTAAAATGGAATTTCTATATCCCAACAATCACATTTATTTGACGGTGGGTAAATCAACTAAGTTGTAATTTCTTTTTTAACTCGATAACATTAGTCAATAATTACAATTTCTTCTTTGGGTTGTTTTATTCGAACCGTTATTTTTTTGTATTCCCATTCTGCTCTGTTTTTGTAAGCTGAAATATCCATTTTACCGTTTGCTTTGCTGCCTTCGATTCTCACTGTTATTTCGACAGCTGTTTTATCATTTGTGTACTTTGCATCTCCTTCTAGAATGGCTAATTTGCCAATGGGCTCTATTTCTCCAAGGATTGTTTTTGCTCTGTGGTTTGCATTTACTTTTTCAATTGCTTTAGTATATAGAGAATCCTCGGAATAAGCTTGCGCAAAATTAATAGCGGTGCCATCAAAGCTAGTTGTCGCTAGCAAAGTTGCGACAATTGTAAATAGCACGATACAAGTGGGTACAAACCATTTCCAATTAGTTTTCCACCAACTTGTTGTAGCAATTAATTCGTTGTCCATTATTTCTGAATTTGTTTTAATATAGCAAACTGGTTCTGGTAGGCTAATATAACTGTTTTATTGCATTTAAGATTTAGACCTTGAATGAATTAAAACTTCTTGTAAGCACTAAATGCCCTAGCCCCGATAGAAGCGGCATCCTTTATATCGGCCGTTTTCGGCAGGTATAAAGATACAGCGGATAGCGGGAAATAGCTCCTAAAAAATAAACCACCCTCTTATTTTGAAATAAAAGGATGGTTTCTATATTTTATGGTAATGTGATTTTTATGCCGTAATGGGATAGTATTTTTTTCGAAACCAAAAAGCGACATTCACCAAGGCGATCAATGCCGGAACTTCGACTAACGGGCCTATAACACCAGCAAAAGCTTGTCCGCTGTTGATACCAAATACACCAATTGCAACTGCTATAGCCAATTCGAAATTGTTTCCCGTGGCCGTAAATGCAATAGCGGTGCTTTTAGAATAGTCGGCACCAAAGTATTTCCCGACCATGAAGCTCAAAACAAACATCAAAGTGAAGTAGATAACAAGAGGAATGGCGATTCGAACGACATCCATCGGTATCTGAACAATCAATTCTCCTTTTAGGCTAAACATGATCACAATCGTGAATAATAAGGCGATCAGGGTAATTGGGGAGATAAAAGGGACGTATTTATTCTGGAACCAGTCTTCGCCTTTTAAATGGATTAAAGCATATCGACTGATGATTCCCAGCGCAAAGGGAATTCCTAAATAAATACCAACACTCTCGGCAATTTGTCCAATACTGATGTTGACTTCAAAACCGGTGTAGCCAAAATAGGGAGGAAGTACGGTGATGAAAATATACGCATAAACACTATAAAGCAGTACTTGAAAAATACTGTTTAAGGCAATTAGTCCAGCTGCATATTCTCTGTCTCCATCTGCAAGGTCGTTCCAAACTACAACCATAGCAATACAACGCGCGAGTCCAATAAGGATCACGCCGATCATGTATTCAGGATAACCATTGAGGAAAATGAGCGCCAAGGCAAACATTAAGATTGGGCCTAAAACCCAATTCAGGAATAGGGAAGCACCTAGTACTTTAGTATTTTTAAAGACTTCGCCCATTTGTTCGTATTTTACTTTTGCCAATGGCGGATACATCATTAGGATAAGTCCAATTGCCAGCGGAATATTAGTGGTTCCACTGGAAAAGGAATTGATAAAGTCTCCGCTAGAGGGGAAGAAGTTCCCAATGGCAACGCCTATTGCCATGGCAAGGAATATCCAAAGGGTTAAATAACTATCGAGAAACCCCAATTTTTTTCGGTTCAATGCAGGAGTGCAATTAGTTGCAGACATATTATTTTTTTATTTGTGAGAATACATAGAAAAGCTCCGTAGCAATTTGGACGCTTCTTTCTTTGTATTTTGCTTCTTTTTGGGGTGTATTATCAAACGCTTTTGGGTCTTCAAAAGTGATAGGAATGCGTTTTTCAGCACCGGCAATAAAAGGGCAGCCGTTATCAGCACTTGAGCAAGTCAATATCGCGGCAAAGGCAGATTGCGGGTTGAAACTGTCGTCATAGGTTTTAGAAAACCCAATAATAGGATGTCCATTCTCACTATATTTAATGCTGTAAACCGGATTCGTACCTTCAGAAAGGGGTCTCACTTGGAATCCTGCTTGTTCTAATGTTTTCGCCACCATTGGGAATAATGCGGTAGCTTCTGTTCCGCCAGAATAGCAAAACACATTTTTCACATTAAAATGTGCTGCTGCTGTTTGTGCCCAAACTTGCGATAAATGACTCCTTCTTGAATTGTGGGTACAAATAAAGTTGAGTCGGACTTCTTGATTCTTGCTAACTTTCTCTTGAATAAAATCAATAAGTGGTAGCAGTATTGCTTTTCGCTCCAAAGAAATAGTTCCGAATTGAAAGGAGCTAATTTCATTTTCTATCGCTGTGAATACGGCAGTATTTGATTGAATCATTTTTAAAAAGGTTTTTAGTTAACAACAACCTCCACCTGGAGTACAGCTGTTCGTTTGACTTGGAATTTCAGATAATTTTATTTTTTGCTTTTCTTGCGGAATTCCACATGCATCCTCTGCTAGGCAAGCGGTTTGTTTGTTTAATAGTGTAAAATCCTTTCCGTTGAATCCTAAGTCGTATTTACCAATAGTTTCTGCTTGGTATTCGACCTCTATTTCGTTGTCTTCAATTCCTAGAACTTTTTCAGATAGTGTAATAATATCCAAGAGTTTCTTTGGTTTTAGGCGGTGTTCAAAGTCATTGGCATCCCACAACTGGAAGTTTACCACGGTTTCGTTTCTCACTTTTCCTCCGCAGTCAATGAAATTTTTGGTAATTAAACCTACTTCAGTAACGTGAAAATGTTCTGGAACATAAGTGCCATTTGGCAATTGGAAAGTTACATTTTCTAATGTGCTTAACTGTTTTTTAATTTCTGATAACTTCATGGTTTTATATTTTAAAAATTAACAACATTGATTTTTTTTGTTTTCTAAATAGGTATTTACTTGGTTGAAAAAGCCACGAATTTTATGGAAGCCTTTTTCGTCTAGACAATAACAAATAGCGTTTCCTTCAAAACTTCCTTTGATGAGTCCGGCATTTTTTAATTCCTTTAAGTGTTGAGAAACGGTAGGTTGTGCCAGAGGTAATTCGTTTACGATGTCTCCGCAAACACAGCTGTTTACTTTTATTAGATGCTGAATTATGGCAATACGTGCTGGATGGCCAATTGCTTTCGCTAAGATTGCCAACTCATTTTGCTCTTCTGAAAAATGTTCTGTTTTAGTAATTCCCATTGCTATATATTTATATTGCAATATTACGATATAAAGAATTCGAAAACAAATATTAGAATAGCTATTTCATAAAAAAAAAACAAAAGTACTCAGGAAGTACTGCCTTTTAATGAAAAAGTTAGGTCTTTATGTCGTTGTAAATCTCCGTATTTACTATAATTTAAATGTGCCTTTAGGAATAGCGTGGAATCCAACTGTTTTTACCTTGTTTTCAATATCCGATAAGGAAACGATTTTGTCAGTATGTACCGTAAATTCTCGTGGGAAAATTTCAGTGTTTAGGATAATATCAACAATTCCTTCTAATTCTAACAGACTATTTTTAATTGCTGTTAAATCGTTTTCTTCCATCGCGTTTGTTCCAAAGATTTTACCGTGATTTCCTGGAATAATATTTTCTGATAGTAAGCTCATATTTGTATTGTTTTAAAATTAGTATAAAAAAAGCATATGGGAAGCGAGCTTTTTTGTCAGTTTAAAATTAGTCATTTATTAGGTATAAAATGTAATAAGAAGGATGGTATTTTAGGTTGACATACTAGCTATTTTATTTGTAAACGAATAGTAGTGTGTTGAATTTACGTCAAATAGACTTTGAGGAGAAGGGGTTAATTATCTCATTGTATTTAAATAAAGATGTAACGGCTGTTTGTGTAAATTAATCACTAACTTAGTGTGTTATATATCAACAAGTTAAAACCTTAAGTAAGATGGGAAATAAAGATAATAAACCAAGTACTAAATCTCAGAAAACGGAAGAAGCAGATAAAGATAAATTACCGGATTCTCTAAACTATCCGCCAAGCGAAGATATCTACAATAAGGGACATAAGGAAGGGGACATCAATCCTGCTGATATCACTAAAAAGAAAATACCGGTTGAAATTAATAACCGAAGTGAATTCAACGAGAAAAACTTTGAAGAGGATATGTCAGGCGGGGATTTAGATATTCCAGGGTCAGAATTAGACGATGCACAAGAGGAAATAGGGAGTGAGGATGAAGAAAACAATCATTATAGTATTGGCGGTGATAACCACAATGATTTGGAAGAAGATAATGGGTAGCTAACGCCTTCGATAAAATAGTTTTTGTATTAATAGCGACTTATTATCAAGCCAGTAAATAAAGGTTCAAACGGATTAATAATGATTTTTTAGTGAATATTATTATACGTGTACAATGCAAAAAGCACTAATAATAAGGTAATGACAACTAAGTTAATGATAAAGATAACACTGCTTTTGAATAACGAGACCATAATTTTTTCTCCGTAAAAACGACGGTGTGCCGGAAAGAAATAATAAATCATCCAAAATATTCCTAGGGTTTTTAAACTAAAATGAACCCACTCCGTAACAGGATTATTTCCAAATAACGGAAAGATTTTATCGATAAAGAATAGGGTTAGAACCAGTAGTAGTAAAAAGGAAAAATAATGCAAAGTAAAGATGCCGCTATCATAATAATACCATTTTTTCTTATCATGAAAAAGCCATAAAACGAAGGCGAAGACCGGCATGTACATGAATAATAACTTTGGTAAATTATGTGCAAATGATTCAGTGAACTTGTCGACAATTTGTTCGTTTGTGTTTTCTTCTTTTACGGTTAGCCATTTTTTAAGTAACCAATATTCTGTATCGGTTACTTGTGCTTTTTTACTACCGTGTTTTTGAATAGAGTCTAATTCGGTGATGGATTTATATCCAAAATCAGCAACTTCTTTATTGGGAGTTGAATCAGTTGTTTGGGTATCTTTTACTTTGTCAATTTTATCTGTTTGTTCTAATATTTTTTTTATTGTGTCATTATTCTGCTGCGATAACAGACCGACTTTTGTTAAACCATCTACGCTTTTCTCTTCAATATGTAAAGAATCTATGTTAGGAATGGTTACTTGTTCGTGTTTTGCTGAAGGGCTCGTCATTTCTTTTTCCGGATTATTAGGAAATAAAGAGATCATTAAAAAAGTCACAAAACTGATGAAAATATAAAGTCTGATAGGATTCAAATAAGACAAACGCTTTCCTGCCATGTATGCTTTAGTTAAAGCGGCAGGTTTAAAAAATAAGTAAAATATTGACTTCCAAAAAGCATTGTCGTAATGAGTTAAATCTTTAAAGAAATGAATAAAGATATGGTGAAAAGAGAGGCGGCTCAACGTGTTTTCCTGTCCACAATTTGGACAATACCGTTCAGCTACAATATGGTTACAATTGAGACAGGTTTTATCTGGACGTATTTTTTCTTTTGACATGGGCATTTAGTAGGAATCAATTCCAGATTGTAAACTTATTAAACTTTAAGGCCGTATTTTTATTATTTTCATAAGATTTAACATACTGCAGTTTAAAAAATAATCTAGTGGGTTTGTAGCGTATTAATTATAAAATGCTTTTCTAGCGGTATTATTTTGAATATGATACCATGAGTAATAATGGATTTTAATCCATAAATAAATTAAAAAGCGTAACTTTTAGGAAGGTTTCAATCTAAAATACATGTGGTATGTCTTTAAAAAAATACAGCGAAAAACGCAATTTTAATTCCACAACAGAGCCAAAAGGAGATGCTGTAAAGCCGAAAAAGGAGTTGGTTTTTGTGGTGCAAAAACACGCCGCATCTCATCTGCATTATGATTTTCGTTTGGAAATGGATGGTGTACTGAAAAGTTGGGCTATACCCAAGGGGCCTTCGATGAACCCCGCTGATAAAAGATTGGCGATTATGGTGGAAGATCATCCATACGATTATAAGGATTTTGAGGGTATTATTCCCGAAGGAAATTACGGAGCTGGTAAAGTGATTGTATGGGATAATGGAACGTATACGCTTGCAGATACTCAAGAGGAAGGCGATATTAAATCTGATTTAGAAAAAGGGAAGCTGGGAATTATTCTAAAAGGGCATAAACTGAAGGGGGAATTTACATTGGTGAGACTAAAGGGAAAACAGGAAAACGCTTGGCTTCTAATAAAAAAAAATGACGGCGACGGAAGTTATGATGATGTTTTGCTGCAAGACAAGTCGGTAGTTTCGCATGTTACTTTAGAAGATTTATAAAAATGGAGGAAGCGATGTGTTTATTTAGCCTGTAGAGATTTAAAAGAGAATCAAGGATTATCTTAATGTAGTGATTAATGTGGATTCTTAAAGCATAAAGCCTCCAACAAAACTATTTTTTGTTTGAGACTTTATTTATAAGCTACGATATCTCGATTTAATTATATTTGATCCGTTTTAGTTTAACTTTTTTAAGTGTTAATCATTATAAACATTGGTTCCATGTTCATGAATATCTAAACCATCAATTTCTTCTTCTTTAGTAACTCTTAATCCCATAGTTTTCTTTAGGATAAAAAGTACTACAAACGAAGCGCCCATTGCCCATGCTGCAATTGAAAATACCCCAATAGCTTGAACTCCTAGCTTTTCAAATCCTCCGCCGTAAAGTAAACCACCATCAGTAGCAAAAACACCTACTAGTAAAGTACCTAAGGCACCACAAACTCCGTGTACAGAAATGGCTCCAACAGGATCGTCAATTTTTAGTTTTTTGTCTATAAATTCGATTGAAAACACGACTGCTACACCGCAAATTAGTCCGATAAAGAAAGCTCCCATTGGACTTACAGCAGCACAACCCGCAGTAACACCTACAAGGCCAGCTAATACGCCATTTAATGTCATAGAAATATCTGGTTTTTTATAAACGGCCCAAGTCAAGAACATAGCAGCCAATGCTCCAGAAGCTCCAGCAAGATTTGTTGTGATAAAAATAGCCGCTACTTTGAAAGCATTGTCCCCAGAAATTGCTAATTGAGAACCCGGATTAAATCCAAACCATCCAAACCATAAAATAAACACCCCTAATGCACCTAACATTAAACTGTGTCCAGGTATTGCATTTGATGTTCCATCCGTATTATATTTTCCAATTCTAGGTCCTACCAAAGCAGCAGCCACTAATGATGCCCAACCACCAACAGAGTGTACTACACTGGAACCAGCAAAATCAGTAAATCCCATTTTTGCAAGCCATCCTCCTGCATTCCAAACCCAGCTACCAGAAATTGGATAAATAAGTAAAGTCATTAATAACGAGAAGATCAAATAAGTAGTGAATTTTGTTCTTTCGGCAATAGCACCAGAAACAATTGTTGCAGCTGTTGCAGCAAATACAGTTTGAAAGAACAAACTGTGCATATCGGCAGCGCTATCAAAAAACCAACTTGGAGTTCCTATAACAGAACCTATTGAAGCTCCATACATTAACGAGTATCCTATTGCCCAGAATGCGACACTTCCAATACAGAAGTCCATTAAATTTTTCATTATTATGTTCCCTGTGTTCTTCGATCTGGTAAATCCAGTTTCTACAAGCGTAAAACC
Source organism: Flavobacterium frigoris (assembly GCF_900111075.1). Classification (GTDB taxonomy): domain Bacteria; phylum Bacteroidota; class Bacteroidia; order Flavobacteriales; family Flavobacteriaceae; genus Flavobacterium; species Flavobacterium frigoris. The sequence goes on from NZ_FOFZ01000012.1 coordinate 80,524, forward strand.
TGCTTGCATAAAAAACACTAAAATTCCGCAGATTAACACCCACATTAAGTCTAATACAGCATTCGTATCCATAATTTATTTTGTTATTAGTTAGTTTATAGAAAGTTGGTTAGTTGATGGCATCCGTTCCTTTTTCTTTAGTTCTGATTCTGTATGTTTCTTGAATGTCAGAAACAAATATTTTTCCGTCTCCTACCATTCCTGTAGAGGCCGCTTCTAAAATAGTGTCAACCGTCTTTTCTAAAAAAGGATCGGAAACGACCACGGAAATATATCTTCGTTGGATGTCTGTGGTGCTATAGGTTATTCCCCTGTAAACATGTCCTTGTTGTTCATTACCAACTCCGGTAACGTCCCAATAGGTGAAAAAATTGACTTCGATTTTGTGTAAAGCTTCTTTAACTTCATCAAATTTTGATTTTCGAATAACAGCTTCGATTTTTTTCATTAGATAAAAAATTTAGTTAGTATTGATTAATTGGTTTTGGTTATTATTTTACTCTTCATTTAAATTTTGAAATAGGTTAAATAAATTCGGTTTTGATGCGATTTTCAGCCGCTGATTTTGACGAATTTATTAACTTTTCTTTAAGAGAAGAAAGAATAATTAATGTTTTTGATCTAATTTGGAAAGAATTATCAATTACAAAAAATGACTTCCAAATTTTAGTTATTCGGTATTATAATGCTAAAATATCGAAATATTCATAATTAATATTTTTAACGATACCCCCTATTTGTTTAGGGTAGTATTATTTTTTCAGTATAAATAAAGAAGTTTTTTTATTTTTTTAATCTAAATAAGATTGAAAGGATGTGTTTTTAATTTTTTATATAAAAATAAATTATCGTAACCCCTTTTATTATTGCTAAGATCGTGTCGCATTATAAGGCATAAAAAAACAGCTTTTAATCCTGATTGGACTAAAAGCTGTTCCTTGATTGTGATTTAAAAATAGCAGTGTAGGAAGTTGCTAAATGTTGAGAAGCAGATTAGTGAATTTTTTCAAGTTCCAGATATCGCATACTCATTTCCTTTTCAAGTTTTTCAATTTCATTCCGCCAAAAAACAATGTTATTTGCTATAGAGTTAATTTCATCCTCCCGTTCGCCATTTGTTCTTAAAAATTGAAATTTTCGGGCATCATTTAATTCGTTTTTGGAATTGTTTAAATTGGAATGTGTGACGGTAAGTAAATTTTTAATGGATGAAAGTCGATTATTGATGGCCAGTTTTCTTTCTTTTCCAATCCTTTCCGATTCTATTTTCTCTTGTTCAGTAATAAAGTTCTTCTGATCTTCAATTTCTTTTTCCTGTATTTTATACTGATGGTTGTTGTATTCAGTTTGATTGTTTCTCTCCTCTAGTTTTAAAGTTCTCCTCTTTAGTATAATATTAAAAATTAAGGTTCCAATAGTTAAAAGTAACATTCCAGCAACCAGAAGTAAGGGTTTTTTATTTACACGTGCAAACTTCTTAATTTCATTTTCATATTCGTTTTTTGAAGGTGTTGGAGGGACAACGAAAGACTTAATTGGTGGGGGTATGGAAAATAATGATTTTTTTAATTCCTCCACTTCTCCTGCTTGTTTCCAATCTTCCATTCCTTCGCACCATACGGGAGTGGTTTTCGTTATTTTTTTTGCTTTTAATTCGGCAAAATCAAAAGGACCGCTAAGTATTGTCCCGTCATGTAAGTAATAGGTATTCATAGGCGTTATTTTAATTGATGCTATTAATTTTAATTTGATTCTGCGATAACTCTTCATTTTTGTTCTTACTATATTCTTTATTTTAAACACATTAGTGAAAAAAAATATAGTTCTGAGTCAAAAGCAGAACCCCATTTTGTTATAAAGCAAACAACATGCCTTTTGTAATACTACATAGTAATTATGTAACTATTTTTGAAATTCCTATTTGTGTGTTGTTAAAATGACATTATTTCTATTTAAGTTTCGATTGTGTGACTGAATTTGCGCTATATAGTTAAGGTTTTCAGTCAGGATTTGATTGATTTGGTAGCTTTGTAAAGCTTTATAATTGTGCTTTTCAGAAAGAGAGTGTATTGATAGGACTTTAGTCGAAACAGCTTTTGGTTGTAGTAAGAGTGGGTGATTTTAGATTCCAGTTAGGTTTTACTGAACAGTTCTATTGTTTTGGCAATAGCCTCATCAAAATTTTCCCAAGTAGTTTCTGATGTCAAATCGGTTGCTATAAATGTTTTATTAAATTTAGATAATAAGGTAAAGTAAACATAGCCACCTAACATTAACTGAAAAGCGGCATTAAGGGATTCGTCTTTTGTATTCGTAGTAAATGTTTTGCCTACTTGGGCATTGAAGTACTTAAAAAGACTTTTCGTGTTCTCATTATTTTCGATCAACTGCCAGCGCAAAATTTCTTGGGTTAAAGTGTTTTTGCGCAGTTCTTTGGTTCCTTCTTTAATGAAGTCTTTTAAGTTTTCTAAATTATCCTTTTTTTCATCAATGACTGAAAGGGATTTAAAGAAGTCTCCTTTTTGAGCAAAACGTAACAGGAGACCTTTCATACCGCCAAAATAACGGTAGATTAATGATTTAGAAACTCCTGCTTCCTTGGCAATGGCATTTATCCCAACTCCTTGGGGGCCTTTTTCTTTTAATATATCCAAAAAGGCTTTGTAGATCTTTTCTTCGGTAGCTGCTCTGTCTTTTTTCATTTATAATTTGGATAGTTGTAATACACCGCCTAAAGTTATTCCTGATTCAATTATTCGGGGATAATGTTGTTGTAATAATTGAAACATATAAGGTAAAGGTACTTCATTAAAAGTTCCGTAATCTTCAAGGTATTCCATAAAAGCCTTTTTACCGGTTTGGTCAAATTCTTGAAATATAGAATCATTTTCTCCATCAAAATCTAAAACCTTTACATTGAGGAGCTGACAGAGTTCTTTGTTGAAAGCGGGTGTGGCTTTGATCCATTTATTATCTATGTAGATTTCGATATAACCATGTGGCACGAGTACATCTGAGCCAAATTTTTCAACAATCTGATCTACCGCTATGTGATTTTTTACTTTTGCCAATCCCAGTCTAGCCGGAATTTTCTGTGCTCGTAAAATTGCAATCAAAATAATTACTTTATCAATACAATGGCCACTTTTATGCGTTGTTAATTCTGATGCGCGCCAGTCTTCATTTATTAAACTAAAGCGATAGGGGTAATACGGCCAGTTATCGCGAACGTATTCATAGGCTTTGATGGCAAATTCTTTAGCTGTGCTTGCCCCGTCTTTATTGAGAAAGGCATGAACAGTTTGTATTTTATCGTTGGATAAATCGAAATGATAGGTTTCTTGAGTGTATTGTTCCATAGTTAATAAATTATGTAAGCTGATGGTTTTCTGCAATATTATGACTTTAATTTTTTAAAATAAATTTCAAATTTAAATAAATAAAACTATATTTGTTACCATATGGTAACATTTTTTAAATACATGTTACCGATTGGTAACTTAATTAATGAAAATGGAAGCATATATCTACGATTCAGTTCGAACACCCAGGGGAATTGGAAAAGGCAACGGTTCTTTAGCCCCAGTTAGTCCGGTTCAATTATTAACTACTTTGTTGACCGCCTTAAAAGAAAGAAACGATTTAGACACTAGTTTAGTAGAAGATTTGATAGTTGGCTGTGTGACTCAGGTTGGAGAACAAGGAGGGAATGTTGCCAAAGTCGCTGCACAGTGTTCGAATTACGGAGATCACCTTTCGGCCGTTTCCTTAAACCGCTATTGTGCTTCCGGACTGGAGGCTATTAATCAAGCAGCAGCTATGATTAAATCAGGATGGTCTGAGTTGATTATTGCCGGTGGAGTAGAATCCATGTCAAGAGTGCCTATGGGGCTTGACGGTTCTGCTTGGCTAATGGAGCCCGATGCTGCTTTTGGGCACTTTGTTCCTCAAGGAATTTCGGCCGATTTAATAGCAACGAAATATGGATATTCCCGAAACGACGTAGATCACTTTGCTGTGAATTCTCAAAAACGAGCAGCGTTTGCACAACAAAATGGCTTTTTTGATAGATCCATAATTCCAGTGACTGATATAAATGGCTTGGTTCATTTGGCAAAGGATGAATACATTCGAGCAAATACCACTTTAGAAATACTATCTAAATTATCGCCAGCATTTGAAAAAATGGGCGAGCAATTGTTTGATCAAACCGCCATAGATAGATACTTAGAAATCGAAAAAATAAATCACATCCATCATGCTGGTAATTCCTCTGGCCTTGTTGATGGAGCTTCATTAATGTTAATTGGTTCGAAAGAAATAGGGGAGAAACTCGGATTAAAACCAAGAGCAATAATCAGAATGGGGGCCGTATTGGGCAGTGAGCCATTGATTATGCTTGAAGGTCCTATTCCAGCAACTAAAAAAGCATTGCGAAATGCCAAAATGAATGCGAGTAACATTGATATTTTTGAGGTTAATGAAGCGTTTGCAGTGGTTCCAATGCGTTTGATGGATCATTTTAATATCGATCATTCGATTGTAAATGTCAACGGCGGAGCGATAGCTATGGGGCATCCTTTAGGCGCAACAGGCTGTATGATTCTTGGAACTGCCCTAGACGAATTAGAACGTCAAAATAAAAGTACCGCTTTGGCAACTTTATGTGTTGGTGGGGGAATGGGAATAGCAACCATTATTGAACGTATTTAAAAACCAATTATCCTTTAGATTATGAATAATAAACATATAAAATACAGTGTTGATAATGATGGTATTGCAATTGTTACTTGGGATGTGGCGGATTCTCCGGTAAACATAATGAATGAAGTTACCATGGCCGAGTTCTTTTTAACTATAAACCAAGCCATAACGGATGATGCCGTAAAAGGAATTGTTATTGCTTCCGCCAAAAAAGATTTTATAGCCGGCGGTGACTTAAAAAGGTTTTTAAATTATGACAAATCAAAAGAAGAATGTTTTGATATGCTCATGCAAACCAATACCTATTTACGGAAAATGGAGACTTGTGCCAAACCGGTTGTGGCTGCCATAAACGGACTTGCTCTTGGCGGTGGATGCGAAATTGCACTAGCCTGTCATCACCGGATTATGAGTAGTCATCCAAAAAGTTATATAGGATTAGTCGAATGTTCTGTGGGTTTATTTCCTGGGGCAGGAGGTACGCAACGCTTTTTGAGAATGTTGGGGTCGCAGAAAACCATCGAATACATTACGAAATCTAAAAAACTAACTGCAGCACAAGCATTGAAAGACGGTCTTGTCGATTTAATATGCAGTCCTGAAGATGATATCGTAATGCTGGCTAAAAACTGGATTATAACTAAAGGAACAAGCGAGCAACCTTGGGACAACAAAAGATTTAAAGTCCCCGGAACTCCATTGGGTGTTGGGCAAACGTCTGGAGTTACTGAATTTTTCAGTGTTTCGAATGCGATGGCTTATAAAACAACCCATGGGAATTTACCGCATATCAAAAATGTACTCAGTGCGATTTATTATGGCGCAGCCTGTCACATTGATAAAGCATTAGAGATTGAAGCACGTTATTTTGTCGATACCTTATTTAGTAAAGAAACAAAAAACATTATTAGGGCCTCCTTTATTTTTATAAACGATGCCACCAGAGGAAAATCAAAACCCAAAGGCTATGATCGAGTTTCTTTCAAAAAAGTAGGCGTGATAGGTGCCGGAATGATGGGTGCGGGAATTGCTTATGTAAATGCAAAGGCCGGAATTGATATTTTACTGAAAGACGTGAGCATAGCAAAAGCAGAAAATGGAAAAGACTACATAAAGATACAGGAGCAAAAAAAATTAGAAAACGGATATACAACTGAAGCCAAAATAGAAGCGCTATTACAAAAAATAAAAGCTTCAGATTCAGATGCTGATTTAGCGTCTTGTGATTTGATTATTGAAGCCGTTTTCGAAAATGAAAAATTAAAAAATACGATTACTATTGAAACCGAAAAAGTGATTGACGAAGCCGTAATTTATGCTTCGAATACTTCAACAATACCTATAAGCCAACTCGCGAAAGCCTCTGTCAGACCGGATAAGTTTATTGGATTGCACTTCTTTTCGCCTGTAGAAAAGATGCAATTAGTAGAAGTAATTGTTGGTAAAGAAACAAGCGAAGGAACTTTGGCAGCAGCCATAGATTATGTAACTGCCATTGGGAAAGTCCCCATTATCGTAAATGACGGTTGGTGTTTCTTTACTTCAAGAGTTTTTGGTAAATTTATAAATGAAGGAGTTACAATGCTTACCGAAGGGGTACCGCCTGCTTTAATTGAAAATGTGGCTAAAAAGATAGGTATGCCAGTAGGTCCTTTGGCGATTTCAGATGAGATTAATTTGAACTTAATGCTGGCAATAATGAGTGAAGACCCCAATTTAACGCCTCATGAGATTAATTTACGGCAGACTTTGGTCACGATTACTGAAACGCATGGGCGAACGGGTAAAAAAGAGGGGAAAGGCTTTTATGATTATCCAATAAATGAAAAGAAATCAATTTGGAAAGAATGGTCAAAAATTTATCCTCCTCAAGCCAGTTATGATGAAGAAGAAGTGGGCAGAAGATTATTATTCGCTATGGTTATTGATGCATATAAATGCTTAGACTCCGGAGTACTTCAAGAACCCAAAGATGCTGATGTAGGTTCGATTTTAGGATTAGGATTTCCACTACACACTGGAGGAGTGATGTCGTACATTGATTATGTAGGAGCAAAGGAATTTGCCTTGTATAGTGCCAAATTAGAAACGAAATATGGGGAGCGATTTAAGATACCCGAAAGTTTACAAGAACGAATTAAAAGCGCAGGAACCGGCCGAGTTTTCTACGAGAACTAAAATAGACTAACTAAAAAACTAAAAGATATGTTACAGAATATACTAATAGAAAGAAAGATATACGCATCAGAAGAACATAAAATGATGCAAGGAATGATTCAGGAATTCATTTCGAATGAAATAATGGATAAGCTGGATGAATGGGAAAAAGAAGGTCTGGTAGGCCGTGAAATATGGAAACGAGCTGGGGATTTGGGGTTATTGTGTATCGATATGCCAGAAATTTACGGAGGCGGAGGACTTGATTTTTCATTTAACGCTTTATTCATCGAAGAATTTGCAAAAAAAGGAATTAGCGGTCCAGGTTTTTCATTGCACTCTGACATTGTAGCGCCTTATTTGTTGAAATATGGAACTGAGGATCAAAAGCAGAAGTATTTGCCACAAATGGCCAAAGGCGAAATGATTACCGCCATAGGTATGACTGAGCCGAATTGCGGGAGTGATTTGAAAGCACTTCGAACCACCGCCGAAGATAAAGGAGACCATTATGTAGTAAATGGACAAAAAACGTTTATCACCAATGGTTTTATGTGTGATATGGCCATTGTAGCAGTAAAAACAAATGTCAATACAGATCAGGAAGGAGTGACTTTGCTTATAATGGAATCATCTATGGAGGGTTTCAGTAAAGGAATCCCTTTTAAGAAAATAGGAATGAAATCTCAAGACACCTGTGAGTTATTTTTTGATAATGTAAAAGTACCAAAAGAAAATAGACTGGGAGAGGAGAGAATGGGTTTCAAAATTATGATGGAAGAATTGGCTCGTGAAAGATTGACAGTAGGGATTTTTGCAGTAGCAACAGCCGAAGGAGCTATTGAAAGCACAATTGCCTATACGACAGAAAGAGAGGCTTTTAAAACTCAGATTGCCGGTTTTCAAAATTCCCAATTTAAACTAGCTGAATGTACCACGCAAATGCAAATACATCAGGCCTTTTTAGATCGCTGCATTGAATTATTGGTGGATCATAAATTAACGACTGAAACCGCTTCGATGATTAAATATTCGGCAACGGATATGTGCGGCAATGTAGTGGATGAATGTTTACAATTATTTGGAGGCTATGGATATATGTGGGATTACCCCATTGCTCGCATGTATGCTGACAATCGTGTTGCCCGTATTTATGCAGGAACCAATGAAATTATGAAAATAGTGATCGCCCGCGGATTGTTTAAAGACCTATTGAAAAAATGAAAGATATTTTAAAACAGTATCCTGTTATTTCGACTATTGAAGTGCAGTGGGGAGAAATGGATGCATTGCAACATGTTAATAATGTGGTCTATGTTCGATGGGGAGAAACAGCTAGGATTGATTATTTTAGAGCGCTTGGATTCTTCTCATCTGAAGGGGATAAAATGAAAACAGGTATTATTTTAGGATTCCAGTCGGTTAAATATATTGCTCCGGTAACCTATCCCGACACCATCCATATTGGTACAAAAACGGAAGAAATCAGGGATGACAGAATCATCCTGAAATCTTTCTATTACAGTGAAAAAAGCCAGAAATTGATGGCGATAAAAACACATGAGGTCATTTTATTTGATTTCAAAACCCAAAGTAAAATTCTAGTTCCAAAAGAATTAGTACTTCAAATAAATAATTTAGAAAGCATTTAATTTTTTAAACTGAAACAGTAAACCGCTCCATATTCAAGAAATTCTGCCGTTAGAAGGAATAAAAATTTTGGATTTTAGCCTAATATTATTGTGCGCGAATGGTTTGAGTAATTATTGAAAATGGTCGATAGTTTGTAACAAACAACTTTTGAACTTGTTTTCCAATTTATCGAAAGTTGGAAAGTATTGAAATGTAAAAAGCACCCTTTTGAGGTGCTTTTAGCGGAGAAAGAGGGATTTTACAAATCTCTATATATCGCTTATAATCAGTATTTTAAAATATAAATTATAATTGGGTAACCGAAATCACCCCCTTTTTTTAATCGTAATGTATTCTATCAATTTGTGTTCAGTAAATATACAAAATATTGCAGATTTATTACAATTTTTGAGGATAAACTAAACTAAAAAATGAACATGTAAATGAACCGATCATTGAACAAGTTATTAGCCTAGTAAAGTTCAAAATTTGATGAGGTTAAATAAAGTTACTACCCAATAATTAAAGGTTCAACTTGTTCCATTTTTAGACTGATGTACTGGCAGGACTCCTCTATGCTTGCAAACCCATTCTCGAGCTTGTTCCGTTCCCGCCTGATGGTTAATCGATTCTTTGTTGATAGTCATTTGTATTTCTAACGGATCGCGGTTTAAGCTCTTAGTCACTTTTTAGATTTAATAGTTTTATCAAAATATAATTTTCTAAGCGAGGACTTACTTCCACTATAAATAGGCTATTAACGATTCATTAACAATATGGTGTCGATTTGATGGTATTGAAAACTAGGGGTATTTCTTTTATTTTGACTCCTATAAGTAAAGGAAAATATTTATGTTGAATGTTAATCAGAAGGAAAAAAAATGTGTGAGGTATCTTGCCAATGAAATGTCAAAAGCAGAGCGATCTGTATTTGAAATCGAATTGTCTTTGGATGATGATCTATTTGCTGTTTTTGAAAATTTTAAAACAATCTGGATTAATTATCCCGATAGTAAATTAACCAAAACAACTACTTCTTTTGGACAAATTATTAAAAAACATAACAAACCAGTAAAGGAAAAATCGGTAAAGGGGTCATTAAATTATAAGGTACTTCTTTCTACTGCTTTACTTTTTGTCTTTTGCACATTTTTTTATTTTGTTACAATACCAAATTCACATTATAACAATCATAAAACTGCTACTAAAGGGGAGCGACTCACTTTTACGCTACCAGATAGCAGTACCGTTATCTTAAACTCGGGAAGTGAAGTTAAATACTCTAGCGATTTTGGAAAGCAGAGGGATATATGGTTAAAAGGAGAAGCTTTCTTCAAAGTTACAAAGAATATTAATTCCCCTTTTACCGTCCATACTAATGATTTTGATGTGAAAGTTTTAGGTACAGAATTTAATGTTAATGGCAGTGCAATTAACCAAACAATTTCATTATCAAAGGGAAAGGTCAATGTACTATTGAAAGAAAGTAAGGATGAAATTAACCTACTGCCAAATGAAGAATTGGTATGGAATGCTAAGACAAAGTGTGTCATTAAAAGAAATTTTAATGTGAATAAAATTTTAGCTTGGAAAGATAATATCCTTCTACTCGACGATGTGAAAATTGAAGATGCTCTTCCTAAAATTAATCAATTCTATGGGGTGAATTTTGTAATTAAGGATGCTGTAATTGCAAATATGCATATTAAAGGTGCTTTCAAGAATCAGTCTATTGATGACTTTATAACTTCTCTAGAATTTATTTTAGATGTGAGTATAACCAAAACTATTCAAAACAATTTCGAAATAGCAAAATATCATGAACATTAACCAAATAAAAATGGGCAATAGTGATTGCTTTTCAGACGATTATTTATTTCAGCAAATTCGAAATGGTCAATACGAAGCAATGGAACTTTTCTTTAATAGGTATTATACTCCTTTGTGTCGTTTTGGATTGAGTTATGAATCGAATTCTTGTCTTGTAGAAGAAAAAGTAGCTGATATTTTTATTCAGTTGTGGAACAGTAGAAATATTCTTGATAAAATTAAAAATCCTAAATCCTATATCTATGTAGTAGTAAAAAACAGTTTAAAAACAGTACGGAAATCAGAGCAGTTTCATCAACAAATCGATGAAAGTAAAACTAATAATACAATGTTTTCTCCCAGTAGAGAGCAGGAGATTATTGAAAATGAAGAGAAGGAAATTAGTACCAATTTGATACGTGAAATATTAGATGTTATTCCTAAAAAGTCACGGCAAGCTTTTGAACTCAGTAGAATAGACGGATTAAAATATAAAGAAATTTCCGTGATTCTAAACGTCACCCCTAAAACGGTTGAAAATCATATAGCTATTGCACTCAAATATATTAGTAAGGCTTTGGAATCTCATAAAAAAGATAGAGTTATTTAACTCTATTTAATAATTATTAGAAAAACTAACTTTTTAAAATCAGTTCTAGTTTGTTAAAAACAACATTAAGTAATCACAGATAAAATGAAACAAAAAATTATTCTAACCTTATCATTATGTCTTCAGTTGGGTATTGGGACTATTTATTCTAATACTCCGATAATGAATGAAGCCGTAGAAAATATAGCTGCAAACGAGAAAATTAATTTGAATCTAAAAGATGTTTCCATAAAACAAATCTTTTCTCTAATAGAGCAGCAAATTGACAAAAAGTTCATTTATATGTCAGACCAGAAATTTCTTCAAGAAAAAATTTCTATTACGACGAGTAATCAGGATTTAAATCAAGTATTAGCTGTTTTAAAAACCAAGGTGAGTCTTGATTTTAAGATAACTAAAAACGGGATTTTAGTAAAAGAACTTGGTAATTCAAATCAAAATAAGACTCAAGAAAACAGAAAAATTATTGGAGTAGTTTTAGATAATTCTAATTTGCCTATTCCTGGAGCATCTGTTTTTGCAGTAGGAACTGCAATAGCAACCACTACTGATTTTGACGGGAAATTTACGATTAATGTCCCTGAAAGCGCGAGCAGTTTATCCATTAGTTATATGGGATTTGAAACTAAAATAATCAATATTGAGAATAAGACAGAAATTAAAGTAATTCTTTTTGAATCAACTTCTCAGTTAGACGAGGTTGTAGTTGTGGGATATGGTACAGAACAAAGAAGAAATGTTACTGCTTCTATTTCTACTGTAAAAATGAAAGATATTAAATCTCAACCAAAGGCTAATGTAGTTGAAATGCTTGAAGGTCGCTTACCTGGTGTTCAAATCATGAGTGATAACAGCCCAGGAGGAGGTTCTTCTATTCGTGTACGAGGCTTTAGTACCATTAACAATAATGATCCATTAGTAATTATAGATGGGGTTCCAGCTTCAAATGGATTAAATGGTATTAATTCAGCAGACATTGAAACTCTTCAAGTATTAAAGGATGCTGCATCTTCTTCTATTTATGGTTCTCGTGCTGCTAACGGAGTTGTCGTTATAACAACAAAAAAAGGGGGGAAAAATGGTAAAACCGAAATACAATTTGATGGGTATTCTGGTGTTCAATCGGCCTTTAATTTGCCTAATCTGCTGAATGCACAACAATATGGTGATCTACTTTGGCAAGCCACAAAGAATGATGGAAAAGTACCAGCAAGTGGGATCTACGGAAGCAATCTTAATTCACCTACAATTCCTGAGTATCTTAATTCTAGTAAAACCATTCCCAGTGATGATGTAAAATGGATTAATGAAATTATGCAGCCTGCCGCTGTTCATTCATATAATTTATCGCTGTCAAAAGGGGATGAAAAAGGCCAACACGCTTTCTCTCTTGGCTATTTTAATCAGGAAGGAACTATAAAGCATACCGGATTTGAACGTTTTTCTGCTCGATTTAATTCCAGTTATACCATTAAAGACTTTTTGACTATTGGTGAAAACTTTACGTCTTCGTATACTGAGCAAGTAGCAACAGGAACGAATAGTGCTTTGGGAAGTATCGTTTATGATGCATTGCAATTCCCTTCTATTGTTCCCGTTTATGATAATAATGGAGATTTTGCTGGAAATCCAATCAATGATATTGCAAATCCTCTTGGGAATTTAACTCGTGCCAAAGATAATAAGCAAAAACGAATTCAAGCCTTAGGGAATGTATTTATTAGTGCTAAGATCAGTGATATCACTGTTAAAACCTCTTTAGGATTGGATTTTGAGAATTATAATTACAGAGGTTTTTCACCTGTTTACAATGAAATTCTTTCGCAAAATGTGAAAAACTCATTAACCACTAACAATAGTTTTAATTATCAATTAACAATTTCAAATACCTTAAATTATAAGAAACAGATTGGTAGTCATAATCTAGACGTTCTTTTGGGACATGAAGCTATTAAATATTATTACGAAGGATTTGGAGCTTCTCGTCAAAACTTCCTTTATGAAGATCCAAATTTCAGATATTTAAGTTATGGTACTGAAAACCAATTAAACACTGGGACTGCAAACGAATGGGCTTTGAACTCCTATTTTGGTAGAGTAAATTATAATTTTAATCAAAAATATCTATTAAGTGCCACTGTTAGAAGGGATGGGACTTCAAGATTAGCCAATAACAATTGGGGTACTTTTCCAGCAGTTTCTGGAGGCTGGAGAATTGACAAGGAAGATTTCTTTGATTTTGGAGATAAATTCAGTTCGTTTTTACTGCGTGGAAGTTGGGGACAAACAGGAAATCAACAGCTACCTTCTTATTCTACTGTAGATAGCTATTTTAATAACAATAATTATTCTGATTATGCTATTGGTGGCGGTCAAAATGTGACAGCCACAGGATTAACACAAACACGCGTTTCTAATGCTGATTTATCCTGGGAAACAACTACTCAGAGAACAATTGGAGTTGATCTAGGTTTTTTTAATGATAAATTAAATGTTACGGCAGAATATTACAATAAAGAAACAAATGATATTCTTGTTTATAATGTGGTTCCACTAACCTATGGAGGCACTAATGATGGACAATGGATTAATGACGGGCAAATGAAAAATCATGGTTATGAACTAGATTTAAATTTTGCTGATAAAATAAGTAATTTCTCCTATGACCTTGCTTTGAATTTGACGGGCTATAAAAATGAATTGACGGCTTTAAATAGCGTAGCTTATTTAGGAATTCCTAGTTCTTCTTTGCATACAGTTAATTTTGATCAGGAAATATCTAGAAGTGCAGTTGGAGAACCTATTGGATCTTTTTATGGCTATGTTTCTGAAGGTTTATTTCAAAGTCAACAAGAAGTTTCAGATTATGGTTTGCAACCTAATGCACAAGCTGGAGACCTTAAGTTTAAAGATGTCAACGGTGATGGAATAATTGATAGTAAAGACAGGACTTTTATTGGTTCTCCACATCCTGATTTGATGCTTGGTTTCAATATCAACCTTAAATACAAACAGTTTGATTTAGGAATGTTTTTTAACGGAAGTTTTGGAAATGATATCTATAATCTAACCAAGTACAAAACCCATTTTTTCAATCAAGCAGCCTACAATAAAGATGTTGCTTTATTAGATGCTTGGACGGTTGATAATCCAAATTCTACTATTCCAAGATTGTCACTGGACGATAGAAACAACAACATTCGTGCTTCTTCCTATTATGTTGAAGACGGTTCTTATTTCAAATTAAACAATTTACAATTAGGCTATACTTTTCCTTCGCAAGCTTTAGCTGGAATGAAATTGCGTTTATATGGGCAGGCTAGTAATGTTTTTACTATAACAAAATATAGTGGAATGACCCCTCAAATAGGTCTACAAAGTTATTCTTCAAGTAATAGAAATCTTGATATAGGTATTGATAGAGGGATTTATCCACCTTCAAGAACATTTACTTTTGGTTGTAATTTAAACTTTTAAATTTAAAAATGATGCGAATAAAAAACACAATAAAAACAGTTTTCCTATTGGCTTTATGCCTACAGATGAGTTCATGTTCTAATGATTTTTTAGAGGAGGTTACATACGGTGAAGTTGATCCTTCTGAAATGACAAAGCCTGCAAATGTAGAACGTGCTATAATATCGGCCTATAGTGTTCTGAACGGTCAAATAGATGGGGCTAGTAATGCTTATAATTCTCCCGACTCTAATTTTAGTTTTGGAGACATAACGTCTGATGATAGTTATAAAGGTGGTGGCGGAACAGGTGATCAGAATAACATTCACCAAATGGAGATTTACAATGAAAATGCAACTACTGTAGATATTGAACGTAAATGGAAGGCACTTTATGAAGGTGTAAAGCGTTCTAATGAAGCCATGCGATTGTTAAACGCTTCGACTGATTTTGAAGCTTCTTTAAAAGTGAAGAGAATGGCTGAATTACGTTTTTTGAGAGGCCACTTTTATTTTGAATTAAAAAAGATATACAATCACATTCCTTATATCGATGAAACGGCTACAACTGTTGCTGATTATGCAAAATCAAATACGACCTTTTCTTCAGATGAGATTTGGACTAAAATTGAAACAGATTTTCAGGAAGCTTATGCCAATCTTCCAGAGACGCAAAGTGAACTGGGACGACCAACTAAAATAGCTGCTAAAGCTTATTTGGCAAAATGTTATTTATTTGAAAGTAAATGGCAACTTGCTTATGACGCTACTACTGAAATAATGAGTAGTAATTATGGTTTATTGACGGATTTTCAACAAGTGTTTTTACCAGAGAATGATAATAATAAGGAAATTATTTTTGCAGTTCAACATTCGGTAAATGATGGACAGCCTAGTAATTATAATGGGAGTATCGGCGATAGATTGACTGCTCCAGGAGGCCCATTTTATTCTCAATATGGTTTTCACCGTCCTTCACAGAATCTAGTGAACGCTTTTAAAACAGATGCTTCAGGTTTACCCTTAGAAAATAATGTAAACGTTGTTGCTAGTGATAATGTAGATCCTCGTTTGGACATTACCGTTGGTCGTCCAGGAATACCATACAAAGATTTGGGTATTTTATATCAGGATACTTGGGCTAGAGATTTGGCTACTTATGGTTCATTTTCCCCAAAGAAGCGCATAGTTTCAGCAAAGTCACCTTATTATGTTACGGTTTGGCCATATGTAAATGCGTTAAATTATTACATTATCCGTTATGCGGAGGTCGTTTTATGGAGAGCAGAGGCAGCCGTTGAAATAGGGAAATTAGAAGAAGCGAGAACGTTAGTAAATCAAATTCGAAATCGTGCAGCTAATACTGCCTTTGTAAAAACTTTAGACGGAAGTGCCAATGCTGCTAACTATACTATAGCGCCGTATAGCACAGTATGGACAAGTAAAGTTATGGCTAAAACTGCAGTACATTTAGAAACTCGTTTGGAAACAGCAATGGAAGGGCATCGATTCTTTAACCTAGTTCGATGGGGAGAGGCAGATACTGTTTTAAATGCGTATCTTTTGATTGAAAAAACCAGAAGAACACATCTAACTAATGCGGTGTTTATCAAAGGGAAAAACGAATATTTTCCAATACCACAAAGGTATATAGATGGATTACCTATAGGAATGGTTACTCAGAATAATGGTTATTAAAAACTAAATAAAGTTAGGTAATCTTATCGATTGCCTAATTTTTATATAAAAAAGATGAAAAAACTAATTTACATATTAATTACACTTGCATGTATTTCAGGCTATAGCCAAGAAGTCAAAGGATTTGATCTAAATTATAAATCATCCAAAACTTCTTCGTTGGTACAGGATAAGAATTTTTATTTGCTGACAGCCATTCAAAACGATAAAGCAGTTAGACAACTTCTAGAAAACAATAGTGTTTTAAAAAGCATTTTTAATAAACAGCAACAAGAGATAAGTTCCAAGCTGAGCTCTTGCAAAGACAGCCTTTCCTGCTTGATTAGTACCTATCAAATTAAAGAAAAAGAACTCAAAAGTATTGAAAAGGAAGTTCAAATTTTGATGAAAAGTAAAAAGGAACTACAAGATTTTGTGAAAAATAATTTGCGTTCTTCTGGTAAATATGAAAATTTTAAAAACGATACCGATACCGAATTACTGCTAAAAGCGTGGCAAATTTGTTCTCGAGGAATGAATCGGATTATGAATGTTTATGGAATTGGAGAAGCCCCTCAGTATGCTACAATAGATTCTGTTTCTTATGATGTAAAGTCTAAATTTTATAAAGGATCTGTTTTTATGTGGTCTGATATGCTTCACAATAAAAAACCTAGATTGAATACTTTATTTTTTCAAGAAAGTCTGGATTTTAGTTTGTCACTTTTGTACATGAACCATCGTGATGAGGTGGCGCGTTACGAACCGTTAGAGGAAAAAGAGAACAAAAAAGCAATTGATCATATAAAGCAAATAAATTTCAATGCTTTAGATTATGCTTCTATTTTAATTTTGGGAAACGGACCAGAGAATTATCAAGACCGATTGTCCGCCATAGGAAAACTAAACATACAATTAGGAGTATTAGAATATGAAGCTAAGAAAGCCCCTTTGATTATTGTTTCTGGAGGTCATGCTCATCCTTTTAGAGCTCCCTATTGCGAGGCTATTGAAATGAAAAAAGAATTGATGACTGTGTATCATATTCCCGAAGAAAACATCCTTATTGATCCTTTTGCCAGACATACCACAACAAATTTACGTAATGTCAGTAGAATGATGTTTGCTTATCAAATGCCAACTAACAAAAAAAGTATTGTAATTACGAATGTTAGTCATAGTGATTATGTAGGAAGCCCCAATTTTAATGCGCGTTGTATTGAAGAATTAGGTTATTTACCTGCCATTATTCTAAAGAGACTTAATTCTACTACAATAGAGTTTTTACCAAAAATCGAATCTTTGCATCAAAACCCAATCGACCCTTTAGATCCATAAATTGATATCATGAAAAAAATATTAGTTATATTACTTGTTTTTATTATAGTTGCATGCCAGTCTTTGAAAAAAAATGCTACAAAAGAGCAATCACCAGTTGAAAAGGTAAATGTATTTTTAGGTACTTCTGGAGATCATGGACAAATGTCGCCTTCGGCATCTTCTCCTTTTAATATGATGAGTATTGGCCCCCAAACCTATCCTCATATTCATGCCGGTTACGAACATTTGGCCAAGGAATTCTTGGGATTTACCCATAGCCGTATCGAAGGAGTAGGCTGTATGGGAACTGGAGGAAATTTGCTTATTAAACCTATTTTTGATGGTGATGTGAGTGCACCATTAATCAAAAAACAAGAATCAGCTTCCCCGGGTTTCTATGGAGTAGCATTTAAGAATGGAATTATAGCCCAAATGAGTGTAAAACATAATTTTGGAATTCATCATTATGAATTTCCGAAAAAAGGAGCAGGGCTTTTTATTGATTTGTCCCATGCTTTTGTTAATCGATTTGTTGCCGAAGAGCATGAAGTTGATAGAAATACTATAAGCGGCTGGATTGACACCCAAACCACTTGCGATAAGGGGATTTATCGTATTTATTATGTTTTAGAGATCTCTAATTTGGCAACAATAACTCCAATTTCGGAACATAAGTATCTTATTTCTGGCCTTGCTGACACTACCGAAATGGAAGTTCGTGTTGGTTTCTCCTCCGTTAGTACGGCTTACGCCAAAGCTAAAATAGAAGCGATTCTCTTGGAAGAGTTGGCTGCACAAACAGCAATTGACTGGAATCATTTTTTAACCAGAATAGAAGTGACTGGCGAAAAAGATAGAGAAGATTTATTCTATTCTCTTTTATACCGGGGATTGCAGGCGCCATTTTTAGTTTCAGAATCGGATGGAAGCTACAAAGCCATCGACGGTTCTATTCAAAAATCAAGTAGCCCAATATACAACGGTTGGGCTATTTGGGATAATTATCGAGAACAATTACCCATGCTATCATTGGCTTATCCGGAACGTTTTGGCCCCATAGTGAAGTCTATTGCAAACTTGTATCCGTATGGCAAGAATAATTGGGCTACCAAACACGAGTCCTCGCCTACAGTCCGCACGGAGCATGCGATTGTTGTTTTATTGGACGGTTATAAAAAAGGGTTTCCTGTAGATTTTAATTCCATCAAAGATTCCCTAATCGCAGAAGTAGACCGATTGGAATACAATTCGCCTGACAAGGCTTTGGAATCTTCTTATGACTGTTGGGCACTTTCTGAAGTCCTGAAAATTACCAAAGATTCTATGTTAAGTGCCCAATATTTGAATAAGGCTTTAAAATATAAAAATTATTGGAAAAAAGATTTTGCCGATTTATCCAAAGGAGATCTCGATAAAATGCCCGCTCGTGGAATGTATCAAGGCACCGTTTGGCAGTATCGCTGGTTTGTTCCTTTTGATGTGTTGGGTCTAAAAAACTTAATAGGAGGCGAAGATTTATTTTTGAAGCAATTAGATCAATTTTTTGCAGAGGATAATTACAATCATGCGAATCAACCAGACCTACAAGTTCCTGGTTTGTATAACTCGAGTTCACAACCTTGGAAATCTCAAAAACTGTTTCGGAATATTATGTTAGATACCGTGGTACAGGCTTATTTTAATGACAATAGTAAAGGAGTAGATTCCTATATTGGAAGGATTTATAAGAATGCACCCCAAGCTTATGTGCGTACTATGGATGATGATGCAGGTACAATGTCCTCCTGGTTTGTGATGCGAAGTATAGGGCTGTCACCAGCAAATATTGGTAGTCCCATTTATTATTTGACCGCTCCTATCTTTAAGAAAGTAGATTTAAATTGGGAAAACGGAAAGTCATTTCACATTGAAGTTCGCAATTATAATAAAGATCACTTTTATATTCAATCGGCTAATTTAAATGGGCGGCCTTTGTTTAGAAATTGGTTGACGCAGGAAGAGATTAGTAATGGTGGAACCTTAATAATCGAAACTGCTGCTTTGCCTAATAAAAAGTGGGGAATTGAGGATCAGTGGATTTCAAAAACAGAGTAATACAATTGATTAATAAATTAGGTATCAGTGATTTTTTTTCGCTTAATATCCTTTACCTCATAAAACGAGAAGCCGAGTTGAAAGTCCGGCTTCTCGTTTTTGCTTATAAGTTGCAATAGCTATTCAGGTTAATTATTTTAAAAGGTTTAAAACAATTTCTAACCAATAATCAGCGGTTCAACCTGTTCAATTTTTAGGCTTGTATATTGGCAGAACTCTTCTATAGATACAAGCTCATTTTGGAGCTTATTGCGTTCCTTTCGGATGTTTTGTAACAGTCTAATACTTTGGCGATAGCTCTTTCCGGTAATGCGTTGTATATCCTTCGGGTAAATACACAATCTCTTATATTCTGTTTTCATACTCTATCTATAGCTTTGATTGGGCTTTGGCTTACTTAAAAATTCTATTATCCGAACTTCTAAGTAAAATTAAACAAAAAAGTGCTTGTTTACTTAGGCTGAAATAAACTGCTGTATCTTTCCTCTAATAGTAGTTTGTATTTTTCTTTGAATGCTTCAGACAGGAATGAATTGTCGATCCACTGCATGGCAATTGGTTTGTTTTTTTGGAATCGTTTTACTATTCCTTTTAGCTGTTTTTCGTTAAGACCAAGGTTTGTTCCTAGTGTTTGGAAATGCTCCCATTTTAGTTTTTTCTTTTTTCCATCGAGAGTTAAGGCTAGTTCTTCGGTGTCTTCCGGGTTTACTATGGCCACGTTCAACAGATCATAGGCTGGAGCCAATGTCCAACTATCCCCTGTATTGATCATCGAGAAGTTCTTCAGGTGCATGTCGTTGTTTCCGGTCAGATAGCTGAAAACACCTAATTCCAAAAAGTATAGTTTGTCCAGTAAGGTATTGTCTGAGAATTCGTTGATGGCTTTGCCTATTTTCTCCATCGAGCTTTTGTATTTGTCAAAAGCTTCCGTGATTTGGAACATGTCGAGCATGTGGATTTTTTCTCCAGTAGTTGTCCTATCAATGCGTTTGGTAATATAGGAAAGCTCGCCAGATTGTAGTCGGATCAAGCTTGATTTTACAGTGTTAATTCCAAAAGCTTCTGCAATGCGCATCGTTACATGTTCATTTGCGGGCATTTCAGGGAATTGTTCGGATGGCGGTTTGAAAATATAATTACCGCCCAAAGCACCTACCACGGTAAGACGTCCTTTATTCCCGTCCTGAATCGTGTCATTTACTATTGATAGTGATAATTTGGGTTGTACCCCGGGTACTGCTACGCTTCGCTCCACCACATTTAGCGCTAAGGCGGTCATTTGTTTTAGGGTATGTTCAAATGCAGGTTGGTGTTTTGTTCCAAAAAACGCTAAGCTACATTGCTCGTGAAAATCACCTCCAATTGTATCCTCTACTATCTGATAACAATATACGCATTTCTTACTCATTTTCATTTGGTATTGGTTGAACACTGACGGCACCGATACAATTTTGGCAGCAGGCCAAGAGTAATCCCATACGGTCATTGGGATTGATTTTCCAGTTTTTGGATGCGATATCCAGGAGCCAGCCTTCAGGAATTAGTCCTTCAAAAAAGGGGAATAATCGTTTGTCGGTATATGTTTTAGGACTTACTGGCATCGTAAACGTAATGAACTGTTTGGGATGTTTCTTTATGTATTGTTCTTCATACTGAAAGATATAGTCTCCTTCATCTGTTTCGGTGAGTATTCCCGCTAAGACGTCTTTATAATATATTGCTGCCTTTCTCATTATTCTTTCTTTTCATTTTTGGATAATTCTCTTGCGTTAACCGGTGCGAGGGTATGCCCGAACATTCGGAGTACCTGGTTTACCTTCTCGAGATTTAGATTTTCTTTGCCTTGTTCTATTTTTCGAATAACGGTAAGTGCTACTCCAGCACGTTCTGCAAATGCTTCCTGGGTAAGGTTTACTTCATTTCTTTTTTCTTTTACAAAGTCTGCTAGTGTCATCATGATTATATGCATTTACATCGAATTAGAGCAAATATATGAAATTATATGCAAAAGAATATAATTTACTTGCTAAAACACAATCTATATGTAATTGCATATAGAAATTTATAACTCGTAACGAACTCACATGTGTCATTTATGTCGATTTATGCCATCTGTGTCTGATCCTGCCATCTGGTCGTCGAGGCCTTTTTAATGTGATTTAATTAGCTAAAATTTGTATTCAAATCAATTGAAAAGTGTTGCAACAGGAAGACGATTGAATTCATTTTAAATTAATTTATAAACTTAAATTTTAGGAATTATGGCAAGACAGAAAGGCATAATTAAGTTGAAAGGTACTATTGGAGATATTACTTTTTACAAAACCAAAGACGGCCATTTGGCTCGTGAAAAAGGTGGTATTGATGCCAGCAGAATCAAAAATGATCCTGCGTTTCAAAGAACCCGTGAAAATGGTTCCGAGTTTGGTAGAGCAGGGAAGGCCGGAAAAACTTTAAGAACGGCTCTGAGAGTCTTACTTCTAAATTCTGCGGACGGTAGAGTGGTGAGTCGACTTACCCAAGCGATGGTGAAAGTGATCCAAGCGGATACGATTAGCGAGCGTGGGTTACGAAATGTAATTGATGGTGAGGCGGAATTGCTTATTGGTTTTGAGTTCAATATCAGAGGGAAACTGGGAACTAGTTTGTTTGCGCCCTATGTAGGGATAATCGACAGAGTATCTGGAGATATCAGCGTTGATTTGGATTCGTTTATTCCCGCTAATATGATTGCAGCTCCAGGAGGGACGACCCATTTCAAAATTATTTCAGCTGGTGCTGAAATTGATTTTGAGGCAGAGACTTTCGTATCAACGAATTCTGAAACTGCTATTCTTCCATGGGATATGACTGCAACAGCGGCGATTAGTCATGTAAACCCGGTCACGCCAAACAGCACAAAACCGTTGTTTTTGGCTTTAGGTGTTGAGTTTTACCAACAAGTAAATGGCCAGATGTATCCCTTGAAAAATGGATCCTTCAACCCGTTAGCTTTGGTTAGTGTAAGCGGATTGTAATACCGATTATGTATTCAATATAGTCCAATAAAAATTGGACCATTTTCATACTATATCGGCATTATACCAGAAAATTTTCGGATAAATACAAAAATATAATTGATATAAGATGGGTTTAGTATTAACCAGAATCTATTTTCCTGAAGGAACGCAAGGGATACTAGAATGGAACGGCACATTAGTTTGTTATACCATCGAATTGCCTTGGTTGGGAAATCAAAGGCGTATCTCTTGTATTCCGGAAGGAGAATATGTTTTGCAGAAGCGGTTTAGCCCAAAATTTAAATGGCACTTGCATTTGAGAAATGTTCCGGGAAGAGATTTAATATTAATCCATCCCGCCAATGACGCCAAAAAAGAATTATTGGGCTGTATTGCTCCTGTAGCGCAACATAGTGGAGTAGGAAAGGGAATTTATTCCCGAAAAGCGTTGGAAAAGCTGAAAGCTTTGGTTTATGCAGCTTTAGATCGCAATGAAGAAGTAAAAATAAGTATCCAATCTAATCCTTCGACTCCGCTCAGGACGACAAGGCTGAAAAAAAGTAGATAAATTATGAATGTAGTTGAACGCGCGAAAGCGCCCACTCCAAGTTTTTTTAAGATTGTGAGAGCCATTGGTTTGGCTTTGTTGGCCATCAGCGGGAGCGTTATAGCTGCGCCAATTGTTTTACCGGCTACTGTCGTGACCGTTGCAGGCTATTTGGCTGTTGCAGGTGGCGTTATCTCAGCGGTAAGTCAAATCACTGTGGATGACAAAGCCAAAAAAGAGCAGGAAAACCAAAATAAAACCCGTGATGGAGACTAATATTTCCCTCCGAATAGGAACCGCATCAGGAACTTTGTTGAGTATTGTGCCCAATATCCTTTCTGAAGATATTGTAAAAACGACTATCTTAGCGGTAGTGGGAGCCATTGTAAGTTTTGCGGTTTCTCTCCTTTTAAAAGGATTGACAAAATCAAAAAAGAAATAATTCGGGTTTGGCTTGGTAACCTTTTTCCGAATTTATATAAAAGTCTGGTCGTGAGATCAGGCTTTTTTTTGTTTATGTAATAAGTTTAAGAATAGTCTATTTTAAATTTTAAATTATATGGTTTGTTAAGAAACAAATGAGAGCAAGTTTATAACATTCAATGAGTTAATATTTGTATTTCATTAAAAATTAAATTTTAAGGAGTAATTGCTTTTTAATTATAAGAAATAGGATTAAATAATTATATATTTGGTAAAAAGATAATAACCCAATGAGTCAGTTAATAAACCCAGAACGTACTTATAGCCGACTAGCAATCGATAAAGTTTTTACAAAAACTAAAGCTGTCATGCAGCAAGCCGCACTCATTCGTGGTGGTGATGGATTGGCACTTTATATTGATTGTTACACAGGAAAAACACTCAGAGGAGGAGATCCTTACGATTATGAACACTTGCGTTCCTCGGAATCCGTTCATACTCAATTCAAATCTCGTTTAACTGATGAGCAAATAGCTTTAGTTGTTAATTGTCCCGAAAATGTTGGTATTACTTTAAGATGTATCAATCAATCTAAGGGTAAAAGAAAAATGGAAGATTGGTTGAGTAATCCTTCTAACATAACTCTTAATGAAATTGATTTGAAAATAACTTTAGCTAATTTGAAAAAAGCGGATGAAGGGATTGAGAGAAAGGTTAAGAGTTTTTTGGAATAAAAAATAGAGCGACAAGAATTGACAGTTTGGAATATTAGTTTTGATAATAAAATTAAATAATTAAAAAAATGAATATAAAAAAAGTAGGTAAAATCTTAGGAGGTATTGCAATTGGTGTGGGTGCTGTTATTGCCTTACCAGTAGCAGGACCAGTTGGTGCAGTATCATTAGTTGGTGCACTTATCGGCGGGGGCATAGGGGGTGTTACAGGTGTTGTTGTAGACTTCTTTGGTAAAGATAGTAAAGCTAATAAACTTGGCATAATAGGAATGCAAGCATCAGGGAAAACCACTTTTTTAAATAATTTAAGAGGACTTGAGGCAGTTCTTAATCCTACCTCACGTGAAAATTTTGAAAGTTTTAAATTTGAATTAAGTAATGGCAAAACTATATATATTGATAAAGGTAATGATATAGGGGGAGCTAAAAATTATATGGTAGAATACAGGCAAATTATTGAAAAAAATGATATAGTTTTATATTTTTTCAATGTTAGTGAGTATCTAACAAGTATTGATTACAAACGTGAATGCAACTCGCGCCTAGATCATATAAATGGAAATATTAAAAATAAAAAATCAGCAATCATAGCATCACATTCAGACTTATCCCAACACAGTAAAAATAAATTGATCGAAGAAATACTGAATCAAGTTAGAGATAAAAAATATTCGAATTTATTCAATAATGCTTTTTTCGTAGTTAATTTGACTAAAAGAAATGAAGTTAGTGATTTAATGGATAAAATTTTTGGATAATGAAAAGGATTTTGTATTCACAAAGTGAGACCCCAGTTAAAGGTGATTATTTCGTTATTGATGGTAATCTAGAAACAAATAATGTTTCTGATTTATCAATGAAAGCATTCCAAATTGTTAATAGTAGTGAAAATTGGAAAGTTCTATATGAAGATGAAGAGTTGAAAATTAAAAAGAAAGGTAATTTTTTAAGTATAAAATCACATTATAAAAATCAAGATGAAGTTGGTAGATTTCTTTTTTATATCTATTATATTGAATCGAACAATGTTGAAGAAATGCTGAAGTACTTGAAGGAAGATTCGCTTAAAATTAATAAAGATATTGCTTTTAATGTTGAAGAATTAATAACTAAAATTAAAAAAAAAGAAAATATTAAAAAAATAATTATTGTTTTTTTCATTTCATTAATAATAAGTTTTGTAGTATGGGAAATAGTAAAATAGTATTGTTTGAAGAAGACGAAAGGTCTTTAAATTATAAATTTGAAAAATTTTCTGACAGATTAAGGTCGACAGAAATTTTATCGTTAGAATATGATAAAGAAGAGTTTTTAAATAAATATGAAATAATTGGACAGGAACCTGAATTAGGCTCAGTTTATTATAAGCATCCAAACAAACCTGGTTTTTATGTAAATAGTTCTTTAGATGAGTATTATTTTATGGAAGAAAAAATTGAGTTTTATGCAAAAGTGGCTCAATTGTTAGGAGCTACAGGTTTTGAAGCTACAGTGGTTCTAGATAGTATTGAAGAAATGGATTTTAATGGAAATGGCGATTTTAAATATAAAGTTGTCGAATTTGATTCAACGTATAGAAAAAATGAGACTAATAAAATCTCTCAAAGGTTAGAATTAAAAAGAAAAATAGAAAAGAAAACGGATTTTGACATCGAAAAAGGGTTTATTAAAGCAAATGATTTTGTTAAAAGTCACAATTTTTCTGCGGATACAAAATTACAAGGTCTTATAGATTCGAGAGATCCAGAAAATGATTCCTTTAATAAGGAGCAAACTTTAAAAACAGAAATAACAAGTGACTATAATCAACTTTTAGAATTTTCAGCAGGTTTGAACGTAATGAAGGATGTTTTTGAATTAAATATGGGTTTTTCGAAAAAGTTTAAATCAATAAAAAAAGTAAATCTTGATATGGTGATTTATTTTTAAGAGAATATTACAGCGATTTAAATATGAAAACCTTATGGGTAATTAATAATTTAAATTTAAAAAAATGAAAACACATTATTTTATTGGAAAAACTGGTATTTATTTGAAACTAGGACTTCCGTCTTCAGGCAGAAAAGGGAAAACGTTAGTTTATTATCCTTATTAGTAAACCCAAAGAAACCTCTTAATTTAAAACTTAAGAGGTTTTATTTATTATAAGTATCCTTCAAACCCCTTCCTCAATTCCTCCTTAATCTCCTCCGCCAACCAATTCGGCTCAACAACTTTGACTAGACTTCCATATTTCAAAACCTGCTGTCTAAATTCAAAATTGGGATGAATGAGTAGTTCAATATCAAATGTTGTTTCATTTTCGAGATTGATTTCCTTTTGGGAATGATGTAAAGGAAGTGAGACAATATAAGGTTTTTGGGAAATGTGAAATGATAATTTTATCTTTTCCATTTTATGATCTACGTAGTTTAAACCGATTACATGGCTGAACTTGTCTTTTGCTTCTTCTGTTTTTGGTTTGAATTTTTTAGTGCCAATAGTAATATTATCTATTCTGTCAATCCCAAAAGTTCGGTATCCTTTTTCGGTTTCGCCAATGGCATACCAACGGTTTTGGTATTGTTTCAGGAAATAGGGCTTTAAGGTATAATTACTTTCTTTTAAATGATAAAAACTATTATGGTTGAAGGTTATAGGTAATTGTTGTTGGATAGCATCCAAAACGATTTTGAAATTAGGAATGGATTCTATTGCAGCTTTATTTTCGAATTCTACGAAAGAAAGCGCATTGTTTTTTTGTTTGAAATTGCTTGAAAAAAGTTCGGCTGTGGCCAAAACTTCTAATAAGCTCAGGAAAGATTCCGGGTTAGTGCTTTTTTGTTCATCAAAAAAATAACCATCATTGTTATAGTCAAATACAATTTCAATCCCGAAATCCCTGGCTAATGTTTCTTTAAGTCTGTAAAAAGTACGCTCATTAAAACCTTTGTCGTTGTCTTCAAAATAATCTAAAATATCATGCTTGGTTTTGTATGGATTTCGTTTTAAATAAGCCAGTAACAGGCTTATTCTTCTCAATTGGGTCAAGTTTAAACTCTGATTTTCTTTCATATGCAGCTATTTATTGTTTTTTATCGGACATATGGGCGGATTCAAGTTTCTAGCGCAATTTCTTGGCGATTAAGTTTTGCCTTATTTTTCAAATTCAGAAAGCAATTTTGTTTGTCTTTAGGCTTTCTA
>NZ_FOFZ01000020.1 GCF_900111075.1 Flavobacterium frigoris
CGAACAGAGTAGTTAAGCCCGCCTGCGCAGATGGTACTGCAGTTATGTGGGAGAGTATGTCGTCGCCTTTCTTTTGAAAAGCCTGTCTGAAAAGACAGGCTTTTTTTGTTTATTTGGTACAACGCTGTTCGCCCTTCGGGCTCGGTTCGTCGCCTTTCTTTAAAAACCCCGTTCGTTAGAACGGGGTTTTTTGGGATCAATACCAAAACCTGTGGAGTAGCAAAAATTAAGCGTAAATATTTGTTAGTCTGAAAAGGAAAAACTCTATGTTCCCACACCTCTAAATTGAGATCTAAACGCTTTTATTTTTGCATTAAAGGATTCTGCAGAAGCATTGGTACTTCTGTTGTCAAAATAGTTTACTATCGTTTGGTAATGATTCTGTATTGATCTAGATATTGTGTTAAATGATTTAAACTCAGCCTGAGCTACTTTTTCATGCCATCTAGCTAATTTGCTTAGACCATAAATTTTATCGGTGGTATTCTCAAAAACATTCCGTAAGTCTTGCGATAGCTGATATGCTTTTTCAATATTAGGATATAATTCGAATAATAATTTTGCTCTTTGGGTTTGGTTTTCAGACCATTTAGATTTGTTTTTATACAAAACATATCGACTTCTGGCTAGTAATTGCTTAATGGTGTCGCCGTTAGATAGTGTTATAGGCTCGTATTTAGTTTTTGTGGTTTTAGCTTTTTCAATAGCTTCATTCTCCATATCAATTGCTTGCCACCTATATTTGATTCTAATTTCTTGTAAAGCTTCGAGCGCCAGTTTTTGAACATGGAATCGATCCGTAACTCTTACTGCATTAGAAAAGCATTTCTTAGCAATAAGCCCCATATTAGCTGCCATATCGAGTGTTATTTCGGTAACCGAATTTCTTAGCTTTAGCGGTATTTTTTCTAATATAGCAATTACTGTTTCTGCTTTGGTTCCAGCTACCATGGCTACTATAGTTCCCTTTCTGCCTTTTCCTGCTTTGTTGGTCACAATAGTATAGAGTTCGCCATTGGAGAGGGATGTCTCATCTATTGATAAACGTTTCCCAATGTTTTCAGGAAAAATAAGCCATTGTTTAGCATGCGACTTTTGTTTCCATGCTTTAAAATCACTTAAGTACTCTTTGTACTGATATTGCAAATTCCTTCCAGAAACCCCATAGAAAGAGGCGATAGCACTACAGTCATTTGGGCTGGAATCTATTGATCTCTTTTAAAAAAGACGCAAACTCCTGTGTTACACGAGTTCCGTCCGCTACTAAATTCCAATCTCTAAAAACCACTTTCCCTGTGTCTTCGTTAAGCCATCGTCTGCGAGTAATATGCAGATATACCTGATGTCCCCGAATAGGAAAATCCTGAACTGTAATTTCATCAAAGAAGCCTTTTGAGCTTAACTTATACGGTCTGTATTCTTTAGGAATCGAATTTATCTCTTTAAGATATATATGCAAGACTTCATCTCCTTTCTTGTAAGACGTCAATTCAAAATATTCAACAATGATTTCAGGTAATAATAACTTGATTAGTTCGCTATAGGAGTCTTGCATTTGGTATAATTTGGAAACACAAATATCAAGATTTTAATATTTCCCCACAACATTTTGTCTTGATCCCATATATATTAGTTAGCCTAAAAATTAGGCGTAAATATTAGTTAGCCTAAAAAGGAAAAAGTCTATGTTCCTCACACCTCTAAATTGAGATCTAAAAGCTTTTATTTTGGCATTGAAAGATTATTCACTTTTTATTTTTTTGTTTTGGAGTTCATGAATTTCATTTTTGCAGAAGTATTTGTACTCCTATTATCAAAATAGTTTAAGATTGACTGGTAATTAAGAGTTACAGTATTGAGTAATGTATTATAGTTTTTAAAACCTGATTCTTCTACATTCCTGTGCCAATGTGCTAGTTTGGTCATCGCAACATGCTTGTCGTTGTTGTTATTATAAATACCTCGAAGTTGCTGACTTAAACCGTAAGCTTTCTTTATATCTGGATATGATCCGAATAGCATCTGAGCTCTTTCATTTTGACGCTCAGACCATTTTTCGCGAGATTTATAAAGCACGTAACTACTTCTGGCTAAAAGCTGTTTTACAGAATCTCCATTAGGCAAGAGTTCCGGTATATTTGCTCTATTCTCTCTTTTGGCTGTCATTATCAATTGATTTTCAAGATCCATAGCTTCCCATCGATGTTTGATTCTGATTTCTTGCATGGCTTCCAGAGCTAATTTTTGAACATTGAACCTATCAATTACCTGTATTGCTCTAAGAAAACATTTTTTAGAGATTAACTTCATGGAATTAGCCATGTCAGGTGTGATCTCTTGAACACCGAACACCACTTCTTTTTTTATAATCAATCTTACAGATGTGCTCTATGACTTGATTTGCCTTTGTTCCAGCAATAATGGCAACTAAGCAACCTTGTTTGCCTTTGAACTTCTTATTGGTTACTGTGGTATAGAGCTCTCCCTGAGACAAAGCTACTTCATCAATTGATAAATGGGTACCCATATTTTCAGGGTAAAGAATCCACTGATGCGCATGTTCAAGTGGATCCCAGGTATTAAAGGAGCTTAGGTGTCTTTTATACTGTCTTTGAAGTTTTTTTCCGTCGATACCTAAAAATTTTCCGACAGTATGACAGTCGGTAGCACTGTTATCTATTAATTTCTTTTAAAAAAGCCGCAAACTCTTCAGTCATGCGGGTTCCTTTAGCAACTAAAGTCCAGTCTCTTTTAATAATTCCTCCATTGGATTTGTTAGTCCAACGGCGTCTTTTGATATGCAAATACACTAATTTTCCTCTTAAAGGAAAATCCTGAATGGTAATTTCATCCTGAAATCCTTTTGACACTAATTCAAGGGTATCAAACTCTTTTGGAGGCTTTATTTTCTCCTCAAAATATAGGTGCAATATTTCTTCTGTGTTATTAGCAGAAACTACCTCAAAGTGGTCAACTAAAAAATCAGGTAGCATGAATTTCAAAAGGTCTATTGAAGTCATCACAAATTGTTAGATCGACAAATTTTTAAATTTTTTGCGACATTTCTTCCTGAGACTTTGTTCTTGATCCAAAATTAGTATCCATCTAAACCTCGTTATAACGAGCATTTTTATTTTAATATATTACTAAAAAGGATCGTATTCCATTTGAACCTGTTTATTTACTTCTATTATTTCTTGTAGAATAGTCACATTGATTTTTTAGTACTTTATTGTTAGTAACATCGTTAATATATTTAACTTTAACCCATCTTTTTAAGATTATAATAGTATATTTTCGCTTAAATATTAATCGACTCATATTTATGTAACAAAGAATTGTTCGAGCTGATTTTTACTTGATTTGTCATTGCGCAAACAGCACGTATACCTATTTGTAATTAATAAAATATTGATATTATCCTACGATTTATCAAACTAAATAACCTTGAATGAAATTACAAAATTGGTTTTTTCTGTTTTTCTTATTTATATTATCTTTATCATCGTTTGGTCAATACTTCCCCACCAAAAACTACACCACCGCAGATGGTTTGCCTAATAATGCGGTGCGATCTTTATTTTTAGATTCTAAGAACGTATTATGGATTGGTACCGAAAATGGCGTTTCCATAATGCAAAATGGGGCATTTTCAACCATAGATGAGTCCAATGGCTTAGGACATAATAGTTGTTGGGATATTTCACAAGATACGAATGGTAATATGTGGTTTGCCAGTTACGGAGGTGGTGTCAGTAAATTTGATGGTCAGAAATTTACTGTTTTCACGAAGAAAGTAGGCTTACTCGCCAATAAGACAAGAAAGGTTTTTCCTTATAAGAACAAAATGTATGTTGGCACAGAACAAGGTGTTTCTATAATTGATATTAATAGTAACAAAGTTATTACGCCAATTGTGCCAGTTCATAAAGAGGATTTTATATGTATTTCGTTTTTTGAATATGGCGGAATAGTATATTTTGCTTCCGTTTTTGATGGTTTGTATAAGATTGATGAATCAGGTTCATTCCCCAAAATAATTCCTGTAGTTTCTCATAAAAACACTTATGGTTTAGGACTTTTCGGTTCTACTTTATACAGCGGAAATAATGGTTACATTAATATATATGATATTTTAGAGATTAAAAAAGGTAAATTGGACTCTTCTCAATTTGGAAAATCAACGGTTTGGCAATTTGCTAAGGATAAAAGAAACATTGTTTTTGCAGCTGCTTGGGGTATTTATAACCCTGATGGCGGGTTGTATCGTATTGAGAATGATGAAATGATTAATATCTCTGATTTGTATGGAATCGATTCCAAAGTTTTACTCAATGTCGTTTATAATAAAAAAGAAGACATTTTATATGTTGGCTCGAATGATAAAGGAATCTATGAAGTTCGATTAGATAAAATGATTGATTATTCTCCATTTTATGGATATTCAGTCATAAATTTTGAGAATAATGGGAAACAAAAAATTGTTTTACACAGTAAGGGAGTTAGTATTTTAAATACAGATAAAGAAATTTTAAAAACGGTCTCGCTGCTTGATTTTAAAAAAGCTGAACAAGCCTATTTAAATAAAGGAAACAATATAATAAATAAACAAGGAGTTGAGTCAAGAGATTTTGAACTCAATTTCAATATTAAAGCCGATGGAATTGTGTTTTATGAAATGGTAAAACATAAAACGTCATTTTGGATTGGTAGTAATATTGGTATTTTCGAAATGAATTCAGAAGGGAAAATTATCAATTATATCCCTAAACACAGTCTTAAATTTGGGTTTTCATCAAATGATAAATTTATTGAAACGATTACTTATGCCGGAGTTAGGGTATATGATGATATCTATTCTCTTAAAAGTACCCATTATTCTAAGTTTGAAAAAAACACGCCAAAATATATCGTACAAATATTAAATAATAAGAACAAAACGTATCTTCTGTCGGTTTTTAATGGCTTGTATGTTTATCACAATAATCAATTTCAATCGTATTTAGCTGATGGTATTTGGAAAGAAAATAAATTCAAGCATATTACGGTAAATGAAAAAGACCAACTTATATTAGCTGCTGAATTTGGAAATGTATTTATCGTGGATGATAGGGCCGCTTTTAAAGTATTGGATACAATCAAAAAAGAGGATTTAATTGGTAAAACAATCCTTTTTCTAGAAGCTTACAAGGATTATATTTTTATTGGTACTGAAAAGGGAATCAATATTTATCAAAATGGAATCTTCCGGTTTATTAATAAAGAGCAAGGTTTGAATGACTGTAATTTCACTGTTTCCCAAATCAGGGATAATGAGTTATGGTTGGGAACAAAAAATGGTTTTTATACTGTTGATTTAGATATATTTTTAAAAGAGCAGATTGCCGTTTCAGGTATAGATATAACTAAGATAACAGTTAATAACATTCCTGTCAGTAGATCTAATTATAAATGGTTTAGGTATTCTTCTAAAAAGATAGTTTGTGATTATCAACAAAATTCTTTTTTAATTGATTTTGTTCCCAATGGAAACCCCTTTCCTGAAAAATTAAAATTTAGATATCGTTTAAAGTCAACTAATAGATGGAGTCCATACAGCGATAAAACCAATTTGTTTTTACCGTATTTACCTTATGGCAAGTATGAAGTACAAATTGAAGTATTTGATCTGAACAATGGTTTGGCGCGTGTTTTTAATGTATTGTCGATTCAAATTAGGCCTCCATTTTGGTTAGCTTGGTGGTTTATTTCTCTTATTATTATAATTGTTTTTGGTATTGTAGTTTATATAATCATACGTAGAAATAATAGCGAAAAAGAAAAAGCAGAAAAGGAAAAACAAATAACAGAGGCCAAACATGAAGCTTTGTCTAACCAGATGAATCCTCACTTTATTTTTAATGCTTTAAATTCCATTCAAGAGTATGTTGGTTCAAATGACGAACACAATTCCTCATTATACATTAGTGAATTTGCAGGATTGATGAGAAAAACTTTAAAAAACTCACCAAAGCAAACAATTACTATTGAAGATGAAATAGAGTATTTAAGTAGTTATATCTATATTGAAAATAGGCGTTTTAAAGACCGTGTTGCAATTGAAATTTTCATTGATCCTTCAATTGATATGAAGGTATTAGAAATTCCACCCATGTTAATTCAGCCTTTTGTGGAAAATGTTTTTGTTCACGCTTTTGATGAATGTCATCTTTCACCAAAACTGAAAATATCTTTTGAAATGGTCGCTGATAATATTTTAGAATGTAAAATTAGTGATAACGGAAAAGGCTTAAATACACATAAACAATCTAAATTCCACGTTTCAAGAGGTATTGCGTTGGCTAGAGAGCGAATTATTTTATTGCAGCCCTCTAATATGGATCCCATCCATCTTAATTTTACGGAGAATGAGGGTACAACGATTACGATTCGACTGATTATTTAAGAAATAGGTGTTTTGGGTTGCTAAAGTGCATCAACTTACTAAGGTGCTAATAATTTTTATGGCAGTTAATCTAAATTAAAAATTATGTACTACTTTAGGGGTGGATTTTTAGAAATAATGCTCAAATACTTTCAGCTATGAAAAGAAGAACTTTTTTAACTACAACAACTATGGCTTCTGCTGGTCTTAGTGCTTTTTTAATTTCGGGTTGTACTAATATAAAAAAGAACGAGGAACCAGATGTTGTTGCGGATTCTACAGTGGTATTTGAACTTGAAGAAGAAACAATCACTAGCTTAAGAGAGAAATTAGCTTCCAGTAAATATACTTCAGAACAATTAGTACAATTATATCTAAACCGTATTGACGCTATAGATAAAAACGGGCTTGAGTTACATTCGATTATAGAAATAAATTCGGAAGCTTTAGCTATTGGAAAGGCGATGGATGGCGAGATGAAAGCGGGTAAATCAAGAGGCCCTTTACACGGTATACCGATTGTAATAAAAGATAATATCGACACGGCTGACAAAATGCAAACTACTGCCGGTTCACTGGCTTTGGAAGGGAATATTGCTTCGAAAGATGCTTTTGTAGTAAAGAGGCTCAGGGAAGCGGGTGCCATCATTATTGGTAAGGCAAACTTGAGTGAATGGGCAAATTTTCGTTCCACTCAGTCATGTTCTGGATGGAGCAGTAGAGGCGGACAAACAAAAAATCCTTATATTTTAGATCATAATCCATGTGGCTCCAGCGCGGGTTCTGCAGTGGCAGTGGCAGCAAATCTTTGCGTCCTGGCCGTGGGTACTGAAACTGATGGTTCTGTGGTTTGTCCCTCTGCAGTTAGTGGTATCGTGGGTATTAAACCGACAATAGGATTAGTCAGCAGATCTGGAATTATTCCCATATCGCATACTCAAGATACGGCTGGACCAATGGCAAGGACAGTTAAAGACGCTGCTATTTTACTTGGAATATTAGCAGGAATTGATTCTAAAGACCCCGTTACTAGTGAAAGTGTTGGAAAAAGTGAAACAGACTATACTAAATTTCTAGATGCAAAGTCATTACAAGGGAAAAGAATTGGGGTGGAGAGAAAACCTCAGGGTCAAAATCAGTTTATGCATGCACTACAAAAGAAAGCGATTGATCTGATTAAAAAGCAAGGGGCGACAGTCATTGAAATCGATTATTTAGATAAAATAAATGAATTAGGAGCCGCTGAATTTGAAGTGATGCAGTATGAATTCAAAGCTGGAGTCAACAAGTATTTGGCTGCTTCAAATGCGAAAGTAAAAACATTAAAAGAGGTGATTGATTTCAATATTGCCAATGAAGACAAGGCGATGCCTTATTTTAAACAGGAAACGTTAATAAGTTCGAACGAAAAGAAAGGACTTGATGACAACAATTATATTGAAGCATTAAATAAAAGCCATTTCGGTTCTAAGAAAATTTTGGATGATGTAATCAAAGAGAATAGGCTTGATGCAATATGCGGATTAACAATGGGACCTGCATGTAGTATCGACAATATATATGGAGACCGTTGGGGAGATGTATTCCTGACAACTCCGGCAGCTGCAAGTGGGTATCCTCATATTACGGTGCCTTGCGGGAAGGTATATGAATTACCAATAGGTTTTTCATTCTTTGGGACAGCTTATTCAGAACCTGAATTAATAGGAATGGCCTATGCTTATGAACAAGCCTCCACTAACAGAATTAAACCTAGTTTCAAGAAATCCTTTTTATAGAAATAGTTGGTAAAAAAGACCTGTGACAAATAATGGGATGAATATCCGTTATTTGTTATGGTAATGTCGAATGTGTTTTACTTTTTTGTCAATTGATGCGCTGTACATTCTGGCAGTTTTGAACTCCATGGTATTATTCCCGTCTTTATCCATGTAGACAATTCCATCGTCACCTGCTAATTTTAGAAATTCTCTTTGTAATACTTACAGATTGGATTAATCGGACATTCAAGGCATTTTGGAGTTGGGCGACAAATTTCTCTTCCCAGAAAAGATATTGCCATACCTATTTCGCCCCAAATTTCTTGTGGTAATACTTGCATCAATTGTTTTTCGACCTTGTTACCATCTTGTGTTTCTGAGATTAATCCGATTCTGGGTGTCACTCGGATGACATGTAGATCTGCAATTATCCCAGTTGCAGGATTTTTTGCTTCCCTCATAATTACATTCGCAGATTTGCGGCCTATACCTTTTAAAGCCGTCAAGCCATCCATTGTGAGAGGAATGCTATCGTTTTTTTTAATGGTTTTTGCGATTTCTATTAACCAATTGGCTTTAGTTTCAAAATTTTTGACTTTGGAGATATAGGGTATTAGCCTTTCTAAATTCGAAACCGCCAAACTTTGTATATTTGGATAAACTTCAAAAAGGATTGGAGCTATTTTATTTATATTGGCATCAGAATCCTGAGCTGATAGAACAACCATCACCAAAAGCTGATATAAACTGCGGTACTCCAATGGATGTTTTCTTCCTTTGTATTTTATTAGAATAGGGTCTAATTTTTGTGCCCAATCATTTGAGTTTCCGAATAAATCCATTTACTATTATTTGAAATCTATTGACAGCGAATTTACGCAATACCGTTGGCCGGTAGCCGTTGGGCCATCATTGAATAAATGTCCTAAATGGCTTCCACAATTAGCACAAACTATTTCGGTACGTGTCATTCCATGCGTTTTATCTAAGACATATTTTACTTTTCCAGGGATTGAATCATCAAACGATGGCCAACCACAATGCGCGTCGAACTTTGAATTGCTTTCAAATAAAGGTTCTGAGCAAGCGCCACAGCAATAAGTTCCTTCTTCATAGTGCAAATTGTAAGTTCCGGTGTGTGGACGTTCTGTTCCTTTTTCACGCAGGACACAGTATCTTTCTTCTCCCAGTTCTTGTTTCCATTGGGCTTCGGATTTTTCTAAAGGATATTTCATTTGTACAGTTGATATTGAGATAATAATTAGTTTTTGGTTACAAATTGAACCGTTCTTTTAACGACCTCCGAATCACCTAAAATTTTTCGGTGCCCCAAACCTTCTGTTAATAGGAGTTCGCCATTTTTTAAATGATCGTAAATGTTTTGGCCTGCTTTTACAGGAACTTCAGGATCATCTTTATCATGGATTACCAAAACAGGCATCGTAATTTCTTTAGCCGCTTGATAAGCGGAATAGTCGTTCATTTTTTCGCCATACTTTTTTTCAAAATGAAGTCTTAAAGTAGTGGCAAAACTAGGCTTTAGTTCTAATTTAGCAATAAAATCTTCGATAATATCTTGAACAACATCTCCACTTCCTATAATTACAGCAGTATTTAATTTAAGTCCTTTTTTTATTGCATTTAGCACCGACATTCCGCCCAGAGAATGACCAATAGCCGATTCAAAAGGACCATACTGTTTGTCAATTTCCAAAATTGAAGCGATAAACTCAGTCATTATAGATTGATTTCCAGGTGATTTACCATGTGCAGGAGCGTCAAAACTAACGGTAGAATAACCTGATTTCACTAATGCATCTGCAATCTTCACTAATTGTGTACCCCGGCCAGACCAACCGTGAACTAACAAAATTTTCTTGTCACTTTGACCATATTGGTAAACAACTACCGTTTTGTTTATAACAGGAATCTGAAGTTTTTTTTGGTCACTTATCTGATCCATTTCGAATTCCCTTTTGGGAATGGTATGTTTTATGGGTGTCGTAAACAATTTTGCGGCAAACAATATGGTGAGTTTAGACGAAATTAAAGAGATAAATTTACTAGCAAGTAGAATAGGCTTAGGAATTTTCAATGATTGCGTATGAATGGAAGTTTTTTTTGTCATATTGATAAATTTTTGAGACGCTTTTTATATTATATAATTTTTACTAAATTTAGAAAAGCATAAAAGTAGTATATTTAGTAAAGTTTTAATGTCAATTTAACCATTTACATTAAATAAAGAATGGCATTAACAAAAAAAGAATTTTCAATTCGACTACATAATTTGAAGAATAACAAAATTTAATAAATGGAAATATTTCATATTAGCGCAGAGTGTTATCCCGTAGCAAAAGTGGGTGGTTTAGCAGATGTTGTAGGGGCTTTACCAAAATACCAGAATAAAGCTGGTCACCTTGCAAGAGTTGTGATTCCTTGTTATGACACAAAATTTAAAATAGAAAATAAATTTGAATGTGTCCATTGGGGTTCTGTAAAACTGGGAAAATTCAATTTTTCATTTAATGTACTCAAGGAAACAACAGATAAGTTAGGATTTGAGTTATACCTTATTGAAATTCCCGAATTATTCGACAGAAAAGAAGTTTACGGATATGAAGATGATATCGAACGGTTTTTATCTTTTCAAATTGCGACTTTAGATTGGATAATTGGACGTGATGATATGCCGGATGTAATCAATTGTCATGATCATCATACAGGCTTGATTCCATTTATGATGTTGTATTGTGCCAAATATAAAAAATTACAAAATACACCTTCGATGATTACCATTCATAATGGATTATATCAAGGGCAATTTGGATTTGATAAACTACACTATTTGCCAGAATTTGATTTAGCTCATGTAAATGTTTTAGAATGGGATAAATGTATCAATTCTTTGGCAGTAGGTATTAAATGCGCTTGGGCAGTGACGACCGTTTCGCCAAATTATTTGAATGAGATTAATTATTCAGCAAATGGATTAGAATCACTTTTTAATATTGTACGCTATAAATCAAAAGGAATATTAAACGGTATCGATACCGAAGTTTGGGATCCGGCCAAGGATAAAATGTTAGAAAAAAATTATTCAGTTGAAAATTTTGAGAAAGGCAAACAACAGAATAAAAAGATATTATGCACTTTATTTAATTTAGATCCTACAAAACCACTTTTTAGTTTTATAGGACGTTTATTAGAAGAAAAAGGAGGTGATTTATTACCACAGGCATCTGCTTTGGCCTTGTCAGAAAATTATAAAGAAATCAACATTCTTATTTTAGGCTCCGGAAATCAAGAGATAGAAAACCATTTGAATAGTTTATTGGTAGATTATAAAGGAAATTATAACACGTTTATTGGATACAACGAAGAATTAGCGCATTTAATTTATGCAGGAGCTGATTTTTTATTGATGCCATCAAGGGTAGAACCTTGCGGGTTGAATCAAATGTACTCCCTTAGATACGGAACAATTCCAATTGTGAGAAGAACAGGAGGGTTGAAAGACACAGTAACTGATTTTGGAGATAATGGCAACGGAATTTCTCATGATCAAGCTTCTGTTGGAGATATTTGTTACTCCATTCAAAGGGCAGTAAACTTATATAAAGATAAAGAACATTTTAATGAAATTAGAAAATTAGGTATGAACACAGATCATTCCTGGGAAAAAGCATGTCAAGAATATTTAGAGGTTTATAATTTAATAATTAACAAAGTATGAAAGCTAAGAATAAAAATGTTATTGCAATTATTTTAGGAGGCGGTCAAGGATCTAGATTATTTCCATTAACTGAAAGCAGGTCTAAGCCTGCAGTGCCTATTGCTGGAAAATACAGATTAGTTGATATTCCAATTTCAAATTGTATGAATTCAGACATTAAAAGAATGTTTGTATTGACACAGTTTAATTCTGCATCCTTAAATGCACATATAAAAAACACCTATACGTTTAACGCTTTTAGTCAAGCTTTTGTTGATATTCTTGCTGCCGAACAAACTCCTGATAATCCAACATGGTTTCAGGGAACATCTGATGCAGTGAGACAATGTATGCCTCATTTTTTGAATCATGATTTTGATTATGTTTTAATTCTTTCTGGAGATCAATTATACCAAATGGACTTCAACGAAGTGATTGAGGAACATATAAAACATGGAGCAGATATAACAATTGCTACTTTACCGGTTAATGCTAAGGATGCGCCAGAATTTGGAATTTTAAAAACAAATGATGAGAATTGCATAGAATCATTTATTGAAAAACCTGCTAAGGAACTGCTGCCGGATTGGCAATCAGATGTTAGTGAACAAATGAAAAGTGAAGGTAAACTGTACTTAGCTTCCATGGGTATATATATATTTAATAGACAGCTATTAATTGATTTAATGAAAAATCCAGATACAAAGGATTTTGGAAAAGAAATTATACCCCAAGCTGTGGGAAAACAAAAAATACTGAGTTATCAATATGAAGGATATTGGACTGATATAGGAAATATAGATTCGTTTTTTGAGGCGAATATCGGTTTGACAGATGATATTCCTAAATTTAACTTATTTGACAGTGACAATAAGATTTATACCCGTCCTAGATTATTACCTCCGTCAAAATTTCACCAAACGTTAGTGGAGAAATCACTAATTTCTGAAGGTTGTATTATCCATGCTAAAGAAATTAAAAGATCAGTTATAGGGATTCGATCTCGAATAGGCGATGGGACTATTATTCAAAACACCTATGTGATGGGTAATGATTTTTATCAGAGTATTGATGATATGAATGAGGACATAAAAAACCATAAATTATTGGTAGGTATTGGTGAAAGATGTTTTATCAGTCACGCTATAGTGGATAAAAATTGTAGAATTGGTAATGACGTTTACATCAATGGAGGTAAGCATTTAGAAGATGTTTCGCATGAGTTATATGCGATAAAGGATGGTATTGTTGTGATAAAAAAAGGTGCCGTATTACCGGATAATTACATAATTAATTAAACTATTGCTACTTTTTCTAAAATTAATATTCTATTTATTTTAAATATTTAGAATCATACAAGTACTATATGAGTAAAGTTATCACGCATTCCCTTTTTACTGATTTTGACATCGACTTATTTAAAGCTGGAAAACATTACAGATTATATGAGAAACTTGGAGCGCATCTGATTGAATTAGATGGCGTAAAAGGCGTTTATTTTGCTGTTTGGGCTCCAACGGCTCATTCTGTATCTGTTGTGGGAGATTTTAATTTCTGGACACAAGGGGAAAATCTGCTTGAGGTAAGATGGGATTCCTCTGGTATTTGGGAAGGGTTCATTCCAAATATTGAAAAAGGGGCTACCTATAAATATAAAATACAATCGAATAATGGCGGAATTGTTACTGAAAAGGCAGATCCTTTTGCTTTTTATTGTGAAAAGCCACCGCATACCGCATCTATAGTTTGGAATCTCGATTACAAATGGGATGATACTAAATGGATGGAGAATCGCCAGGATCACAATGCGCTGG
Organism: Flavobacterium frigoris; assembly: GCF_900111075.1. Taxonomy (GTDB): domain Bacteria; phylum Bacteroidota; class Bacteroidia; order Flavobacteriales; family Flavobacteriaceae; genus Flavobacterium; species Flavobacterium frigoris. Next base: position 13,714 of record NZ_FOFZ01000020.1, read on the forward strand.
ACAAGCCGTACTCCGTTTATGAGGTTCATTTGGGTTCTTGGAAACGACATATAGAAGACAATCGATTCCTGACTTATCTTGAATTTGCAGAAGACTTAGTTGCTTATGTAAAAGAAACTGGATTTACACATGTGGAGTTTATGCCCATCATGGAGTATCCATACGATCCTTCTTGGGGATATCAACTCGTGGGTTATTTTGCACCGACATCCCGTTTTGGAGATCCACAAGGTTTTATGTTATTAGTTGATAAATTGCATCAAGCTGGAATTGGAGTTATTCTGGATTGGGTTCCTTCTCATTTCCCAGATGACGCACATGGATTAGGACTCTTTGACGGCTCCAATCTTTTTGAACATCCAGATCGTAAAAAAGGCTATCATCCAGATTGGAAAAGTTTAATATTTAATTATGGGCGAAATGAAGTTCGTTCTTTTTTGATCAGTAATGCCTTGTTTTGGTTGCAATATTACCATGCAGACGGGCTTCGCGTGGATGCAGTAGCTTCGATGTTGTACTTAGATTATTCAAGAAAAGTAGGGGAGTGGGAGCCTAATATTTACGGTGGAAGGGAAAACCTAGATACCATAAGTTTTTTAAAAGAATTCAACGAAGCAGTATATTCTAATTTTGAAGGTGTCCAAACAATTGCTGAAGAAAGCACCTCATTTCCGATGGTTTCAAGACCTACTTCCATTGGAGGTTTAGGATTTGGGATGAAATGGATGATGGGTTGGATGCATGATACTTTAGAATATTTTCAAAAAGATATTGTTTATAGAAAGTACCATCAAAATGATTTGACTTTCTCTTCCACCTATGCTTTTTCAGAAAATTTTATGTTGCCACTTTCCCATGACGAAGTGGTGTATGGAAAAAAATCTATCCTTGGCAGAATGCCGGGTGATGAATGGCAAAAATTCGCAAATTTACGACTGCTATATGGCTATATGTTTACGCATCCTGGAACAAAATTACTGTTTATGGGATGTGAATTTGGCCAAAGTGCTGAATGGAATTTTGAACGTAGTCTGGATTGGCATTTAAATGAGTATCCATACCATGACGGGGTAAGAAAGTTGATTACAGATCTAAATGGGTTATATAAAACCCAACCGGCACTATATGAAAAACAATTTAGTCCAGAGGGATTCGAATGGATTAATTATTCAGACCATCAAAATGCAGTTATATCCTTTATTCGAAAAGGAGTTAAAGTAAAAGACGATGTAATAGTAGTTTGTAATTTTACGGAAGTAGTTCGTGAAAATTATAGAATAGGTATTCCAAGAAAAGGAAAGCTGAAGGAGATTTTTAACAGTGATGCAACTATTTATGGTGGTAGCGGAATAAAGAATACGGCTAAATTAGGGATAGAAGCGGCACCATATGACGGACGCGATTATTCAGTAGAACTAACGCTAGCTCCTTTAGCTGTAACCGTTTTTAAAATAGTCTAACCATTTAAATTATTAGGTGTACTATTTTTATAAATAAATTCTTAATTGGGTAAACTCTATTATTTCCTAAAATTAATAGAGTTTTTTTTAAATAAAATAGTTTACAACGATTTCGTGAATAAAAATATTTTTTAGGAAAGAAAATATACTTTTGTTGTATGTTTGGAAATAAATAAGGGGCTTAATCTTAATAAGATATCAAATGATTACAAATACAGAATTAGAGTTCAAGGGAGATTTATATCCATCAAAAATTATTTCTTTTGAACATGACGTTGATTCCGTTTATTTTAACACAGATAACAGCGTAGTTTTAAAAATCACCATTTTGAGAGACAGTCTCATACGTTTTAGATACACAACTAAAGGATATTTTAGCAATGATTTTTCCTACGCTATTGACAAAAGTCATTCGCATGGATATAATTTTCTTGAGGTTACTGAAGAAGCCGAATATTATCAAATACAAACCAGTAAGGTAAAATGTGTCATTCAAAAAATAGATATGAGAGTGTCTATTTATGATTTAAAAGGGAATGTTTTACTTGAGGATGAATTGGGTTTCCATTGGGAGGAAAGTTACGAGTACGGCGGTAATATCGTTAAAATGAGTAAGGCATCAAAAGATGGGGAATGTTTTTATGGTCTTGGCGATAAAGCGACCCAAATGAATTTGAAAGGGAAAAGATTGGAAAATTTTGCCACTGATCAATATGCTTTTCAAAAAGATCAAGAACCTTTATACAAAGTAGTTCCCTTTTATATTGGGTTACAAAATAAACAAGCCTACGGTATTTTCTTCGATAATACATTTAGAACATTCTTTGATTTTTGTCACGAAAGAAGAAATGTCACCAGTTTCTGGGCAGAAGGAGGAGAGATGAATTACTATTTCATCTATGGTCCTCAAATGGAGGGTGTTGTTACCAGCTATACTGATCTAACTGGTAAGCCAGAATTACCGCCTTTGTGGGCTTTAGGATATCACCAATGTAAATGGAGCTATTATCCAGAAAGCAATGTAAAAGAAATTACAGCAAAATTCAGGGAATTAAAAATACCATGCGATGCCATTTATTTGGATATTGATTACATGGAAGGGTTCCGATGTTTTACCTGGAACAAGGAATATTTTCCTGATCCAAAAAGAATGGTCGCAGAATTAGCAGAAGATGGTTTTAAAACTGTCGTAATCATTGATCCGGGAATTAAAATTGACAAGGAATACGCAGTCTATAAAGAGGCTTTGGAAAAAGATTATTTTTGTAAACGTGCTGATGGTCCTTATATGAAAGGAAAAGTTTGGCCTGGAGAATGTAATTTTCCGGACTATACTAATCCCGAAGTCAGAGAATGGTGGGCAGGATTATTTAAAGAGCTGATATCAGATATTGGAGTAAAAGGAGTTTGGAACGATATGAATGAGCCTGCTGTTATGGAGGTTCCAAATAAAACGTTCCCGATGGATGTGCGACATGCTTATGACGGAAATCCATGCAGTCATAGAAAAGCACATAATATTTATGGTACACAGATGGCAAGAGCCACTTATCATGGAGTAAAAAGATTTGCTTATCCTAAAAGGCCTTTTATAATTACAAGATCAGCGTACGCTGGGGCGCAACGCTATACTTCCTCTTGGACAGGTGATAATGTGGCTACTTGGGAGCATTTATGGATTGCAAACATACAAGTGCAAAGAATGTCAATTTCTGGAATGGGATTCACTGGGTCTGATATTGGTGGATTTGCAGAACAACCTTCAGGGGAGTTGTATGCGCGCTGGATTCAATTGGGTGTTTTTCATCCTTTTTGTAGAACACATTCGTCTGGTGATCATGGAGATCAGGAGCCGTGGGCATTTGATGTAGAGGTTGTTGACATTACCAGAAAGTTCGTTAACCTTCGTTATCAATTGCTACCGTACTTATACACTATGTTTTGGCAATATATTGAAGAGGGAATCCCTATGCTTAAACCATTAGTATACTATGACCAAAGTGATATACAAACACATTATAGAAATGACGAGTTTATTTTTGGAAATCAAATTTTAGTATGTCCTATTTTGGAACCTAATGCCATAGGTAGAAGAATGTATATTCTTCGCGGAGAGTGGTATAATTACTGGACTAATGATTTTGTGACTGGAGGGAAGGAAATTTGGGTTGACACTAAATTCGATGAAATTCCGGTCTTTGTAAAAGCTGGGGCTATTATTCCAAAATATCCTGTTCAACAATATGTGGGAGAATTAGAGTTTGATGAGTTGACCTTAGATTTATACTATAAAGAAGGGAAAGAGAAGTCAGTTGTTTACGAAGATGCACAAGACGGCTATGATTATAAAAAAGGCAGGTATAGTTTCTTGACTTTTCAAGTAACAGGCAAGGAAAAAGAGCTCAATATTCAATTGCATAAAGAAGGTAAATATGATACTAATTATTCTAAGTATAAGATAAATCTAATCGGATTTCCTTTTAAGGTGAAAAGCATAGAGATTGACAACGAAGAAGTTTTATTTGACAGAGTCAAATTTGAGGAAGATAATTATCTTATTGTAAATAAGGAATTTAATGTTTTGCATATCATTGGAGAATAAGAAAAAACAAAAATGTTGAAACATTTGATTTTAATTTTGCAAATAAAACATCTATTATTATTGTATTTTTGTTAAAATAAAAATAGTATCATGAAAAAAAATTCAATATTAATAGGCATTTGTACATTGGGATTATTGGTCTCATGCGCAACGAATCCGCTAACGGGAAAGAAAACATTAAATTTTGTTTCAAATAGCGAGCTTTTCCCTACCTCTTTTGCGGAGTATGGAACTTTTTTAAAGGAAAATAAAGTAATTACAGGAACTACTGACGCAAGAAGAGTAGAGTCTGTTGGAATAAAAATAAAATTAGCTGCTGAAAAATACTTGAATTATTTAGGGCAAAAGCAGTATTTAGATGGCTATCAATGGGAATATAAGCTAGTCGATAGTAAAGATGTAAACGCCTGGTGTATGCCTGGAGGAAAGATTGTAGTTTATTCTGGAATTTTACCTATTACAAAAGATGATGCTGGTTTAGCTACCGTAATGGGACATGAAGTTTCTCATGCATTAGCAAATCATGGGGCACAAAGAATGAGTGCAGGACAATTACAACAGTTAGGAGCTGTAGGAGTTGCTGTAGCAACTGGTAATAAAAGTGCCGAAAATCAGCAAATATGGCAACAAGCTTATGGTGTGACAACACAATATGGTGGGATGCTTCCTTTTAGTAGAAATCATGAAACCGAAGCTGATCAAATAGGTTTGACCTTAATGGCGATCGCAGGATATAATCCAGAAGAAGCAATTGCTTTCTGGACTAGAATGTCAGCAAATTCAAACGGGCAAGCACCACCAGAGTTTCTTAGTACACACCCATCTGATGCTACCAGAATAGCGAATTTAAGAGCGATGGTTCCTGAAGCTAAGGCTGTTGCAGCAAAATTCGGAATGATCTATAAGTAATAATTTATAGTTTATTTAATAAAAGCCAATTCATTTGAATTGGCTTTTTGCTTTAGCAAAAGATCAAGTTTTGAATATTCCTTATATTTTATATGTTTACTATGAAAAAATAGATAAATTCGTATAAAAATAATTCTATCATGGCGTTACAAAAAGGAGATAAAAAATTAATAAATGCATGGGCTTTTTATGATTGGGCTAATTCAGTTTATAGTTTAGTTATCGCTACAGCGGTTTTCCCAATTTACTATGAAACGGTAACTAGTGATAATAACGGAATAGTTCAATTTTTAGGTTATGAGTTTAATAATTCATCTCTTTTATCCTATTCTTTATCCTTTTCATTTTTGATAGTGGCTTTAATGTCTCCCATTTTGTCCGGTATTGCAGATTATACAGGAAATAAGAAACGATTCCTGCAATTCTTTTGTTATTTGGGATCAGTATCTGTGATGAGTTTGTTCTTTTTTAAGGGCCAAGATACCTTATGGATTGGAGTTTTAGGTACAATCTTCGCAAGTATTGGTTTTTGGGGAAGTATCGTTTTTTATAATTCCTATTTGCCAGAAATTGCTTTTCCTGAACAGCACGATAGAGTAAGTGCCAAGGGATTTATGTTTGGGTACGCGGGTTCTTTAATTTTACTTGCTTTTAATCTAACCATGGTTATGATGCCACACTGGTATGGAATATCAGATGGATCTTTACCGGCGCGTATTTCATTCTTATCTGTTGGTATTTGGTGGATGGGTTTTGCCCAAGTTACTTTTCATTATTTACCTAATAATGTCTTTCATAAAAAACCAGAGAAGGATTATATCTTTAAAGGACTAAGAGAATTGAGAGTGGTATTAGATAGTCTAAAGAATATGAAGGATTTAAAACAGTTCTTAACTGCTTTTTTTCTTTATAGCATTGGAGTTCAGACTGTTATTTTGTTAGCAGGCCTTTTTGGGAAAAAGGAATTAGGTATTGATACGAGTAAGTTGATCATTATTATATTATTAATAAATGTAGTTGCTATTTTTGGCGCGTATTTATTTTCGCGACTATCAGAAAAAATTGGCAATATAAAAACATTGAAAATTACAATAGTAATATGGGGATTTATTTGTGTTGCGGCATATTTACTAGATGCCAAAAGCGACTATATTGATACTCAATTTTATATTCTTGGCGCAATGATAGGAATGGTTTTGGGAGCTATTCAGTCTTTATCTCGTTCTACCTATTCAAAATTATTACCAGATACTGAAGATCATGCTACCTACTTTAGCTTTTTTGACGTAACTGAAAAAATATCGATTGTCGTAGGGACGTTTGTTTTTGGGTTTGTCGCAGCAATTACCAACTCGATGAGAAATTCATTTTTCATTTTGGCTCTGTTTTTTTTACTTGGATTTGTGATTCTAAGTTTTATGAAAGAAGAATCTAAAAATGGGAAGTAATAGTTTTGTTAAATGAAAAAAGCTGTTTTAAGTACTATATACTTAAAACAGCTTTTTTGTTTGGTTTAGGGTTAGTTACCTTTTAGAAATATTTCCAGAACCAGTTACTTTACTGTCTTTGGTTTTTGGATCTCCTTTGTAATAAATGTCACCTGAACCTGTAACTCTTGCTTTTAATGCATTAGAGCAATATACTGTAGCATCACCCGAGCCTGCAACAGTAGTTTCTACATTCGCTGCTTTTAGCGCATCAGTTGATACATTTCCAGATCCTGCTAAACGCACTTTTAGATCATTAGTTTTACCTGTTAATTTGACAGTCCCAGAACCACTCAATGCTAATTCAATTGCACTTGCTTCAATAGTCAGATTTATATCTCCGGAGCCTGTTAATCGTGAACTGAATCGAGTACTTTTAATAGTTGCGTTAGATGTTACTTCCCCTGAACCTACAAGAGAAATAGCATTTAAAGATTCAAATGGAATAGTAATAAGTAATTTTTTTCGAGTACTTATATTTTGATTCTTTTCGGTACTAATTTTTAACACGCCATTTTCGACTTCAGTTTTTATCAATGGAAGTATATTTTCCTCACCTTCAATAGTAAGATTTCCTTCTTTTCCGGATGTTAGTTGAATCTCAAAAAATCCTGTAATTTGTATTTCATCATAGTCAGCTGTGGTTCTTTTTTCAGTTATCAAATTCCCATTGCCTTTAATTGTTTTACTTGAGTACCATTGCGCATTAACAAATGTTGTAAAAAAGAGAGCCAAATACAATACTGGTTTTAATGATTTTTTCATGTTTTTTATTTTTAAATGTCATTTTTTAATTAATGTGATATTCCCGTAGTCTGAGTTTATTTTTAAAATATTGGGGCCTTTTTTCTTGTAATAGCCACTATATTTTTTAGTAGTATTTGTTTGTTGTTTATGGATCATTTTTATAAGCTATTGGTTAGCTAATTTTAAATAGAGGTTGCTACTGATTTTTAATTTAAACTATTTTTTTTCTATTTTTTGATTGTTAAACTTTTGTAAAATTACATAAGAGTACTTCGATTAAGATTGTTTTTATTTTTCCATCTAGATTGCTAAATGAGTTTAGACTTTTCTTGCGAAAGGAATAAAGTAATAAATTTACGACATTTTATTTTATTAACTTTTAAATTGATTATTTTTTATTTCCTCAAAATGGCATAAAGATTGCATTTTTACTGCAGCTAATGAATAATGAGGTTTAATGCATGTTTTATTCATATTTAAACAACTGATACCTTATATTTGTTATTTACTTGAAAATTTTTAATGACAAAAAGACTCAAAAATATTATGTCAAATCATAAAATACTTACTATTGACAATCTGTCACTACAGGAATACGACTCAGAAGCAGAATTAATACCATTGTTAACTCCCGAGGATGAGGAGGAGATGATTAATGAAGAATTACCTGATTCGTTACCCATTTTACCGTTGCGTAATATGGTTTTATTTCCAGGAGTTGTTATTCCTATTACTGCTGGCCGAGATAAATCGATTAAGCTAATTAATGATGCAAATGCAGCAGGGAAAATCATTGGGGTTGTAGCTCAAAAAGACGAATCAGACGAAGATCCTACTAAAGATGATATTCACACAGTGGGTACTGTGGCTAGGATTTTACGCGTTTTAAAGATGCCTGACGGGAATACAACCGTGATTCTTCAAGGAAAAAAACGTTTTGAAATTGATGCTGTTACTTCAGAAGATCCTTATCTGACCGCCACCATCAAAGATTTTCCTGAAAACAGACCTGAAAAAACAGATACTGAATTTTTAGCAATTCTTGAGTCTATAAAAGAATTAGCAATCCAAATTATAAAAGAAAGCCCAAATATTCCAACTGAAGCAACATTTGCGATTAAGAATATTGAAAGCCAATCTTTTCTTATCAATTTCGTTACATCCAACATGAACTTGTCTGTAAAGGAAAAGCAAGATTTGTTAGCGATCAATGATTTGAAAGAAAGAGCGCTGGAGACACTTCGTTATATGAATATTGAGTTGCAAAAACTCGAATTAAAAAACGATATCCAGTCAAAAGTGCGTTTTGATTTAGACCAGCAGCAAAGAGAATATTTTCTTCATCAACAAATGAAAACGATCCAGGAAGAGTTGGGTGGTTCTTCACAAGAAGAAGAATTGGAGGAAATGTTAGTTAAGGCAAAGACGAAGAAATGGGATGAAAAAACCAAGAAGCATTTCGAAAAAGAAGTGTCTAAGATGCGCCGAATGAATCCGCAGGCTCCTGATTTTGGTATTCAAAGAAATTATTTGGACTTGTTTTTAGAGTTGCCTTGGAATGAATTTTCGAAAGATAATTTTGATTTGAAACGCGCTCAGAAAATTTTAGATCGTGACCATTTCGGTTTAGAAGATGTGAAGAAAAGAATGATAGAGCATTTGGCAGTTTTAAAATTGCGAAATGATATGAAATCACCCATTATTTGTTTGACAGGGCCTCCGGGAGTGGGTAAAACCTCCATTGGGCGTTCTGTTGCAGAAGCATTAGGTAGAGAATATGTGCGTATTTCCCTTGGTGGATTGCGTGATGAGTCTGAAATTAGAGGGCATAGAAAAACCTATATCGGTGCGATGCCGGGAAGGATAATTCAAAGTTTGAAAAAAGCGGGTACATCAAATCCAGTATTTGTTTTGGATGAGATTGATAAATTATCCATTAGTAGTCAAGGTGATCCATCATCAGCGTTGCTGGAAGTATTAGATCCGGAACAAAACAATTCTTTTTATGATAATTTCCTTGAAATGGGATATGACTTATCTAAAGTGATGTTTATTGCTACATCGAATACCATGTCAACGATTCAACCGGCTTTGAGAGATCGTATGGAGATTATAAAAATGTCTGGATATACCATCGAAGAAAAGGTAGAAATAGCACGTCAGCATTTACTTCCAAGACAGTTGAAAGAACATGGTTTGACTTCTAAAGATTTAACGTTCGGAAAAAAACAATTGGAAAAAATTGTAGAAGGGTATACCCGTGAGTCTGGTGTTCGTGGTTTAGAAGCAAAAATTGCTCAAGTTATCCGAAATGCAGCAAAATCAGTTGCGATGGAAGAAGAGTACAATAAAAAAGTAACGGATGAAGATATCATAAAAGTGCTAGGTGTGCCAAGATTAGAAAGAGACAAATACGAGAGCAATGACGTTGCGGGAGTAGTGACTGGTTTAGCTTGGACAAGTGTAGGTGGTGATATTCTTTTTATAGAATCTTTAATTTCTCCAGGTAAAGGAGTAATGACCATTACCGGAAATTTAGGTACTGTAATGAAAGAATCAGCAACAATTGCTTTAGAATATATCAAAGCAAATGCAGAGCTTATGGGTTTAAATCCTGAAATGATTGCTAAGTACAACATTCATTTACACGTTCCAGAAGGAGCAACACCTAAGGATGGGCCAAGTGCAGGTATTGCCATGTTGACTTCGTTAGTCTCTGTATTTACCCAAAAAAGAGTAAAGAAAAATATGGCGATGACAGGGGAGATTACCTTAAGAGGAAAAGTATTGCCTGTAGGTGGAATAAAAGAAAAGATCTTAGCAGCAAAAAGAGCCAATATTAAAGAGATTATCTTATGTCATGAAAACAAAAGTGATATTGACGAAATTAAGCCAGAATATATTCAAGGACTTACGTTTCATTATGTAAAGGAAATGAGTGAGGTTTTGAAAATAGCGATTACTGATCAAAAGGTTAAAAACGCCAAAATTTTATAAGTAAAATAGTTTCATAAAATGATAAGTTCCAAAATCAAAGCCTAATGTAATTAAGCGATGATTTTGGAATTTTATTTGTTTAGAATTTGAAGATACAAAACTCGTGTTTATTACTATTATAATTTTATCTTCGCAATTGCGTTTTATTTTACAGAAATATAGCTATAAAGCATGTTCAAAAAACTTTTATTATACGTTTTATTCTTTGTTTGTACTGTAACTTACAGTCAAATAGGAGGTAAGTATACTTATCAGTTTTTGAATTTGGTTACCTCTCCTAGACAAGCAGCGCTTGGTGGAAAAACCATTACCATTTATGATGATGACGTGAATCAGGTTAATTTTAATCCCGCAACAATAAATGTAGAAATGGACAACCATTTGGCGTTAAATTACGGTAGTTATTATGGAGAAGTGACCTACGGTACGGCTTCCTATGCGTACACTTATGACCGTCATTTGCAAACGTTTCAGGCTGGAGTGAATTATGTGAATTACGGCAGTTTTGAAGGTTACGATGAAGCGGGTCAGCCTACTACTTCATTTACGGGTAGTGAAATTGCGCTTTCAGCAGGATACGCTTATAATATTCCGAGTACGACTATTCATATTGGGGCAAACGCAAAATTAATATCTTCAACACTCGAGAGCTATAATTCATTAGGAGGAGCGATTGATATTGGGGCGATTTTTATTGACGAAAGAAATGACGTTAATTGGGGTTTAGTGATTCGGAATATAGGGACTCAATTCACAACTTATTCTGAAGTTAGAGAAAAATTGCCACTTGAAGTAATTGTGGGTGTTTCCCAAGAATTAGAACATGTCCCGCTTAGATGGCATCTGACATTAGAGAATTTACAACAATGGAATGTTGCTTTTTCAAATCCAGTTAGGGCAGAATCATCTCTTGATGGCACTTCGACACAGGAAAAAGTATCCTTTGTAAATAACGCTTTGCGACATGCTATTTTTGGAGTGGAACTTTTTCCTCAAAAATCCTTTAATATAAGATTAGGTTATAATTTTAGAAGAGCCCAAGAATTGCGAATTCTGGAACAGCGTAATTTTTCAGGCGTTTCGCTTGGCTTTGGACTAAAATTCAATAAATTAAAATTTAATTACTCCTACTCAAGATATACTTTAGCAGGAAACACAAGTCTTTTTGGTTTAACAATTAACTTTCAATAATACTATTTTGAATAAAAAAATTACAATTGCGATAGATGGATTTTCATCTACAGGGAAAAGTACTTTAGCCAAACAGTTAGCTAATAATTTAGGCTATGTTTATGTTGACACCGGTGCAATGTATCGCGCTATAACATTATTTGCAATGCAAAACGGATATATAGGAGCTGAATATTTTGATAAAGAATTATTAATTAATAGTTTGACTTCCATTAGATTACAATTTAAATATAATCCGGAGTTGGGATTTGCAGAAATGTATTTGAATGATGTCAATGTTGAAAAAGAAATCAGAACCATTGAAGTTTCTAGTTTTGTTAGTAAAGTAGCGGAGATAGCAGAAGTACGTGCAAAATTAGTCGAACAACAAAAAGAAATGGGTAAGGACAAAGGTATTGTTATGGATGGCAGAGATATTGGAACCGTCGTTTTCCCGGATGCCGAACTTAAAATATTCATGACTGCTAGTGCAACTACCCGAGCACAAAGGCGTTACGATGAATTGCTGCAAAAGGGCGATGCTGTTACTTATGAAGAGGTTCTCAAAAATGTAGAAGAACGAGATTATATTGATACTCATAGAGATAACTCCCCTTTGGTGCTGGCAGAAGATGCCATCGAGATTGACAATTCACATCTTACACGTGAAGAGCAATTTGAAATTGTATTAGGGTTAGTCAATGAAGTTATTAAAACAGAATAATTTTTTTGTATATCTCATTTTTAATATTAGATTTACTGCTTTTGTTATTTAAAATATAAGAATTCATTTTATGGGAATTAAAAATAGATTGACGGTAATGAGTTTTCTTCAATTCTTTGTTTGGGGAGCGTGGTTGATTACTGTTGGGAATTATTGGTTTGGGACCAAAGGATGGAGTGGTGCTGAATTTGGGGCGGTGTTTTCAACACTTGGAATTGCGTCAATAATAATGCCTGCACTAACAGGGATTATTGCAGATAGATGGATTAATGCCGAAAAATTATACGGAATATTACATATATTAAGCGGCTTAGCTATTTTTTATATACCGCAAGTTGATAATCCTACACTTTTCTACTGGGTTATATTTCTGGCGATGATGTTTTACATGCCTACCATTTCACTATCAAATTCAGTAGCTTACAATATATTGAAAAATAATAATTTTGATGTGGTAAAGGTTTTTCCACCTATTAGGGTCTGGGGAACTATTGGTTTTATTGCCGCCATGTGGATGACTAATTTATCTGGTAACAAGGCGTCAGTTAATATGTTTTATATTTCTGGATTTGCTTCTTTAGTTTTAGGAATTTATTCTTTTACATTACCCAAATGTCCTGCGCAAAAATCAGTTGTTAAAAATGCTAGTTGGACGGAAAAATTAGGATTGGATGCTTTTAAGTTATTCGGTACCTACAAAATGGCGTTGTTTTTCATTTTCTCTATGTTTCTTGGTGGTGCATTACAATTGACGAACATGTACGGAGATACTTATTTATCAGATTTTGCAAATACACCAAAATATGCAGACTCTTTTGTGTCGAAATATTCTACTATAATCATGTCGATTTCTCAAATATCTGAAACCTTATTTATTTTAGCAATTCCTTTTTTCTTGAAGCGATTTGGAATTAAGCAAGTGATGTTGATTTCAATGCTTGCTTGGGTATTGCGTTTTGGATTGTTTGCTTATGGCAATCCTGGAGATGGATTATGGATGATTATTATGTCTTGTGTGGTCTATGGTATGGCGTTTGACTTTTTTAATATTTCAGGATCATTATTTATAGAAACTACTACCGATTTTAGAATACGTTCTAGTGCACAGGGATTGTTTATGATGATGTCCAATGGTTTTGGCGCCTTCTTTGGAGGGATTTTCAGCGGAATAGTTATCGATAAATTTTTCACGCATGATGGGGTTAGAGACTGGCACAACATATGGCTTTCGTTTGCAGGGTATGCCTTAATCATCGCCATTGCTTTTGCTGTTTTATTCAAACATAAACATTATGCAGAGGATGTAGCTACTGTAACTCATTAATAATTATTTTTTTAAATATATAGAACCCGATACTTCCGACGTATCGGGTTCTTTGTTTATTAGAACTTCTATGCGTTGTAATTAGCCCTGATGGAGCTGGTATCCTCGCAATGAAATGGAGAGATAAAGGCGAGAGCAGGAGGAAGGTGAATTAGAATGCAGGGAATTTATGCTCCTGATAAACAGTTATTTATATTAATTTAATGTTAAAAGAGTGTTTATTTCTTCGTAATTAATTATCAGGCAGTTATTTATTTTGTAGTTAAGTAAAAAAGTATTAATTTTGCACACCTTTTGGTGAATAAGAGTTTCCTTTAGGTATCAATTAATTATACAAACAACTTCTGTTGTTTTCTATCACATTAAGAAGCTCGAGAGAATACAGAATACAAATTTTTATCAGCATGTCTGAACAAATCCAATCACAAGAAGAGTTTTTAGCAAATTTTAACTGGCACAACTTCGAAGAAGGTATTGATGTCGTTAATCAAGAAAACTTAAAAGAATTCGAAGAATTAGTTACAAAAACATTTATTTCTACTGATCAAGAAGAAGTAGTTGATGGAACAGTTGTTAGAATTACAGATAGAGACGTTATCGTTGATATCAACGCAAAATCGGAAGGTGTTATTTCATTAAATGAATTCCGTTACAACCCAGCATTAAAAGTAGGTGATACTGTTGAAGTATTAATCGACATCCGTGAGGACAAAACTGGACAACTAGTTTTATCTCACAGAAAAGCACGTACTATCAAATCATGGGATAGAGTTATTGCTGCAAACGAAACAGGAGAAATCGTTAATGGTTTTGTAAAATGCAGAACTAAAGGTGGTATGATCGTTGACGTTTTCGGAATTGAAGCGTTTTTACCAGGATCTCAAATTGATGTTAAGCCAATTAGAGATTACGATGTTTACGTAAATAAAACAATGGAATTCAAAGTTGTGAAAATCAACCACGAATTTAAAAACGTTGTTGTATCTCACAAAGCGCTTATTGAAGCGGATATTGAAGTACAGAAAAAAGAGATCATCGGTCAATTACAAAAAGGACAAGTATTAGAAGGTGTTGTTAAAAACATTACTTCTTATGGTGTCTTTATTGATTTAGGTGGTGTTGATGGATTGATTCACATTACTGACCTTTCTTGGTCAAGAATCAATCACCCATCTGAAGTTCTTGAATTAGATCAAAAATTAAATGTTGTAATCCTTGATTTCGATGATGAGAAAACAAGAATTCAATTAGGATTGAAACAATTAAACGCTCACCCTTGGGATGCTCTAGATGCTAAATTAGCAATTGGAGATAAAGTAAAAGGTAAAGTAGTTGTAATCGCTGATTACGGTGCTTTCATCGAAGTTGCTGAAGGTGTTGAAGGTTTGATCCACGTTTCTGAAATGTCTTGGTCTACTCATTTACGTTCTGCTCAAGATTTCGTAAAAGTAGGTGATGTTGTTGAAGCTGTTATCTTAACATTAGATAGAGATGACCGTAAAATGTCATTAGGTATCAAACAATTGTCTCAAGATCCTTGGACTGACATTACTTCTAAATACCCAGTAGGTTCTAAACATTCTGGTATCGTTAGAAACTTTACAAACTTTGGAATTTTCGTAGAACTTGAAGAAGGAATTGATGGATTAATTTACATCTCTGACTTATCTTGGACTAAGAAAATCAAACATCCATCTGAATTTGTAAATGTTGGAGAGAAACTTGATGTAGTAGTATTAGAATTAGATGTTGACGGACGTAAATTATCTTTAGGTCACAAACAAACTACTCCTAATCCTTGGGATCAATACGAAGGTTCATTTGCTGTTGGAACTATCCACACAGGTGAAATCGCTGAGATTGTTGACAAAGGAGCTACTGTAGAATTTGGAGATGATATCGTTGCTTTCATTCCTACTCGTCACCTTGAAAAAGAAGATGGTAAGAAATTGAAAAAAGGTGAATCTGCTGATTTCAAAGTAATCGAATTCAACAAAGAATTCAAAAGAGTAGTTGCATCTCACACAGCTATCTTCCGTGAAGAAGAAGAGAAAAATGTGAAAGCAGTTACTGAAAACAATTCTTCAGCTTCAAGCTCAACTAATGCGCCTGCATCTACTTTAGGAGATAGCAATGATGTATTGGCTGCATTGAAAGCTAAAATGGAAAAATCTGAGAAAAAATAATTCTCACTATTTCTTATAATAAAAAAGCCTCACAGAAATGTGAGGCTTTTTTTGTGGTTGATCTTTTTTTATTTTTAACAAATAAATACCTATATTTAACTCCTGATTATTAAAAATTAAATATGGAAGAAAATTTTACAGAAGTGGTATCAAAAAGAAATTTTGAACTATCAGAAGAAGCACAAGGATTTTTAAAGGAAACTGCTAAATGGGCTTATTTCTTATCAATCATAGGATTTGTTGGTGTAGGTTTTATGGTGTTGTTAGCGTTTTTTATGGGAACTATATTTTCGGTTCTAAGTAGTAGTTTAGGTAAAGGTATGAATCCAATGATGGGTTTTGGGGCAGGATTTACGGTGCTATATTTATTGATTGCTCTACTTTATTTCTTTCCAATTTATTACCTGTTTCAATTTTCATCAAAATTAAAGAAAGCTTTCAAGTTTAATGACAATGAGGAAATAAATGCTTCTTTTGAATTTTTGAAGTCGCATTATAAATTTATGGGAATATTAGCTTTGATTTTTGTTTGCTTTTATGGCTTCATCATTTTGATGGGTTTAATTGTGGGAATATTTTCTGCTTTTTAAAATTAATATTCTAATTTTACTATAACCTCCAATTCTGTGAAAAGAATTGGAGGTTTTTTTTTATAAATAAATAATTTTCAACTATTTGATTTACAGTGAATTTTAAATAATTATTCTTTTTTTTTCTTTATTTTAAAACCATAACTGCTTTTGTGGCGTAAATGCTTTTATATAACTTAATAAATAGATTTATGAAAACTAGAAAATTTTTATCAGTAGCCTTTATGGCATTAGTATTTGGAGCAACATCATTCGCTCAAAAAACAGTAATGGTTGGTGGAGCGGCGATGTATCCTTCAAAAAATATTATTGAAAACGCAGTGAATTCAAAAGACCATACTACGTTAGTTGCCGCAGTAAAAGCAGCTGGTTTGGTAGAGACACTACAAGGAAAAGGGCCGTTTACCGTTTTTGCACCTACAAATGCAGCTTTTGCTAAATTGCCAATGGGAACAGTTGAGACATTATTGAAGCCAGAAAATTTAAAAATGTTACAAACGATTCTTACCTATCATGTTGTAGCTGGAAAAATGAATGCTGCTGATATTGCTAAAGCCATTAAAGCTGGAAATGGAAAAGCTAAATTGAAAACCGTTAGTGGTGGAACTTTAACTGCCTGGATGAAAGGTAAAAAATTATACATTACAGATGAAAATGGTACAATGTCACAAATCATAATTGCTGATGTGAATCAATCAAACGGTGTCATTCACGTTGTAGATACTGTAGTATTACCAAAACAGTAATTTCAATTAAGAGGTTGGTTTTTGTTGGTTGAAAAGTCCTGTGTTGTACAGGACTTTTTTTATGTCAAAAAAGCTCAATTCTAAATATTAGAATTGAGCTTTCATAATTTAATTTAGATCGCGTTCTTATCTTAAGCTAGCTCCTAGTTCTGTTTCAAAATTCTTTTGCAGTTTACCCATAATTTTATCAATTTGAGCATCAGTCAAAGTTTTTGAACTATCCTGTATGATAAAGCTTAGTGCATATGATTTTTTACCTTCAGGTAGGTTGCTGCCTTCGTAAACATCAAATAAGTTGACGTCTTTTAAGAGGCTTTTTTCGCTTTGTTTTGCAATTGTGTAAATACTGTCGTACGTTACGTTTTCATCTACTAACAAGGCTAAATCTCTTCTTACTTCAGGGTATTTTGGAATTTCAGTGAATTTAATTTTATTGGATATCATTTTAATAATCACATCCCAATTAAAGTCAGCATAAAATACTTCTTGCTTTATTCCAAAATGCTTTAAAATTGATTTTTTTACAACTCCAAATTCAACCAATGCATTATGACCGGCACCGATTGCAATCCCTTCTGAAAAAACATCAGATGTTACAGGACTATTTTGTGTTTTTTGAATTCCAAATCTAGCAAGAACGGCGTCTACATAACCTTTAAATAAAAAGAAATCAGAAGGTTTTTGTGTTGCAGTCCAATTTTCCTTAGATCTGTTCCCTGTAAGGAATAAGGTCAGGTGCTTGTGTTCTTCAAAACCAGATAAAAATTTATGATAGCTTTTCCCAAATTCAAATAATTTCAAATCACTATTTCGGCGATTTATATTATAAGAAATGGCTTCAAGTCCAGAGAATAATAATGATTGTCGTAATGTGGCTAAATCGTTACTCAACGGGTTCAACATCGTTACATTGTGTTCTTCCTTCAATTTTTCTGAAAGCTCAACGTAAGAGGCTGTCGTTAATGAATTGGCCATCATTTCATTAAAACCTTGTGAATTTAATTGAGTGGCAACTATATTTTGCAATTTATAATCTTCGTTTCTAGGAGAATTAGATACGGTTGCATTCAGTTTTTTTGAAAAACTGATATTGTTGTATCCATAAACTCTTAGTATTTCTTCAATTACGTCAATTTCTCTTTGTACATCAACACGATATGCTGGAATTGTTAAACCTAGTCCTGCCTCTGAAAAGCTATTTACCTTAATATCTAATGAAACTAAAATTTGCTTTATAGTGTCTTTCGGTATTTCTTGTCCGATGATTTTGGCAACATTCCCAAAGTTTAAGAATACAGAGAAATCTTCCATTTTCTTTTGGTAAACATCAATCAGATCAGATGTAATTTCACCGCCTGCAACTTCTTGAATTAATAAAGCGGCACGTTTTAGTGCGTAAGCAGTAATTGTAGGATCGATTCCTCTTTCAAAACGGAAGGAAGCGTCTGTATTTAATTGATGTCTTTTGGCTGTTTTACGAACGCTCACGGGATTGAAGTAAGCACTTTCCAGAAAAATAGAAGTAGTATGCTCTGAAACTCCCGAGTTTTTACCACCAAAAACTCCTGCGATACATAAAGGGCCTTTTTCGTCACAAATCATTAGATCTTCTTCGTGCAGTGTTCTTTCAACATCATCTAATGTTGTGAACTTAGTTCCAGAAGGTAATGTTTTTACAATTATTTTCTCATTAATTTTTGAAGCGTCAAAGGCGTGCAAGGGTTGGCCTAATTCATGCAAGACATAATTAGTTACATCAACCACATTATTTTTAGGTGTAATTCCTATTGCTTTCAATCGATCCTGTAACCAATTAGGCGATGGTTTTATCGTTATTCCTGAAATAGTAACACCACAATAACGAGGTGCTAACAGAACCTC
Source organism: Flavobacterium frigoris (assembly GCF_900111075.1). Lineage (GTDB taxonomy): Bacteria > Bacteroidota > Bacteroidia > Flavobacteriales > Flavobacteriaceae > Flavobacterium > Flavobacterium frigoris. The sequence continues at coordinate 32,537 of NZ_FOFZ01000020.1, forward strand.
TTCTACGTTCACATCAATTTTAAGTGTTCTCATGTCTACTCTAAAATTGCTGACAGAAGGAGTTATAAACTCTACATTTACTCCACGTTGCAATAAACCGGCTTTCAAATCACGAGCGGTTCCTAAATGGCTCATCGCATCGGCACGATTGGGTGTAAGTCCGATTTCGAATACTTCGTCATTTTCTATTTTAAATACATCTGCCGCTTTTGTACCTGCCACAATTGAATTGTCTAATATCATAATCCCGTCATGACCAGTTCCAAGACCTAATTCGTCTTCGGCACAGATCATTCCGTGACTTTCCTGTCCACGAATTTTTCCTTTCTTTATGGTAAAAGCAACTCCTGAACCATCATATAATACAGTACCTATTGTTGCTACTGGGACTTTTTGTCCTGCATCAACATTAGCGGCTCCGCATACAATTTGTAAAGGTACGCCATTGCCTAAATCAACAGTTGTTATTTTTAGTCTGTCGGCATCAGGATGCGGGATGCAAGTAAGTACATGTCCAACTACTATTCCTTCTAAGCCACCTTTTATGGATTGGTATTTCTCAACAACTTCTACTTCTAGACCTAGATCTGTAAGCAATGCTGCTGTTTCTTCGGAATTCCAGTCTGTTTTTATAAATTGTTTTAACCAATTATATGATATTTTCATCTGTCAATTTTAATAAGATTGCAAATATAAGGATTGCAGTTTGTAGTAAGAAACTATTTTTTTGGTTTTTTAACACAGAAACGAGATATTTTAAAAGTATTGCCAATATGAATTTAACAATATAAGTCTCTAGTGTTTGTCAATAAAATAAAATAATAACTATAAAAAAACACATATGAAAATTTAATGCTATTTATTGGAGGAATAGTGCTATAATAAAGAGTTTTGTCAAGCTATATTTGATAAAATTTAAATTAGATAGATATGAGTAACATAGTTTCAAGACCTGATTTTAAGGCAAAGTACGATAATTATATAGGCGGGAAATTCGTAGCTCCCATTAAAGGAGAATATTTTGATGTGATTTGTCCGATTGACGGAAAGGTTTTTACACAAGCAGCACATTCCACTAAGGAAGATTTAGAACTTGCTGTAGATAAAGCGCATGAAGCTTTTCAAACTTGGGGAAAAACTTCGGCTACAGAGAGAAGTAATATATTAAATAAAATTGCGCAGCGAATAGAAGATAACTTAGAGTATATCGCAACTGTAGAAACGATAGATAACGGGAAAGCGATTCGAGAAACTTTGGCAGCTGATATTCCTTTGGCAATTGACCACTTCAGATACTTTGCAGGAGTGATACGTGCCGAAGAAAGCTCGATTGCTGAATTGGATTCGCAAACGGTTTCTATAGCTTTGAGCGAACCATTAGGAGTTATTGCTCAAATTATTCCTTGGAATTTTCCAATATTGATGGCAGTATGGAAATTGGCACCAGCCTTAGCAGCCGGAAATACTGTGGTACTAAAACCAGCAGAAAGCACTCCTATCTCCATATTAGTTTTAATGGAATTGATAGGCGATATTCTTCCTCCAGGAGTAATTAATATCGTAAATGGTTTTGGTGCGGAGCTTGGAAGAGCTTTGGTAACAAATAAAAAAGTCTCAAAAGCCGCATTTACAGGTTCGACACCCACAGGCCGTCTAGTGATGCAATATGCCACTGAAAATATTATCCCTGTAACATTAGAATTAGGAGGTAAATCCCCTAATATTTTCATGAAATCTGTTGGTGATGCTGATGATGATTTCTTTGATAAGGCGATTGAAGGAGCAGTAATGTTTGCTTTGAATCAGGGAGAAATATGTACATGTCCTTCCAGATTATTGGTGCATGAAGATATATACGATAAATTTATAGCTCGAGTAATTGAAAGAACTGAGGCTATAAAAATGGGGAATCCATTAGATAAAACAACGATGATGGGCGCACAGACTTCATCGGTTCAACAACAAAAAATTCTTAGCTACATTAAATTAGGAAAAGAAGAAGGGGCAGAAGTATTGACTGGAGGAGAGGAGAACCACTTACAAGGAGATCTTTCTACAGGGTATTATATCAAGCCTACTCTTTTTAAAGGGAACAATAAAATGCGTATTTTTCAAGAAGAGATCTTCGGACCTGTTTTGGCAGTTACCACTTTCAAAACAACTGAGGAAGCCATCGCTATTGCAAATGATACGATGTATGGTTTGGGTGCTGGACTTTGGACAAGGGATGCACATGAGATCTATCAGGTTCCAAGAGCGATTCAAGCGGGTCGTGTATGGATAAACCAATATCATTCTTATCCTGCAGGAGCTCCTTTTGGAGGATACAAACAGTCTGGAATTGGACGTGAAAATCATAAAATGATGCTTGCACATTATCAACAAACAAAAAATATGTTGATTTCGTACGATAAAAAGAAATTAGGTTTCTTTTAGAATGAATTATTAATAGAAAAGGGAAAGTAATAAAGCTTTCCCTTTTTTTAAATCCATATATTATGTTACCAAAAACAATGAAGGCTGCAGTGATTAGGGAATTCGGATCGCTTCTAAAGATTGAAGAAGTAGAGGTTAAACGTCCTGGTCGCAATGAAATTTTAGTAAAAGTAATTGCAAGCGGAGTTTGTCACACTGACCTACACGCTATTCAAGGAGATTGGCCCGTAAAACCAAAAATGCCACTAATTCCTGGTCATGAAGGGGTAGGGTATGTTGTAGCAGTAGGGCCAGATGTTAAGAATGTAAAGGAAGGAGATGCTGTTGGGGTGCCATGGCTATATAGTGCTTGTGGTGGTTGTGACCAATGTATCACAGGTTGGGAAACGCTATGTGATACCCAGCAAAATGGGGGTTATAGTGTTGATGGTAGTTTTGCCGAATATGTAATTGCTGATGCGAGGTATGTAGGACGCTTACCGTCGAATGTCAATTTTATGGAAATGGCCCCAATACTTTGTGCTGGTGTGACTGTGTATAAAGGATTAAAAGAAACTGAAGTAAAACCAGGAGAATGGGTGGCTATTTCGGGAATTGGAGGTTTAGGGCACGTTGCCGTGCAATATGCAAAAGCGATGGGAATGCATGTAGCTGCTATTGATATTGCAGATGATAAGTTAGAATTAGCAAAGAAATTGGGTGCCGACTTAGTCGTAAATGCTAAGAATCAAAATCCTGGAGAATTTCTTAAAAAAGAAGTTGGCGGAATGCACGGAGCGTTAATTACGGCCGTTTCTCCAATCGCTTTTAAACAAGGATTGGAAACCCTGAGAAGAAAAGGAACGATGGCGTTGAACGGACTTCCTCCTGGCAATTTTGATTTATCGATTTTTGATACAGTATTAAATAGAATTACAATTCGTGGTTCTATTGTAGGTACTCGAAAAGATTTACAAGAAGCCATACAATTTGCGGTCGAAGGAAAAGTAAAAGCAACTGTCACATCGGCAAAATTAGAAGATGTAAATGATGTTTTTGAAAAAATGAAAAAGGGACAGATCGAAGGAAGGGTAGTACTCGAAATTGCAAAACCATAATTAAAATTATTAAAGCAGAAAATAGGCGTTTACGCGTGTTTTCTGCTTTATCAATCACGAACAAAAGATGACAAGAAGAATAGATGCAACCGATAAAGCAATTGAATTAATAAAAATATTACAGGAAAAACACGGCGACTTGATGTTTTATCAGGCCGGAGGATGCTGTGAAGGAACGCAGCCACAATGTTTTGAAAAAGGCGCCTTCTATCAAAGATTTGGTGATGTTTGCATTGGTTTGGTGGAAAACACTGAATTTTGGGTAGACAAGGACTTATTCGAATATTGGAAACATACGCATTTTACTTTAGATGTAATTGATGCTTTTGGCGTGGGTGGATTTTCTTTGGAAACGCCATTAAAGAAGACATTCCGAATTGAATACAGGATTTTTACACCAGAGGAAGAACAATCACTTGAACCACTAAAATATATAGAATAATCTAATTCACGTACAACAACTGATATTGTTTTGGCGTAATACCTTCGTGCTTTTTAAATAAACGAATGAAGTAATTACTGTCTTCAAAACCAGATAAATGACAAACTTCATTAATTTGAATTGCCGGATTTTTCAATAACTGCTTTGCACATTTTATTTTTTCTCTAATAACAAATTCTATTGGCGTCATGCCTAATTCTCTCTTGAAAAAACGATAAAAAGAGGTTGTACTCATGCAAGCTTTCTCACTCAAGTTTTTAAGACTTATGTTTTCTCGGATATTTACTCTAATGTATTCCAATACTTGAGTTATCGGACTATTAGGATCAGTATAAAGTCCGTCCTCGATAGATTTAGCAGTTTGAGTTTGTACAATTCTTATGAGTAATTCTTGTAACGTCAAATCAGCCAATACATCCTTGGTAATAGAAGTGCTCATGCATTCTTTTATCAATTTATTGATGGTTGTGGCTAATTCTACATTGTTGTAGAAATAGTAGTTTTGGTAGTTTAAATGCCAAAATTGACTGTTACCTTCCTTAGGATAACGATCATTTAAAAAATGCAAGGTTTCATTTATTTTTTGCTGGTCTATCGCCAAAGCCAGACATTGGGTAGGATTATTTTTTGTGGCTTCCGGGAAGTCAATTTTCATTTCTACATTAGACGGAATTACTACAGTTTCACCAGGCAAGTATTCAAAACTTGGTTCATCAAAAAGATGCATTACTTTTTTCCCACGCAACATACTGGTTACAACCAAATCATTAAATTTCAAAGGCACTAATTGTGATTCTTTGTAAGTTTCAAACAGATTTAATTCACAATGATTCAAATTGTAAACCGTTCTATTTTCAACTAAGGTTTTTAACGATTTTTCACTCGATAAATTAGGAGGATTGATGTAGTTGCGGTTCATAAAATTAGTTTATAAAGAAAGAGTTATAAACTTAATGAAAATAAACGAATTATCTAAAGCTTACTTTGTTAAAAAGGATACAATTTTAATCTGATGAATGTCATTGTACAAAGCTTAAATTCAAAGATTTTGCTGGCTGTAGCAAGTTCTTTTAAAAGTAATTGCAAATCGCACCACAAATTTACAAATTAAATTAGGCAGCCATTTTTTTGCGTAAATCTTTATGGCAATTAAGGATTTATTAGTTTTCAGATGTTGGCAAGGATTCAAATGTTTTTCTTTTGTTTTCGTACCATGCATTCATACCTTCTGGAAAATGCATTAACTCTTGCATTTCTCTCAGTGCTGTTTTATGTGCATCATCTTTTTTTTCAATCATTTCTAAAGCGTGGTTTTTACTCAATTCAGCTATTTCCTCAAAAGTATTGGCATGGAATTTTGCTTCACATGCTCCTCCAAGCTGTTTACAAGTCATTGTTTTCATAATTGTTGGTTTTAATTAATAGAGAACTAAATAGCGAGAGATGATATTTAATTTAATGCAAATTTAAAGACGTATTTTAGTCATTAAACAGTGTATTATTGTAAATATAAAGGAATTAAACAACAATTTAGCGAGTTTTAGCAAAAAAGTGTCTAAGAATTATAGTTTTTATAAGTTTAAAAGAGGGCTTTTTTACTCAAAATATTATATCAAAAGTTCCAATTAGTCACAAAAGTAAAATAGATTAACTAGGAAATTTTACAGCAATTCCTCAACATGTCTTTTGATATTTTCGGCTATTTTTTTTGTAGGAAGGTCATTCGCGTCATTTCCAAATGGATCTTCAATTTCTTCTGCAATCAATTCTAAACTAGCCAGAACATAAAAGATAAATACAACTACGGGAATTACATAATAGCCTAAATTAAAAACATATCCAAAAGGCAAAGTTAGTACGTAAAAGAAAATAAATTTATTGATAAAAGCACTATAAGAATAGGGAATAGGTGTGTTTTTAATGCGTTCACAGGCACCACAAATATCAGTAAAGGATTGTACTTCATGATTGAGTATTATGAGTTGGTCTCCAGTTATTTTTTTGCTGGTATACAAGTCATTTATTTTTTGAAATATAATCTTTGCCACCTGATTAGGTCTGTGATTATGATGCTCGATGATAACATCGTCAAAAAGCTGCTTGCTTGTTTCTTCATTTTTTAAATGTTTGTTTAAAATAGAGGCATAGCTAGGAATAATTTTTCTGAAAAAAGCGCGATCACTTTCATCACTAAGCATTACCGATAATTTGATTGTGAGATTCCGACTATTGTTTACTAAACTACCCCAGATTTTTCGTCCTTCCCACCAGCGATCGTAAGCAGTATTGGTTCTGAAAACAAGTAATAAAGAGATCACAAAACCTAACATTCCATGCATGATAGAAATATTTTTCACATGACTGCTTTCTGGTAAATTCCAATATTCAATTTCGAGATACGCAATTCCAGCTGAGTATATCCCTATAAAAATCATCATCGGAAATAGTTGGCGTAAAGTATCGGCTTTGTGAAAACGAAAAATAAAAGTTATCCAATTTTTTGGGTTGTATGAAATCATCTAGTATAAAGTATTTCTACAAATGTATTTTAAAAATTAATATTCCCCGCTAATTCTCGTAAAGCAATTTCTGACAACTTTGCCTGAAATTGAGCATTGCTATAACGTACTGTAGCATTTACATAATTCAATTGTGCGGTTCTAAACTCTAGTGTAGTTATCGTTCCAATATGGAATTTATCTAAAGTAATATCTAGATTTTGTTTGGCAATAGCCTCATTTTTTTCTTCGAGTTCAATCAATTCTAGATTTGTCAAATAAGTTTGGTAGGAAGTGGATAATTGCGAATTTAACGCTAGATTAAGTTGTTCTATATTCAGCTTCGTATTCTCAATTTGAATTTTAGCAATTTTTTCATTTCTATTTTGTGAAAAACCATCAAACAAATTTAGAGAAGCCGCAAAACCATAATTAAATCCTTTAGATTGCGATTGTGATAGAAAGCCAAGACTTGACTGACTTTTAGAAAAATTATAGGAAGTATTTACTCGCACTGTCGGATAACGTGCCGCCTTGATTTGTTTCAATTCTAATTCGGCGACTCTTTTATTGATGATTTGAGTTTCTAGCTGTGGATTTTGTTTTTTTGCTAATATTGTAAGTTCGTCAAGCAATAGCATTTCATCGACTTTTAGGACATCAATTACTTTAAAATCTGTAGTTACATCTCTGGCTAATAGTTGATTTAATAAAATCTTACTGTTTGCGTATAATTCTTTTTGTCTTAGCAAAGTTACTTGATCAGTATTCAAATCTACTTGTGCGTTTAAAACCTCCAACTTCGATGCTTTCCCAATGGTAAATCTGTTCTTTGCCAAAGTTAATCGCTGATTTGAAATAATCAGTGTGGTATCTAATGCCGCTAATTGCTGCTGCTGTTGTACTAAATCATAATACTGGGTATTTACATCGCTAATATTTGTAATTAAAGTTAGTTTTAACTGTGCTTCACCTAGTTTTTGCAATTCTTTTAACTGATCCAATCGGGCGAACATTCTCAGTCCATCAAAAATAGTCCAGTCTAATCCAACCCCATAAGTCAAACTAGTGTTTTTAGCATTATTTAATGTAGTTTGAACTCCATCTTGACGGGTTTGTGAACTATTTTGAATGCTGTTATTGTCAAGAAGCGAGCCCGTTAAAGCTGGTAACATACCAGCATTTCCAATGGCTACATTTGTTTTGTTAATATCTAAATTATTGTTAGATATTTTTATTTGAAAATTGTTTTCCAATGTGATTTTTACCGCATTTTCAAGCGTTAGCAATTCCTGAGCATTTGTTTTCACAATGCATAATAAAAATAAAATTAGACTTTGTACTAGAACTTTGTAATTCTTCATTTTATTTACTTTCATTTTCATATTCTTCAATGTGATCAAATTCTGGATAATGTTTTTTGGTTCTGGACCACATCAAATAGATGGCCGGAATTACAAATAAGGTCAAAACTAAGGAGAAAATAGTTCCGCCAACGATGACAACTCCCATTCCCATTCTACTTGTTGAAGCTTCTCCAAGTGACAAAGCAATAGGTAGCGCACCAAGTGAAATAGCTAAACTCGTCATTAAAATAGGTCGCAATCTTGCTTCTGAGGCTTCTAATATAGCTTCTAATTTTGGTTTGCCTTGCTCTCGAAGCTGGTTAGCAAATTCAATAATTAAAATTCCGTTTTTAGTTACCAAACCAATAAGCATTACGGTTCCAATTTGGCTAAAAATATTCCAAGATTGATCGAAAAGCCACAACGAAAATAATGCACCAGCTACTGCCATTGGAACAGTTAAAATGATAATCATTGGATCGATAAAACTTTCGAATTGAGCTGCTAAGATTAAAAATATCAGTAATAATGCTAAGCCAAATGCAAAAGCAGTGTTAGAACTACTTTCCACAAAATCTCTTGACTCTCCACCTAAATCAGTGGTAAAACTTTCGTCTAAAACTTTCGCTTTTATTTGATTCATTGCTTCAATTCCATCACTTATACTTTTGCCGGGAGCAAGACCTGCTGAAACGGTTGCCGACATGTATCGATTATTGTGGTACAATTGTGGAGGATTACTTTCCTCCTCAGTCGTAACAACATTATCCATTTGTATTAATTCCCCTTTATTGTTTTTGACAAACATTGATGTTAAATCCAATGGTTTAGAACGATCTTGTTCTTCAAATTGCCCTATTACTTCATATTGTTTTCCTTTTCGCATAAAATAGCCAAAACGTTGTCCACTTAATGATAACTGTAGTGTTTGGGCAATATCAATTACAGATATTCCTAAGCTTTCTGCTTTTTCCCGATCGATTGAGACACTAATTTCTGGTTTGTTAAATTTTAAATTAACATCAGTTATTGAAAATGTAGGATCCTTTGCCGCCGCATCCATAAATAATGGAATTTTCTCCTGTAATTTGTCAAAGGTTGTCGCCTGAATAATGTATTGAATAGGTAATCCACCACGTCTGTTTACAGAAATAGTAGGTTGTTCTGTCACCGATGTTTTCGCTTCAGGAAAACCTTTCGTCCATTGGGTTAGTTTATCAGCTATTTCACTTTGAGATCGCTCTCTTTCATTTGGTTCAGTTAAAGCTATTCTAACTCGACCACTATTAACAGAAGAGGATCCCCAACCTGGAGACGTAATAATTAATGCTACTTTTTTTTCAGGAATAGAATCATCAATCAACCTTGAAATTTCTTGCATGAACCTGTCCGTGTACTCATAAGACGATCCTTCGGGTGCTGTTATATTCATACTTAAAGCACTTCGATCATCATAAGGAGCCGTTTCTTTCTTTAATAAACCAAAAAATAAATAAATTAATCCAAAACAAGCTATTAAAATAGGGAAACTGAGCCATTTTTTCTTCATGAAACGAGATAAAGCACTAGCATAACTACTATTTAAATTTTGATAAAAAGGTTCTGAATAAATATAAAATTTTGATTTCTTTTGCTTTCCTCCTTTCATTAAATAGGCATTCAGCATTGGCGTTAGCGTTAATGAAACAAAAGCTGAAATTAATACAGCTGCACCTATGACGACTCCAAATTCCCTAAAAAGACGGCCTACAAAACCTTCGAGAAAAATTACGGGTAAGAAAACGGCAGCTAAAGTTATCGAAATAGAAATTACAGCAAAAAATATTTCATTGGAACCTTTAATTGCAGCCTCGATTGGCGACATTCCCTCTTCTACTTTTTTGAAAATATTCTCCGTAACTACAATTCCATCATCTACTACTAATCCTGTAGCTAAAACGATAGCTAATAATGTCAAAACATTTATTGAATATCCAAATAGCCACATGATAAAGAAGGTGGCGATAAGCGAAACGGGAATATCAATTAGGGGTCTGAAGGCGATCGCCCAATCTCTAAAAAATAAATAAATAATTAGAATTACTAGAAAAATAGAAATTGCTAGCGTTTCGGCCACTTCAACTACTGATTTTTTTACAAAAATAGTACTGTCAATAACAATATTCAGTTTAATATCTTTAGGCAAATCTTTTTTTAGAGACTCGTATTCTTTGTAAAATGATTTTGAAATATCGAGATAATTAGCTCCAGGTAACGGTACGATTGCTACCGCAACTAGAGGAAGACCAGATTGACTCAACTTGCTTTCAATATTGGCAGGACCAAGTTTAGCATATCCAATATCGCTTAAACGAACAGTTTTTTCTCCGTCAGAACGGATAATAATGTTGTTAAATTCTTCGGCAGTTGACAGATTCCCTGCAGTTTTTACAGTTAACTCTGTATTTGCGCCTGTTAGTTTTCCCGAGGGTAATTCTACATTTTGTTGGTTCATTGCGGCTCGCACTTCTGAAACTGTGCAACCATAAGAGGCTAATTTTATTGGATCAATCCATAAACGCATAGCATATTTCTTATCTCCCCATATTTGAACTCCACTAACACCAGGAATGGTTTCAAATCGTTGTGCGATTACATTTTCGGCATAATCACTTAATTCTAATGTGTTTCTGCTATCACTTTGAATCGTCATTGATATAATTGCCTGACCATCGGCATCAGCCTTAGAAACGACTGGGGGTGAGTCAATGTCTTCTGGTAAATTTCTTGCTGCTTGAGAAACTTTATCTCGAACATCATTTGCTGCCGCTTCAAGATCTTTATCTAAATTAAATTCAATAGTAATATTACTACTTCCTTGTATACTTGATGAAGTCACATTTCGAATACCATCAATGGAATTAATCGCTTTTTCAAGGGGTTCTGTAATCTGGGATTCAATGATGTCTGAATTTGCACCAGTATAATTGGTGCGAATTGAGACTTGTGCAGGGTCGATAGAAGGAAATTCTCGAACACCCAAATAACTATAGCCAAGTAGTCCAAATATAACTATCGCTAAGTTAATTACGATAGTAAATACCGGTCTTTTAATACTAGTAGTGGATAAACTCATTTAAATTTTTTTATTTTAAATCGTTGATTTTAGATTTTTTTGTAAGGACTTAGAATCTGAAATCTCAAGACTATTTAATTTTTACTTTTACAAGATCATCTTGTTTTAAGGACATAACACCAGTGGTCAAAATTGTATCACCTGGTTTAACACCTGACAATATTAAAATTGAAGCATCGGTTCGAGTAGCTGTTTCAACATTGACTTCTTTAACTTTGCCGCTATTAGAAATTAAAACTTTTTTTCCGTTTTGTACGGGAATAATGGCTTCAGTAGGAACTAAAATGGCATTTGTTATAATATCTAATGGCAATTCTACATTAGCATAAGTCCCAGGAAATAGTTTTCTGTCTTTATTTTCAGCAATTGCGCGAATTTGTAATGTTCTTGTGGCAATTTCAACGGTAGGTTCTATCGCATATATTTTGGCAATAAATTTTTCTTTGGAGCCAGAAACGGTAAAATTTAAATCGGTATCGGTTTTTATTTGACTCGCATATTTCTCAGGAACCGAAAAAGTAATTTTTAACTTTCCAATGTTTACTAATTTTGCAACTAAAATCATGGGAGTGATGTAGGTACCAGTCGAAATAGAACGCAAACCAATTTTACCAGAAAAGGGAGCTCTTATTGAAGTTTTTGCAATTTGAACCTTTATCAATTGACCTTGGGACTGAGCTAATTTATAATCAGCCCTTGCGACATCATATTCTTCTTGACTTATCGCTTCCTTTTGCAGTAATAGTTTAGCCCTACGTTCATTTTCAGCTGCTAATCCTTCTTTTGTGTTGGCTTGTCTTAATTGTGCTCTTAACTCAAGATCGTTCACTTTAAAAAGTACCTGTCCTTTAGAAACAGTACTTCCTTCTTTAAAATAAATTCCTTCGACGATTCCAGAAACTTCACTTCTAATTTCAACTTCTTCATTTGCTTCTACTGACCCAGAAAGGGATAGAGTATTATCGAAGGTTTGCGTTTTAGCAATTATGCCACTAACATTCAAGGCTACATTCATTCCGTCTTTGGATTCGTTTTTTTTACTTTGATTATCTATAATTCTATAGGTTACGAAAGCGCCAAAACCGACGATCAGTAGGGTGTAAATAAGGTATTTTATTTTCATAATTTTTAGGGAAGGGTATTGTTATAAAGTATATTTGTCTATTTGGTAGACAAAGGTAGTCTTTAAAATTGGGCTATTTATACAACGGTTAGACTTTCAAAAAGTAATAAGGTTTAATCCTTAGCTAATATAATTCCAGATATTTTTCTTTTTAGTCAACTCAATATAAACACTTCTTAAAGTAGCATGTTCTGGTTTTTGCAAAGCCGCATCAGCAGTAAGGATTTTTATAGCTTTTTCTCTGGCTAGAGCCAAAATATCCTTGTCGCGAACAATATCGGCAATTTGAAGATTGAGTACTCCACTTTGCTGGGTTCCCATCAGGTTTCCGGGACCGCGAAGTTTTAAATCAACTTCAGCAATTTCGAACCCATCATTTGTTTGAACCATGGTTTGCATTCGGGTTTTACTGTCAGAACTTAATTTGTGGCTTGTCATCAGGATGCAATAACTTTGATCAGCTCCACGGCCTACACGACCGCGCAATTGATGTAGTTGAGAAAGTCCGAAACGCTCTGCACTTTCGATAATCATTACTGAAGCATTAGGAACATTTACTCCCACTTCAATAACGGTTGTAGCAACCATAATATTAGTTTTTCCATCTGAAAAGCGTTTCATTTCAGCATCTTTATCGGCAGGCTTCATCTTTCCATGCAAAATAGAAATGGAATAATCTGGCAAAGGAAAGTCACGAGAAATACTTTCATAACCGTCCATTAAATCTTTGAAATCCATTTTTTCTGATTCTTGAATCAGCGGATAGACAATATATATTTGTCGGCCTAATGCGATTTCATCTCGAATAAATTTCCACACTTTCAGACGGTTACTGTCAAAGCGATGTACGGTTTGAATGGGTTTTCGTCCTGGAGGTAATTCGTCAATAACAGAGATGTCCAAGTCACCATATAAACTCATCGCGAGTGTTCGCGGAATAGGAGTGGCGGTCATTACCAAAATGTGTGGCGGAATTTCGTTTTTCTTCCACAATTTAGAACGCTGCTCTACCCCAAAACGGTGTTGCTCATCAATTACTGCTAGGCCTAAATTTTGAAATTTCACTTTGTCTTCTAATAAGGCATGTGTACCAATCAATATTTGTAAACTTCCGTTTTCTAGTTCTTCGTGAATGATTCTTCTAGCGGCAGTTTTACTTGATCCTGTGAGTAATTTTATATTCAGATTTAGCTTTTCAGCTAATTCTGACAATCCAATAAAGTGCTGATTTGCTAATATTTCTGTTGGAGCCATCAAGCATGCTTGGAATCCATTATCGAGTGCGAGCAGCATGCTCATAAAAGCGACAATCGTTTTTCCAGAACCTACATCGCCTTGCAATAAACGATTCATTTGGGCATTGGTTCCCATGTCTGTTCTGATTTCTTTAAGTACCCTTTTTTGTGCTCCGGTGAGCTCAAAAGGCAGGTGGTTTTGATAGAAATCATTAAAAAGATCCCCCACTTTAGTAAACGGATGTCCCTTTATTTTGTGTTTTTGAACTAGATTTTTGGTAATTAATTGCAACTGGATAAAGAACAATTCTTCAAATTTTAATCGGAATTGGGCTTTCGCCAAAGCTTCTGCGCTTTTAGGAAAATGAATGTTGAATAGAGCCGCTTTTTTAGAAATAAGTTGTAATTCCTGAATCAGATACTCCGGCAAGGTTTCGGTAAATAAGGCTTGAGTTTCTAGAAACAGTTGTTGCATTAATTTATTGACCACTCGGTTTGAAATCCCGCGATTCGTCAAGGTTTCTGTTGAAGGATAGACTGGTTGCATGGCAGAACGCAAACTTTGTTCGTGCTCGCTCATTGCTTCAATTTCAGGATGTGCCATATTGTAGGCGCCGTTAAACGAAGTGCATTTTCCGAAAATCACGCTAATTTCGTTTAGTTTCAAAGATTCCCGAACCCATTTCTGTCCCTGAAACCATACTAGTTCCATTTGGCCAGTGTCGTCCACAAAAGTAGCGACGAGGCGTTTTCTGCCTTTGGCAAATTCGACGGTTTTGATGTTTACTATTTTACCAATAATTTGTACCTCAGCCACATTGTTTTGCAACTCGTTGATTTTGTAATAACGCGTTCGGTCAATGTACCGGTTTGGGTATAAATTGATTAAATCCTTGTATTTATGAATCCCCAGTTCCTTACGCAGCAATTCGCCCCGATTAGGGCCAACGCCTTTTAAATATTCGATAGGAGTAAGTAGGAGATTGCTCATGTAGGGTTTTCCAAGTTCAAAATTTCAAGTTGATTAGTCAAAATTCAAACTTGTTTTTTTAAAGAAGCGAAGATAGTTTTTTGTTTGGAATTTAGAAAATGAGAAGGGCTGAAAAGCATGTAAGAAAAAAGAGTATATTTGATGATTCTGTTTCGAAAAATAATTTATACAAATCATTGAATGAAAAAAACCATAAGATATTCTTTAGTAAAAGTACTTTTTTTAAGTGTCCTAATTCAATTGACAACAACAAGTATTGTTGCGCAAAACAAAGCAGCAGAATTGGATAAGTTAATGAACCGAGCACATGCTACTGGCGTATTCAATGGAACCGTTTTAGTTGCCGAAAACGGGAAAGTGATTTATCGCAAAGCTTTTGGCTATGCCAATAAAGAACTAAAACAACAATTAACACCAGATTTCTGTTTTGATTTAGCTTCCGTTTCTAAGCAATTTACGGGCATGGGAATTATGGTATTAAAAGAAAGGAAACAACTAAGCTATGATGACAAGATTACTACGTTTTTTCCAGAATTTCCTTCCTACGGAAAGGATATAACGGTACGAGATTTACTCAATAACATTTCAGGAATGCCTAAATACGAGTCATTCGCTACTGAATACAATCTGTCGAATACGGAAATCTTAAAAATAATTGAAGAGAGAAAGTCGCTAGATTCTAATATCGGGGAGAGATATGTGTACAACAATGCCGGTTACGTTATGTTGGCTTTAATTATAGAAAAAGTTTCGGGAATGTCCTTAGCAGATTTTTTGAAAGAAAATGTTTTTAGACCTTTAAAAATGAAAAACACTTTGGTTGGTGATACTCCAAAAATCAATTTAAAAAATCGTGCGATTGGTTATACTGTAATTGGTGAACTCGATGATTATCAGGTTTCACACACGGGATCTACAAGTATTTTTTCAAACGTTGATGATCTATTTTTGTGGGATCAAGCGTTATACACGGATAAATTAGTTTCTAAGAGAACAATTGCCGAAGCATTTACGCCTATAGTTTTAAATGATGGTTCTGTATCTAATTATGGATTTGGATGGTTTCTAACTCCAGAAAAAGAATCCGTAAATCATTCAGGAAGTGATTTTGGTTATCGTAATTTTATCTTTAGAGATTTAGCTAAAAAGAATACCTATATATGGCTTACAAATGCTGGAAATGCGGTTTTAAAGGACGAAATAAATGTAGCTATTGAAAACATCTTAGCTTCTAAACCCTATAAAACGCCCAAGATTACTGTTTTTTCAGAATTACAAAAAGCATTGCAAACCAATTCTGTAAACGACGCGATTGCTATTGCTAGTAAATCAATAAAAGCGAATCCAAATCAGTTTGTTATGGATGACGCCGCTATTAACGAATTGGGTTACAAATACCTTAACGAAAATAAATTAGCAGATGTTTTCTCGATTTTCAAATTCAATTTGGAACTAAATCCAAATTCCTCGAATGTGTATGACAGTCTTGGCGAAATTTATCTATTGCAAAAAGACACAGTCAATGCTATTGAGAATTATAAAAAATCAGTGGCTTTAAATCCTAATAATGCAAATGCGGTAGGAGCATTAAAAAAATTAGGTGTTGCGACAACGGAGTTGATTATAGAAGTGAAAGTGGCGCCAGTCGTTCTTAAAACCTATATAGGAAGGTATCAGCTAAATGAAAATTATTCTTTTACCGTAACCGAAGAAAATGGAATACTTCATATTCAGGGAACAGGTGAACGCCTAACCACTGTGATTCCAATGAGTGAAAATAGATTTTATAGTAAAATAGTCACTGTCCAATTTACATTTAATAAAGACGAAAAAGGGATTGTTGATAGCTTGACATTAAATATGGGAAAAGATATGGTAGCTAAAAAAGTGGAGTAAAATGGTATTTATGCCATTTGTAATCTGTGTCGTTACATTGAATCGATATAATTATTATCGTCTTAATCGCAGATTTTATTAATTATCGCTTTATTTAACGATAATATAAAATATCGTCATATTTAACGATATTTTTAGTATCTTGCTTAAAATTTAGAGATATGAAGGCAGTAATCACTGGTGATATTATTAACTCGAGAAAAGTAGCTTCGGCACTATGGATGGAGGACTTAAAGGATATTTTGAACGCTCACGGCAACGAACCGAAGGACTGGGAAATCTACAGGGGCGACAGTTTTCAGTTGCTAGTGAATCCTATTGATGTGCTAGAAATCGCCTTATTAATTAAGGCCACCATTAAACAACACAAAGCACTAGATGTCCGAATGGCAATAGGAGTAGGTACTGTCGATTATACTGCCAATAAGGTGACAGAATCGAATGGTGCTGCTTTTGTAAACTCAGGGGAATGTTTTGAAGGATTAAAAAAACAGACTTTGGGAATACAAACGCCTTGGTCTGGATTTGACGATGCCTTCACGATTATTTTACAATTAGTTGTTTTATTTGCTGATAATTGGACGACAACATCAGCCGAAATTATAAAAAAAGCATTAGAAAATCCAAGTAGTAATCAAAAGGAACTGGCACTTGCTTTAAACAGAAAAAGCCAAAGTTCGATTAGTGCATCCCTAAATAGAGCAGGGTATGAGGAATTAAAAAATGTGATTGAGTATTATAAACAACAAATTAAAAAACAATGGTAGAACTATCTTTAATGCTTGTTTTAGCTCATTTAATAGGTGACTTTTTATTGCAGCCCACTTCTTGGATCAAGGATAAAAAGAAATGTAAAATTAAATCAAAATACCTGTATCTTCATCTGCTAGTGCATTTTATACTCTTGCTTTTGATTACAAAATTTAATACCGAATACTTTTTTGCGGTGATTGTAATTGTTACTAGTCATTTTGCCATTGATTGCGCCAAATTATATTTCGAAAAAAAGAAAACGACAAAAATCTGGTTCTTCACAGACCAATTATTACATTTAGCTGTGATTGCTGCCGTGGTGCGTTATTATTACCCGTATGAAATTGATTTTGAAGTGGTATATTCGGCTAAAAGTCTAGCACTACTTACAGCATTAGTCACGGTGACTTATGTGAGTGCAATAGTGTTAAAAATAATGCTGTCTAAATGGAGTAATCAAATCACTAAAAACAATAACGACGACACTAATAATGCTGGAAAATACATCGGGATTCTGGAGCGCTTGTTTATTTTCTTTTTTGTGGTAATTAATTTTTGGGAAGGTATCGGGTTTTTATTGGCAGCTAAATCCATTTTTAGGTTTGGAGATCTTAAAGAATCTAAAGATGTAAAACTTACTGAATACATCTTGATAGGAACTTTATTGAGTTTTGGACTCGGTATTTTGTGTGCGATGGTTTATAAATATATTGTGTAAAGTGACCTAGCTTTCTGAAGTCTCCTGACTTCGTTTTTTTTATTATAGTTCAAACTAAACCACGATGGACTGAAAGTCCATAGATTTGGTTGGGCAGACTAAAATCTGCAAAGTTGAATTGCAAATTTTCACCGCAGATTCGCAAATTATTCAAATTTCAAATATTTTAAAATCTATGAATCTGCGGTAATAAAATTTTTAGAAGCTAAAGCGAGATGCACTAAAAGTGCATAGTTTTAAACTATATTTGAGACCAATAAAATGGTTCTACTTTATTTAATTAACGTATTACGCTAGAAAACAAATTCTTATGATTTTTTCTTTTTTAATCGAAGTGAAAGCAAGTTAAATAATACGTTTTAAACAAAAAAATGTATTTCGTCGATTATTTTTGGTGATTTATCAAAAATACATGTATGTTTGAAAATAATTAGAATAGATACAGGATATAAAATTAAAGAAGTTTGCTCCACAATCTACTTTAAAGTTAAACTACTGAATTAAGAATGCAGATTTATATCATGCTACTATTTTAGTAATTTTCTATTTACCTTAAAGTTCTAAAGCTCGTGAAGTACTATTAAAAGCATAAGTTATGCGCATAGCACAAGTTGTAAAAAAAATCCTGTAATGGGAAAACAATAGTATAGCAACATTTTTAATAAAATATAATTACGTTTGTTTAGTTTGAAACACCCCGAATATTAATTGATATCCGGGGTGTTTTTTTATAACTCTGTAATAATAAATTCGCTACGTCTGTTTAGTTGATGCTCTTCCTCAGTACATTCGATTCCATCAGTACATTTGTTTATGAGTTTAGATTCGCCATATCCTTTAGCTGTTAAACGTTTTTTGTCCACTCCATTTTTTACTAACCAACCAATGGTTGATTTTGCTCGTCTATCTGATAAAGCTTCATTGTATTTTGTTGATCCTCTACTATCAGTATGAGAACGGATATCCAATTTCATCGCTGGATATTCTAGTAATACATCTAGTATTTTTTCTAAATCAATGGCAGCTTCCATGTGTATGTCTGATTTATCAAAATCAAAGTAAATCATTTTTATGCCAAAACACAGCCCTAAATCATCTCCCACGGCCACTTTACATATTTGTTTTTTCAATTCTATATTTAGTTCCGTTTTTCCACTTTCATCCAATGTTACTATTTTTTCTTCTTTAGTGGTATAATCTATTTTTTCAGCTCTCACATAAAGATCTTTGCCGCAATCTACCATAAAACTATAGTTTCCTTCTTTATCTGAAAGTGTTGTTCCTAATAGATTAAACATATTATCAAAGACTGTAATTTTTGTGTCTGGAAGTATTTCATGAGAAACACTATCTGTTACTTTTCCGTAGAGCTCTTGTTCACAAAGTAATCTCTTTGTTTCGAGAAAACTATAGATATCATCGAAGCCTTGTCCACCGTCTTTATTCGAACTAAAAAATCCTAGTCTTGATTGCGAATCAATTATATAGCCAAAATCATCCATAGGTGAATTAATGTCAGCACCCAAATTTTGAACCTTAGTAAAGCTTCCTTCAGCATTTAATTTAGATACAAATACATCGAGTCCTCCAAGACCTGGGTGGCCATTTGAAGCAAAGTAAAGTTCGTTGTCTGCACTTATATAAGGAAAGGTCTCTCTTCCAGCTGTATTTATTGGATTTCCCAGATTGATAGGCGTACCAAAACTGCCATCCTGATTTATTTCTACTTTAAATAAATCTGACAAACCAATCGTTCCAGGCATATCTGACGCAAAATATAATGTTTTTTCATCTTTACTTAGTGCCGGATGTGCAGTGCTGTAATTATCACTATTGAACGGAAGCTCAGTTATATTTACCCATTTATTGTTTTCAAAATTCGCCTTATAGATTTTTACAAGAGTGATGTCGTTACCATCGAAGCCTTTTTTACCATTGTTGAAATTATTACGAGTAAAGTACATCGTTTTTCCATCTTTGGTAAAAGCGGCGCTGGATTCATGAAACCTAGTATTTATTGATTTATCAAATTTCTCTATTTTACCTAAGGACATATCAGTACCTAATTCAGCAGTGTATAAATCAGAGAAATATTGATTGTTCCAGGAGTGTTTTCTTTGTTGCAGACCGCCAGTATCCTTTGCCGATGCATACACTAATTTGTCTAAATAAATAGCTGCTCCATAATCTGAATACGGAGTACTTATAATGGTTGGTGCTATATTATACCTTCCAGAATTTGCTTTTATTTCTGATAAATAGTTCTTGTTTTTCATGAAAAGTTTAGCTCTATCATCATTATTTGAAAAAGCATTAAACTGCATCATAATTTCATCTGCTTTTTTATTTTCGCCGATGGATTTTAATGTTTGAGAATATCGATAATAATATTCTGGCTCTATGTCAGTAGTTAGATTAAATAGCTCTTTATACCATTTAGAAGCATCTTCAAGTTTTGCATTAAAGTAATATGCGTTACCCAATTTTTTAAACATGTCAGGCGACTTATATCCTTTATTGGCAAGTTTTTCGTATGTTTTGATAGCATCTATATATGCATAGTTATCGTATTTTTTTTCAGCTTTGGCTATTCTAGCTTTTTGCGAATAAATGTTTATTGAAAAAACACTTATAATCGCGATGTATAAAAGTAAATTATTTTTCATAATAATTGTTTTTATAATGAATCAATGAATTCTCATTTTTTCTATTAATTTATTTTTGATTTTTCTATGAATATTGACATCATCTTCTCCGCTTTTAGAGTATTACCTACCGCTTTTAAAGATTGTGCATAACGATAATAGTATACAGTTTCAAAATCAGTAGTAAGTGAAAATAGCTTATCGTACCACTTAGCTGCATCTACTAAATTAGAGTTAAAAAAAGAAGCATTCCCTAGCTTTTTTAACATATCTATGGATACATATCCTTTATCAGACACCCTGCCATATGTTTTTATTATATCAATATTCTCATAACTATTTTGATTTGTATTATATTCAGATGTTATCTGAGAATGAATAGCATGTGAAATAGCACATAAAATTAGTATAAATGCAAGTATATTATTTTTCATGGTTCCTCATTTGTTTATTGATTTAATTTTTGCTTCTCTTTAAAAAGTTGCATTATTTGATCTGCTTTTGCATTTTCATTAATAGCGGATAATGATTTAGAATATCGATAATAATACTCAGGCTCTAAATTAGTATTCAATTTAAATAGCTCTTCAAGCCATTTTGCTGACTTTTCGAATTCACCATCATAAAAGAAAGCGTTAGCTATTTTCTTTAACATATCTTCAGTTCGATATCCTTTTATCGCTATTCTTTCATATGTTTTTATCAAATCTACATATGCAGTTCCATTAGTTCTCTTTAAGTTAATTGAAGTTGTAAGACTATTTTTATTAGAGCTCAAAATTTGTGATTCTTCGATAGTATTTTTAATCGAGGAATCAGATGAATTTAAAATTCCTATTTTACTATTTTCAATAGACGCTGCACTCTTATTTTTTACTAATTCTGACTTATTGAATACTACTTTCTTTGAGGGTATATTTATGTCTGAATTTTTAATTGATAATTGATTTTTTTGTATGCTTTGTATTTCCGGTGAAATAGCCACTTTATTTATTTTTTTACTTTTTACGGATATACTTGATTTTTTTAAGGTTGAATTAATGGAGTCTGTTTCTAATTTCTTCAAATATTGGGAAGTGACATAAATTTCTACATAAATCGGAGTCACAACTCTTGTGTTATTTGGTCCCAAATCATATTTATTTACCATGCTAAGTTGAGATACAGTATACGTTGTTTTATGTCCGCCAAATACCGAATTTATATTTTCTACTACATGATATGATTTTATTATTCTTATTTTTATAGGTGTTTCAGCTGTATTAATTTTAGGATTAGTACCGATATTTGTTTGCCCTACCGACGCCAGCATATTCTTTTGTGAATAAATGCTAGGGGTTAATAAATTAAATAAAATTATAAATATTTGAACTTTATGTTTCATACTTCATTTTAAAAAAATCGTTGCATTGTCATTTTTTCATTGTTTTTAAACAAATCGTATCTTAAAAATATTTCATGAGATCCAGAGTTGTAGTTGTCTAATCTTGTAGTTTCTAAATCATAGCCATAGCCAACATATAAAGCTTGAGAAATTTGGAAGCCAACCATTGCACTCATAGCGGCGCTCCATCGATAAGAAAGGCCAACTGTCAATTTATCATTGAACATTAAACTTCCCGAGACATCTACTTGTAAAGGAGCTCCTTCAACTAGTTTAGTAAGAAACGCGGGTTTAAATTTTATTGAATTATTTAAGTCAAAAACATATCCAGCGATTAAATAATAATTAATTTTTTCTTTAAATATGGCGACTTCATTATCGTCGTATCTATTGGTTTCAATAAAGTTAGGTACGGACAAACCGACATATGCTTTGTCTGAGTGTAAATAAACACCTGCCCCAAAATTAGGTGAAAATTTATTATTATAATCACGTAAAGTGGGATCATCATCAACGGGGTTTAATTTAGACACATCTAAATCAAATAAGTTTGCTGTAGCTTTTATACCAAATGATAACAAAACATTTTCAGATGTTGGTATGCTGTATGAAAAATCACCTGAAATTGTATTTTCTTGTATAGGTCCAATCTTATCATTTACGACAGTCAGACCTAATCCTATACGACTTTCACTTAAAGGCGTATTTACTGATACGGCGTTAGTAATTGGCGCACCATTTAATCCAACCCATTGTGTTCGATGCAATGCAAATATACTTAAAGCGCCTCTAGAACCAGCATAAGCAGGATTAACATTAACAGTGTTATACATATATTGTGTGAATTGAGCATCTTGTTGCGCTAAACTTACAATTGTTGTAAACATTAAAACGAAAGTGAATATAATTGTTTTCATAGTAGGTGTTTATTAGATAAATTATCTTTCGAACCCATTATTTGTAGTTCGGCAGGTTATATTGAAAAATTTATTTTTTCTCTATTAATGAGGAACAAGGTTTAAATCTATTTTATTAATTTTATTTAGTTAAGTATAAATACCCGTCTTTTTGATTGACTTGAGTGTCTCCAACTCCATCAACTGAGGTGTATTTAAGTATATAGAAATAGACTCCTGAAGGTAATCCTGATGATTGGCTTATTGTTGTTCTACCTGTAGAAATGCCTTTGAAATTATTACTAGTATTACTGTAGTTTCTAGTTTCAAAAACTAATACTCCCCAACGATTATATATTTCAACAGTATTATCTGGATAGCAAATAGTATCGTCAATATTGTCAATAACAAAAACTTCATTTATACCGTCGCCATTAGGTGAGAAAGCATTATGGACTACAATATTTCCACAACCAAGAACGATTGATTTATCTACTACTTCAGTATCTGATGCATTAACAGGTTCATCTTGTGGTGTCAACCCGCTTGCAGTAGCTATGTTGGTTACAGAGCCCACTTCTAAGTCATTTTTAGTTACTGTATAGCTTACATTAAATACTTGGAAAGCTCCAGGAATTAAACTTGGAATAGTAATATCTAATCCAGTCAAGGGGTCTTTTATAACGATTTGATGTAGTATTAAATTACCATTGTTTGTTACTTGGATTGTATAATTGATAACATCTCCCACAAAACTATAACTAGCATCAAGAGCAGCATTTTTCTCTACTTTAAGGTTCGGTGTTTGTGCTAAAGGTGTTGTTGTGCAATCCGGACATGTAGGATCAATTGGACAAGATGTACATGGAGTTGGATCTGTTGAAGAATCTGTTACAGGATTGCCAACTGGAGGTGTTCCAGTAGTAAGAGCCATATTGTAAACATATCCTTTATCAATATCATTTTGAGTAATCACATAAGTAGCAGTAAATGCGCTACTATTACTAGTACCAGCCAATAAGGTTATAGAATTACCAATAATCACTACGTTGTTATCAGTAATGATTACATTTGTAAGAGTCACATTACCTGTATTTGTTACCACAAAACTATATGTTATTTGATCTCCCACATTTGTAATTCCATCTTTGTTAGTATCAACATAAGTTCCATCTTTAGTGATAGCTATACCATCATTTGTACAAATAGGTATTACATTTGGATTATCGTTCTCTGTTGAGTCACCAGATTGGTCAATAACTACTGTAGTGTCTGGAGCAGTACCATTAACAGAAGCTTGATTGGTTATGTTACCAGTATCAATATCGGCTTGAGTTACTGAATAGGTTGCAGTATAGATCCAAGTTTCTTTAACCTCTAAAATGTCGTTACTATTTGCGTCACCACTTATCAGGGCGATAGTCGATAAATTTGAAAGAGGATCAGTAACGATTACATTACTTAAACTCACATTACCAGTATTGCTCACGGTAAAGGTATAGGTCACCAGATCTCCAACAACAAGTGTTGCGCATCGCTCTTCTCCAAACTGAATGTCAGTGGTTTTTACAATGGCAATGTCAGGAGTAGAACAAATAGGTATTACATTTGGATTATCGTTCTCTGTTGAGTCACCAGATTGGTCAGTAACTACAGTAGTGTCTGGAGCAGTACTATTAACAGAAGCTTGATTGGTTATGTTACCAGTGTCAATATCGGCTTGAGTTACTGAATAGGTTGCAGTATAGATCCAAGTTTCGTTAACCTCTAAGATGTCGTTGCTATTCGCGTCACCACTTATCAGGGCGATAGTCGATAAATTTGAAAGAGGATCAGCAACGATTACATTACTTAAACTCACATTACCAGTATTGCTCACGGTAAAGGTATAGGTTACGAGATCTCCAACAACAAGTGTTGCGCATCGCTCTTCTCCAAACTGAATGTCACTGGTTTTCACAATGGCAATGTCAGGAGTAGAACAAATAGGTATTACATTTGGATTATCGTTCTCTGTTGAGTCACCAGATTGGTCAGTAACCACTGTAGTGTCTGGAGCAGTACCATTAACAGAAGCTTGATTGGTTATGTTACCAGT
>NZ_FOFZ01000024.1 GCF_900111075.1 Flavobacterium frigoris
GGGAGGGCTGCGTTAGCTGAGTACTTATCGTAACGGGATAACTTTGGGCTTGACCCAGTAGGGATAACAAAAACAGAGGTAGTAGGAGCAGGAGTCTTTTTGGCATTGTAATGTGTTTTTATTTTTATAACAAATAATTATTTTTTGTCTTCTATGATTTATCGGATGCTGGCTTCTTTACCTATTGTATTTTTAATGGCCAGTGCATGATAGAACGGGATGAGGTGCTGTTCTAAATAGTCTTCTAATACAATTTCTTTTTCTTTGTTGGAAATCATCTTAAAGGCTTCATCGCTTTCTTGCATTTTAAAACTATTTAAATATTCGTTTAACTCTAATTCAGTTTCATCCATTTTAGAAAGGGCAGTAAATTCAGCAAGCATCCATCGATGGCGAAGTAATTTTTCTCCGCTTATTTTACTGTGTTCCAATAATTTTAAATACGAACGATACCCCACTTTATCTTGGATGCTGTCTTTATCGATATCATGTGCTGGATGGGAATTGACTTTGGCTAGAGCCAATTTATAAGGGTGTTCTATACTTTTATCTTTTGTTTGCAATTCCTTTCGCAATTTCTGAATCACATTTGTGACCGATTGATTGAAGTGTTGGGCATCGTTAGTGTTTGCTTCTAATGCTTCGAGATAGTCATAAACTTTTTCTTTAAACTGCTTGTCATTACTTGTTTTTTGTGCGATGCTTAACAGTTCATCCAGTTTGTTGCTGCTTTCTGGCGGTATTGGTTTAATGTTTTGTTGTAGGGTTTTCAATTGTTGAAGAATACTTTCTCTTGTCCCTTCTAACGTTATTTTATTATAGTTAATCTTTATTATAGCGGCCAAAGTATCCCTTTCCCTAGAAAGCGTTTCTTTGGGCAATCGTTTTATTTTGATCTTATCAAAGGAGTAGGAGTAGGTTAGTGTTGCCGTTAAATCAGAGGAACTGCCTGTGGTTCTTTTGCTGAAAAGCGAAAGGATTGCCATATTAAAGTTGTGTTTTTCCTGCAACAGGTAATTTCCGCTGAGTCTAAAATTAAACACATCTGTTTGTTTTTTACCGTCGCTAAAACTGGTGTTGTAACTGCTGGAAAAAGAAGTGCTTACTTTTTTATCCATAAAATTTTTATTTACCCCTAATGTAGGTCCCAAGATTAAATTATTGCTGGCGTCTAAATGGCTGAAGGTCGAATTCAGTGCGCCTACGATGTTTAAGGATCGATCTGGGTAACCAATAAGGTAAGAAAGTGCCGAATTGTAAAAAGTACTGGCTCCACCTTGTAAAGTTTGGCCTTGTTGCTGGTTTACCGCATCCTGGACAGAGAGGTTAATTCCCATGGATCGTTTTTGTGTTTTCTCATTTCGCAACAGATAGTTCAGGTTAAAAGTGGCATTTTGGGTCACTTGTCTATAGTTTAAGGTATCCAGATTATCAAATTGAGATGTTTGATTGATGTAATCAAATTGATTTTTACTATTGGTAAAAGATTGAAAATTAGAATAGCTAAGATCTATGTTTAATTTTTCATTGGGTTTTAGGCCTAGATTGACCGAGGAAACTAGCCTTTTTGATTGGCTTTTTTTCTGATCTTCTAAGTCATCTTTTTGTAAACCGGCGTTTAAGGCTAACGTAATCTTATTATTGTATAAATTTTGGGTAGCATTTAAAGTAATGTTCTCTAAATCATTATTAAAAAAATAACCACCCAAGGTTCTATAATTGGGGTCGATTCTTTCATACCCTAATCCTAGGGTTCCATTCCCCGCAGGATAGATTAATTGGGTTTTTATGGCTTTGTAGTTTTTTGTGCTGTTATTCGAGTTTAAAAACAAAGAAGCCATACCTTTAGATCGCTCAGAGCCTGCTTCTCTCGTATCTTCGGTGATGGAGCTGTTTGCAAATTCAGCAACAACTTGCAGTTTATTGTATAGGTTAAAAGAAGTTTCAAAACTGATGGCTGAATTTTCTTTGGGAGTTATTCCCAGCTCAAAAGGAATGGGGTTTGTTAGGGAAGTATTTACGTCCTTGGCTTTAAAAAAAGTCAGCCCTAAGTTAATTTTGTTAAGCGCATAGGCAGTTTTAAAACCATAGCCGTAGCGTTTATAGTTAGGGATCAAACTAGGAATGGTACTGTCGTATTCACTACTTTTTAGCAAGCGTCCATACATGGCGCTCACTTTAAAATTACCCTGAGGGGTTAAGTCAATGCCCACACCAGAAAATTGATGTCCGCTTAAAGTGTAGGGAGAAAAACTCATGCTGACATCCCCTATATGAGCCGTAATCCATTTATAGGACGGATGTATGCTGAGCCTATTTATTAAAACAGGTTTGTTATATCCAAACTTTAAGTTGGAATACGAAAAGGAGAAAGGCAAATTATACAAGTTTGCGATGTTCAAGTTGATGTTTCCGTTTAGAAAATAGGTAAAAGGCTCCCTGGCGGTGTTGCCGGAATAAAAAACGGAATTAGCAGAGAAACCACCGGATACGTTTATCAACTTTGACTTACCTACTTGTTCTACATTGAAACTTTGTGAAAAGGCCGCAGTTGTGGCTAAAAGCAGTACAACT
This sequence comes from Flavobacterium frigoris, assembly GCF_900111075.1. Taxonomy (GTDB): domain Bacteria; phylum Bacteroidota; class Bacteroidia; order Flavobacteriales; family Flavobacteriaceae; genus Flavobacterium; species Flavobacterium frigoris. Next base: position 2,575 of record NZ_FOFZ01000024.1, read on the forward strand.
AAAAGCAGTATTTTTTTTAAAATCATATTATTTAATCTTTTATACTTTTTACTCCCCACTAAAAGTGGGAGCGTAAAAAGGTATAAATCCATAGTTCTATTGCTGGGTACACTACTACTTGAAATAGACATTGTTAGTTAATAATTATCTTTCTTAATTTAGTTCCTTGTTGCGATTCAAAGAGAACAAAATACACACCGGCGGTGAGACCGTTTAAATTAAAATTGAAGGAATAATTGTCTTTCCCAACCTCTGATTTGGAATCTACAATCGTGTTGTTTAATAAATTATAAATCTTAATACTGGCAGGCATCACTTTGTCAAGAGTTACAGCTACTGTAAATTTACCGGTGGATGGATTAGGATAGATTGTCATATCAAACTTTTTCTGTAGATCCATACTGTCGGGATCTTTATATTCTCCGGTCACCACCAATACTTTTTTAGTTTGCGAGGCGGTACAGTTTCCTTTTTTGGTGAGCAAAGTAATTTCATATTCACCAGCGGTATCAAAACTCATTTCTGCAAGATCGGTGTTTTTGGAAGTCACTTTTGCACTGGCAGGTAAGATCCATTGAATACTGTCTGCTTTAGGATTACTGATGTCGACGATAACAAAACTTTCGTTAACAAAGACCTGGGACGAAATGGCAAATACGGCATCAATGGCTGCATTTTCAAAATGAATGCTAATGTCATCCTGAATTAGACATCCCAGTCCGGTGGTAATCTCTAATTGGTAGTTAGCCGCTTGAGTTATAGTTACAATAGGGTTAGTACTACTAAAGCCTTTGTCAGAGCTCCACTTGTAGGAGGCTTTTGTATCACTGATGGTCGCATTAATTGTATAAGTCTGGTCGATACATAAGGTTACATCTGGTCCAAGATCAATGGTTCCTTTTACAGGATTTTCGATAACAATAGTTTGTACCGCCGTACAACCTCTAGAATCTTTTAGCGTCAATTTATATTCGCCTGCTGTAAGGTTTGCTATCGCTACCGTTTTTTCTCCAGTACTCCATTCGTAAGTATATGGAGCCGTGCCGTTTGTAATAATTGTAGTTATCGAAGCATCGGAACCCTCAAAACAAGTAGGGTCTATTTTTTTTAATTCCAATGCCATTCTTTTGGGTTTGAGGAGTTCTATAGAACCTTCTATGGAACAATTGTTGTCATCAATTACTTTCAAGGCATATTTCCCGGGGGAAGCCTGCTTTAAATCTTTGTTTCCTTTAATTCCATTCCAGTAGTAGGCATAGGAGGAAGAAGGTTGCAGTGTTCCACCAGTGACGGTCGAGGTAATTTCCCAGTCCTTTTGTTCGCCACAAAGTGTGTAATCTGCTTTTAAATCGAGCGTTAATTGATCTGGTTCACCAATGGTTATGGCTTCGCTTTGAATTGATTTTCCAAAAGAGTCGTATGCCACAACATAGTATGATCCTATTCCCACACCAGAAAGTGTATTGTTTTCTCGGTCTAGTACTGGAATTTCGACGGTAGGATTAGCTGTAGTATACCATTTGTAATAATAATTATGCGCTCCACCGTATGCAGTTGCTTTTATGGACGCTGTAAGGTCTCCATGGCATAGGTTTGTGTTAATTTGTGTTAGTACCGCTGACAAAGGGTCTTCTTTATCTAGGTCTCTATCTATAACACAGCCATTATTATCGGTAATTAAAACGTAATATTTTCCTACTTGAATATTATCCAGAATAAGGGTCGCTTTGTTATCGGCATTATTATCCACCTTTACCGAATTTCTAGTGGCGTCTAGCCATTCGAATTTATAGGGAGCGGTACCTCCTTGAACGCTAACTTCGATACTCGCTTGGTCTATTCCAACGGACAAAAGCGAGGTTTTATTGATGTTACTGATAAAATAATCAGCAGGTTCTCTTACTAGTATATTGTTATCGCTTTTTACGCAAAAATTCTCATCTGTTACCGTATAGCCATAAGTACCTGCTACCAATAAATTATTTACTAGATTGTCCTTGTTTTTTCCATTAGTCCATACGATGGTATACTTACCTGTACCTCCAGAAATAGTTAAGCTTATACCGCCTGAGTTTCCTCCATAACATTTAGCATCAGTAACTGTGGGCACAACGATCAATTCGTCAGGCTGTTTTATCTCTAGTGTTTTGTTTGTGGTATTTCCATTTGCATCTACTACTATAAGGTTGTAGGTACCTGCATAAAGAGTAGAAGGACTGGCTTCTGAACTTGAAAATGTAGCATCACCACTCTTTGTCCAGTAGTAGGTGTAATGAATTACACCACCAATAACCGTTGAAGTGATCGTGGCAGTATTATCGTTAAAACATTTGTTTGTATTACTTTCTACTAAATTAGATATAATTAACTCCTCTGGTTCTGTAATTTTATATTCTTTAATAAAGATACAATCGTGATCGTCAGTAACGGTCAATTTATAAGTTCCAATGGTCTCAATTTTTACTTCAGGTGTATTTCCTATTCCAGCATTAGTAGCGGTATTTTCCCATAAGTAAGTATAATTAGGAGTACCACCTTCTATGGTTACAGAGATGCTACCATTTTTAGTTTGATAACCACTAAGATGCGTTACTGTTTCATTTTTTATAGCCAAACTTTTTTCAGGTTCTATAAGGGTAACCGATAAATTATCGAAACACCCATGACTATCTGTAACAGTAACCACATAGGTCCCTGCTTCCAGAAGGCTTAAGTCTTCAGTAGTTGCAAAGGGCACACCCTCTTTTTGCCACTTGAAATCATAGTTTTTTGTCCCGCCAATTACGTTTATATCTATTGCTCCAGTCCATTCACCATGGCACAATACATTGGTTTGCTCGGTAAGGCTTACGATTAGCTTTGGAATTTCTGTTAAAGTATAAATAGCCGTTGCTGTTGCATAAGGGCCATCTGGATTAGCAGTATCCGTTACAACGACTTTATAATTCCCAGCGTATTGTTCCTCGACAGTCATTTTATCTGAAAATGGAACCACTTCATTGTTCTTGAACCATTGAAATTTATACAATCCAAAACCTCCAGTAACCTCTGCTTTTAAAGCTCCTGTATGAGTACCAAAGCAATAAATAGATGCCGTTTCCTTTAAGTCTACTTTTAGCTCATCTCGTTGCGTTATATCAAAATATTTTGAGACGGGACAACCGTAGCTGTCTGTAACGGTTACCGTATAACGACCATAAAATAGATTAGAAATATCTTTGGCTGTTGATTTAAAAGCGGGGTCTTTATCGTAAGTCCAGCTGTAGGTGTAAGCGCCACTACCTCCTGTTGTTGCTGCGAGCTTGATAGCCCCGTCATTTTTTCCATAAATAGAAACTTCTTTTATTGTCGAAGCTTCAATAGTTATAAGATCATTTTCATTGCTAATTTTTATATCTGCTAATGGGAGAGAACATCCGTTACTATCAGTAACCGTTACAGTATATACTCCAGCGGTTAGATTAGAATTAGTAGCTCCGTTATTAGATAAAATCCCCACTTTACTCCAAGTATATTGATAACCTGAAGTATCTATTGTACCCCCTGTTGAAACGATTTTTATTTCTCCAGTAGCAGTGCCATGACAACTAACATTTGTAGTGGTTACGGATGCGTTTAAAGCAAGTGGATCTATAAGTTGCTTTATAACCGAAGAAATACTTGTGATTCCATCAGAGACCACTACAATGTAGTCTCCTTCTTTGTGTCCGGAAATAACTCCATTTGATAGATCACTATTTAATTCAGAATCCAAGACAATTGCATCTTTGTACCATTTATAAGAATACTGATTACCATTTATTAATTTTCCTCCACTTGCAACTGCAACTAATTTACCTTGAGAATTTCCATTACACTTATTGTTTTCTATAGAAACAGCAACAGATAAAGTTTGTAACTTTATTGAAATACTAACAGAGCAATTTCCACCATTTTGATCACTTACTATCACTTCATAAAGACCTTCTGTCAGGTTGTTTACAGAGGCACTGTTAGTACTTACAAAACTGGGATCATTTAATTTAGTCCAAGTATAATTATAATTTTCACTTCCGCCAAATGCCGAAATTTGAATGGACCCATCACTGGCATTTTTTGAACTTGGAGGGTCTTGTGACCTAAGAGAAACTGATAACGGATCAATGTCATCAACGTTGATTTTAATGGCGATGGGATATTGTGTCGTATTATCCCAAATACAATCATTTTCATCAGTAATTATCACATTATAGGAACCAGCTGGAAAGCCTTCCACGGAAACAGAATTATCGGCAATTGCAATGTTTCCTGATTTGTCACCAATTTTATTACGTGCACTGTCATAAAATTGATAGCTATAGGGTTTAGTTCCTCCTGAGGGTGTTAATGTTATGGTTCCAGTTTTAGTATTATTACATTTTATAGGAGTTGAAGATGTTGTGCAGGTTAGTTTCGTAGGCTGATTTAAATTAGTCAAATTTAAATTATCGGTTCTATTTATGCCATTTTGAGTTACTGTAACACTATAAGATCCACCATTATTTATAATTCCGCCAGTAGTGGAACTAGATGTACTCTTGTCTGACCATAAATACGTAGAGGTATAGTTTACTACTGGGTCATTTGTAATTTGTGCTTTTAAAGTTGTTAAATCTCCAAAACATTTTATTGGCTCCAATACTATTGTCACTTTAAATACCCCAATTGTAAAAGAGCCTGTTGTTGGTAAGGAACATCCGTTTTTATCCTTAATAGTAAATTCATATTTTCCATTAGTGAGATTTGATAAATAGACTTTGCTTGAACTATCCGAATCAATATCAGCACTATATTCAGAATCGGAAGTTTTTTTATATGTCAATTTATAAGGTCCAGTCCCTCCAGAAATAGTTATAATATTAGAACCTGTAGCAGAATTATAATCTTCGGCATCAACAATTTGTGGGGTGCTGGTAATAGCTAAAGGCTGATTAATCGTAACCGGTCTCGCTCCATTGGCATCTACTGGTATAACTTCAGTCAACTTGATTACTGGACTAGGGTTTGCAGGGGTGGCCTGCCCAAATCCCACCACAGTAAAAAAGAACAGTAATATTGATATTAATTTGTTCACGCTTGCATTTTTTTTCATTGCCAATGTCTTATTTTGTTTCAAGTAATAGGATAGATGATCTACTGAATATATTTGTTTCATAAAATTCGGACTTTAATCCTCTAAGGATTTTTTTCTACACAGCCGTTAGCTGTTACTTTTACATTGTACACTTTCGAACTAGCCTGATTCGTAGATAGTTCTCTGATTATATATTTCCCACCTTCTAATGTGGCAGTTTTCTCTGCATTATCTACAAAAAAACGATAAGGCCCAATGCCACTCAAGATTTCAATTTCAATTTCACCGGTATCCCCGCCATTACATAAGACATCTTGTTTTTTGGTGGCGGTGAATTTTAAGGGATCTGGTGGCGTTATTGTAAAAGTATTTTTTTCTCCTACTTTTGGCTCTAGAGAGGTTATTGCACCTTCTTTTTGACGTACTTGATATGAAAATTTATAATTATTTTCATCTAAGTTGTCTAAAACATAGCTATTGTTAACTATTTGATTGTACTTAACGACGGTATTTTTTAAAGTAGCTTCATCTATAGAGGAACAATATAAATCTAATTCATCCCCTTCTTTCATATCTAAAGGACTCTCAAAGGTAAAAGTTACATTACCTTTATCATAACTGCAATTAGGATTAGTAACAACAGGTGCTGTTGCCAATTTTGGAGAGCTGATATCGATATCATACGTTACTATATTTGTATATTGAGTTTTATAACCTGTCCTAAAATGAATAAATTTTTTACCTATATAATTTTGTAATTCATTTATTTTAAATGAAATCTGTCTTTTATCTTGGAATGAATTGTCAAAGTCTACCCAAATCGTATCATAACTATATTGCCAATTCCAACCATTTTCTAATGTTATCAGTTCATCTACGGTACGATTAGAGGGATTTAGCATTTCAAGATGGATTCCCATTATTTTTGAGTTTCCTATACATCCGTCAAATTCATAGTTAGTAAAATGGTCTTTATTGAAAGGAATTGTTACATCAGAGTTACAATTAGGCCTTTCTTGGTTGAAGTCCATTGAACTTTGGCAAATTAATAAAATTGGATTGTCATTCACATAAAAAAAATCATATTCTATTCTAACCGCAGTTGTAGTATTATAGTTTTTAAGTATGCTAGAAGTTCCAATGGTAACCCTTTGATTTCCCCTATTAGACCCATATCTACCATAAATGTCTGAGAGAGTCGACTCAATTAATATTCCATGCATAGTTTGTGACTGTATTTCATATTGAAACACAGAAAAAAACAAAATAAATAAGTAAATTTTTCTCATAATTTTATTTCTCAAAACAGTTTTCAGCATCGGTTACTTTTATTTGATGTGGGATTATTAGTCCATTGACATCTTTTAAAACACTAATCCCTGGCAGTATTGCAGTTGTTTCTCCTGATGTTGTTGTCTCTGTTATATTTTGTGTTAATAGATTTCCATCAACATAATAATTGTACTTTAAGCCTTCGGTTTTTGGCGTTCCTCCCCATACTTTTATTTCGATCGTGCCATCACTACCGCCATTACAGCTTACATCCTGTTTTTTGGTGGCAATGAATTTTAACGCGGCTGGAGCTACATATTCTAAATCATACTGGCTATCACTATCAAGAATTCCTTTGCCAGCAGTGCCAATATAAGCTTGTTGTTGTATAAAATATTTATGTCCGTTCTCTAATATTATTTTATCAAGATCAGTTTTTTGAAATGAAAACATTTTTCCACTAAAAGTTACATCTGTAAGAAATTGAAAAATCGAAATCATTGGATTTATGCGATCGCGTAAGGAAAAAGATTTTAATACTTCGCCTTTATCGATATACAATTCTCTATCAAAAGTGACTTCTATTTTATTTATGGTATCTCCAGAACATTTTGGACCTTCGTATGAAATACCGGTAACTACTGGTGCACAAGCAGAATAAGTAATTGCTGTTGCTGTTGTAAAAGGTCTTTCATCATAACCTAACCTGAAATAGATTTGTTTATTAAAAAAATCACTGTGGTTTGTCCCAAGAATTTCATCCATAGAAAAATTAATATTTGGAGTGTCATTTGTTGTTCTTACTGAACTTCCTTCACTTTTTTGCATGGTAGCTGGAAAATTGATCCAAGTTATTCCTTTATCGGTGGAATATTGCCAGTGATAGGCGACATCTGGAAAACCCGCTGGAGAGGCTGTCAAAGTAAAATCTGTTCCTGAGCAAACTTCTGTAGATGCAGAAGATATAGAAAGACCATTGGGTTTAAATTCAGTAACGGAAACATCGCCAATACAACCCGATATTTGCATCTCTTTTATAGATTTTAATAGATCGGGAGCAAATAATTTATAATCAAAATCATCATTACAGTCAACAGTTGCTGCTCCTAATGGCACACACGTGATGTTTAGATTTAGTTTGAATTGGCTATATTTTGACACGGTTGGATAAGTTTTATCGCCGACCTCATTATTTATAGTCAATGACCCAGATCCAATTATATTGGAGTCCCCAGAAAAACTCCAATGTAAGCCTCCTCCATGGCATCCAGATCGAGAACCTTCATAATGTATTTTAACAGTATAAGTAAGGGACTGCCCAAACCCATTTATACAAAACCCCAATAAAATAAATAAGTAAATTTTTCTCATTCTATTATTTTTCAAAACAGTTTTCAGCATCGGTTACTTTTATTTGATGTGGGATTATTAGTCCATTGACATCTTTTAAAACACTAATCCCTGGCAGTATTGCAGTTGTTTCTCCTGATGTTGTTGTCTCTATTGTATTTTGTGTTAATAGATTTCCATCAACATAATAATTGTACTTTAAGCCTTCGGTTTTTGGCGTGCCTCCCCATACTTTTATTTCGATCGTGCCATCACTACCGCCATTACAGCTTACATCCTGTTTTTTGGTGGCAATGAATTTTAACGCAGCTGGGGCTACATATTCTAAATCATACTGGCTATCACTATCAAGAATTCCTTTGCCAGCAGTGCCAATATAAGCTTGTTGTTGTATAAAATATTTATGTCCGTTCTCTAACGTTATTTTATCAAGATCAGCTTTTTGAAATGAAAACGTTTTTCCACTAAAAGTTTCATCTGTAAGAAATTGAAAAATCGAAATCATTGGATTTGCTCTATCGCGTAAGGAAAAAGATTTTAATACTTCGCCTTTATCGATATACAATTCTCTATCAAAAGTGACTTCTATTTTATTTATATAATCTCCATAACATTTTGGACCTTCGTATGAAATACCGATAACTACAGGTGCACAAGGAGAATAGGTAATTGCTTTTGAAGTCGTAAAAGGTCTTCCATCATAACCTAACCTGAAATAGATTTGTTTATTAAAAAAATCACTGTGGTTTGTCCCAAGAATTTCATCCATAGAAAAATTAATATTTGGAGTGTCATTGGTTGTTCTTACTGAACTTCCTTCACTTTTTTGCATGGTAGCTGGAAAATTGACCCAAGTTATTTCATTATCGGTAGAATATTGCCAATGATAGGCTACATCTGGAAAACCCGCTGGAGATGCTGTTAAAGTAAAATTTGTTCCTGAGCAAACTTCTGTAGGTGCAGAAGAGATAGAAAGGTTAATAGGTTTGAAATCATGGATACCCAAATAAGAACTACAGACTTCAACAAAAGGAGTAGAACCTTTGATTATTAGTTCAGAAGCGGTTATAGAAATGGATGATGGGTTTGTGTCATCACATGGAATAATTGAAAGTGCTCCATTTATCCTGCCATAACTAGTACCATAAGCATTATAATTTATGAAAGAGTTTTTATCAAGAAATGCTTCGAATTGAAATTCTTTATATTCATCTAAACTTGAAATACAGTGAACCGGTGTAAAGTTATCGGTTATCATTGTGTTCACTGTGGAGTTCACTAAAAAACTCCAACCCCAATTTCCCATCGGATCATTACACCATGATCCTTCAAGCCCTGAATTAAAAGTATGTACAAAACTATATTTTGGTTTAGTAGCCTGTGCAATCGCATTTACGCAAAAGCCCAATAAAATAAGTATGTAAATTTTTCTCATTCCCTTAAAATTTAACCGTGAAAAAACTCATTTTCCCAATTCTACCATCTTTAAATAAAGCCCTAATGGCATAGTTGTAGCTGGTGTTGATAGCAATCGTTACATCAGAAATTCTTTTTACAGATGGTGCCACCATCAGCATGAGTTGCAAAGGTTTTTCTTCTTCCGCCTTAAAAATCTCAAAACCGTCCAATTCCTTTTGATCGTAGGACCAAGACAATTCAATTCTTTTATCAGCTGCATTTACCTGTGCAAAGAATCCCTTTACCGCAGGCATCACTGATGATTTTGGAAGGAGCACATGGACTAATGGGGAAGGCAATGATTCTAATCCGCTCTTATCCTTGGCAACAACGGCATAGCTGTACTGATTGCCTTCGGTTACATTCTTGTCAAGAAAATTTTCGGTTTTCTTCTCATCATCCAAAATCAAGGACCATTCGTTTTGATCATTTTCTTTTCGATACAACAAAAGCTTTTTGGCATCCTCGCTCGAACTATTGGCCCATTCTAGATATACTTGACCGTCTTTTACCTCATAATTTTTGAATACGGGGGAAGAGGGCGGAATAACATCCGGCTTTTCGATGACTAAAACCTCCGAAAATTCAGACATGTTATATCTGTAATCCACCGCAATAAGTTTGTAATACACCTTGCTATTTAGATTTTTTACAACTACAGAATCCATAAAGCTATTTGTTTCCTGAGGGCTGACAGTAAGTTGGCTAAATTCTTCTTTTTCATTATTGGCTCTATAGATTCTATACCCCATCAAATCATTCTCTTTGTTAGCGAGCCAAGTTAATTTAACAACTCCAGTGCTGTCTATGACTCCTTTTAGTCCTAAGGGTTTTGCTGGCGGAATCGAATCAACTGGCTGTACTAGCATAGCGAAAGAAGTTCTGTTAGAACCTTGTTTCCCTATTGCGGTAATGGTGAAATAATTAGTGGGAGCTAATTTTTTTACCACAACGGTTCTATTCTTAGGGGCAATATTTTTTATAACCGTGGTGTAATTGACATCGTCATCAGAACGATTGAGCTCAAATCCGGAAATTTCATTATCTCCTTCTGAAGGGAAATCCCAAGTTAATTTTGCGGTGTTGTCATCTAGAAATTCCTTAATGGTCAGATGGGGAACAAATTGAAGCACTGTTTTTCCTTTACCACTAATTTCTTTTGAATAAGGTCCTAGCTCTCCAAAAGGGCTGATACCTTGTACTCTATAGTTATAAGGTTTGCTATTTGCTATCGAATCTACATAAAAGATAGTGTTGCTGTTTGTGTTTTCCTGATTCATGCTGGTGTAAGGCTTTTCAGTTATTCTTTCAAAAGGCTGCTTATCCAAGGCTCTTTCTACATAATAACTGCCATAAACACCCGCCAATGATTTGAAATTCCAACTTAGAATGGTGTTCTTATCTCCAAAATGAGCTGAAAAATCTAATGGTTTAGGTAATTCTTCGTAGTCTTTTAATCCTAGAAAAACACCGCTGTATTTGATTTCTAATTCCAAAATAGGCACATTAGAGACCACCCGATAGAGGTATTTTTCATTGCTATGAATCGCTTTGTCTTCATACCCCAAGCCCGCTTTTTTGGCGGACTCAAAATCATTATCCGCCGCAAACAGAGCATAGGTAAATCGCTGTTCGTTTTCTTCGGAAAGGTTGATGATTCCTTGTATTTTATCCTGTCCTGTTACGGCAAAACTTTCGCCATAGAGTGCTTGTGCCAAAATTGCTGCATTGTCATTTTCTTGAATTAGGGTTTCCCAAGATTCAAGTGGTTCAGCCTTTGTTAGTTTGCTTAAAATAACTTTTTCAGGCGCTGCTAGCGCTTTATTATCTCTGGTTACGGTATAACGTTCTAATTGATAGCCATACTTATTGAGTTTTCGCCAGGCTTCTGAGGTTGTGGGAGCCCAGCGTAATAATATTTTATCTTTTTGCGCTCTTGCTATCACTTTGATTTCTGGTGCATTTTCCTGCACAAGAGTTTCGTTCGTTGTCTTTATTTGAGAAAATAGATTATAGTATCCCACAAACATCAATAATATTAAAAATCTAAACTTCATAATTAATTTGTTTTATTGTAAGTAAAAATAGAAGTAGTACCAGTTTGTCCACCAGGGATTGTATAGGTCAGCTTCATCTTATAATTACCTTTCTTTAAATATGGAAACTGTTCTGTTAAAAGAGCGTTGTATTTTGGATCTAGACTATTCGAAAAATAGTTGGCCACTTTGTATCTCAGTACATTAAAATCATCTTTATAGTAAGAAACCAGATTATATCGGTAAGGCAGTCGCTCTTTTAATAAAAAGCTATTCGGTTCATTTGCCAAATAGGTTTCATACCAACTCATGACGTGAATTGCTTTTGTTGGTGCAACCCCAATATAATTTGTCGCTCTGTCTAAAGTTAAATTCGGGTTTAATGGATATCCTTTGTACACTAAAGGGTAAATTTCATTTAGAAAGTAAGCATCATCTAAAATAGCTTCAACATCAATCAACGGAGTATTTAAAGTTTGGGCATTTCCTATTAACTCCACTTGATCAAAGGGCTCTGATGCGTCATTTGCAGACTGCAAGGCATGAACATCTGTGTAGATAGGATCGACCAAGGTTTGTGTTGATTTTTTTGCATTCATTTTTTCTTGAAAAGTGTTAAACTGACTCGTCTGGAAATTATATTGTAATAGTTCAATATCAGTGGCACTTATAGTGGTGTTATTGATGTCTTTATTTTTTACTTCTAATGTTGTGTTATCTCCAAAATCTTCTTTTTTAGTGCTCTCTGAAAGAGTATTGCCTCCATTAGTTCTAGGGAGAATTGTTTGTAATGACACACTATAAGAAGATTTAGTAGTTAGTGTTGGAATATCAAAATTTACTTTTCTATTAGCTGAATCATAAACTAAATTACCAGTTTGACTGGTCTCCTTGTTTTTATAAATTACTTTTTGGGACTCCCCAGGCTTTAATTCAAATAAATAAGGTTGCCCTTGTTTAAGTATTACGAATGCTTGTTTGGATTCATTTTGATACAGATATTTTTGTTCAAAAATAGGATAGCAATAAGCCACATTAGAAAGAGGAATGTATTGTGGAGCACTTCCCGTTTTAAACTTTAAACTTTTTGCTTCTGTCGCAATTTGGCCATTATCCAGAATCGTTTTCCAATTACCATTTATATTTTCTTGAAAACTAACTTTTACGGATAGCTCTAGCTCTGAATTCTGTGGTAAAACTTCAACAGAATTAAAACTTAACAGATCTTTTGTGTCGTTCCAAGTTATGGTTCCTATAACTAGTGTACCTTCTTTTTTAACACTAAATTCCTCTAGTTTTAAGCGATATGTTTTTTTTCCTTTATCATCTTCGATTTCAAAATTCTTTTCAATAGGCATGTTAAAACTTACTTGCGGAATGGTAAATACATCAACAACTGATGCACCTTCTTCCGGTTTTAAATCTCCAATGGCATTAAGTCCCGCTAAAGGACTGCTGGAGACAAACTCACACTGTTTCCCTAATTCAACTTTAAATCTAAAGCTTCCTTTTACCATTCCTCCCAATAAGCTATATTGGCCTCCCAAGTACCCTCTGATCCAGACAGGGTTTGGCAATTTTGCCTGCAAAAGAACCGCAGCACCCGCTTTTATTATAGGTATTTTCTTTCTAACGAAAAACAATTTAATATTAATACCTAGTTCTCCTTGTAAGTATGCATAGGATTGACCATTGGCATACCAACCATTAATCCCGATTGGACCAGAACCTTTACATGCTGCTTCTCCATAATCTTTCATCATTATATCAAAACCAAACCCAGCTTGAAAATTGGCATAGAATATTAAAAAGCTTAAATCTCCTGTCTTGATTGAGAAATCAGAACCAAAGGCGAAACCTTTTCCGCTTCCTATTGCATTAGAATTTTCATTACGCATGTAATCCAAAGTGGCATTGTCGATTTTAAGTATGGATGCAATAATAGCAGGTGGTGGTGGGCTTGCCGGAATATCATCTCCAATCATAAAATAACCTCCGGCTTCAACCTCGACAGGTCCAATTGCCATTTTAAGACCTAAACGATCCGTAGGAGTTCCCATTCGAATGTACCAGGTATTAGGGGCAAAATGTAGAACGGCCCAACCCGCTCTATTACCGGAAGCCCTTCCTTTTATAAATCCTCCGGGTGTGTCAATATAGAGATCAAATGATCCATGCAATGTTTTAGATCTAAAGTCATATTCAATAGCAGCAAAGGCATTAATACCCATTTCTGACTTTACATTATTTGGATAAAGCTGTTCTGCTGCTTTTGATAAATTGGATGTTTTTAAAGCTTCCAAAGCAACCTGTGAGAGTAGCGATTCATTTTCACTTAGAGTTTTTAAAGCGCCTTTTAATTTTTCTGCTCCAGGGACTTCAAATGGCTGCATTACATGCCCTTCGCCATAGATACTAGTTCTATTAATTCCCCCATTTTTATTAAAAGCAATTTCAAAACCAGCACCACCCCAAAAAGTATCACTAGAGGCAGTACCAGCAAATTTAATAATGGCTTTAACACCAAGACCCGAAGCATCATCAGGGACATAATTTGAACCCGATGCTGCAAACCGACTGCTAAACCCGTCTTTTTTCATCCTATAAAAAGCGCCTCCACCAAATCCTTTGAAGGTTATGGCACCCGCAGGGATGTTTAAGTTATCTACCATGGCATCCACATACCAATATCTAAACGAGGTTGAACCAAAAATAGCATTCGCCTCAACAGAAATTCCTCCCGTAAAGTCAGCCCCTAAACTTCCTTTAAAACCATTGCCATATACAGAATCATTATCCATTATGGTGATACTTCCCTTAAATTTTACCCCACCTAAATCGGCAGCAAGTTTAATTTCTTCAAATTGTAAGGAACGGAACTTCCATTTTTGAATTCCTGATGTAGCACTGAAACCTCCATTAATTTTTAATTTTGTTTCACCATTAAATTGATTTTCCATCAAATTTATAGCCATTCTAAATTCTAATGATGCTTCTGTATCCGTAGCTCTAAAAGCAATATCTGAGATAGTTACAGGGAAATTAGAAACCTTAACAGGGCCTGTATAGCCTAAATAATCTGCTTTGATATAAGGTACTACAGTCTGTAATTGCAAATTCTGAAACGTTATACCTTTAAAAGCGACTGTCCCTTTATCCTCTTTTGTTTCTTCTAGTGAGTTACTTCCATTTATATCTAAACTACCGGTTAGCATTGCCTTAGGGCGAAATTTACCTTCGTTTACTTTTAATTCTATGTATGAGTTCTTTTCTAGTCTGGCTTTTCCTTTAAATAGATCAAAAGAAATATTGTCTCTTAATACTATGTTTAATGTGTATTCGTCTTTTATAGGGTCAATAATCGCCGTATAATCTAATGCCGCGTTTGCAGGTTTTGCAGGTTTTTTCGCTTTTTCATCCTCTGCTGGTGTTGTAGTTGTATTAGTTGTGCTAGTTGCAACAGCTGATTTGGAATAATCAAATGGAGTCTTTTCCGCTTGCACATTCACTAGAGGTAGATCTTCAGTAACCTCCTTAGAAATTGGAAGTACAATAGCTCCAGAAAATCTACCGTAAATCAATGCATTTGCTTTAAACGCCATTTCTATACGATCCAAAGAAAACTGCCATCCAGACGCATCCCCTTCTGTAATAGGAAAAACGTTAGCGGCCGCAATTTTTCCAGAAAACCCCATACTGTCAAACAAAAGATCAGTCCCTTGAATAACTATTCTATTGGGACTTCCTTTTCGCTTGAACTGTTCAGGTAAAGTAACAGAAACGGTTTTTATATATACTCCCTTCCATAAATTTTCATTTCCAGGAACTAAATAATCATTTTGATAATTTTGAGGCCAAACTACGTTTGGACTATTTCTAAGATCACTTAAATCGATTACGGCGGTTTGCAATTCGAATGCCGTACCTTTACAAGAGGTTACCTGGAATTTGGGTAGTGAAAATTCCGCTAAAATATCATTCCAATTAGAAACGACCGTCGTAAAGTTCCCTGTTACTCTTGAAGGGCCCACAATAACTTTGTTGTTTGAGTCTAAAGGCTCCAATGTCTCTCTAGAAAACTCAATATCAGCAGTAATTCCAAGCTCTTTAAATCCATTGCAATCGATAGTGACATAGGTTTTATTTTTTATATCCCCAGTTTCCATGGTCATCCCCCCTTTCAGAACTAATAATGCTTTGTCCCCAAAAAGTTTCATCGGAAAATCACCCAGTAATACTAAGTTAGTGTCACCATACAATCCTCCTTTATGAGAAAGTTTTATATTATTGGCACCAAAAAAAAGTTCTTTGTATGCACCTTCAGAATCGACTTGCGGTATTTTGATTCGTACAAATGCAGTCAGTTCTGTATGATCTGGAGTAAACTTTGCATTGCTTATTCCTAGAGTATATTCAATATTTCCAATAGTTTTTTTTATTCCTAAAGGCAGTGAGGATAAGCTTTTTGGACTTAAATTCGATATAAAATTTTGTATACTGTCAATTTTCTTAAAAACACTTAGAGCCTCTTTTGCATTTTTATCAGTTTCTGCGGCAAGACGGTATTTTGCTTTAAGGTTTGTGGCCGAAATTTCGTTGTCAAAATTCAGAGAAGTATTTACTTTAATTTCAACGGTCTTCAAATTTTTCGTTCGAACATCATTAATTATAAAATCAGTTTCTTTTTTTTGATTAACTTTTATTGAGTCTTTAGGGTTAGTGATATAGGAATAACTGTTGACCGTAACAAGAAGTGAAATAGCTATTATAAATTTTAAAAAGTATTTTTTTTCCATATCTGAATATTAGTTTATGATCGTTTTATACCCATTAGGTAAGTTTTGAAATTCATCCAAAAAATGCTAAAAAATCAACTAGTAATTTTATCTAGATGTATTTTTTATATTGTAAGAATTTTTACGCGACAAACATAGTTAAATTTATGAAAGCATTTGGTTTTTTTTTGTAGTAATTATATCTCAACTATTCGCTATTTTTAAAGTAACAAAAAAAAATGAGCAATTGAAGAATGTATATACTTATAATAGGTTACTTCAAAAATCGGGTGCTATCGATCGTGGTACTGATTTTTCTTTTGCGGAATTAAACGCAATGTTAAGTTTTTATCTGGCAGTTGCATGGAAAGACAGTAAGGAATATCCTAGAGTTGGTTTTCAGATGAAAAAGGTATTGACTCGATAGGAAACCTTAAAAAGGGGTGACGATTTGGGTAGCTTATTCTAATTTAGAAGAAAAAGGAAGTCTTGAAGTGGATACATGGGCTGACTTTGTTTTGTATGAAAAAGTAATTTTGAAAATAGAAAACATAGAAATTTTAGTAATGAAGCGTTCAAATAGCTATTTAAAAGGAATTAAGGTCAAATAAACGAAAGGACTAAAGAGTTTTATGTACAATATAATACTTTAGTTTTCCTCTGGTGTTCATTTGTTCCGAGTACCGGTTGTGCGAGTACTACCTTACCTCAGCGCTTATCGCAACGGCATAACTTTGCGCTTGACCCAGTAGGAAAAACGAAAATAAAGGAAGTAGGAGAAGGGGTTTTTATGCATTTGGAGGAACACTGTTTAATAAGAAACAAATGTATTTATTAGGAGCTGTTTCCTGCTGTCCATTATATCTTTTTAATCTCGTTTTGAGAACGAGGCTAAAAAGGATGCCACTTCCATCAGGGCTAAAAATCAAAGATGTTTTTAAAAGATAAGATCTTTTATGTATCAATAGCTAAGGAGGAATATGTGTTATTCTTTAAAGAGGTGTTTTCACTTTTAAAAACATTGCTAATTTTTATAAAAATAAAATTATTTTTGGATTGTCATTATCTAGTCTAAAGTGCAAATTCCAGCTATATTGACCACCCAATTCCAATTTAAAGTGATCACCTGATTCCAATTCAAAATGACCACCTAATTCTGGAGCAAAATGACCATCTCCATTTTTCATTAAAAACTACTTTTTTTCATCTGTTAATTAGTATTCAAATATACTTAAAATATTATCCCTTGTTTA
>NZ_FOFZ01000048.1 GCF_900111075.1 Flavobacterium frigoris
ATATACAACTTTTCTGTCTAATAATTAGATTATTTGTTTATATTTGATAGAATTAAACGGAGGTTTTTTCACAGACTGACGTTGGCAGATATTTTTGAAAATCGCATAAATAATAAAACTTGATAAATGCATTACATAACACTTGATACTAATACTTGGATTTATCTTGCTAACGGAACAGAACCTGCAAAAATTCTTAATTTTATTAATAAAGAAGTTGGTAATGGAAACATAACCATATTGTTACCTGAAATAGTAAAAAAAGAGTGGGAAACACATAAAGATAAAACAGTTAGACAAGGAAGTTTAAAGCATTTTAATGATATAACAGAAGCACTTAAAAAAATTCTGAAATTGCTAGGAAATAAAGGTGAAAAAGATTTTTTTAATTTTCTACTTGAAAAAGATAACAAAAGTGAATATTTTGAAGATTTTCTTGAAGAATTTAAAAAGAAAAAAAATGAAATTCTTAACGCTGTAAATGAAAATATAAAATTAATAGATGATTTGTTTAAATTTAACTCAACAATTATTTCAATTGAAACAGAAATTTTTTTAAAAGCAGGTCAATATGCGCTTGATAAAAAAGCTCCATTTAAAGGTAAAAATAGTTTTGCTGACGCATTAATTATTTTAAGTTTTTTTGACTATGTCAAAAAAAACAACATTGAAGGCGCAATATTTATTACATACAATACAGATGATTTTTGCGAAAAAAAAGAAGGAAAAAAATCACTACATCCAGATTTTATTGAAGATTTTGAAGAAACAAAAAGTCAATTTTATACAATTGTTGGAGAAGCAATAAATACTATTGAAAAAGATATTGTAACAAAAGAAGAAATTGAGAGAATTAGAGAGTTACAAGAAAATGAATGGAATGATGATGTTGAATTTTGCGAAGTTTGTAAAGAGAATGATCAACGATTAAATTCAGTAAATTTTTATAATAAAACTGAAATTAATGATGAAAGAATAATTGAAACGTTTTTTGATGAAAATCAGACTGAATTAGATTTCAAAGAAGATTCTCCACGAAGAAGTATTATTGAATATAAAATTGATTCAATTGAAGTTGGAAATTGTTCTTGGTGTAATAGTTTACACTTTAAATGTGTAGATTGTGAACATATAAATGCAGTTTGGGAAGGGGAATTTAATGTTGGCAAAGAATGTGACTACTGCGGACTGAATTACATCATAAGTAGAGAATATAGTCGTGATGGAGAAAATGAAATAGAATTTACGATACCAAAAAAAACAATAACTTGTCAAAAATGCAGTAATGAATTTTATGATTTTAATTCAGGTGTTGATATTTGTGAAAATTGCGAAAATGATTATAGTTATGGAGAAAAATAAAACATCTGCCAACAGCGGTTTTGCGAGATTGCGAAATAAGTGCAAAATTCAAGTTTATCTTTCGCAAGAAATTTTATCTTAGCAGAAAATACGCGGTTCCGAAGTTCGCAACCTCGCAAAGCCGCGAAACGTTGTAATATATTTTAGCGCAGAGTCAGGAATCTAACGCAATTTTAAGACAAAAAATACTTAAAATTGTAATATGAAAACAGCTTACAAAAGACTCAATCGTGACCATAGAA
>NZ_FOFZ01000031.1 GCF_900111075.1 Flavobacterium frigoris
TGGATAAACCAGTTGATGATGTGCCACTCTTTCCAGTAAAAAAGAGGTACGGATTCCGGTTGAAGATGTGCCACTTTTTAAACTTAAATTAGGATACGATTCCGGTTGAAGATGTGCCACTTTTTAATTTAATTAAGGATACAGATTCCGTTTGAAGATGTGCCACTTTTATTTTAAAGGGAACACAATTCCGATTTTGGACATTTTACCAAATGTGCAATTATCTTAAAATTAATTAGAGTTAATTTCTATAACCAAGCTATTTATTTTAGCGGTTCTAAACCACTGATTATATGGCTCAAAGTTTATTAGAAATTATGGAATTACGAGAAATCATTAAGTTACGACTGTTAAAATTTAGCAATCGAAGAATCTCACAAGAACTAGGTATTCATCGCAATACCGTTAATAAATACGTCCAATTACTACAGGTAAGTGGTTTTGATGATCAGGAATTGTTGGAGTTGGAGGATTCATCGCTGCGAGATTTATTTCCATCATATGACACCATCGACACTAATCGATACGAAAAGTTATCCAAAAACTTCTCGTTCTATGCTTCTGAGCTAAAGAAGACAGGCTGCACTAAGCTTCGTCTATGGGAGGATTATATACTACAAAGTCCAGATGGCTACGGCTCTTCACAATTCAATTTTCATTTAAACAATTGGCTTGATAGAAAAAAAGGGAGCGGTAAGATCATTCATCAATATGGAGATAAGATGTTTGTCGATTATACTGGTAAAAAATTGACCATTGTTGACAAAACCACAGGTTTAATCAGTGAAGTAGAAGTTTTTGTTAGTATCCTACCAGCGAGTCAATACGTCTTTGTAGAGGCCTCTTTAAGTCAAAAAAGGGAGGATTTTATCAGTTCAATTAATAATGCGCTTGATTTTTACGGGGGTGTTCCTAAAGTTGTCACTCCAGACAATCTCAAATCAGCCGTTACTAAAGCCTCTAAATACGAACCCGTTTTAAACAAAGCATTTAAAGATCAAGGCTTACATTATGGGTTTTGCATCAATCCGACTCGTAGTTATAGCCCTCGAGACAAAAGTTTGGTTGAGGGAGCTGTAAAACTAATATACCAACATGTCTTTTATGATTTATCCAAACAGACCTTCTTCAGCTTGATCCAATTAAATAATGCTATACAAGAACTCTTAGAGATTTTTAATTTAAAGGAGATGAAGACTTACGGTGCCAGTCGCTTTAAGCTTTTTAATCAATACGAGAAACATTGTTTATCTGCTTTGCCAATGGAAAAATATGAGCTTAAGGAATTCAAAGTAGCTAGAGTTCAAAAGATGGGATATATTCACTTGTCGGCAGACAAAAACTATTATAGCGTTCCCTTTCGATATATTGGGGAAAAGGTTGAAATTCAATACAATCAGGATACCGTTGATGTATTTCACCAACACAGTCGTATTGCTACCCACCAAAGAAGTTTTAAGAAAGGAAGCTATAATACAATTGAGAATCATTTAGCAAGTTCACATCTGTTTTATAGTCAATGGAAACCTGACTTTTTTCTGCAACAAGCCAATGAATTAGGTGAATCTGTTTACCAATTGGTGTCACAATTATTTGCTCAGGCAGCTTATCCTGAAATAACTTATAAGCGCGCCTTAGGAATCATTCATTTAAAGTCAAAATACAGTAAGGATCGTATCGATAACGCCTGCCAGATGGCATTGGAAAATCAAATCATTAGCTACAGTAGTGTCAAAAACATATTAGAGAACAATATGGATTTACAGCAGTCTGCGGATGATTTACGACAAATCCCAAAACACAACAATATTAGAAATAATTATTACTAACCCACAAACAATATTCAAATGAACAATCAAGTAGCTATTGAAAAAATGAAACAATTAAAATTGTATGGAATGGCAGAATTTCATCAACGAAACCTGGAAGCACACCAATACCAAGACTACACCCTGGATCAGTACATCGCACTTTTGTTAGAACAAGAGTACGATTACAGGACCAATAAAAAAACGTACAACTTGATTAAACTAGCTGGATTTAGTATCCTGGCTAATGTTGAAAACATCATCTATCAGAGCGATAGAAATCTTAATAGAAATCAATTTGAACGACTCGTAAATCTAGATTTTATTGCTCATAAAGAAAACATACTATTCACAGGGGCTACAGGAACAGGTAAAAGTTATCTTGCTCAAGCCTTAGGGATGAAAGCTTGTTTAAAACAGTTTAGAGTAATCCATTTCAACACATCAAAACTAATGGAAAAGTTGAAGTTGGCAAGAATAGAAGGCACCTATTCAAAGTTCATTGAAAAAATAGAAAAATGTGATTTATTGATACTAGACGACTTTGGACTAACTCCCTTCGAAAGCAACTCAAGACAAGCATTAATGGAAATAGTAGAAGCAAAATATGATAAAAGCAGTATTATAATAACATCACAAATTCCTGTCAGTGAATGGCATTCGATAATAGGCGAAAGTACTTTGGCAGACGCAGTTTTAGATAGGATAATTTATTCTTCGCATCGCATCGAGCTGGAGGGTGAATCACTAAGAAAAATCAGAAAATTAAATCAATAAAAAAATGTAAATTTGAACAGAAATTAGCTCATTATTTTGTGGCACATCATGACCGGAATTAGTGGCACATCATGACTGGAATATACA
>NZ_FOFZ01000001.1 GCF_900111075.1 Flavobacterium frigoris
ATCCTAATTTAAGTTTAAAAAGTGGCACATCTTCAACCGGAATCCGTACCTCTTTTTTACTGGAAAGAGTGGCACATCATCAACTGGTTTATCCAAAATCTTGTGCAATTGTTTTATTCTCGGATTTTGTATGCTCTATTGTTAATTTTATTGCTGCAAGTAAAGCGTCTTCAAAAACTAAAAATTCTTCTTTTTTATGAAGACTCATAATGTGTACACGTAACTTACTCAAGTAATTCTGCGCGTCATTTTTAAAATCAAAGCTATCTGTAAATTTCTTCTTTTCGCTACCAATCGTATTACAAAAGGCATTATACGGAGCTAAAATATCCTTAACCTCTTTTACTTGGCTGTGATTACTTGACGAAAATTCTAAACTAGCAAGATCAATAAACTTATAGCAAAGTGCAATGTAATCGGCAGAATTCTGCGCAGCATTTTTAAAAGCTTTCGAAGCTGTATAAAACTCCTGCATGTCCCGTAACTTACCATCGTATTTGTCAGGTACCAAACGAGGAATAGCATTAATTACACCCTCCTTCTTCTCCAAAAAACGAGTTACATCTGTTGGTTTAAAACGTCCAGGAACAGCCTCATAAACTATTTCTGGGCTAACTGGTTTAGCGCTTAAG
The DNA here is from genome assembly GCF_900111075.1 of Flavobacterium frigoris. GTDB lineage: Bacteria > Bacteroidota > Bacteroidia > Flavobacteriales > Flavobacteriaceae > Flavobacterium > Flavobacterium frigoris. The sequence goes on from NZ_FOFZ01000001.1 coordinate 633, forward strand.
AATCCTTTTTTATTGGAAATTAAAGCATCTGCAATTTGATTATTGGTATCATACTTCTTTAAATTAGCCGCTAGATCATCAGTAATGCTAAAATCTCTTAAAACATTATAAAACTGCAAAATATTCTCTTGGATAGCGATATAATATTTTTTATTCTTCTTGTCCTCTAGATTAGTAATTGTAGCCGATTCTTCGTTCCAAATGGCAATTGCATTGCGCAGTTTCGACTCATCAACTGGATCAAGACCAGAATTAACCAACTGCGACGCTTTATTGAAATTATCACTATTAAACTCTTTATCCTCTTTTAAATAATTAAAAGCCCTCCTAATATAACGCTCTGTGGGATGAAATTTACCCCTAAGCACACTACCTACTTTTAATCTCAGCTTTATTAATTGCACATCATCTACACTTTTACCATCACTAACTCTTGGTAAAATGGGATTGTTTTTATCCTTATATTGATTGGCTTCAAACTCAGATAAATCACCTATCAATAATGTAGTATTTAGATTGTTTGGATAATCTAGATATCCCAAATTAGAGTTATACCCTTTAATATTACTAACCGGATTTACCAAGTCACAATCGCCTAACTTTATTTCTTGTGTGTCAAAAACTCCTTTATCACGATCAATCAAAATCAAATTAGCATAGATATGAGAAACAACAACAACCTGAAATTTTAAATCCTTTTTTATAACATGTAGCGTAGCTGGAGCATATTTATACTCAAGAACAGCAACGAGCTGTGGCAAGCCAAAATTATTTTTAATATAGTCATTGAACAAGAACAAATTGTCACCAATATTATACTGCAAAGCCTGATTAGCAAAAAAAGCATTATCAACCGTGGTAGCAATAACTGCAACATCTAGCGGATTATCCTTTACCATCAACGAAGGTTGCACAGCAACTCGAACATTCAAATCATCCCAACGAATCTTCTGTGCACGTGCACAAGAAATCACTACTAAACACAAGAAAAACACTTTAACTCTCATAAAATCAGTATAAAATAATTAAGAAAATTAGAAACAAAACCATTAAAATATTAAAAACCTATCAAAAAAAAAACCGCTTCTTTCGAAGCGGTTTTTAAGTACCCGGAGCCGGAGTCGAACCGGCACGGTTTCCCACAGGTGTTTGAGACCAGCGCGTCTACCAATTCCGCCATCCGGGCTTAGCAGACATGAAATGGCGACAGCCATTTCAACGCAATAAAAGAGGAGATTGTAATAAATCAACCGTCGATTCCTTTAACACGCTGCAAATGTAAAAAATAATATTAAAAATTCTACTAAAAATACTTAAAATTTTCCTTTCAGAGTTGAATAAATTTCATAAATTTGCACCTCCGTAAAACGGGACACACTAACTAACTACACCCGAGGCGCATACAAACATCTGGCTTAGACAAATGACGAAGCCGAACTGTATGGAGCGTAGCGGAATAAAAACAACAAATTAAATGTTACACCTAGAACCAGAAGCTAAAATTTTTGCTTGTTCACAAAGTGTCTATCTAGCTGAAAAGATTTCCGCAGAATACGGAATTCCATTAGGTAAAGTTACCATGTCAAAATACAGCGACGGGGAGTTCCAACCTTCTTACGAAGAATCTATCAGAGGGTTACGTGTATTTATTGTTTGTTCAACTTTTCCAAATTCAGACAATCTGATGGAATTGTTACTTATGATTGATGCTGCAAAACGTGCTTCAGCAAGACATATAACTGCTGTAATACCGTACTTCGGTTGGGCGAGACAAGATAGAAAAGACAAACCTAGAGTTCCGATAGGAGCAAAACTAACAGCTAAATTGTTAGAAACTGCTGGAGCAACTAGAGTAATGACCATGGATTTGCATGCAGATCAAATTCAAGGGTTCTTTGAAAAGCCAGTAGATCACCTTTTTGCCTCAACTATCTTTTTACCCTATGTAAAAAGCTTAGGACTTGACAATTTGACGATTGCTTCCCCAGATATGGGTGGTTCAAAAAGAGCGTACGCTTATTCTAAATTTTTAGAATCAGATGTAGTTATTTGTTACAAACAAAGAAAAGCTGCAAACGTTATTGGCACCATGGAATTGATTGGTGAAGTTAGAGGTAAAAATGTAATCTTAGTAGATGACATGATTGATACCGGAGGAACTTTGGCGAAAGCCGCTGATTTAATGATGGAAAAAGGAGCATTGAGCGTAAGAGCAATTTGTACGCACGCCATCTTATCAGGAGATGCCTACGAAAAAATAGAAAAATCTCAACTATTAGAATTGATAGTTACCGATTCTATTCCGTTAAAGAAAGAATCAAAAAAAATAAGAGTGTTGAGTTGTGCCCCACTTTTTGCCGAAGTTATGCACATGGTACATCATAATAATTCCATCAGCGGAAAGTTTATCATGTAACCACAAACAAGTAGAATATTTAATAACTATATAATTTTTACAATGAAATCGATTACAATTAAAGGATCAGAAAGAGAAAGCGTGGGAAAAGTTGCGACTAAAGCCTTACGTAATGCTGGAGCGGTTCCTTGCGTGTTATACGGAGGAGATCAACCAGTACATTTTTCAGCAGAAGAAAAAGCATTCAAAAGCTTGGTTTACACTCCAAACGCTCACACAGTTGTGATTGAATTGGCAAACGGAAAATCATTCAATGCAATTCTACAAGACATTCAGGTTCACCCTGTGTCAGACAGAATTTTACATATGGATTTCTTTCAATTATTTGATGACAAAGAAATCACTATGGAAGTTCCAGTAAAAGTGGTAGGTACATCTAAAGGTGTTCTTGCAGGTGGTGTTTTACGTTTGAACACTCGTAAACTTAAAGTAAAAGCTTTACCAAAAAATCTTCCAGATTTTATTGAAGCTGACATTACTCCACTTATGATGGGGAACAAATTGTACGTTACGAAACTTGTTTCTGATAACTACAAATTGATTCACCAAGACAACACCGTTGTTGCCCAAGTAAGAATCTCTCGTGCAGCGATGAAAGCAGCTCAAGAAGCAGCAAAAGCAGCAAAAGGAGCTCCTGCAAAAGGAAAGAAAAAATAATATTTTTTCACTCATATTTAAAAGCATCAGTTGTAAAACTGGTGCTTTTTTTATTTAATCTGAACTCGTTTCCCATTACCAACTTCATCTCTCCTACCATTTTTTAAGAATTAGGAGAATAAGCAACTACACTCCACATCAGTTGTCCCGCTATTCGCTTCAATCTTTTTGTCCGCCAAAAAAGACGAACAAAAAGGATTTTCACTACTATCGGGTCTATTTTACAACGTTTTTCCATCCTTAGAAAACTCCTTCAGCCTACTCCACTAAATTATCTAATTATCTAATTGACAAATTATCTAATTAAGTTTACTTTTGCAGCATGCTTAAATGGATATCAGATATATTTTCATCAAAACAAAAACAAGACACTACCGATTTTATGAAACCGGAGGTTCACGAACACCAAAAAAACAATATAAAAAACGTGAGTAATAAATTTTTAATAGTAGGACTAGGAAACATAGGCGCTGAATATGTCAATACACGCCACAACATAGGATTCAAAATATTGGATCATTTTGCCAAAAAAGAACAACTTTCCTTTCAAACCGTGAAACTGGGAGCACTTGCAGAGTACAAATTTAAAGGAAGAACCTTTTTTCTTTTAAAGCCAAACACCTACATGAACTTAAGCGGAAAAGCGGTACAATACTGGATGGACAAAGAAAATATTCCGCTTGAAAACATCATGGCCATTACTGATGATTTAAATCTGTCTTTTGGAACGATTCGCATCAAACCAAAAGGAAGTGACGGAGGCCACAACGGCTTAAAAAATATCAACTTAATTCTCAACACCAATCAATATACTAGATTTCGTTTTGGAATTAGCGACGAATTTAAAAAAGGAAAACAAGTAGACTATGTCCTTGGAGACTGGAATGATGCTGAGAAAACGGTACTTCCAGAACGTTTAGAAACGGCATCCGAAATTATCAAATCATTTGGAACCGCTGGTTTAGAGAATACCATGACCACATTTAATGGTAAATAAAAAAAGGCTACATTTCTGTTTTTAAGATATTTGACATCAATATAAAACTGAAAACGAAAATAATTTCCTAAATTTATTTTTTTAATACTAGAAATAAAAAAAATCTCACTAAATTTAATATTTACCTGTAAAACATGAAAATAACACTACCTCTTTCTATACCTAAATTATTTTTTATAACTTGTTTATTCTCCCTATGCATTGTTTATGGTCAAGAAAAAAAGCACCCCGAAAACATTATATTTGGGAAACAGATAAAAGCAGAAAGTGTAAATCCAAAAAATGGATACATTAGATGTGTTACGACTGAATACGAGAAATTTCTGAAGAAAAATAACCCAAAGAGGATGACTACTTCAGAGTTTGAAGCTTGGGTGAATCCATTAGTCAATCAATACAAAACGATGAAGAACATTTCTAAACCTGGAGGGGTTATAACCATTCCAGTAGTCGTTCATGTTATACATAGTGGCCAGCCAATTGGTGTAGCTCCTAACATAACTGATGCCCAAGTACAATCCCAGATTAAAGTATTAAATCAGGATTTTCGAAAAATGTTAGGTACCCCAGGAGGTACAAACCCAGCAGCTGCAGATATTGAAATTGAATTTGTCCTAGCCCTACAAGCATCAGACGGCAACCCCACAAACGGAATTGACCGCATCGATCTATGCGAAGACGCTTGGTCAACAACTGATATTGATTTAAAAGTCAAGCCAAACACTATTTGGGATCCTACACTATACATGAATATGTGGAGTGTAGATATATCAGGGAACAGTATTCTGGGTTACGCTCAATTTCCAGATGCTTCAGGTTTAGATGGCTTGGGTTCTTCAGGCGGAGATGCTAATACTGACGGAGTAGTTTCCAGATACGACGTGTTTGGCAGTCTTGAAGATAATGACGGTACCTTTTTATTAACTGCTCCGTACAACAAAGGAAGAACGATGACGCATGAAGTAGGGCATTGGTTAGGATTAAGACACATTTGGGGTGATGGCAATGGAGACGAAGAAGCAAACACGCCAGACTGTCTAGCAACAGATTATTGTGCAGATACTCCTCAAGCGGGATGGGAACATTATACTTGCGGTGTCTTTGACACCTGTCCTTCAAGTCCAGGAATTGACATGCCTGAAAATTATATGGACTATACAGAAGATGCCTGTATGAACATTTTTACTCAAAATCAAAAAGAAAGAATGGTTACCATTATAAACAATGCAGCCAGGAGAAAGACCTTGATATCTTCAACTAAAAATCTACCTATCGAATTAGTTGCGAATGATGCCGAAGTCACCCTTGAACCTAGCTGTACAAAGTCATTTTGCAATGCTTTAACAAACCAAACTACGCAAAGGGTAACAATTTATAATAGAGGAACAAACAATTTGCTTTCAGCAACAATAAACTACAACATTAATAAAGAAAACAACCTAGTTTATAATTGGACTGGTAATTTAGCCACTAACAAATATACTACATTTGACATAACCCTAAATTCAACTTCACAAGGAATCATTAATGTTAGTATTGCTGGAGCAAATTCCACAGTAGATCAAAGATCAACAAACAATAACGCATCGGGAACTTTTTTCATTCCTACGATTCCATCGAGCTATTCATTTACCAATTATGTATTCACATTGCAGCCAGACAACTTTGGATCTGAGACGAGCTGGGATTTAAAAGATGCTTCCGGAAACATTGTATATCAAAGCGATACCTATCCTGACGCTGACCCTTCTTTGGGAGATTTGATAACGATTCCCTGGAAATTAAAAAACAATGAATGCTACACTTTTACGATAAATGATTCATACGATGACGGTATCTGTTGTGGTGGTGGAAACGGATATTACAACATTAAACTAGAAGATGGCGTAACAATTGTAGCATCAGGGGATTCCTTCACTACTGCCGAAAAGAAATATTTCAAAACAACCAGTTCATTAGGGATTGCTGACTTTGAAACATCAACTGACATCTATCTCTACCCAAACCCAACGAAAGAAACTCTAAACATACTAGTCCCAAATGATTTTGGATTACCAACTAGTTATATTATTTATAACAGCTTGGGACAAACAATTAGTAAGAAGAAAGTTTCAAGAGAAACTGATTTATCAATAAATACCTCTGCTTTAAGCAATGGAATTTACTTTGTTACTGTTGTAAAAGAATCAGCAAAGCAAACTTTAAAATTTATCAAAAAATAGATTGATAACATAGTAACTTACATAGAGGATTAATTCAATACAATCCTCTATGTAACGATTTTTAATTGGTAACGCCCTAAAACAAGGTAACGTTTTCACAAAAATTATAAATTATTTCAACTAATTATCGATGATGCTTTGTTTGCGCGTGCTTCGGATGAATCATTTTAAAATATCAATTACTGAATCACAATCTTTTTTGTTTCCTTTTTACTTCCATCTATAATGGTTAGAAAGTAAAGTCCTGGCTGAATATTTTCTACTTGAATATTTTCATTATAGTCATACCGATCTCTAAATTCAAAAGTTTTTTCATATAACTTTTTACCTAGTAAACTATGAATCATTACTTTAATCCCACTTTTAGATGTACTAGAAAATTGAAGATTAAAATTCCCTTTGTTCGGATTTGGATATAAAAGAAGATTGGTTATTTCAAAATTTGGTTCAACCAAAACATAAGTATTCGTACAAATAGTAATGGAGGCGGAATTCAAGGTTCCCGTATCATTTTTACTAGCATCTCTAATTCTGAAAGTCCAAGCTCCTTGCGGGTCTTCTCCATTAAAAGCAGCTAAAGCTTGAAAAGGAACTACCGTTTGTAGCGTTGTGATTCCACACGCCAAATCAGTCCCTGAATCATCATAACTTAACAATAATTTGCCGTTTCTACTTTCACAGCTTTTATCAAACAATTTCACCGTAGTTCCGCTCGGACTTACCACTTCTATTTCAACATCAGACAAAAAAGTGTGCGTAAAGCCAACATTAAAATTTACATCAGCAACGGATGTGGTTGAAGGAGGAACAGTTATTGTTCTAACAGTATAAGCTGCTTGCTCCGGAATATCAAAAGGAGCTCCAAATACATAGCTATTGCAAGTTGATGTAACTGAATATCCGATGGAAAAAGATTTACTATTTACTGCATAATAAATATTTTCTATAGGCTCTATTAAAATCCTACAGTTTTTTTCGATAACATTTGGAACGCTAATTACTTCAGAACCATCATTAGGAGTATTACTTGCCAATAGTATTGTAAAAGTCAAACCTCCATCAACAGAAAGTTTGATATTGACATTGGAAGAACCCATAAGTGTATTAGTGCCATTAACAGCCCAAGTTATTGTTTGGGACGTACCCTGTAACCAACTTGTACCATCTGCGTTTTGCGATGTAACTGTAAATGGGCCCGCTGTTCCGCTCACATTCACAATCATTTCATCCGTATTTGTTTGAGCATTGTCTTGTTCCGCATTATCCCTAGCAGTCAACACAAAATGAAGCGTTCTAGCCACAGTCGATACAGATTCCCATTTACTAGTCAATTTATTAGACAATACGTTGTTATAGGCCGGCATATACCTTATCGGACTAACGCTAGGATATAAAGACCGAAACAAAGGACCGTCTGGTTTTGTGGGAACAGCTAGACTATTTGCTCCACTTGTCGTTATAGCAGAATCATTTTGCTCCCAAGTATACGTAACGGTGTCACCGTCAGGATCTGACCCTGTTCCTTTTAAAATAAATGCTGTACCCTTAGGAATTGTAAAATCAACACCGGCATTTATCATTGGAGGATTATTGCTGACACCCTTGCTGATAGGGCATGTTTTGGAGGCAAGGTTTTCTTGAATTTGCAAAATACTGGCATAGGCAAAATAATCATCAGAGCTAGCTTGAACATCGTAATCAGCCGTAATACCAGCATATCCCATAATCGTTGAACCACTTCCTGGCTCAACATTAACACCTGCATTCTCTAATGCATGAGAAAAAGTATGATTTGCACCCAGCTGATGCCCCATTTCATGGGCGACAAAATCAATGTCAAATGTATCGCCTTTTGGAATTCCATCTCCAGGAGAAGTAAACGCACTTCCCTTCGCTAAATCATCTGCCGACACAGGATCGACACAAACACAACCAATACAGCCTGAATTTCCACCTCCTCCAGTTGCCCCAAACAAATGTCCTATGTCATAATTAGCATTCCCAATTACACTCGTTAAATTTGTTTGAAGCTCGGTGCTCCAATTACCCCCTGCACCCACTATCGCATCTGAATACGGATCTGCCATTGCATCAGTATAAATTATACGCTCATTATCAGCAATAATAACCAATTTGAGCGCTAAATCTTTATTAAATATGCCATTCACCCTAGACATAGTAGCATTCATCGCTGCAAGAGCCAGAGCTTTAGTTCCACCATGAAAGGTTGTATACTCACCTGTACAGGATAACGCCAATCGCAATGTTTTAAAAATTTTATTATTTGCCGCAATCTTAGCCGTTTTATTTAATAATTTTCTGTTTAAAGCGACATCATCCGTTTTACATACAAATGGCAAGTTCCCTTTGTCTCTACTTTTAGAACTAAAAAGAACATATAAAGAAGGATTCTTCTGATAAGATTCTATAAATTCTGATCCGCTATCAGCCCTAAGAATCATAGTTTGCATTCCGCTTGGAGACAAACTAAAATTTAGCGAAGCTGTAGGATCTGTAATTCCGATACCTGCATACGCTTTTATATCTGGATATTTGGATTGAAGTGCCGGTTCGAAATTTGAGGATTCCCAAATTAAAAATTTTTCTAAAACACCATTTAAATTTGGAATCATTATTTCGACACCATTAATTTTCGTTGTTTTATTTTGGGTTGCAACCAATGACTTTTTCAATATATTCTCGTCTAATTGAAAAAACAGTAGCTGTTTTGCATCAGATGCAGTAGCATTTTTACCATTCCGCGCTACCGTGCTTTGGCCCACTATTTTCCAGGGGGATTCCTTTTGCGCATAAATTGGCAAGCACCATAGAACAATTAACAGAATTAGAACACTTTTTTTCATGGCTGTAGCGAATTTATGTTTCAAAATTAAAGTATTTATACCTAAATTTTAGATAATTTAGATAATTTTAGAAAATCATTAAAAATCATTGAAAATCGATTCCATTTACTATTGCATTTAATATAGATAGTATAAATTTGCATTATTATAAAATATTTGCTTTGAAGATTTTTCATTCTATAAAAGATTTCAGTACCACAAAAAAAACAATCCTCACATTAGGTACTTATGATGGCGTTCACATAGGTCATCAAAAGATTCTAGAAAGAGTTATTCATAATACTGGAAACAAAAAATACGAAAGTCTGGTTCTCACTTTCTTTCCTCATCCTAGAATGGTTTTACAGGAACAATCAGAAATGAAATTACTGAACACAATAGATGAAAAAATTCATCTATTGGCAACTATAGGAATTCAAAATCTTGTCATCCATCCTTTTGATGAAATTTTCTCTAAATTAAGTGCCGAAGAATTTGTACGAACTGTACTAGTGGATCAATTTGACATTCACAAAATAATAATTGGTCATGACCACAGATTTGGGAGAAATCGCACAGCCAACATTGACGACCTTATTGGTTTTGGAAAAAAATACGGATTTGAAGTTGAACAAATATCTGTTCAGGAAATAAATGCGCTTTCAGTAAGTTCAACCAAAATCAGGAAGGCCTTGCAAGAAGGAAATATGTCATTGGCAAATGAATACTTGGGGTATGACTATTTTTTGACCGGAACGGTTTCCAAAGGGAAGCAGCTGGGAAGGACTATTGGTTTCCCCACAGCAAACTTAAAAATAAAAGAAGACTATAAACTTATCCCACTTAACGGGGTTTATGTGGTAAAAAGTATCATCAATCAAAAAACCATCTTTGGAATGATGAACATTGGGTTCAACCCCACTGTATCTGGAGAAAAATTATCTATCGAAATCCATTTTTTTGATTTTAACACCGATTTGTATGACCAAAAAATAACGGTTTCAATACTTAAATACATCCGTCCCGAGCAAAAATTCAATTCCGTTGATTTACTGACTAAACAATTGGAAAAAGATAAAAGTATCGCTATTGCTTATTTACACCAACTATAACTTTTATTAGAAAAAATTTTAAGCTACTTTCAATATATTCCTATATTTTGTGTAAATTTGATAGTTAACCAACCTGTATTACAACATATTGCTTTTTAACTTTAAAAAATAAAATGCATGAAAATACCTAAAGAACTATACAACGGAATTATTATTTGGATTGGAATTAGTATTTATTTCCTAACAATGAAGGCATTAAACCTTGCGGATTTATTCTATCTTAGAGCGCTAAATATCCTCTTTATTTACTATGGCGCAAACAGAACGTTAAAAAGTAATTACAAAGAAGGAAAAACTGGCCTTCCAGCTAATGCAATCTCTGCCCTTACGACCTCTCTTATTGGCGTATTCATTAGTATTATTGGATTAATATTTTACAGCTACATTCAGGGTGGTGATAAATACATTGAATCACTTTCAGCCTCATTTTTATTTGGTGGCGACCCAACTGTTGTAACCTACGGTATTTCATTACTCTTTGAGGGTATCGTATCTGCAGTAATCGTAACTTACACTTTAATGTTATTTTGGAAAAAGCGTTATCCTTCTGACTAGCGGCAAGTGCAAATCAATAGCATCATTTCTCTTTATGAAGTTTAGAAAAAATGACCCTAAACGGAAAATTTATTTGATCTGATTTATATTTTTAACAGCTGACAACATGAAATTTCCCAAAGAATTTTTGAATGGTTGTATTATTTTTGTTTCAACGGGAGCCTTTTTTTTCCTAATGAATGCTGTAGGTTTAGGACATCTGTTCTATTTACGCCTAATTAATGTTTTTTTTGTCTTTTATGGTGTTAACAGAACTATTAAAATGAATCTAGCTGAAGGCGAAAAAAATTTCGTCCCTAATAGCGTTGCAGCACTACTAACTTCAATTGTTGGTGTGTTTTTAAGCATTACGGGGTTAATCATTTACAGTTATTTAAAAGGAGGCGATTCTTATGTCCAATCGCTTTCAGAAACATTCCTTTTTGGGGGAAACCCATCGATTTTTACTTATTCAATTTCTCTACTATTTGAAGGAATAGCCTCTTCTGTAATAGTTACCATGCTACTCATGCTATATTGGAACAACCGACTGACCTCTGACTAACTTACAATTCTAAAATTATTTACCGCCCGCTATTTAAAGTTTATTGCATTGCTTCATTAGAACAATTTGACTACTTTTGGACTATTAAAAAATCGCATCTATGAGCATTACAAAACACAATTGGACAAAAGAAGAAATTATTGCAATATATAACAAACCTATGATGGATTTGCTTTATGAAGCAGCTTCTATCCATAGAGAACATCATGATCCTAATGTTGTTCAGGTATCCACTCTATTGTCTATTAAAACAGGAGGTTGCCCAGAAGATTGTGGTTACTGCCCGCAAGCAGCAAGATACCATACTTCAGTTGAAGGAAATGACCTAATGTCAGTAAATCAAGTAAAGGCACAAGCTTTACGAGCAAAAGAAAGTGGTTCTTCCCGAGTTTGTATGGGAGCAGCTTGGAGAAATGTAAAAGATGGTCCTGAATTTGATCAAGTTTTAGAAATGGTTCGAACAATCAACAAACTCGAAATGGAAGTTTGTTGTACTCTTGGAATGATTACTGAAAACCAAGCCCATCGTTTAGCAGAAGCAGGTTTATATGCTTACAATCATAATTTAGACACTTCAGAAGAATATTATAAAGAAGTTATTTCAACTCGTGGGTTTGAAGACCGTTTGCAAACAATCGAAAATGTTCGAAAAACGAATGTTACGGTTTGTAGTGGTGGAATAATAGGAATGGGAGAAAGCATCGCGGACCGAGCAGGAATGCTAGTCGCGCTTTCAACTTTAAATCCACAACCGGAGTCAGTGCCTATTAATGCCTTAGTTGCCGTAGAAGGAACACCTATGGAAGAGGAAAAACCAGTTGAAATATGGGAAATGATACGAATGGTAGCAACAACCCGTATCATCATGCCTGAAACCCAAGTACGATTATCGGCCGGAAGAATGAACATGAGTCGCGAAGGTCAGGCGATGTGCTTTTTTGCTGGTGCAAATTCTATTTTTGCAGGAGATAAATTATTAACTACTCCAAACCCAGACGTAAATGAAGACATGAAAATGTTTGAAATGTTAGGCCTAAACCCACAAAAACCATTTACTAAAGTATCACAACCTGCAACTGTTGAAGCTGAAAACTCTAAATTTATGCCGCTAGGAGAAAAACCAAAATGGTCGAGACCAGGTCATACTATTGAGAAAAACCTTGAAGCATCCTCTAAAGGAAAATAATAATTTACCCTGATATAAATATCCCATCTTGTTTTGAAATAAGACGGGATTTTTTTTGCTTTAATATATTAATTTTTTTGTGACTAAAGAACCATCAAGCAATGAAACCTTAACCAACAAAACTTGGTGAGCTGACATTAAATTAGAGATTACTAATTCATTTGAATCGATTTTTGTTTTTTGATAAATCAATTTCCCTGATAGATCATAAATTTGGATATTATTAATTGCTTCAATCGTGGAATTAATCTTTATTTGCTTGTTTTTACTAGAAACATAAATCCCTTTTTCAATTGAATCAATATCTCCTAAACCTAATGTTTTGTTAGTATATCGCAATACAAAACGATCATTAAATGTTCCTATAGCGGTATTAAAAGTATAATTCCCGCTATTTAAATCAGCAATAGTATTAGTCAATTTATCTTCTAAAAAAACGGACTGACTTGTAAATACACCCTCCGTTTGTTCTATACTTATGGTAAAATTACCATCTATTGCGGTTCTATATCCTAATGGAACTTCGTCTGCTTCATTAAATGGCAAGGCTCTACCTTGAATTACTAAATTTTTGTCTTGATTAACACTATAAAAATCTATAAACTCTTGCCCATCAGTAGTTTCCCCATCATATGCGCTATCAATATCATTTGTAGCTCCATTTACATAACCTAATAAAGTTTGTTTGAAAGCACCTTGTTCATTGTATAAGTCTAACCAAATACGATTTTTTTCAATGGTGGCAGTAGCCTTTCCTTTGACGCTGCTTACTTTAAAAAACTGCGCATTGTTACCCGATGTGCCTGATACTCGCATACTGTTATTAAAAACAATAGATCCAGTTGCTTTATATGTTGAAGCAATGAAACCCTGACCCGCCCCTATTTTTCCCCTTGGAATAATCGGAGCTGAATCTAAATCACTAGAAGCTTTTACTCCTTTCTCTATCCCTACTCCGCCCGTTAAATTATAAGATGCATAATCATCCGAAGTATAGGCATAAGCCCCGGTCCCTGCGGTCAAAGCAATATTGGTACGATTCTGAATAGCCGTATTATGCGTCCAAAAATAAAGGGTTCCATTTAGAACAGCTGAATTAATTCCCAAAAAAGTATCGGCGTCGATAGCTGATGGATAAGGATTACCCAAAAGATAAGATGCGTCTTTTTTATTTATTGTAATAGACACATCGCCGTTATTTGGTACTCCTACAAATGTAGCTTGTAACGAAGACGGGGGATTTGCAGATATTGCCAATGGACCTCTAATAATATATCCTTCCCCAACTTTCATTGTAGTTGTCGCCGATTCACTTTTCCAGCCTTCTGACGTAGCGTTTACAAGATAGGAATAAAATATGCTGCCCGCAAGATTTGACGGATTATAAGAAATTCCTCCTGTCCCAGCCAACTTCAAAGGTGACACTGGAGTAGACCAATAGGTATAATCTGTGTTGCGAACTATCGTATTTGTTTCTCTTTTGTATGTAATATTACCACTGTTTATAGCCCCACCATTTTCTTGAACCAAACTCGCACTATTTTCGAATACTAACGAAGCGTTTGGTTGAACTTCAACTTCATTAATAATTTTCAAAGTACGCCCCGATTTTATGGTTACTACAGTCGCTACTCCTGTAACTTTACAAGAACAGCCCTCTATATCAACATCATTAATATTTGAATAATTTGACGAGAAAACTAATTTTTGACTAATAGTTGGAGTTCCATTACTCCACGATCCCGTCCATGTATTTATAACTGCATTGTTTACAGCTATCGATTTACTACTATTACAACCTAAAACATCATTAACATTCAACGTATAAGTCCCGTCATTCAAACCTGTTCTATTTAAAGTAGTTCCACCATCACTCCATACCAAATCCAACACATTAATATCTATAAAATTAGCGCCATTTACTCCGCCCCAAAGATTCACTGTTTTTGAATACACGACATTATTTGAAGCATCAAAAAGTTCCAGCAACATATTTTGTCCTCTAGACCAACAACAATCAGAACGATTATAGATTCTTAAATAATCAAGATTCTTACCTGATTGAAGATCCACTTTTATCCATTCATCGATATTAACTGAATTACTATGCCAAAAACTGTAACCTGTTGCATCTCCATCAATAGCTTTCAATGGACCATAACTAACTGGATTATTATTATAATTACTACTCGATGTTGCAGCTGCTCCATTAGAAGAAAGAGCAACATTTGTATTTGTAAACATTTCAAACGCTTGAATCTCTTGCACTTGTTGCCAAGCTTCAGAATTGACGTACTTTTGTGTTAGTTTTATATAACGAATATTAGAAAGCCCTCCTGATAAAGTTGTATTTATGGTTCCATCATTGATTGCTGAACAAGTCTTATCTGTTTTTGTTAGCGTGATAATTGTTGACGAATTCACAGTAACAATCGTTGATGACAGACTGACCGTTTTACATGCCGCCGTAGCTTTAGCTGAAATTAAATCACCCGCACTAAGAGCCCCTAAACCTGTTTTTGTCCAAGTTCCTGAATTTACTGTCGTAGTTCCTAAACTCACGCTTGCTTTAAAAATTTCAATAGTAGTTCCGTTTGCTTCAGAACTCATTCCTGTTATAGACGTTGAACCCGCACATATTGGCCCATTAACGATCGGTATCCCACTAGGAACAGCAACTTGGTATGTGTACGTTATCAAAACTTGCCCGAGACCTCCATTTCCTCCTTTATTATTTTTATTGTCATTAGATCCGCCGCCGCCGCCGCCTGGACTTGTTCCATTTGACCCATTAGTTGATGAGGAACCAGAACCACCTGCTCCTCCTCCTGGACTTGCTCCGTCTCCACCGGTTCCACCTCCCTTATTGTAGCCTCCAAATCCATTGGAACCAGAAGCAGTAGTACTATTACCAAAACAAGAAGTTGCCAAGCCTCCATTTGTTGGATTTGATGAGGTATTATTTACACCTGAGCCACCTCCCATAGCTAGTGTTCCTGAAACATTATTTGCAGGAGCGCTATTTGTTAAGGCAGTTGCATTAAACCATGAACTTGAACCTGAAGAAGCAGCAGTTGTACTATTTGCAGGCCCGCCAGTACCACCAGAACCAACAGCATAATAATAAGTACTACCAGGAACAACTGTATGATTACCTTTTGCGTAAGCGCCACCACCACCACCAGAACCACCGGCTTTATTATCGTTACTACTACTTCCACCGCCACCTCCAGCTCCCCAAGTTTCAACTGTTATAGCCGTAACGCAAGCAGGGGCAACCCACGTACCTGAAGTAGTTAATATTACTTGAGATAAAGTGGTTTGAGAACCCGTTAGAACTGGAGAACTCAAACAACCTTCAGTAACTGCGTACACCCTAAAATAATAGAGAATCCCAGAAGACAATCCAATGACATTTGCAGTTGTACTGTTGGCAGTCACTTGCTGATTAAACGTAAAATTAATATTGTCTGTTGAAGAATAAATTACATACCCAACTTCATTCGATGCATTATCAGTCCAATTTAAGTCAATAGAATTAGCCGTGACATTTGTGAAAGTAAGTCCAGTTGGAGCTATTGGTACCAATGGTATAAAAACGTATGATTTACCAGATGCAATAGCCGTAGTCTGACTATTATTTGGATCACTACCATAGGACGCTACATTGGTTGCTGTTGCCATACTAACCGTATTAATTCCAGCAGCACTAAACCCTACCGAATACCCAGTTAATGTAAGCATTCCAGAACCATATATATATTGTATTTTTCCTGTAGTTTCAGAAAGTATAGCTTGAAAAGTCATTCCTGCTGAGCTTGAAGTTCCTCCTCCATTATATAAATTAGTTTTCCATTCTACTACAAGAGTTCTATTTGGCGCCGTACCATTTAGACCATATCTCACATATCCGTCAGAACCAGTTGTTAAATCACTCCAAAAAGAGGCTATTTTAGGAACATCTGCACCATTAGACAAATTATTTATGTAAGATAAAGTTCCAGTTGCACTAGGAGCTGAACCCAAACTCAGATAACCATTAGCACTTACCCCAAACTCCGTGTATCTAACACCGTTAAACCAAAAATCAAAACCAATATTAGCTAATGATGAATTTGTATCATCACGACCACTCCCAATTAATGTGCCTAAACTTGTATAAGAAACTAGACTCGCACCAGATGACACAGTCCTTGGATACGTAGTTGAACTAATAGTTTGAGCAAACGATTTTTCACCAAAAAACAATATTACTATTAGAATAAGTAATTTTTGAATATGTAATTTTTTTACCATTTTAAATTTTTGTTGAAATGTGATAAGACAAAGCAGCACCTCTTGTATTCATTGTATCACAAACCGTGGGATTTTCATTACCACCAAAGGTTTTAGAAAAACTAAAAGTATAGTCAAATCTTTTGACCACATTCACAGCCCAATTTTGACCTGTGGTGCAAGAATAACTCATTCCTAAATCATTTGTATTGTCGACACGAAACGATTTAGTTGCTCTGGGAGTAGTTTCGACATCAGCAAAAAAACAATTTGCATGTGCCGAATAATTGGATAGCGTTAAAAAAAACAACAAAAATATGTAGTTTTTAAGCGTAAAGTAATTTTTATTCATGTGGTATTTTCAAAAATTTGGGCTAATTTTTAACAAATAATTTCTTATAAATGCTCTTGATTTTTCTTCAGAAAATTTAAAATCTATTATATTCGTGCAATATCGTTGGTCGCTCTACAAACAATACAATTTAATCGATTAAATACAAGAAAAACCGATTAAATACTTGTTCGTGGAGGCTGTATTATAAAAAAACAAATGCAACTCACCGAAATGATTTTCCAGATACTAAATCACTATTTTTCATAATGTAAAAACCAGTTTTCAAACCCCTGTAGCAGCATAATATTCTCAAAAAAAGAATCAATTCTAAGTAGGTTTTAAAATAAAGATTCGTGAAATCATATACTCTAATACTTATAGAATTCTGCTTAAAAAAGGAGGGAATTAAAAAGAAGAAAAATAGAACCTAAAGTATCGCTATTATATAATAACTTAGTAAAGAATTTTTTGAGTAATGCTCTTCCCATTTTCTAGTATCACTTTTACTAAAAGCACACCTTTTCCAGAAGGCAAACTATTTACCAATAATTGGTTACTGTTCACTTTTATTTTTTTATAAATCTGCTTGCCCGAAACATCATAGATTAATACTGAATCGATCGCATCAAGTAAAGAACTTATTTTTATCTCTTTATTTTTATTAGAAATAAAAATTGTTTCGCCTAATAAATCAACATCTTTTGTCCCTAATGTTTTATTAGTATAGCGCAGCACAAAACGGTCATTAAACACCCCTGATGTTGTATTAAAAGTATAGTTATCTCTTTTTAAATTAGTGATCGTACTCATTAACTTATCTTCTAAAAAAATATCTTGATTAGAGAAAAAGCCATCGGTTTGGTCAATATTAATGGTAAAATCACCATCAATGGCACTCCTATACCCTAAAGGAACTATATCATTTTCATCGAAAGGCAAAGCTCTACCTTGAATTACTAAATTTTTGTCTTGACTAACGCTATAAAAATCTACAAACTCCTGACCATCATTAGTTTCTCCATCATATGCGCTATCAATATCATTTGTAGCTCCATTTACATAACCAACTAAAGTTTGTTTAAAAGCACCTTGTTCATTGAATAAGTCTAACCAAATACGATTTTTTTCAATGACCTTAGGAGCATTTCCATTGACATTGCTTTGCTTGAAAAACTGAGCGTTGTTTCCTGATGTGCCAGATACTCGCATACTGTTATTAAATACAATAGATCCAGCTGCTTTACTTGACGCAATGAAACCTTGACACGCCCCTATTTTTCCAGTAGGAATAACTGGAACTGAATTTAAATCACTAGTAGCTTTTACTCCTCCTTTCTCTATCCCTACTCCTCCAGTTAAATTATAAGATGCATAATCGTCACCAGAATAAGCAAAAGCACCTGTACCAGGATTGGAAACTCCTACACCGATCATTGTGTTATGAGTCCAAAAATAAAGAGTTCCATTTAGGATATCCGAATTAATCTCCAAAAAAGTATCAGCGTCGATAGCTGAAGGATAAGGATTACCCAAAAGATAAGATGCGTTTGGATTATTGACTGTAATAGAAATATTTCCATTATTTGGCACTCCTACAAATGTAGCTTCTAAAAAAGAGAGCGGATTTACTGATATTGGTCCTGGGCCTCTAATAATATAACCTTGCCCAGTAACCATTGTAGTAGCAGCCGATTCACTTTTCCAATCTTCTGAGGTTGCATTTACAAAATAGGAATAGAATATGCTGCCAGCAAGGCTCGAAGGATTATACGAAATTCCACCTGCACCACCCAACTTCAAAGGTGATACTGGAGTAGACCAATAGGTATAATCTGTGTTACGAACTCCCGTATTTGTTATCCTTTGGTACGTAATATTTCCTGAATTGGGAGTACTAAGCACTTCTTTTTCTTGTACTAAACTTGCCTTATCCAAAAAAGTAAGTGTTCCACTTCCTAAAATTGCAACTTGATTAGTCACTTTTAAGGTATGGCCTGGATTAAAAACCACCGTTCTTCCAGTATTTACTTGACAAGAACAACCTACTAAATCTGATGACGAAGAGTAATTACCATCAAAAACAATTGCATCGTTTATTGTTGGTGCGCTTGGCGACCATGAACCACTCCATGTAGAAGTAACAGATGCGTTTACTACACTATTACTAACTGCAGAAACACAACCGCCAATATTTTTAATAATTATCTTATATGTTGCTGGAATTAATCCTGTTTTAAAATTCGAAGCTTGATAGTTCTGTCCATTATCAAAACTATAAACGTCAGTTGCACTTTGCACCGTTACCGTAATAGTACCTGTATTTGTGATACAATCTGGTTGAGAAATAGTTGTAACTGGAGTCGTTAATAAAGGGTAAAAAGTTAATAACCTAACTTTTCCAAAACTACTCACACTACAATTACCCCCCGTCCTATTAAAAACAATATCTACTCGATATTTGGCTGATTCAGATGGACTACCATTTATTATGTTCAAGGTAGCAGTTGTTGCTCCTGAAAAATGAGACCCATCTACAACATTATTCCAAGACCCAGATGGAATTTGACTTTTCCATTGGTACGTAACAAGACCATTGGATGGGTTTGAAATTACTGCCGTATAAGAATAATTAGACCCATAACAAAGTTTTACATCTAATACAGATTGAGAAGGTGTAAGGACCGGTGAAGTGATGGCTACAATTTCATTTACTGAAAGAACAACCGTATTTGCAGTAACACTACAAGTTCCATTTGATACAACTACCTGAAATTGTGTTCCACTTGGATACTGAGCACTTCCAACGTTTGCCAACCTAATTTCATTGTTTATCGGTGTATCTGGATAAGTTGTATTACTAACTACACCAGAAAGCATTATAAAACTTGTATCAGTTGGCCTTTTATAAAACCATGTGTATGTTAGATTCGTTCCAGAAGCTACAATTTTAAAATTCACTGAACTTTCTTCACAATCCAATTGATTAATAGGTTGAGTCGTGATGATAGGAGCAGCATTTACAATTACCGAAATAGTATTAGAATTAGTATACACAGTACTTCCGTAAAAGGTACTAGTATTTAAAGTAGCTAAATAAGTACCAGACTGACTAGCTGTAAAACTTGGATTTTGCGCGATACTAGTTGTAATCATATTATCTGGTGCTTTAATTGACCAAGAATAATTAACCCCAGTTGTACCGCCGTTCGCAACGGTCGTACCAACAGTTCCCGAAAAAGTACCACCTAAAATTATAGTCCCATTTTGACAAACTGGTGAATTGGAGCTTGCAACAGCTGTAATTGTACCACCACCTTGATTTATTTGATCAAAAGTAAGTTCTGCATTTCCCGAACCTTTACATACTGCAAACTTTACAGTTCCAATATAAACAGCAACATTATTATTACATGTTCCTCCATTATCGAATTTTCCAGGAGAATTTATTACAATACTCGTCTTTTCAGGGAAGCGAATAAAATTATTCCCAGAAAACTGCACTAAAGCCGAAGCATCTATTTTTAGATTTAAAGTCCTTACATCAACATCAGCACCTACGATTAAATTACTTAAACTCCCTTGTCCAACAACCAATCCACCAAAATCGTTTGGCGTACTACTATTAATTGTAATTGAATGGCCGTTTTGGATTGTCACAATTCCTGTTCCTGTAAATTGCCCGGGAAAGCCTTGAGGCGCAGTGCCTGAAGGCAATGCCCAAGTAGCCCCATTAAAATATTGCCAACTTGCAAGACTTGTCCAATTTCCAGATCCTGTAGAGCGATAATCCCCAACTGATTGAGAAAACATACTATTTGCAAACAAAAACAAAACAAAAATAAAAAAATTAGTCTTGAGTAAAGTTGTCTTCATATTCATACAGCAGATTAAGAGATTAGGTGCTCCAATTATTGATAAATAAAAGAAATATCAATAGGCTAAAAAAATTTAGTCGTCAATCTACTTTTTTCCTCGCCAAAGAGCTCTTTTTCCTACTATAAAAAAATGAACTGCCTAAAAACGTTAGTTTTCAAACACATAGCTGCCAAATAAAATCCCAAACAACAACACTAAATGAAAATTATTTCCTTGATAAAAGAACCCGTTTAAACAAAAACAGAGTTGTTATTACCCTCTACTAAAAGCATTACCATGAAGGTCTACTGCAAAAATTAATAGACCAGAAACGACATTGGACACTAAAATTAAATTAGCCTAATATTATAACTGCATTAAGACCTTTTTCGTAATCTCCAATAATTAGAAGTGCGCCACAAAAAAAATCTCTTGAATTAATGGCCTATTGTGCAATTACAATCTCATAAAAACCCCACGTTTTCGCAATCGGGTTTCCATAACCTTTCTAATTTACTAATTAAAATGAACCAAGATTTTTAGCCGAAACACCTATAGAAATCATTTCTTTTAAAAGGTGAAAACTCCACAAAAATAAAACAAGGTCGTCATCTTGTATTAAAATCAGCTAAAAAAACTGATATACAATATTTTACAATCCATTTTCCATCAAAAACTCGTAATTTATTGACAGTAAGTAAAGAAATTTTTTCCCTGAACACATCAATTTAATATAGCAACTAGTACCCTATATTGACTAGAAATACTTAATTTCCCCACTTCAAAAATTAAAAATGAAGGAAGTATATTCCATAAAAGAGGCTACAAACAAAATTGAGCATTATTGCGCCTATCAAGAACGTTGTCACGAAGAAGTAGTCTCTAAATTATGGAGTATGAAACTGGATTCACAAGAAATTGATGAAATTATTGTTTATCTGATTGGTTCTAATTTCCTTAACGAAAGTCGCTTTGCCTGCAGTTTTGCTAGGGGAAAGCATCGTATCAAGCACTGGGGAAATATTAGAATTGTAAACGAATTAAAGTTCCGAAAGATTTCGACCTATAATATCAATTTAGCACTCAAAGAAATTACTACAGAAGAATATACTGCTACTTTTCATTCCTTGGCCGAAAGGCATTGGGAGACCATTCGAGAAACCAATTCGTTAAAAAAGCGAAAGAAATTTTGCGATTACCTACTTAGGCGGGGATTCGAGAGCAATTTAGTTTACGAGAAAGTGAAAGATTTAGAAAGCGATTCAATATAGCTTACAAAGACAACAAAATACTCACCGCATTCCCACCAAAACCTACTGCATTTACCATCACTTTCTTAATGGATTTGGTTTGAATTTGCGCTTTTGCAAAAGGAACTCCAATAAAGGTATCATGTTGCATCATCAGGATCGCTAATTCTAAACTCAACATCCCCGAAGCCCCAAAAGTGTGTCCTATTTTCCACTTATTAGTCGTGAGTAACGGTAGGCTTTCGCCAAAGACAATCCCGATCGCTTTATATTCGGACAAATCGCCCTTTATAGTTCCCGGAGCATGCATCACGATCACATCGACTTCAGAAGGATCTGTATTTTGCAGGGCCATTTTCATTGATTTTTGAAAACAAGTTGCTTCCGCAGAAATGGATATGTTATGTTCTAAAATTTCAGTACCATATCCTATAGCTTCTACATAAGCTACGGCATTTTCCTTTCTTCCTATTTCGAGACAGCAAACAGCTGCACCTTCACCCAGAATCATGGTGTTTTGGGTTTTATCTAAATCCAATGCACGATTAGGGAAGTCCTCGTCACTTCTGGAATATATTTTCAATGCCCGCATTTGCGCAATGGTAAAGTCGGTTAAAGGCGCTTCGCTTCCTCCCACCAGAAATTTATCGGCCATACCTGCTTTTAGCCAAGCCACGCCATTTAAAACAGCATGCAACGCCGTCGAACAAGTAATAGAGTGTGAGATTTCTGGGCCTGTACTTTGTAAATCATGAGCCACCCAAGAAGAAATATTCCCTAAGGTAGTTGTTGGCGAAGCTAAGGTTTGAGCTTTACCAGTTAACAGATAGTCGCGATGGTGTTTTTCGAATAAATCTGTCGCACCACGAGAAGAACCAATATTAATTCCGAACACATCGTCTGGATTCCAACCTGCATTTTTAATTGCTATACGCGAAGCAGCCATTGCATATAAAACAGACTTGTCGAGAAACTTGTATTTAACATCCGACTGTTTCAATAAAGAAACTGCTTCATTTGAATTTTCACTGAGCTTCGCAACTAGAGTCTTTGAACCATCTAAATCATGCTCCGAAAAACAATGATCTGAAATTTGGTATTTCTCCCAAACCGTTTTTGAATCATTACCTAATGGAGAAATGGAAGCTATAGCCGTAATGGAAATCGTTTTTGACAAAATATTTGATTTAACCGCAAAGGTCGCAAAGTTTTCTGCAAAGTTCACAATGGTTCTGTAAAAATAATAAGGTCAAAACGCATCTTATTGTTAAAAAAATTAAACTATTTCCAATGCATTCTCGACCGCATCGTATACTTTTTGCAATTGTGCATCGGTAATAACATAAGGCGGCAAAATGTAAATTATATTACCCACAGGGCGCAGAATTATTCCATTTTCAATAAAGAAATTATAGAGTTTGTTGCGCAACGATCCGTAATAACTAGCTGCACTCTCGGTTTTTATTTCTAAGGCAAAAATAACACCTAATACTCGCGTTGTAACCACTTTCGGATGGGATTCAACACGATTAATAAAACTCAAATGACTTTTATTAATTCGAGCAATATTATGTTGCATTTCATCAGTTTCCAATAGTTTCAAGCTCGCCAAAGCCGCAGCACAACCCGTTGGGTTAGCCGTAAAAGTATGACCATGAAAAAGGGCTTTATTCACATCTTCATCATAAAAACCATCAAATATTTCTTGAGTAAAACTTGTAATCGCCATTGGAATCGCTCCACCAGTCAGCGCTTTAGATAGACACATCATGTCTGGCGATTCTTGAAGATAATTACTGGCGAAATTTCGACCCGTTTTACCAAAACCAGTCATCACTTCATCCGCGATAGTAAAGACTTGGTGTTTTTTGCAAATAGAAATCAGTTTATCTAATTCGGATGCTTCGTACATCACCATCCCTGCCGCACCTTGAACCAAAGGCTCAAAAATAAATGCAGCATATTCCTTGGTGGCAACCAAATTTTCTAACGTTTCAATACTTTGCTTCTCATTTCCTGCAGTTGGCACCGGAATACGCACTACTTCAATCATGGAGTCTTTAAAAGCTTCCACGAAAAAAGAAATTCCGCTTGCCGCCATAGCACCAAAAGTATCGCCATGAAAAGCATTTTCGAAAGCTATAATCTTAGTTTTCTTGATTCCATTATTATAAAAAAACTGCATGGCTACTTTAATTGCAATTTCAACAGCAGTAGATCCATTATCAGAATAAAAAAGTTTCTGTTGGTTTTCAGGTAATATCGCCGTTAACTTCTCCGACAATAAAACTGCCGGTTCATGCGTAAACCCGCCAAAAAGAACATGCTCAAGCGTCGTAAGTTGTTTGTAAATCGCATCAGCGATGATCGGATTACTGTGCCCAAAAGGATTGACCCACCAGGATGCAATAGCATCTATGTATTCTTTTCCTTCTTCATCCCAAAGCAAAGCTCCTTGCCCTTTTGTAATGGCGATATGTGCTTGCGCGGTTTTATGTTGGGTATACGGATGCCAATTATGCTTTTGATCTCTTTCTGATAGGCTCATTTAACTATAGCTTACTGATTATTAAATTATAAATTTTTCAGATTGTCTCTAAACAAATCTGCGTAATATTTTACTACATTTTGGTCAAAATAAGGCTCTTGCTCAATTCTGCCAATACACTTCACTGCTGTTTTGCTTAAGATGATTGATTCGGTAGCTTCGTTCTCGTCTCCGCTAAAGATGATTCCAGCAATGTGTAGCTTTCTACTTTTCAAAGCTTCAATAGTTAGTAAGGTATGATTTATACTCCCTAAATAATGGCGAGAAACTACAATCACCTTATAATCGGGCTGTATTAAATCAATCACACAATCTAAATGATTCAAAGGTACAAAAACACCACCGGCACCTTCTATAACGAGATGATTATCCGTAGTAGGTTCCGTTATTTTTTCTAATTCGATAGGAATTCTATCAATTTCTGCAGCCAGATGTGGACTTGCAGCTGTATTCAAAGCATACGCATTAGGGTGGAATATAGATTTGCTGTTTGAAACTTTAGATTTCACTTTGTGCGTGTCTGAATTCTCTAAATCACCCGCTTGGATCGGTTTCCAATAATCAGCTTCTAAAGCCTCTGTTATGATTGACGATGCAATCGTTTTCCCTACATCAGTTCCGATTCCTGTTATAAATAGTTTCATTAATTTATGTTTTCACAAAAGTAAAAAACCCATCGTTAAGATGGGTAATTTATTTATTCTTCTTTTAATTCGTCAATCACTCTCTTTACTTCCTTGGCATATTTACCGTAAAACATTTCTGCGTGAGCCTGTATCAAAAACCATAATGAAACCAAATAAGCAATAAAAACAACTACACCCGCTACATATAAAACATCAGGGTATCTAAATGATTCTACAATTTTCATGACTTTTTCAGTTTTTGACCCTAGAGGAATTAAAATCATATAAATAAGGCCGGAAGGCATTAAAGCATAGGAAATCAATTTGTACACTTCTTCAAATAATCTAATTTCAAAATACGTTTCATATAAATTATCCTTTGTACTTATATCTATATCGTTGATTTTTTTGTAAAAAAAATACAGCTTCACTAAAAAATATACGGTAATTACAAATGAAAAAACATACACTATATAAAAGGCTAGCTTATAAGTTGGATTGAACTTTATAAACAAAGAAAATATTCCAACAAATAGAACCCCAAAAAGATGTATTAAAAAATCTTTTTTCAAATTCTTTCTAATCTTTTCCAAAGGCATATTAGCCGATTGTAATTTCTCTAAATTGGCTGGAAGCACAACATTATCAGATTTGTCATTGTTCCATGCTGATTGTATATCTTTAAAATCCATATCCTTGATTTTTTATAATTTCTTTTAATTTCTCTTTTGCTCTGTTTAATTTCACTCTCGCGTTTCCTTCCGAAATACCAAGGTTCACCCCTATTTCTTTATGAGAAAAGCCTTCCAGTTGATAAAAAATAATGGCCTTATCAATTTTATCTAACTTTTGAACTGCCTTATAGAAGTGTTCTAATTGATTTTCTTTGTGATCATAATCACTTTCTTCTTCTTTAATGTTTTCGGATGCTAATGGATACTTATCTACTTTTCTTTTTTCTTTCTTTAGAAAAACAATAGCTGTATTAATTGCTACCCGATACATCCAAGTCGAAAACTGACTTTCATTTCGGAAAGAATCATACGATCTCCAGAGCTGACAAATAATCTCCTGAAACAAATCCTGCTGATCATCGCGATTGTCCATATACATCTTAGAAACCTTATGCAGTATTCCTTTATGCTTATCAATGCGGGATAAAAATTCTAGTTCTTTCTCTTTCAAAATGCAATTAGTTCATTATTGGCTTTACCGTATAACCTGATTTCCTTAATAAATTAATTACTCCCTGTTCCCCGAGCAAATGAGCGGCTCCAACTGCAAAAAAAGTACTTTTATCTTTCATCATTTCTGGCATTTTGACAACCCAGTTTTTATTTCTCACATCTAACATCCATTTTCTGCTTTTTTCATTCATTATTTTTGGAGCGGTAATGTCTTTATATAGTTCTGGAAGATTTTCTTGAATATAATTTTGAACCATCTTTTTACCAGTATCGTCATTTGATTCCTGTAACATTGTAATCATCTCCGCATCAGAATAAGCTTTGCTTAAGAAATCCATTTGCGCTTGAATTGTTTCAAATCCAGTAACACTTTTGTTAGAATCTTTAGCCATTGCCATAAATTCCATTTCGTAACTTTTAATATCAACACACCCAAAAGATTTCATCATAATTAAACTCATTACGGTCATTAAACTAAACTTGTCAACTTGTTTGACTGTCATTCCTGTTCGCTTTTGTAACAAAGCATCAAGGTCATTCAATTGTTCTGGGCTCAATGTTGTACTTAATGGTTCTTTTCCATAAGCCATTTGTTGGGCAGCAGCCATTTCATTTGGGTCTGATAAATTAACCTCTAAGAATAAATTATCAGAAGCAGCAAAAGCTTTCTTAGTTTTATCCGATAGAAAATAATCATTCCCACAAATCATATGAATCGTGCCATATAGATAAGAAGGTTTTTTCAACCCTTTTCCAGACACCTCCCATAATAGAGAATTATTTAATGCCATTGTTTTGGTTTGTGCTTGGCCTGACACACTAATTAAAATTGCAAATGCTACTACTGTTTTGATTAAATTTTTCATGTTATTGATTGATTAAAGTTATTTTTTGATTGATGATGAAAACTCCTGCTTATTGTTTATTGTGTTTTTTTCTTTGCCAAGAAGCGATTGATGCTACAAATAAGCATATCATAACGGTCAAGAATTGAGTATCGGGTTTATGAAATAAAAAATAGTTGACTAAAGAGTAACTTAAACCTAAAGTCGAAAGAAAAATAAATAGGTAGCTTGTTAAAGCTTGATGCGAGGTAACTGATTTTGGTTTCATAACTATATTGTTTAATTTGATTACGACTCGTAAGTAAACAATTCATCAAAACGTTACAAAAAAAATTCGTTTTTTTTTAACTTAATATAAATAGGAGCTAACAGCCCCCATTTATTTGCAAAAAAAACTAAAATGAAATCACTATTTTTTAAAAATAAAACTACTTAGCAACCTTAAAACTTCTTCAATCTGACCAGGAGCGTTATAACTATGCAAACAAAACCGAAGTCGCTCCTGTCCTTCAGGAACCGTAGGCGAAAGTATCGCTTTAACATCAAACCCATTTTCCTGAAATTGTCTTGCCATTTTTTTTACATTTGCATTCCCTGGAATAATCGCAGATTGAATAGCCGACTTGCTTCGAACAAACAACGGTTTTAAACCTAATAAATTCTTTTGTTGATTGAAATGAATGATGTTAAGACGGAGTTTTTCAATGTTTTCTTTTTCTGTTTCCAAAGACTGATACGCCATTAAAATCGTGGCTACCGAATGTGGTGATAAAGCGGTGGTATAAATAAAGCTTCGCGCAAAATTCACTAAATAGCTTTTAAGATCAGAAGAACCTAAGACAACGGCTCCATGACAACCCAATCCTTTTCCGAACGTCATGATTCTGGCAAAAACATACTCTTGCAAATTCAACATTTGAATCAGTCCTTCGCCATTATCTCCAAAAACACCTAATGCATGCGCTTCATCAATAACCAAAAAGCAATTGTATTTATTAGAAACAGCAATTAATTCTTCAAGATTAGGCGTGTCGCCATCCATGGAGAAAACACTTTCAGTAACAATATAAATAGTAACGCCAAGATTGCGCTGAATTAACTTTTCGAGCGCTTCAAAGTCATTATGAGTAAACTTATACGCTTTAGCATTAGAAAGGCTAATTCCGTCCCGAATAGAAGCGTGACAGAGTTCGTCATATACTATCAGATCTCCTTTTTGAGGAACAGAACTGAAAAAACCCACATTAGCGTCGTAACCAGAATTAAATAGTAAAGCAGCGTCTGATTGATGAAACTGGGCAATAGAATTTTCGGTTGTTTGGTATAACGGATGATTTCCTGAAATTAACCGGGAACCTGTTGCTCCATTTTGAGTAAACCTATGATCAACTAAATACTGATGTGTGGCATTGAAAATGTCCGTTGATTTAGAAAAACCAATATAATCATTAGAATTAAAGTCTGTCAAAGCAGTTGCTTTTGGTAATATCCTAAGCGCATTTTCTGCTTCGCGAACAGTTAATTTTTGAGTAAGATTTTGCGGTAATTCCATATGGTCAAATTTAGAAATTTATCCCTTAATTCAAGCACTATTTTTTTTAGCCCGGATTGCAGTGAAAATCCTTTTGTCCCGATTTTTATCGGGGCAAAAGATTGCAACGAAAAGCCGGAATAGCTCCAAAAAAAAAAGCCAAACAGTACTGTTTGGCTTTTTTACTTTATTTAGAATTGTCCTAGTCAACTAAAACAATTACTTTATTGTCTTTCATTTCTAACGTTCCAGATGAAATAGATAAAGTGTAATTTTGATCATCTACTTTCGTAAACAAAGCAACTACTTCTTTACTAAACACTAAACTTGGAGCAGTAATACTTACCGTTCCTTTTTGAAGTAATGAAACTATAGGCGCGTGATTATTTAAAATTTGAAAACTTCCATCAACACCAGGTACAGATATTGAAGTTATTTCTCCTTTGAACAATGATGCTTCCGGTGATACTATTTCTAAAATCATAATTTTTAAAATTCCAAATTTTAAATTCCAAATCCCAATTGTTGGAATTTGGAATTTTATTTTTTTGAGTTTATCAAGCTTTGCTTGTTTTATGCTTCCGCTAACATTTTTTCTCCAGCTTCGATAGCTTCTTCAATAGTACCTTTAAGGTTAAAAGCTGATTCTGGTAGGTGATCTAACTCACCATCGATAATCATATTAAATCCTTTGATAGTGTCTTTGATATCAACTAAAACTCCTTTTAAACCTGTAAATTGCTCTGCAACATGGAATGGTTGAGATAAGAAACGTTGAACACGACGTGCTCTAGAAACCGCTAATTTATCTTCTTCCGATAATTCTTCCATACCTAGAATCGCAATAATATCTTGCAATTGTTTGTATTTTTGAAGAATCTCTTTTACTCTTTGTGCACAGTCATAATGCTCATCACCAAGAATTTGTGGTGTTAAGATACGAGAAGTAGAATCTAACGGGTCAACCGCAGGATAAATACCAAGCTCAGCAATCTTACGAGACAATACAGTAGTTGCATCAAGGTGAGCAAATGTTGTTGCTGGTGCTGGATCTGTTAAATCATCTGCAGGTACGTAAACCGCTTGTACAGATGTAATAGAACCTTTGTTTGTAGAGGTGATACGTTCTTGCATCGCTCCCATTTCTGTAGCTAATGTTGGTTGGTATCCTACTGCAGATGGCATACGACCTAAAAGTGCCGAAACCTCAGAACCTGCTTGTGTAAAACGGAAGATATTATCAACGAAGAATAATACATCTTTCCCTTGATCTGTTCCTGCTCCATCACGGAAATACTCAGCAATAGATAATCCAGAAAGTGCTACACGAGCACGAGCTCCTGGTGGCTCATTCATTTGACCGAAAACGAAAGTAGCTTTAGACTCTCTCATTCCTGGCATATCAACTTTAGATAAATCCCACCCTCCATTTTCCATAGAGTGCATGAATTCATCACCGTATTTTATAATTCCTGACTCTAACATCTCACGAAGTAAATCATTCCCTTCACGTGTTCTTTCTCCTACTCCTGCGAATACAGAAAGTCCACCGTGACCTTTTGCGATATTGTTAATCAACTCTTGGATCAACACTGTTTTACCAACACCTGCACCACCGAACAATCCAATTTTACCCCCTTTTGAGTAAGGCTCAATTAAATCAATTACTTTAATACCTGTGAATAACACTTCAGATGAAGTTGATAGATCCTCGAATTTAGGAGCTTGACGGTGAATTGACATTCCGTTTTCTCCTGTTTTTGGCAAGTTTCCTAGACCATCGATTGC
This sequence comes from Flavobacterium frigoris, assembly GCF_900111075.1. Taxonomy (GTDB): domain Bacteria; phylum Bacteroidota; class Bacteroidia; order Flavobacteriales; family Flavobacteriaceae; genus Flavobacterium; species Flavobacterium frigoris. The sequence continues at coordinate 31,404 of NZ_FOFZ01000001.1, forward strand.
ATCTCCGATTACGTTGAATAAACGACCGTAAACATCAGCACCAATCGGCATTTGGATAGGATTTCCTGTTCCAACTACTTCATAACCTCTACTCAAACCATCTGTTGAGTCCATCGAAATGGTACGAACGGTGTTCTCACCAATGTGAGATTGTACTTCAAGCACTAATAAAGTACCATCTTTTTTTGTGATTTCTAACGAATCATAAATTTTTGGAAGTTCAACATCTACGCCGTTGAAAACTACGTCAACTACTGGGCCAATGATTTGGGCAACTTTTCCTATTACTTTTGACATTACTTATGTATTTATTAAATAGCTATTTAGGTTTATGAAATAGAACTAACCGATTCGTATCGACTAGACCCTTTTATCAGGGTGCAAAGATAATTTTTTAAAATAAAAAATCAATATTTTTTTATATAAAAAACACGAAAAAATAAAAAGGTGTTTTTTAAATGAAAACTGATCTCAATAAAGCGGTACTAAAACAAAAACCATTCGACTTTCGACGAATGGTTTTTCATTTTTTATTTAAACAGCTTTAAATTAAAGTGATTTTGGAAACAAGATACGATAATTACTTAAATCAACTCCTTTTAGATTTGAACCATAAGTCATATTAATCGCTTCAATAAATTTGTTTGCAATTAGAGCATAACCCCTTGGGCTTGGATGCACACCATCCAAAGAAAAAGCACCACCTGTCACATAAGCACTAGTAACCGTATAACCATTTGCGGTAATTCCTCCCTTGCCTAACTTATCCATCACAACTTTAGTATCCACAAAAGCCAATCCTTTAGAATCTGCTATCGCTTTTATAGAAACATTATATGCGTCTGTCGCCACTTTTATTTCGGCAACCTCGGTTGCAATTAAAACGTGTTTATCTTGAAGCGGGAAAGTAATTCCAAATTTATTCAATGGAGATGGAGGAGCAAATCCAACTCCTGAATCAGAAGCAGTGGGAGCAGCACCAATTGCCGTTTGCGTTGGCAAAACAACTAAGTCAGTAGCTGTAGCCTGTCTTGCTTGGCCAAAAACAGCCCCATAAAAAGCGGCAGTTTGCGCTCCTAGTGAAGGAGTAAAAGCAGCCGTTAATTGCGCTGATAAATTAGTTAATGATTCATCTTTAATCAATAATGGATTAGCAACGGTCTTTGACAATAAATTTATTCTATCTCCAGCCTGAAAAGCTGTTAAAGCGGCCTTTAACGGTCCGTATAACTGAGTATTAAGTGCATCTATTGTCGCATCCCCAACTGCTGTACTGCCAGTGCCTAAAACTTTTGAAGTTAAAGGATTGAAAGGTACAGTAGTAAAATATGGAAGTGTATTGACATAAGGAAGATTTGCAACCACTCCTTTTGCACCATTTACTGTTAAACCATTAACCAATGCAGAATAAGCTCCTGCAAAAACATTCGGATCTGTTATATCGTTACTTCCATAAGAAGCAGCATTAATATTTCCAGTCTGATTAACCCCAATACCACCAGAAGTAGCATAAGTTAAAACATCATTACCCCCTATCCACAACGAAAAGAAAGTAGGCGCTTGTGCCAAAGCATCCGCAAGAACAGTGGTCCCAGAAGGTGTTGCAAATCGACCAAAATATGGATTTAAAGTAGCATAACCTGGTGTTACTAAATGAAAACTCTTAGCACCTGGAATCCCCATATTATTAAATTGACCAGTCAACTTCGCTGTTATTGAAGTCGTTGTAGGCCCAGCAACTGGAACAGGTCCGACTCCATTAAAATAAAGCCTCGTTCCAAATTGTGGAATCTGAAACCCTCCCATAGAAAAGCCTCCAATATTATCTGACATAAGCGGTGTTGTGAATGCCCCACCACCTACTAAAGCGAATTGCTGAGACAAGACATTTGGATAAGCCCCCTCCTGCCCTTTTATAAACAAGGCGCCATCACTATAACCCGCAGCAAAAGAATCTCCTAATGCTACATATTTTGAAAAATTAGCAGAACCAGCCGTAAGCGCCATCCCATCTGATGAATCAGGATTTATTACCGCATCATCATTATTACATGCTACAAAGCTTAATGAAACCAGTAGTAGCCATTTGAAATTTTTTATCATGGTTGTATATTTTTTAAAATTTAATAAGTATTACGGGTTAATTGTCCAAGAAGCAAAATATTGTTGCCCTATTAATCCAGCACCTAATACTTGTGCATACTCTTTCCCTCCAATATTTGAAGCTCCTAACTTAAGTGTTGATTTTAACTTAGGAAATTCATAATTTATTTGAGCATCAATTACAGTAGCAGCATCGATCACACCATCTACCATTGTAGATTGCCATAAATACGCAGTACTATATCTTCCACTTACATTAAAACCAAAGTTTTTAAATAATTTTTCGTTTCCAAATGATACTTTTACTTTATGTTTCGGCGTATTAAACCCAGCTTCAAAACTAGGATCTTTCGCTTGATCATATTTAAATTCAGCATAATTATAATTAACACCTACTTCAAAATCTCTGTATACTTTTCTAGATAAACCTAAACCAAAACCAAGTGATTTAATCTCAACACCTGTGTTTGTGTACAATTGAAAAACTCTAGTATCTCCATTTTTCAAAGCTTGTAAAGCCTTCACTCCTTCTGGATTAGTTAACCCACCTCCATCTAAAGCATCTCCATATAAAGGAGCGACCACATTAAGGTTACCAATAAAGTCATTGTAAATATTATAGTACCCATTAACATCAACAGAAACTCCTTCAATAAACGAACGATACCCTAATTCAAAAGCCTTTACTGTTTCCGGTTTAACATAATTAATATTGGTTTTCACTAGCTTACTAGCATCTCCAGCCACCCCAAACGCAGCTGCTGACGAAGCTGTATAAGAATTATCATATGCTATCTGACCCGTAATAGCAATTGTAGATTGTCCTTGATTAACCAACTGGCCATTAGTCGAAATAGATAATGTTTCACTATATCTAGCTAAGTTATCTGGAGCCGACCCTAATAAAACTGCACTTCCTACATTAAAACCAATGTATTGGTCTTGCGTAGATGGATTTCTAAAACCGGTTTGAAACGACCCTCTAAAATTATGCCTTCTACTTTCACCACCAGAATATACAAGAGACACCCTTGGCGAAATATTTCCATCATAATTTTGTGCTTTATCGTAACGCACAGATCCCGTAAATTTCAATCTGTCATCCATTAATTTTTTTGTCAACTGCGTATAAGCGCCATACTCATTATAATATATTGGCCCATTTGCATCTGTATATATTCTTCCACCAGAGTTTAACTGATATTGTCTAAAAGATCCCCCTACCTGAATTTCGGCAAAATCAATCAGCTCTTTAAAGTTGTAATTTGCATCTGAATGATATATTCTAGAATTATCAACCAATTTAGATCCAGAAAGAACATTCGCTTCATTAGTCACTTTATTAAAAGCGGCTTTAAACTCAGGTGTTCCAGGCAATAATCTAGTTCCTCTTGGTGCACTTGGATTATTCGGATCTATATTAGGAATCAGACCTAGTCCTGCTGGAGAAATATTGTAATCTGCAAAATTTCTAGCAGCTATATGTGCTTCTTTACCATTAAGCCCTAATATAAGAGAACTATTTGCATAAGCATTTCCATAATCTGTGAACCAGTTCTTGTCAGATTTCGCTAATCTATTTATATTAAGACCTGTAAAAAGCATATCATATGAATTTCCACCATCTTCTGTGGTAGTATACCCTCTTATGAAAAAGTTTTTTCCTTTTATTTCTAATTTATGTTGTTGCATAAAAAAATTATTCAGGTAATACCTATTCGCACCCTGATAAACGGCATTACCAAAACCAAATTTACTTTGCCAAATCACTTCTAAATTATCATTCCCTAAAGGCCTGTAGTGAAGCGAAAAGTCGATTTTAGTATTACTTGCTTTATTATCTGTCAAATCAGTCTCATTGTAACCTGTTCTAGAAACCTTATCACTAGGTAAAGTTGGCGCGGTAATAACTATAGCAGCTTCATCTCCATATACATTAATCCCATCATAACCGTAATGACTTCTATCTCTTCCTGCAACGGTTTTATCGTTATAGTTTGTAGCATACCAGTCTGTACCACGCAAATACGTAAAGTTAGCTTTAGCAGCTAATTTTGAACTAAAAGCATGTGCCATTCTAATTCCATAGTCAACATAATCATTAGAACCAGCAGCCTTTTGACTTGTTTGTCCAAATTTAGCATAAGCAGTAATTCCCGGACTTGTAAACGGGCTTTTACTGTTCATAAACAAAACACCATTAAATGCATTTGCACCATACAAGGCAGAAGAGGCCCCTGGTAATAGCTCAACACTTTGAACATCAATTTCCGAAACTCCAATCAGGTTTCCTAACACGAAGTTTAATAAAGGAGAAGAGTTATCCATTCCGTCAACTAACTGCATGAAACGGGTATTTGCCACAGTTGCAAAACCACGGGTATTAACCGATTTAAAAGACAAACTACTTGTATTCATTTGTACTTCTTTCATGTTTTCTAAACCGTCATAAAAAGAAGCAGATGCCGTCTTTTTAATATCAGCAATTCCCATTCTTTCTATGGTAACCGGAGATTCTAAAACTCTTTCAGGAGTTCTCGAAGCCGACACCACAATCTCATTAAGTAAGTTTGCCTCATCTTTTAGAACAATACTTATTTTTTGATTGTTAGAAGTAACACTTACTTTAGTTGAATTAAACCCAACACTTGAAATTTCGATCACATAAGGCAACCGGATTGATGAGTTAAGAGTAAAATTTCCATCACCGTCAGTAACTGCGCTAGCGGCACTTCCAACGACTTTAACATTGGCTCCTATAACTGCTTGATTATCACTATCAGTGACTGTGCCTGAAATTGAATTTTGAGCAAAACTTAAGCTGCAAAAAAACAATGACAAAAAAAGTAAATACATTTTCATTTGGTTGAATTTTATTGATTTAGATGACCAAAGTACAATTATTTTTAATATTAATAAAAAAAGGTTAAAAAAATTTCATTATTGTTACCTTTTTAGCGTCATTTTAACTTTTTCTATATTGTCATTTTATCAATTAAACCTAAAAATTCAGTCCTAAAATACCGAAATACTATGCATACATATAAAATATGTTAAAAAATTACGTTTATCATAAAAATTAAGCTTTTAAAAAAAGTTTTAAACAAAAAAAAGCAAGATTCACATCTTGCTTTTTTTTCTGAATTTATTTAATTCCTTATTCTACTGTTACCGATTTTGCCAAATTTCTTGGCTGATCTACATTACAGCCTCTCATCACCGCGATATGGTATGATAAAAGTTGTAATGGTATTGTTGTAATCAACGGAGACAAGGCATCTGAAGTTTCAGGAATTTCAATCACATAGTCTGCTAACTCCCGAACTTGAGTGTCGCCCTTAGTTACTATGGCAATAATTCTTCCACTTCTAGATTTAATTTCTTGTATATTACTTACAATCTTATCATAATGGCCTTGCTTTGGAGCAATGACCACTACCGGCATCTGCTCATCAATTAAAGCAATTGGTCCGTGTTTCATTTCCGCTGCAGGGTAACCTTCAGCATGAATATAAGATATCTCCTTAAGTTTTAAAGCTCCTTCAAGTGCAACCGGAAAATTATAACCCCTTCCTAAATATAAACAGTTAGGCGCGTCTTTAAAAGTAGCTGCAATTTCTTTTGCACGATCGTTAGTTTCCAAAGCTTCTTTTACTTTCTCGGGAATTAACTCCAACTCCTGCAAGTACATATGGAAATCTGAAAGAGATAGCGTTCCTTTGGCTTTAGCTAGACGCAAAGCAATCATTGTCAACACAGTAATTTGTGTTGTAAACGCTTTAGTAGATGCAACACCTATTTCTGGGCCAGCATGCGTATAAGCACCAGCATGAGTTTCTCTGGAAATTGAAGAACCAACTACATTACAAACTCCAAAAACAAATGCTCCTTGTTCCTTTGCTAATTTAATCGCAGCCATAGTATCGGCTGTTTCGCCAGATTGCGAGATAGCAATTACTACATCGTTGCTATTGATTATTGGGTTTCTATATCTAAATTCTGAAGCATATTCTACTTCTACGGATATCCTTGCGAACTCTTCAAAAATATATTCAGCTACTAAACCAGCATGCCATGAAGTACCGCACGCCACTATAATAATTCTATCTGCATTTAAGAATTTTTCTAAATTATCCTCAATACCAGACATTTGAATAATTCCTTCATTAGCATGCAACCTACCTCTATAAGTATCCTTTATAACACTCGGCTGTTCGTATATCTCTTTTAACATAAAATGATCGTAACCTCCTTTTTCAATTTGCTCCAAATTCATTTGAAGCTCCTGAATATAAGGATCTACCAAAGAATCATCTTTGATCTTTCTTACTTTCATAGATTTATGCAACCTAATAACTGCCATTTCACCATCTTCTAAATAGACTGCATTCGAAGTGTATTCAATAAATGGAGAAGCATCTGAAGCAATAAAATACTCTCCTTCTCCAATACCAATTGCCAAAGGACTTCCTAGACGAGCTGCTACAATTTCATCTGGTTTCTTTTTATCAAAAACAGCAATTGCATAAGCACCTACCACTTGGTTAAGAGCAATTTGAACTGCTTTTCCTAGCTTAATATTTTCCTTCTTTTGTATTTCTTCAATAAGGTTAACTAGTACTTCTGTATCCGTATCGGAATGAAAAGTATACCCTCTTTTTATTAATTCTACTTTTAGAGGAGCGTAATTCTCAATAATTCCATTATGAATTATTACTAACTCTCCCGAGTTAGAAAGGTGAGGATGTGAATTTACATCATTGGGAATACCATGTGTTGCCCAACGAGTATGTCCTATCCCGATTGTTCCGTTAGTAGTAATTTCTTTTGAAGCCTTTGCTTCAAGATCCACAACTTTTCCTTTTGTCTTACACAATTTAATGGCATCGCCATCATATATCATTACACCTGCGCTATCATAACCTCTGTACTCGAGTCTTTTTAATCCTTTCATAACAATAGGATAAGCTTCTCTATGCCCTATATAACCAACAATTCCGCACATATCTTATAATTAATTAGGTTTTGTATAATAAATTTCCAGTTTCAATCTTTTATCCTCTGCGACTGTTGATTTACCTCCGTAAAGGACTGTTCCTAAAGGACTCATAACAGAGGACTTAGGCAACTGAGATATAAAGTCATTTGCTGTTTTTAACTTATATGAAGTTATCGTATTTGTCGCATTTATATCTTCTGTAATTACTACACCTAGTTTGACATTAGTAGCCTCAACGTTTTTAATTAAATTTCTAATATGATTAGTTATTCTAAATTTATAAGTATTATCGTCTGCTTTTTCAGTATTTAAAATACCACTAAAAATAACTCTTCCATTCTTCGTATTTGTTCCCGAAGTTTGATCATTAATATAATCTGAAAGCGGGAGATCACTATTTAAATCATAAATGTAAATACGATTAGGCTTAGAAGCAGCTCCTAAAGCAGTTGCATCAACATGAAAAACAAGACTAGCTTCATTAATTAACCATCCACTTTCTCTAATTGTCGCTAACTCTGTAGCATTAAATAATTCTAAAATTGCCATTGATCCTTCTCCTCCTTTTACATACAATTTTTCGTCCCCAAGTGTTGTGTTAACATTCGCAGAGTTTGTTGCATTAGCATAAGAAGTATTTATATTACTTTGATCCAATAAGCTAACATTATTTCCTGTCAGTTTAAGCACAATTGATTTCTCAACTCTAGTCACATCTGTAATCGAAGTATCTTCTTTGTACTTTATGGTAATTTTACCTTCTTTAAAGTCTAACAATGCCATATTAGAAGGATTACTTCCTGATTTAGCGACACTAAAATACAACCCTCTAAAGTATTCTTTAAAAATATCATTGGTCGCTAACTTGCCTAAAGCCGAAGCCTTAATAATTTTAGTTTCAAAATACTCAGTATTCAAATCCAAACGCATTCCTGGAGCGACACGAGTAACCACCTCTTTCCCATCGGTACCAGTAACTGTTGTTTTATAATCAGCAGCACTAAAGAAAAAAGCATCATTTTGACTTACATCCGAAGAATTATTCAAACGATTGCCCACTTTGACGCTGTTAAAATCAGAATTTTGATTTGTGTAATATTTTTGAGCTTCCAGAAAACCAGCGGCTGGATCTAAATCTCGCATGAAATATCCAGACTCATACACGCTCAACATAATTTTAGCATCTGAAGGACCATAAATCGAGTCCAACTCATACGTTCTATCTCCATTAGTATCAGTAGATTTTAAAGTACTAAAATATGGAATTGTCAAAACTACACTTTCAATTACTGGATTATTTCCAATCGTTGGATTTGCCGATTCTAAAACTATTTGAGTTGCAAAATTTGCCGTGGTAGTACCAAAAGCAGGATTGTCATAAACCCCTAGCGCATTTACAGCAAGATTATTAGACTGTATAGGCCCTATTTTTTGATTATAAGCCACAACATTCGACGAGTATTTTACAAAATCAAAATGGTTATCTCCCAACAACCCATCTCCAATTGAATTATAATCTTTATCACATGAATAAAGAAAAACAACACACGCCACTAATAGAATTTTCTTAAAAAAAGAATTATTGTACATATTCGATAATAAAAGTTTAAATTGATAGAACCTCGTCTTTATAAAAATTGGTATACGCTTCCGCAAACTCTTCTTTAGGGACGAAAGGTAAAAAAGGTTTTCCTGAAGATTCTATAAATTTTGTTAAACTTGGAGACAGACTATCTGAAGCGATAATAACAGCATCAGAATGTTTAATCGTTGCTCTTATAATACTTTCATAATCTGGCGTTTCTAAATCAGCAATAGCATCCAAAGGAACTCCGTCCAGTTTAATTTTCTTAATCATTTCTGCATCTAAAGTCCCTTCAAATGACTGACTATATACAGAAGTAACGATTTTTGTGTCAGAAAATAACGCTTCGTTTTTATAATAATGTTTCATGTAGATTGGCAACATTGCCGCCATCCAGCCATGAACATGAATAATATCAGGAACCCAATTCAGTTTTTTCACTGTCTCAACAACACCTTTTGCAAAGAAAATAGCACGCTCATCATTGTCTGCATACATCTCTCCTTCTTCATCAGTGAATGTTGCTTTCCTTTTAAAATACTCATCATTGTCAATAAAGTACACTTGTATCCTTTCTTTAGGTATACTAGCCACCTTTATTATCAAGGGCATATCCAAGTCATTCACAACTAAATTCATTCCTGAAAGCCTAATTACCTCATGTAACTGATGTCTCCTCTCATTAATATTCCCATATCTAGGCATAAAAATTCTGATTTGCCCACCTTGATCATTAATCATCTTTGGTACGTCATAAGACATTAAAGAGACCTCATTCTCAGCTAGGTAAGGCACCACTTCAGATGATACATATAATATCCTCTTATCTTTCATATTGTAAATTGCTTAATTTATTGGTAATAAAAACCATGCAAAATTACAAAAATTTATGCAGTTATTAACTAATATATTATGTTTGCACTAAATTTAAACAAAACACCCATGCCTATTTTCTATGGAAAAGCAGCTTTAATAGACTATTTAAAATCTATTAAGACCCCAAATTCTACCCTTGGTTTTGTTCCTACTATGGGTGCATTACATCAAGGACATCTTTCTTTAATGCAACAATCACTGGCAGAGAATGACAATACCGTGGTTAGCATTTTTGTAAATCCTACACAGTTTAACAATCCCGAGGATTTGTTAAAATACCCAAGAACATTAGACGCAGATATTGAAAAAATAAACAACTTAAATAGTGATATTATTTTATACGCACCTACCGTAGATGATATTTACGAAGGAAAAGTACTATCGCTTACATTTAATTTTGATGGGCTAGAAAATCAGATGGAAGGAAAATTCAGACCAGGCCACTTTGACGGAGTAGGAACAATCGTGAAACGCCTTTTTGAAATAGTAATGCCTACAAATGCTTATTTTGGAGAAAAAGATTTCCAGCAGTTGCAAATTGTAAAAAAGATGGTTACGAAAAATAACCTTAAAGTAAACGTGATTGGATGCGCCATTTATAGAGAACCTAATGGTCTTGCTATGAGCTCCAGAAACGAACGATTGACAGATCAAGAACGTTCAAATGCGGCTTTAATTTTCACAACTTTAAATCTCGCCAAAGAAAAATTCAAAACAAATAGCGCTACGTCCGTAACGAAATGGGTAGAAAAATCTTTCGATACAAGTACCCCTTTTGAATTAGAATATTTTCAAATTGCAGATGAAACAACACTTAGGCCTTGTTTAAGGAAAAGCAACATTAAAAAATACCGCGCTTTTATCGCGATTACTATCAATAACATAAGATTGATTGACACCATTTCATTAAATTAATTTACTTTTGTAGCATGCAAATTCAAGTATTAAAATCAAAAATTCATCGGGTAAAAGTAACCGGAGCCGATTTAAATTATATCGGGAGTATTACTATTGATGAAACCCTCTTAGAAGCATCAAACATCATTGAAGGCGAGAAAGTTTCAATTGTAAACATTAACAATGGAGAACGATTTGAAACATATGCTATAAAAGGACAGCGTAATTCAGGTGAAATAACTTTAAATGGTCCCGCTGCCAGAAGAGTCCAAAAAGAAGACATCATCATTATTATTTCCTATGCTACCCTCGAATTTGAAGAAGCAAAAACGTTCAAGCCTTGGATTATTTTTCCAAATGAAAACGATAATTCTTTAACTTAAAAATTTATAGCATGCAAGTTTCCTTCAATTTACAACAGTATCTTGAAGGCTCGTTCTATTGTTTGATGCTGCCGAATCAATCTTTTAGCACAAAATTGTTTTAAACATTCTATTTTTTAATTAAAGTAAATAAAGCATTATATTGCTAGTTCATTTAGAATAAAATTAATTTTACAAACCGCTCTAAATCATGAAACAGCTATTCCTTTTGCTCTTCGTCACTTTTTCTATGTTTTCTCAAAAAACTTCAGAAGCATTCATTTCTACCAAGTTGGGAGAAACACGCCAAATAACCGTGGGACTACCTTCTACTTACGCCCTTAATCCAACTAAAAAATACCCCTTACTTATTTTACTGGATGGAGAATACTTATTTGATCCTTTTTATGGTGCCCTAGACTACGGCTGCTACTGGGATGACTTACCAGAAACAATAGTCATAGGAATAAGTCAAAGAGACACTCGAATGGAGGATTGCAACTTTAACAATAATGATGGGTTGCCTTCTGGAAAAGGAGCTGATTTTTTTGAATTTATTGGAGGAGAATTACTTCCTTATATTGAAAAAAAATACCGTATTGCACCTTTTAGAATAATTGCCGGACACGATACAACAGCAGGTTTTTTAAACTTTTTTCTATACAAAGACACCCCTCTTTTTGACGCTTATATCTCGCTAAGTCCAGAATTTGCTCCTGCAATGGAAACCAGAATTTCAGAAAAACTTGCGCAATCAAAAAAAGGTATTTTTTATTATCAATCATCCGCAGATGGCGATATCAAACAGCTTCGCGAACCGATAAAAAACTTAGATACAAACATAAAAACGATTACTAATTCAAATATTGATTATAAATATGATGAGTTTCATAATGCTTCTCATTATTCCCTAGTTCTCTACTCGATTCCTAGTGCATTGTATCAAATTTTTGACTCCTACAAACCCATTTCTTCTTCTGAATTTACAGAAAAAATTGTAACACTTCAAAGTGGGTATGTTGATTATTTAATAAAAAAATATGATTTAATTTCGAATAAACTAGGCCTTGAAATTCCAGTGAGACTAAATGACTTCAAAGCAATTGAAGCTGCGATTCTAAAAAATAATGCTTACAATGAGTTAGATAAATTATCCGAGATTGCAGATAAGAACTATCCAAAATCAATGCTTTCCTCTTATCAATTGGGTTTAATGTATGAAAAAATGGGCGATGCCAAAAGAGCTGCTAGTAAATACGAACGAGCCGCACAAATGGAACCAATCGGTAGTTTAACAAAAGACATGATGTACGACAAATACGATAGTATGAAAAGTTTAACACAAAAAAAATAATGTCAAAAGTAAAAACTTCTTTTTTCTGCCAAAATTGTGGCGCCCAATATGCCAAATGGCAAGGGCGATGTAACTCTTGTAAAGAATGGAATACCATAGCAGAGGAGATTATTCAGAAGCAAGAAAAAGTGGCCTGGAAAAGCGAAACGACTTCAACTAACAAGGCACCGAAGCCGTTAAAAATAAACGAAATTGATTCTACTCAAGAAATCCGTATGGACACTACTGATGCAGAATTGAACCGCGTCTTAGGAGGCGGAATCGTTCCCGGATCCCTAATACTACTTGGTGGCGAACCTGGAATAGGAAAAAGCACACTATTGCTCCAAATATCATTAAAATTACCCTACAAAACTCTATATGTTTCTGGTGAAGAAAGCCAAAAACAGATAAAAATGAGAGCCGAAAGAATCACTACCATAAGTGACAATTGCTACATTCTTACGGAAACTAAAACACAAAATATCTTCAAACAAATTGAAGCGATTGAACCCGAGATTGTAATCATCGATTCGATTCAAACACTTCATACCGATTATATTGAATCTACGGCAGGAAGTATTTCCCAAATACGAGAAACAACCGCCGAGCTAATCAAATTTGCCAAAGAAACAAACATTCCAGTTATTCTAATTGGTCATATTACCAAAGACGGAAACATTGCCGGCCCAAAAATCTTGGAACACATGGTCGATACTGTTTTGCAATTTGAAGGAGATCGCAACCATGTCTACCGTATTTTACGATCGCTAAAAAATCGCTTCGGCTCTACGGCCGAAATAGGAATTTATGAAATGCTAGGCAGCGGACTGCGTGAAGTCTCAAATCCGTCCGAGATCTTAATCTCACATAAAGACGAAGAACTATCTGGTACGGCTATCGCTTCTACCTTGGAAGGTATGCGACCTTTAATGATTGAAATACAGTCCTTAGTCAGCACTGCAGTTTACGGAACACCTCAGCGCAGCACAACTGGTTACAATGCTAAACGACTGAATATGATTCTAGCCGTTCTGGAAAAAAGAGCTGGTTTTAGGCTTGGCGCCAAAGACGTGTTTCTAAACATCACCGGCGGAATTAGCGTAGACGATCCAGCTATCGATTTAGCAGTTGTAGCGGCCATTTTATCTTCTAATGAGGACATACCAGTCAATAAAGATTTTTGTTTTGCTGGAGAAGTTGGTTTGTCAGGCGAAATCCGTCCTGTGAACCGCGTAGATCAACGCATTCAAGAAGCGGAGAAGCTGGGATTTTCGACTATTTTCGTATCCAAATACAATAAAATTGCTTTGAAAAATTCTGATATAAAAATTCAACTTGTGGCAAAAATTGAAGATGTCGCCAGCATGTTGTTTGGGTAAAAAAAATAGTCGAAAATAAAGGCCAAACTAAAACAAAACTATAGCAAAAAAACATTATATATATTGACCTTTAGTTATTTACATGTTAATTTTTATGTTATCCTTAATTTATTTCGTATTTTTATGAAACGAATCTTCCTTTTACTTTAAAGACTCCGCAAGGGTTCGCCTATAATGAAACAAGGGTTCACATCTATCATTCTAAAAGCAATTTTAGATTAGGTATTCAATGTCATTTTCCTTTTTAAAATTAAAATTCTCTACTATAATTAATAACATTATTAAACGTATAAAAGATGAAAAAGCAAACAGGTATTTGGATTGACTCAACAAAAGCAATCATTGTAACTCTTGAAGATGGAAAAGAAGCAGTTAGTGAAATCCTATCTGATCTTGAGAATAGGGTCTATCATGATAAAGAAGGTGATAAAGGAAGTTTTTTTGGCGGTCAACATATCGATTCTCAAAAATCCTTTGACGAAAGAAAGAAGCATCAGATTAACAGCTATTTTAAAGATATTATATCCACTGTCAATGAATCTGACGAGCTTTACATTTTTGGGCCTGCAGAAACCAAGACTAAATTAGAACAAAAAATTAATGGTGAGAAATCAATTATTGCCAGTAAACTTAAATCTGTTGAAACGGCAGATAGCATGACTTCCAATCAGATTATTGCCAAAGTAAAAAAATTCTACAATCAAAAATAACGTCATTTATCTCATAGAATAGGCATTGTTTAAATCATAAAACAACCTATAGTTTCAAAAACTACAATAATTGCTTATTGTAGTTTTTTTTTGGCCACAACAAAAAATTAAATCTAATCCCATAATTATTCCACTTTAAAAAAGAGATTAGCATTTATTCTTTTAAATTTGTTTCTCAATCGATCCCTAAAACAACCTACAATTTATGAAAACCGGAAAACAGAAGATGATTTTACTCCTGAAAGTGATTGTGTTATTACTACTACTACTTGCTATCGGTTTTTTTATTTTTAGAGATTCTATTTTACAGCAAGCAATTGAAAAAGCTTCGACTAAAATTGAGCAAAAGTACAATAGCAATTTATCCATAAAAAAAGCCTCTTTTGATGGATTTTCAGGAATTAGCCTAACTGAAATTACCTTAGTCCCTAAAAACGCAGACACCCTGTTTAACATCCAAAAAATTAAAACAAGTATTAACTTCTGGCATTTGTTGCTGGGCGATGTTCAACTGGGCACTTTGAAAATTAAAAACGGAATGGTTCAACTAGTACAGAAAGGAAATGTGAAAAATTTTGCGGCTTTCCTCAAGAAAGATAATGGAGAATCAACCAACAATGACAAAAGAGATTATGCTGCCTTTGCTTACAGAATTATTTCGAAAGCATTAAATTTGGTTCCAACAGATATGAGCATCGAAAATCTAAAGTTCAAACTGGATGATAACGGAAAAAAAGCGACTATCGACATTAAGAAATTGACACTCTCCGATAAAGAGCTTGAAACTTCCATCGACGTCCAAACCAATACTTTTGCTCAGCATTGGAAAATTAGCGGTTTTGCCGATCCACGCAATAAAAAAGCCGACATTAGAATATTTAACAAAGACACTGGAGCCATCAAAGTACCGTATTTTGATGAACGGTACAATTTAAAATCTAGCTTTGATTCGATTCGGTTAAACATTGAAAATATTGACAAGAGTGGTGGCAAATTACATATTGATGGATTCACATCGATAACCAACTTTAGGATAAACCACCCAAAAATAGCCCGTAAAGATGTTGTAATCAAAAATGCGCGATTTGACTATCGTTTTTTGCTGGGCTCTGATTTCATATCAGTAGACAGCAGTTCCACTATCCAATTAAACCAGTTTAAATTTCGCCCCTATATCTCCTATGATACAGAAACCGATACCATTTATAAACTCAACGTGGTTATTCCTAAAATGAAAGCCCAGGATTTTATTTCCTCTCTCCCTGATGGACTGTTCACCCATTTTCAAGGAATGCAGGCCGAAGGTACTTTCGATTATAAACTGGATTTTAAGTTCAATAAAAACAAACCTGAAGAATTAGTTTTTGATAGCAATTTACGAAAGGAAAATTTAAAAATAACAAAATACGGAGAAGCAAATCTAACTAAACTGAACGGTGAGTTTGTGTACAGAGCAATTATAAAAGACGTGCTCCAACGTCCAATTTTAGTAGGCTCGTCTAACCCAAATTACACACCGATAGATCAAATATCTCCTTACTTAAGAAAATGCGTTTTAACGACAGAAGACCCTTCTTTCTTCTCACATCATGGATTTATAAATGAAGCATTCAAACAATCTATTGCCAAAAATATAAAAACCAAAAAATTCACACGTGGTGCCAGTACCATCAGCATGCAATTGATAAAAAATGTTTTCCTTACACGTGAAAAAACGGTGTCCCGAAAGCTGGAAGAAATTTTATTAGTTTACATTCTGGAAAATAACCGCGTTACAAGCAAAGAGCGCATGCTTGAAGTATATTTTAATATTATTGAATGGGGACCTAATGTATATGGAATAGGTGAAGCAAGTCACTTCTATTTCCAGAAAAGCCCTTCTCAATTAACTTTCAACGAGTGTTTGTTTCTCGCTCGAATTATACCAAGTCCAAGAAAATTTATGTATCAGTTTAATGACCAGGGCAAGCTGAGAGATTTTGCGGCTAAACAGGAATCCTTTTTGACGAATATAATGACGAGGAGAGGATTACTCAATATTAATGATACGATTTACAAATCACAACCGCTACTTATTTCAGGTGCTGCAAAATCATATCTCCGACTAAAAGTACAAGATTCAATTCCCATTGATTCCCTGTCAGTTATTGAAGAGTTTGAGTTTTAAAGTTTAATTCCTTTAAAACTCAAAAGCCCGATAAGTGTTTCTACTTATCAGGCTTTTAAAATGATTACTTCATTATGACTCATTACGGTGCCGGATCAGGAATTATAGCCTGAACTTCGTCAATTGCCTTTAGTATTTCATCAGACAACGATACTTGAATGGTATCTATATTTTCTTTGAGTTGCTCCATTGTTGTAGCCCCAATAATCGTACTAGCCACAAAAGGCTGTTGTTCTATAAAAGCCAACGACAATTCCGTTAAGCTTAACCCATTTTTATGAGCAATTTCCTGATATAGTCTTGTAGCTTCGGTACATTGAGCGCTATTGTATCTTGAAAACTGAGGAAACAAATTAATCCTTGCGTTAGGATGTTTTTCTCCACTGAGGAATTTTCCCGATAAGATTCCAAAAGCCATTGGAGAATAAGCTAACAAACCTACATTTTCTCTCAAGCTTATTTCGGCAGAACCGCTTTCAAATAGCCTATTCAATAAAGAATAAGGATTTTGAACTGTTTTTATTCTCGGCAAATTATGATGCTTGCTTTCTTCTAGAAAACGCATAATTCCCCATGGCGTTTCGTTAGAAAGTCCGATATGTTTAATCTTCCCTTCCTTTATAAAATCTCCCAAAGTATCCAAAACAGCATGGATATTATCTTCCCAAGCATCATCCTCTTGGACTTTAAAACCTCTTTGTCCAAAAAAATTGGTTTTTCGCTCCGGCCAGTGCAATTGATACAAATCTATATAATCCGTTTGAAGGCGCTGCAAACTATTATCTAAAGCATATTTTATACTTGTAGGCGAAAAGTCATTCTTATCGCGCATGTAGGTAAAATTAGGGTTGGGACCTGCAATTTTAGAAGCTAAGACAACTTCTTCTCTTCTTCCAGATTTTTTGAACCAAGTTCCAAGAATTTTTTCAGTACTCCCGTAGGTTTCCTCCCTTGCTGGAACGGAATACATCTCAGCTGTATCAAAAAAATTAACTCCTTTTTCAAGTGCGTAATTCATCTGTTCATGTCCTTCTGTCTCTGTATTTTGCTGACCAAAAGTCATGGTGCCTAAACATATTTTACTAACTTTTATTTCAGTATTGGGTAGGGTTGTATATTTCATTTATTTGATTAAAATTAAAAAGCATGGAGATACAAATGTACCTTTTATTGACAGTTCATAGTATAGCGTTAACAGATTTTTTAGAAACGTTCACCATATTAAACACAAAAAGGTTCAGCGGCTTATGGCTGAACCTTTTGTATTAAAAACAGTATAATTTAGTTTATTTCATTCAACATTTCAGCGATTTCATCTAATCTTGGCGTTAAGATAATCTCAATTCTTCTGTTTTTTGCTTTTCCTTCTGCTGTTGCATTACTAGCTAATGGAGAGAATTCCCCACGTCCTGCAGCAGTTAAGTTTTGCTTATTAATATTTTTGTTTTCGCCTAAAATTGCAACTATAGCAGTAGCTCTTTTAGTGGATAAATCCCAATTATTAGCAATTGGTCCAGAACTAGAAAAACCATCATCATCAGTATGACCTTCAATCAATACTGAAATATCTGGATTATCTCCTAACACTTTCCCTAACTCTACTACCGCTTTCTTTCCCTCAGAACCTACAGCCCAACTACCAGAGTTGAACAGTAGTTTATTTTCCATGGACACATATACTTTCCCGTTTTTTTGCTCCACCGTTAAACCTTTCCCTTCAAAACTATTTAAAGCATTAGAAAGCGTTTCTTTCAGTTTTTTCATCGTCGCTTCTTTGGCAGCAATCAACGATTCCAATTCCTGAAGTCTTTGAGCACTTTTATTCAGTCGCTCTTGTTCTATTGCCAAAGCCTTTCCTTTAGCATCTAATTGCGAAAGCAAATCACGATTCTTGCTCATATTAATTTGCAACGCTTCATTGCTATTTTTCTCCAATGCTTTGTACGATTCTTGCATCACGTCCATTTTATTACTTAAAGCACCATAATCAGCCAACCATTTATCACGATCTGACTTTAATTTACTGAAATCTGTTTTTAATGCGTCCTGCTCTAGTTCCAATTGATTCTTGGCTTTCAAAAGACCCGCATTTTCATCGGCTAAAACTCGATTTTCTTTCTTTAAATCGGTAAACTTATTTTCTAAATCGTTGTAAATTTTCTTGGATACGCAAGAAGTCGAAAGCGCTACAATTAACAATCCTAGTGAAATTCTTTTTATCATTTTTAATACTTTAAAATTTATTTTCCTTTTTATTATAAATCTAACTTATCTCTACCAAAACGGGACAATGATCCGAATGTTTTGCTTCGGGCAAAATTAAAGCCCGTTTTATTCTTTCCCGCAACGGCTCACTCACTAAACAATAATCAATACGCCACCCCTTATTGTTGAGTCTAGCAGTAGGAACTCGAACGGTCCACCAAGTATAGTTGTCTGGTTCTTTATTTAAAAAACGAAAACTATCAACGAATCCATTATTCAGAAATGTGTCAAGCCAAGCTCTTTCTTCAGGTAAAAATCCAGATACTTTTTTATTTCGAACTGGGTCATGGATATCAATGGCTTCGTGACATATGTTATAATCACCACAAATTACCAGATTAGGAATCTCTTTCTTTAAATCTGTAATATAATTTTGAAAATCATCCATAAACATAAATTTATGGTCTAATCTTTCACTATTTGTCCCTGAAGGCAGATACAAACTCATCACTGATAACTCATCGAAGTCTACGCGTATATTCCTTCCTTCAAAATCCATATGCTCAATTCCCGTTCCAAATACGACATTGTTTGGTTTGACTTTTGATAAAATAGCCACTCCACTATATCCTTTTTTTGTAGCCGGAAACCAATAATGGTAGGGGTATCCCGCTAGTTCAAAATCCAATAATGGGAGCTGTTCCGGAGAAGCCTTAATTTCCTGAAGACAAATAACATCTGGATTTGCCTGTTGTAACCAATCAATGAATCCTTTAGAAATTGCAGAACGAATTCCGTTAACGTTATAAGAAATAATCTTCATTTTACTATAATTTTGAATTTCAAAAGTACTAAAAAATAAAAATCAAACACTCGAAAAAACAAGAAAATGCAATGGTATTATAGCTTAATCATAGACTTTTTGTTTATCTTTGTTTTTCCCTCAAAAAACAATACGTAAATGGGTTTAGTTACCGCAAAAGAAGTTGCAAAAGCAATAAATGCTGAAAAATATGGAATTCTGGGAACTTTTTCCGGTTGGCTTTTAATGAAAGCATTAAAAATATCTAAGCTTAATGAATTTTATGATGGCAATAAGCATTTAAAAGATGTTGATTTCTTAAATGCCATATTAGACGACTTACAAATAAAATTTGAAATCCCGGAAGATGATTTTAAAAGACTACCAAAAGAAGGCGCTTATATAACCATTTCCAATCATCCCTTAGGTGGTATAGATGGTGTTTTGTTGTTGAAATTAATGCTCGATAGAGAACCTAATTTCAAAATAATCGCAAACTTCTTATTACATAGGATTGAGCCTCTCAAAAAATACATCATGCCAGTTAATCCTTTTGAAAATCATAAGGATGCTAAATCAAGTGTGATAGGAATCAAAGAAACTTTGCGTCATTTAAGTGATGGAAAACCACTTGGAATGTTTCCAGCTGGAGAAGTTTCCAGTTATAAAGATGGAAAACTTATGGTCGACAAACCATGGGAAGAAGGAGCTATTAAAGTAATCCGTAAAGCGCAAGTTCCTGTTGTGCCTATTTACTTTCACGCTAAAAATAGTTGGTTATTTTATTTCCTTTCTAAAATTAGCGGAACCTTTCGCACTGCAAAATTACCTTCAGAAGTTTTCAGTCAGAAGCATCGGGTCATAAAAGTCAGAATAGGGAAACCGATTTCAGTGGCAGAACAAAACGAATACAAAACAACAGAACTCTATTCTGAATTCTTGAGAAAAAAGACCTATATGTTGGCTAATCCTTACGAGAAAGAGAGTAAGTTATTGACGACACCAAATTTAAAAATCCCCCGAAGCCCTAAAGAAATAGTAACTCCTGCAAATGGAGAAAAAATTATTTCAGAAGTTGATGCGTTGCGAGACACGGATTGCAGACTCTTACAAAGTAAAAACTACGAAGTCTTTTTTGCTGAAGCAAATACAATTCCAAACATCCTTCATGAAATAGGACGCTTGCGCGAAATTACTTTTAGAGAAGTGGGCGAAGGAACAAACGAGTCTATCGATTTAGACAAATTTGATCAATACTACCATCATCTTTTCTTATGGGATGATGATGCAAAGAAAATTGCAGGAGCTTATAGAATGGGACTAGGTTCAGAAATTTACCCGAAATACGGAATAGAAGGTTTTTATTTGAATGAACTTTTTCGTTTTGAGCCAGAACTTCACGACATGATGAATAAATCTATAGAAATGGGTCGCGCATTTATCATCAAAGAATACCAGCAAAAACCGATGCCCCTTTTCTTGCTCTGGAAAGGAATCATTCATACCACTTTACGTTTTCCGGAACATAAATTCCTTCTTGGAGGCGTAAGTATCAGTAATCAATTCTCTGATTTTTCAAAATCTTTGATGATTGAATTTATGAAATCGAATTATTATGATCCTTATATTGCACAGTATATCCATCCGAAAAAGGCTTACAAAGTAAAACTAAAAGATGCTGATAAAGATTTTATTTTTAATGAAACAGAAGCTGATTTAAATAAATTTGACAAAATTATTGACGAACTCGAACCAGGAGTTTTGCGTTTGCCAGTGTTAATTAAAAAATACATCAAACAAAATGCAAAAGTGGTTGCTTTTAATGTTGATCCATTGTTTAACAATGCTGTCGATGGCTTGATGTACATTAGAATCGCAGATATTCCAGAAAGCACAATGAAACCAGTTATGGAAGAATTTCAGGCTGAACTGGAAAGAAAATTAGCTGACAAGGAAGATTAGTC
This sequence comes from Flavobacterium frigoris, assembly GCF_900111075.1. Classification (GTDB taxonomy): domain Bacteria; phylum Bacteroidota; class Bacteroidia; order Flavobacteriales; family Flavobacteriaceae; genus Flavobacterium; species Flavobacterium frigoris. The sequence continues at coordinate 52,789 of NZ_FOFZ01000001.1, forward strand.
AGGTATAATAACGTTCAATTAAACATAAAAAAGTCTCGACAATGTCGAGACTTTTTTATGTTTAGAACCATCCTTTTTTATTTACCTGATATGTTTGATAGAACTCTTCGTCTGACTTAGTCAAGTAAACTATTCCCTCAATAATCCCTAATAAAGTCGTCACTGAACCACATGTAACAAGACTAATCACAAGCCATATTATCCCTTCCGTCGTGTACCCTAAAAGAAATTTATGAATCCCAAAAGGCGCCAGAAGAATTGCTAATAAACCGGCTGCTATTTTTTTATTATCTTCATGAACCGGTTGTGGAGCATTCCAAGATTCATGTTTTGCATTTTCCATAATAGTTGATTATTTGATTGATTTTAAGGATTAAATATATAATTTTTTATTTAAAAACATCATCAATTGGCTCCCAAAGTTCAATTTTATTTCCTTCAGGATCCAAAATCCAACCAAATTTACCGTAATCAAAGCACGCCATCTCTCCTACAATAGTGACTCCTTCTTCTTTTAATTGTAGCAACAACATCTCTAAATTATGTACTCTAAAATTCTGCATGAATTGTTTCTCACTAGGCTCAAAATAAGTCGTATCCTCAGCAAATGGAGACCATTGCGTAGAACAATCTTTACCCTTACTATCTTTCCACCAAAAAGTAGAACCATAGTCGTCTGTTTTTAATCCTAAGTGTTTCCCATACCAAGCAACCAATTCTTTAGCACTTTTTGATTTAAAAAACAACCCTCCTATTCCCGTAACTCGTTTTTCATCGACTACAACTTTGTCTTCACCAAGATACTTTGACTTAATCTTATCTACAATTACTTGAGCCAATCGTTCGTGACTCTCAAAAGTCCATCCCGCGACATGAGGTGTTAATATAACGTTATCTGCTTTTAATAAGTATTGAAACGCTTCAGGTGTATTATTATCTTGAAAAAGAGTTTCGAAAGATAATTTCTCATACTCCAACACATCTAGTCCTGCCCCCAAAATTTTTCCTGCAGACATAGCAGCTGCCAAATCTGCGGTAACTATATTTTTACCCCTAGAAGTGTTAAAAATCCAGAAAGGCTTCGCAAAAGCAGTGATAAAAGCAGTATCAACCATCTTATCGGTTTCCGGTGTCCATGGGATATGTAAACTCAATACATCTGACTTTCGCTGTAATTCTTCCAAGGAAACCTGCTTTGCATTGGCATCGCCAACATTTCCTAGAATATCATAGCACAACACTTCTACTTCAAAACCACGGAGTTTTTTGGCAAATGATTTCCCCATATTACCATAACCTATAATCCCTACTGTTTTGCCGTCTAGTTCATGTCCTCTATTACTTTCTCGATTCCAATGTCCTGATCGAATTTGCCTGTCTGCCTTATTCAAATTATTAAACAACGACAGAATCATTCCTAAAGTATGCTCCGCAACCGCATTCCTATTTCCTTCTGGAGCGGCAATGAGCGAAATGTTTTTCGATTTTGCATAGTCGCAGTCGATACTTTCTAGTCCAGCACCTACACGCGCTATAAACTGTAAATTAGTGGCTTTGTCTAAAAAGGTTTTATCAATTTTAAATCGGCTTCGAATTACAACCCCATGATAGGATTGTATTTTTGCTTCGATTTCGTCCTTAGAAGAAGTAAAATCTTCGTGATTTTCAAAACCCAATTCTTGTAATTGCCGCTTTAAAATGGGATTGTTGCTGTCAATATGAAGAATTTTAATATCCATGAAAATGATTTCTAAGTTAGAAATCAAAATTAATAAAAAATTACGGTTTATAGTTTTAAGAACTCAATAGATTCCAATTTACTAAAAATAAAAAAAACCATTTCTAAATTATATAAATTTAGAAATGGTTTTCCACCTAATACCATCCATATTGGATACTATTCTAAGTACATTCTTTTAAAACACCCGTTTAATCGTTTAAAATGGAGAGGCTTTTTGTCCTCCATATAAAAAATCAGAAATTCTCTCGTAAAGATTGTAAAGTAATTTTTTCATCATAATGAATTTTAATTGTTAATATTCAATTATACCATTAGATAGAAAAGTAAGAGTAGATCAATAAGGCTATCACAAATTTACGTTTAATTATACCTCAAATAATACGCTTCAGCTATTTTTCGATGAATTACACTTTTAATCCGATGAACTACTTGCTTTAGTTTGTTTTACACATCATATCGATTATAAAAATCTAGCATTGAGGTACTTATAGATAATTTATGTAAAATTTACATTACACAAATTTAAAATTAACCTTTTATTTGATTCAAAGAAGTTTTGATTCCTCGTATCAATGAGGAACTAAATCCATGCATTTCCATTTCGTTAAGTCCGGCAATAGTACAACCCTTTGGAGTTGTTACTCGATCTATTAATTGTTCTGGATGCACTTGTTCTTCCATAAGCATTTCCGCAGCCCCTTTGACGGTTTGAGCTGAAATGGCCAAAGCTGTTTTCCAATCAAATCCTATTTCGATACCAGCCTGCATCGATGCTCTAATATAACGCAACGCAAAAGCAGTTCCGCTTGCGGCCAAAACAGTAGCGGCGTCCATTAATTTTTCATCAATAACTGGAGCTGTACCAAGATTCTCAAATAAAGTAATAACAGCCTGAGCTTGCGATTTATTATTTTCATTGAATGAAATACAGGTTGCAGACTCTCCAAATTGTGCCGCAATATTAGGCATGATTCGGATAGCCTGGTTCTTGTCACCTATTTTACCTTGAAGCGCTTCTATGGACAAGCCACTCACTGCAGAAGCAATAGTTTTATTCGTGATTTTTGGTAGTATATCAGCCAAAACAACATCTACTTGATAAGGCTTTATCGTAAGAATAATTATGTCGGCGTCTTCAATGTTATGTGTATTGTCTGAAGAAACTGTTATTCCAGAATCTTCGAGATAAGCAATACTAGCCGTATTTCTTCTGGTGACGGTAACCGTATTATTTTTCGAAAATTTAGATATCCCAACTGCAATCGAAGTTCCAAGGTTTCCCCCTCCTATTATATGTATTTTCATTTTTATTTTTGGTTTTTTGATTAATTTAGTCAATAATTTAGCTATCAAAAACAAGCTGTTTTCTTTACAATTCTATATCCTGGAATTAAAAGCCTAAAATAATTCTTGCAATTGAGAAATAGATAAGAATACCACAAATATCATTACTAGTAGTGATAAAAGGCCCTGTCGCCAAGGCGGGGTCAATCCCAAATTTATCCAACAATAATGGCACAAATGTTCCAATAAGTGACGCAATTATAATCACCGAAACTAAAGCCGTCGTGACAATTACCCCAATCACAATTTTTACATCCAAAAGATAATGACTCCCTACAAACAATATAACTGCTAGAATTACCCCATTAAGTAAACTAAGAGATACTTCTTTCATCAATCGACTAAATAAGGATCCACTCAAAGTGTTGTTTGCCAAACCTTGCACAATTATCGCTGATGATTGCACTCCGACATTTCCTGCCATTGCAGCAATTAGCGGAGTAAAAAAGAATAATTCTCCATGCTTTAACATAGCGCCTTCAAATAACCCAAGCACTTTTACAGAAATAAAACCTCCTAGCAACGCTAAAACCAACCACGGCAAACGTGCTTTAGTATGCTCTAAAATACTATCATCTGCTTCTACATCCTTAGAGATACCCGCCGCTAACTGGTAATCCTGATCTGCTTCATCTCTAATGACGTCAATAATATCATCAATGGTGATTCGACCTACTAAACGACCCATTTCATCAACAACAGGAATAGCTTCTAAATCATATTTTTGCATAATTCGGGCCACCTCAACATCTTCAGTATCTACATTAACGTAATTTAATTTTCGGATGTAAATATCATTGATATTTGTTTTTGTCGACGTAGTCAATAAATCCTTTAACGAAAGTCTTCCTTTCAATCTGTTTTCATCATCGACCACATAGATAGAATGCACGCGAGAAACATTTTCTGCCTGAACGCGCATTTCTTTGACACATGTCAGGACATTCCAGTTTTCGTTCACTTTCACCAGCTCTTTCCCCATCAATCCCCCTGCAGAGTTCTCATCGTAACGCAACAAATCAACAATGTCTTTTGCATGCTCAACATCATTCAATTCAGAGATTACTTCGGCTTTTAAGTCCTGAGAAAGCTCTGCGATAATATCGGCCGCATCATTCGTATCTAGCTCATCTAATTCTTCTGCAATCTCTTTTGCCGAAAGGCGACTTAATATATTTTCACGTAAATCATCTTCTAGTTCAAGAAGAATTTCTGCGGTTTTATCACTGTCTAATACCTTAAAAATATAGGTTGCCTCATCAAAATCAAGCTCATCCAGAATCTCTGCAATATCAGCATGGTGCATGTCATTCAATAAGGCTTCAAGTTCCTTATCGTTTTTATTGACAATGTGTTGCTCTAATTCGAGTATTAAGTTTTTGCTGATTTTAAATTCCATCCGCTTCTATTTTTTGGGTAAGTTCAATAAATTGCGCTACGTCTAACTGTTCTGGGCGAAGATCAAAGATTGGGTCCTCTCTTAAACTATCAGATAAGTTCATCGTTTTCAAACTGTTTCTCATGGTTTTACGACGTTGTTGAAATGCCGTTTTAACTACCGTAAAAAATAATTTCTCCCCGCAAGGCAAACTATAATCTTTTTTTCTGCGCAAACGCAAAACACCTGATTTTACTTTTGGTGGCGGAATAAAAACATTTTCATCTACCGTAAATAAATATTCTGCATCATAAAAAGCTTGCACTAAAACAGACAGAATTCCGTATGCTTTAGTTCCTTTCTTTTCACAAATGCGTTGTGCCACTTCTTTTTGAAACATACCCGCAAATTCAGGTATCTGATCGCGATATTCTAATGTTCGAAAAACAATTTGTGTCGAAATATTATAGGGGAAATTCCCGATAATAGCGAACTGCTTCCCTTCAAAAATTTCGTTTATATTGTATCTCAAAAAATCTTTTGAGATAATCTTATCCTTCAATTTTGGATAATTTTCATCCAAATAAGTCACAGATTCTGTATCGATTTCAATTACATAAGTCGTAACTGGCTTTTCTAACAAATACTTAGTTAAAACACCCATTCCCGGCCCTATCTCTAATATATCATCATACCCTTCCAAGTTCAACGTGTCAGCAATATCCTTAGCGATGCTTTCATCCTTTAAGAAGTGCTGTCCGAGATGTTTTTTGGCTTTTACTTTTTCCATTTTCTTTTGTTTTACCACACAGGCACTAAAGCACTAAGTGTAATTTTTATTGTAACTTACTTTTAGCGACTATGCAAAAGCAGGTTCCCGACTATTGCCTGAATACTTAAAACTGAATACTGACCACTCCATTTAGTGTTCAGAAATCACTTCCAACTCTGTTCTAAAGGCAAGCATTTTTTCTCCAAACAGCTTTGCTCCTTCCTCGCGGAATCTTGGCGCATCTTCCTGATAGTATTTCTCTAATGTCTCCTTACTATCGGTTGTATATTGAGCCGAATAAGTTACACCGCCCATTTCTTCTTCTATCAATACGCGAACTAATCTGGCGGCAGTAAATTTACCTGTAGCTAGAATTTCAGGAATGTGTTTGTGTTGCATCCATATGATCCATTGGTCATGAACGCTTTCATGTATGTTTGTGGTAACGTTGTATATTATCATTTTAGATTTAGGATTTAAGAATTTAGGTTTAGGATTTGACATTCTAACTCAAACTCGTTATTCTATATGTTATAGCATTCTATTCATTTTACTCTAATTTCGCTTCAGGGAGTTAGAGGGAATTTATAAATTAGTATCTCCCCGCAATTGCCTGAAACTTTTTCTAGCTTCAACAAAGTAGATGCTGTCTTCGTGATTAAAAATTATCTTTTCATATAACGGCTTAGCTTTATCCGCTTCTTTCAACTTTTTATTATAAATCTCTGCCGAAAAAAACAAAGCCTCATCAATATAAATTCCGTCGTTATGATGGTCAATAATCTCTTGATATTGGCTTAAAGCCAAATTATAGTCTGCTGTTTTCTCATAAATTTTTCCTAAACGCAATAAGGTAACCGCTTCTATTTCCTGACCCTTGTATTTTTTCAAGATTGATTGAAACTGAGCAATTGCTTCCTGATTTCTATTTTGATATAAAAGATAATCTCCTTTTGCAAATTCCTTTAAGGCTGTTTGTGTCGAATCAGCCACAGTATTATCATTTATCAACAGAAAGTATTCTAATGCATCATTTGCTATCAGTTGCGTGTTGGCTGATTTTAGTTCCTTAAATTGTTTCAACGCCCACACAAAATCAGTTTTAAAATAACTCGTTTTAGCTGCTTTTAAACTGGCTTCATGAGCCACCACATCATTTTTTAAATCCATCTCAATTTGAGAATAGTAGATTAATGCCTGATTAAATTTTTCTTCGAAAAGTAAAATGTCTGCTAATTCCATTTTAACCTGCGCAACTTTATAATCATCCAATCGTAAGTCTAATGCTTTTTTAATAATAGCTCTTCCTTGCTCCGGATTTTTCAAATTAAAAGCCACAAAATGCGCCTGAATTAATTGCAAAGATAAGGTAAATGGGCTGATTTCATATTCTGCCAGTAATCCTTCTATTTCTGCATTGATATTTGCAAAATCTTTTTCTTTTGCCTTTTCTATTTTTATGCTGATCAAATAGGTATGTGCCTGAATAAGTAATTCGAGATCTTTGGTGTTTTCTAGTACAAATTCTAAGATTTCAACCGCCATTTCCTGATCGTCTTCTTCCACTGCAAGATGTGCTAAATTGACGATATTAGACAACGATTCCGAGTTACGTTTGTAAATAGCTTTCTCTTGTATAAAAGCTTTTGAAAACTCTTTTTGTTGCACGTAAAACCAACTCAAATAACGGTTCCAAAACAAATCTTGACTTTTTTGTACTCGCAAAATCAATCCTTTTCTGAGCATCTCATTAAAATTACCATCGCTATCATCAGACATGAATCGAGATAATTGATTTTGAATCATTATCGAATTTTGCGGAGTCGCGTAGGATTCATCTAGAAAAGTAGAAATCATCATTTCTGTATTTCCTAATTGCCCATATAGCAATCCGTTCTGGTAATTAAAATTAAATTGAGGCTCTACCGCTGAAGCCGTTTGATAGGATTTCAAAGCATACTTTAGTAATACTTTTTTCTCAAATGAGGTCGCTATACCATATACTTCATTCGGGTTTTTCTTGATACGATCTAGTGCTTGGTCGTAGAAAATTTTGGCTTTAGCCTCATTTTTCTGCAACTGAAAATTATATCCCAGCTCTACTAAAAGATTCCCCTGATTGTATTTATTAAGTCTGGTTTGAATTGCCTTCTCTGCACTTTCAAATTGTTTCAATTGTTGGTAACAATCAACTGTTCTTAAAAAATAAGGCGTATTTTGAGGAACGTTTAGTAACAACTCCTCATAGCCCATTTTAGCTTTTTCAAAATCACCTTTGTCATAATAATACTGCGCTAACTGTTCGTTTTGAGCAAACGAAAAAAGCGAGAATGACAAAGTGATATATAAAAAAAAGTGCTTCATGTTAAAAGTGTTCAGTATTCAGTGTTCAGTTTGCGAACCGATGTATTATTCAGAAGCAAACTGAACACCGATCACTGAGGACTGAATACTAATTAGTCTATAATATCAAACCCACAGTACGGACGTAAAACTTCAGGTATTACGATTCCTTCTGCTGTTTGGTAGTTTTCAAGTATTCCTGCAAGCACTCTTGGCAAAGCCAATGAACTTCCATTAAGTGTATGGGCTAATTGGTTTTTTCCGTCTTTGTCTTTGAAACGCAATTTCAAACGATTTGACTGGAAAGTTTCAAAATTAGAAACCGAACTAATTTCTAACCAACGGTCTTGGGCGGTAGAAAACACTTCGAAATCATAAGTCAATGCCGATGTGAATCCCATATCTCCACCACAAAGGCGTAAGATTCTATAGGGTAACTTTAATTCGTTAAGGATGTCTTTTATATGTTCTACCATTCCGTCCAAAGCTTCGTATGATTTATCAGGATGCTCTACACGTACAATTTCAACTTTATCAAACTGATGCAAACGATTCAATCCACGTACATGTGCTCCGTAAGAACCTGCTTCACGACGGAAACAGGGTGTATAGGCTGTAGTAAGAACAGGTAATTCACTTTCGTTTAAGATTACATCTCTAAACATATTTGTTACCGGAACTTCAGCCGTAGGAATTAAATATAAATTATCAGTTGCGTCATGGTACATCTGCCCTTCTTTGTCTGGCAATTGTCCGGTTCCATAAGCCGAAGCCTCGTTTACCATATGAGGCACTTGCACTTCATTATAACCCGCTGCTGTATTTTTATCTAAGAAATAGTTGATTAAAGCACGTTGCAATCGCGCTCCTTTTCCTTTATAAACCGGAAATCCTGCACCAGCAATTTTATTTCCTAGCTCAAAATCAATGATATCGTATTTTTTTACTAATTCCCAATGCGGTTGTGCCCCTTCGTGCAAAACAGGAACTTCACCCGCTTCAAAAACGTTTAGATTTTCCTCTGGCGTTTTCCCTACTGGTACAATATCTGCTGGAAGGTTAGGTAAAGTATATAGTTTCTCGGTTAGTTCAGCAGCAAGTGCGTCTGCTATTTCTGCTAAATTCTTACTTTTCTCCTTATTTAAAACCGTTTTTTCTTTTAGGATAGCGGCTTTCGATTTCTCGCCGTTTTTCATCAATTCGCCAATGTCCTTGGATAATTTATTAGATTCAGCTAAAATTCCGTCTAACTCTACTTGTGTAGCACGACGTTGCGTGTCTAGTTGTACGACATCTTCCACAACACTTTTGGCATCCATATTTCTTTTTGCCAAAGCTTGGATTACTTTCTCTTGATTCTCTCTAATAAATGCAATTTGTAACATAGCTTGAATTTTATAACTCTTGGGTTTTTATCTCTATAAAGAAAGCAAATTTAAGGAAATGTTTGAGACTTATCAGACAAAGTGTTGGGGAAATAATATTTTATCTGATTAAAAAAATAGTTGTTTCACAGAGAAGCACAAAGAGTAGTCGGAGATTCGCAAAAGTTAAAAGCTCTTTTTGCACGGCTCTGATTTTTTTCATTGCGGAACTCTGTGGAATATTCTAATAATAGTTGTTTCGCAAAGAGTCGCAAAGCTTTTAAAACGCTTTGTGTATCTTTTTTTTCTTAACGCATCTCTGTGGAATAGCTATCTATGCCCTTTTAATCTCATGTCCTACAAATTCCTCCAGAACTGCAAACATATCATCTACCGAAAGTACTTCCAGATCAGGGTGGGATTTTAAAAAGCCAGCATTAAGTTCTACTAAGTTTTCTTCTATTTCGAAAAAAGTATCGCTATTCATCAAATCTCTAACTGGATTTACCCCTTCTAGTTTCCCTTTAAAAAATTTATCTCTCTTAACGCTACTCATCAATTTGACTTTCTTGCATTGTTGTTGAAATAATTCCAAATGCTTTTCGGCGCCCAGTAACTGCAGACCTTCTTCGATTAGTTCGTTTAGTTCCGTGTTCCAACCAGAATTATATACAAATTGAGCAAAATTTCCTTCGGTAAATTGTGAAGTGTAATAATCTAAATAATAACTCATCAACGCATCTTCGTGAATTAAATCGTCATCTATTTTTTCTTCACGCATTAGATTAATCACCGAAATATTAGAGTTGATAATGTCTTGTAGATTTTCGCTATTCGCTGCGGTTTCTGAAATTATGATTCTACCGAATTCCATATGGATTTGTTTTTAAGGAGTTGGTTGCAAATTTCGGGTAAAATAATGAAGGATAAAAATGTTTTTTTAATACCCATTTCGCAGATTCCTGAGATGAGTTGTCAATAAAAAACGGTAATGCGGTCAAATAAAAACTTATTTAGAATCGGAATTTTCACTATTCTTCTTCTGATTCATTTTTGCAACCAAAACTTTCAACCGTAATGCCTTTTCTTTTTTTTCTTCTTGAAGTTTGGCGTTTTTTCGATTTAGCAATTTGGTATGTAAAGCCTTATTTTTAGTATTTTTTTCGGGTCCTTTTGCCATGATTTACAGTTTTCTACAATTACGATTGCAAATATAGAGAAAGGGATAGTAAGAATGAGTTAGAATCCAATCCCTACAAACGCTAGCTTGGATTTGCAATCCGTGCCGACAAGCTAATGCAAAAAGACCAGCAATATTTCTTTGTAAAAATGATTACGTACTAATTCGATTAGTTTTGATTTCTATTGCGGGCACGGATTGCAAATCCACCTTTACTTTGTATTAGATAAAAAATATTACTTTTCATTTTATGATGCTAATTAGTAGAAAAAATATTACTTTTCATGATTAAAACTATTGGATGCAAATTTTAAAATTAGTACATATTGATGGATTTATTGATGGAGGAAGTTCAAAACCTCTATTGATAACGGCTGTTGACAGCAGTGGAAAGGCCAATCAATATGTGATGAAACTTTTTAAAAAGAACTATGTTGAACAAAATTATTCGGTAGCTAAAGAAATTTTAATTTGTGAACTTGCTCAAGAATTTAATTTACCCGTTCCAAATTATGCACTAATTGACATTGACCATGAATTATTATCAAAATATTTTGAGCTAGAAGAATTAGCTAAATTGGATAAAAATTACAAATTTTGCAGTGAGTTTAATGGTCAATTTGTCATTTTCAATCCATTAGTTTCATTACAATTTATTAAATCGTATGACATTGCAAATTTATTTGCTTTTGATAATGTAATAATTAACAGCGACAGAGGTGGCTTTAGAAACAAACCGAACCTCCTAGTTAATGATGAAGCAATTTTATTAATTGATCATGAACAAACATTACCTTTCATAAATAATTCATATAGCGACCCAAATTACTTTACTTACCTACAAAACTACCCATACCAACGACATTTAGTAATCACTCATTTAAAGAGTATGAGATTAAAAAATGGTATATTTGATGAGTTTTTAGAGATGTTAAAATATTTGAATATTGAAAAATTTATTCATATTTTTGATCAACTAGATTCTTTAAATATTAACTACGGTCATCGAGAAAATTATTTGTCATTTTTAGAATGGGCAAAGAACAAGAGAGAACCGATCTACAATCATTTAAATGGAATAATAAAATGAAAACTGATTTTTACAAATATTGCATCCTAAAATACAAGCACTCCCCCTTTTTAGATGAGAGTGTAAATATTGGATTGCTAATATTTTACAGTAATACCGGTAAATTCTCATTTAACTATTCTAAAAATTTAAGCCGTATAAAATATATTTATGACAACGTTCCAGAGAGAACAATTAAAGAATATCTCAAACAAATCGAAAAAAGAATAAAAAATTTTTCATTGAATGACGACGTATTTCATAAATTAGAAATTGATGACTTATCGTCATTTGTTTCAAAATACTTATTACCTGCTGACGGAAGCGTTTTACAATTTTCAAATTACAAGAATGATTTTCAACTTGATTTCAAAAATGATTTTATTGAAGATATTCTGCAAAAAAAACATTTGATTGATGATTTAAAATCCCAAAACAATCAATCAAAGGAACCAGAGCTTCTACATAAATTTTATAAAAATCTAAAAGGATTGGATTTCAAGACAATTAATAGAGATAAGAAAAAATTCTATATTGATTATACTGTTAAAAATGAAACAGGTAATGAATTTAAGTTTGATTATGGATGGCAAAATGGCACACTCAATTTAGTAAAACCTATAAGTTTTGACCTTAAAGAATCAAAAAGTATTGCAGAAAAAGCATATAAAAATTTAGGGCAATTTATTGATTTAGAAAATGAAGCTAAAAAAAGTAATTTACGCTATGATTTAATAATCGGAAGACCTCAATCAAAATCTTTATTTAAAGAATATGACCATGCTCTTTCATTACTCGAAAAAATTAAACATGCCAAAATAATTGAAGAGAAAGAGATAGATTTGTATTCCTTAAAAGCAATAAAAGCTATAACCGGATAATTTAGTTGATTTTTTCTATTCCACAAAATTGGATTCATTTCTTATAATGCTAAAATACAAGTATCAATTTCCATTTTTTAAAAGCTTTTTAAATGTAGTTTTTTAATTTAAAATTAAATAATAAAAAACGATTTATTCTTGTATTGGCATTCCGACAAAGAAGGCATTTCATCAAGTATTTCAAGTGTTGTGGATTCTTTATGTGATTCCTCCTTCGCCAGATGACAAATATTTTGGAATTCCTTGCAACTTTTCATTTGTTTTTAAAATAGGCCGTCATTGCCTCAAACATTTTACTAATAGCCAAAACGCCAATTATTGTTGTAAAACATTTAGTGATGTTTTTACTTTTTCTATCTGACATTATCCAAAACAAAATCGTCATTATCATTACAAAGATGAGTACCATCCCTAAATTATTTACTTGCATATCATCTATTTTCATATCTCTTTTTATTTTTTACAAATTGAACAAAGTTTTTTTACACAGTCTGTGACACGTATTTTGTTCAACGAAAGTAATTCTGAACAACGAAATAAAAAAGGACATGATTTTTTGACAAAACACAATGTCAAACAACTAAAAGTCAACAAATTGAATTAAACAACTTTTTATTAAAACCAAAGATCCCTAAAGTTTACGGTACTTTACAAGGGGACAAATCGCGCGGATTATTTTTTGTCCACTTTCTTAAAAAGAACTTGAATTGACTACGCTTTATCATTCCGAGGAACGAGGAATCTCATCAAAGTCCTCACATAACGGAGATTCCTTCTTCGTCGGAATGACAAATGTTGTGGAAATCCGAAATCCCCTAGCCCCGATAGCAGTGAAAATCCTTTTACTTTTTTCTTTAAAAAGTAAAAGATTGAAACGTATAACGGGAAATTGCTCCAAATAAAAATTCTATTGCTTATTTTTGCATCCAATTAAATAGAATCATGATACAGAATCCTAAAAGATATACGATTACAGCGGCATTGCCTTACACTAACGGCCCAATTCACATTGGCCATTTGGCAGGTGTTTATGTGCCTTCTGATATTTATTCTCGTTACCTCAGATTGCAAGGAAGAGACGTTTTGTTTGTTTGCGGAAGCGACGAACACGGTGTTGCTATCTCGATGAAAGCCAAAAAAGAGGGCATTACGCCGCAGCAAGTAATCGATAAATACGATGGAATTATCCGTAAATCGTTTATTGACTTTGATATTTCGTTTGACAACTATTCTCGAACTTCGGCTAAGATTCATCATGATACAGCTTCGGAATTTTTTAGAACTTTATATGAAAAAGGCGATTTTATAGAGCAAGTAACCGAACAATTGTATGATGCCAAAGCGGATCAATTTTTGGCAGACCGTTTTGTAATTGGTACTTGTCCAAAATGTGGTAACGAAGAAGCCTACGGAGATCAATGTGAAAAATGTGGATCAACGCTAAACGCTACCGATTTAATTAACCCAAAATCGACTATTACGGGAGAAACTCCTATTATGAAATCTACGAAACACTGGTTTTTACCTTTGGATCGTTACGAAGATTTCTTGAAAGAGTGGATCTTAGTTGGGCATAAAAACGACTGGAAACCCAATGTTTACGGACAAGTAAAATCCTGGATCGATGGCGGACTAGAACCTCGTGCGGTAACGCGTGACTTAGACTGGGGAATTGATGTTCCCGTTGAAGGTGCCGAAGGAAAAAAATTATATGTGTGGTTTGACGCACCAATTGGCTACATCTCTTCTTCGAAAGAATGGGCTTTGCGCGAAGGAAAAGAATGGGAACCCTACTGGAAAGATCAAGACACCAAGTTGGTTCACTTTATAGGGAAGGACAATATTGTTTTTCACTGTGTTATTTTTCCTGCGATGTTAAAAGCCGAAGGAAGTTATATTTTGCCAGACAATGTGCCTGCAAATGAGTTCTTGAACTTAGAAGGAAATAAATTGTCTACGTCTAAAAACTGGGCGGTTTGGCTGCACGAATATTTGGAAGATTTTCCAGGTCAGCAGGATGTTTTGCGTTATGCATTGACATCGAATGCGCCAGAAACTAAGGATAATGATTTTACTTGGAAAGATTTTCAGGCTAGAAACAACAATGAGCTGGTTGCAATTTATGGTAATTTCATTAATCGTGTGGTGGTTTTAACTAATAAATATTACAATGGTGTTGTTCCTTCACCGAATGAATTATCTGAGGTGGACGAAGCTACTTTAACAGAATTAAAAGCCTATCCTGCTGTAATTTCGAGTTCTGTTGAACGATACCGTTTTAGAGAAGCTTTAGGTGAATTGATGAATGTGGCTCGACTTGGAAATAAATATTTAGCCGATGAAGAGCCTTGGAAAGTAATCAAAGACAATCCAGAGCGCGTGCAAACGCAAATGTATGTAGCCTTGCAAATCGCTGCGGCATTAAGCATTTTATGCGAACCGTTCTTGCCTTTTACCGCCAAAAAATTGTCCCGAATACTAAAAATACAATCTCCATTGTCTTGGGCTACGATTTCAGAAACTTCTGATTTGATTGTAGCAGGACACCAAATTGGAGAAGCAGAATTACTTTTTGCCAAAATTGAAGACGAGGAAATTCAGAAACAAATAGACAAACTAGAAGCTACAAAAACAGCCAATAGTGCCGAAAACAAAAAAGTAGAACCTCAAAAAGAAGCGATTCAGTTTGACGATTTTGCCAAAATGGATTTGCGTGTTGGAACGATTCTGGAAGCCGAAAAAATGCCGAAAGCAAACAAGCTTTTGATTCTAAAAGTAGATACAGGAATTGATGTTCGTACTATCGTTTCCGGAATTGCTGAGAGTTTTAAACCAGAAGATATCATTGGTAAAAAAGTGACTGTTTTAGTCAACTTGGCACCAAGAAACTTACGTGGCGTGGAAAGTCAAGGAATGATTTTGATGACTACTAATGCCGAAGGAAAATTGGTTTTTGTAAATCCAGACACTGAAGCAGCAAATGGAGAGACGATAAATTAAAAAAAAAATACGAATCTCACTAATTAACACTAATGTATTCGTGGAAATTCGTGAAATTCGTGTTTTTAATAGCCTGTAAAATGACCAACGCAAAACCAAGATTAGCTTTAGCTTTTGGAATACTTTGTATTTCTATTTTTCCAATATTAGTCAAACTCAAGCTGGCTCCTGGATTAATTTCGGCATTTTACAGAATGGCGATTGCGCTATCGTTACTTTTACCTTATGTGCTGATTACAAAAAAGTTTACATTCCCAAAAACAACTATTTTAATCCCAGCCGTACTTTGTGGAGTATTATTTGCTTCCGATGTTGCCGTTTGGAATATCGCAATTCAAGAATCTAGTGCAACACAAGCGTCTTTGCTGACTAATTTATCGCCGCTTTGGGTTGGTATTATTTCTTTCGTTTTCCTGAAAATAAAACCAGCCACTAATTTCTGGATTGGAACCATAGTGGCATTATTTGGTATGGCAATGTTAGTGGGTTTCAAATTTTTTCTAGAACTGGATTTTGATAATGCATTTATTCTAGCTGTATTATCTGGAGTTTTGTATTCGATTTATTTGCTGCTGAGCAAAAAAGTGCTCTCTCACTTAGATGTGCTTTCTTTTATGACCATCAGTTTGCTGGCATCTACGATATATTTAGCAATAGTATGCGTTTTGATGAGCGAACCGTTTTATGGGTTTTCAAAAATGGGGTGGTTTATCCTATTTATCCAGGCGCTAGTATGTCAATTGATGGCTTGGTTATCGATTAGTTATGCCACTCAAAGCATGCGCCCTACCCGTATATCGTTGAGTTTATTAGCACAAGCGGTTATTACTTCCATTTTAGCTTGGTTGTTTCTAGATGAACAAATTACCTTAAATATGATTATTGGCGGTCTTATTTTACTTTTTGGTATCCGAATTACCTTTTACACCAAAACACTTTCGATAAAAGAAATAGTAAAAAAACGCTAAGAAGCATTCCTTCTTAGAACTAAAAAATTAACATGAAAAATATAAAAGTAATTGCATTTGATGCAGATGACACTCTATTCATCAATGAAACTTATTTTGCTGAAACAGAAGAAAAATTTTGTGCTTTAATGAGCGATTATCTCTCGCATCAAGGGATTTCAAAAGAACTCTTCAAGATCGAAATTGACAATTTAAAATTGTACGGTTATGGCATCAAAGGATATATTCTTTCGATGATTGAGGCAGCAATGAAAATTTCGAACAATACTATTCCCGTTGAAGTCATTGAGCGTATTATTCAATACGGAAAAGAACTAACTGAGAAACCTATCGTTTTATTAGAGGGTGTAGAGGAAACATTGGAAGCCTTGAACGGAAAATACAAATTAGTTGTAGCTACCAAAGGTGATTTACTTGACCAACGTAGAAAACTACATAATTCTGGTTTGGGCCATTATTTTCACCATATCGAAGTAATGTCTGATAAACAAGAAGTGGATTATTCTGATTTAGTCACACGTCTAGAAATTAAACCACAGGAATTTTTTATGATTGGTAATTCCCTTAAGTCTGACGTTTTACCAGTTTTGGCGATTGGTGGTCACGCCGCACATATTCCTTTTCATACGACTTGGGAGCACGAAAAAATTGATCACAAAATCGTGCATGAAAATTTTATGGCCTATGAAAAAATAACTGATGTCTTAAAACGACTACAATAAGAGTTCTTTTCCTACTAAAAAACTAATTTTAAATTTGCCATCTACCAACTCAATAATTGAAACAGCTACAAAAACCCTCTAAAAATGTAATGTATCACCTGTAAATATATGCTTTTCGCTATTTTTTACATAATTAACTTCAGTTTTTACATAATTTACTGTTTGAAAATTCTTATTAAACAAAATAGGCTACTTTTGTACCATATTTAATAAAAAGAATAAAATGAAAAAAGTAATACTTACGTTAGCACTTGCAACAGCATTTGCAACAGTATCAGCTCAAACTACATCAGCTGAAAAAGAGTCAGTAAAAAACATCAACCCTGAATTTAACCAATGGTCAGTTGAATTAGCTGGTGGTTTTAACAAACCTATGAGACCTTTAAGTGCAGGTGCAAGAACTGCAGTTGTAAGTCCTTATGTTGCTGATTTAGGAGTTAGATACATGTTTAACAACAAATTTGGTATTAAAGCTGACTTCGGTTACAATAGCTTTACAGAAGGTGATGATTCTCAAAGTTTTGACACTAAATATTACAGAGCAGATTTACAAGCTGTAGCTAACTTAGGAAGAATCATGAATTTCGAAACTTGGACTAACACACTTGGCTTATTAGGTCATGCTGGTTTTGGTTTAGGTTTTTCAGAAAAAACTGATGGTGCTTACGCTAAAGACAGAATGGGTAATTTCATGGCTGGTGTAACTGGTCAAATTAAATTATCTAACAGAATTGCTTTAACAGGAGATTTTACAACCATCCTTAACGCGAAACAAGATCTTGGTTTTGATGGTGTAAGTGTTCCTACTAAAAGAGGATTCGGTGGAGTTCTTTTTAATGGTACTGTAGGTTTAACAGTTTACTTAGGTAAAAATGAGAAACATGCTGACTGGGTAACTCTTGTAGACAAAGATGTAATAGTGTTAAAAGATAGAGTTGATACTCTTGAAACTATGTTGATTGATACTGATCAAGATGGTGTTGCTGATTATTTAGATCTAGAAAAAAACACAGTTTCTGGTGTTATGGTTGACTCTAAAGGTAGAGCTATTGATCTAAACACTAACAATGTTCCTGATGAATTAGAAAAATATTTGACAGCAAACTACGTTAACAAAAATGACAAGTCTGCTTCTTTACCTAATAACGAATTGATTAAAAACTTAATCAATGGTGGTTATGTAGCTACTTATTTTGATTTTGACAAATCAACTCCATCAAATGTTTCTACTACAGGTATTGATTTCGTATTAACTTACTTAAGAAACAATCCTACTGCTACAGTTGATATTATTGGTCATGCTGACGAATTAGGAAGATCTGAATACAATGATAAATTATCTAATACAAGAGCTGCTAATGTGAAAAACATTTTAGTAAACGCTAATATCGATGCTTCAAGATTGAATATAATCGCTGCTGGTGAAGACACTTCAGTTGAAAAAGATTCAGAAGGTGCTAGAAAACTAGTTAGAAAAGTTACTTTCAGAATAAAATAATTTATTCTTAGATTATCTAAAAGCCCTAAAAGGAATTCCTTTTAGGGCTTTTTTTTTGCCTCCCACTTTTTTGATTTCCCTCCCACAATACTATTAAAACAAAGATCACTAGACAAAATAAATTAAACAATAACTGTACTTCTGACGAAAACTTTAAGTTACGAAAACCTTCAAAACACTTTTAGATATTGAAAACGGGCCTAGAAAAGAGCATTTTCATTTTTTTAGAAAATTTGAAGAACCTTTTTTTGGAGCTACCGTAGAAATCGATTGTACCAAAGCATATGAAAAAGCCAAAGAATTAGATTCCTCTTTTTTTATATACTATTTACACAAAACTTTGATCGCTGTTAATCAATTGGAATCATTTCGCTAAAGGATTGATGACAACCAAATTTACATTTACGGTCCAGTAGATGGCTCAGCGACAATTGGACGTGAAGATGGTAGTGTTGGTTTTTCACTTATCGAATACAATACAGATTTCGATATTTTCAAAACAACTGCTTTAGCAGAGATTAAACGCGTTCAAAATACTTCTGGTCTTTTTACTCGCCCTTTTGATACTGATAATGTAATTCATTTCTCTGCAATTCCGTGGTTGAATTTTACTTCACTTTGCCATGCAAGATGTTATACTTTTCCAGACAGTTGCCCAAAAATTTCTTTTGGTAAAATGATGATCGATGACAGCGGAAAAAGAACAATGTCCATGGCATAATGGATGGTATGCATCTGAGTCAGTTTGTAGATTATTTTCAAGGCATTATGAATCTATAGTAGTGTCTTTTTTTTGTAACTTTACAATAAACACTATGTTATGCTATCTAAGACTATCGAATCCGCACTAAACAATCAGGTTCTTATTGAAGCTGATTCTTCTCAAATTTATCTTTCCATGGCCTCTTGGGCCGAAACTCATGGTTTGGAAGGGATTTCTATGTTTATGTATGCACAATCAGACGAGGAACGTATGCACATGCTTAAAATGATGAAATTCATAAACGAACGTGGTGGTCACGCCCGAGTTTCTGAATTAAAAGCACCGAAAGCAAGTCATGGAACTTTCAAAGAAATGTTTCAAGAGCTCTATGACCACGAAGTTTTCGTTTCTAATTCAATAAATGAACTGGTGCACAAAGCACTTACTGAAAAAGATTATGCGACACACAACTTTTTGCAATGGTATGTTGCTGAGCAAGTCGAAGAAGAATCACAAGCAAAAGTTATTTTAGACAAAATAAAACTCATCGGCGATGATAAAGGCGGACTGTATTTGTTTGATAGAGATATGCAGCAAATGGCTTCTAACAGCGGTACATCCACTAAATAAATGCACCTTAGATACAGTGATATAATAAAAACAAACTGTCAGTATCTTGGTTTAAATTCTTTACAAATTGGGAAAGAAGGATAAAAAGAAAGAAAAGAAAAAGGAAGAAAAAAAGCTCCTTAAAATTGGAAAGTCTGACAAAGGCTTGAAGTCAAGCTGTTGTGAAAAATATAAAAAAGGAGAAGACAAAAGATGCAAACGTTGTCCGCGATTTGATTTACCTAATGACTAACTAAGACAACGAAAAGTTTTAACATTGCACACTAAATAAAAGTCCCGGCATGCGTTTTTTATAAACGTATGCCGGGACTTCTTATTAATCCACATAAGGTTACTTTCCTAATAAAAGTACCTCAGTGACAACTACTTCCGTAACATAGCGTTTTTCGCCGTTTTTGTCATCATAGCTTCTGTGTGTTAACTTCCCTTCTATCGCAATTTCTTTACCCTTAGTAACAAATTTTTCAATGATATCAGCCGTTTTCCCCCAGGCAATTAAACGATGCCATTGTGTTTCTTCTACTTTTTCTCCTTTGTCATTTTTGTAGCTCTCATTAGTAGCTAATGTAAAATTGGCTAGTTTCTTTCCTCCATCAAAAGTTTTGATTTCTGGGTCGTTTCCTAGATGTCCGATCAACTGTACTTTGTTTCTTAATGCATTCATGGCGTGTAAAATTTAATTGTTTTAATCTGAACTCATTTCAGATTTTTTTTGTGGTTTATAATATTGAAATCCTTGTTGTTTGATTTCGACATTGCAAAGATTATACGATTAGCAAAATTTATTCGGTTAGTATTCAATTACTTTCGGTTGTAAATATTTGTAAACGTTTCCAAACGGATAATATATTTCTTATCTTGCCAAAAATTAAAAACAATTTATGCCTGCAACTATTAAATCAATTGAGTTACGTAACCTACAAATTGAAGACTATAAAGAACTAAAAAAATCCATGATTCAATCTTATCCAGAAATGGCCGAATCATTTTGGAAAGAAGATCAAATCGAACTGTTATTACAAAAATTCCCCGAAGGACAACTGGTAATCGTAGTAGATGGAATCGTAGTTGGTTCAGCCCTATCCTTATTAGTTACAGAAGATTTCGCTTTTAAAACACGTTCTTATAAAGCCATTACTGGTAATTTCTCGTTTTCCACCCACAATCCTGAAGGAGAAGTTCTATATGGAATTGATGTTTTTATTAATCCTCAATACCGTGGACTTCGATTGGGTCGCCGTTTATATGACGTTAGAAAAGAATTATGCGAGCAATTAAATCTTAAATCCATCATCTTTGCGGGAAGAATTCCCAATTACGGAAAATTTAAAGATGAAATTACTCCTAAAATCTATATTGAAAAAGTAAAGAAAAAAGAAATTTACGATCCTGTTTTATCGTTTCAGTTAAGCAATGATTTCCATGAACTTCGTGTTCTTAAAAATTATTTAGAAGGCGATACAGAATCCTTAGAATATGCTGTTTTATTAGAATGGAATAATATTTACTATGATGATAGTCCAAAATTAATTAATACTACAAAAAGTGTAGTACGACTAGGGTTAATTCAATGGCAAATGCGTTCATTATCTGATTTAGATGCTCTTTTTGACCAAGCCGAATTTTTTATTGACACTGTTTCTGGTTACGGAAGTGATTTTGCTTTGTTTCCAGAATTTTTTACCGCCCCATTAATGGCGGATTTTAATCATCTATCTGAAGCAGAAGCGATCAGAGAATTGGCAAAACATACCGAAGCAGTTAAATTAAAATTTCAGGAATTTGCCATTTCCTATAACATCAATATCATCACGGGAAGTATGCCTTTTATCGAAAACGAACACGTATACAACGTAGGTTTTCTTTGCAAACGCGATGGTACAAACGAAATGTACCGTAAAATTCACATTACACCTAACGAAGTTTTTCATTGGGGAATTACAGGCGGAGACACTATACAGACCTTTGATACCGATTGTGGAAAAGTAGGGATTGTAATCTGTTACGACGTAGAGTTTCCAGAGCTTTCTCGTCTGATGGCAGACCAAGGCATGAATATTTTATTCGTTCCTTTCTTAACCGATACTCAAAATGGATACACTCGTGTGAAACATTGTGCTCAAGCCAGAGCAATTGAAAACGAATGTTATGTGGCTATTGCTGGTTGTGTTGGGAATTTACCAAAAGTAAACAATATGGACATTCAGTATGCACAAGCAGCTGTTTATACCCCTTCTGATTTTGCGTTTCCAAGTAATGGAATTAAAGCAGAAGCAACTCCTAATACTGAAATGACTTTAATTGTAGATGTTGATATTAATTTACTCAAAGAATTACACGAACACGGAAGTGTAAACACGATGAAAGACAGAAGGCACGATTTATACAGTTTGAAAAAAATAAAATGATGAAAAATTGCTTAGAATGCGATGAGAAAATTGTGGGTCGTGAGGACAAAAAGTTCTGTAGCGATGGTTGTCGCAATGCCTATAACAACAAAATCAACAAGGACAGTAATAATTACATGCGCAACATCAATAACAAGTTGCGCAAGAATTATCGCATTCTATTAGAACTTAATCCCGAAGGAAAATCAAAAACAACCCGAGCTAAACTCTTTAGTAAGGGTTTTGATTTTGATTTTTTTACCAATATTTTAAATACTAAAACAGGAAATACCTACTATTTCCTATATGACCAAGGCTATATGTTACTAGATAACGACTATTATATGCTAGTTAAAAAAGATATTTAATACCACAACCCCCAAATCCTCAAATATGAAAAAAAGTCTTTCCTCACTTTTTGCAGTTGTTTTTATTTCAGTCATTATAGCAATCCTTTTCCTAACCATGATGCCACAGTGGACCTCAGATGACACTGTACCATTTTCTGAATTTTCAACTGAAAGGGCATTAGAAAAGATAAAAGCCATTTCGAAAGAACCACACTATGTTGGCTCTCAAAATCACGACCAGGTTGCTAATTATCTACAAAAAGAACTACAAAATTTAGGCCTTCAAACTTCTATCCAGGAAGGATATACTTTGACAGAATGGGGAAATTTAGTGAAGTCAAAAAATATTTTGGCTCGAATAAATGGGAGTTCTACTAATTCTAAGGCGCTACTATTACTTTCTCATTACGACAGCGCACCACATTCCTACTCTCATGGTGCAAGCGATGCCGGTTCTGGAGTAGCAACAATATTAGAAAGCGTTCGTGCCTTTTTGTACAGTAAAAAGCCCCATAAAAATGATATTATTATTCTGTTTTCAGATGCAGAAGAATTAGGATTAAACGGAGCGGCGCTTTTTGTGACCCAACACAACTGGGTAAAAGAGGTCGGACTAGCACTCAATTTTGAAGCCCGCGGTACTTCTGGCCCAAGTTACATGTTAATGGAAACAAATGGTGGAAATGCGGGAATGGTCAAAGAATTTGCCAAAGCAAATTCAACTTTTCCTGTATCAAATTCATTAATGTACAGTATTTATAAAATGCTACCTAATGATACTGACTTAACCGTTTTTAGAGAACAAAAGAATATTCAAGGGTATAATTTTGCTTTTATTGACGACCATTATAATTACCATACAGCCCAAGATGACATCAAGCATCTAAACAAAAATACCTTAGCCCATCAGGGAACCTATTTAATGCCTTTGTTAAGTTATTTTTCGAATGCTGATTTGAACACCACAAAATCCACTGAGGATTATGTCTATTTCACCATCCCTTTTACGTTTATAAGTTATTCTTTTAGCTGGGTTTTACCAATGGTCATTCTAGCATTTGTACTCTTTCTATTTTTAGTTTTCATCGGAATTGGTAAAAAAATATTAATCGTTCAGTCCATGTTGAGAGGATTTATTCCGATTATAGGCTCCCTAATTTTTACCGGACTAATTACTTTTCTTGGTTGGAAAGGATTACTACAAATCTACCCGCAGTATAATGATCTGTTAAATGGATTTACCTATAATGGACATGCCTATATTTCTGCGTTTGTTTTACTGGCGCTAGCAACAACCCTATTTATCTATAAACTTTTCTCCTCTAAAAAAGTAGCTGTAAATCATTATGTAGCTCCTTTATTAATTTGGTTAATTCTGAATGGGCTATTGGCAATTTACTTAAAAGGCGCTGGGTTTCTAATTATTCCCGTTTATTTCGGACTATTTCTTTTTGGTTACTACATCATCACGCAAAAGAGCAATAAAACACTAAATCTTATTTTCAGCATTCCTGCATTACTACTATTAGTTCCATTTATTCAAATGTTCCCCATAGGATTAGGGCTCAAAGTATTGTTTGGAAGTGCCATTCTTACTGTTTTGACATTTGGATTATTGTTACCTACTTTTGGTAGCTTCGCCAAAAAAGGACAGTGGTCTCTCCTATTTTTAATGATCTCCATTGGATTTTTTGCGAAAGCACATTACGAATCCGGTTATGAAGTAGGAAAGGCAAAATCAAATAGTTTGTTGTACATCTACAATGCCGATACCGATAAGGCCAGTTGGGCGACTTATGATGTTAATCTTGATTCTTGGACCAAAGAATACTTGGGGAAAAACCCGAAACCCGCTACAGCTTTGAATCAAACCCCCATGTTCAGCAAATACAATTCTGGTTTTACTTATGCTGCCGAGGCTCCAAAAATAGCACTTCAAAAACCCACTGTCGAATTCTTAAAAGATAGTACTGCCGGAAACAAAAGGTATTTTAAACTCCGAATCTCTCCCAACCGATCAGTAAGCCGTTATGATATTTTTGCTAATGAAAAAATGGAATTCTTTAATTTAAGAGCAAATGGCGCCACTCATATCAACCAAAAAGGAACCCGATTTAACCGAAAAGGAAAGAAACTACTGAGTTATTATGTAGTGGAAAATGCGCCTTTAGAAATAGAGTTCAACATCGATACAGCATCTATTTTTGATATGGAATTGATGGAAAGCTCCTTTGACTTAATGAGAAACCCATTATTTTCGATTACAAAAAGAGCTTCCTGGATGATGCCAACTCCTTTTGTCTTAACAGACGCTGTAGTTATCAAACAAATAATAAAACCAAGTTTGGCTAGTAGTAAAGAGACTTCAGCAATTGCAATTTCTCAATCAACAATCAATGAAACTGTACCGCAAAGCGCAAAGGCTGTTGCGAAACCAATCAAGCCAATTGTTCAAGAAAAATCAAAAAGAAAAATAATAAAACCCGCTTCAAAAATAATTGCAGCACCCATTACCATTCCGATTTCTAAACCGGTCAAAAAAGAAAGATTAATAATTGCGAATGATACTACCAAAGTCAGATAATTTTACTGAAATTTGTACTATCACAGATTGTGATGCTATTTAAATTTCTTTAAAAATAGATTGTCAAAATGAAAAACATCAGTGTTTTGGGTTGTGGTTGGCTAGGATTCCCCTTGGCGAAAGCGATATTAGAAAAAGGGGGCCTTGTAAATGGCTCGACGACTTCTACAGATAAGGTTTCTAAATTAGAAAAGGCAGGAATTAATCCTTTCCTAATCGCACTTGAAACCGATGGTATTATTGGTGAGATCGAAGATTTCTTGAAAGACAGCTTTACTTTGATTATTGATATTCCGCCCAAATTAAGAGGAACTAACAAAGAGAATTTTGTTGATAAAATCGAAGCTTTAATTCCTTTTGTCGAAAAATCAACAATTGAAAATGTCCTTTTTATAAGTTCAACCTCAGTTTACGGGGACGATAATGATCCAGTAACCGAAGAAACTCCATTAAAACCTGATTCTGAAGGCGGAAAACAATTAGCGATAGCAGAAGGTCTTTTACGTAGCAACCATCATTTTAAAACCACCGTACTTCGTTTTGGAGGTTTGATTGGCGAAGATAGAAATCCAATTAAATTTTTAGCAGGTCGGGAGAATCTTGACAACCCTGATTCTCCCATTAATCTAATCCATCAAGCAGACTGCATTGGCATTATTCTTAAAATTATTGAAAAGAATTCTTGGGGAGAAACCTATAATGCGGCCTCTCCATCGCATCCTTCTCGAGAAGTATATTACACCCAAAAAGCATTGGAATTAAATGTAGCCCCGCCTAAATTCAATCACGACGAACCCTCAGTGGGAAAAATAATTTTAGCAGATAAATTAATACGTAACCTCGACTATACCTTTACCATAACAAATTTATAAAGTGAGAACTAAAATAAAAGCTGCTTTTTCGACCAGAATAAATGCTATCGGATTGCCAATACTAGCGTTATGTTTTGTAAGTTTCTTTTGGGGAACTACTTGGATCGCTTCAAAAGAGGGAGTTAAGCACATGCCAGCATTACAACTAGCGGCAATCAGACAATTTATTGGAGGAATACTGTATGTTGCGTTTTTTTTGTACAAAAAAGAGGCTTGGCCTAAAGGAAAACAGTGGAAAACAATCGTCATTTTAAGCGTTCTTAATTTTGCATTGAGCAACGGACTCAGTACTTGGGGCGTAAAATACATCAGTAGTGGTTTAGGCGCGATTATAAATGCCGTTTTCCCAATATGGATTGTTATTATTAGCTTTTTCAGGGGTGAAAAATTAGCAAGACTAGCCATTTTTGGACTAATGATCAGCTTTGGTGGCGTTTGCGTTATTTTCTATGAGCATCTGACTGATTTCCTGCAACCTGATTTTAGATTCGGGATTCTTCTTTCCTTAACCGCTACGATCAGTTGGGCTTTTGGAAGTTTATATACTAAGAAAAAAGCCGCTACTTTTAATCCTTATTTTAGCCTAGGATTGCAAATGTTAATTTCAAGTCTAATGCTTTTTGCCGTCACAGGCGCAACTGGAACTGGAGTTAATATCCTATCAATTCCGGCAATTTCTTGGTGGTCGATTGCTTACTTAGTCATTATTGGCTCTGTATTAACTTTTATTGCGTTCATCTACATGCTCCAAAAACTACCAGCGGAAATAAATAGTATTTACGCCTATATCAACCCAATTGTCGCAGTACTATTAGGCGCTTTAATTTTTGGAGAATCACTTACAATGGCAATTGCAATAGGAGGTGGAATCACGATTTTTGGTTTGTATATGGTAAATCATTCGATTAGAAAAACCCGTCGATTGGCTGCGGCAAGTATAAAATAATAATTAATTTTTGGCTTTCGCCAAAGTGATATAAAACAAAAAATCCCAAGCGTTAACTTGGGATTTCTTTTTATATAAACTGTACGACCTATTTACCAGATTTTAACTCTTTTTTCTGGAGCGATGTACATACCGTCATTTGCTTGAATATCGAAGGCCTGATAAAAGGTGTCTACATTTTGCAAAGGCACATACGCACGGTACATCCCTGGAGAATGCGGATCTGTTTTTACCTGATTTTTAATTGCTTCATCACGTGCTTTAGATCTCCAGATTGTAGCCCATGACAAAAAGAAACGTTGCTCTGGCGTATAGCCATCAATCAAGCCGGGGTTTCCATTTTCTTTTAAATACAATTGCAAACCATCATAAGCTGCGTTTATACCTCCTAAATCACCAATATTTTCTCCAAGGGTAAATTTACCATCAACGAAAGTTCCTGGTAATGGCTCAAGCGCACTGTACTGATTAGCCAAAGCTGTAGTTAAGGCCGAAAATTGTTTAGAGTCTTCTGCAGTCCACCAGTCCACTAAATTCCCATCGGCATTGTATCGTGATCCTGAATCATCAAATCCATGAGAAATTTCATGACCGATTACTCCTCCTATTCCACCGTAGTTTACCGCTTCATCCGCTTGGTAATTGTAAAATGGTGGTTGCAAAATCGCTGCAGGAAATACAATTTCATTATACGACGGGTTGTAGTATGCATTCACTGTTTGTGGAGACATTCCCCATCTGGTTTTATCAACTGGTTTAGTTAAGTCGGATAAATCTTCCTCAAAACTCCATTTAGCCATGTTTTTTGCATTGTCAAAATAAGTCCCTCCTTCTTCCGGGCTCTTAATTAATAAAGCTGAATAATCTTTCCATTTGTCAGGATATCCAATTTTAATTTTTGACTTATGTAATTTTTCAACTGCGCTTACTTTGGTTTCCGGAGCCATCCAAGCTAGATTATTGATTCGGTTTTCAAAAGCGACAAAGATGTTTTTTATCATTTTCTCCGCTTTTGCTTTGGCCTCAGCCGGAAACATTTTCTCTACATATAATTTACCTAAAGCTTCTCCAATTCTTCCATTGATTACTTGCAAGGCGCGTTCCTCTCTTGGTCTTTGTTTTACCGCGCCTGTTAATGCTTTTCCGTAAAACTCAAAATTGGCATCTTCAATTGTAGTTGATAACTGACTTGAAGCTCTGTTTAATAACGACCAACGCATATACGCTTTCCAGTCGTTCACTTTGTTTTCTTTCAAAATAGACTCAAAAGCAGTCATGTATTTAGGCTGCGAAACGATTAATGAATCCACGTTTTTCAATCCTATTTTTGTAAAGTAGCTATTCCAGTTGATCGACGGAGTTAATTTTTGCAAATCAGCCACCGTCATCGGGTTATACGATTTTCTTCTGTCCCTTCTTTCTACGCGGTCAAATCTAGGTTTTGACATTTCGATTTCAAGAGCTAAAATCTGTTCAGCATGTACTTTAGCTTCGGCTGGTTTTTCACCAAAGAACCCAAGCATTTTAGCCACGTGAAGCACGTATTTTTCTCTTTTTTCTTTTGAATCAGCATCTTCAGAAACATAATAATCACGATCTGGCAAACCTACTCCTCCAGGCCCCACACTGATTACATTTCTATTACTGTTTTTAGCATCGGCACCAATGTTAGCGCCAAAAAAACCAATCCCTCCGTAGGGTTCCATTTCGATTAATAAGTCTTCTAAATCCTTGGTATTTTTAACCGCATCAATTTTTTTTAAGTACGGTTTCAATGGTGTAATCCCTAATTTGTTACGACCAAGAGTATCTAGAATCGTTTTGTACAAATTGATCGCCTTCCCTTGGTCCGTATCTGATTTGTATTTTGGATTTGTCGCTGCCTCTTTTAATATTGCCAACGCATCTGCGTCTGTCTTTTGTCTTAGCTCATCAAAACTTCCCCAACGCGTTCTGTCAGAAGGTATGTCTGTATTGTCTAACCAGGTTCCGTTTACATAACGGAAAAAGTTATTACTAGGTTTCACCGTCTTGTCCATATAATTGACATTAATCCCCGGTTCTTTTGCAGTTGCAGCTGTTTGTGCCTGTGTAACTGTAAGTCCAAAAAGTGCAGGAATCACAAAAAGAAGCGACCTATTGCTGTTTTTTTCATTTTTATAGTTGATTAGTTAATTTATGCTGTTTATTGCTATAATTAAATAGTAAATAAAATTATTCATAAATATATAAAAGTAATTTTCAACTGTCTAATTTTTAACAATTGTTAGCTTAAAATTTCACAATTAAAAAAAATCCTAAGCTTGCACTTAGGATTTTTAAAATTACACTTTTATTAATTTACCAGATTTTCACTCGTTTCTCAGGTTCGATATACATACCGTCGCCTTTTTTAATATCAAATGCCTGATAAAAAGCATCAACATTTTGAGCCGGCACATACGCACGGTACATTCCCGGAGAATGTGGATCCGTTTTCACTTGGCTTTTAATTGCTTCATCGCGTGATTTGGTTCTCCAAACCGTGGTCCATGAAATGAAGAAACGCTGTTCAGGAGTAAATCCGTCTATGAGTCCCGGATTTTTATTTTCTTTCAAATACAATTGTAAACCATCATAAGCAGCATTTATACCTCCTAGGTCTCCAATGTTTTCTCCAAGAGTAAATTTACCGTCTACATGAACTCCTGGAAGCGGTTCTAATGCGCTGTATTGATCTGCGAGTGCGGTTCCCATCGCCGTAAATCGCGTTAAATCTTGAGCCGTCCACCAGTCAATTAAGTTTCCTTCTGCATTATAACGTGCCCCTGAATCATCAAAACCATGAGAGATTTCATGACCAATTACAGCTCCTATTCCACCATAATTAACGGCTTCATCAGCTTGGTAGTTGTAGAAAGGCGCTTGTAAAATCGCTGCTGGAAACACAATTTCATTATACGAAGGATTGTAATAGGCATTTACCGTTTGTGGAGACATATACCATTCTGTTTTATCAACGGCTTTATCCAACTTGTCAATATCTTTTTGGAAATTCCAACGCGAAATACTTTTCATGTTCTCAAAATAACTTCCACCAGTAGCAATACTTTTAATCTCTAATTGCGAATAATCTTTCCACTTGTCTGGGTATCCAATTTTGATGGTAATCTTATTCAATTTCTCAATCGCTTTCACTTTTGTCTCTGCAGACATCCAAGTTAAATTGCTGATGCGGTTTTGATACGCTAAAATGATGTTATGGATCATTTTCTCTGCTTTTTCTTTTGCTTCAGCAGGAAACATCTTTTCCACATACAATTTCCCTAAAGCCTCACCAATAGTTCCGTTAACTGTTTGCAATGCTCTTTCTTCACGAGCTCTTTGTTTGATTGCCCCAGTTAATGTCTTTCCATAAAAATCAAAATTAGCGGCATCAATGGTACTGCTTAACAAACTACTTGAACCATTTAATAAAGTCCATTTCATATATTCTTTCCATGCCGAAACTTTATTTTCGGTAAGAATCGTTTGCAACGCTTTCATGTATTTAGGCTGCGATACGACTACCGTATCTAACTTTGCAAAACCAATACCAGTGAAATAGTCGCTCCAGTTAATTGCCGGCGTCATTTTCTGTAATTCGGCAATAGTCATCGGGTTGTACTGTAATCTTCCGTCTCTGCGTTCTACTCTGTCCAAACGTGGATTTGACATTTCGATCTCCAAAGCTAAAATCTGACTAGCACTTACTTTAGCCTGAGTAGGAGTTTCTCCAATAAACTGTAGCATTCTAGCAATATGTTGCTCGTACTTCTCTCTTTTTTCTTTGGTATCTTTTTCTTCTGAAGAATAATAATCTTTATCAGCCAAACCTAGTCTTCCAACTCCAAGATTTAAAGAGTTTTTAGCACTATTTTTATCATCGGCTCCAACTCCAACTCCAAAAAACCCAACTCCTCCAATAGGTTCCATTTCAATTAGCAACTTTTGCAAGTCCTGAATGTTTTTTACTTTGTCAATTTTTGCCAAATAGGGAGCTAACGGCTTAATGCCTTGTTTGTCTCTAGCAACAGTATCTAAAATCGAATTGAAAAGATTAATAGCTTTTCCTTGATCAGTCTCCGATTTATAAATTGGATTTTTTGACGCATCTTTCAAAATTGTCAATGCATCTTTATCGGTTTTTTTTAGTAATTCATTAAAACTTCCCCAAGAAGTTCTATCACTTGGAATTTCGGTTTTGTCAAGCCAAGTTCCATTTACGAACCTAAAAAAATTATCTGCGGGTTTTACCGTATTATCAAAGAACGAAACATTGATACCCGGTTCCTTACTTGAAGTAACAGTTTGAGCTTGAGTCTCTGCAAATCCTATTATTGTAGGAATCACTAAAAGAAGCCCCTTATTCAGTTTTATTTTCATTTTTACAATTAATTTGGTTAGTGTCACAAAGCTATTGATAAAAAATATACCAATTTCAAAACACTTGTTAAAATTACAATGGCATAAATTCGCGGTAAAAAGCGCACTTTTTTGTACTTTTGCAAAAATTATTTTTATGAAATCTATTTTTAAGAAATACCGAATATTTATTGGTGTTTTCATAATCTTCTCCACTATCACGCTCTACTTGTTTTACGTAGCCCTGAAACCTACTAAAACCCTGCCTATATACAATCCATCAGATGTTAATCCGGAACTTGTGGATAGTACCGTACAATATATTAGTAAATACCACACCATTGCTGATTTTTCTTTTGTCAACCAAAACGGAAAAACCATTACTCAAAAAGATTACGAAGGCAAGATATATGTAGCCGACTTTTTCTTTACGACTTGTGGTTCTATTTGCCCGAAAATGACCGCTAATTTATTTGAAGTCCAAAAAGCAATTATCAATAACCCAAAAGTAATGCTGCTTTCTCATACCGTATTTCCCGAAGTTGACAGCGTAGCTGTTCTAAAAGCATATGCCATTAAATATGGTGTTGACGATAAAAAATGGAATCTCGTTACTGGCGATAAAAAAGAGATTTATACCATGGCTAGAAAATCGTATCTGGCTGTCAAATTAGGAAAACCAAGCGAGCTATACGACATGGTACATACCGAAAACTTTGTGTTAGTAGATGCTAAAAAAAGAGTTCGTGGTTTTTATGATGGCACCAAAAAAGAAGACATCGAAAAATTAATAACCGACATTAATTTTTTAAGCAACGAGTAATCTGCCTAAACAAAACAAATGTTCACTATTTCGACACCAACCATTTAGTACTTTTTTTTATTCTTAATTTATTCAACAGACGTTATAAAAGTGATAATTATCATTTATTTTAGTATTATAATATGTACTTTTGCAATATTAATTCAATCTAAATAAGACTTGCGAACAACGATAAATTCACTCAAAAAAGGGGATAAAGCCATTATCAAGGATTTTGATATTGACATCATTCCATTAAAGCTACTCGAAATGGGCTGCTTGCCTGGAAATACGGTTGAATTGCTTCAAATCGCACCTTTTGGCGACCCTTTGTATTTAAACATTAATGGTTCCCATTTGGCTATTCGAGTGGAAACAGCCAAAGAGATTGAAGTTGAACTAATCAAAATCAAGTTTTAATGATCAATCAGAATATTAACATTGCCTTAATAGGTAACCCAAATACAGGAAAAACTTCGGTTTTTAATCAACTTACTGGTCTCAATCAACAAGTGGGGAATTATCCGGGAATCACTGTTGAGAAAAAAATAGGTTTTTGCAAATTACCTAATAATGTTAAAGGTAACATCTTGGATTTACCTGGAACTTACAGTCTGAATGCCAGTTCGATTGATGAAAATGTTGTTATTGAATTATTGCTGAATAAAAACGATAAATTATATCCAGATGTTGCCATCGTAGTTACAGATGTAGAAAATCTAAAACGTAATTTACTGTTATTCACCCAAATAAAAGATTTAGAAATCCCAACTATTTTAGTCATTAACATGGCTGATAGAATGGAATACAAAGGGATTACTTTAAACATACCCTATTTAGAAGAGCATCTAAAAACAAAAATTGCGCTGATCAGCTCCCGAAAAGGTTTTGGTATTGATGAATTAAAAAATTTGATCGTTACCTACAAAACTATTACAACCGAACCTTGCCTAAATGCTTCCAGTATAGACCCAGAATACTTCAATAGTCTTCGAAAAGCATTTCCTAATCAATTGTTATATAAATTGTGGCTGGTAATAACCCAAGACGTAAATTTCTTGAATTTAGAACGAAAAGAGATTCAAGGTTCTTTTACTAAATCGCATTCCGATTTAAAACGATTGCAACAAAAAGAAACCATCAAGCGCTATCAATTTATCAATGATGTCTTAAAAGAAGGTTTAAAAGTAGACGCAACAATTGCCAAAGATTTTCGTAGCAAACTCGATCGCGTATTGACTCATAAAGTTTGGGGATATGTAATTTTCTTCGTCATTTTATTTGTAATATTTCAGTCTATTTTCGAATGGTCTAAAGTCCCTATGGATTTTATAGACAGTACTTTTGCTTCGTTAAGCGCATTAGCCAATAGCGAGCTACCAGCCGGTGTTTTAACTAATTTGGTATCGCAGGGAATTATTCCAGGCATCGGAGGAATACTGATTTTTATTCCGCAAATCGCCTTCCTATTTCTATTTATTTCCATTTTAGAAGAAAGTGGTTATATGAGCAGAGTCGTATTCTTAATGGATAAAATTATGCGAAATTTTGGTTTATCAGGGAAAAGCGTAGTTCCATTAATTTCTGGAACGGCCTGCGCTATTCCGGCTATTATGGCCACCCGAAATATCGAAAACTGGAAAGAACGATTAATAACGATTCTGGTAACTCCATTTACAACCTGTTCTGCCAGATTACCCGTTTATGCTATTATTATAGGGCTGGTGATTCCCGACACTTATGTACTGGGAATTTTTAATCTTCAAGGATTAACATTGATGCTATTGTATCTTATTGGTTTCGGAACGGCTATTCTATCAGCTTACATTCTTAATATAGTCCTGAAAATAAAATGTAAAACTTTCTTTGTGGTAGAAATGCCAAACTATAAACTACCTATGTTTAAAAACGTAGCGCTTAATGTTGTTGAAAAAACAAAAGCATTCGTTTTTGGTGCTGGAAAAATAATTTTAGCAATATCAATCGTTCTGTGGTTTATGGCTTCATATGGCCCTGGGAAAAACTTCAAAAATGCCGAAGCAATTCAACTTTTAAAAACGGAAAACGTTGGCTTATCGCAAGATGAACTTAGTAATAAAGTGGCAGCATACAAACTAGAAAATTCTTATATCGGAATCATGGGAAAAAGTATTGAACCCGCCATTTCTCCTTTAGGATATGACTGGAAAATTGGGATTGCGATCATTAGCTCCTTTGCTGCGAGAGAGGTTTTCGTAGGTACATTGGCCACTATTTACAGTGTGGGAAGTACTGGAAATGATGACACGATCAAAAACAAAATGGCTGCAGAAGTCAATCCCGTAACTGGCAAGAAAATATTCAATTTTGCTTCAGGAATATCTTTACTGTTATTCTACGCTTTCGCGTTGCAATGTGCCAGTACAATCGCTATAACGAGAAAAGAAACCAATTCCTGGAAATGGCCTTTGGGACAACTTATTTTCATGAGTTCGTTTGCTTACATTGTAGCCTTAATTGCTTATCAAATTTTAAAATAAAACCGATATGTTTCAAGAAATTTTTGCTTTCGTAGCACTCGGAGTTGCCGTTGTTTTTTTACTTAAAAAATTCTTCTTTAAAAAGAAAAAAACCGATAAAAGTTGCGGTAAAGACGATTGTGGATGCCACTAAAATTAAAAAAAATAAAGACTTAAAAACATTGGGGTTTAGAAAAGAGAACTTCTCATACAACTACCTGATTTCAATATCTCTAAACCCACAAATCCAAAGTAATTAAAGATTTATTCGTTTAAATTTTTATCAAAATTTTAATGTTATAATTTAGAACGATAAATTTTAAATAACTAAATTTACTTAGTAAAAAATACGAAACACATACTCGTTATCAGTCGTTTACAACTATTAAAAAAATAATTTTAAACGAATGCTTTATTAAGAAAAGTATTTGGCTAATAACTTAAATATGTTTTGGCTTCCCACCTACAAAAGCCAATGAAAGCGTAGCATCAGTATATATTGACAATCGAACTCTTAATTTGCGTTCTATTCATTACAAAATATAAGGTCTAAACATTACCCAAATCTATACGTCCCACTAGTATTATTGCCAATCAATGTTGGCTGATAAAAAATCGTATTAAGTAATTTAAAAACTACAAAAATGGAAAACAAGATAACTATCCATCCGATTTCTTAATCACTCTTCCTTTCCCTCATTGTACTAAAGGCTGTCTTAATTGGTTAAATGGGTACTTCTTTCAATTAGTGTGTTGCACTTGATTTCAATTCGAACAAGAACCAATATAAACTTATTATGAAAAATTTCACCTTGCTATTATTGCTACTAAATATCACATTTCTTTTTGCACAAAAAGAAATTTCTGGCTACGTTTTCGATAACGCTGCCACACCTTTGGCAGGCGTTAACGTAATACAAAAAGGAACAAGTAACAATGTTTCTACTGACATTAACGGAGCGTACCAGATTACTGTTGATGAGGGAGCCATTTTAATTTTTAGCTATATTAGGTTTTCCAAACAAGAATTTGATACTAAAGAGTCTATATTAAACGTTTTTCTAACCGAAGAAGGCGGATCGGGAATCAATGAAGTGGTAGTTACCGGAACCAGAAGTGCCCCCAGAAGCAATACGACAGCGGCATTGCCAATTGATGTCATCTCTGCAAAAGAACTGACATCAACCGGACAAACTACTTTTGACAAAGCTTTGCAATACCGAATCCCTTCTTTTAATACGGCTCAAACACCTGTAAATGACGCTACTTCTTTACTTGATCCCTACGAAATCAGAAATATGGGTCCTAGCAGAACCCTAATTCTAATCAGTGGTAAACGAAAAAACTTAAGTTCTCTACTCTATGTTCAAACCTCACCCGGAAGAGGTGAAACCGGTGCTGATCTATCAGCAATCCCATTAGATGCTATTGAGAGAGTAGAAATTTTACGGGATGGTGCATCGGCACAATATGGCTCTGATGCTATAGCGGGTGTAATAAATATTATTCTAAAAAAAAGAACTAATGATGGAGGAATAACATTTCGAACAGGAATAACGGCTGAAGGAGACGGTGAACAGATAGGCGTAAGTTTGAATAATGGCTCCGCAATTGGCAATAAAGGTTTTGTCAATTACACCCTAGATTTTTCGAAGGTGAACTTAGCTAATAGACCTGGTAAAGTAGATCACGAAGGAGAGTTTGCCGACAACGGCGGCACGATACAAGGCCTTAACACTTTAAACGATATCAACTCGTTTCTCACAAAATATCCAGATGCCAAAAACATAAACGGCGCTCCAGAAACAGCAGCTGCAAAATTCTTAGTAAATGGCGGGATTAATCTGTCTGACGAAACACAGCTGTATTATAATGCTGCTTATGTGTACAAAAAAGTAAATTCCTTTGCTAACTACAGAACACCATACTGGAGCTATGGTAACGGAATAACTTCAAATAACCTCCCCTACTTATATGATTTCTTTGGTGATGGAACAGCAGTGTCGTACCGAGGGTATCATCCGACCTTTATAGGTGATATGAACGATTATAACGCCACCCTCGGATATAAGTCAGTAATAAATGGATGGAACACCGATGCGAGTATAACAGTTGGTGGTAATTCCCAAAATTACACCGTTAATAACTCTCATAATAGATCAACTACAAAAGACGCTAACGGAATTAATGTATATCAGGAGAAGAGCCCAATATTTTTTAAACCCGGCGGTGCTTCATTCAGCCATATTGTTGGTAACTTAGACATTTCCAAAGTTTTATCTGACAAAATAAGCATTGGTTTCGGTTCTGAAATCAGAACCGAAACTTTTGAAGTTATCGAAGGCGACAAAGCCTCTTGGGAAGGATTTGGTGCCGACTCTTTTTCCGGTAACAGACCCGAAGATTCAGGCAAATGGAATCGTTATAATTTGGGAGGATACTTCGACTTGGCCTATGATTTCAGTCCAAATTTTTTAGTAAACGGAACAATTCGTTATGAAGACTATAGTGATTTTGGGGCAGCGACGGTATGGAAATTAAGCTCAAGATATAAGTTTCTGGAGGACAAAATCAACATCCGAGGCTCCGTTTCCACTGGATTTAGAGCACCAACCATGCATCAAATTTACAGTCAAAAATCACAATACTCATTCGTTCCTGGGCAAGGGGTACAAATTAGCGGATTAGTTAATAATATTTCTGTACAGGCACGTGTTTTAGGCATCCCCAAACTAGATGCTGAAAAATCAACCAATATCACACTAGGCATAGGCGCAAAACCATACGAAAAATTCAATTTAACGCTAGATTATTATAACATCAAAGTGGAAGACCGCATCATCTTAGGAGATAAAGTGGGTACTTCATTTGGTTCCGTTTCTTGGTTTGAAAATTCCTTCGATTCCAGAACATCAGGTTTGGATATCGTCATGAACTACGGTGCCGTCGTTTTAGGAACTGGAGAAATGCAACTCAATTTGTCTGGGAACATCACATTAGAAAATAAAAGAATTTCTCCAGTTAAAAGCGATAATTTCGGAGCGACATTTAACGCTCTAATGTTTACATCAAGACCCGATACCAAATGGCTTTTAGGAATAAATTATAAAATTAAGAAATTTGACCTCTGCCTTAACAACACCTATTTTGGAAAAACGACATATAAACAAGCCGGTCTTGATTCAAATTTAAGAACGGAGTTCATTCCGAAAATTGTCACTGACTTAGGAGTTAATTACTTCGCAACAAACAAGTTAACAATCGGTATTAATGTAAACAATGCCCTTAATGTACTCCCAGAATGGAAGTTCAAGGCTGAAAACGCAACCGGAACTGCCATTCTCAATGATCCTGATTTACTAAAATCACAAAATAATTTAGTTACATTCAATGGCCGTTATTCACAAATGACGTATGAAGGATATCACTTTAGTCAACTGGGAACTTTATTTAATTTATCGCTCAACTATAAATTCTGATGCAATAATTTAGAATCTACTTTTAAAAGTAAAAAATGAATTAAATCTATCTCAAAATACTAATATTCAACATATTAAATGATTAAATTTACTTAGACTAAAAAGATATCTGAACTTTAAAACAGGACTTTATCGTTTTGTTTACTAACTATTAATCTTGAATCTATAAGTCTTCAAATACAAATCCGGAATATAATGAAAAACAGTATATAAACTATATCTACTATAATGCTCAAAATTTTTAAGAATAAAACATATGGCACTTAAAAGCAAGTTGTTACTATTTGGAATAATGCTAATACTATTGGGCACAAATCCTTTAGCTGCCCAACAGCTTACTGGAGGAAAGGATTATGACCTAAAAGCTGATTTCCTAATTCGTTTTGTCGATTACGTCTATTGGAAAAACTATCCTAAAAACAAGCCTTTTAAAATCGCTATTCTTGAAGAAAGCCCAATAAACGCATCCTTACATGTTGTTAAAAACAGAAAAAAAATTGAAGTCAGCCAATATAAAAATTTGAAGGACATTGGTTTTTGTAATATTTTATTTGTTCCCTTTGACTGCTCCATACCAATTGAAACAGTGCTTTCTAATTTTTCTGGCAAACCCGTACTTATAGTAACAGAACGCAACGGTTATGGGAAAAAAGGAGCGCATATGAACTTTGTCGTGGTGGAAAATAAATTAAAATTTGAAGTAAACCTTAAGGCAATAAACAAGGTCGGAATTGGAATAAGTTCCTTCTTGTTACAACATGCAATTATAGTAGAATAATTAATTTTTCCAGTACAATAAAGAATGAATAGAAAAAAAGAAGACACACTTGAACGTAGCAGTTATTTTATTAAGTATTGATAAACAACAGTTAAATGATGAATTTACGTAATATTTCCATTAAAAATAAGCTCGTGCTTATGCAGGTATTTACCTCTGCATTTGTACTAGGTCTTTGTATTACTGCTTTTGTACTAATCGACATTAAAGGTTTTAAAGATCGAAAAGCAATTAGTTCAACCGCTATTGCAAAGGTCTTAGGTTTCAATAGTATATCTGCCATAGAATTTCAAGATAATGCTGCTGCCAATAAAATCCTCTCTGAATTAACAGTGCAAAAAGACCTTTTAAACGCAACCATATTTGATGAAAAAGGAGCCATTTTTGCCTCCTATACGAAAGCAGGTTCGGCTGCTGGTTATCCGTTCCCTACCGCAACAGAAAACCAGAAAAATTTCAACTATACAAATGAAAATCTATTCGTCTATAACAAAATAAAAAAAGACAATAAAACCATTGGGTTAGTCGCTATTCGATTTGAACTTTCAGAATTGAATAAAATAAAAATGGATATTTTGCATCTGGGGATTGTACTATTAGTCGTAGGAATCGGACTCGCTTTTTTGATCGCTATGATAATCAAAAAATACATTTCGAAACCACTTCTAAACTTGGTGAAAACCATACAAACGATAAAGGATACTGCCGATTATAAAATACGAATGATTGTAGAAGGCAAAGATGAAATTAGCATCCTTTCTACAGGGCTTAACGATATGCTGTCAACCATTGAAAAAAGAGATAACGAAGTCGCTGTTTCAAAGGAACAATTGTACAAGCAAAATACACTTTTACAATCTGTTATACAAAACATGGG
This sequence comes from Flavobacterium frigoris, assembly GCF_900111075.1. Taxonomy (GTDB): domain Bacteria; phylum Bacteroidota; class Bacteroidia; order Flavobacteriales; family Flavobacteriaceae; genus Flavobacterium; species Flavobacterium frigoris. The sequence goes on from NZ_FOFZ01000001.1 coordinate 92,338, forward strand.
TGACGGCTTAATTGTGGTTGATGAAAACAGTAAATTTATTATTTGGAATACTGCCAGTGAAAGAATAATTGGAATGGGGCCAATGGATATTCCACAAGATCGATGGGCTGCAACCTACGGCTTCTTTCTACCCGATACAAAAGTGGTTTTTGATATTAATGAACTTCCGTTAGTAAAAGCCCTGAATGGTGAGGAAGTGGATAATGTAGAAATATTTATCCAAAATTATAAAAATCCTGAAGGAATATTTGTGGTTGCAACTGCCAGACCGTTACAGCATTCGTCCGGTGAGATAACTGGCGGAGTACTTGTTATTCATGATATTACGGAACGAAAAGTTTCAGAAAATGAAATACGAAAACTAAATGAAGAACTGGAACATAAAGTAGCGGAACGTACCGCACAATTAGCCGAAGCAATTGAAACACTACGTTCAAGCGAAGAAAAATACCGTGAAATAGTGGAAGATGTCAGCGATGTTGTCCACACTTCTAACTACAAAGGGTTTTTCACTTACATCAATCCCGCCTGTAAAAAACTCACTGGATACTCTCAAAATGAAATAATAGGAAAACATCTTATAGATTTTGTTTCTCCAGAGTGGAAAGACCGTGTGACTGAATTCTATTTTAATCAATTTAAAAACAAAATTGACGCAACACTATTTTCATTTCCTATTATTACAAAATCTGGGGAACAAAAATGGATTGAACAAACTTCCATGCAACTAAGGGAAGGCAATAAAATAACTGGGTACAAATCAATTATGCGAGATATTACAGAGAGGAAAGAGGCTGAACAAAAAATAAAAGAAAGCGAAAGTCAATTGCAAACCATATTTAATGAAGCTCCAGATGCTTTAATAGTAATAAATGAAGAAGGAGAAATCATTAGATGGAACCCAAAGGCCGAACAAATATTTGGATGGTCATCAATCGAGGTTTTGGGAAAATCAATGGTTGCATTGATTATGCCAGAAAAACACAAAGAAAATCTCGCTAATGGTTTGCAAAATTTTCTAAAAACTGGCGAGGCCACTATTATTAATAAAACTATGGAAATTACTGCGTTAAACAATAAAAACCTTGAGTTTGATATTGAGTTAACAGTATCTCCTGCCACTGTCTTAGGTAAATATATCTTCATTGCTTTTATTACAGATATTTCGTTAAGTAAAAAGCTAGAAAACGAAAAAATAGAAGCAGATCGACTAGTGCGTCTCAATGAACTTAAGTTAAAATTAATTCTAGAAAATATTGGTGAAGGCATTATCGTCACTGACACTCAAAAAAGAATTGTGTTATCGAATCATATGGCAGAGGAGATTATCGGGGTCAGCCAAGAAGAAGGGGCCTCAACCACTCTAGATTGGGCAACTAAGTACGACCTATTTTATCCTGACGCTAAAACAGTTTTTCCTATACAAAACCTCCCGTTAGAAAAAGCATTAAGAGGAGAGTCAACTGCTGATGTAGAAGTAATTATTGAAAACCAAGAAACAAAAAACAAAAAAAGGGTCATCATCAGTGGCCGACCAATAATAGACGAAAACAATTATGTTATAGCCGCTGTGGCGAATATAAAAGACGTCACCCACTATAAAGAACTAGAGAACGCGCTAGAGGAAAGCGTTGAAAAATACCGAAAACTAATTGGCTTCAAAAGTGACAATAAGTAAAATATCCCATCATACTGAATTGGTTAAATGATAATTAACAATGCACTTTCACTTCAATAAGTTAGCTAAAAGTAAATAGCCGCTAAAGAGCGGCTATTTACTTATTTAATGTATCCTATTTTTATATAGTACTCTTTTGGATTAATCTTAACACCCTCTTTTGGGTAAGGGACAATATTGATGCTCTTTATATTTTTTTGACTGAAAGGCAAGTAACTCATAAACCAATCTTTATTTATTTGCTCATTTTTTCCAGAAATGACTAATTCTTCATCCTTTACGAATTTTTTCCCCTCATAAACAGATACAACAACTTTAGCTTCTCCAGCCCAAATACATTGTACACCTTCAGGACAACGGGAGTCTGAAAGTACCTCTTTTAGAATCAGTTTAGTTCCTTTGTTTTTAAGGCATTTCTTTTGAGTAATTTTTAGCGAACGGATATTTTGATCCGTCTGAGCAAATAACGAAACACTAAAAACAAGCAACATTACAATAAGGAAATTTTTCATTTGGTTTTATTTAATTAATTCAAATATAGTACCTTTTTGTTTAGGTTGTCTGTACAAAAAGATTACTGGCTATTTTATTCGAAATAGACAAACTCTTGTCATCCACTTTTATTTTTACAGATAAATCAAAACTTTCTTTACTTACCACCTCAATTTTAGAACCCAAAGCAATCCCTTGTTTGTCTAAATATTTCAAAAACTCTGATGAAGTATCTTTCACTCCCACACATATTCCCTTTTGATTTTCAGTCAGTTCCGAAAGTAATTGCTTTTCAATTTTTAAAATTTGCCCCTCGGCATTCGGAATTGGATCACCATGAGGATCTTCAGTAGGGTTTCCTAAAAAATCGTCCAGTTTATTAATCAATTTCTCTGATTTTATGTGTTCCAATTGTTCGGCGATATCATGTACCTCATCCCAAGAGAAATCTAATTTTTCTACTAAGAAAACTTCCCAAAGTCGGTGCTTTCTAACAATCATTTTGGCGGCTAACTTGCCCTGATCTGTTAGAGAAACGCCTCTGTATTTTTTATAATTTACTAAGTCTTTATCGGCTAATTTCTTGAGCATGTCCGTTACCGAAGATGCTTTGGTTTCCATCATTTCGGCAATGGCATTAGTGCTCACTTCGGAGTTAGAAACCACCGTGAGATGGAATATGGCTTTAAGATAATTTTCTTCTGAAAAGGTCATTTTTATATTTTTTTTAGCCCCGATAGCAGCGGCATCCTTTGTCTTTTTTTTCTTTAAAAAAGATAAAGATAGAGCGGAGAGCGGGATTAAGCTCCTTATTATTTTAATTTTTAACGATAAACAATGGAATCGAAATCTTGTGTCTTAATTTGTCTACGGTAGTTCCAAAAATTAGATCTTTAATTCCCGTATGACCATGAGTCCCCATGACCAAAACGTCAAAATTCCCTTTGTTCACAATTTCCGGTATCACTTTATCTGGCTTACCAAATCCGAGTTGAATCGCAACTTTAAACCCTTTTTCGGCGAGAATTTCTCTGTATTCTTCCAGTAATTTCTCATCAACTAAGGTTTCATGATCTTCAATATTTTCGCCGTAAACCAAGGCTCCAACAGTTTCTACCACGTGAATTAACGTATAATTAGCTTCTGTCCCTCCTAATTGAAAAGCGCTATTTAATGCAATTTCATCGGCAGACGAAAAATCCACAGAAACCACAATATCTTTTTTAGCATAACTTTCTAATTTAGAAAATTTCAATTTTAGATTGTGTGGCGAATGGTTTTGAATTGCGATTTTTGATTTGGTTACAAACGGTTTAAATACAATATATAGCAACAATATCAAGAAGCTAAATGCCAATGGAACAACGGTAAGCCATAAAATAATAGGGTTTTCTGAAGCTTCTAACCAGCCATTTATTTCATCCAAAACTAATTTCCCATTTAGTGCAACAATAACCGAAGCTACAATCCAAGAGGCTACTTGCGTTGTTCTACCAATATGAAACCCTCTCATTTTAGATTTATCACTTACGAAGTGAATCAATGGAATGATAGCAAAACCCAATTGCAAACTCAAAATTACCTGACTCAAAATCAATAATTTTCCAGTCACCCCTTCTCCAAAAATACTAATTACTACAACTGCTGGAATAATCGCAATCAATCGAGTGATAATTCTACGTACCCAAGGCTGGATCCTTAAATTTAGGTATCCTTCCATGATAATTTGTCCGGCTAAAGTTCCAGTTATCGTCGAACTTTGTCCTGCAGCAATCAAGGCTACCGCAAATAAAATAGGTGCCCATTTAGTTCCTAAAAGTGGTGCTAAAAACTTGTGTGCATCTTGGATTTCGGCCACGTTATACATTCCGACTTTATAGAATGTGGCTGCCGCCAAAATTAAAATAGCTGCATTTACGAAAAAAGCCAAATTCAAAGCAATCGTCGAATCGATAAAATTATATTTTAAAGCCTGCTTAATTCCGGCAGTAGTTCTGTCAAATTTTCTGGTTTGCACCAAAGAGGAATGCAGGTATAAATTGTGTGGCATAACGGTTGCACCAATGATACCAATTGCAATGTATAGTGCAGTTTCATTAGGCATCGAGGGAATTAAACCATAGATTACCTCTCCCATTTTTGGTTGTGCAAAAATCATTTCAAAAATAAAAGAAACCCCGATTACCATAACCAATGCTATGATAAAAGCTTCCATTTTTCGGATACCTTTATTGATAAGAAATAATAATAAAAACGTATCCAATACTGTAATCATCACCCCTTCAATAAGCGGAATACCAAACAATAGATTTATACCAATCGCCATTCCTAACACTTCGGCTAGATCACAGGCGGCAATGGCTATTTCGGCCAAAAAATAAAGAATATAATTAATAAATTTCGAATAAGTTTCCCGCGAAGCCTGCGCTAAATCACGCTGGGTAACAATTCCTAATCGGGCACTTAAACTTTGTAGCAACAAGGCCATGATATTACTCATCAATAAAACCCAAAGTAAGGAATACCCAAACTGGCTTCCTCCTGCAATATCAGTCGCCCAGTTTCCTGGGTCCATATAGCCTACACTAATCAAGTATGCAGGACCAAAAAAAGCTAATATTTTCCTAAAACCCGACTTCTTATTTAGGGTAGAAACCGATTCGTTTACTTCCTCTAATGACTTACCCATAACACAACTGTTTGAGACAAATGTAATTATGTTTTTTTGTTATATCAAATATAATTTTTAGATTTGTCTAAATATTTAATTAAACCACGTCTAAAATATAATTGTGAAAGATCTAATTTTATTACTTTGTGTTCTAATCAGTGCTAATTCCTTTGCTCAAACCACGATAAAAGGAACCGTAACATCTGAAGGTATGCCTTTGCAGCTGGCGAATATTGCGTTGAAAAACACTACGAATTCAACCAGCAGTAAAAATGACGGTTCGTATCAATTTAGTACTATCCCATCAGGGAACTATGAAGTCGTCGCTTCTTATACTGGTTTTAAATCCCAAAGTCAATTCATCACAATTGCAGATTCTACCGAAGTTATTTTAAATTTTAATCTAAAAGAAAACAACACACTTGACGAGGTTGTCATCACTGGAACATTAAAACCGGTCAGCCGTTTAGAAAGTCCTGTTCCCGTTGAAGTGTATAAACCCGTATTTTTTCGGAAAAACCCAACGGCAAATATCTTTGAAGCATTACAAAATGTAAATGGGGTGCGGCCGCAATTGAATTGTAATGTTTGCAACACAGGAGACATCCATATCAATGGCCTTGAAGGGCCTTATACTTTGGTTTTAATTGACGGAATGCCTATTGTTAGCGGACTTTCGACAGTTTATGGTTTGTCTGGAATCCCCAACTCTTTGTTAGAGCGTATCGAAATTGTCAAAGGCCCCGCTTCCTCTTTATACGGAAGCGAAGCTGTAGGAGGATTAATTAATATCATTACTAAAAACCCAAAAAACGCCCCTGTTTTTTCAGCAGATGCCTTTGCTACTGATTGGGGCGAAGTGAATGTAGATATCGGTTTTAAAGCGAATGTTGGTAAAGCGGCATCAGTTTTAACCGGAATTAATTATTTCAATTACAGCAACCCAATTGACAATAACAAAGACAACTTCACCGACTTAACCTTACAAGATCGGATTTCGGTTTTTCAAAAATGGAATTTCAACAGAAAAAGCAACAAATTATTTTCTCTCGCGGGACGTTATTTTTATGAAGACCGTTGGGGAGGCGAATTGCAATGGGAGAAAAAATACCGTGGCGGTAGCGAAGTATACGGAGAAAGCATTTATACCAAGCGTTGGGAATTACTCGGTGCTTACGAACTTCCTATTGCGGAAAAAATGTTGTTTTCGTTTTCTTATACGGATCACGACCAAAACTCCGTTTATGGTACTATTCCCTACCTAGCTAAACAACGCATTGGTTTTGGACAATTAACTTGGGATAAAAAATTAAGCGGTCACGATTTGCTTTTTGGAACTGCCTTACGTTACCAATACTATGATGACAACACCACTGCCACAGTCGAAGAAGACATTAATTGGATTCCAAGTCTATTTGTACAAGACGAAATCAGTTTAGCTGAAAAACACAAAGTTCTTTTAGGAGCACGTTATGATTACAACAGCAATCACGGCGCTATCTTTACTCCGAGACTAGCCTACAAATGGAAGATTAACGACAACAATGTATTGCGATTTAATACGGGAACTGGTTTTAGAATTGTGAATCTTTTTACCGAGGAACATGCAGCGCTAACGGGTTCTCGCGATGTAATTGTATTAGAAGAATTAAAACCGGAACGTTCCTACAATGCTAATTTAAACTATTTGAAGAAGATCTACACGAGTAACGGCAACTTCATCGGACTAGAAACTACGGCTTGGTACACTCATTTTACCAATTCTATTATTCCAGATTATGATAGCAATCCTAATCAAATTATATATAAAAATCTAGACGGTTATGCAGTAACAAAAGGAATCAGCACCAATGTCGATTTGGTTTTCAACAGCGGTTTAAAAATGATTCTGGGAGTTACCTATATGGATGTGACTAAAACAGAAAACAACATCAAAACAAGACAGTTGCTAACCGAAAGATTTACCGGAACTTGGGCCATATCCTACCGCTTGAATAAAATGTTTTTAGATATTGACTACACCGGAAATCTTTATGGCCCGATGCGACTACCGCTGCTTAGTGCATTGGACCCTAGAAAGGAATATTCCCCTACTTGGAGCGTTCAAAATATCCAATTCACGTTTAATAAATTCAAGAATTTAGAATTATATGCAGGAGTGAAGAATATATTAAATTGGACACCAAACAAAGGAAATCCGTTTATCATTGCGAGAGCAAATGACCCTTTTGATAAGAATGTACAATATGACAATAATGGAAATGCTCAGGTAACAGCAGACAATCCTTATGGTTTAACCTTTGATCCAGGTTATATTTATGGTCCAAATCAAGGAATCCGCAGCTTTTTTGGGGTGCGTTATACATTGAAGTAATTTTTAAACATATAAGTCATGTAAGTTTAATTGTATTGGGCTTAGTTTTTAAACACATAGAAACATAGATTCGTTTATTGTGGAGAAAGGCATTTCATTATAAATAGAAAAACATAGCTTTTATCTATATGGAAAGTAAAACTTATATTTTACTCTTTTTACAGACAACAACTTATATGACTTATATATTAAAATAAAAAACTGGTAATGAAAAAATCACTCCTAATATTCTTCTTATTTATGCTGGCGATTCCATCAGGTTTCGCCCAGTTGAAAGCGTATTCTTTTGAAGAAGCGGAGCAACTATCCCTAGAAAATCCAAAACCCATTGTTGTTTTTGTCCATACCAATTGGTGTAAATACTGCAAGATGATGGAAAACACCACTTTTAAAAATAAAGAGTTAATAAACGAGTTAAATGCGAATTTCTACTTCGTTTTATTCGATGCCGAAAGCAAAAAGGACATCAATTTTAACAAGTACACTTTCCAGTTCAAACCAACGGGGCAAAACACTGGAATCCACGAATTAGCTAGTGCTTTAGCAACAGTAGAGAATCAGGTAGTGTATCCCACGCTCACTATTCTAGATTCCACTTATTCGATTCTATTTCAGAAACAGTCCTATTTAAAACCGAAAGACCTCCTTTCTATCCTTGAGAAAATAAAAGAATTCCCTATTTTTGAGAAGAATTCTTCAAAATAGTATGAAACATTTCAATTACATCTTTACGGGCAGCGGTTTAGCCGCTTTAATGACAGTCTATAAAATGGCGCAGTCTGGAGCATTTAAGGATAAAACCATTTTGTTATTAGATGAGAACTCGAAAAAGACAAATGATCGCACCTGGTGTTTCTGGAACATCCAAAAAGGGAATTGGGAACCTGCTATTTCAAAAAAATGGGATTCGGCACTATTTGCCAATGCTGATTTTACTCGCGATTTAGATTTAGAACCTTATCAGTACAACATGGTTCAAGGACTGGATTTCTACAATCAAGTTTTTGAGTTTATTTTGAATGAAAAGAACATCAGCTATGTCAATCAAAAGGTCACTGATATAAATGAATTGGACAACCACGTTTTCGTAGCCACTGAAAAAGAAACGTATACCTGCGTTACTGTTTTCAATAGTATTTACAACAAAGCCCAAATTGAAAATCAAACCAAATATCCCGTATTACAACAGCATTTTATCGGTTGGTTTATAAAAAGTAAAGAGCCGGTATTCAATCCAGATCAAGCGACTTTCATGGATTTTTCGGTGGAGCAAAAAGGCAATACTCGCTTTATGTATGTACTTCCTACCTCAACAACCGAAGCTTTATTAGAATACACTTTGTTTTCGCACGATCTTTTGGCAAAAGAAGAATACGAACAGGAAATTGAAAAATACATTCGGAAACTCGGCATTCACAATTTCGAAATAATCGAAAAAGAACAAGGCAGTATTCCCATGACCTGTTATCCTTTTTGGAAAAAAACGACCAATCGCGTACTGAATATAGGGACTGCCGGAGGATGGACAAAAGCAAGTACGGGCTATACCTTCAAAAATTCCGACAAGAAGTCAACTCAATTGGTTGCCTTTCTTCAAGAAGGAAAGGATTTGCGACAATTTCACAAAAAGACCAAGTTTTGGTTTTACGACTTGCTGTTGTTGGATATTTTAAACCGACACAATGAACTAGGTGCAAGCATCTTTTCGGCTATGTTCAAAAAAGGAAATCCAACCTTGATTTTTAAATTCTTAGATGAAGAAACCTCTTATCTGGAAGATCTTCAAGTAATATTAAAATGTCCCAAACGACTTTTTATCAAAGCCTTAGTGAGAAGCATTCGTTATATTTATACTAGTAAAACGACCTAAAAAACGACTATCAAACAATAACAAAACTTTATAATGCAAATAATGGAGTTCTTTATAAACTTCGTAACTTTGCACATTCAAAATTAATATTTAAAATATAACGATATGTATCCACAAGAAATGGTAAACCCAATGCAAGCTGAATTGACAGCGGCAGGTTTTCAAGATTTACATAGTGCAGAAGCAGTTGAAAACGCAATGAAATTAGAAGGTACTACGCTAGTTGTAGTAAACTCTGTTTGTGGTTGTGCTGCTAGAAATGCGCGTCCGGGAGCTAAAATGAGTTTAGAAGGAGCAAAAAAACCAGATCATTTAATTACTGTTTTTGCAGGAGTTGATAAAGATGCTGTTGATGCTGCAAGACAACACATGTTCCCTTTTCCTCCATCATCGCCAGCAATGGCTTTGTTCAAAAACGGAGAATTAGTGCACATGTTAGAGCGTCACCACATTGAAGGTCGTCCAGCTGAATTGATTGCTGAGAACCTACAAGATGCTTACAACGAGTACTGTTAATCCACTCAAAAAGTTACAATTTAAAACCACGTCTCGGCGTGGTTTTTTTATTTGTAGCAATCTCCAGCTATTCGTTTCAATCTTTTTTCCCGCTAAAAAGCGGATAAAAAAGGATTTCCACTGCTATCCGGGCTAGAAACGACCTCGGTCATAACAGCTATTCTACAAAATTACTGCGATAGTTTGCTACAACTTGATTCTGCCAATAACATTTAGCACGAAAAAGATGTATATATTTGATGGCATTTACTACTTGTATTACTTTTACAAAATAACATTTATGATTACTGATGCCATATTAAAGTTCGTGCCTTTTTCTCCTGATGAACTAAATGATATACTCTCTCATTTTGAAAAAGAATACGTCCAAAAAAATCAGCTGTTACTAAAAGAAGGTCAGGTTTGCAATAAATTACATTTTGTAGAACAAGGCATTGGAAGAAGTTATTACCTTAAAAAAGAGGGGAAGGAAGTAACGCAATGGTTTTTTGGAGATGGTAATTTCATGTCTAGCGTAGATAGCTTTTTTCAAGAAAACCCTAGCTTTTACTACATGGAGATTTTAGAAGATTCCATATTGTATAGTATTACTAAAGTAAAAATGGACTTACTGTTAGCTAAATACCACAAAATGGAAAAATTCATTAGGTTGTTGTCTATAGAAATGTTTAGCAAGATCATCCATAAACTAAATGCGGTCCAATTTCAAACGGCAAAAGAGCGATATGATTATATGCTCACTGAATTTCCCGACATTTCACATCGGGTGTCCTTAGGCTATATCGCTTCTTATCTTGGGATGACACAAGAAACACTTAGTCGCACAAGAAAAAATGATTAACTTAAATAAACTTGATTTTTACTTTTTGATATAGGTCAAAAGGAAACTTTACTATTCTCTGTACATTTGTATTGTATTAATAAATCAATACCATTTACAATGCAAATAAACACATCAAGACTAAGTATTCTATTGATAGCTTTTGCATGGTTCGTTCCATCACTATCTATAGCACAGCAATTAGATCCAGTTCTTAAAAACCTTATAAACAAAGGACTCGACAAAAGTCACAGTATAAACATCAAAAATTTTGATAAAGAGCAGGCTACTATTGATCAAAAAATGGCAAAGTCAGTATTTCTTCCTAAAGTAACCTTTAACGGAAGTTACACTCGATTAGATGACGACATCACTTTTGACAATGACACCCAAAATCTTTTGTTGGCCACCCAAAAACTTCTTATTAAAGAGGCAGCAGGGATTCCTTTTAACAGCGCTTTTCCGCAAGGCATTCCGTTAAAGCCTGCTCCTAACTTGCAAAACAAGGACATCTTGAAATCGTCGATGGATGTAGACTGGATTCTATTTAGTGGATTTGAAGCAAGTAACGCACTCAAAGCAAGCAAGCACAAAGAGGCCTCTATAAATTATTTGGCTATGGCCGAAAAGGATAAAATAGCAATAAACATAATAGAAACGTATGATAAACTGGCGTTAGTTTACGCCTCTAAACGCGTCCTACAAACATCTGAAAACTACTTAAAGCAACAAGAGCACTATGTTAGAAAAGCGATAGAAAATGGTTTAGCCACACCCATTGGACGTAAAAAAATTGAACTAGCACAGCAACAATTGGCTGGGAAAATGTTAGAATACAATCAGAATAAAAAGTTATTAATAGAAGTGCTGCACCAACTGACTAATGAAAGCAAGGAGAAATTAACTTTGCTTGATCCCCAATTACAGCCTTTCACTAACGATTCCATGACAAAATCTGAAAAGAGAAACGAAATTAAAGCGCTTGAGGAAGGGGAAAAAGCTACACTTTATAAATCTAAAATGGAAAAAAGCAACTTCATACCCAAACTTGCTATTAAAGGTCATTATGAATTTTTAGAAGATGATTTATCCTTGTTAGATCCAAAATGGTATGTTGCTGCTGGAATAAAATGGAATGTATTTGATGGTAATCAATCAAAATTGAAAAGTAAAAAATCGATTATTGAAAGCCAGAAATATGGCGAGCAAATAGAAGATGCTAATGAAATGATTGCCTTAAGCGTCATCAAGGCGGAGTTGACCTATGAATCGTCATTACAAAACACGGAAATGATTCAGAAAGAAATTGAATTGGCTAATGACACGTATCAAATGATTGATAAACAATACCGAAATAATCTAACATCGATAAAAGAGGTACTAGATGCTTTAAATGATTTGGAAAAAGCAAATTTTAAATTACAAGAATCCTATTACAATCAACGAAGAGCTGTTACAAATCTTCTTTATGCTAAAGGAGCACTTAATTATTAATAACCTGATAAAAGTTTAAAAATGAAATCAACAATAAAAATAGTTAGTTTAAGCATTGTAATGACGGTTGTTAGCTCTTGCAGTAATGAAAAAATTACAGAATACAGAGGGAAAGTAAAATTTGAAACGCTATCTGTGAGTAGTAAACTCGCAGGACGCATTAGCAAAATTTATGTTGAAGAAGGCCAAACAGTCAAAAAAGGAGACACGCTGGCCTATATAGATATCCCAGAGGTAAATGCAAAAATGATGCAGGCTGAAGGTGCAATAACCTCGGCAAAAGGGCAGTTAAATATGGCCAATAAAGGAGCTACTGCAGATCAATTAAATCAAATTGACGGTCAAATTGATGCTGGAAAAGCTCAACTAAATTTTGCAAAAGAATCGTATAATAGACTCCAAGCCATGTACAAAGATTCGCTTGTCAGTTTACAGCAATTAGATGAAGTAAGAATGAAACTCGAAATGGCAAAAGCACAAGTAGCTTCATTAAATGCCAAACGAAAAGAGGTGAGCCAAAGTGCAAGAATTGAGCAAATTGATCAAGCTAAGGGACAATTAGATCGGGCTGTTGGTGCTAAAGAAGAAGTGCTTTCTGCTGAAAGTGAAAAATACTTAATAGCTCCTACAAACATGACTATTGAGACGATAAGCCTTCAAGTGGGCGAATTATTAACTCCTGGCTTTACATTGTTCAATGGATATGAAAAAAGCAGCCTGTATTTTCGATTTACTGTACCAGAATCAAAAATATATGATTTTAAAGTAGGCAAAAAGATAACACTAGTTAATCCGTATACGAAAAAAGAAACGGAAGGTGAAATTACCGCTATAAAACAACTAGCTAATTATGCCGACATTACAAGCACAGCACCATTGTATGATTTAAACGAATCTATTTATGAATTAAAGATTGTTCCTACTTCAAATCAAGCGGACCAATCCTATTTTCTAAATGCAACTATTCTCCTTAAGCAATAAAGCTATGAAAGATTTTTTTAGATTAGTTAAAGTAGAGTTTTCACGTATTTTTTCAAATAACGTCTTGCTCGCCATTTTTATTGGCGCACCTATATTCTATGGGGTTTTATTTGGCTACGTCTATCAACAAGGGAAAGTCGTAAACTTACCCATTGTGATTGTAGATCAAGACAACAGCCCTGCTTCAGATAAGATAATTGATGCTTTTTCAGATAATGAAGTCTTATTAGTAAGCGATGTGCGCTTCACTCCAGGAAATATTCTTGCAGAAATGCCAATAAAGCAATATGCAGCTGTTATTACACTTCCAACGCATTTTGAAGCCGATATTTTTCAAAAAAGACATCCCGAAATACGCGTTGATTTAAATATGGCAAACATCGTAAATGCCAATACAGCGAGTAAAGCCATTCAGTCCGTTTTAATGACGCTTAATGCCGGAATTGAAATTGAAGGGCTAAAGAAAACAGGCCTACACCCTACTCAAGCGACTGCGGCCTATGAAAGTTTCAAAATTAATTTTAACAAGCTTTACAATTCTTCAGGAAACTATGTAACCTTCATGCTGCCAGGTATCCTCGCAGCCATCATGCAGCAAATCATATTTTTAGCCATGGCCTTGGTTTTTTCAAGGGATTATGAAGATGATTATTTTGGCACTCTAATAAAAGAAAGCAAGCTTTCCTTGTATCATATTGCTTTAAAATCGACACCATTTTTTTTAATGATACCAATAATGTGGACAATTGTAAGTCTATTTATTCCTTATTTTCAAATTGAAGCCGATGTCTTTAACTTTCCCATGCTAATTTTAGTCACGCTCTTAACATTAGCGTCCATGTTTATAGGCATGTTGTTTTCAATTGCCATTCCGAGTCAATTAAAAGCTACCGAACTCTTAATGGTGATTTCTACTCCGGCTTTTATACTTAGTGGTTTTTCGTGGCCAACTTTAGCGTTTCCAAATGCTATATCTAATGTCGCTCAATTCATTCCATTAACGCAATTTTTAAGTGGATTTAGGAAAATAGCTTTTTATGGAGGAGACATTTCGGCTATTGCTCCAGAAATTAAGATCTTATTGATTATAATTTTGGTTTCCTTTATTGCAATGGTATTGTTACTGCAACTAAAAATTAATAGGTACAGCAAAAAATTACAAGAAAACCTGAATCCAGAATTGGAATAATTGAAATGCAATTGATCCTTCAAGATAAAATGGAGAAGGAGTATGCAAAAGGGCAAACAAAAAGAGACGCACATCCTAAATGTTGGATATGAATATCAAAGGCTAAAGGTAGCGTTCAATCTGAGAAAGATTTAACTTAGCAGAACAACTATCCTTTTTTTAGAAAATTCGTTAAAAACACATCAACGCATTGGAAGAATTAATAGCGTTACTATAAAATAAAACAATTGTCAATAAGGAACCCATTTTAGAACCCAAGCTAATTTTAGACAAATGAGATATATAAAAATTGGATTACTCCTGTGTGTATTATTTACAATATCATGTACCGTAAATTTAAAAAAACTACAAAGAGAAGACAACGTATACAAGTTAAGTACGGAAGAGCAATTGAAGGATGTAAAACATATTGCCGCTATCGAAAACTTCTATAACAGCGGAAAAGAGGCTTACTTTACAGGAAAAGAAAATATTGAAATTTATTACAAAATATTTAAACAGACTGAAGTAGAAAGCCCCGCTATACTTATTTCTTCAGGACGAACCGAAGCAGCAATAAAGTATAAAGAGTTGATTTTTGATCTTTATAACAATGGCTACTCTGTATATATTCATGATCATAGAGGGCAAGGTTTGTCGGGTAGAATGGCTGAAGATTCAGATATGGGATATATTGACAGTTTTCAGTTTTATATTGACGACATGAAATATTTTTATGACAACATGCTTAAAAAGTCAAATCATGAAAAGAAATATTTGTTGACCCATTCTATGGGAGGCGCAATTGGCATGACTTACTTAGAACAAAACCCTAATGATTTCAATGCAGCAGCCTTTTCTTCTCCGATGTTAGGTTTTGTTACGCCAACTTGTGGAGCATCTATGATCTTGACTGGTGAAAAACCAAAATATGCTTTAGGCCAAGGTAAATATCAAGCTGATAAATTGGTGTTTAAGAATAATAAACTCACTGAATCAGAAATTAGATACGCTAGAATGAATAGTGCTTTTGCAAAAAAGCCTGAGGCAAGATTGGGCGGAGCTACCTATCAATGGGTTTCTAAATCGTGTCAACAGTTCGATTATATAAATGATAATATTAAAAACATTAAAACTCCTTTTATACTATTCTCGGCAGAAAACGAAAAAATTGTTAATCCAAAAGCACATCAAGTATTCATAGAAGAAGCACAGAAACTAGGTAAGACATGTGAAGCTTTTCTAATAGAAAATGCACAACATGAATTATTAATTGAAAAAGATGAACAAAGGATTGCAACCATTAACCAAATCTTCAAATATTTCGATAGGTATTAATTGCAAATAGGAGTTTATATGAAGGAGGGGAATCGATGATTTTTGATTTTTATGGCAAGTGTATAGAACGAATACATCTCTTAGAATCAATCCGTTAATTATTCGCTACCAAAAACCAAAAAAGCTACACCATTTCTGCTGTAGCTTTCTTTATATTTACTGCTTTTAAACTTATCTTTTCTTTACATAATCCAGTTGCTCGTCTTCGTCGATAAACTCTAACTCCGCGTCTTTTTCCCAAATCTCCATTTCACAAGGTTTGCAGTTGAATTTCAATTTGTATTCGTTTTCTCCATGTTTTAGAGTCAACGGCTCTACGACTTTTTCACCCATGGTAGCTCTCTGGAAACGGGCACATTTCCCTAGTTCGTATTTCACACAATATTTAGTGGTCATTACACGTGCTTTTCCGGGATCCCATTGCAATTCAAATGCTTTTTCAATCTCAGTTACACCATGTCTTTTATAAAAGGCTCTAGCCAACTTATTCGAAACATTAAAGGTGAAATCTAATTTCTCCGTTGGATAAGGGTGATCCGTTTTTGTAATTTGAAACTCCTCTCTATGGTATTCATTGATTCTAATGTCAATCAACTGCTCTAACACCGTTCTTCTTACTTCGTTTACTTTTGAAATAGGCAAAAACCAATTGCTAGCAAATTCCAATTCAATGTCATCAACGATAAACGGAGTATTTCCCGTTTTAGAAAGGTTTCTTTTGATATTCGGAATTACCGATTCTTCGCTTTTGGCAGCCTCTTTTTCGGTTTCCAAAGTAGCAATGCTCTCATGTCCGTCTTCGTCAATCGCACGCAATTGAAAACCTGCTGCAGTTTCAGTAAAATGAAGCGTAACGCCTATTTTTCTAACCGCACTATTTTCTTTTTCTACAATTCGGTTGAACTCCGCATCTGAATTTCGATAAATAACCGTTCCTACAGCAATGTTTTTAAACGTATTAGGCACCACAATATCATTTACAATAATATTAATTTGTACCCCATCAGCCACACCATCTTCATTGATAAAATACAAACCATCGCCATTGTTCAATAGCTCGTGATTCTCAATTACATATCCATTAGCTTTGATTTCGATGATTGCACCTATCAACTGTCCTTGTGATTTTGGGCTGTCCCAATTTCCTATTTTCTCTGTACGCTTGTTCACGAAATAATCCGTGTACCCTCTATTAAAACTTCTATCCATTTCTGGCACAAAATTATAGAACGTTCTTCCCGAAGACGCTTTTTGGAACGAATCATTATTTTCAAGAAAAGAATCTAACTTCTTTCTTAAAAACGAAGTGTTATTTTTTACATAAACGATGTCTTTCAAACGACCTTCAATTTTAAACGAACAAATTCCAGCTTCAATCAAATTAGGTATTTGATCACTCAAATCTAAATCTTTAATCGAAAGTAGATGACTTTCAGTAAGCAAGGTCGTTCCATTTCCATCCGTCAAGTTGTACGGAAGACGACAGTTTTGTGCACAAGAACCACGGTTAGCACTTCGCTCTCCACCAGCAATACTCATATAGCAATTCCCGCTAAAAGAAACACACAATGCTCCCGAAACGAAAAATTCCAGCTCAACATCTGTCTCTGCAGCAATATCTCTAATTTGGTCTAAATTCAATTCTCTAGCCAAAACCACACGTTGCATTCCGGCATCTTTCAAGAATTTCACATGCTTAGGATCGCGATTATTCGCTTGCGTACTGGCATGAATCACTATCGGCGGCAAATCCATTTCCATAATTGCCATGTCTTGCACGATAAGCGCATCCACTTTTATATCATATAATTCGTGAATCAATTTTCTACATGCTTCGAGTTCTTTATCGTACAAAATGGTATTGATAACGACAAAAACCTGAGCCTTAAACAAATGGGCATATTTCACCAATTCGGCAATATCTTCGACAGAATTCGTTGCATTCGTTCGTGCTCCAAACAATGGCGCGCCAATATACACAGCATCTGCACCAGCATTTATAGCAGCAATTCCTTGAACCAAATTTTTTGCAGGTGCAAGAATTTCAACTTTCTTTTTCATATTATTCCTTCTTAATCATTGTTGTTAGGCATCATTTGTAATGAGCATTATCGCTTTTGGTAAAACCAAAAATTCCAATTTGCTTATTGCGCACGAAGTAAAAGAGATAACGGAATTCCTCTCCCGAAATCAGGCTGCAAAATTATAAAATACTTATTAAAGAATGGCGTTCTGACTGAAATTTAAAACCAGGTTGCGGATTGGTGTTTTATTTGGAGCTATTTCCAGCTATTCGTTACAATCTTTTTTCCCGCTAAAAAGCGGATAAAAAAGGATTTCCACTTCTATCTGGGCTAGAAACGGTCTGGGTCAAAATTAGTGTTTTATACAATTATAGGTGTAGTTTGCTATGACTCGGACATGCTAATCTATTTCCTAAATAACATTTAGTACGAAAAAGATGTATATATTTGAAGTTAGATACTAGTTAGCAAACATCTTATGAACAACATACTACAATTGATATTAGCCACACTTAATGGCGTAATAATGTGGGAAGGATTTAAATTTTTCTACCCTGACATCAAGCAATACTTCAAAACTAAAAGTGATGCGAAAAAAGTTTTTTATGATAATTTAGACCCAATTTTAAAGGCCTCAAGCGAATTATATGGAAAAATTGAATCTTTGGCAAAAGAAGATTTTGCAACGTTTGTAAACTTAAAAATGTCGAATTCTGATAATCCAATTCATAACCAAAAATATATTTTATACCTTTTTGCGCAATTTTGGGCACAACTTGAATACCTCAGATTACAAAGTCAATACATCGACTTATCTAAGATAAAACAAGGTAACGAACTTTTAAGATTTATTGAAACAATTGAATCCAGAAGACATAGAATTTTAGATAGATCTATGCAAAGAATTATTGGGGAGTGCTTAATTTGTACGAAAGATCAAAAGTTCAGAATTATGACGTTAAAAGATTTTCTTGAAACGTTAGAAATTGAAAATAGTTCTTTATCGAAATGGATTGGCGAACTTGATAAAAAGTTATTAAATGTTAACTACAAAGAACAAAGACAAATAATTCTAAGATTTGGTGTTATTGTAGCTGTATTAATCGACCATTTTGACCCAAAACACAAAACTGTAAGAAGAAGAAAAATTTATAAAAACAAATTAAGTCCGAGAAGCAAAGAATTACTCAGGAAATATCTTTTTGAGCATTATCTAAAATTTGTACGGAATAAAAATCAATATTATCAATAAAAAACGAGAGTCCGCGGAACCATCACTTCGAAAAGCTACTTGCTCGTTGGACTCGCTTCGTATCGTAAGTACTAACTTTAAAATTTAAAAAAGACATTCCTTTTGTGAAACAAATATAGAACTTATTTTGAATTAAAATACATTTGCTAACAGATAAGGATTAGTTGGGATTGAAAATCCCGATCGCGCAGATATATCCCCGCTGTGCGAAGTCTCCTGACTTCGTACCCATACCAACTAACACACATTTTCCTATGATGACTGATTTACAGTAGCTGAGATTCCTCCGGAATGACAAACATGGCGGAGCTTCTTTGTGGAGTTTCGAGAGCAATTCTAAACTAACTGTAATCAATATTTAAAGGAAAAACATTTTAAGCCGAGTGCAAAAACACTTCAGCAGGAATACTGAAATAGTTTTTTAGCTTCTGAGCCATTTTTAAGGTGATTTCACGCTTTCCAGAAAGAATTGCTGAAACATGTCCTTTGCTCCCAATTATTGCTTCGAGATCTTTGGCCTTAATTCCCATTTCCTCCATTTTATACTTGATCACTTCTAAAGCGTCAAGTTCTGGTAAGTCATAATGTTTATCATCATAATCTTTAACTAAAACTAAAAGCAAATCGAGCTCATCACCTTCTGTGGTGTTTTCTTTTGCGTGAAATATTTCCATCAATCGCATTGAAGCTTTATTGTAATCTTCTTCTGTTTTTAATACTTTCCAATTCATAGCTATTTTTTTTTGAAGTTCAAAATTGCTGTGTCAAAAGCAACAGTTTCCACATTAATTTTATCATACTCTTTGTGACTTCCAAACCAAATCACGTAACAAGCTGCTTGCGAAAAATTTATTGAAACCACTAACCGAAAATCATTTCCCTTTATATTAAAAACAACTCTATCATTACTTATAATACTTGCATTTCCGTACACTCTTTTAAGTTCATTGAAATTCTTGAAATCTAATTTTGTAAATTCATTATACCAAATCAACAATTGCATTTTAGCAACTGGATATCTTTCGATGTAATACAAAATTGTTTTCTTTACAAGAATTTTCATTTGACAAAGATATACTAAAGTTTTCATTTTGCAAACTGTTGTTTTTCATTTAAAGTTAGAAAAAAGAGCTACTTGCATCAATATAAAGGCCTTATTAAGCTTTTAAAGCTACCATACCAATTGACAACCTCATAAATTACTATCACACAATTTCCTATGATGACTGATTTATAGTAGTTGAGATTCCTACGGAATGACAAACATGGTGGAGTTTGGGTGTGAATTTTTGCGAATTGATTTCGTTTTCCCTTAAACACTTTGCCACAAAATAATACTTTTAAAAAGTATATATCTATATTTAGGCCCCAGTATAGTATTGGATCAACTTTACGAACGCGGAAAAAAAAGAACGAAACAATGACAATGAAATTTTTGCTGCATAGCGTAAAGAAATAAAAAGGGAATACAAACATGAAAATTACAAAAACTAAAAAAAACTGGGGCATCATTTTGTTGTTGCTAGCCATCATTGCAATAATGGCTTTTTATCCATTGCCGCCGCAAGCTCCAATACACTATTACGATAGGGAAAGTGGGGAGTTAAAAACAGAAAAAGTGGCTGCCGAAAAGTGGTTAGTTTGGCTCTATAATAATCCTGTGGGCGAAGCAACATTATGGACTCTAGTGAAAAGAAAATTCGTTTCGTCTATTTATGGTACTATGATGGATCGCCCTTCATCGACTAAGAAAATACAACCCTTTATTGAAGAGTTTGATATCGATAGGAGCGTCTTCGAAAAACAGGAGTTCCACTCTTTCAACGATTTCTTTACCCGCAAACTAAAGAATAATGCCAGACTGGTGGATACTACCGCAACTAATACAGTATCGCCGGCCGATGGAAAAATATTGGCCTATGCCGATATTAGCAACAGCGATTTTATCGTCAAAGGCTATCGCTTTGATATAGGTTCGTTTTTAAATAATGACGAACTTGCTAAAAAATACATTGATGGTACTTTGGTGATCATCCGCCTTGCCCCTGCCGATTACCACCGTTTCCATTTCCCCCTTAGCGGAAGTGTATCATCCAACACCCAGATTGACGGCGATTATTATTCAGTTAACCCACTTGCTTTGCGCAAAAGGACTGAAATATTCTGCCTTAACAAAAGGGAATATACGACCGTTACAAACCCTGTGTTTGGAGAAGTTATCATGGCCGAAGTAGGCGCTACTATGGTGGGGAGTATGGTACAAACCTATTCTGGAGATTTTGTAAAAAAAGGTGACGAGAAAGGATATTTCAAATTTGGGGGATCCACGGTGGTGCTGTTATTCGAAAAAAATAAAATTAGCATTGATGCCGATTTATTAAGTAATACTTTAAAAGGTTATGAAACTTCTGTCAAAGAAGGGGAAAGAATTGGCGTTTCGATGATTACACCATAATGTCTCGTCCTAAAATAGATTTATATACCAGTTAAATACTTAGCAATCTGTGCGAGCACAGAATAAAAATCTGCGCTATCTTTGTAGTTATAAATTAGCAAGGGACTTTTATCGTGACGATTCAAATTTGGATTCATAGTAGCAACGCTGCTTTCGAAAATTAAAAAAAACAGCATGAACAAATACTTACGACAATTAATTACAATAGAATTTGACGACATAAAAGAAATTTTTAGTGGTTTTCTTATTGATTGGACTGAAGATTGGATCTTAATCAAAAACAATCCTGTCGATTTTATAATTGATGGTTATACGATATTGAGAAACAAAAATGTAAAGGCAATTATCCAAGACAAGGATCATGAATTTACCGAAAGAGTAATTAAACTTAAAGGATTAAAAACAAGTGCTGCCGAAATAATTCCACTTACAGATATAGCTGCAATTATCTATTTCTTGGCAAGTAAATATGAAATTTTCCAAATTGCAACAAAGTCGGATAAAGCCGTTTATCTAGGCAAACTGATAGAAATGGACGAGGAAGAAGTCGTAATAGACTTTTTGGGATCTGAAGGCGAATTTGAAGGTGAAATGAGTTTTAAGCCAAGCAAAATAAGAGTGATAGAATTTGATACGGATTATATCAATTCTTTGAAACTAATTGTTGACGAGGAAAAGAAAAAGTAAAGCTCTTGACTTTAGGGCATTGACAACTTCAGAAGGGAATAATGGTTAAGCTAAAAGTATTATAAAACGGTGACTAGATTCGTTTTTCATTGTAAAATGCGATATTTTTACTAAATAAAAAGCAGCCTAAAAGGAATCATGTATCAGACTCTTGAAAAATTTTTAAAAGGTAAAACTAATATTGACCAAGAAACACTCACTAAAATTTGCTCGTTTTTTAAGTTGATAAAAACAAAGCGAAACGAACTACTTTTGAATTACGATCAAGTATCGAATCATTATTATTTTATAAATAAAGGCTGTATCCGTTTGTTTACCACTTCTAAAGAAGGCGTAGAAAATTCTCGATATTTTGCTTTCGAAGGGAATTTTGCCACTGCTTTACCCAGCTTTATTGATCAGCAACCTGCCGAAGAATACTTGCAAACTATTGAGAAATCAGAATTACTATGTATATCTAGAAAAGACTTTTATTATTTAGTAGACACCGAACCTCTTTTTGCTAAAATTTATACAGAAATATTAGAACTTGGTTTTATAATGGCTCAAAAGAGAATTTATGGATTTCAAGGTTTTGACGCCTTGGATAAAGTTAAATGGATTATTAAATACCAACCGCAATTACTTCTAAAAGTGTCTAATAAGATGGTAGCTTCTTATTTAGGAATGTCGCCTTCTACCTTAAGCAGAATAAAATCCAAACTCTAAAAACGTTGACTTAGGGCAACTTTTTTGCGTTTTATAGCCAGTAACTTTGCAGAAATAAATTGCAAATGAAAACTATATTCTTATTTCTAACACTGATTCCAATGCTATCCATTGGACAAAATAAAATTGAGCCTACAAAAACGATACTTTCCACTAGTAGCTATGTCAAATCGGTCGACAATTTGACTTTAGTGGCGGCGTTTGAACTATCGAAACGTGTAACGGAATCAGCAGCGAAACTAAATACAAAAGTTTCAATGGCCATACTTGATGCTTCAGGAATACCTATTTTAATTCTACGTGCTGATAATGTGGGTCCTCACAACACAGAAGCTGCGCGAAGAAAAGCCTATACGGCATTATCAACAAAAACAGCCACATTGCAACTATTAAGAAACACCGAAATAAATCCCGACTCAAAAAATCTAAACACACTTCCCGAATTATTACTGTTAAGCGGCGGCACACCAATTTGGTATAAAGGAAATATTATTGGAAGCATTGGCGTAGCTGGTGGAGGAAGCGCTGAAAATGATGATCTGATAGCTAAGTCTGCAGAAATTAAGGAAATAGGTATTACAACTACAAAATAATTTAAAACTCAAAAAAAATGAAAAAGTTACTCTTAACACTCACCTTAGCATTGTTTACAACACTATTATTTGCACAAAAAAACACTTATCAGCTTTCTAGTCATATTTTAGATGTATCACAAGGGATGCCTGCTAGTGGCGTTTCTATAAAATTAGAAAAGTATAATGAAGAATCGAAAACATGGTCTTTTGTTGATGAAAAAATTACTGACGCAAACGGAAGAATAAATGATTTTCTAAATTCTGAAAAATCTAATTTAGGAATTTATAGGCTTACTTACTTTACAAGTGATTACTTTAAAAAGAATAACACAGAGAGTTTCTATCCATTCATCGAAGTCGTTTTCCAAATAAAAGATCAGAACCATTATCACGTTCCCATTACACTTTCTGCTTTTGGATATTCAACCTATAGAGGTAATTAATTTAATGCGATAGTTAAAAAGAACTACACCTTCTTCTGGCTTTTTTAATTTTAATTTATTGACTAAGAGGGTTTTAAGTCCCGAAACTATCGGGACTTAAAACCCTCTTTTTTGTTAATCTCAAATACGAGAAAACATCTCTAGCGTTAGATAGCCATTCGATTCTGAGATATTATAAATAACTCAAAAACAAATTCAATATAACCACAGCTAAACAAGCATCTCAAAAGCAGAAAGGAAAAATGGTTAAGTTAAAATTTATATAAAACCGCTACTATTTTCTATGTTCGCTATAAAATGTAATAATTTTAAAAAATGAAAAAAAATCTACTACTACTTTGTGTTACTGCAGCGCTTTTATTGTCTTGTAATAATAAAAAAAACAGCACTGAAGTAACAGATAAAAACGACACCATTGCAATTGAAAAGCCACTCACAAAAGCAGATTCTATAGTCAATCGCGCCATCGAAGCCCACGGTGGAAAATTATATAATGATGCCGATTATTCTTTTGAATTTAGAGGTAAAAAATACCGTTTTCAGAATGATGGAGGTGCTTACACCTACTCCACTGAAATTCAAAAAGGAGATTCGCTCATTAAAGATGTCATGACTGCTGATAAATTTAAAAGAAGCATTAACAACAGCTTGCAATCTTTGAGTAAAAAAGATGTTGACAAATATTCTGAGGCTATAAATTCAGTTATTTATTTTGCTACGCTGCCACACAAATTGCAAGATGCTTCAGTACACAAAACATTCGTTGAAGAAACGACCATTAAAGGAAAGAATTATGATGTAATAAAAGTAACTTTTGGTCAAGAAGGTGGCGGAAAAGATTTTGATGATGAATACCATTATTGGATAAATAAAGACACACATAAAATTGATTATTTGGCCTACAGCTATCTAGTTAATGACGGCGGTGTTCGATTTAGATCGGCTTTTAATACAAGAGTAGTTGATGGCGTTACTTTTCAGGATTAATTCAATTATGAAGCGCCTGTTAAAACCGCTTTAAAAGATTTACCTCAATTATTTGAACAAGGAAAACTAAAAGAAGTTTCCCAAATACTTACTGAAAATGTGGTGAATAACCGCAACTAAGTAACTTGATTAGAAAACAAAAAATAGCTCAGAAGTTTATTCTGGGCTTTTTGCATTTTAGGAACATCTTATAATGAAATCAAAATTTTGGTTGCCCCAAACCTGCCCTAGCCCAGATGGAAACGGCATCCTTTTATGCCAGGGTTTGGCATGAAAGATACAGTGGACAGCTGGAATAGCTCCTAAAAACTTAGACCCTCAGAAACTTTGTCACTCTGTCACTTTTCCTTACTTTTGCAAAAATAATTTTTCACCCTTAAACCGTTTATAGCATGCAACTGTATAACACTTTAAGCGCAGAAGAAAGAGCCATCATGATTGATGATGCCGGAAAACAAAGACTTACTTTGTCTTTCTATGCTTATGCGCAAATTCAAGATCCAACACAATTTCGTAACGATTTATTCCGCGCTTGGGATCCACTAGTGGTTCTTGGTCGTATTTATGTGGCCAAAGAAGGAATAAATGCCCAGTTATCGCTTCCTGCAGATAATTTCTACGCTTTTAAAGATACTATTGAAGCCTATGATTTTATGCAAGGTATGCGACTGAATATTGCGGTGGAACATGACGATCACTCTTTCTTGAAATTAACGGTAAAAGTACGTGACAAGATTGTTGCTGATGGTTTGAATGACGAAACTTTTGATGTGACAAACATAGGAGTGCATTTGAAAGCCAAAGAATTCAATACTATTTTAGACGATCCAAATACTATTGTGGTTGATTTTAGGAATCATTACGAAAGTGAAATTGGTTATTTTAAAGGTGCCATTACACCTGATGTAGATACTTTTCGCGAATCATTGCCGATTATAAACGAGCAATTACAAGATTTTAAAGAAGACAAAAACTTGGTTATGTATTGCACCGGAGGAATTCGTTGTGAGAAAGCTTCGGCTTATTTTAAACACCAAGGTTTTAAAAATGTATATCAGTTAGAAGGTGGAATTATAAATTACGCCAAACAGATAAAAGAAGAAAACTTAGAAAGTAAATTCATTGGTAAAAACTTTGTATTTGATCACCGCTTAGGCGAAAGAATTACCGATGATATTGTATCCCAATGCCACCAATGTGGAAAACCATGTGATGTGCATACAAACTGTATTAATGAAGGTTGTCATTTACTTTTTATCCAATGCGAAGAATGTGCACAAGCCATGCAAGGTTGTTGTTCACAAGACTGTATTGACGTGATTCATTTGCCAGAAGAAGAGCAAAAAGCGATTCGTCGTGGTATCAAGAACGGAAATAAAATATTCAAAAAAGGGAAGTCGGATGTGTTGACTTTTAAAAATAGAGAAGCAAATCTTGATCCTTTGGCGGCAGTTCCCAATCTTGCTGATTTAACAAAATCAAAAGCACTTGCTAAAAAAGCACCGAAGATTAAAAAGCAATACATAGGGAAAGGAACTCATTTTTATCCAAAACCAAGTATTGGTCAATTTTCTATCGAAGAAAACGAAATCAATGTTGGTGATACTATTTTGATAAAAGGAATGACCACTGGTGAACAACAATTGGTCATTACCGAAATGCAAGTGAATGATATAAAAGCTGACAAAGCAGTTGCGGGAGACATTTGCACGTTTCAATTGCCGTTTAGAATTCGGTTATCAGATAAATTATATAAGGTTTTAGACTAATTTATCATGACATCAACTAATAAAATTGAACTTATGGCTCCCGCAGGGAACTTTGAGTCACTTCAAGCTGGAATCGATAATGGTGCAGATTCTGTTTACTTTGGCGTAGAACAATTGAATATGCGAGCCAGAGCCACGGTAAATTTCACTATGGACGATTTAACTGAAATCGCAAAACGCTGTGAAGCTAAAAATGTTCGTAGCTATCTTACGCTGAACACGATAATTTACGATCACGATTTATCGGTGGTAAAAACATTATTAAACAAAGCCAAAGAAGCAAATATCACTGCGGTAATCGCATCAGATCAAGCCGTAATTGCTATGGCTAGAGGCATTGGGATGGAAGTCCATATTTCTACCCAACTGAATGTGACCAATATCGAAACCATAAAATTCTACAGTCTTTTTGCTGACACGATGGTTTTGAGTCGGGAACTAAGTTTGCGTCAAGTGAATAGCATCACCGAGCAAATTAAAAAAGAAGCTATAAAAGGGCCAAGTGGTAATTTAGTAGAAATAGAAATTTTCGGTCACGGTGCTTTGTGCATGGCGGTTTCGGGAAAATGTTATTTGAGTTTGCATTCGAATAATTCTTCGGCAAATCGTGGTGCCTGCAAACAAAATTGTCGCAAAAAATACACGGTTATTGATCAAGAAACTGGCTTCGAAATCGAACTCGATAACGAATATCTGATGTCGCCGAAAGATCTATGTACGCTGGATTTTCTGGATCAGGTAATCGACTCTGGGATTCAAGTTTTGAAAATAGAAGGCCGAGGTCGTGCGCCAGAGTATGTAGCAACTGTAATAAAAACCTACCGCGACGCGATTGACAGTTATTACGAAGGCAGCTTTTCTAAAGAAAAAGTTGAAGCTTGGATGGAAGCATTAAACACCGTTTACAATCGTGGATTTTGGTCGGGTTATTATCTCGGACAAGAATTGGGAGAATGGAGTAATGTTTCTGGCTCGATGGCAACACAGAAGAAAGTGTATGTTGGAAAAGGAACACATTATTTCTCGAAAGCCACCGTTGGACAATTCAAAATCGAAGCTTACGATATAAAAATAGGAGACAAAATCTTAGTCACTGGTCCAACTACCGGAGCCCAAGAAATGATAATCGAAGAAATGTATGTCAATGACGCTGTTGCTGAAAAAGCAACAAAAGGAGATGACTGTACTTTTAAGCTACCTTTTAGAATCCGAATGTCAGACAAATTATATAAAATTGTAGAAGTCTAATGGTCATTATAACACTGCAAAGAGACAAATGTATTGGCTGCAATTATTGTGTCGAGATGGCACCAGTTCAATTTCAAATGTCTAAAAAAGATGGGAAATCGGTTTTGATACATTCTCAGAATGCCAAAGGATTTTATACATTAAAGTCACACGATCACACGATTGTGGAGAATTGCGAATTAGCAGCTAAGGCCTGTCCTATAAAAATAATTTCGATAAAAGAAACTTAAACTAATCAAAAAGTCACTAAAAACTAACCCATTACGATAATTGTCGCAATGGGTATTTTTTTTAATAAAACTTTATCACTTTCATACATTTCCAATCGTTATGTCATAAAATTAAAAAATGCTATCTTTACCCATTAATCTTTTTAAGAACTTAAGTTGTGCCCGTCACAACACTATATATAAAATTATGGCATGTACAAGTTGTTCAACTTCTGATGGTGGATCACCAAAGGGTTGTAAAAATAATGGGACTTGCGGCACCGATAGCTGCAATAAATTGACTGTTTTCGATTGGCTTTCAAATATGACTTTGCCTAATGGACAAGCACCTTTTGACTGTGTTGAAGTCCGTTTTAAAAATGGGAGAAAAGAATTTTATCGCAATACTGAAAAATTGACTTTAAGTATGGGAGACATCGTTGCAACGGTAGCTTCTCCTGGGCATGATATTGGAATTGTTACTTTGACCGGAGAGTTAGTACGAATTCAAATGAAGAAAAAAGGAGCTAATCCCAATAGCAACGAGATTCCAAAAATCTATAGAAAAGCGTCACAGAAAGACATTGATATCTGGTCTGTTGCACGTGAAAGAGAAGAACCAATGAAAGTTCGGGCACGTGAATTAGCTATTTCTCAAAAACTAGAAATGAAAATTTCTGATATTGAATTTCAAGGAGATGGATCTAAAGCTACGTTTTACTATACGGCAAATGACAGAGTCGATTTTAGACTTTTAATTAAAGATTTCGCCAAAGAATTCAGCACCAGAGTGGAGATGAAACAAGTCGGTTTCCGTCAGGAAGCAGCTCGTTTAGGAGGAATAGGTTCTTGTGGAAGAGAATTGTGTTGCTCGACTTGGTTAACTGACTTTAGAAGTGTAAATACTTCGGCAGCTCGTTACCAACAGTTATCACTGAACCCACAAAAATTAGCAGGACAATGCGGTAAACTAAAATGTTGTCTAAACTATGAATTAGACACTTACATGGATGCCTTGAAAGGTTTTCCTGATTTTGAAACAAAATTAGTTACTGAAAAAGGAGACGCCATTTGTCAAAAACAAGATATTTTCAAAGGATTAATGTGGTTTGCCTACACGAATAATTTTGCAAACTGGCATGTACTTAAAATTGAAAAAGTACAGGAAATCATCGCCGAAAATAAATTAAAAAATAAAGTGTCCTCACTTGAGGATTATGCAATTGAAATCATTCAGGAAACAGAGAAAGATTTTAATAACGCAATGGGGCAAGAAAGTTTAACTCGATTTGACCAACCTAAAAAGAGAAAAAAACCAAACAAAAAACCGAAGCCAGCGGGAGATAACAAACCAGCAGGAGATAATAAGATTGTGCCAAACAATAAAAAGCCAGCAAATAACGGGTCTTCGACTTCAAACGAGAAGAAACCAGCTATAACAAGAAAACCAATAATTATTACTAAAAATGAGGCTAAGAAATAGCATTTTTTTCGTTTTGATTGCGATACTCTTTTTTTCATGCGATAAAAAAAGAGTTTTTGACGAATATCAATCTGTGGGAAGTGCCTGGCATAAAGACAGCATTATAACATTCGATTTGCCAGAATTAGATTCTACAAAACGATTTGATTTATTCATCAATTTAAGAGACAATAACAATTATCAATACAACAATCTCTTTTTGATTGTATCTGTTGAAAAACCAAACGGTTATACAAAAGTGGACACCTTAGAATACCAAATGGCAAATCCAGACGGAACATTGCTAGGTAACGGATTTACAGACATTAAAGAAAGTAAGTTATACTTTAAAGAGAATGTACAATTTAAAGGAAAATACAAAGTCCATATAAAACAGGCGGTCAGGGAGACCGGTAAAGTTCCCGGAGTGACGCTTTTAGAAGGAATTACAGAAGTGGGATTACGAATAGAAAAAAAAGACTAGGATAATTTATGGCTGCTATAAAAAACAACAATAAGGGCAATACTGCTAATAAAGATTTTAAGTATTATACTAAAACATTTTGGAAATTTTTCCTTTACGGAATGGGCGGTATCGCACTATTTTTCTTATTTGCCTCTTGGGGACTTTTTGGTTCCATGCCTTCCTTTGTAGACTTGGAAAACCCAGACTCTAATTTAGCTACGGAAGTCATTTCGGCTGATGGTGTAGTGATTGGAAAATATTACCAACAAAACCGTTCTCAGT
Organism: Flavobacterium frigoris; assembly: GCF_900111075.1. Taxonomy (GTDB): domain Bacteria; phylum Bacteroidota; class Bacteroidia; order Flavobacteriales; family Flavobacteriaceae; genus Flavobacterium; species Flavobacterium frigoris. Next base: position 122,307 of record NZ_FOFZ01000001.1, read on the forward strand.
TAAAATATTCAGATTTGCCTAAAAACCTAGTTCAAGCTTTGGTAGCAACCGAAGACGAGCGTTTTTATGAACATTCAGGTATTGACGGTAGAGGTACGCTAAGAGCGATTGCAAGTCTTGGTACTAGCGGAGGAGCGAGTACGCTGACACAACAACTAGCCAAACAATTGTTTCATGGCGAAGGATCAAAGTTTTTGCCATTTAGAATTGTACAAAAAGCTAAAGAATGGATTATTGCAATTCGATTAGAAAGACAATATACCAAAAACGAGATATTGGCAATGTATTGCAATGTCTATGATTTTGGTAATTATGCTGTAGGAGTAAGTTCAGCGGCTCAAACTTATTTTTCAAAATCTCCAAAAGATTTAACTATTGAGGAGTCTGCTATATTAGTGGGAATGTTCAAAAACTCAGGACTGTACAATCCGGTACGAAATCCCGTTGGAGTAAAAAACCGCAGAAATGTAGTGCTTGCGCAAATGGCAAAAGGAGCCATCATTACAGAAAAAGAAAAAGAAAGATTACAAAGTTTACCCATTACTCTTCATTTCAAACTCGAGAGCCACAGAGAAGGAACGGCGACTTATTTCAGAGAATATCTTCGTGATTACATGAAAAAATGGGTTGATGAAAACAAGAAACCGGACGGATCTGATTATGATATCTATAAAGATGGATTGAAAATCTATACGACTATTGATTCCAGAATGCAGTTGCATGCCGAAGAAGCGGTTACTTCCCACATGGCAAATCTTCAGCAAGAGTTTTTTATTCAGGCAAAAAATAATAAAAACGCCCCCTTTGTTGGTATCTCAGACAAGGAAACCCAGCGTATTTTAACCCAAGCCATGAAATCATCAAACCGATGGGCTGTTTTAAAATCAGCAGACATGAGTGATGAGGATATCATAAAATCATTTAGTGTAAAAGCAAAGATGACCGTATTTACCTGGAAAGGAGAAAAAGATACAATTATGACTCCTATTGATTCCATTCGTTATTACAAACATTTTCTACAATCAGGACTAATGGCTATGGAGCCTCAAACGGGTAACATAAAGGCTTGGGTAGGCGGAATTAACTATAAATATTTTCAATATGATCACGTAGGCCAAGGAGCGAGACAGGTAGGTTCTACCTTTAAACCTTTTGTTTATGCTACGGCTATTGAACAATTAAATATGTCTCCGTGTGATTCAATTATTGATGCGCCTTTTACGATGCCAGTAGGACGTCACCACGCAACAGAAGCTTGGAGTCCAAGAAATTCAGACAACAGATACAGAGGAATGGTTACCTTGAAAAAAGCGCTAGCCAATTCAATCAACACGATATCTGCAAAATTAATGGACAAAGTAGGTCCTGAAGCAGTAATTAAGTTAACTCATAAATTAGGAATAAAATCCGAAATTCCAGTTCAAGCCTCAATTGCCCTAGGAGCAGTAGACATTACGGTAGAAGATATGGTAGCTGCATACAGTACTTTTGCTAATCAAGGAGTGTATACCAAACCCCAATTCTTAAGCCGAATTGAAGATAAAAGTGGCGTAATTATCTATGAACCCATTCCTGAATCGCACGATGTTTTAAATAAAGATATCGCATTTGCGGTCATCAAATTACTCGAGGGAGTTACTGAAGGAGGTTCTGGATCAAGACTAAGAACCACAGGCGGAGGATCTGGTGACAATAGATGGACAGGATACCCATATCAGTTTACTAACCCAATTGCAGGGAAAACAGGTACTACACAAAATCAATCAGATGGTTGGTTCATGGGAATGGTTCCCAATTTAGTAACAGGTGTTTGGGTAGGTTGTGAAGATCGTTCGGCAAGATTTAAAACAATAACATATGGACAAGGAGCAACCGCTGCATTGCCGGTATGGGGTTATTTTATGAAACTTTGTTATGCTGACCCAGAATTAAAAATATCTAAAAATGAATTTGAAAGACCAGCCAATCTTTCTATAAAAGTAGACTGTTATACTGCACCAGTAGTAAAAGACACTACCAATACGCTACAAAATACAGATGAATTTGAATTCTAAATAAAACAAGAATTAAGTAGATTTCCAAATTTTAGATTCCAGCAGCGGGTACTTTTCACGATTAAGAGTGTTTCAAAATACAGCTGTTTGGACTTAAAAAATAGACTATGATAAATAAAAAAGTAGATAACGTTCAAGTTGCTCTTGAAGGAGTTGAAAACGGAATGACGATCATGTTAGGCGGTTTCGGTCTCTGTGGAATCCCCGAAAATTCTATCGCAGAATTGGTAAAAAAAGAAACTACCGGTCTAACTTGTATTTCTAATAATGCTGGCGTTGACGATTTTGGTCTTGGCTTATTATTACAAAAAAGACAAATCAAGAAAATGATTTCTTCGTATGTTGGAGAAAACGCTGAATTTGAACGCCAAATGCTTTCTGGAGAACTGGATGTGGAATTGATTCCACAAGGTACTCTTGCAGAACGTTGTCGCGCAGCCCAAGCTGGTATTCCCGCATTTTTTACTCCCGCAGGATACGGAACAGAAGTTGCAGAAGGCAAAGAAGCAAGAGAATTCAACGGAAAAATGCATGTAATGGAGTTGGCTTTCAAGGCTGATTTTGCTATTGTGAAAGCGTGGAAAGGAGATACAGCAGGAAATCTAATTTTTAAAGGAACTGCGAGAAACTTCAATCCTTGCATGTCTGGAGCAGCTAAAATAACCGTTGCGGAAGTAGAAGAATTAGTGGAAGCTGGAACGCTTGATCCTAATCAAATTCATATCCCCGGAATATTCATACAACGTATTTTTCAAGGCGAGAAATACGAAAAGAGAATCGAGCAACGTACAGTAAGAATTAGATAATCAGAAAATCAGTTAATTAGATAGTGCAAACCAATTATCTAATTTCCTAATTCTCTAATTGACACATAAATATTATGGCACTAGACAAAATAGGTATTGCAAAACGTATCGCACAAGAGCTTAAAGACCGCTATTTCGTGAATTTAGGGATTGGTATACCAACATTGGTAGCCAATTATATCCCAACAGGAATTGACGTTGAATTTCAAAGTGAAAACGGCGTTTTAGGCATGGGTCCCTTCCCTTTTGAAGGAGAAGAAGATGCAGATATTATCAATGCAGGAAAACAAACAATAACGACGTTACCGGGAGCCTCCTTTTTTGATTCAGCGCTAAGTTTCGGAATGATTCGTGGGCAACATGTTGATTTAACTATTCTGGGTGCTATGGAAGTTTCTGAAAACGGAGATATTGCTAACTGGAAAATTCCAGGAAAAATGGTAAAAGGAATGGGAGGAGCAATGGATTTAGTAGCTTCTGCCGAAAATATTATCGTTGCCATGATGCACGTCAACAAAGCGGGGCAATCTAAGATCCTCAAAAAATGTAGTTTACCATTGACTGGCGTTGCTTGTGTAAAAAAAGTAGTGACTGAATTGGCTGTATTAGAAGTAACATCTAAAGGCTTTAAATTATTAGAACGTGCACCAGGAGTTACCGTTGAACATATTATTGCTTCCACTGAAGCAGCATTAATTATTGAAGGTGAAATTCCAGAAATGCTTATTGACTAAAACCCATCTCCTTACTATCAATAGTCTATTCTTTACGAAAAAAAGGAACACTTGATTACAACTCATTAAATCGGAACACAATTAATTTTCTGTTCCGATTTATTTTTTTACTACTAGTAGCATTCCTTATTTCTACAAACATGCTTTCTTTGAAATCAGCAACTCCTTTGACGAATACATTATGCTTTCGCAAATAATCCAAAAGCAAGAATCCTTCAAATTAAAATATTATACATACTGTAAATCTAATTTTGCGGAATCTGAAACCGGAATAAACGTTAGTCAATTAGCAGCTGGAGTTTACATCGTAGAAGTAAATGACGGTCAAAAAACAGTTGCTAAGAAATTCGTTAAAAATTAATTCTATTACCAATACTACAAAGAGGCTGTCTGAAAAGAAATTTTCGGACCGTTTTTTTTTAAACCTACTAACTTGTAATTTCACGAGACAAGTACTACTTGAGTATCCCATTGCATAACGTCTCCTATTCATCTCTAAGAACATTTTGAAATAAATTAATTTAATTCCAAAGATTCATACTTCAAGGATAGTGGATTTTGTGGTAGAAAAATGAAACATTTTAAAAAAAATTCAACAGGCATAATCAAAAAAAAATTTAGCAAACTAGTCAAGACAATCCTTGACTTAGAACTTGTTGCTATTCAAAACAGTCCAACCAATTTATAGCCGCTGCTTTTTATCAAAGTGACTTCGATTATCAATTATTTAGATAATCGGTCAATTGCGCTTTCCATTTCCTCTGCTATGTGTCAATTAAAAAAGACTCGAAAGAACCTATTTCATACTCAAAACCTCTTGTACAAGCCCGAACAGGAATTTTTAGCTTGTTCTCTCGCACTAAATATTAAAAATTCACTCTGAAAAATCTAAAACAACAACAGCTTTTTTTTCAATAGCTTTCCGCTTATCGAGCTATTGAATATCCGCCATGCGACCGAAACTTTAAAGCAATCCTCACATTTAAACCTTGAATCATAAATAAAAACAGTCCACAAACAATATTATATTCTACACAAGGCTTACTCTTTTGTAAACATCCTCCTTTCCTTTTTTCACTATTGAGCTCGATATTTCTATAAAAAAACGATTGGTTTAAATTTAACAGCTACTCTGATAAATTCAATATGCTCTTATAAGTAATTTCCAGATCAACTCACTTGTAACTATAAGATTTTAGAACCATAATCAGGTTATTTACTTCGCCGAAACTCACTATTATTCCAACCCTTTAGTACATAAGTATTCCTATTCTAATTCACTTTTATGAGGACAATACATCCTATGTCAAAACAGCATAAAATTTTGAAGGTTTGCTTTGCTTCCAATTTAAAAATTGAATTTCTTAGACAAAATACCACTTATGCATATTCGATTTAATCAAATATTCGAAAATTAATCATCTCAAATACTGCAAAAATCTCCTTTTTCCTTTAAAAATTTAAAAAATAAAACACGTCTTCATCTCGCACTACGACCGTCCTTAATTAAAATTAGATGTGAAAAAAACAAACAAAAAAGAAAAAAATTACAATATTCACAACATTTATCACATTTTATGTTAAATTTGGGAACAACAATTTTAATAATTTATTAACATTTAACCTACAAGAAATGAAAAGAAAATTACTAGGTAAAATTGCACTTGCAATTAGCGTATCACTGTTTGCTATTGACGGAAATGCCCAAGATTCTGCCAAAAATGTAAAACAGAAAGTTCTTAATCAAAATGGAGAACCCTCCATAATTACTTTTAACGAGAAATCTACTTATAAATCGACAGACTCTCAAAAAGTATTAACAGAGCAATTAGAATTAAAAGCCAATTCTAAATTTACTATTCTAAAATCTGAATCTGACAGATCAGGTTTCAATCATGAAAAATTCCAACTGTATCATCAAGGCGTAAAAGTAGAATATGCTACCTACTCTCTACATTCTAAAAATGGAAAGTTAACATCTATGAGTGGCGAATACTATGATATTAAAAATGAATCAACAACTCCAAGTATTTCAAAAGAAACTGCTTTTAAGAAAGCCGTCAATCAAATAGGTGCTTCAAAATACTTATGGGAAAATCCAGAAAATGCCTCAAAAATAGGCTATCATAAACCTGAGGGGGAATTAGTTTTTCTTCCCTCTATGATTGACCAAGGTGAAAAAACAACGAATCAAAAAGTTCGTTTAGCCTATAAATTTGACATCTATGCAACAAGTCCCGTTAGTCGCGGTGACTTATACATTGATGCAACAACTGGAGAAGCATTGTACTACAATGCAACAATTAAGCATCTTGGTGAATATAGTCATGCGAAAAGCCATACAATAAATGAGGTTGGAGCAAAAAACTCAAACACTGCAAAAACTTTATTTGTATCAGCAAACGCTGCAACAAGATATAGCGGAAATCAGCCAATCCAAACTGCTTTAAGCGGTTCTTCTTATATATTATCTGACGCTACACGTGGAAACGGTGTTCAGACGTATAATATGAAAAAAGGAACAAATTATGGTACAGCTGTGAATTTTACAGATACTGATAATAATTGGACTGCTGCTGAATTTGACAATACAGCTAAAGATAATGGTGCTTTTGATGCCCATTGGGGAGCAGAAAAAACATATGATTACTGGTCTACCGTTCACGGAAGAAACAGCTACGATAATGCAGGTGCTGCTATTAAAAGTTATGTGCATTTCGACGTCGCCTATGATAATGCTTACTGGAATGGTAGCGTTATGACTTACGGAGATGGAAGCGGGACTTATTTTGATGTTTTAACGTCAATTGATGTAGCAGGTCACGAAATTGGTCATGCCGTTTGTGAGAAAACAGCAAATTTAGCATATCAAAAAGAATCAGGAGCAATGAATGAGGCCTTTTCTGATATTTGGGGAGCTTGTATCGAATATTACGCAGCACCAGGTAAATCTACATGGTTAATTGGAGAAGACATAGAAAGAAGAGCTGGACATTTAGCTTTACGTTCTATGAGCAATCCTAAATCTGAAGGACAACCTGATACTTACGGCGGTACAAACTGGAAAACAATTAACTGTGGTACACCTACACAAACAAATGACTATTGTGGTGTACATACAAATAGTGGTGTATTAAACCATTGGTTTTATATATTAAGTATTGGAAAATCAGGAACAAATGATATTGGAAGTTCATACACAGTTACAGGAATAACAATTGATAAGGCAGCAAAGATTGCTTATCGTTTAGAAAGCGTGTATTTATCAGCAAATTCAACTTACGCAAATGCTAGAACTTACGGAATCCAAGCAGCTACTGATTTATACGGAGCTGGATCTCCTGAAGTAATCGCCACTACTAATGCATTTTATGCAGTAGGTGTTGGCGCTGCATACGTAACTGCAGACAGCATTGCTCCTTCTACTCCTACAAGTTTAACAGCTACGGGAACAACTGGCTCATCAACAAATTTATCTTGGACAGCTTCTACAGATAATGTTGCCGTAACAGGATACAATATTTATAATGGTGCGACTTTAGCAGGAACTAGTACAGGAACAACTTACACTGTCTCTGGATTGACAGCATTGACAGCCTACACTTTTACAGTTAAAGCAAAAGACGCAGCAGGAAATCTATCTACGGCGAGTAATTCTGTCAATACAACTACAACAGCAGCTTCAATCTCATATTGTACGTCTAAAGGAAACAGCGTTGCTGATGAATATATAAGCAAAGTTCAATTAGGGACAATAAACAACACAACCACAGGTGGTACAGGTTATAGCGACTATACCAGTATTACTACTAGCCTAACCAAAGCGAGTTCAAACACTATTACCATTACACCAAAATGGACGGGCACTAGTTATAACGAAGGGTATGCTGTGTGGATTGATTACAATCAAAATGGTGATTTTTCAGATGCAGGTGAATTAGTTTGGAGTAAAGCTGCTTCTAAAACTACCCCAGTTTCTGGTACTTTTACAGTTCCAAGTTCTGCAACTTCTGGAACGACACGCATGAGAGTTTCCATGAAATACAATGCCGTAGCAACACAATGTGAGGCATTTTCTTATGGTGAAGTTGAGGACTATACAGTTAACATCACAGCTGGTACAGCAGATACAACTGCACCATCTACACCATCAAGCTTAACAACTTCTGGAACGACTACAACCACTACAAGTTTATCATGGAACGCTTCTACGGATAACGTTGCAGTAACTGGATATGATGTGTATCAAGGTAGTACTTTGAAAGCAACAGTAACAAGTACTTCATACGATGTATCTGGATTAACTGCCAGTACAGCTTATACCTTCTCAGTAAAAGCAAAAGATGCTGCTGGAAATATTTCTCCAAGTAGCAACGTTGCAAACGTAACCACCTTAAGTAATACAGTATCCTATTGTGCTTCTAAAGGGAATACGGTAACTGATGAGTATATTGACTACGTTTCTATTGGAGGAATTACAAATACAACTGGAGCGAATGCAGGATATGGTGATTTCACGAGTCTTGCTGCAAACCTTCCTTACGGTTCAAACACGATCTTGTTTAGTGCTGGTTTTAGCGGTTCAGCTTATACTGAATATTGGAAAATTTGGATTGATTACAACCAAAACGGAACTTTTGAAACTTCGGAAGAGATGGTTACTGGATCTTCGTCAAGTAGCGCAAACCTAACAAGTACATTTACGGTACCTACCTCAGCTTTAGCAGGTCCAACTCGTATGAGAGTATCAATGAAATACAACGCAGTACAAACCGCATGTGAAACTTTCTCTTACGGAGAAGTGGAAGACTATACAGTTAATATTGGTGGTCCAGCGATTACAACTATTACAACTGCCAAAACTGCAATTGACTTAGGAAATGAAAATTCAATTTCAGATCTATTAATGTATCCAAACCCTACAAATAACATCCTAAATGTAAGAATGACAGATAGTAGAAAAGGAACTTACAGACTTATTAATTTCCTTGGTCAACAAGTTGACGCGGGTAAATTATCTGAAAGCGGAATAAATGTTAGTAAATTAGGAACTGGAGTTTACATTTTAGAAGTGAATGACGGTCAAAAAACTGTCGCTAAGAAATTCGTGAAAAATTAATTTCATTACCAATACTAGAAAAGCCTCACAGTGATGTGAGGCTTTTTTTGCTAATATCCCGTTATTTTTTAAAAGGTAATTATATTGTACATCCTTGAGAGATCGAATTATAAAGCACTTTTTTCAATTACTCTTTCCGCAGAATGTCTGTCACACTTTATAAATGACTCAATTTTAATTGTTGCAGTTTCTCTTTATTTAACGGTTTTTCGATAAAATCAATAATTTTAGAATAGGAAGCTGCTTTTTCTTTGTCTGCACTATCGACTGAAGAGGTCACCATCACTACCTGAATATCATAATCAAAATTATCTTGATGAATAATGTCCAATAAACCCCAACCGTCCATTACCGGCATGTTGATATCTAAAAACAATAAAATAGATTTCCTATCTTTAGAAAGACCATCAAAAAATTCCAAAAAATTAGTAGCAGAATTGAAGGTTTTTGGCGAATCAGTAAGCCCAACAGCTTGAATTATTTTACTGTGTAAAAACAGAATTATTTCATCGTCATCTACAATAACTACATCGTAACTCATTTGTCTTCTGCTTTATTTATTGTTTCTGTTTTTTTAACAATATCCCTAATAATAGCATCGAGTTCCGTTCCTGAATTAAAAAAATGAGTCAAAAGCTCTTCATACTCTAATGGAATACTACCCGACTCCTTCATAAATCCAATAATAGACATCATTTTTGCCAATGGCGCTCGCACAACATGAGAATGTGTCCAGGCAATATCTTTGAGGCTTTTATTCTGGGCTTCAATAGTGGTAATATGTTGCATTTGCTTTGTTATATCATTTGCGATAACTAATTTAACCTTTTGATTTTTAAAGTAAATGATATTGCTTTGGACCTCAACATTAATTATAGCTCCATTTTTTTTCTTATGTCTGAGGTATCTTTTTTTAAAGTTATCTCTATACTGACTAAAAGAATTCACTCCTTCGTCAAAAATAGGATAATCTTCTTCCGGCCATATCTCTTTTATAGTCATTTTTAAAAATTCCTCTTTGGTATAACCATATTTCTTTATAACGGCTTCATTAACATCTAAAAAATGAAATGTCCCTAAATCGTAAACCCACATCGGCAGTGGACTTAAGTGAAAAAGATCGCTATAACGCGTTTTTGCGTCATCGTAAGAAAAAAATATTTTCTTACGTTCTATGGAACAAATGATACTCTTATACAACATAGCGGCGGTTAGGTCTTCCTTTATCAAATAATCTGAAATACCCTGAGAAATTGATTTAATACTGAAATCAACACCTTCATTTGAAGTTAACAAAATTATAGGACAGAATAATACCTTGTCTATCATTTTATTAACCAAAGTATGTGCACTTATGCCTGGTAAAGTTTGGTCTAATAGAACAACATCAAAGAATTTATCGTCTGAAGACAAAACCTCAGCGGCTTCTTCGAAATTTTTTGCATATCTAATTTCAAAATCAAAATTTAGCTCCACTAACAACTCTTTAATCCGCGCAGCGTCAGTTAAACTGTCTTCAACAACTAAAATTGAATATATCTTCTGGTCTTTATTCATTTTGTTTGAAAAATTGCAATGGTTTTCACAGAAGCCATAAATTAAGAACTACTTTCTGAACTATGATTCCCTTCAACAAATAGAGTATTTATAAAACAAACGTGTTTTTCTCGTTATTGTTATTAAAACAGTTTCAATAGTGCAAATATAGAACTCCTTTTTATATTATGATCAAATTACACTCAATTTGAGACAATAGGACTAACTATCATTCCCTTTGGGTATAGCCTCAATCAGCATCTTTGTATATTCTTTTTGAGGATTGGCATACAAGGCATCAGCATCTGCGATTTCCTCTATTCTACCTTTATTCATAACCAAAACCTGATCGCTCATGTACTTCACCACAGCCAAATCATGCGAAATAAAAATATAGGTAAACCCAAAATTCTCTTTTAACTCATTTAAAAGATTTAAAACCTGCGCCTGAACCGATATATCCAATGCAGAAACCGATTCGTCACAAACGATTAACTTGGGCTGTAACGCGATGGTTCTCGCTATTCCAATGCGTTGTCTTTGCCCTCCGGAAAATTCATGTGGATACCGATTAAAATACTCCGCTCCTAAACCTACTCTCTCCAGAATTTCAATCGTTTTGGTTTTTCTTTCTTTGTCATCTTTGTACAATCCATGAACTTTCATGGGTTCCATAATCGCTTTACCTATAGGAATTCTTGGATTCAATGAAGAGTAAGGATCTTGAAAAATAATTTGAATTTCCTTTCTTAGTTTTTTGATTTCTGTGTTTCCTAGTTTAGTAATATCCTGACCTCTATATAATATTTGCCCTGAAGTCGCTTTATCTAATTGTAAGATGGCATTCCCCAGTGTCGATTTTCCACAACCACTCTCCCCTACTAAACCTAATGTTTCGCCCTCATACAATTTAAAACTCACGTTATTCACCGCTTTAAATCCTGTTTTCTTTCCAAAGAAACCCGCTGTAGAAAAATATTCTTTCTCCACGTTCACAACTTCCAAAATAGGTGTCTGACTGTACAATTTATTGTGAAAACGAGTTCTGTCTTCCGGGGTTACCACTTCAGCGTTGATTGTATCATCTAAGAAATCCTGAATGGTAGGTAATCTCTTCAATCGAAAATCTAAAGAAGGACGCGAAGCAATTAAGGCTTTCGTATAATTATGTTGCGGATTTTTGAATATCTGCTTTACTTCTCCTTGCTCTACAATTTCTCCTTGATACATCACCAATACCCGATGAGCAATCTCAGAAACGAGAGACAAATCATGGGAAATAAAAATAATACTCATTCCAGTTTCGTGTTGAATGTCTTTTAACAACTGAATAATTTCCTTTTGAACGGTAACGTCTAAGGCGGTTGTAGGTTCATCTGCAATCAACAACTTTGGTTTACAGGCAATCGCCATAGCAATCATCACACGTTGTTTTTGTCCTCCTGAAATCTCATGTGGGTATTTATCGAATAATATTTCCGGATTAGGTAATTTTACCTTCTCGAATAACGAAAGTGTCTCGATTTTAGTCTCTGCTGTGGATAATCCGGTGTGCTGTAATAGAATTTCTTGTACCTGAAAACCACATTTCAGTGATGGATTGAGCGAACTCATCGGCTCTTGGAAAATCATGGCAATTTCGTTTCCTCTGAGTTGCTGCAATTCTCTTTCGCTTAGATGCCCTACATTTTTAGTGTCAAAAATGATCTCTCCTGCTGAAATTCTTGAAATAGTAGCAGGCAATAAACCCATAATCGCTAAAGAAGAGACTGACTTACCAGAACCGGATTCCCCTACAATTCCGAGAATTTCATTCTTTTGCAAATCATAACTTATGTTTTTGATAACAGCAGTATAAATCCCTTCTTTTTTAAAGGAGATTTCGAGATTCTGAACGAAAAGTAAAGGCTTATTCATAAGTGTAAAAGTAAAAATTTAACCGCTTGAAACACATTTTTTTTTTAAAACTCTCCTGTGATTCAATGATAATCACAGCAATTAGTATAACCGCTTACTTTCCATTTATTTAAATAATCAACACCGGGTGTTAAACATGAATAATCTCATCATCAATCAATAAATCCTCCCTTCTAAGCCTGAGAAAAATCTGAGCAACGGCAATAGTATCTTTCTCACAATAGGTTACAATCCGATCAATGTCTTTATCTACATAAAAAACATGACCTACTTGACTGCCGTCGATATCACCTTTTGGCGAAGGTACCCCAAGTACTTTGCACATTAATTTTAAAGAAGTATAATGCTTATAATCGCCAAACTTCCATAACTCCAGCGTATCCAAATGGGGGATTTCCCATGGTTTCTTACCAAATAAATTGAGTTTATCAGGCAGTGCGATTTGGTTGATAATCATTCTTCTTGCCATAAACGGAATATCAAATTCCTTAGCATTATGGCCGCACAAAATATGTTGCGGTTGGTTGAAGTGATTGTTTAATAAATTATTGAAGTCCTTCAGGATTGTCTTTTCCTCTCCAAAAAAGGAAGTGACCCGAAAGTTCCGGATATCGCCTTTGATGGTAAAATAACCCACAGAAATACATACTATTTTTCCAAATTCAGCCCAGATTCCCGCTCGATCATAAAAATCTTCTGGAGTATATTCATCTTTTCGCTGGTATTGGGTTTTATGTTCCCAAAGGTCTTTCATCTCGGAATCCAAAGCATTATAATTCTCGGCTTCTGGCACTGTTTCTATATCTAGAAAGAGAATGTTATTAAGGTTAATTTTTTCTATCATATTGATGGGCACACCGATTTACATAAATTAGTATAGATTTCGTTTTCTATCGAAAACATCAATTGATATTAACGATGTTCGAATATAAAGAAAATCAAGCAATTTACATTTAATTCTCTAAAACAAACTTTGCTGCATTGTTGGGTTTTCGTGTTCCAAAAGCCATTTCTTACGCCACAAACCTCCTGCATAACCGGTCAGCGAACCATCTGAACCAATCACTCTGTGGCAAGGCACAACAATCCACAGCGGGTTTTTCCCATTGGCGGAAGCCACAGCCCGAATTGCTTTGACGTCTCCTAAAATTTTGGACTGTTCTAAATACGTCCTAGTTTTTCCATAGGGAATCTCTAGTAATGATTTCCATACCTTCTGTTGGAATTCAGTCCCTTTTGGATTCATCTTGAAACTAAAATCATTTCTTTTCCCTTCGAAATATTCGTTGAGTTGTTCAACCGCTTCTTGCAAAACGGACGGAATGATAGCCGAAATAGTATCCTGGTCAGAAACGGATATAGAAGAAATTCCGCTTTCATCACCAGTAATTATCGCGATACCTAGTGGTGTTTTGATTTGCGCTGCTTCCATTTTATAAATATAAATAATATTCTTTACTATTAGCTTAAAACAAAACGACCTACGAGAAAAAATCCTGTAGGTCGATTAAAATAAATTTTATTGTATGTGCAGTTTTCTAGCCCTGATGGAAACGGCATCCTTTATATTTTTTCTTTAAAAACATAAAGATATAGTGTACAGCAGGAAATAGCTCCTTACTTTAAATTAGAATTAATATAAGCTTCTAATCCTTGTAATTCTTCGGTAGACAATGCTTTTGTAATTGCGAAATTTGCTTTCATTATTTCATATTGAGTTGGGTCAACTAACGGTTTCGCATCGTCTCTTAAGAAGGCCACAATGTTACCCCCTTTGGCTTTATAAACCGCTGCAATCTCTTGTACACTAGGCCCAATCAATTTCGTATCTACCTTATGACAGGTTGCACAAGTTCCTTTTCCGTTAAAAATGGTTTCTCCTAATTTTTCTGGCGTTTGAGCCACAGCAGGCATTCCTTCAGAAGAGGCTTCTGTAGACGCCGCTGGTTCTTCTTTACCAAAAGATTCTTCTTCCTTTCCTTTACAAGAGAATGCTACTAATGCGATCGCAATAATTACTATTTTTTTCATGATTTGAAGTATTTGAACTCAAAGTTAATTAACTTAAAATTTTTATCAAATGATAATTGTCAGTTTTATTTGTTTAAAAGTATTGCTGCTTCTTTAGCAAAATAAGTAGAAATTAAACTTGCCCCAGCACGTTTGATACACATTAATTGCTCCATCATGGTTTTATCATGGTCTAACCATCCTCTTTCAGCAGCGGCCTTGATCATGGCATATTCACCAGAAACATGAAATACCGTTACCGGAACATTTACCGCATTTTTTACTTCACGTACAATATCTAAATAAGCAATTCCTGGTTTTACCATTACCATATCTGCACCTTCTTCAACATCCCAAAGGGCTTCTTTGACCGCTTCAATACGATTAGCATAATCCATTTGATAGGTTTTTTTATCTTTTGGGATTTCGTTATTGTCAACTGGTGCGCTGTCTAATGCATCCCGAAATGGCCCGTAAAAAGCAGAAGCATATTTAGCCGAATAACTCATGATACCCACATTATGAAATCCTGCAGCATCAAGTCCTTGGCGCAATCGCAAAACACGTCCATCCATCATATCAGATGGGGCAACAAAATCGGCTCCAGCAGCTGCATGTGAAACGGCCATCTTTACTAAGGCTTCATTTGTAGGGTCGTTTGCTACATCTCCATTTTCTATAATACCATCGTGACCATAAATAGAATACGGGTCTAAGGCGACATCTGGCATAACAATCATTTCGGGACAAACCGTTTTAATCGCACGAATCGCTTCTTGCATCAATCCGTCTTTATTCCAAGCTTCTTTTCCTGTATTGTCTTTTAAGTTTTCACTTACTTTTACATAGATATTTACCGCACGAATGCCTAAAGCGTAAAGTTCTTTGATTTCTTTTACCGTTAAATCAATCGAACGTCGGAAGATTCCCGGCATCGAAGGGATTTCCACTTTTACATTTTCTCCCTCTGCAATAAACATGGGAAACATAAAATCGGACGGACTTAAAGTGGTTTCTCGTACTAACGAACGAATTGATTCGTTGGTTCTTAATCTTCTACCTCTGTGTAATGGGAACATATGATTTTGTTTAAATTGTTTAAAAGTTTAAGGTTTAAAGTTGCTATTCTTTATTCTTAAACCCAATCTATAGGTGCTTCTAATACTTTGACTAATTTTTCTTCTTCGCTTCCTGCTTCCGGATGATGATCATATACCCACTGCACATGCGGTGGCAAAGACATCAGGATACTTTCGATTCTTCCATTCGTTTTTAGTCCAAATAAAGTCCCTTTATCATGAACCAAATTAAACTCTACGTAACGACCACGACGGATTTCTTGCCATGTCTTATGTTCCGGAGTATAAGGTAATTCTTTTCTCTTCTCAACAATTGGCACATAAGCTTCGAGGAAACTATTCCCCACTTCAGAGACAAAGTCAAACCAGTTTTCCATGCTCATCTCGTCTGTCGCTTTGCAATAATCGAAAAATAATCCGCCTATTCCGCGTGCTTCATGACGATGTGCGTTCCAGAAATAAGCGTCACATTGTTTTTTATATTTTGGATAAAACTCCGAATTGTGTTTGTCGCAAGCCGTTTTACAAGTTTGGTGAAAATGAATTGCATCCTCATCAAACAAATAATAAGGCGTTAAATCTTGTCCGCCACCAAACCATTGTTGAATCACCTTTCCGTTATCATCGTACATTTCGAAATACCGCCAATTGGCATGAACCGTAGGCACCATTGGACTTTTAGGATGAATGACTAAACTTAGTCCACACGCAAAGAAATCAGCCTCTCCTACATTGAACATTTTTTGCATGGCTTCGGGTAATTTACCGTGAACAGCTGAGATATTGACACCGCCTTTTTCAAAAACTTTTCCGTTTTCGATTACTCGAGTTCTTCCTCCTCCACCTTCTGGGCGATCCCAAAGATCTTCTTTAAATTTGGCTTGACCATCAACAGCTTCAAGTCCTGCTACGATTTGGTCTTGAAGGTTTTGTATGTATGTGTAGAATTTATTTTTCATTTGTATGTTCATATAATTCCATATCTAATGGAGACTCTCCAGTAGGAGTAAATTCATTTAATAACGTTCGCTTCCATATAAAACCGCAATTTTGAGCCACTTTTACACTTCCTACGTTCGTTTCATGAGCGATAATCTGTAAAACTTTCAAATGTAGCTCACCATAAGCAAAACCCGAAATAGCTTTAACTGCTTTAGTAACCAAGCCTTTCCCTTCAAAATTACTTCCGATACAATAAGCGAGTTCGCCTACTTTATCTACCCAATCAATTTTTTTTATGATAATTAAACCTGCAATTTTTTGCGTATCCAACTCTTTAATTGCAAAAGTAAAATTGACTTTTCGCTCAATTTCATCATTCTTTTCTTCAATATAGGCTCTTGACTTCTCAATAGTTTCATTACTAGACAGCGTAAGCGGGAAAAACCTGTGAAGCCGCGCTGTATTATCTAACAAAAAAAGATGCAATTCGGTCGCATCTGTTGATTTTAATTGATCGATAGTGAAATTTTCAGAGAGTGTCATTTACCTTATGATTTTGATTGAATAGTAGCAATTTTATTAAAAATATCAAATGAAAAAGTTTTACTATCCACTTGAATGTGATTATAAACAGCAATCGCTTTTGCTGAAAAATCAAATTGTTTATTACCAGAATAAAGAACTAAAAAATTAGCGAATTGCTCCTTTTGGGCCCAATCCATTTCGTATTTATCTAACAATGAAATCAAATCTTTTTCTTCAATTTGATTAAGAATAGTAGTTGTTAAGTCGAAATCAGTCAACTGATTATCAATAAGACTTGTGTCTTCTATATTCCAAAATTTTGGAACAAAAACCAAAGAAAGTAAAGTACTTAACATAGTGTCAATCTTTACTTTCTTTTCGTCTCTTAATCCTTTATTCAGCATCTGCTATTATTGGTTGTATTCTTTCACTGCATCGATAAATGCTTTCGCATGATCAACAGGAATATTTGGTAAAATACCATGACCTAAGTTCACGATGTATTTGTCCTTACCGAATTCGTCAATCATTTCATGTACCATTTTCTTGATGACAGGAATAGGAGATAACAATCTAGATGGATCAAAATTACCTTGTAAAGTAATGTTTCCACCAGAAAGGTATCTTGCATTTCTAGGCGAACAAGTCCAGTCAACTCCTAATGCAGAAGCACGACTTTTTCCCATTTCGCCAAGAGCGAACCAACATCCTTTTCCGAAAACGATTACCGGAGCGTCATCTGCCAAAGCTTCAATGATCTGATTAATGTATTTCCAAGAGAATTCTTGATAATCAACAGGAGATAACATTCCTCCCCAAGAATCAAAAATTTGAACAGCATCTACTCCAGATCTTACTTTTTCTTTTAGGTATAAAATAGTCGTGTCAGTAATTTTTTGCAATAAAACATGTGCTGCTTCTGGGTGAGAGAAACAAAATCCTTTCGCTTTATCAAAGCTTTTAGATCCTTGTCCTTCTACTGCATAACACATAATAGTCCATGGCGAACCTGCGAAACCAATTAATGGAACCTCATCATTCAACATTTCTTTAGTCAATTTAATAGCCTCAAAAACGTATCCTAAAGTTTCATGTACATCTGGAACGATTACTTTTTCTACATCCTGAATCGTGCGAATAGGATGTGGTAAATATGGCCCAAAATTAGGTTTCATCTCTACTTCAATTCCCATTGCTTGTGGAATCACCAAGATATCCGAGAATAAAATCGCAGCATCTGGCGCAATTCTACGGATAGGTTGCACTGTGATTTCGGCAGCTAATTCAGGGGTTTGACAACGGGTGAAAAAATCATATTTATCACGCAAAGCGATAAATTCTGGCAAATACCTTCCGGCTTGACGCATCATCCAAACTGGTGGACGTTGAACTGTTTCTCCTTTTAACGCTCTTAAAAATAAGTCATTCTTTAACATAATTCTATCTTTTTTATTCCCCGCCGCAGCGAGGGTATTGGATTTTTTAATTTTCAGCTGTAGGCTCGATACTTTCTTCCGGATTATAATATTGAATCACTTCAATAATTACGTCTTCGATTGTTGGGATTTCGGCAATTACAATGTTTTTAACTTTGTTTAATTCTAATGATTTTGCAGTAGTATTCCCTACGCAAAAGCAGATTTCCTTTTTGATTTTGTTGTTTGTCAAATAACTCTCCACTGCAGATGGACTAAAGAACATGATTCCGTCAAAATTCTCTTGTTCAGATATTTTGAAAGGCGCTAATGTAGTTTGATATACTTCTATTTCATTAAAAGTAATTCCTTCACTTTTTAATGCTGCTGGCAAGGTTTCCTTACGTAAATTTCCGCTTAAAAAAGTATAACTCTCTTTGCTATAAATTAATGTAATGATCTCCGCTAATTCAGAGGCATAATCCATATAAACACTCACCGTAAAACCATTAGCTTCTAATAATTCTTTGGTTTTAATACCTACACAAAAGACCATTTTAGTCTTAAGAACTTCCCAACCGCTTTGTTCCATTAAACTCACAACAGCATTTTGACTACTGAAAATCAAATTATCGTTGAATTTATCTAATTGAAAAAGGTTGTTTTTAATTTCGATAAAATCTTGTTCTAAAAGATCAAAATCAGCATCGATAAATACTTGCCTTTGTTCTGCAGACAATGTTTTGGTTGATAAAATGCTTGTTTGACTCATTATTTCTTTAGATTATTTTTAATTTCCGTCATCAATTTTGTTCCGCCATTATTTAAAACTTCTTGGGCAGAAAAGAAGCCTAATTTTTTCCACTCTTCGATAGGAACAATTTTTTCAACTTCAATTTTTTCTTTTCCGTCAAGCGAAAATAAAACTCCCTGAAAATGAATAGTATCTTCTTGTTCGTTATAACGTGCCAAAGCTCCAATAGGTGCCGTACAACCCCCTTCTAATGTTTTTAGAAACTGACGTTCTATATAGGTTACGATTTCGGTTTCAATATCATTTAGCTGCGATAAAGCATCTAATGTAAATGCATCTTCCTGCATGGCAACAACAAGCATAGCTCCTTGAGCGGGAGCAGGAATCATCCAGTCTAAATTAATGAAGTTCTCCGGCTTTAAGTTGATTCTTTCTAAACCAGCAGCTGCAAAAATAGCTCCGCTCCAGTCTCCTTCGTTCAACTTTTTCATACGCAAATTTACATTTCCGCGAAGGTCAACTACTTTATGTGTTGGATATTTATTCAGCCATTGCGCTTGACGACGCAAACTTCCTGTAGCAATTATACCTGATTCGTTAAGAAAATCAAGATTGCCTTTATGTACTAAAATATCTAAGGCATTCGCTCTTTCTAAAACTGCTGCTTGAACAATCCCTTTTGGCAAAGCCGTAGGAACATCTTTCATGGAATGCACTGCTATATCCACATCGCCATTTATCATAGCCACATCAAGTGTTTTAGTAAAAATTCCTGTGATTCCTAATTCGTAAAGTGGTTTGTCCAGAATGATATCTCCAGTAGATTTAACCGTTATAATTTCTGTTTTATATCCTAAATCGTTTAACTTTTTTTCTACTGTGTGTGCTTGCCAAAGTGCGAGTTCACTATCTCTGGTACCAATTCGTATTGTTTTTTCAGCCATTTTTATATTTTGATTTCAAAAAGGTTTCTTTAAAATTAAAAACCATTAAGAAATTAAGATTCATTACGTTTTATATAAATTTATTTCGCTGCAAGACCTATTTTAAAAACTTTTTCAATCCATTCGATACTTTCATCTACCATGGTATCATCATCTTTTAAATGATTTGCAAATTGGGTAGTGATTTTTTGAATAATTCTTGCGCTGATAATCTCTGCTTGTTCTTCATTGAAATCAGCTATTTTTTTACTCTGGAAATTTAATTCGGAAGTTTTGATAGCATTCAATTTTTCTTTCAAAGCATGAATGGTAGGCGCAAATTTTCGGCCTTTTGTCCAAACATTGAACTCTTCTTTTATTTCTTCGATAATAGCTTCAGCGGCAGGAATGTGTTTTTTTCTGTTTTCTAAAGTTTCATCAGTTAGTTGAGACAAATAATCCATATGAATTAATGTAACGCCATCTAATTCCTGAACATCTTCATTTACATTTTTAGGTATGGATAAATCTAAAATCAACAAAGGCTTTTTTAGATTCAAAATTGCTTTATCTACAGTAGGGTTTTGGGCACCAGTAGCAACCACAACAACATCTGCTTTTTGTAATTCCAGATGTAACTCTGAATAATCTTTTACGATTAAGTTTAGTTTACCCGCTAATTTTTCCGCTTTATCTTTCGTTCTGTTGATTAGAGTAATGTGTTCGTTTTTGGTGTGTTTTACCAAATTTTCACAAGTATTACGACCAATTTTCCCTGTGCCAAACAATAGAATGTTTTTGTTTCCAATGTCTTCTACGTTCTTCATTATATATTGAACGGAAGCAAAAGATACCGAAGTGGCTCCGGAACTAATTTCTGTATCTGTTTTTATTTTTTTACTCGCTTGAATAACCGCATTCACTAATCTTTCCATGAAATTACTGGCAAGACCTAAGGATTTCGACTGGCTAAAACTAGTTTTTATTTGGGAAATAATTTCAAAATCTCCAAGAATCTGGCTGTCTAAACCTGTTCCTACACGAAACATATGGTTTATGGCTTCTTGATTTTTATATACAAAACCAACTTTTTGAAATGCTTCAACACTACCTTGACTATTCTCACAAATCAATTTTATTAATTGAAAAGGGTGTTCTGCAAATCCGTATATCTCTGTTCGATTACAAGTAGAAGTTACGATTAAGCTCTCAATTCCTTCCTCTTTTGCTTGCTCCAGTAAACGTGTTTTAGCTAAAGCATCTAAGCTAAATTTTCCTCTAATCTCAGCATCTGCTTTTTTATAGCTTAATCCAACGGAGTAAAAATACTGATGCTTTGATAGGTTGTTATTTTCCATATAATTACTTTTCCAAAAAGTGAGACAAAATTATCACTAAAGACTTTATAAAAGTAACGCTAGAAGTACTTTTTGTATCGCTATATGTTTTTTTGTTTCTAATCGCCTGTTTTAATGCAAAAATAGCTATTTTTGTACTGAAATCAAGTAATTAGACGTTTCTTATTTAGAGTCGTTCTAAACTAAAGAGGTTTGTAATCGTCGTGTTTTAAATTAAAAAATATCGCTATGAGTTCTCAAGAAATTATAAAAATAGAAGATGATTTTACCTTAATTCGTTTTCAGAATGACAGCACAGAATCCTTTAATGCCCAACGCGAAGTCAGCAGCGGCTTGATTCAATTTCATTTTGGATTAAAAGGAAGCGCTAAATTTATATTCAATCAAGGGAATTATGCCTTGGAACTGAAAGAAGAAAAATCATTGCTTTTATACAATCCACAAAAGGAGTTACCGCTGAATCTCGAACTAGCGCCAAATTCATGGGTGATTTCGGTAATTATTTCGATCAAGAAATTTCATGCCTTATTTTCGACAGAAGCTGATTACATTACTTTTTTGAGCGGAGATAATAAAGACAAGAAATATTATAACGAAGGAAATATAAGTCCGTCGATGGCAATTGTACTGTCTCAGTTATTTCATTATAGCCTGCATCCTTCGATAAAAAACTTGTATTACAAAGGAAAAGGCTACGAATTGTTGAGTTTGTATTTCAATAGAACCGAAGATCCCAATGCAGAACAATGTCCGTTTTTAATAGATGAAGACAATGTAATGAAGATTAGAAAAGCCAAAGAAATTATTATTGCTAATATGGCTGAACCACCAGGTTTACAAGAACTAGCCGATGAAATAGGTTTGAATTTAAAGAAACTGAAAATGGGTTTCAAACAAATTTATGGCGATACTGTTTATGGGTTTCTGTTTGATTACAAAATGGATTTTGCTCGAAAGTTACTCGACAGTGGCTCTTATAATGTAAATGAGGTAGGACTAAAAATAGGATACAGCACCGGAAGTCATTTCATCGCTGCCTTCAAAAAGAAATTTGCCACAACGCCAAAGAAATACTTAATGTCCATTAATCCGAATACGTAATTCGTCATCGGTTTTATATATTAAACAATAAATAAAAAATAGTTAATCGTAATTTACAGCAAACCAACTTTAATTACTTTTGCCACAAGATTACACATTCTTCGTACTAAAGGGTTTTACCTATACAGCTGAAGCAATGATAATAATAAAAAGAAATAATTTATGAAAGGTGTATTATTAGTCAACTTAGGTTCTCCTGAAAGTCCAACTGCAAAAGATGTAAAACCATATTTGGATGAGTTTTTAATGGACAAATACGTAATTGATGTTCCGTTTTTATTAAGAGCGTTATTAGTTCGCGGAATCATTTTGCAAACACGACCTAAAAAATCGGCGGCAGCCTATGCTAAAATATGGTGGGACGAAGGCTCTCCGCTTGTCGTGATATCAAAAAGAATGCACGCTAAAGTAAAGCAATTAGTGAATGTTCCCGTTTCCCTTGCCATGCGTTATGGAAACCCTTCTCTTTTGTCAGGCTTGCAAGAATTACATGATCAAGGGGTGAATGAGGTGCTGCTTTTTCCTTTGTATCCGCAACATGCGATGGCGTCTACGACTACAATATTAGAACTAGCCGAAGAACACCGTAAAAAGTATTTCCCGGAAATGAATTTTACGATAGTACCTGCTTTTTACAACAAACCAGATTATTTACAAAACCTTGCCGATTCTATAAAAGGACACTTGAAAGGGTATGACTACGATCATCTATTGTTTTCTTACCATGGAATTCCGGAGCGTCACATTCGCAAAACGGATATTACTAAATCACATTGTAAAATTGACGGCTCTTGTTGCAATACGCCTTCACCGGCACATGAATTTTGTTACCGTCACCAATGTTATGAAACCACAAAACAGGTCGTGAAATTATTAGGTATTCCAGAAGGAAAATACAGCCAAACGTTTCAATCGCGTTTAGCGGGTGACAAATGGCTTACGCCTTACACGGATGTCGAAGTGAATAAAATGCCTGAAAAAGGAATCAAAAAATTAGCGGTGGTAACCCCAGCTTTTGTCTCTGATTGTTTAGAAACATTAGAAGAAATCGCGATGGAAGCCAATCACGAATTCAAAGCACATGGAGGCGAAGAATTCTTGGCAATTCCTTGCTTGAACGATAGCGATGCCTGGTGCAATACCGTAAGCAATTGGATCACGGAATGGGTAGCTGTTGAAAAAACAAATGCATAAATGGCAATTTCAGCCGAAGAACTAGGAACCGAAGACATAAAAAAACTCTTGATGAAGCAGGCTTTGCCTGCTTCTATTGGGATTTTGTTCATGTCCGTCAATATCCTTATTGATACCATATTTGTCGGACAGTGGATTGGTTCGCTTGCTATTGCGGCCGTAACAGTGGTCTTGCCTATAACTTTCCTGATTTCATCATTAGGCATGGCTATTGGCGTAGGTGGTGGTTCTGTTCTTTCTAGAGCTTTGGGTGCGAAAGACCGCGAAAAAGCGAAAACTACTTTTGCCAATCAAATTATGATGACCTTTATTTTGGCGTCACTTTTTGTAATACTTGGTATCTTTTTCAGTTCTGAAATGCTACTGCTTTTTGGTGCCAAAGGAGCAATCATAGCTCCGGCAGCTGAATTCTTTTCCCCAATTATTGTTTCTGTGCCTTTCCTTGCCCTTTGCATGATGGGAAACAACATAATCAGAGCCGAAGGCAAAGCTAAATTTGCTATGGTCGCCATGATTATTCCTGCTTTTGTCAATATCATTTTAGATATTATTTTTATAAAAGTGATGGGATTAGGCATGTTTGGAGCAGCGTTAGCAACATCCATTTCCTATTTTATGTGCTTCCTTTTTGTTCTTTGGTTCTTTGTTTATAAAAGCGAATTAAAACTAAAAGCACGACATTTTACGTTACACTTACCCATCATAAAAGAAATTACAGAACTAAGTTTTGTTACTTTTTCAAGACAAGGAGTAATAGGTGTTTTGGCCATTATTCTCAACCATACTTTATACTCGTATGGCGGCGAACATTCGATTGCCGTTTACGGAATAATAAGTAGAATGTTGATGTTTGCCCTGTTCCCTATTCTTGGAATTACACAAGGATTTATCCCGATTGCCGGTTATAATTATGGAGCCCAAAATTATGAAAGAGTTAAAGAAAGCATTCAAATATCCATCAAATATGCTGCACTATTAGCATCGTTGATATTTGTTGTTATTCTCTATTATGCCACGCCAATAGTAACCATTTTTACCACCGACCCAAAGGTTATTGCCGAAACACCGAATGCCTTACGATGGGTATTTGCCGCTTCTCCTATTATAGCCATCCAGTTAATTGGCGCAGCCTATTTTCAAGCCGCGGGAAAAGCTAAAAAAGCATTAATGCTGACGCTGAGTAAACAAGGATTTTTCTTAATTCCGTTAGTACTGATACTACCGAATTTTTTCGGTATTTTTGGAGTGTGGGTTGCCTTCCCTATTGCCGATGTGTTGTCAACAATACTAACCGGCTATTTTCTAAAGAAAGAAATGAATACAAAATTGATTAAAACTACTGATGGAATATTATAACTACCTCAAATCCCTACACCTCATATTTGTAATTACCTGGTTTGCAGGTTTGTTTTATATTGTTCGGTTGTTTGTTTACCAAATTGAAGCAAATGACAAACCATCTCCTGAAAAAGAAATTTTGCAAGCACAATACAAAATAATGACCTACCGATTGTGGTATATTATCACCTGGCCTTCGGCGGTTCTGGCTAGTATTTTTGCGTTTTGGATGCTATTTTTCACTCCCTTAGGAAAGTCTTGGTTGCAAATGCCATGGATGCATGTAAAACTTGGCTTTGTATTTGTGTTGTATTTATACCATGGCAAATGCCACCAAATATTCAAGCAATTGCAAAACAACCAAGTTAAATACACAACTAACTTTATGCGTTTATGGAATGAAGGCGCCACCATCATTCTTTTTGCAGTTGTTTTTTTAGTGATTCTAAAAAATGCCGTCAATTGGATTTACGGAGTCGCTGGCATTTTTCTATTTTCAATTACAATTATGTTGGGCTTTAAATTTTACAAGAGAATACGAGAAAAGAACAGTGAACAGTGATGAGTCTTTTAGTGTTCAGTTTCTCCTATTACTGACATGTAAAAAGATGAAATACTAAAAAGAGAACAATGCTAAAAGGTTTCAAATTATCGATGTTGTCGCTACGAATTCGGATTTTTCTTTCGATGATCGTACTGATAATCGTAGCCTCTATTTTGTTAGCTTCTATCTCGATTATCCAATTTAAAAACGAAGCCAAAGAATACCATCAGGAACGACTGGAAAGAAAAGAAAATGCGGTTAGAGAACATATTAATTACGTTCTTTCGACAACAACCTATCCTTTAACTACTGAAAACCTCGATCTGATTTTCAAGGATAAGATTCACGAACTGGCGCACATTCATAATATTGAAATAAATATTTATAGTCTTGAAGGCAAGCTTTTAAAATCATCCAAAGAATCTTTTTCCGTTGATAAGGTTTCTCCGCCCATCCCAAAATACATATTAAAACTGGTTCGTTCTTCGATTGAAAAACGATACGTAGATATTAAAACCGTAAATGGTGTTAAAAACAGGTCTTCTTTTACCCAAATAAAAGACGATAAATTCAAGCCCTTGGGTGTTTTGAACTTACCTTATCTAGAGGATGATGGCTTTTATGAAAAGGAGCTGAACAGTTTTTTAATCCGTTTAGGACAAGTCTATACCTTTATGTTAATTGTGGCCTTTGGACTGGCTTATTTTCTTTCGACGTACATCACAAAATCCTTGAAAACAATTTCAGACCGTATAAACGAAACTAGTTTGAGCCAAAAGAATAAAAAAATAGTATTAGAAGCAAGCAGTAAAGAAATCAACCTATTGATTAAATCTTATAATCGAATGGTCGAAGAACTCGAGATAAGTGCCGTCAAATTAGCGCAAAGTGAAAGAGAAGAAGCTTGGCGCGAAATGGCGAAACAGGTAGCGCATGAGATCAAAAATCCATTGACGCCAATGCGTTTGACGGTACAAAGCTTCGAAAGAAAATTCAATCCCGAAGATCCTGACATCATACAAAAAATGAAAGATTACTCGGAGACCTTAATTCAGCAAATTGATACTATGAATGCCGTTGCATCTGCTTTTTCTAATTTTGCTTCTATGCCAGCACAACAAAATGAAACGCTGAACGTAGTCGAAGTAGTCGAACTAGCATTAGACATTTTTAATGAAGAACACATTGTATTTGAAAGTGAATTCCCTGAAATTATTTCTAAAATAGACCGAACGCAATTGATTCGAATTCTCACTAATTTGGTCAAAAATGCCATCCAATCGATACCTGAACTACAGGAAAACAAAAGGGTTTTTGTAGCCGTAAAAAAAGAGCTCAACAGTGTGTTAATCATTGTTGAAGACAATGGAATTGGGATTAAGCCTGAAGATATTAGTCGTATTTTCGAACCTAAATTCACCACTAAAAACAGCGGAATGGGATTAGGCCTAGGTATTATAAAAAATATCATTGAAAATTATAAAGGAACAATTACCTTTGATACAGAATATGGAAAAGGAACACGGTTTACGGTGTCACTTCCTATAATTAACTCTTAAATTACTAAAATGAGCTACAACAACATTCTAGTTGCAAAAGAAAACAGCATTGCAACAATAACTATAAACCGTCCTACAAAACTAAATGCCCTAAATACAGTAACAATTCAAGAACTGCATCACGCATTTGAGGAGTTAGAAAAAAATTACGAAACTCGAGTGGTTATTTTAACTGGAAGCGGAGAAAAAGCATTCGTCGCAGGAGCTGACATTGCTGAATTTGCCGATTTTTCAGTTGAAGAAGGTGTTCAATTAGCTGCTCAAGGCCAAGACATCTTATTCAATTTTGTGGAAAATCTAAAAATCCCAGTTATTGCAGCCGTTAACGGATTTGCACTTGGCGGCGGATTAGAATTAGCTATGGCCTGTCACTTTAGAATCGCCTCAGACAATGCCAGAATGGGCTTACCAGAAGTATCGCTCGGAGTTATTCCTGGTTATGGTGGAACGCAACGCTTACCACAATTAATAGGTAAAGGACGCGCCATGGAAATGATTATGACTGCCGGAATGGTAACGGCTGATGATGCCTACAGAACTGGTTTAGTAAACCATGTGGTACCGCAAGCAGAACTTTTAGAATTCTGTAATGGAATAGCACAAAGAATCATGAAGAACTCTCCCTTAGCAATCAGCAAAGCCATCAAGTCTATTAATGCGAATTATAAAGACGGTGAAAATGGTTTTGAAACCGAAATAAAATCTTTCGGGAAATGTTTTGGAACAGAAGATTTTAAAGAAGGAACAACTGCTTTCTTAGAAAAAAGAAAAGCCGTGTTTACTGGGGAATAAATAAACATTGCATTACAACAAAATAGTTTTTAACAGCAGATTCACAGATCATATGATTCGTGAATCTGCTGTTTTGTATACAGAAAACAAACTTTTCTACTATTTAGTGGTACAAAACCTAATTTTACAAAATCTATTCGAGATTCATTCCATATCTATAAATAACCTCCTGTTCTTTCAATCAGTATTCATTCAATTTTTAAGAAAAACTAAAGAAGGTATTTAAAACGGCACTTATACCAAACTAACTTTGGCGAAGACCACCAGCAAAACGGAACTGAAAAACATCTATTTACGTCCTGTTTTACTAGAAAATGATGTTTTTTAGACTTTCACTTAGAGCTAAGTACAAACCTTAGAAAATAGAAAGTTTTCATACACTTGACGAAACCTTTACAGGTATTTGCGACTTAAATAAAAAATCCGTTTTTGACTGATCTTCTATTCACGACGTAAAAAAACATTACCTTCAAACTGAAGAAAAAGACCGTGATAATCGCATAAAGAATTATTTAATTATATAAAAGTAAATTTAAAACAATCACAACGCGCTGTTTTTCCATACATTTTGACCTCTTGGATTCACCAAAATTTGTCTCCACTTTTAGGCAACATGAAACAGTCATACCACAATATCTATCTTAAACTTTTGAAAAAGTTAGTTGAAAAAATGCTGCCAGTACAGGCATAGACTTAGTTAAATTTTCAATAGACCATTAAGCCAAAGCAATAAGACACTCATCTATACTTAAATAGAAACTCGTCGAAATTCCGTTGCTTAAAGGCAATCCTTGAAATAAGTTTGTAGAAGTTCTACTAAATTAGGATTTAAAGATTTAGTCAAAGAATAGGAGTGTTATAAAAGACAATGTAATAGGCATAGCTTTAGTACTTTTGAATAAATAATTAAAACTTTTGCAAAGCTTCAAAGTAATATTTCTTTTAGTAATTTTTGACTTTCTATTCTAAAAAAATGTCTAGTTTTATGGTAATGAAATTTGGCTGAAATCTAAATTAAATATAGAAACAATGTTTTACTTAATAAATTAATTATGGAAGAACCAAATTTTTCTTACCTCAACAGCTTTTCAGCGGGAGATAAAGTTTTTGAAGATAAGATACTTAAAGTTATAAAAACGGAGTTCCCTGAAGAAAGAGATACTTATTTAAATAACATTGCAATAACTAATTTCGACTTAGCTGCCAATAATGTGCATAAACTCAAACATAAAATTAGTATTTTAGGACTTGAAAAAAGTTATGAATTAGCATGTAAGCATGAATTAAACTTAATTGAAGGAAATAATACGCTTCATGAAAATTTCAACGAGATATTAAATACGATGACTCGTTTTTTAAATGAGCTCTAAAAAATTAATTTTAAAATGGATTGCATAATTAATGATGATAAAACCACGACAAAGCGATAATAATATAACTATGTGAGTGAATAGAGTGCCTATGCCGATTGTTTATTCACTATAGTCTAATTACATTGCGCTTTGAACTAGAAAATAAATTCATATGATATTGAATAATTTCGCTGAATTTTCAAATGCTTTTCAAGCCGTAAAACAGTTAAACCACAATGAAGTCAATCTTATTTTTGTAGCTAGTAACGTGGCAAATTTTACTGTTTTTGCTTTCATTTAAATATTTAATAGTACTCTCAAAATTATTTTAATACCCCGCGATATAAATTTTGTTTGTGAAGCTTTTAGTATAATTGTAGTGTTGATTATTCATATTAACCTGTTAATTTCATAGCAGGTATTATTTATGTTTTTTACTATCTTTTTTAATGATAAACGCTAAAAAAAGTATTAATTATAAGTAAAAATACGCCTTATCGATTTTTTTTGCACTTCATCGATGTTTGCATTGTTTTTGTATTATATTTGATTACGAAATAAAATATTTTTTTATGTTCTGTTGATCTTATAAAACCAAATATTTGATTTTTTAGATCGAAATTTAATCCTGATTAAGTTCCGATTTTAGAAGTTAAATAACCTATAAAAATCTAAATAGTATGAAAATTGTAATTGTTGGAAGTGGATACGTTGGGCTTGTAACTGGCGCATGTTTTTCGGAAGTTGGTATTGATGTTACGTGTGTTGATATAGACCGTAATAAGATAGATAACCTTAATAAGGGTATTATACCTATTTATGAACCAGGCTTAGAAGATATGATTACCCGAAATATGAAAAAGGGGCGATTAAGTTTTACAACTAACATTGCAGAGGCCTTAAAAGATTCTGAAGTTTTATTTATTTCTGTCGGAACTCCACCAGATGAAGATGGCAGTGCAGACTTAAAATACGTTCTTGCTGTTGCTAGAGATTGTGGAAAGCATATGAATGATTACTTACTAGTGGTTACAAAAAGTACGGTTCCCGTAGGTACTTCTATAAAAGTAAAACAGGCATTACAAGAAGAACTAGATAAAAGGAATATTGATATAGAATTTGATGTAGCATCAAATCCCGAGTTTTTAAAAGAAGGAGCTGCTATTGACGACTTTTTAAAACCGGATAGAATTGTAGTTGGAATAGAAAGCGAAAGAGCAGAAGACTTAATGAAGAGTTTATATAAACCATTTACTCTTAATGGTCACCCCGTAATTTTTATGGATATTATTTCGGCTGAAATGACTAAATATGCCGCAAATTCAATGCTAGCTACAAAAATTAGTTTTATTAATGATATAGCAAATCTTTGCGAAATTGTTGGAGCCGATATAAATAAAGTAAGAAAAGGTATTGGGTCAGATTCTCGTATAGGGCATAAATTTTTATATGCAGGCATTGGGTATGGAGGTTCTTGTTTCCCAAAAGATGTTCAGGCATTAATAAAAACAGCAAGTGAATTCAATTATGAATTGCGTGTGCTTAAAGCTGTTGAAGCGGTTAACAAAGACCAAAAACTGATACTCTTCAATAAAATCACGAATTACTTTAAAGGAGCTATTAAAGGCAAAACCATCGCATTATGGGGACTTTCCTTTAAACCACAAACAGATGATATGCGTGAAGCCCCTTCATTAGATGTAGTGAAAAATCTTTTAGAAGCTGGCGCTATAGTAAAAGCGTATGACCCAATTGCTATTAATGAAGCTAAGCATCACTTTGGAGATACTATTCTATATTATGAAGATCAGTATGAAACCTTAATTGATGCAGATTGTCTAGCCATACTTACAGAATGGCCAGAATTTAAGATTCCTAATTTTAAAATTGTACGCAAATTACTTAATACACCAGCAATTTTTGATGGACGTAATATTTATGATAGAGAAGAAATGAAAGAAAATGGCTTTGATTATTTCTGTATTGGTATTGACACATCAAAAAATAATGTAAAATCCTAAATTATGTCACGAAAAAAAATACTTGTAACCGGTGGTGCTGGTTTTGTTGGTTCTCATTTATGTGAGCGTTTATTAAATGAGGGGAACGAAGTTTATTGTTTAGATAATTTTTTTACTGGACAAAAACAAAACGTAGTACACTTATTAGATAATCCTTATTTTGAATTAATCCGTCATGATGTCACTGCACCTTTCTTTATAGAAACTGATGAAATTTACAATTTAGCATGTCCTGCTTCTCCTATACATTATCAGTATAACGCCATTAAAACAATGAAAACTTCTGTGATGGGAGCTATTAATATGTTGGGACTTGCGAAACGCGTAAATGCCAAAATATTACAAGCATCTACTAGCGAAGTTTATGGAGATCCACTTGTTCATCCGCAACCAGAATCCTATTGGGGTCATGTTAATCCAATAGGAGAAAGAGCCTGTTATGATGAAGGAAAACGTTCAGCAGAAACCTTGTTCATAAACTATCACAAGCAAAACAATGTAAAAATTAAAATCATTAGAATATTCAATACATACGGACCTAAAATGCATCCAAACGATGGGCGTGTAGTTTCGAATTTTATTGTTCAAGCTTTACAAAATCAAGATATAACTGTTTACGGACAAGGAAATCAAACACGAAGCTTTCAATATGTTGACGACTTAGTTGAGGGTATGATAAGGCTAATGAATTCAAAAGATAGTTTTACAGGGCCTGTAAATGTTGGAAACCCAAATGAATTTACAATTCTTGAGTTAGCTCAAAAAGTAATAGAACTAACCGGTTCCAAATCAAGGATTATTTATCAACCATTACCGTCAGATGATCCTATGCAAAGGCAACCAGATATTTCTATAGCTAAAAAAGAATTAGACTGGTCACCAAAGGTAAATCTTGATGAAGGTTTAATAAAAACGATAGATTTCTTTAAATCAATTATTTGAGTTAAAGAAAATAAATAATAATAATTTTTAAAATACTTAAAAGTAAAAATTATGAAGAAAAAAATATTAGTTTTAGATGATGAAGTAAGTATCTGTCTTTTGCTAGAGAACTTTCTTTCCAAGAATTATGAGGTAATTTCACTTAATAACGGGTTAGATGCTCTTCTATGGCTTGATAATAATATCCCTGATTTAATAATTAGCGATATTCAAATGGAAACGATGGATGGATACGAATTTTTAACAAACCTTCGCCAACGTGGATTTACAAAGCATACTCCTTGCATCATGCTCTCAGGGAAATCAGAAAGTAAAGAACGAATAAAATGTTATAAACTAGGTGCGCAAGATTATCTTACAAAGCCTTTTAATCCAGAAGAATTAGAAGAATTAGTTAAAAAAAATCTATTCCCAATTCACTATGCCATTGACTGGTAAAGGATTTATCAACTAAAATTAAAACCTAATTTAAAGACCTTATGAACATGCACAAAAATCTTAATATTTTATACATTGGAAACGTTCCTGAATATTTTGATGTCATGGAACAAAAAAATAAATGGTCGATAATTACTTTAGAGAATAGTGTTAAAGTCACTAATTACCTAAGCACTCACGAACATCCTAATGCGATTGTTTGTGATTATAACTTACCTGGAAATAATGGTATATTTCTTTTTGATTGGATTAGAGAAAATAAAGAATTTGATAGCATCCCTTTTATCCTTTTATCCAAGGAATTTAATGTTGATATTTATAAGTTAGCATTTAAAAAACAAATTGATGATTTTTATATAACTTCAGTAACTCCACCACAAGATATCTTAAGCCGGATAGAATTTCTTTGTAGCAATAAAAAACCTTCAAAAGTTCAAATATCACAAAAAACAACTGACGAAGTTTACAGAATGCCACGATCAAAACGTATTTTTGATGTTTTTGTTGCATCTTCTGTACTTTTATTTGCATCACCCTTCCTGCTACTTATTGTACTTGCAATAAGGTTAGAATCAAAAGGAAAAGTGTATTACATATCAAAAAGGGTAGGACGTAAAACATTTGACTTTTATAAGCTAAGATCAATGCGCACTGGCTCAGACGAACTTTTAAAAAAATTAGCTCAAGAAAAAAATCAATATAAAAAAGAAACAACAATTTCAACAGATAATCCATTAGAAATACCTTGCCCAAAATGTAGTGCGTTGCCCGAAGGTGAATCATGTTCTCCTTTGATGTATATTGATACTCATACCATCTGTGATTATTGGTTTAATGTTCAAAAGCAAGAAGCAGCAAAAAACAATTCAACTTTTGTTAAAATTATTGATGATCCTCGCGTTACAAAAGTGGGCAAATTTATTAGAAATACTAGTATAGATGAATTACCTCAGTTAATCAATGTATTAAAAGGAGATATGTCTATTGTGGGTAATAGGCCACTACCCGTATATGAAGCAGAGTTAATAACTGCCGATGATATATCAAAAAGATTTTTAGCTCCTCCAGGAATTACAGGCTTATGGCAGGTCGAGTTAAGAGGAAAAGGCGGGAAAATGTCTGAAGAAGAAAGAATGCGCCTTGATAATGAATATGCTGATCATTTTAAAGGAGATAATTATTCGTTTTGGTATGATATTAAACTCATTTTAAGAACCATTCCAGCATTACTTCAAAAAGGATCAGTTTAAAAAACATGGTTTACTCCTAAAAAATAACATGAAAAATACATTAAAAATAATCTTAATTTTAACGGTAACGGTATTTTCGTTTGATGTTGCGCAGGCACAATCGACTGATTTTGAAAATAAAGACGAAATTTCTCTGCCTTCTCTCCAGGTTGTTATTGACTCTGTTCTAAATCGCAATGCTATGCTAAAGTTTAGAAAGCAGCATATTGGAGTCAAGGAATCAACTTTAGCATCAGAGCGTATTTATTGGACAAGGAATTTTGGCGTACAAGCTGATACGAAATACGGGAATCTGAATAATTTTTCAACAAATGCCGATGCCCAAGGTAACACCTCTGTTTTAACAACCTCATCGCAGTTTAATTATAGTGTAGGCCTTTATGCTAAAATCCCCATTTTTGATTTTTTAAATCGAAAGCACCAAGTAGGCCTAGCCAGATTAGAGCTTGATGAGGCAAAGAGTATGGCGCAGTTTCAAGAGGATGAAATCAGACAAACCGTAATTAAAATGTACCAAGATTTAATCTTAAAACAAAAAATACTTAAAATAAAATCTAAGACTTTAGGAGACGGTAAAGTGAATATGCAAATGGTCGAAAAGGAATTTCGCAATGGCATAGTCCCTGTTGCAGAGTATGTAAGAATAACAAGTATTGCCTCTACTGTGGAGGTAGATTATGAATTTGCCAAATCTGAATTTACAACAGCGAAAAAACTTTTAGAAGACATGGCCGGGTTTACATTTTACAAATAAACTCAAAGTAAAACTATGAAAATAATTGATTTTATTAGATTAATATTAAAACATTTAGCACTATTAATTATAGTGCCTCTTTTCCTTGCCCTATTGGTTTTAGTTCTTACTAGTAAACCAAGTTTTGAATATTCATCACAAACAGTATTGTACACCGGACTAGCAACTGGCTCTTCTGTTGAAATGGATAAAACATTCAATTATTTTGCAACTAATATTGCTTTTGATAATTTAATCAACATCATTAACTCCAGAGAAACTCAAGAAGAAGTGGCTGTGAGACTGCTTACTACGCATCTGATGTTATCTAAAGCTGACCCGAAGTACATTTCAAAAAAATTATTTGACGAACTCCAATTAAAAATTCCTAAAGAAATTTATAAGTACGTTGAAAAAGGTTCAAACAACAAAATACAAAACACCGATAGTCTGGGTTATAGCAATTCACTTCCTCCTGGAATAAACAGATACAACTATGAAAAAACGGTACAGCGCTTATTGACCTTAATGCGAAGCAGTAACGATAATTATATCTATGAGTTACTAAATTATGATGATGACAAGCATTATTCATTAAAAGCATTATCAAGTATACAAGCTTCACGTATTAATAGTAGCGACTTAATAAAAATGAGTTACACCGTTAATGATCCTGGTATTTGTCAACAAACACTGGCTATTTACAATGAAGTGTGCATCAAAAATTACAAAAACATAAAAGAAAATAGATCTGACGCCGTTGTTAAATATTTTGAAGAACAATTAGGTTTAGCCAATAATAATTTAAAAATGGCTGAGGACAAACTTCTTGAGTTCAATAAGTCTTATAATATCATCAACTACTACGAACAAAGTAAAGCTGTCGCAGTCGTAAAAGAGGACATGGAGGTTGATTATAATAATAAAAAAGCACAACTAGCTGGAACGGAGGCATCCACTAAAAGACTTGCGGAAAAGCTAAATATACAAGAATACATACAAAATGAGAACAACAAAGTTCTTGAAAAAAAGAAGTTACTCGGGGATATTAACTATCAGATAGCATTTAATGAAGCTAATTTAGAACCTAATAAAAATGAAAATCTTCTGTCTAAGCTAAATGAATTAAAAAAGCAAAGAGAATCTTTAACAAATGACATTAAAAAAGCTGTTGATGACATTTACCGCTATCAAAATTCAACTGATGGCGTACCTATAAGTAAGGTACTTCCAGACTGGATAAATAGTGTAGTCGAGGCTGAGAACCTTAAGGCCAAGATCAATGTTATGGATCAACAAAACAAAAAATTTGGAGAGCAATATGCAACTTATGCACCAGCTGGTGCCAATATAAAAAGAATAGAACGTGAAATTTCAGTTTCAGAACAGGGATACTTAGAATTACTTCATGGACTAAACTTAGCAAAACTAAAATTGCAAGACAATGAAATGTCTTCCAACTTAAAAGCGATTGACCCCCCGTTTTATCCCTTATCGCCCAACCCAACAAAAAGAGCAATACTAATTATTGCAGCAGCTTTTGTAGGTGGTATTTTAACCTTAGCAATTATTTTAGTGATGGAGTATTTTGATGATACTTTAAAAAACTCTAGTAGAGCAAGCAAAAAATTAGGACTACCATCGTTAGGGATGATGCCTAAGATGATCTTAGACGCTGGCAGTATCAATTTACCCTTCATTCAGCAAAGACTAATAGAGATAATTACTCAAAATATATTACAATATTTTGGATCAAATCCTTCTGAAAGACCAGTAAAAACCATAGTTGTATTTAGTACACAAAAAATGGAAGGTAAAACCGTTTTAGCTGGAAATA
Source organism: Flavobacterium frigoris (assembly GCF_900111075.1). GTDB lineage: Bacteria > Bacteroidota > Bacteroidia > Flavobacteriales > Flavobacteriaceae > Flavobacterium > Flavobacterium frigoris. Next base: position 158,580 of record NZ_FOFZ01000001.1, read on the forward strand.
TTGCCAAAACGTTGAAGCAAGAAGGTAAAAAGGTACTGATGCTAAATTATGATAGCAAGCAGGAGCCTATTGTACAGCAAAGGAAATTTCCCATCATTAATAAACTTTTGGGTTACCAAGATCCTAGAATAGACCTTGACAATCCTTTTCTAGCTGACGTTGCTACTTACTTAGACAAAACAGAGTACTATTCGTATAAAATTGACCATTTATTTTATGAAGCAAAAAGTTATTTGGACATACTTGAACAAAATAATATTTCTCTAAATTACAATCCAGATTTTGTAATTATCGAGCTACCTGCATTAATATATAATAATTATCCGGCAGATTTAGTGACTCATGCAGATTTAAGTATTCTGGTTTGCCGTTCTAATAGAATATGGACTGATGCAGATCAATCAGCGATAAGTAATTTATTAGTAACCTCTGCCTCAAAAATTAAATTTATAGTGAATGGCGTAAGTATAAATGAAACTGAATCTGTATTAGGAGATCTTCCAAAAAAGAGAAGCAAGTTTAGAAAGAAAATAAAAGCTATGTTTAAGTTCCAATTTTTTTCTAAAAACCAGATTTAAATGAGTGTAGATGAAAATACTTAAAAAAATTGTGCGCGAGGATAACTTCCTCTCATTAACTGGAAATGTTGTGATTGCAATTTTAGGAATTGGAGGCTTTGCTCTGCTTGCCAGAAGTCTAGCATTAGAGGTGTTTGGTGAATGGGTGCTGTTTATTGCGGCAGGATCATTTATTGAAATGTTTAGGTTTGGCATTACTAATACTGGTTTGATAAGGTATCTTTCTGGAGCTGATGGTTTTTATCGAATAAAACTGATCGGTTCTAACGCATTAATAAGTTTAGGGGCTACAATTATAGTTGCAGTGATCCTGATTGCTTGTAAATTAGTATTCCCTGAGGCAATTAAAAATTCCGGATATAATATGTTTTTCACATGGTATCCCCTACTAGCATTTTTAAACCTTCCTTGGAATAGTGCTTTGGTAGTACTACAGGCCGATAGAAAGTATATCCAAATTTTAGTTCTTAAAGCAATTAATAGTGGTTTCTTTTTTTTAGTAATCTTACTGCACTTTCTAGTAGTCACTTTAAACCTAAATCAATTGGTTATAGCATTGATTATCGTTAATGGGGCTACATCAATTATTAGTCTCATTTTAGGTTGGGATGGAATTCTTCACATTAAGAAAGCTAGTGTGGAAACTAATAAAATTCTATTGCATTTTGGCAAATACACCACATTTACATTGATAGGAACTAATCTATTACGAAGTGTGGATACTTTAATTATTAGTTTAAGTCCATTAGGAAGTGCGGCCGTTGCTCTTTACAGTATTCCATTAAAGCTGACAGAATTACAGCAAATTCCTTTGAGGAGCTTTGTCGCAACAGCATTTCCTAAGATGTCTAAGGCTAGTCTACAAGATAAAATTGATGAAGTAAAAAGTTTGTTTTATACGTATTCAGGTGCCTTAACGTATCTATTTGTGGGTATAAGTTTAGTCACATTTGTATTTGCAGAATTCTTTGTTATTGCAATAAGTGGACATAAATATTTAGTAACAGATCCTATTACTGGATTTAATGTCGTTGCTATTGTTCGAGTATTTTCCGTCTATGGGTTATTACTTCCTATTGATAGGATGACGGGCGTTGGCTTAGATAGCATTAATAAACCTAAGATTAATGCCATTAAAGTATTTGTTATGCTACTAGCTAATGTGATTGGAGATTTAATAGCTATTTTAATATTTAAATCCCTAATTCTCGTTGCAATAGGCTCTATCTTTTTTACCATTATTGGTGTTTGGATGGGAATGTACTTTTTAGACAAGGAGCTATCGTTATCATTTAGAGAGATCTTTAGCAAAGGTGTACTATTTTATATCTCGCTTTTTAATAAGGCAACCCATAATCGTTATGAAAGCTTTGTGAAAATTGAAAATAACATTAGGTAATGAGTGAACATAATAACATCAATCCCTTTGAAAATTATTCAGGCTCAATGAATATATCCAAACCTGGATATTTATTATTGCTTTTTGCTGTACTTTTCATTTTCGCTCTCCTTGTGGTTAAATTAGGAATAATAGGTATTGGAATAGTATTAGCGCTAATGTTTGGATCCGTATTTTTATATTATTTATTCTGTTACCCAATAATTGGTTTTTATACCGCAATCGCTTTAAATTTTCTATTACTTGGCATCGGAAGATATATAAAAGGATTGCCTTTAGGTTTCGGAATAGATGGGATACTCATTTTGACCTATATAGCCTTATTCATGAATAAGTTTAAGGAAAAAATAAATTGGACTCCGGCAAAAAAAGACATTACATTCTTGTGTATTATATGGTTTGGCTATTCCCTTTTTGAAATCATTAATCCAGAGGCTCGAAGTATACAGGCTTGGATTTCAGGACGTGGCATAGGCTTTTATCCACTACTTTTTGTTCCACTAACACTACTGTTTATTGATACTAACAAAAAATTAGAACTATTTTTATATGTCTGGGGCTTTTTTTCAGTACTCGCCACATTAAAGGGGATTATGCAAATGACTTTGGGTGTAGACTTTGCAGAGCAAGAATGGTTAAATGAAGGAAGTTATAAAACACATATTCTATTTGGAAAACTAAGAGTCTTTTCTTTCTACAGTGATGCAGGACAATTTGGAGCAAATCAAGGATATACAGGCGTTGTATTTTTGATCTACTCTATGTCTCAAAATAAATTAATGTCTAAATTATTTTTCATATTGGTTGGGCTTTTAGGAATTTATGGAATGATTATTTCAGGTACGCGAGGTGCTTTAAGTGTCCCTATAGCAGGATTTATGACCTATTTTGTGTTAAGTAAAAATATAAAGGTCCTTAGTGCAGGTATTGGATTTTTGGTACTTGTTTTTATTTTCTTTGCGTACACATCAATTGGTCAAGGAAATGCTCAAATTAGAAGAATGCGAACCGCGTTTGACCCTAATGATGCCTCTTTACAGGTCAGACTTGATAATCAAAAAATACTTAAAAACTATTTAGCCTCAAGACCTTTTGGAGGAGGAATTGGTCATGGCGGTACAAAAGCACAAAAATACTTACCTAATGCTTTCCTTTCTAACGTAGCAACAGATAGCTGGTATGTTTTAATTTGGGTAGAACAAGGTATTGTTGGATTATTACTCCATTTGAGTATCCTTTTTTACGTCATGGCAAAAGCAAGCCTCATCGTTATGTTTAAGATTAAAGACCCAATTTTAAAATATAAAATATCTGCACTAATAGCAGGAATGGCAGGTATTATGGTAGCATCTTATGGAAATGCAGTTTTAGGACAAATGCCAACTGCTCTATTAATTTATGCCACTATGGCCATAATTTTAAATACCGATGTATTTGAAAAGGAGAATGAAGTAAATCAGCGCGAACTAAATAAATCATAACTTTTAGTAAATATCCACAATAATGTAGAAGCTACTAAACCTGACTATGAACTCTTAAACCCAACACTATGAATTATAGAAATATAAAAAATTTAAATGATATAATACTTCAAAAATTAAGTATAATTCCTCGCGATTTTGATTTAATTGTTGGGGTTCCACGAAGTGGTATGCTTCCGGCAAATTTACTATCATTATATCTTAATAGACCTTATACCGATATAGATTCGTTTTTAAATGGGCACATTTACAAAGCCGGAGCTAGAAGTCAGTTTTTTGATTCTGGTGAACATAAAAAAGTTTTAGTAGTAGATGACAGCATAGCATCTGGTTCTGCAATGATAGAATGTAAAGAAACGCTAAAGCATCTTGAAGATAAATTTGATATAAAATATTGTGCCATATATGTGATTCCTGGTAAAGAAAAAATGGTAGACTATTACTTTGAAACCGTGCCATTACCAAGGTATTTTCAATGGAACATACTAAACCATACAACCCTTGAGAAAGCTTGTTTTGATATTGATGGCGTTTTATGTGCTGACCCATTACCGGAACAAAATGATGATGGAGAAAAATATATAGATTTTATTTTGAATGCTCCTCCTCTATTTATTCCCGGCAGTAAAATTGGAACTATTGTAACCTCACGTTTAGAAAAATACCGTAAAGAAACCGAAACTTGGTTACAGGCCAACAATATTAAATACAATGATCTTGTAATGCTTGACTTGCCCAATATGGAAGCTAGACAACGTGCTAATAATCATGGCGATCATAAGGCTAAAGCGTATATGTCTAAACCCTATGTGTTGTTTATAGAAAGTGAATACAATCAAGCCGTTGAAATTAATAGAATATCAAAAAAGCCCGTTTTGTGTACCGCTAACTTTGAAATGATTTTTGAATCAGAGTCCTTTATGTACAATCTAAAAAGTGGAAAACACTTGCCATTTTTAAGAAAATATGCTTTAAAAATAAGAGATAAAATAAGAAAATTGAAATAGGATTTGTATCAATCTTAAGTCCTAACCATGTTAATAATAAATATTTATTATGCCACTATTTAATATCATACAAATTGTTTTACTATTCCTACTGGGTTTAGCGACTTTATATATTTTAATATTTTCAATAGCAAGCTTATTTTACAAACAAAAAAAATATGCTGATAATGGGAATATAAAAAAAATAGCTGTCCTTATTCCAGGTTACAAAGAAGACGGGGTAATTCTTGAGGTGGCAAACTTAGCTTTACAGCAAGATTATCCCTCAAACCTATATGATGTTGTTATCATAGCAGATTCTTTCAAAAAAGAAACTTTAAACACCTTAAGCAGCTTACCAATACAATTAATTGAGGTGAGTTTTGATAAGAGTACAAAATCAAAAGCTTTAAACAAAGCCATGGCTACTCTTGAGAGAGATTATGATATTGCTGTAGTTTTGGATGCAGATAATGTTATGGCAACTGATTTTTTAAAGAAAATTAACGCTGCTTTCGAATATGATTTTATTGCGGTTCAAGGCCATAGAACTGCAAAAAACACCAATAACTCTTGGGCAGTACTCGATGCAATAAGCGAAGAAATAAATAATAATATTTTTAGAAAAGGACATCGAGTATTAGGGCTTTCATCAGCGATAATTGGTTCTGGAATGGCTTTTAAATATAATTATTTTAAATCACTTATGTCAACTGTAACTGCCGTTGGTGGTTTTGACAAAGAGATAGAATTAAAAATGCTAAAAGAAGGTCATAAGATCGTTTATTTAGATGACGCTATTGTATATGATGAAAAAATACAAAAATCTGAGGTTTTTGGAAACCAACGTCGCAGATGGCTGTCTGCACAATTACATTATTTTAGGAAAGATATTTTAACTGCCTTTAAACACTTACTATTTAAAGGAAACTTAGATTATTTTGACAAAGCTATTCAGTTTATTCAACCGCCTAGAGTATTATTATTAGGTGCTGTTATGCTTTGTAGCGTTGTTTTTGTTTCAACCAATTACTTTTTAGATAACCAAGTGTCTTTAACTAATTATTGGATTGTCTTAGCTGTAGCTTGTGTATTGTCTTTTGTTTTTTCGGTACCCACATCTTTTTACAACTTGAAAACATTGAAGGCTTTGATTCGCTTACCAAAAGGGATGTTAATGATGTTGTTGTCTCTACTAAAAATAAAGGGAGCAAATAAGACATTTATTCATACACAACACACATCAGGCACAAAAGAAACTGACTAAAAATATAGCAGAAGTTACTATTTTAAACGTATTATTACGAAATGAGTATGACTTTAAATTAGTCGCAATCACTGATGAAAATATGGGAATTCCATATTCCAATAAAAACAAATATTATCTACGTATGAAAATAGGTATTGAAGGACAGAGACTTTTTCGCAAGAAAAAACATGGTATGGATATGGTAGCTCTGGAATTGATAAGAAACCTCCAACTTATTGATACCGAAAATGAGTACTTCATCTTTGTAAAACCAGATGAAGATAATACTGTTTTAAAGGAAACACCCAATTTTAAAATCATTCAACTCGATGGCGGTTCCTATCCAATGTGGGAACAAATAGAATTGCCTAAGGCTGCCAAAAAATATGGTTGTGAGATTTTGCATTGCACCAGTAATACGGCTCCCATTTTTAGTGACATTCCATTGGTTACCATTTTGCATGATATTATTTATATGGAGAGCAGTTATTATAAAATACTGACAGGAAGTGCAACTCCTTATCAAAAATTTGGCAACGCCTATCGAAAATTAATTGTCCCTTGGGTGGTCAAAAAAAGCGATAAAATAGTTACCGTTTCCCATTTTGAAAAAAATCGGATTGCTGAGTTTTTTGGAATGAGGGAGGACCAATGCCTTACAGCAATTTACAACGGTGTTAGCGAACATTTTAAGCCTATCACCAATAAAGAAGAACTGCAACGCGTAAAAGAAAAATACAATTTACCAGACAACTATTTCTTTTTTCTTGGCAATACAGACCCAAAAAAGAACACAAAAGGAACTCTAAAAGCCTTTTCAGATGTTTTAAAACAAACAGGTTCCAATCATAAACTAGTTATGCTAGATTATGATAAGACCGAACTCAATAAACTTTTAGTTGAAATTAATGACGCAGGCCTTATTAATAATATTGTTCTAACAGGCTACGTCATAAATACAGATCTACCAGCTATTTATTCGCAATGCGACGTGTTTTTATATCCATCGCTCAGAGAAAGTTTTGGTATTCCTATGCTCGAAGCTATGGCTTGCGGAGTACCGGTTATCACATCAAATACATCGTCTATGCCAGAGGTAGCTAAAGAAGCCGCTCATATTATTAACCCATATAATACTGATGAAATTACGCAAGGACTTATCAAAATTTTAAATGATGATGTTTATAGAAAATTACTTTGTGATAAAGGACTAGAACGCAGTATGAAATTTTCATGGAACAACATGGCAAAGGATTATCTCAAACTTTATGAATTAATTTTTGCAGAACATTCAAAAAAATAATTAACCATGATAGAAGGCAAAAACATAATTTGTATATCACAAACCACTTGGCATGGTGAGTACACAAAATCAACAGTGCAATTATTATCGTTATTAGCAGAGAAGAACAAAATCGTTTTTGTTGAATATCCTTTTACAGTCAAAGATGTTCTCATGTCTATTCTAGGAAAACAAAAAGCACAGGTATCGAGAATGCTGGGTTTAAAAAAAAGAATAATTGATGAAAAAACAGATAATGGATCTGTTGTTAAACATTTAGTAATGCCACCAGTATTGCCTGTAGATTTTATTGGTAATGAATCGATATTTAAAAAGCTTTTTAGTATCAATACATTTATTTATAAAACTCAACTTCGCAAAGTTATTAAAAAATTAAAATTAGACAATCCTATTATTATTACCGCATACAACCCTATTTATGGCTTACCAATGATAGGACAGTTGAATGAATTACTGAATATCTATTATTGCTATGACGGTATGGATACGCAAAGGCATAAATCAAGAATTTTTGATATTGAAAAGCAGTTTTGCGAGAAAGTTGATGGTATCATAACAACATCAGATTATTTAAACTCTGAAAAAAAGAAGCTAAATAAGCAGAGTTATGTGGTTAAAAACGGTGTAGATTTTGAGTTATTTATCGCTCACGCAAAAAAGCAAGTTTCAACTAATAGTATAAAAAAAGTAGGCTATATAGGCACCTTAGATTTTAGGTTTGATATAGATATAATGGAATATACCATTAAAGAACTACCTCATGTACTATTTGAGTTTACAGGTTATTTATTAAACCACAATATAAAACAGCGCTTATTGCAATATGAAAACGTTTCATTTTTTAATTCGGTTAAACCCCATGAAGTTCCTAAACTATTATCAAAATATGATTTAGGCATTATTCCATATAAAATGGATGAGGTTAATAAAAATATATATCCACTTAAAATTAATGAATATTTAGCCGTGGGAGTTCCTGTGGTTATGACAGACTTTGCCAATTTAAACGATTTTAAAGAGATGGTGAAATCGGCTGAAAATAAGGAGTTTTTTAAAACCCAAATTGAAAATGAATTAAAGAACGATAATAATGCATTAATTAATGAAAGGATTCAATTTGCTAAACTTAATTCATGGCAAGTAAGAGCTGAAGAATTTGGAAATATTCTTGAAAAATTTGTCATAGAAAAAGGCAATAATTAGACTAAAAAATAAAAAAAATGCTATGTTAACACTAAAAATTATATGCTGGGTATTACTATTTATCATTGTTTACACGTACGTTGGTTATGGCATTTTACTATATACAATTATCAAAATTAGAAGGTTTTTGAAGATTGGAAATAAGGTTAAGATCGATCCATCTTATGAACCAGATGTAACGCTTTTTATTGCAGCATATAATGAAAAGGATTATGTAGCCGCAAAAATGAAAAACACCTTAGCACTGGAATACCCTAAAGAAAAACTAAATATTATTTGGGTTACAGATGGTTCTGATGATGGAACACCCGATTTATTAAAAGGGTATCCAAATACAACCGTATATCATTTAGAGGAAAGAAACGGAAAAATTGGAGCAATGAACAGAGGTATGGAATTTGTAAAAACACCAATTGTAATTTTTAGTGACGCCAATACCAATCTAGGCAAAGAATCTATTAGACGAATAGTTAATTTATTTAGTAGTACTAAAGTAGGCTGTGTCTCTGGCGAAAAGAGAATTGTTGATAAAGAAAGTGATGTGGCTTCTGGAGCAGGCGAAGGAATTTACTGGAAATATGAATCGGCGCTAAAAAAATGGGATGCGGAATTATATTCTGTTGTTGGGGCAGCAGGAGAATTATTTGCAATTAGGACAGTGCTTTACAAGCATGTAGAAAAAGACACTATATTAGATGACTTTATTATATCATTAAGAGTCGCTCAAGAGGGTTACACTATACAATATGACCCCGAAGCTTATGCCATAGAAACCGCCTCTGCTAATGTTAAAGAAGAATTTAAACGCAAAATTAGGATTTCTGCGGGAGGAATTCAATCTATTGTAAGATTACGTTCGTTATTGAATATTTTTAAATATGGAACGCTTTCATTTCAGTACATTTCCCATCGGGTTTTACGCTGGAGTTTAACACCTTTGTGTCTCATTCTCCTAATTCCAATTTTAACAATATTAGCAGCTAAAGAAGGCTTTTTATCTTTTGGGTTTTATTCCGTATTATTTTGGCTGCAATTACTTTTTTACGCTTCAGCTTTATTAGGTTGGTTCTTAGAGAATAGAGAGACGAGGATAAAAATTCTGTTTGTACCGTACTACTTTTTCATAATGAATTTATCAGTGGTATTAGGATTTTTTAGATATATGAAAAAATCGCAATCCGTAAATTGGGAACGTGCTAAAAGAGCAAGTTAAACACTCTTGTTGAAGAGAAAAACCCTATATGACGTCATTATCAAACAGCATTCGTTGACTAAAATCATTTATGAAAAAAATAAAATTACTAATATACAGCTTAGGTATATTATTCTTAGTAGTTGTGACAACAAGATATTTTGTTAGAATCCCTTCTTATACAATTCAAACTAATGGGAAATTATACATCGTTAATAAAGCTAGTAGAGATATTGAGGTCTTTGATTTACTTCATGGTAAAGAAATAGCAGAATTTCCCATTGATATAGAATCCCATCAAGCAGCGACATTATCTGGGTCAAATAGAGTTGTGGTTGCAAATTACGGCACCAATCAAATTGTCCGCAAAAGTATAACCGTTATAAATACAAAAAATAATACAGTTGAAAAAACAATAGAACTTGCAAAAGGATATTCAGGTCTAGACGGCATTGTTGCATTTCCAGAATCTAATAAAATTGGTCTTATTAGCTACATAAGTAATGATTTACTAGTTGTAAATATTGAAACAAAACTTGTTGAAAAAAAAATACCAACTCAACAAAAGGGAAGCCATTTTTTTGTGCTTCATCCCTTTAAACCATTGGCTTATGTTACTAATAATCATTCAGGTTCCATTAGTGTTATCGACCTAAATATTGACAAGGTTATTAAAATTATTCCTTGCGGATTAGGAACACAAGGCATTGATATAACGCCCGATGGTTCAGAAATATGGGTTACTAACGAAAACGAAAATTCAATTGTTATTATCAGTACTACAAACAATCAGGTTATAAACACATTAAGATCAGGGAAAGATCCTTTGAAGCTTAAATTCTCTAACGACGGTAAATATTGCCTAGTTGCTAATGCTATGGATGGCACTATTTCTGTTTATAATCAAAAATCCAAAAAGAAAATCAAGACCATTAGTCTCCATGGTAAAAAAACATTGTTAGAAAGAATACTGTACCACACTCCTCGTCCAGTAAATATTTTAATGCATCCCAATGGATTATATGCTTTCGTTTCTAATTCCAATGCTAATAAAATTGAAGTAATTGATATGAAGACATTTACAATTGTAAGTACTATTGGAACTGGAAAGGTTCCTGATGGAATGGCATTTGTAGAATAGAATTTATTGGAGAATTATATACTTTCAGCTTTAAACAAGAAATTATTAGGCCTTTTAAAATTCTTGGTCAGATGAATAAATTTAAGTCGATAATTTGGAAATGAGAGAAGCGATAGCTGTTAGAAAAACAATTATTAAAAATGAACAATGGCAACATCAATACGCTTAATTAAAAAGTACTTTCTCACTAGCTTATATAAATACCCCTAAAGCAAAAAACCATCTAACTACAGAAAACAACTAATTACCGACAGTAAAATAGTGCTGGTCTAATTCATTAATTACTTTTAGCCATAAATAGTTAACTTTAAAGTGTTTAATAGTCATCATAACCCGTAATTAACAAGTATGAAACCACACTTTTTTAATTTTATAAAGATTTTCTTGTTTTTACTTTTACTAAACTCTTGTAGTGCTCCAGAAGTTCAAAATGATCCTACAAGTCAAGGCGATACAACCACTACTATTACAAACAAAACGTTTGACTTTAGCACATACCGACAAGTTAAAATAACTATTAATGACGTTGAAAAATACACTAAATATGATGTCTATGCCTATTCCGACGAACCCTATTTCGATGGGAATCAAACGTTCTTAAATCAATCAAATGAGATCGTTACAGAACCTGTTTACAGAAATGATATATTAAATAAGTTACTATTTTCAGGTGTTCCTGTGAATGGAGTTTTGGTACAAACTATAAATGTGCCCAGATACTGCACTAAATTGTACATTCGAAGAAACAACAACCTCAACTTTTCATCCACAATTATTCTTATTATTAATGATGAAGCGCCATATACCTATACTAAAGCAGCTACAACTAGAAAATCTACTGCTACAGTTTCAAAATCTACTACTACGACTCTCGTAAATGATTATTTGTATTGTGTAAATAGTTCAGCTGAACTATTTCAAGTTAACCCTTTAAACGGACAACTAACCTACTTGTCAGACATGCCTATGGGAAGCGTTACCTGTGCAATTGATCAATCCAACAAATGTGTATATTCTATAGGAAATAAGAGTCCGTACCCACTAATGAAATATTCTATTGCTAACAATTCATGGACAACGGTCAAAAACATAGGAATAAGTGGCCCACGATTAGACTTTAATACCACAGACGGACTACTTTATTTTTCTAACCTAGATAAACTATATACGATTAATCCCACTACTGGAGCTCTTAGTGCGCCACGAACGATTAAAGGACTTCATGATACTAGTGGAGGAGATCTAGCTTTCGCGAAAGATGGAACTTTGTTTCTATGTACCTTTTCTGGATTATATAGATTACAATTAGATCAGGCAAACGTATATCTAAGCACTAGAATAAGTGCCGATAACTTGCCTTTTCAACCGACGTCTATGACTTTTGATTCTAAAGAAGAACTTTGGCTCGCAAACAACGCTTCTAGCTCCGATCTAATCATAATGGATACACAAACAGGTGGGTGGAAGTACGTCTATGGAATAAGCGCACAGAACAATACCGATTATAAACGCACAATAAACGATTTATCTACTTTTAGGGTTTACACAACAGTAGATACTGTTGTAGATTCAGATGGTGATGGTATTCAAGACCAAGATGATGCGTTTCCGCTAGATGCTGCTGTAGCTTTTGAATTATTTACTCCAAGTAAATATGGTACAGGCACCATTGCCTTTGAGGATTTATGGCCTTCCTATGGAGATTACGATTTTAACGATGTGACCTTAAATTATCAAGCAATTGTGAAATTAAACGCTCAAAATTTGGCAGTACAAATGGACATTATCTGTCATGTAAAGTCTAATGGAGCTGGATTTACGGACGGAATAGGTATAGAAATAGGAAATCTATCCCCATCTCAAATAAAAAGTGTTTCTGGGTCTATTTTGACAGAAAATTATATTACCATAAATGCCAACGGAACCGAAGCCAATCAGCAACATGCTGTCATTATTTTGACCGATTCGGCTCGTAACCTACTTACTGAACACACCATATCCATTAAGTTTACACAACCAATTAGCACTATAGACCTTGGAATAGCGCCCTTTAATCCATTTATAATAGCTAATAAAGAGCGAAAAAAGGAAATTCATTTACCATATTCAAAACCGACATCTTTAGGTGATAATCACATTCAAATAACAGGTGCAAATCGCGACACCAAAGGTAACTATGTCTCAGATAAGGGAATGCCATGGGCTATCAGTTTTATACATGATTTTAAAGTTCCAAAAGAGAAAATTAATATTGCTGAAGCCTATAACTTTTTTATACAGTGGGCAAATTCTGGTGGGACTTTATATCAAGATTGGTATAAAGACAATCCAGGTAACCGAAATACTGACAAAATTCAAAACTAAAGATTACGATAACACCCCATTTGTATATTACTTAAAGTAAAAGTGGTATTGAATATAACTATTTTATGATTTTGTAAAATTAAAAAAATAAAAGTCTGATTTACGGGAGAATAATAAAACAATTCTATTAGACTAAAATAACTGTTAACAGCAGATTTACAGACAATACGATTCGTGAATCTGCTTTTTTATACTTTCAAGTATTTGAATGTATTAGAAAACAAAATGATGATTTTTTTCTTTAAATAAAACAGAAAATTAAACTATAGCTTTTGTTGCGGTATTATTTTATGTTGAAATAGAAAGAAAAAAAGGGCGTTCTATTCCAGTAAATTTGAATGTTAATTGGTATTGTAGATAGAAAACAAACTTTTCCGATATTTGACTGTTATTTAGCCATACAAAACTTAATTTTGCAAACTCGATCTGAGAATCATTCAACAGCTAAAAAATAATTATATGTCATTCCAACCCGTATTTGTTCAATTTTGGGAAAGTGTTAAAGAAAGTATCCAAAATGGTACTTATGCCAAATTAACTTTGGCGAAGACCATAGGTGACACAGAACTAAAAAACATCTATGTGCGACCCGTATTATTGGAAGATGACGTTTTTAGTCTTTCCCTTAGCGCGAAGTACAAAACAGAGGAAATCGAAAGTTTTCATACACTTGACGAAGCTTTTATAGTATTGGCTCCTTATATGAACAATCCATTTTTGACCGCTCTTTTATTCACTACAGAAAACGACATTACCTTTAAACTCAACAAAAAAAGAGTGGGAAGTATCATCACGCAAGCGCCTACTTTTAAAAATGCTTCGGATGTGATTATCGAAATGAAAGAAAAAGGGATAATTTAGTAGTATTCAGTGTTCAGTTTTTTAGTAATCAGTTGCTTATGTTGATAATCTAATAGTATTCAGTGATCAGATATTTAGTGATCAGTAGTAGTTTTTTGAGTAGAGCAGTTCTACTTTAAGAGCCCGAGAAACTGAACACTAAAAAACTGAACACTCCTCACTTACTTCTCCCCATCCCATTCCGCATAAAATTGAGAAATAAATATTTCCATGAAACGGTGTCTCTCTAAGGCAATTTGTTTGCCAGTTGGTGTATTCATTTTATCTTTAAGTAAGAACAGCTTTTCATAAAAATGATTCAGCGTAGGCGCATCGCTATTTTTATATTCCTCTTTTGTCATTTTTAAATCCGGAGCAATTTTAGGGTCGTACAGCACTCTATTTTTAAAACCTCCATAATTGAACGTTCGCGCTATTCCTATTGCTCCAAGGGCATCTAAACGGTCTGCATCTTGAACAATATCTAACTCGACAGATGTAAATTCTTTTTGAAAATTTCCGCCTTTATAGGAAATGTTTTCTATAATTTTGATAACGTGCTCAATAATTGCTTCATCTACATCTTCTGACTCCAGAAACGCTCTCGCTGTTTCTGGACCTAGAGTTTCATCTCCATCATTGAATTTGCTATCTGCAATATCATGAAGCAAGGCCGCCAGTTTTACAACGGTCTCATTACAAACCTCATCCTTTGCAATCAGCAGGGCATTTTTATAGACTCTTTCGATATGAAACCAATCGTGGCCACCTTCGGCATTTTTCAATTTTTCTTTAACAAAAATGATTGTTTTGCTAATAATATCTGTGTTGTCCATCTTTTATAATTTTATAAAAAAATGTTGATTTCTAAAGTTACTACACTCTAAAAATCAACATCTGTATTTTATTTTAAGGTTGATTCTAAAATCAACATTCGGTACTCTTGTCTAAAACCTACAATCTTGCAGGCTCTACCCATTTGAAAATGTGAGATTCTTGAGGAATAACGATTCTCTCAGATATTCTAGCCATTCTCCCTGGTAATTTCATTAGATAGTCACGTGCTTTCTCTGCCTCATCTGTTAATCCAGTAATTTGGTCTATTTCCCATTTTACAATTAACTTTTGCATGATATCAACATAATCTGCTGCAGTATAAACTCCGATACGTTGTGCAGAATCTGAAAACTGCTCAAAAGCAGTACTAATTTTTTGTCCTGATTCTCTCAAGAAATGCGCTGGCATAACAATTTTAGCTTTCATCATGTATTGAAAAGCAAGCATCATTTCGCTAGGATCTATTTGGAAAATTCTATTCACAAATTCACTGTATGCATGATGATGACGCATCTCGTCGCCAGCAATCATTTTACACATTTTAGACAATTTATTGTCCCCATATTTCTTAGCCATTTGTGCCACTCTATTATGAGAAACATAAGTAGCAAGCTCTTGAAAACTGGTGTAAACAAAGTTTTTGTACGGATCTCTTCCGGTTCCAATATCGAAACCATCATTGATAAGGTGTTGTGTTGTCATTTCAATCTCACGCATATTCACACGCCCTGACAAGTACAAATACTTATTCAACATATCTCCATGGCGATTTTCTTCACCAGTCCACTGTCTGATCCATTTTGACCATCCGTTTCCTCCACCTTCTACTTGGTCTATACCTTCTACATCCATCAACCACGATTCGTAAGTTGGCAAAGCTTCCTCAGTGATCGTGTCACCAACTAAGGTTACCCAAAAATCATATGGTAAATCTTTAGCAATTTCTCTTAATTCCTTAACCTCTTCAAAAAAATTATCTCCTTCAGAATTAGGTAAAAAATCAGATGGTTGCCAAATTTTTTCAACTGGTATTAAGTACTGATCAACGAAGGTATCCACATTTTTTTCCAAAAACTGCATCACTTCTAATCGAATGTTTTTTATTGACATTTTATATAAATTAAAATTTTATTCCTTTTACTACTTCGCTTTCTGTCTTCTCCATTAATTCATCAAACTCATATTCACTGACTAGTAATGGCTTATGCAATACAAAGGTAAGGCGATTTCCCAAACCTAATGGAAAAAATCCAAATTTAACCATTTTCCAAGAATTGTTTATACTTATCGGAACGACATAAGCCGAAGGGGTGTTCTTACATAATATCTTTAAACCGGTTTGCGCAAACTCTTTTGGCTTCCCTGTTCTACTTCGAGTTCCTTCTGGGAAAATAACTGCCGAACGGTGGAACTTTTCTATATACTCCCCTAATCCTTTAATAGCAGGAATCGCTTGCTTACGATCTTTTCTATCGATTAATACAGAACCTCCATGACGCAAATTAAAGGAAATACTTGGAATTCCTTTGCCTAATTCCTTCTTACTTACAAATTTACAATGAAATCTACGTAGATACCAAATCATTGCGATGATATCGTACATACTTTGATGATTAGAAACAAATATAATTGGTGCATTTTTGGGCACGCTTTCTATATTTTCAAATTTATAGGTTGTTCCCAAAAGGTTCGTGAATCTCACGAAAAGAAAATTCATGTAGTCCACACTTTTTTTATGGGCTTGGTATCCAAAAATATTGAAACAAACCCATTGAATAGGGTGAAAAATGACCAACGTAAGACCAAATAACAAATAATATATTACAGATATGGGATACGATATTATTTTTTCCATGCTAAAAATTTAAGCCACAAAAGTAGGAAATATATTTTTACTGCTATTTAATTCCTAAACAATAATAGCGTTTAGGGTTTAATTGTACCTTTGCACCCTATAATCCCTGTTTTTAACAATAATGAATTTCACTTACCCCAAAAAAGAAAAACTAAAAAGTAAAATCACAATAGGATTGTTATTTTCTGAAGGAAAATCTATATCTAAATATCCGTTACGACTCGTGTTCCATTGCGGACCATCGATTGATGGTGAGAAAATAAAAATGGGCGTTTCTGTTTCTAAGCGGAACTTCAAAAAAGCAGTAGACAGAAATTATTTCAAACGTGTCCTGCGCGAGACCTACCGCCTGAACAAACATATCCTTACTGACAACTTAGACTTGCCGTATTCTTTCATGTTTTTTTACCAAACCAAAGACCGCTTGTCTTATGAAGAGATCAACACCAAGACGATCCAGTTGTTTGAAAAATTTATCGCACAACACGGTAAGAAAGAGCAGTCAGAAACAAATAACGATCTTGTAGAAGAATAATCCGTACTATTTTAAACCTATGAATATGAGATTGCTCCTTTTCAAGTTTCATTATTGATGATTTATTACTAATTTAGTACATCTTAAATTAAAATCATGATTTCTATATTCAAAAAAAGATATATCCTTCCCGTAGTTGCTTCGGCATTATTATTTCTAGGTGCCAGTTTCAAAAACGACTTTTTTGAAATAGCAAAGCAAATAGAGATATTCACGACCCTTTTCAAGGAATTGAATACTAATTATGTTGATGAGACAAATCCCGGCGATTTAATGAACAATGCCATCAAAGGTATGTTAGCTAGCTTAGATCCCTATACGGTTTATTTTAATGAACAAGAAGTGGTGAAGTTTAAAATAAACAATACCGGAGAATATACTGGAATTGGCGCTTTGATTACCCGAAGAGAAGATAAAATAATAATTCGCGAAGTCTACAAAGATTTCCCTGCAGACAAAGCTGGCTTAAAGCCCGGAGATGAAATCATACAAATAGGAGATGTTGTTTTGTCCGACTTCAAAGACGATGCCTCCCAATTGATCAAAGGAGCTAAAAACACTAAAATTGACGTAAAATACAATCGCCAGGGAAAAACAAATACGGCACAAATTATTCTGGACGAAGTCGAAATAAAATCAGTCGTGTTTTTTTCGAAAATAGATGCAAAAACAGGATACATCGTTTTGTCTCATTTTAATAAAAAAGCATCCCTAGAAACCAAACAAGCGCTAGAAGAACTAAAGAGACAAGGCGCTGAAAGAATTATTCTAGACCTAAGAGGAAATCCGGGAGGTTTACTAAATGAAGCAATTAACATCTGTAATTTGTTTGTCGCGAAAAACGAAATTATCGTAACCACAAAATCGAAAATCGAAAAACACAACAACACTTATAAAACGACAATGGAACCAGTAGATCTGGAAATTCCATTGATTATTATCATAAATGATAGAAGTGCATCGGCATCAGAGATTGTTGCAGGGGCGTTACAGGATTTAGACCGTGCCGTAATCGTGGGAAGTCGTAGTTTTGGAAAAGGGTTAGTACAAAAACAAATAGAATTAACATACGATACCCAATTAAAAGTAACCATTTCCAGATATTACACTCCGTCAGGAAGATGCATTCAAGCCTTAGACTATGCCCATAAAGACAAAAATGGAGCAGCCATCAGAACGGATGAAAAAAATTACAATAGCTTTAAAACCAGAAAAGGAAGAAACGTATATGACGGCGGCGGTGTTTTGCCAGACATCCAAATGGAAGAAACAAAAACAAGTACCATTGCTAATGCATTGCTGAAAAATGACGGAATTTTCAATTTTGCAACTGCTTACTACTATAAAAATCCAAATTTAGGAATTCAGATACCTTCTTTTTCGAATACAGACTTTTTAGATTTCAAACAGTTTTTAAAAACTGAAAAAATCTCTTTCAACACGGAAACAGAACAGGCATTAAAAAATACTTTGGCTGTAGCCAAAAAAGAAAAGATAGACGCCGCCATTATTACAGAATACCAACAACTCCTTGCAACACTACAAAAAAGCGAAGAAATGCTATTGGATAAAAACCAAGAAGAGATCAAAGGTCTGCTTGTTGATGAAATTATTAAACGATATCAATATCAGGAAGGTTTTTATCAATATTATGTAAAAACCAATTCTGAGATAAAAAAATCTATCGGTATTTTAAACAATACCGCTGACTATAAAAGCATATTGAAAATGTAATGCTTTTCTATAGTTACGTCTATTAGTCAAAAAGTTTGCTAATAAGGGTGTTGAAACTAAATTCCTTTCTGGAAAACGAGAATAATTTTGAAAGCAACGTTGCGTTTCTTAGTACAAATATAGCTCTACTCCCTTTTCATATCAATGTGTGGAATATCATCTTCAAGATACATATCGCTAGTTTGCACAAATCCGTGGCTTTCATAGAATTTCTTGAGGTATAATTGAGCACCTATGGTTATTTTACTTTCCCCGTAATGTTGCGCTATCCCAGCGATCGCTTCCCGCATCAAATCATGTCCCCATTTTCGGTCACGGTAATGAGCATCAACAACCACTCTTCCTATCGAAGCGTTATCAAAACTGATTCCGGGTTTGATAAGTCGGGCATGAGCCACCACTTTTCCTTCAAACTCTGCAAAAAGATGTAACGCCAGCTTATCCTTACCATCAAGATCAAGATAGACGCAATTTTGCTCCACTACAAAGATCTCACTTCGTAGTTTAAGTAAATCATAAAGTTCGTTTACTGAAAGTGCCTCAAAAGGCTTTATTTTCCATTGTATTGTCATGGATAGTTTGTTTTTATTTTAAAATTTAGGTTTGGGAAGCGGCACAAATTTACAATTCCTTTTTAAAAACGGTAACTGATTTTATAATGGATTCTAATTCATGCATCGAATCGCGTTTTTCTTTTGATGGTGAATAACAGAATCCTTCCAGAAACAACACTCTATTATTTTCTGTGTCAAAAACGGCATAATTAATAAAAGGCCCTGACATGAAATCATTCCTCAATTCCCAGGTTCCCTTAATTTCATACGTTACTTTTCCGTCCAGTTTAATCTTAAAAAAATAGGGTGCATACGCTTCTTCAGTAATCATATCCGTATCGGGCTCTTTTCCGTGAATGTATAAAGCACCAATAGAATCCCTGGTTTTAATAATATTTGAAATCAAATTACCCTTGTTTTGTATAGCATTAAGTGGTACTTGATAAATTAATACGCTAGTGTTCCCACTCACTAATTCTTTCTTTAGCCAAATAAAATTAGAATCCTGAACCATATATTCATAGTCAGACGGAATGTCTAAGCTGATGTTGAATTTACTGCTAACAACTCTTGGGTTAAGAAGCGATTTTTTATTAATTCTCTGGCTTTCCACAATTTCTGTCTGCCTTATAATTTGAATTATTTTAGGCGTGTTTTTTTCAATAATATCTAAAATATCAGCGCTAGTTTTTCCTGAAATATGAAACACATTTTGAGGTGCGGCGTATTGATCTTTCTTTATGACAAAATTATTATTTTTTTCCTTTTTTATTATAATAATGTTTCGGCTGTCCACCATAAATCCTTCCATAAGTTTAACCGGATATTGATTTATAGTAAAACGAGGTTCTTCCTGTGGCAATCCAATTACCGGAGAAGCAAACTTATTTCTAATGCTGTCTCCTATCTCGCCGTTCCACTCTTGATCATCAATTATAACAGAAATGTTGTTGACCTTTCCTGTAGCTTTACGAATACCGTCCCTATTCTCCTTTTTACAAGAAAAAACTAGAACAGAGATCGAGAGTATTAAAAAAAGGGATTTATTCATTCGAATTGCATTTTGTAATAAAATCCAAATTTATAGAAGTTAAACGAGTTATCCGCTAATTTTTAACTTCATTCTGGGTTTAATTATTTCATCGCGAATATCGTTCCACTTTTTATACATTTAACACAATTCAAATAATTAGAATTAAAAAAGGGTTTTATCCAAAACAAAAATTTTTCAATACTGACTATTATAATAAATTTCCTCTTTTTAGTAAAACTAAAAAAGCAACACTCCTACATGTTGCTTTAACTTAATCTTTAAATGAGAAAACCAGAACCCAATCAACCCCCTATACCTACTACCCGCTGATTTTTAATTTCATTCCTGGTGTGATTTTTTCATCTCGAATACCGTTCCATTTTTTAATATCTGAAATCGTTATCCCCGGATATTTTTTGGCTATGCTATATAAAGAATCGCCCTTTTGAACAAAATAATCCTTTGCTATTTTTTTAGTGACTGCAGCGGTTTTGTCTTTCTTTTTGAATGAATCAACCGAGGCTTGCGCCGTATTAATAGCAATTTCATTTTTGGACACAATCAAAACCTTACCTAAAACGATAGTATGATCTGACAACTGATTCCATTCTTTTAAATCTGCTAAAGAAGTACCAAATTTCTTTGCTATATTTCCAAGGTTGTCTCCCTTTTCAACTGTATATTCAATGTTTTTCAACTCTGGTGTAGAAGCAACAACTTCTTTAGTGTCACTTTCAGTACCCTTAACTAGTAAAGAACTTCCTAGTTGAATTGAAGCGTTACTAAGGTGATTCCAATCTTTTAATTGTGCTACGCTAACGTTATTTTTTTCAGCAATGCTATTTAAATTATCTCCTTTTTGAACACTATAATAATTGGTACTACTAGTAGCAACTGTATCAGTCTTAACTTCTTTTATAGCTTTAACTTCCTTCGCTACTTTTTTTAGGTCTACAGAAGCAATCTCCGTCCTTGGCTCTTTTTTAACGGTTTGAACAACGCTTTCTGTAGTAATGATTTTTAAACTTTTTCCGTATGCAATGGAGTTGCTTCTCAGTCCGTTCCATTTCTTAATTTCGGAAACAGAGACTTCATACTTGTTAGCAATCACTCCAAGATTATCCCCTCGCCTTACTTTGTAATATTTTGTTTTGGTTTGGGTAACTGTTTTTGTTTCAGTACTGCTTTCATCACTTTTTGCTATAGCTCTTGAATTTCTAAAAGGGTTTTCCTTAACGTCTATTTCATGTTGTACATACGCATACATTTTATCTTCATTCGAAACAAACGCTGCTATTTTTTCGGTTGGTAATCTTAAATAATGATTCTCGTCTGTATAAAAAGGAATGATATTTAATTTATAAGACGGATTTAGTAGTTGCAATTGCGAAACGGGAACATCTAATAAATCAGCAACTTGCTTGAATGACATTTGCTTTTTGATCATTATTGTATCCGTGGCAAAGTGCTGTACCACTGCTCTATCTGCTTTTATTCCGTGCTCGTTGTGGTATTCATATAAGTACATCGTTGCTAAAAAAGCAGGAACATAGCCTTGTGTTTCTTTAGGCAAATACTTTCTAATGTCCCAATAGCTTTGTTTTCCTCCAGATCGTCTGATTGCTTTAGACACATTTCCGGGTCCTGAATTATACGATGCCAATACCAACTCCCAATCTCCAAATATGGAATACATATTAGACATATACTTTGCAGCAGCAGCGGTCGCATTTAAGGGATCACTTCGCTCATCAACATATGAATCGATCTTTAGGTTGTATTGCTTCCCCGTTTGATACATAAACTGCCACAATCCGGTGGCTCCCATTCTAGAAACTGCCTTCGGGTTTAATGCTGATTCAACAACGGCAAGGTATTTTATCTCTAATGGCACATTTCCTTTGGCGAAAGCCTCTTCGAACATGGGGAAATAATATTCTGAAATTGCCATTAATCGTTCAAATGAATGTTTACGGTACTTCAGGAAGGATTTAATCACGTTTTCCAGACTCTGATTGTATTCAATCTTGAAAGGTGATTTTGCGTTCATGGCTTCCAATCTTGATTTTAACAACGCTGTAGGCAATTCATAATCTACCTTCGCATCCATATTGATATTTTCAATATCAGAGGTGATGTCATTGTACAACTCTAGATTGGTCAATTCCTTCATCCACAAACTGTCTACGCAAGCAGCCATATCGTCTTTTACGAAGGTTTTTTTAATGGAATCTAGGTACGATAGATTTGTTTCTATACTAACAATTCCTTTGTTTTCTACAAATTGTTGCGAAAACGAAGGAATTGATGTTAATAAAATGAAGGATAGTGATATATTTTTTATAGTCATATTAATGTTGTCAACATCCTTAATTCTAAACGATTAAGGAACCGTTATTTTTACAAACATAATATGTTATAACTACAAACTTCTATAAAAATTGTTAAAACTGAGTATCTACTCTAAAATCGCTGCTATTCCTGGCAATACTTTACCCTCCAGCATTTCGAGCATTGCACCTCCACCTGTCGAAACGTAACTCATTTTGTCCTCAAGACCAAATTGTTTTACTGCCGCTACAGAATCACCACCACCTACAAGAGAAAAAGCTCCTTTTGCAGTAGCAGCTGCTATATATTTACCAAGTTCAATAGTACCATTAGCGAAATTTTCCATTTCAAAAACGCCTAATGGTCCGTTCCAAAGTATGGTTTTAGATTCCATTATTACCTTTTCGAAATTGGCTAATGATTTTGGGCCAGCGTCCAAACCTTGCCATCCATCAGGAATTTCATTTACGTCAACAATCTTAGTTTCGGCATCATTTGAAAATGCATTTGCGGCAACCACATCTACTGGAATATGAATTTGCACTCCTTTCTCTTTAGCCAATCTTAAGATTTCTAGTGCCAATTCTTGTTTGTCATCTTCACAAATCGAATTACCAATTTTTCCACCTAAGGCTTTTACAAAAGTAAAGGTCATACCGCCACCAATAATCATGTGGTCTACTTTATCCAAGATGTTTTCAATTACCGTAATTTTAGAAGACACTTTTGACCCACCAAGAACAGCCGTTACCGGTTTTTCACTATTTTTCAATACTTTGTTTAAACTCTCTATTTCTTTGGCCAATAACAATCCGAAACATTTTTTATTTTCAAAAAACTGGGCAATGATCGTAGTCGAAGCGTGTGCTCTGTGCGCTGTTCCAAAGGCATCATTCACATAAATATCTCCTAGTGCTGCTAATTGTTTTGCAAAAGCAACATCTCCCGCTTCCTCTTCACTATGGAAACGTAAGTTTTCCAATAATAAAACGTCGCCTGGCTGTAATTTTGCAGCTGCAGCAGTAGCTTGGTCACCCACGCAATCAGAAACGAAATGCACTGGTACTCCAAGAACTTCAGAAGTTATTTTCAAAATATGCTTCAATGAGTACTTTTCTTCTACTCCTTTTGGTCTTCCTAGGTGTGACATCAAAATTACGCTTCCTCCTTGCGCTAAGATAGCGTCTATAGTTGGTTTTGCTGCTTCTATACGCGTAGCATCAGTCACGTTAAAATTTTCGTCTAAAGGCACGTTAAAATCAACACGTATTATTGCTTTTTTATTTTTGAAATCAAAATCGTTTAAAGTCTTCATCAGGTCTGTTTTTAGTTTAAAAGAATCACAAATATAACGCATTTAGCGTATTTCTAAATTCGAAAAAAACAAAAAAAACGGTTTTACATCAACGAAATCGTTGTAATTGAATTCATTATCAGCCTTTCTTTTCCCATACATCAATTGTATGGAATTCCTAAAAATGACAAACTCGACCTATTTTAAAATAGATCGAGTTTGCAATATCCATGAGACAAATTGTATTAATCGTGCACTGGACTTTGTGTACAAGGACAATTACTGACTCCTTGAAGGAAATCAAATCCTACAGTAACTACATGTGTTCCGGTATTGTATCCCGCAATCTCATTAAGTGTCATTTGATACGAATATCCAAAATAAAAACCAGACTTCTTGAAACCAGCCATTGGCCCAAGATTTAATGGCTTTCCTATCTGATCGTTAAGAAAACGATATGAAACTCCGGCCCAATAATAATCATCATCGCGATTGTACTTTCGATACTTTACATTAAGATCCGTACTAGATCTTCCATCACTGGCAAACAATTGATAGTAAACCGATGGTTCAATTTCTGCCCTGTTGTAATTGCTATTCGAGAAAACATATCCAGAGTAAATTTGATAATTTATAAGTAGACTAGGCTCAATTTTATTTGACTTATCGATGTTTTTATCTAAGATATTACTGGCATTGAAACTCAAATAAAAATCCTTGTTTCTATACAATAAACCCACGTCAAAATTGTTGTTAGCATTGTATCTGTTGTTAGTAATATAAGGGTCTGGATCAGTTGGATCAAAGGCACCTATGTCAATTTTAAAGGTATTAATGTTATAAGACATACCAAAGGATAAGTATTGCTTAGAATAATAATCTAAGATAATATGGTGTGCAAAGGAGACTTTGGCCCCTGTTTGTCTGGTGAATCCATTTTTATCATTATACACTGAAAAACCAATTCCGGACTGATCTGCTATCCTAAAATCAGCATACAGAGATTGATTTTCAGGAGCGTCTTTTATGCCTACCCATTGAGTCATACCATTGGCTCTAATTCTAAGGTTGTCACCGATACCAGCAAACGTAGGCGAAATAACAAATGGGTTATCGGCCAAGTATTGAGTAGCTACGGGCAAATTTAGCTCTTGGCCGTACCCTGAGGTAACAGCCAAAAGAAAAAATGATATTATAATTTTTTTCATTGTACTAATTTTATATCGTGAGAATAGGGTTATTACTTTGCTGCTTATCTATAAAGCGTAAAGTGACCTACAAATTCGCGTGCATCCTTCTCATTTTTAAGTTTTAAAACATACCAATAATCTCCCGAAGGTAGTTCGTTTCCGTTGTATTTACCATCCCAAGACTGTCCTTGTCTGAAAGTACCCAGTTTTCGTCCGTAACGATCATAAACATAGAAGGACAAGTCCTTGTAATTTTCGGTATTAGTAGGAGTCCATGTTTCATTAGAACCATCCCCGTTAGGCGTAAACACATTCGGGATCTTGATATCAATAAATTCAAACGGTCTCGTTGCCGAAGCCACACAACCATACACATCCGTGACCGTGACCGTATAATCACCAGAACGATAGTAAATATATGTATTGGAACCTCCAGTAGATTCACCGTTAAAAGTATATTGATATCCTCCAGAACCTCCAGTAGCCGTAGCAACAATCTCATTCAATCCACCATCAGCAATTGAAACTGCTAAAGGCTGAACAACATCAATCTGGAAATAGTTAGAATCTTTTTCACAACCATTACTATGTCTCGCTCTAATAAAGTGATTTCCTGGTGGTACATCAGAAAATACCGGACTCATTTTATAAACTAAAGGACTTGGTGCAATTCCGTCTAAAACTAATGCGTAATCAACATCCGCAGGATCGGTAATACTTGCATCGACAGTCACCGTTACCGTATTACTAGCTGCGTTATTAAAGCAACCATACTCTACTGTCGCAACTGGTGCTAGTTTCACTGATGGAGCCATTGTTACAAGCCATTCTATAGTACAATCATTGGCATCTTTGATATAAACGGTATGTTCTCCTCCTACTAATCCAGAAAACGAAAATATAGTTTGCGTTGAAGTCCCAGTAGTATAAGTTCCATTCACATCATCTAAACTTACACTATATGGAGCGGTTCCTTCAGAAATATCAATATCAAAAGCACCGTCTTTATCTCCAAAACAAATTTCGTCAGCTACAGAACCCGGTACTGTAACAACACTTAATGAATTTGGTTCAAAAATTTCGACTCCAGTCATATAAACATAACAACCATTTTCATCTTGTGCAATTAAATCATATAAATCAGGTTTCAGATTTTCAAAAATATTAACATCAAAAAACTGATTTAAATTAGGTGAAATAGCATATTTTATAATTCCTGTTCCACCAGCAGCCGTTACAATAATTTTACCATTACCCTCTCCGGCACATGAAACATTAACGGTGGTAGGCACTGCAGTAAGAGCTGTTGCTGGTTCTTTAATTTCAATCATAGTAGACCTCACAGGGCCACAATCTACACCACTAGTTACCTCCACTTCATAAAAACCTGCCGCTAATTTCGTGAAGTTTCCTGGCGTGGTTTGAGTAGCGGTTGTAGTTATATCAACACCCGATTTAAATAATGTGTACACATAGTTCCCAAGACCTCCTTGCGCTGTAGCCACAATCACACCTGTCAAACCATCAGTACAATTGACCACTGCATTTCTTACATCTAGATTAATTACCAATGTAGGCAATGGATCAATTTTAATATCATTAGAAACATAGCTTACACAATCATTAGCATCTTTTACATAGTAACGATACGTTCCCACAGGTACCGAAATTAGTACTGATGGATTAAATGGTGCCGAAGGACTAGTAAATGCGGCATCTACACTGTATGTATAGGGCGCTGTTCCTCCAGTTGCCGTTAAGGTTAGTGTCGATTGAGTTAAACACGTTTGGGTAGTTGCAACTACTAAACTCGCTTTAACGACAGTTGGCTCATCAATTTTAATAGGCGCTGATACTGTAGAACAAGTCCAAGAATCAGATACTTTCACTTGATAACTTCCAGCACCCAGATTAGGGAATGTATTGGCTGCTTGTGGTCCGTTACTCGTTACGGTGCCATCAGCCAAAGTAGTGATCAAAGTATATAAATAATCACCTGAACCCCCTGTTGGTGTACCCACTGTAATTATTTCGCTAGTATCTCCGTAGCAACTTACAAGCAGTGGACCCGTTGTTGTCGTGAAAGTAATAAGCGTTGGGTTTGCCAATGGAACATTTACTGGATCTACACAACCTTTGCTGTCTTTTACATTTATCGTGTACCCACCAGCCGTTAAGCCTGTATACTCAGTTACATCAGAATAAGGACCTACTGGTGTACCATCTTTAATTAATTGGTATTCATAACCTCCAGGCCATCCACCGGTAGCCGTCACTGAAATCGAACCATCGTTGTTACCTGAGATACAAGTAATTTGAGTATGCGTTTCGGTAATATCTAAAACTTCCGTTGGTCCATTAATGGTAAAACTAGTAGACACTGTACAATAAGGAGAATCAACCAATATAGCATCAACTGTATACACACCAGATTTTAAACCTGTAATATTTGCTGTTACTCCTGTACTTGTTCCAGCATCTATTGTAGCACCCATAGCGTCTTTAACCGTATAATCAAATATTCCTGCTTGATCTAGATCTGTAGCACTAATTACTCTGTCAGTGAAAGTGATTGTTGCGCTTCCGTCCGTATCTGCAAAACACTTAAGATCTACAACATTAGAAGCTTTAAGTTCAAAAGTATTTGGGTTGTTTACATAATGCGTCGTTTGCGTGCTACAACCTGTAGCAGGATTAGTCACTGTAATAAAATAATTACCAATTGGTAATGCATCTACTCCACTGAAAACCCCATTATTATTAGAACGGCTATAAACAGTGCCTACTACTGCACCCACAACATCTTCTACTTTATAATCTAAAACTGGTGCAGGCGATCCAGTAACAGTAACAGTTACTGAAATCTCCTCATCATTTGTACAAGTAATTGCTCTAGTGACGGCAACCGTTGCTTTATCAATTCCTACAAAGGCATTAATCACAGCACTGGTTGTTCCCACGCATCCTTTATCATCATAGACATTCACGGTATAAGTTCCTCCTAATAAATCGGATTCGGTATACGTATCGCTAGGTCCAAAATAAACTACAATACCTGATTTTATAAACTCATAGTTTGCATACGTACTAGATCCACCTGTAACTCCTGTCACCGTAATAGTGGCAAAGTTTGTAGCGTTTCCTGTGGTACAACCATATTGCGTCACTGTAGGAGCTGGGACAGTAATAACTGCTGGTTCCTCTATCACAATAGATTTAGAATCCTGACAACCTCTTCCAGAAGTTACTGTTATTGTATAACTTCCTGCTGGCAATCCAGCGAATTGATCAGAAGGTTGTGCTGGGCGATTAAAAGCCGCTCCAACTAACGGAACTCCTGCTAAACTATAGCTGTAAACTGGGTTGTTATTGATTCCTGGTGCTGGTGTAGCAGCCGGTGTAGCCATGGTAGCCGTAATAGTACCATCACTACCTCCATTACAAGTTACTGCTGTTCTTGAAACAGCAAAACCTGTGATTGGCGTAGCGGCAACTAAATTTACCGTTACAAACTTAGTACACGTAGTGCTAGTTGGATCATTATCTCGAACTCCAAAAGTATGTGTCCCAGAAGAAACCGTATTAAATACATTTCCTGAAACAAAACCTAAACCATCAATATTATAAACATAGTTGGCAGGATTATTTGACCCCCCTGATGCAACAAGAGTAACAGTACCATCGCCATCTACACAGCTTGGTAAAGCCGTAATCTCAGCTTGCAAGGTTAAAGCAGGTAAAATAGTTACCAAAGCCAGTACCGTTGTTGGACAACCAAATTTATCTTTCACCGTTACATCATAAGTGCCTGGAGCATTTACAGTAAATATTGCGCTAGGTTGGAAACCGCTACCAATACTGTATTCATAAGGTGCCATTCCTGTAGCAACATTAATCGTAAAATCATACGTTCCAGTTACGCTTGGACATTGCGATGGAATCACAGCGGTGATACCTCCAGGTAATGGATCTGTTACAATCGTTACTAATACTGGTGCAGAAGTACAACCATTAGCATCCTTGGCATAAAAATCCCAAATAAGACTTGTAGCTGGATCAAGTACAGCTGAATCACTAGTAGTAAAAATGGCTCCTACTAATCCTGCCCCTGACACTACATACGTATAAGTATAATCAGGTGTACCGCCTGCGCCTGCAACTTGTACAAGTGCTCCAGTTTTACAATTGGCATTGACATTAGAAACTTCAGTAACCGTTACCGCAGTTGGCTGTGCAACCGTTATTGTTGCTGTTGAAGTACATAATGTAGTATTATCTGTTACATCTATTTTATAAACCCCAAAAGCCAATCCTGTTAAAGGAATCGTGTTAGCGAAACTAGTTGTATTTGCCACAAAAGCAAAACCATCTTTCGCTATACTATAATCATAAGTTCCTGTGAATATAGAAACATCAAAGGTTACTTTACCATCATTTCCAGTATTACAAGTCATATCAGCAACTAATTGACCCGTTACCGCAATGTTTTTAAGTGGTTGCACCGTGTATAATTCTTGGTACGAACAACCATTCTTGTCAGTAACTTTAAAAGTATAATCACCAGCGATTAAACCAGAAAAAGAATTAGAAACTTGTTGACCAACAACAATTGGTGATGGAGCAATTGTTTCAAATAGCAATGGAAGAACTCCACCTGTTGTTGTATTAATAGAAACTGTACTTGTAGTATTGGCTAGAGGAGCACAATAAAGAACAGTACCCGAAATATCCATATCAGTTGGTTTGTTTAATGGATTAATCGTTACTGTTTGAGGAGCTGTTTCACAACCATTCGCATCTTTAACCGTGTACGTAATGATTTGAATCGCTCCATTATCATTTACCGTAAAGGTATCTGTAGTAGTGTACCCAATTCCATTGAAATTATAATAGTACCCTGGCAATGTTGCTAGAGGTGTTCCTCCGGCTCCAACTACCGTGATTACAGTAGCCACACTACAAGTAGTATTAATCGAAGGCGTAGCTGATGCTGTTAAAATAGATGGCTCTGTAATATCAATCGCTGCCGCAGCAAGTGATGTACAACCTTTTGCATCTGTTACAACAATTGTATAAGATCCCGCAATTAAACCAGTATAGGCTCCTGATGCATCACCCGTTGTATTTACAACTGGGCCGCTAAGTGCAAAAGTATAAGGAGCAATCCCGTCTGCCGGAGTTACTAAAATACTTCCGTCGTTTCCACCGTTACAACTCACGTTTACTTGTGTTGTAGTAAAGGTTGGAACTGTTTTTGGCGTTACTATAATCTCATTAGACTCCGCTTGACAACCTTGATTGTCTGTAACTCTAAATTTATAAGTACCCGCTAATGCATAAGTATCTGGTGTTACTGCTGCAATATATGGGGCACCATTATAAGAAACTTCATAAGTAGTGTACACTCCGCTTCCGTTTGTGGCTACAAAACTTATAGTAGCATCAACAAGACAAGTCAAATCGTTGTCTAATGTAGCGGTAATTTGAACTTGTGGATTCACTACATAACTAGTAGTAATTTCACATCCATTAACATCTCTTACTCCAAAAGTATAAGTAGTTGCAGCGTTTAATGTTGCAATAGATCCCACTATGTCTGATCCGTTTACAGTATAAGAAGCTACTCCTGCAGGAACTGTGAAATAACCTGCAGTAGAAAGATCAACCGTTAATGGCGATCCTACAAAACACTGTGTCGGTATTGGTCCCGCAAATGTTGGCGCTGTTTCATAAGGAACGGCTACTGTTTGCACAGCAACACAACCATTCGCATCTTTTACATATACATCCCAAGATAAATCCGCAAAATTATTAGTATCTAAAGTAAGTACGTTTGAGTTAGTATAGGTTGGGACTGCAACACTTCCTGTTATTAATACAGCATACGTATAAACGCCAGTTCCTCCAGTTACCGCGCTAACGGTAATTTGAGAATCTTCCTTAGAACAGAATACCTTACTAGCTACTGGAGTAAATGCAATCGGATCTGGTAATACAATTATAACATCTGCATTTTCTGTACAACCTGTGGTGTTATCGGTAACAGCCACATTGTAAGTTCCTGCTGAAAGCCCTGTTAAAGTGATAACATCACCAACATTTGAAATTTGAGCTGGAAGTACTGCTGGTGTAACTACAACTGCGTAGTTTAAAGTTGAACTAAATCCTGTTACTGTGTATTGTGCAGAACCGTTATTAGTAGTTCCATTTGCAACATTACATGAAATATCATTAACCAATACTCCAACTATGGCAATTGGTGTAACTGGAACTACCGTATATGATTTTTCAAATGAACAACCATTAGCATCCGTAACTTTAAATAAATAAGTGTCTGGCGCTAACAAGTTAAATGTATTTGAAGTTCCATTATCAAAAGCCACTGGAGAAACGATCTCATATTTTGCTATTGGCGTGTACCCACCAACCACTGTCAAGGTTACATCTGAAGTTGGTACTGGACACGTTGGATCTGTTCCTGCAAAAGTAATATCAGTAATAGCTTGGTACGGATTTACATCGACTGAACCATTGAAGATACATCCGTTAAAATCTTTTACAGAGTAATTTACCGTCTGTCCCGCTAAATTCCCTACTACAAAAGTATTAGAATCTAAATACGTCGTCGAACCATCAAAATTATATTTATAAGGTCCCGTTCCTGTTCCAGCAGTAACATTTACGGTTACTATTGCAGGTTGAGGAATGTTACTTGCGTTACAAGCAAAATCAGTTACCGCGGGAGTGGCAGCAAGTAAAACTGGATCTACTAATGTTTCAGTATCTGTAAAAGTACATTGTTTTGCATCTCTTACAATATAAGTAACTGGTCCTGCGCCTAAACCTGTAAAGGTATTCGAAGACTGCCAAGTACCACCAGCATCAATACTATATTCATAAGGAGTCACTCCTAATGTAGCAGTAATGGTAAGCGTTCCATCTAGTATTGTCGGACAAGAAGGATTCGTAAAAGTGTGCGTTGCTGCTGGGTCAACCTTTGCATCAATAGTTACTACAGTACTCAAAACTGTACAACCATTCAAATCTGTGATTCTAAATTTGTACGTTCCTGCGGCTGTTGCAGTATAAGTAGCTGTTCTAGTATCCACAGCAAAAGGTACAATGGCGCCATAAGTAACCCCATTATCTGTAGAAACCTCATACGTGAAATCAGATAGTACATCCGCACTAGTAAACAAACCATCTGTTACAGTCAAAGTAACGATTGCGTCAGGACTTACTGTACAATCCAACTCTTTGGTCAATACTGCGTTTACTGATAATTTTTTGATAAGCGTAACTGTTTTAGTATCTGAACATCCATTGACGTCAGTCACTACTACTGTTTGAAGTCCTGAACTTAATCCCGAAATTGTATAAGGGAAAGAAGCCACGTTTTGAGGCGCACTTCCGTTAACACTTATTGTATACGGTGACATCCCAGCTGTTGGCAAATCAACATCGACAGAAAAAGCTCCTTCTAGTGCACAAACATCAGCCACTGTTAAAGCGATTACTGGTGTTGGGTCTTTTACTAAATTAACGACTGTAGACGACTGAATACAGTCGTAGGAATCTTTAACAAACACATAATAGCTTCCTGCAGCAACACTAAATGAACTAGTTGAAGCCCATGCTGGATCATTTGCCGCTGGTAAAGTTGCCGATGTTGAAATCATGAATGTATAAGGGCCAGTTCCGTCCTTAGCCACTGCATTAATAATTCCTAAATTATTACAGTTTTCATTATTAACTATCGAAGCAGTAACACTCAAAATAAAAGCAGATTGAGTAATACTGAAATTAGCTGTTACCTGGCTACAACCAGCATTAATCGCTCCAACATCTTCTTTTATTAGAACAAAATAATTACCCACCGGAAGGGCACCAAAATTGCTTATAGTAGTTGTCCCAGTTGGAATCGTAATTGATACAGCAGCTCCAATAGGCGCAATAGTAAATGAATCATATAATTGATACGTAATTGGTGTTGCAACTCCATACGAATTGGTTATATCAAAACTCACTTTACCATCAGTACTTCCGGTACAAGTAATGTTTTTTGGAACAACGTTACTTGTCGTTAAGGTTGAATTTGTTGGCACCGGTATAGTAGCTGCTTCATAGTAATAACATCCTGTTCCAGTTCCTGATGGAGGTGGTTGGTCATACACAATAAAAGTGTATTTAACCCCTGGAATCAAATTGGTAAAAGTGGCTTGTTTAGGAAATCCTGCATCTTCAGGTAACCAAACACCCGCTGGTAGAGGACTATAAACCATACCAGGACCTGTATAAATTGCGAAGAAAAACGGACCACTTCCTGTAAAAGTACCCGAATTAAGACTTACCACAGCAGAACCGCCAGTAGAACAATCTGATGGAGGCGATGTAACAGTTATATCTAAATCATCAGGTGGTGATGCCACTAATAAATCTTGAATTAATACAGAACAACCGTTCACATCTACAACTTTGATTTCGTATAAACCAAAATCCACAACATCAAAAGTTACTGAAGTATTTCCAATAGCATTATTTTCTGAAGCACTATACCCATTAGCGCTTGTAACAAAATAATTATAAGGACCCACTCCTCCAGTTACAGAATCAATAATTACTGAACCTTTAGAAATTCCACCAGCACCGCATGTGATTGGCACTTCATGATGAGCCACTATAATAGCAGCGTTTTGCGTAATTACGATAGTAGTTGGTTCCGTATATATACAGCCTTTGCTGTCTTTAACAGTAACAGTATAAGATCCTGCAATAAGACCCGTAAAAGTATTAGATGATTGGTATGTACCTCCATTTATATTATAGGTAAAAGGACCAATCCCTTTTGTAGCATCAATAGCGACTGTAATTACCCCCGTATTATCACCAAAACATTTAATATTCGTTTGTGTTATACCCGTAATAAAAGGATAAACAATTGGGTTTACCGTTACGCTATTAGTCACTTTAGGACAAGCTGGAATATTAGAATCTTTCACTTCAAACTGAAAAGTTCCTGCAACAGCCGTAGTGAATACATTTCCAACTAGGCCTGTTGTAGAATAAGTAGTTCCTCCATCAGATGAAACTTGATAAGTATATCCAGGTTTTCCTCCCGTGGCATTAATAGTAATCGTAGCATCAGGAGTTACGGTACAATCTAAATCTTTGGTCAAAACCGCCGTGGCAGTCATCACATTAAATACTTCTACTGTGGTTGTTCCTGTACAGTTATTAGCATCTTTTAGAGTAACCGTGTAGGTTCCTGCGGTACTTACCGTAAATACAGGACTTGATTGAAAACCACCGCCTATACTATAAGTTAAGGTTCCTACTCCACCAGTACCAGTAGCAGTAATAGTGTATGAACTTCCATTAGAAGTACATTGATTCGTTACTACAGCCGTAACGGTTGGAGATGGATCTTTGGCAATAGCAACATCTAATTTAAATGTACAACCATTAGCATCTTTTACCCATACATCCCAGTTAGCATTTGTCAAAGGATCTAAATTAGCCACATTACTAGCTATATAATCAGCAGCTACTGGTGCTACTAAATCTTGCATGTAAGCATACGTAAATCCTGGTGTTCCGCCAGCAGGAGTAACTGTAACTTTTGAAGTCGCTATATTACAATTGGCATTTACATTAGATGCAAGCGAAAGACTCAATGCTACTGCTGGTTCTGAGATAAGAACATCAGTGTCTTTGGTACATCCTGTAGTGTTATCGGTCACTTTTACGTTGTATGTTCCTGCCGTAAGGTTAGATAATGTAATAACATCGCCTACAGTAGTGTATGCCGTTACTGGTGTTACTACTACAGCATAATTTCCTGTAGCACTGAATCCAGTTACTGTATATCGCGCTATTCCGGTATTCCCTGAATTACATAAAACATTAGAGATAGTTTGACCTGTAATGTTTATAGGTATAACTGGATCGACCTTATAGGATTTAGTATAGGTACAACCATTTGCATCAGTAACTTTGAAAAGATAAGTTCCTGCAGTTAATCCTGTAAATGAATTTGAGGTTTGTTTAGCTCTAATTATTGGAGAAGGAGCAATAGTCTCGTATTGCAATATTCCCGCTCCTCCTGTAGATCCTAAAGTAATAGTTGTTGTAGTTGCACTACAAGTAATAGCACCTGATGGCGTAAATGTTAAATCCGTTGGTGGGTTTAATTTGAATACCGTAATATTTTGCGAAACCGTAATACATCCATTAGCGTCTTTTACTTGGTACGCTATAACTTGATCTGTTCCGTTGTCATTTACTACTAAAGTATTAGTACTAGTAAATGCACCTCCGTTGAAACTATAGGTATAAAGTCCTGTACCGTCATGTCCTGTCACCGTTACCGTTGCTGTAGTACTACAAGTTGTTGTTGGTGTGTAAGCTGCCGTAGCTGATAACGCAATTGCTGGTTCTGCAATAGTAACCGCAGTGGAAGCTGATGTACAGCCCAAAGCATCTGTGATTATGATATCGTATATTCCTGCTACTAATCCAGAAGGATTATTGGTTGTGTAATTTGTAAACGGAGCCGTTCTTTTTGTAGTGCTATACGTATATGGCGCTTTTCCAGAAGTAGGAGTAATAACGATACTTCCTGTTGCATCCCCTTTACATTTTACATCAGTTTGTGTAGTGGTTAATGTTAAAACAGTCGCTTTGGTTACTACTATTACATCCGCAGATACAGCAGTACAAGCTGGTGTCGCTGAGTCAGTCACTCTAAATCTATATGTTCCTGCAATAGCAGTTACATAAGGACTTGTGGTCGTTGTGTAAGTAACACCTCCATCAGATGAAACTGCAAAAGTATGTACTCCTGTTCCGCCAGTGGCAGTTAAATTTATCGTTGTGTTTGGTGTACAAGTTGCATCTGGAACTACAGCCGTTGCGATTGCTAATTGTTGCGCAACCACATAAGGAGTAGAAGCGATACAACCAAAACCGTCTTTTAGATATAAGGTATAGCTTCCTGGATTTAAGTTGAAAGTGGCAGTCGATACGTAACTTGTTCCATCAATACTATATGTAGTTGTTCCTGTTGCACTTCCTGTAATAGTCACTGAAATTGCGGTTCCGGTATAACATTGTGTCGCTGGTGTATTAATAACTGGAGCGGTTTCAGCACCAACTACAATGGTGTTTTTCTGAATACAACCATTATTGTCTTTTACATAAACATCAATGTTACTTGTTAAAACAGCGGTATCTACCGTTGTCGTAGATCCATAAACAGTACTTGGCACTGTCGAAAGACTTGCTGCATAAGCGTAGGTATATCCTGGAGTTCCACCAGATAATGTTGGGAAACTTATCGTTGATAGTTTATTGTTACAACTTGTTTTAGTCGCGTCTAATGTAAAGTTAATTGCTGTTGCAGCAGTGATCGTTACCGAAGCAGTATTAGAATCACATTCTGTAGTAACATCTTTAACTACTAAGGTATAAGTTCCTGCTCCTAATCCTGTAACTGTTACCACATCTCCAGATTTAGTGATTTGAGCCGCTGGAACTGTTCCTGGTGTTATCGTGTACGTATAGTTACCCGATGCACTTGCACCTGTTACTGTAAATGTTGCAGTACCATCATTGGCTCCGTTACATTTTTCATCTGTTTTAACTCCCGAAACCGCTATGATAGCCGCTGGAGCAATAGTTTGTGAAGCACTCACCGAACATCCATTAGCATCCGTAACTTTGAAGGTATAGGTTCCTGGCGCTAAATTGGTGAACGTTCCTGAGGAAGCTCCCGAAACACTTCCCACTGAAGCAGCAGGAGCCGTAATTTCAAAATTAAATGGGCTAACCCCCGCAACTGGTGTAAGTGTTATTGAAGTTGTTGTTCCTGTTGACAAACAAGTAATGACATTCATTCCTGAAAACGTAATTCCTGTTGGTGGGTTATATGCTGGAATATCTATTGTATTAGTATCTATACAACCTTTACCATCTTTAACCGAAAAAGTAATAGTTTGAGGTGCAACCGTATTGGTAACAGTTAGCGTATTGATTGCCGTATAAGTTGAACTTCCTTTAAAGCTATACGTATAAGTTCCTGTTCCACCTGCTCCTGCAGAAGTAATAAGTGTAGTGGTACTACACGTTGAATTTACAGGTATAGTTGCTGAAGCAACCACTTGAGTTGGATTGTTTAGTGTAACCGGATAAATAGGAGAAACACATCCTTTACTGTCTTTTACTTGGTACGTATGTGCTCCTGCTGACAAACCACTATTTAAGCTAGGAGAGCTAAAAGTAGTATTTCCATCAAAACTATAGGTATATCCTCCGGAACCTCCAGCTGGTATAATTTGTATTTGTCCGTTTGTTCCATTAAAACAACTTGGATCTGTCTGGTTGTTGGTTGCTGTTGGATTACTGATTGCATTTACCGTAGCCGTAGCTGTTGTTTTACAACCTATATTATCCGTAATTTCAAAAGTATAAATATCTGCAGTAACCGCAGTATAGCTAAACGAAGTTGGGCTTGGGCCCGCTATCGATGGGCTGACAGCTCCATAACTACCCGTTACTGTTTTTACTTTATAAGTAAATGGCGCATTTCCACCTGTAATATCCACTTTTATGGTTGCATCTTTGGGTGCGTCACAAGTTAGTTCTTTGGTGATCGAAGCTAGTGCTTTAAGCTCTGGTGCTATAACAATATTATTTATAGTAGCGGTACAGTTATTACTATCTGTTACTACTATACTATGTGTACCAACTCCAACATTAGTAAATGTATTACTGTTTTGCGCTGCTAGACCGTCTAAACTATAGGTTAATGTTCCTATTCCGTTAGCGGTCACGATAAGTGTGGCTCCTGTGGCAGCCGTATAACATAAATTTGAGGAAGCATTCAAAGTTGCGGTAACTGCTGGAGCTGCGTCTACTGGTACTGCTACTCCATCAGCAATAACACATAAATTGGCATCTTTTACAAATACGGTATAACTTCCTGCAGCTACATCAAGAAACTGTGCATTGGTTTGAAAAGCACGAATTACAGCAACACCATCGGCTGCACGTAACTCGTAATAGTATGCTGGCGTTCCACCACCACCAACAGCTGTAATCGTAGCTCCCGTTGCACAAGTCGCTAGTTTTCTAACGCTTGCTGTAAGGGTCAATAATGCCGGTGCAGTAATACTTTGGGGTAAGGTAAATAAACAAGGGCTAGCTGATAAATCATATTGTACCCTTACACTGTGGCCTCCTGCTGGCAAACCACTAATTGTCAATGGAGAGGTAGCACGCAATACAAAAGGCGCCCCGTCTAGAGAATAATAGAATCCTCCAGAGGCAAAATTTTGCGCTGCTATAGTAATAGTACCATTAGCAAGTCCATTACAGCTTACTTCGGTATGTCCAGTTATTGCAGCCGTAAAAGCTTTTCCTGAATCAATTGTAATAGGGAAATCTTTTTTGGTAATGCAAGCTTTTGGTAATTGGTATACTCTAATATCATCTATGGCAACATCATTACCATTAGTATCGCTTTTAATCGAACGAACAATAAATCTTAAAGTGGTATTTGCTCCTGGGTTAAGAGTTATCGGAGTTTTAGGGTATTTTTCCCATAATTGTGTTTTCGGAATATCACCTGTTGAAAATGAAGAAATTTCGGTTCCCGAAGCATCTACAAGTGCTACTAATAAATCTGCATTTATTTGTGTATTACCTGTTTTAAGTAGATTCTTAGCATACAACTCAAAATTAATGGGCTGGTTAGGAATAATATCACTAATTACTTTTTGATATATGATATCAGTCTTCGCAATTTTATCTCCTAAGTTAATAACTAAGCATCGTCCTTTTGGAGTTGCAGGAACCGTTTGAGGAGTATGATCTCCAGGCTGAATCCATGGACCATAAGGACTAACAATTTTTGCTGTAACAGAATAATCTCCATCTTGGATTACAATACTATTTTGACATTGTGTTGCTGCAACTTGTCTTTCAAAGCAATAAAAAGTGGTGTTAATTCCTGGAGATGTAGTATCATCTCCATATCCAAAGCTTTCAAACAATAAATTACTATAGGTAGTAACGCTCTGCAATTTATAATTTACGGTTATGGTATGAGGTCCTGAAGGTACATTAGTGAAAACGTTATTAGTCGCTGGCGTATTAGGGATTCCATCTCTTAAGTACTCATAACTATAATTTACTCCTCCGGGATTAGTTACCGTAACGGTACTTGTTGCTGAACCGTTACAATTAAATACCGGGCTGTCTACGCTTATCGTTGGCGCAACTGGTTCTGGATCAATTGTGATGTTAGGCATGGCATAAATACAACCATTTGCATCTTTGATGTACACTGTATAAGTTCCCGGAGCTTTGAATGCATCATTAACCGTAGACCAATCGGACGGATTTGATGGATTATTAAAATTATATTCGTAAGGCGCGACACCCCCCTGTGGGTTGGTAATTCTTATTTTTCCTTCACCTGCCGGTCCGCAACCTGCCAGTTCAGAAACTCCCGCAGAAGCGGTTAAGGCTGCAAAGGGTTGTGTAAGGGTTATATCTGGTTTAGTATCAAAACAGTCTACCCCATTCAAAGAATATTTAATTTTTGGAGAATAGGTCGTCCCTGCGATAAGGTTAGAAAAGGTATTGCTTGATACATAAGGCGTCAAACCACCATCGATACTATAGGTTACTGTATAGCCATTGGTATTAGACACATTAAAGATAATTTGCCCTGAATTATCTCCATAGCATTTTATATCTGTCCCTTTAACTTCCCAAACTGGTTTAGGAATGGCGTCCACTACTAATCCAGGAATAGGATAAACACAATTATTTTTGTCGGCAACATTTATAGTATAAGTGCCTGCTGTTGGCACCGTTATTATCTCACTAGTGACATAAGCACCTCCATTTACTGAATAATAATAAGGAGAAGTACCTCCACTTGGGGTGACAGTTATTTCGCCATCTTCGCAAGTCAAGGCTTTTGTTAAAGCGGCATTGGCCGTTAATTTTGCTGGTTCAATTATTGATATTGGTTGCGTGTTACTACACTCGATGGTGCCAGCTCCCGTTATGGTTACAGTCTTGACATCATAATCTCCAGGATTTACGTTTTCAAAAAGAAACTGGTTAGTACTAGAAAGTAGTCCCGAGGTATTAACTAGAGTAGTAGTTCCTTTAATATAAAGATCAAATCTATACTGTGGTCGTACGTTATTTGCTACAGCTAAAATAGTGGCTTTATCTCCAAAACAGGCAGGCTGAGTTGCATTAAGAGTAACAGTTAAATCGTTTTTGCTAATCGATATGTTTTTAACCTCAAAAATACAAGGATTACTAGCAACGCCTGTTTGTTTTATATATACTTTATAAGTATTAGGTGTAGTAATCGGAAAAACATTAGAAGATTGATAGTTAGTGCCATCCAAACTATATTCATATCCTGCAGGGACACCTCCTACGCTAATAGAACCTGGAGTGCTACAAAAAATATCAGTTTTATTGACATTTGGATTTAATAGATTTTTATAAACATTAAAATAGTAGCGGTTAAAACAACCACCAGCATAATTTATGGTTAATCGATATTGTCCTGCCGTATCAGCAGTAAATTTGGCACCATTAGGACCTGCAGATGTCCATACACAAGAAGCACTTTCGTTCGCACAATCCGTAGATAATGCCGCAGGAGCTGCGCAAGTAGTTGTTTCCCAAACGATACTTGACGCACCCGAAATACCTGTATCTATTTCCCTAGATGCTGATGCTCCACAAAGGAAAATTTTAGGCAAAAACACCCCATTATTAGGACAAACTGGACTCGTTTTATTATCTGCATAAGCAGTCACGGGATTCGTAGTTGTCCCTCCAAAAGTAGCCACCGTAATTTCCTCATTATAATCAGTACAAGGCTTATTACCAACACCAAATACTTTGTAAACACCGGGTTGGGTTACGGTAACGGTTTGTCCTGTCGCTGTAAATCCAAAAGGACCCGACCACGTATAACTAGCGTAACCGTTTGAAGCCGTTATTACAGAACTTGCACCGCATAAAACTGCATTTTTGGTAAACAAACAATCCTTTACTCCAACCAAGAAATTGGTCGCTTGCGGCGTTCCTAAATTACAGGCGGTAAAAGCAGATAAACTAGGGTCGTCTGTTATTTGAGTAGGATTAACACTTCCTTTATAGGTAGCATAGGCTGTGTTCTGAATTATATTTTGACAAGCGTCACTCAACTCATTACAAGTATCAACCACCTTCACTTTAAGTTTAATACTATAATGTACAAAAGGCGGTCCAGGCGTAAGATTAGCTTTAACCAAATTGTCCGGAATGTTAAAAATAATCGTACGAGTAGCTGCATTATAACTATGCGTGACCCCTGATGGTAATGTGGCAAGATCAATATCCGCAGGATAATTAAATTTAATATTGATCGGTAAAATATCTTTAATTGTAAAACCAGTAGCATTATCATTTCCCTGATTTTCAAAACCAATAACATAATTTAATTGCTGACCAAGGGTAACGTCTGTATTGCTGGCATCAGCACCCGCATTGTCTTTGACTTCTTTGGTAAGTAAAATAGCAGGTTCTATAATGTCAACAGCAAAAGTAGTCACAAAAGCACCATATCCATCGCCAGAAGTAGTCAATTTTAAATCTCCAGCGGTTTCATTATTTGGCAAAACCTTATTTAAAGCATTTGGAATTATAACATTTTTGATATCATAGCCAAGTAAGTTTTTACTTGCTGGATTTCCTGATGTTACTTGAACTCCGTTATTAGAGTTAGTAGAATTAAAAAAATTGCTGGCTGGACTTACAGCATCACTTATATTAGTAAAAGTAGCTTTTGATGCTGCCTTAA
Organism: Flavobacterium frigoris; assembly: GCF_900111075.1. Taxonomy (GTDB): domain Bacteria; phylum Bacteroidota; class Bacteroidia; order Flavobacteriales; family Flavobacteriaceae; genus Flavobacterium; species Flavobacterium frigoris. Next base: position 200,558 of record NZ_FOFZ01000001.1, read on the forward strand.
ATTGAAACGTATCGCCTGAAATACCAAGATCTCCTTCTAAAGCAGAAACCCCAATTTTTGCACTCACAGGAAATGGTGCCGGTAATGTTTTAAAACCCGAGATCGGAATATTTAATTGATTCGATCCTTGTACTCCAGCATAGCCATCAAAAATAGAAATAAACTTACTTGGTAAAGTAGGACTCTCATAAATAACCACTAAAGTCCAACCTGCTGCGCATCCTCCATTTCGACTCCCTCTTGTAGCTCTTAAATTAGCTAAGGTATATGTACCATCCGCATCTGCCAAAGCGGCTATATCGCTCGTAATGTCTTTGAAACATATGATAGGAGAGTCTTTGAAAGAATTATTTATATCAGTGTAATTGTAACCATCATAAATAACTTCTTTCGGGTTTGTTTTACTCGCTGTTAAATCAAGATTAGTCCCATTTGGTAGTTTAAATTTAACCTGATTCCAGTCGTTCAACCGTGGCGTACCAACAAAGTCCTTACCTCCATCTGTTCCGACTTCATTAGGATAGATTGATGCCCAATATAAGCCCGCAAACACGATCCGTTTGCAACTATTATTAATTTCTAACTTGGCAGTACTCGAACTAAATGTTGATGCATCCGAATCTACATCGATGTACTCTCCTACCTGATTGTTGTTATTTCCAGTGCCATTGTAAGGAGATGCCAACCCTTTTCCTTTAATAATACTATTACCAATTAATAATACATCACCTTTTACTTTGATATTTCCACCAGTCAATCTAGGTGTAAAAGGAGTTTTTAACTGTGCAAAAACAGCAGTAGTATTTAATATAAATACTATCAGTATAATTAGGTAGTTTTTTGCTTTCATAAATGTGGCATTTTAATCAAACCTTACGGCTTTAAAATTATATATATTGCGATAACCCAACAGGGTTGTACTTTAAACTTGTTTGGGAAATCAAATTTCCTGTTTGCCTGTGGGCTGTAATTTCCTTTCCACTCCCGACAACTATCTTCATTGTTTCTTTTGGTCAAATCAAGTTCTTCACGACGAACGGATGAGCATCATTTTAATCCTGACCCATAAAGACCTAAGCATCGTGGGATTTAATTCCACGATGCTTTATCTATTCCTATTCTACCTTAATAATTACCATTTTACCATTATACGGCTTCTTGCCTTTTGATCCTAGGGCGTTCTGCGCTTCCTGCAAATTATCATATTTATCGCCATAAATAAAATAGTTGCCTGAATTTACGTCATAAAAGAAATTAACATTTGATAGTCCCGCTGACACGGCTTTTGTTAAGAAAGCATCTCTTTTTGCTACCTCTTTATGTGCAGCAAGTATTAAATAATAGCCTCCTTCAACATTTTTAATATTCTTCTTAATTTGCATATTGGCTTGCTCCTCTCCATAATCAAAATCTTCTGATTTGACCGGCACTGCACTTACTTTTGTTGTTTCTTTAATACGTTTTAAAGCAGCAACGTCTTCTAAATACCTTCCGTCATCATTCACAAAAGCAGCACGTTTTATTCTACGTTTCCTCTCAATTTCTGCTTCCACTTTAATCTTTTCTAAAGAGGCAATTAAATTTACATTTGTCTGCTCTGCTTTTAATTGTGCACTTTTTAAAGATGTAATAGTACTCAAATAACTTTGTGTAAGCGCATCATTTTTATCGGATACTTTCTTAACTCGTTCGTCATACAAGACTTTGAACTTATTTAAGAGGTCATTCTGACTTTTATTTGCATCAGCAATTTGTATTTTTAGAGATTCCAGTGCATCATTCTCGCCTGCAGTGCTTTTGAATTCTTTTGGAGCACTGACGATTCCTTGTTCACTTAAATCATTCTCCTTTTTTAGATCCTTAAGCTCTTTTTCTTTATTAGCTACCTTTTCATTCAACTGAGACAACAATTGTTTTTGCATCTCATTTGAATTCTCCATTATTTGAGCCAAATTATCCATCGCTTTCGCATTGGTGTCTTTCGGAACTATGCTTGCTTTAGCCTGCGCTTCTGCGTCGGCTTTTGCTTTGGCATCCGCTTCTAATTTTGCTTGTGCCGCTGCATCCGCTAGTTTAGCTTCAACATCTGCTTTCGCTTTGGCGTCTGCTGCTAATTTCGCTTGTGCTGCTGCATCCGCTTTCGCTTTGGCATCTGCAAGTTTAGCGTCCGCATCTGCTTTTGCTTTTGCATCCGCCGCTAATTTCGCTTGTGCTGCTGCATCCGCTTTTGCTTTGGCATCTGCAAGTTTAGCGTCCGCATCTGCTTTTGCTTTGGCATCCGCCGCTAATTTCGCTTGTGCTGCTGCATCCGCTTTCGCTTTGGTATCTGCAAGTTTAGCTTCAGCATCTGCTTTTGCTTTTGCATCCGCCACTAATTTCGCTTGTGCTGCTGCATCCGCTTTCGCTTTGGCATCTGCAAGTTTAGCTTCAGCATCTGCTTTTGCTTTTGCATCCGCCGCTAATTTCGCTTGTGCTGCTGCATCCGCTTTCGCTTTGGTATCTGCAAGTTTAGCTTCAGCATCTGCTTTTGCTTTTGCATCCGCCGCTAATTTCACTTGTGCTGCTGCATCCGCTTTCGCTTTAGCATCGGCAAGTTTAGCTTCTGCATCTGCTTTTGCTTTTGCATCCGCCGCTAATTTCGCTTGTGCTGCTGCATCCGCTTTCGCTTTGGCATCTGCAAGTTTAGCATCGGCATCTGCTTTTGCTTTTGCGTCTGCTGCTAATTTCGCTTGTGCTTCTGACTCCGCTTTTGCTTTGGCGTCATCAATAAGTTTCGTCTGTGCTTCTGCATCTGCTTTCGCTTTGGCATCTGCCGCTAATTTGGCTTGCGCTGCTGCATCGGCTTTTGCTTTGGCGTCATCAATAAGTTTCGTCTGTGCTGCTGCATCGTCTTTTGCTTTGGCGTCTGCCGCTAATTTATCTTGTGCTGCTGCATCGGCTTTTGCTTTAGCATCTGCTGCTAATTTATCTTGTGCTGCTGCATCGGCTTTTGCTTTGGCATCAGCTGCTAGTTTCTCTTGTGCTGCTGCATCTGCTTTTGCTTTGGCGTCATCAATAAGTTTCGTCAATGCTTCTGCATCGGCTTTTGCTTTGGCATCAGCTGCTAGTTTAGCTTGTGCTGCTGCATCAGCTTTCGCTTTGGCGTCATCAATAAGTTTGGTCTGTGTTTCTGCATCGGCTTTCGCTTTGGCATCTGCCGCTAATTTAACCTGTGCTGCTGCATCGGCTTTTGCCTTGGCATCTGCTGCTAATTTCGCTTGTGTTGCGGCATCGGCTTTTGCTTTGCTATCAGCTGCTAATTTAGCTTGTGTTGTGGCATCGGCTTTCGCTTTGGCATCTGCTGCTAATTTAGCTTGTGTTGCGGCATCGGCTTTCGCTTTGGCATCTGCTGCTAATTTAGCTTGTGTTGTGGCATCGGCTTTCGCTTTGGCATCTGCTGCTAATTTAACCTGTGCTGCTGCATCAGCTTTTGCCTTGGCATCTGCTGCTAGTTTAGTCTGAGCTGCTGCATCTGCTTTTGCTTTGGCATCAGCTGCTAATTTAGCTTGCGCCGATGCATTGGGCTGTAATTTAGCTTGCGCTTGCGCATCTGCTTTTGCTTTGGCATCTGCCGCCAATTTAGCCTGTGCTGCCGCATCTGCTTTCGCCTTCGCATCTGCAATTTCTTGCAATTTGAATAATCGTCTTTCTTCCTTTTGAACAATTAAAGCCTCTTTGAGTTCTTTTAATTTTTGAGCATCAATCGGAGAAAGAATTGTAGATTCTTTTGGTTTTACATTAACTGGTTTTCTCTCCGCTGCAGCAATAAGCGAACCTTCTTCTTCATCATCGCCATAGTAGAAATTATTACTTTTGAATTTATATGCAAATACGATTTCATGTGAAGATCCAAAATTAGAAAAATTTCCAGTTCCTTTTTCAAAATTATACTCAACCGCTATTCTTGAAGTTATGTTCATCCCTACCCCAGCAGACATTCCGTACAAGGTATTATAACCTGCCTGTGCCCAAATTCCTTTGGGAACAGTAAACATCACTAAGCCCGAAATAACAGTTTTGTCTTTTTTAAATTCGCTTTTAACTAAACTTGAAAATTTACTCTTGTCAAAAAAACCATACGTATCTAAATATCCCGTATACATAATGTGCCCTTCAATGCTTTTTTCGGGATCCTCTTCAACTAATTTGGACGTTTTAAGATTATATAAAAAAAGGTTATTTGCAGAAATACCAAAATCTAGAAAAGCGGTTCCGTAATTTATACCTGGGTTAACCGTTAATAAAGAATTAGAGGGTACGTTGTCTAAAGCTGGATCAGGGTAATTCGATATTACCTTACCGCTATTTAGGCCGCTTTTATAAAAACCCACATTCACACCGAAAGTCAGGTTACTGTCTTCTTGAAGAACAACATTGTGAGCAAAATTTCCAACAGCTCCAAAAGTAGTTAAAACACCATAATTTTGCTGAAACAAACCAATAGCCATTCCTTCATTCTCACCAAACCTCCCAGAATAACTAGCCAAATAAGTTAAAGGTGCATTATCAAATTGAATCCATTGTCTTTTATTATAAAAACTAACATAGGTGTTTTGTTCCCTAACAAAACTAAAAGTAGGGTTGATTAAAAATTTATTAAACTTCAAGGAATTCCTTATGGGTAATGAAAACGAAACAACTCCATTCTCTTGGTCTTGAGAATAGAGTAATTGAGTTGTGCCATAAAAAAGGGCTATGAAAAGTAGAATTTTTCTCATTTTATTTAAACACGGTTATTGAGCCTTTTTTTACTTTTTTATCTTGTGTTGTAATAATATAATAAAAAACTGGGGTTACATTTTTAAAATCAACCTGATTATCAGGCCAATTATTTTGATAATCATTGGTTTGAAATACAATTTCTCCTTGAGCACTGATTACCATTATTTCGGTATTTGTGCCACTCACATATTCTTGCGGTAAAACCCAAGTATCATTTACACCGTCGTTATTAGGGCTTACTATGTTAGGTATATCTGCTACGTCTGGAAACGGATTGGGATCAAAAGATAAGTTCACTATAAATGGCAACTCACTAGAACTAACACATCCCGAGGTTTGAGTAATCACCACCTTGTAACTTCCTTTACTAGTAACGCTATAGGTGTTTCCTATTGCACCAGGAATAACAACATCATTTAAATACCATGCAAACGTAGGATTGAGTGCATCAGTTGTCACGACTGTCTCTAAAGATTCTCCAGGCGCAATTGTATTCACATCGCTAACGTTGATACTACTCGCAAATTTAACATTTTGCAAATCAATCGAAGCATTCGCCTGACAACCTCCAAAATCAACCTTTACAGCATATTTTCCAGCAACAGTAGCACTAAAAGTTTGGCTATTAGCACCCGCCATAACGCCATTTTCATTTGACCATTGGTAATTGTTACCTGCAGTAGCGCTTAATATTGTTGCGCCTTGTGCCGCACAAAAAGGATTTCCTTTACTTGATATAATCGTAGCTGTACCAGAGGTTGAAGATGCCGAAACAGTAACTCGATTTGAATATGAATTTGATGTACAAGTACCATAATTCGTTTCTACATAATAAATTCCTGGGGTACTAACCGTATAGCTACCGGCTGCTGCGGAAGCGAGTTTAGTTGGTGGTAGTGTCGATCCGTTATCTTTAAACCAATTATAGGTTAAAGAGGGATACTTTAATGGGGAATCATTAGTTCCGGTTCCTGGATTATCAATCGTTAAAACGTAACTTCCCCCAATACAATAGGTGGCGTTTCCTACAAAGTTATTAATCGAAAACGGAGTGTCTTGTATTTTATAATAGGCTGCAAAAGAATTAGATACAGGACTTGTAAAAGCTGCTGAAGTACTTCGTATTCTAAGTTTATAACCTTCACCCGCTGTAGTGGTAGGCACCGCAAACGCAAGAGTTGCTGGAGAGCTGCTAACTGCTCCCGCAACAGAAGTGTAAAGTACTGTAGGCGTCGCAGAGAAATTACCCACCGGATCTGATAACTCCACTATAAATTGATTAGTAGGAGTTACTCCTGCGGCATTAAAAGTAAATTGAACTTCAAAACTATTAAATCCAGAATTTGCACAAATATAACTAAGGAAAGTAGGTTTTCCAATAGTCATTTGAGCATATAAACTGGCTGTTAAAGGTAAAACCAAAAACAAAAAACAAAAAAATTTTTTAAAGAAAAGGGGTGTTTTTCTATACATTATTTGGTCTAATTAAAAACATATTATATGTCATTAGTATAAACCTCCACGTCATAAATCAAATAATTTTACAGTAGGGTTTTCAATTAATGATTATTAGAGGCCGTAATTTTAGAAAGTTGTAATCTAAAATCTGGTTTTTTCTCATTAGCGAAATCGATAAAAGTTTCCTTATTATCGCTTTTGGCAAACACATTAAAAAATGCGCTACTACCATACCAACTCTCTAAATCATCATTATTAGAGTTGAATTCCGTAAAGATATTTCCATTACAAAAATTGAAATACATATCTTCAAATTTAATCTTAATCAAATTTGCGTTATTAATAACGATATTATTGTCTAACAAAACCGCAGGATTAAACCCAGAAATAACACTTCTCTTGAAAACAATAGAGGCGTTGTCTCCTATATGTACCGCTTCTTTCACTAAACCCTTTTGAATATCAACGCTTAAATTATCACTATCATTAACGAATGTTAGATTAGTTGCTGTAACCAAGGTTTGTTTTTTAGTAAAATCAACTTCTGATTTTTTATCATAAGAGGCAATATCCATACATCTGGAACCCGTATTACTTGATATGTATGAGTTTCGTATTGCAATGGAGTTATCAATGCGACATTGAGTTCCATAATTAAACTTATAATCAATACTACTTGATTTAAAAGAAACTAACTTATTCAGAACAACTTCTCCTCCAAATACTTCAAAAGAATCACCGGCACAATAACTTACCATTATGTTTTCGAACACTGTTTTGTTCCCTACACCACCTAATAGCAACCCATTAAAAACACCTGCGTCTTTTATACTTTTCCCAGCAAATTCAATTCTTACATATTTCAAAATACCTGAATTGCTACTTGGATTTGTACCTCCATAAGAAGTCAAGGAATTATCCAAATCAAAATTTACAGACGAAACATTTCCAAATTTATTAATAGGAGCATCTCCTAATATGATTATTCCTCCCCAATCTCCCGCTTTTCTTACTCCTCTATTAGAGGTAAAAACGATCGGGTCTGTCTCTAAACCTTCTGCAATAATGCTAGCACCTCTTGTGATGGTGAGCGATGCTTTAGAATCATAGTCTCCTAGTATTACAGTTCCTGGTTCAATGGTAAGAACAGCATTATTAGTTACGAATACGCTTCCTTGTAACACATAAACATTCTTCTTGTACAGCTTTGTATTTACAGAAATAGAACCTGCCAATATCTGATTGGCTTCGCTATACTCAACTTTATTGGGTCTAAATTCTGTCCAGTAATTTAACCAGTTACTAGAACCTATAATTCCTTTTTCTTGCTGTGCGTTCACACTGCAAACTCCTAAAAGGAAAATCACTAAAATTTGGGGTAATTTTTTCATGGCATTAAAAGATAAAATTAATAATCCAAAAACTCTTTCCAGCTTTTGCGGCTTATTTCAGCATAAATTAAATATGTGTTTTTAACTATTATTCGAAATCAGCACGCTACTCTTATAAAAACCAATTATTTAATGAAACCGAATTTTAATCATTAGTTAGAGTCAAACTCATGTAATGATTTCATTATATTTTCATAAAACAGAATAGCATTTATTAAATTTCTTGTATCAGAATAAGGTACCATTGTTCTTTGAAACTCAACTGTAGATTCAAGAAACTTCGTGCAGCTTTCATCCTGACTAGCTAGTGCTTTTTTATTGTCTGCGTTATTAGGTATTCCTAAGTCCGTTAGAGTTACTCCTGGCTTAGTAGCTAAAGCAATGTGAGGCAGTATTTTAACCAAAACTTTTATACGTTCAATATATAATTCTAATAATTCTCCTTTATTCATTTCTTTTAACTCTTGCTGAACGTGATAACCTCTTATTACCGCTGTCTTACTAATAATACTTTGAGGCAAATCTTTGCTTTGAGCAGATACACCGCTTATCGATAAAATTAAAAATAAACTTAAAAAAACAATCTTCCTTTTCATAATTAAATAATTTAAACATTAGTTAAGAAAAACAAAAATATACAAATTAAGTTAATTTGCAACTTTATTATTATGTTTTGTAAAATTTTTGTTTAACGAAAATTCCTTAAAAAAAGTTTTTAAACTTGTAAAACGCACATTTCAAAGGATTTAATCGTTTTTTAACATTAAATTATATTAGTTGCGTTTAAAAATTTATTGTTACAATAATAGCTACTTGTATTACAGCTTTTTAACAAAAAAATTGTATGGACTTTGCAAAATGAAATTGCGATAAAAAATGAGCTAACAACATTTTAAAGTTTCTTTATGAAAATTTTTGACTATCCCATTTTCTTATATCTTTGCTTAATGCAATTTTCTGAAATTTTAGGGCAAGTACACATAAAAAATCATCTGACACGAAGTGCCGATTTGGGTAGAATCCCACATGCACAATTGTTTGTCGGTCCTGAAGGGAGCGGCACTTTACCCATGGCCATTGCCTACGCACAGTACATTTTATGCGGCAATCAAAACGGAGAGAATAATGGTGCCAATCAAGCATGTAATTTAAAGTTTCAAAAAATATCGCATCCTGATTTACACTTTGCCTATCCTACCGTAACGACCGAAGAAGTAAAGAAAAATCCTAAAAGTATTGATTTCATTACTGATTGGCGACAGTTCATAACTAAAAACCCCTACGGCGGTTTATTTGACTGGTATGCCATATTAGGTGTTCAAAACAAGCAAGGCGAAATAAGAGTAGATGATGCACAGGAAATTCTAAAAGCATTGTCGTTAAAATCATATGAAGGCGGTTATAAAATTATGATCATCTGGATGGCAGACAAACTAAACATTTCTGCTTCCAATAAATTATTAAAGCTGCTGGAAGAACCGCCAGAAAAGACCGTTTTTATTTTAATCACTGAAAACGAAGAAGATTTAATTCAAACGATACGTTCTCGTTGCCAGATTTTACATTTTAACGGTTTAAGCGAGCCTATTATTGCCGAAGCCTTGATAGCAAAAGAACAAGCCGACCCAAAACTGGCGGCGAAAATCGCACATCAGGCACAAGGAAACTACAACATTGCCTTGCATTTACTCCATGCTGATGATGAAGAGCACCCCTTTGAGCAATGGTTTGTTACCTGGGTTCGGGCAGCATTTAAAGCAAAAGGAAATGCTGCGGCGATTCAAGATTTGATTCTTTGGAGTGAAAAAATTGCCGGCTTGGGACGAGAAACCCAAAAGAAATTTCTTCAATTTTGTATCGAAATGTTCCGTCAGGCGCTAATGCTGAATTATGAGACCAAGTCGTTAGTTTATTTTGAACCTAAAGTCGATAAATTCAAACTAGAAAATTTTGCTCCTTTTGTAAACGGCAATAACATTCACGATATTTTCAAAGAACTATCCGACGCCATGTATCACGTGGAACGCAACGGAAATGCAAAAATTATTTTAACTGATTTATCAATCAAACTAACACGTCTAATCCACAAAAAATAACCTTATGAACAACGTTGCCTCTATTTTAATTTTAGTTTTTTTAGCGATCTCTTTTCTTCAATCTGGTTACGATAAACTGTTTTATTGGAAAGACAATGTCGACTGGTTAAAAGGTCATTTTGCTAAAACACCTTTACGAAATCAAGTGCCTTTGGCTTTAGCCAATGTGCTAGTCTTAGAATTAATATCTGGTATTTTGTGCATTGTAGGTTGTATCGAGTTATTGATAAACAACGGTAGAGAGTTTGGTTTTTACGGCGCAGTATTTTCTTGCATAACTTTACTTATGTTGCTTTTTGGGCAACGATTGGCAAAAGATTACGATGGAGCAAGAACCATTGTTATCTATTTTATACCGGCAGTAATGGCCGTGTACTGGTTAAATTAGAATACATAAAAAAAAAAGAAAACAGTAATTACATTGACAAATAAAATGACACCAAAACATCCTTCCGAATCCTTGACAACATTAACCGATTTAGTGTTACCGAGCGAAACAAATCCTTTGAATAATCTTTTTGGCGGTGAATTACTAGCACGTATGGATCGTGCTGCGAGTATTGCAGCAAGAAGACATTCAAGAAGAATCGTAGTGACAGCATCTGTAAATAGCGTGGCTTTCAATAGAGCCATTCCGTTAGGAAGTGTAGTTACTGTTGAGGCTAAAGTTTCAAGAGCTTTCAAAAGTTCGATGGAGATTTTTATCGACATCTGGGTAGAAGACAGAGAGTCTGGTAATAAAACGAAAGCCAATGAGGCCATTTACACTTTTGTTGCAGTAGATGATACGGGAAGACCGGTAGAAGTACCTCAAATAATCCCAGAAACGGAACTAGAAAAAGAACGTTTTGATGCCGCGCTAAGACGCAAACAACTCAGTTTAGTTTTGGCCGGAAAAATGAAACCAGAGGAAGCTACAGAATTGAAGGCCTTGTTCATGTAAAAAAAGAGAAATTAACGCTCTAATTTTTTGGCAAAATCAAGAGTTTAAAAAAAATGTTGAAAGAGAAAATTCGCATCATAAAAAGAAGTATTTTTACGAAAACATACAATTACTTTTAAATGAAATTTTCAGGATAATAATACATCCTGTTAGTTTGTTACAGATAGAAAAACAATACAAATAGATGAAAGAAAAGGTAAAAGAGAAAGAGAAGATGAGTACAGAGAAAGAAGCAAAATTAAAAGCGCTACAACTTACGCTTGACAAACTGGATAAAACCTACGGAAAAGGAACTGTAATGAAAATGGGCGATAAAGCCATTGTAGAAGTAGAAACTATTTCTTCAGGGTCTTTAGGTATCGATTTAGCATTAGGAGTTGGTGGATATCCAAGAGGAAGAATAATCGAAATATACGGCCCAGAATCTTCTGGAAAGACTACTTTGACACTTCATGCCATTGCAGAAGCTCAAAAAGCGGGTGGAATTGCGGCATTTATTGATGCAGAGCATGCATTCGACAGAAATTATGCTGAGAAATTAGGCGTAGATATTGAAAATCTGATTATTTCTCAACCCGATAATGGAGAACAAGCATTAGAAATAGCTGAAAATCTGATTCGTTCAGGAGCAATTGATATTGTTGTTATTGACTCTGTTGCTGCTTTGACTCCAAAAAGTGAGATCGAAGGTGAAATGGGAGATTCTAAAATGGGACTTCATGCTCGTTTGATGTCTCAAGCATTAAGAAAATTAACTGGAACAATCAGTAAAACTAATTGTACTGTATTCTTTATCAATCAATTGAGAGAGAAAATTGGAGTAATGTTTGGAAATCCGGAAACGACTACTGGTGGAAATGCATTGAAATTCTACGCTTCGGTACGTTTAGATATCCGTCGTTCTACACAAATTAAAGACGGAGACAGCGTTCTGGGTAACAGAACCAAAGTAAAAGTGGTGAAGAACAAAGTAGCACCCCCTTTTAAAATTGCCGAATTTGACATCATGTATGGCGAAGGAATTTCAAAAACAGGGGAGATTTTAGATCTTGCTGTAGAGTTTGAAATTATCAAAAAAGCAGGTTCTTGGTTCAGTTATGGTGAAACCAAATTAGGACAAGGACGTGATGCTGTAAAATCGTTAATAAAAGACAATCCGGAATTAGCAGATGAACTTGAATTAAAGATTAAAGCCAGAATAAAAGAATTAGCAGACGCATAAAACTAAAAAAGAGTTGGCCATGGCCAACTCTTTTTTTATACTTTACTTTTTGCAAAAATCGGTTTCTTCTCTTTTGATTCTTTCTCAAACTGCACTAACTGATTATAAATGACATCCCGAACTTCCTCTCTGATATGTCTTCTGTCTGAACCTGTTTTTCCAGAGGTTTCAATTTGTTCGTGTATTTTAACGCGCATTAATCCTGGGCCACCGCTAAAAAAAGTATAAGAAAGTCTCTTTTTATTATCGGCAAAAGTAATAGGAACTATTGGGATTTGATGTTCAATTGCGAGTCGGAATGCACCGTCTTTAAAAGTATCCAAAAGTAGAGATTCATCATCAGGAACGCCGCCTTCAGGAAAAATACAAACACTTAAACCGCGGTCTAATCTTTTCTGAGCCTCATTAAAAACAGTCAAACGGCTTTTAGAGCAACCTCTGTCTACTAAAATACAAGTTCGTTTGTAGAAAAATCCAAATAACGGAATCTTGCCCAACTCTACTTTTCCAACAAAAACAAAAGGGTTTTTAACCGTGGCGAGCATCAGCATAATATCGGTCATAGAAGTGTGATTAGCCACAATCATATAACTTTTATTCGGTTCTAAGGTTTGGTTTTTTTCAATTTTATAGTAAAACCCCATTCCGAAGAGTATGAATTTGGCCCAAATTCGAGACATTTTAAAATAGTACGGATAGCCTTTTTCAGAAACGATAGACACTAATAAAAACGGCAACATTATCACTATTGGGATAGTAAATAAAACATAAAACCACATCCGCCATAAAGTCCAGAAAATTATTTTTATTCCTTTCATGGCGTCAAAAGTAATGAATCGAATGTTACTTTTGATAAAAGAATTAAAGTTAGTGTGTTATTAACCGCAAAGAATGCAAAGTTTTAAAGATGACCGAAAATGAAATTTCAAAAATTGTAATTGGTTTAGCAATCGATGTTCTTAAAGCGCTAGGCCCTGGACTTCTAGAAAATGCAACTAAAGAATGTTTGTTTTACAAAATAAATCAGTTCGGACTTTATATTGAAAAAAGAGAACTCCATGCCAATAAAATTTGAGGAAGTAATATTAGATTGTGGTTATAGAGTTGATTTATTAGTAGAAAAGAAATTAAATATCGAACTTAAAAGTGTAGAATCTTTAAATGATATCCATTTAGCTCAAACTTTGACTTATTTAAAATTAGGAAATTATAAACTTGGACTACTAATTAGCTTTAATGAAGTGCTTTTAAAAAAATAGAATAAGAAGAGTTGTTAATAATTTATAAAAAAACAACTAACTTTTAACTTTGCGAAAACCTTTGCTGACTTTGCGGTAAAAAAAGAATAATCGTTGTTAACATTGAGAAAAACTTCACGAACTTTGCAATCAAGAAAAAATTACAATGGCAAAAATACTTACAGGCGTTCAAAGTACAGGAACTCCACATTTAGGAAACTTACTGGGCGCAATTATACCGGCAATACAATTATCAAATGATCCTAAAAACGAATCGTTTCTTTTCATTGCCGACTTGCATTCGATTACGCAAATAAAAAACGGAAAATTACTAAGAACGAATACCTACAGCACGGCAGCAGCTTGGCTAGCTTGTGGATTAGACGTCAATAAAGTAGTTTTTTACAGACAATCAGATGTGCCGCAAACAGCGGAGTTATCTTGGTATCTGAGTTGTTTTTTTCCTTTTCAACGTTTGACCCTAGCGCATTCGTTTAAAGATAAAGCCGATAGATTAGAAGATGTAAACGCAGGATTGTTTTCGTATCCAATGTTAATGGCTGCCGATATTTTATTATATGACGCTGAACTAGTTCCCGTAGGGAAAGATCAATTACAACATGTAGAAATCACCCGTGATGTAGCTTCAAGATTCAACCACCAGATGGGCGAAACCTTCGTAATTCCGGAAGCTAAAATTCAGAAAGACAGCATGCTGATTCCTGGAACAAATGGCGGAAAAATGAGTAAATCGGCTAACAATATCATTAATATATTCTTAGACGACAAGGCGTTGCGCAAACAAGTAATGAGCATCGAAACCGACAGCACACCACTAGAGGATCCGAAAAATCCAGAGACTTGTAATGCGTTTGCCATTTATTCGTTGTTAGCCACTGCCGAGCAACTAGCTGCGATGCGTGCTAATTATGAAGGTGGAAACTATGGTTATGGTCACGCCAAACAAGCTTTGTTTGAACTGATATGCGAAAAATTCAAAACCGAAAGAGAAAAATACAATTACTATATAAACAACCTTCCTGAAGTAGACGCTTTACTTAAAATAGGTGCCGGAAAAGCTACGGCTGTTGCCAATGGTGTTCTGGCGAGAGTAAGAGCAAAATTAGGATTTGAAGTACAATAACATTTAATTCTAGACTTGTAAAAATGAACCGCAGATTCGCAAATTATTAAAATCCCCAATAATAAGCTATGCCTTTTTAGTCACCATTCATTCCACTCATCCCCTTCAGGGTTTAAGACCCTGAAGAAGATTTTTTTTAAAATATCACTAAATGTGGGTATTTTATTTATTACTTTTTTTCTATACATTTGGTAAAGTCTATTTGAATGAATAGTACTAACTTTATAAACCAAACTATGAAACAAACCACAAACCACAAACCACAAACCACAAAGCTACATTAGCAAATTTAAAATATCTTGTTTGTTTTTTATTGTCACTATTTATGCTTTCCTGTAATAATGAAGAGCTTGCAAATAAAAAAACAAGTGTCGATCTAAGTCAATTAAAAAAAGAGTTAGAATTAAATAAATTTTCTAACGTAAATATAGCCGAAAATGTAACAATAAACTGGGAAAGTATAAATGACACAGAGAAGGGTGGTTTTAAAATTTCAGAGATTGCAGCTCACGAGAAAACAGCAAGTACACTGAAATCTAATTTTCTACAGAGCACATTAAAATATCAGTTGGTTGCAATTGAGTCGCAAGGAAATTTGCATTCGTATTTTCTAGAAGTGTATACTAATAAAGGCAGTACTATTTATCCCGAAACCATTACAAAACTTAGTGATTTTACGGGAACATTAAATGTATTTCGGTTAAACGGTGAAAATTTAGGATCAATGTCGATCTATAAAGGGAAAGCCAGAAATATTACAGAGAATAACAATCTGAATGTTTTGGCGGAAAGTATTAATGCCTTTCTGACCAAATCTGATGCTACCAGTAAAATGCCTCAGTGCTCTGAAAATTATGCAGTAACTACTCATCAAATTATTGATCGTTATGAAGTTTGGACAGTTGGGGGTGAAATTATATTGATTAATTATGTGAGTACTACCACAACAAGTACCACTACTATTATGCCTTTCCCTTGTGATGGTAATTATAATAATGATGATACACTTACTCAAAGATTAGAATTTTATAGTTACCATAATGGAGACGGTGGTGGCATCGCAGCACCAACAGCTGAAGACATAGCAAATGCAATCGAAGATAATATTGACGATACTGAACTTGATCCTTGCCCAAAAGCAATCATGGAAAAATTAAAAACTACTACAAACAATGATATTGCAGTTATTTTAAAGAAACTAGGAGCAAACAGTGTTTATACTGTTAATATGAAAATGGGAGTTATGCAATATGCACAGGATTTTGCGGAAACAAAAAAAATTTCGAAAAACAACTATTTAATTACAGTTACACAAGATTCTTATTCTAACGCTACGCAGCTGTATAAAGCAACAGCTTTATTACACGAAATGATACACGCTCAAATGCTAAGCGTAGTAGATGATTATGACACCTACCCAACTAATGCTCCCTTTAATGATTTTACAGAATTATTTAAACTTTATGTAGAAAAGCTAAATATTGATCCTGTTGTTTCACAACATGAAGATATGGCAAACAGATATGTTAACGCAATAGCATCCGCATTAGAAGAATACCAAAAAAAAATTAACTTCCCAATTTTTATCTCAGATAAGCAAGTATTTATAGATTTGGCGTGGAGTGGATTGCAGGGTACCGATGCGTATAATAAAAAATATCCTGGAGGAAGCACAGACAGAAAAAGATTGGAAAATACAATTATTGCCGAACAGATTGGAACTAGCTATTATGGGACAAATGTTACTGGAAAACCGTGTAATTAAATAAAAATAAATGAAACACTTAAAGTATTCCGTCATTATTACGATTCTTATGATAAGTTGCACCTCTATACATAACAAAAATATAGTCGAAAAGAACAATCCAATTACTGCGATTAATGACACCATTAGAGATAAATATGATGCCTTAAATGATTTTTTTGACACAAAAATTAAGGATTATTCTAAAAAAATTATGGTTATGAGTAGTAAAATCAATACTGATATGACCTTAAGAATGATCCGAATTAATCAAATTGTGTCTACCGACTCAATAACTAAAACAGGTGTAAAAGAAGACAAGACATTTTATAAAGAAGATGAATGGGAAAAAGCAAAAAAAAAGTATAGTAAGAAGACTATTGGAGAAATAGAAAAAGCTACATCAGATGGAGGTAAATGTTGCTGGGAACCTGATGATTTTAATTACAAAAACATAATATTCGAAAAATTACGTCAAGGTTCAACTGCATTTATTAACAAGTATATCTCACATCCGCTTTATGACTGTTATTATTTTTCAGAGCCTATCTATTATCAAAATAAAGAATATCTCATTTTTACTGTTGCTGAAGCCAGTCTGTTTGGTGGTTTAGGAGGTAGTTCATACATTGTAATATTGAAAAAAAACAAAGCGGGTAAATGGGTTCAAACTCATGTAGGCTATCCTGATTGGTATAATTGAAAATAGCTTTAGTATTCGAGAAAAAAACCTCTAACCACGGTGTTTATACCGATATGGCTTGGGGTGGTCTGGTTAAAACTCCTATTTATAACAAAAAAATTCCTCTAGGTAGTGCTGAAAGGGCAAGAATAGAAAATAGATACCAAGCAGAATCTCTTAATCGTGCTGTTGGACAAGGAACTCCTAGTGTACAAAACCCAATTGGTAATCCATGTAATTAGTTATGAGAAAAATTCTAATTTATAATTTGCTTTTACTCTGTTTTACAAACTGCATTCGTTTAAAACAGACCAACGATGCTATTACAGAAAAAACAAGTATAAACACAAATCGATTTAAGAATAATATAGATGATCTAAAGACCACTAAAGAAGTGGTTGCATATGTAAAATCATTAAATCTAGAATTAAATAAAAAAACATTCGGGCAATTGCAAATTAAATCGATAGATACCGTTACTAAAGATTTAATCAGATGTGAAGTAATTAAAGGCTGGAATATTCAAAATTGGGAAAAAACTGATTTAAATAATGATGGGAAAACTGATTTGATTTTTATAGCCTATTGGCCTTATCAATATTCACAATATGCTATAGTTGATAAAGGAAACTCAAATTTTGATCTTGTACTTATTTCTAACGAACTTAATTATTGCAAATTGGTTAAACCTATAAAAATTGACAAAAAAACTGAATTATTACTATACGATTTTAGAACACAGATAGAAAGAACTAAAAACGATAGTACGATTCATTTTATTGATACTTTGACCTATAGATTTGACTCTTTTGTAGAAAAAAATCCAATTAAAAAAAGGGATTATGACATCGAGTCCATAAAATTTAATATGAGATACTATTTCACATTAGAAATTGACAGTCAAGAAAATGCTTATTACAATTGTCCAGAAAAAATTTTTATGAACCCACTTTATGAAAATATCTATGTAGGTAAATCAAGTAAAAAAATTCCAATAAAAAAATTTAATGAACTAGAAAAATTGTTGAAATATATTGATGTTAAAAATTTATCTAATATGTATGAAATAGATCACACAGATTATATTACTACTATTTTAACAATTAAATTTAAAGATGGTTCGATAAAAGAAATTACGGATTACGGTTCTGACGGTTCGTATGGATTAAATGCTACGTATTCAAAATTAATAAAAATTGCAACTGAAACTAATTGGAAATAAATAATAGTCAACTCGCTCTACGTAATGTTCCAAATAGCACGATTGCAGGCAAAGCCCCAGCTCTGAGAAGTGTTCTTAAAAATCTAAGGGCTGCTGTGCGAATGTCTCTGACTTCGTACCCACAACAATGAGCAAACAATAACATATAAACAAAAAGCACAGCGATTACTATGGAGAAGAACCGAGTGATGACTTTTATAAAGCTTTTGCTTGGGGAGGTCTAAAAGATGCAAACGTGCCTGCTTGGACAGCCTTGTCCTCTGAACAAAAGTCAGCGATAAACCAACTCGCCGATAGAGAGATAAAACTTTCAAAACCAGCTCCATGTTCTGACTAATAAAAAATAATAAACATGAAACTACCTATAATAACAATAATTTTGACGATAGCATCTATAAGTTCTTATGCGCAAGCAAAAGACACCCTGTTTTTTAAAATAGATAAGCAGTATACTATTTCGCCTACCATTACTCCCAATCTAAGCAATCGTACTTATACCGAATACGTCAAAGTAGCCCGACAACAAAAATTACAAACTAAAACAAATGGGTATATTTATTTTGTAGGCAATGGTCATTTAACAAAAGGCTTAAAGCCTAGAAAAATTCTTTCGATAAAAGAATATATTGAGAATAGAAAATTTTATTGTGATGGAAATCACAATAAAATAATTGATAAATGGAAACTAAAGGATAGTTTAACAGACAAGTTTGTGATTTTCTTTGTTAATGGGGATGAATTTATTCAACCTAGACATCTACAGTATCAATCTTACTATCCAATACGTCAAGATGAAAAAATTATTAACAACCCTATAAAAGATACGCTTTATTTTAAATTAGATAATAGCTACTTGTATGAGTCAGAATACTATCCTGGTGAATACATTACTAAAGATAGTAGTGGTTCTAGTTACGGTACTTTTTTTCTTAAAAAGATAGTTACAAAACAAGAAGAAACAGATAATACAATTCAAATCTCTGACTTTGAAGAATTTGTTCACAATTCAAGGTTTTACGATAAAAGTAAGACCCAAAAATTACAAGATCAAAACTTATCAGATTTTTTATCTAATTATGTTTTGTTTTTGGTAAAAAACACTCCCACAAAGAACGAATACATTAAAGTTTATCCAAGTTTTGCAATTGAATAAAATAGTAACAGTATCATAGAGACACTTCGTTTTACGAAGTGTTCCCCAGCTCTGCGAAGTGTTCATAAAAACAAAAATTAATAAAAATCAGGCCTAAAGAACAACAATGTTAAAGCCTGGGTAGGTTTACCTGCAGAAAAAAAAGCTGCTATAGAAGCACTCGCTAATAGAGTTCCTAATTTAAGTAAAACAGTACCTTGCCCTACCTCCTCCAACTAAATAGTAAAAAAAATCCAAACTAGGTATTGAAATTTCCTTACCTAGTTTAGATTATAAAATTTTAAAACTTTAAATATGAAAACAGCAATTCTCCTTTTACTATTTCTATTTATAGGCCCTAATTTACAGGCTCAAGAAAAACAAAAAGACACACTCTTTTTTAATTATAACAATAAATACATTAGAACACTTGTTGAAATGCCAAACGAGTTTTATATAAAAGATGGAAGTGGCGCTAGTTACGGTAATTTTTTCTTTAAAGAAGTAAAAGTCCTAAATAATCTAAAACCAAAAAAAAACCTATGTCTTAAAAAATTTATACGATCCTCTAAATACTATGATAAAAATAAGGAACCACAGTTAGACGATTATAAACTAGCCTTTTTTTTAAACAATTATATTATTTTTTTGACAAAAAGAAATAAATCAGAATATATTCAAGTTGTGGCAGCTGTTAGAATTGAATAAAACCACACCAATCTAAAGGATGCTCCTTATCGATAAATGGATTTACAAAAAGATATTGACGAACATGAAATGTATGACCCGATAGCGCAGAATTGCATTCTGTGCCCACAAAGTTGAGCAAACAAAACAAGTCAAAGAGCTACATTCTGTAAAAAGTTGTAGCTTTTTTTTAGTATTTTTAAAACAAAAACAGGTCAACAAAATACAAAGCCACAACTACAAACAAAGCCTATTTTATAAGCATAACAACTGTGGGGTCGATAGACGTTTTTACAAGATTGAATCAAAAATATGTTATCACCAACGCATTAAAACATTGTAAAGCATAGAAAGGTTTAGAAATTTATGCTTATTGTTTAATGTCAAGTCATTTGCTTTTGTTGTGTAAAGGAACGGATGGCTTTGTTCTGTCTGATATTATGCGTGATTTTAAGAAATTCATCTCCAAACAAATCGTAAAAACGATACAAGAAGAGTCAGAGAGTCGTAGAGAATGGATGTTGGATTATTTTCAAAAATCATGCGAACACCTCAAAAAAGAGCAAAAAAACAAAGTATGGCAAGATGGTTATCACGCAGAAATTGTGGAAAGCAATTGGTTTATTAAGCAAAAAGTAAATTACATTCGTACCAATCCTGTAAAAGACAAAATTGTAACTCTTCCAGAAGATTATTATTTTAGTTCCGCGAGAAATTACGCAGGATTAGAATATGAATTAGAAATTGTTTTGTTAGATTTGTTTTAGTTGCCAATTGGAGTGGGCACAGAATACAATTCTGCGCTATCAGCTTCATGAAATACATATCCGAGCGATCGGGACCTTGTAAATAAATAATACAATTATGAAAACTTACCTTTCACTTTCACTACTCAGTTTTATATTAATATCATGTTCTACTATTAAACTAGAGAACGAAATCGTTAAAGATTTCGTAAACGAGAAATATAAGAATGAAAAAGACGTAAAAATGATTTTTTTAATTGACAAATCACTTCCTAAAAATGAAGCTATAACTATTTATGAAAAAGCATATAACGAAAAGAATATAGAATATTACTTAAATAATCATTTAAAAGAAAAGAATCATTGGCCAATTAATGAAAAAGGTATATTCAATTTGAAAGCTAAATATAAAAATGACACTATTACTTATTATTGGAAAAAAACAGATTTCGATTCTTTGAATATTCCCATTATGGAATACAATAAAAAATTTCAAGAAATTGAAATTGATAAATATTTAATGGATCATAGTCAAGGATACAAGATTACACGCCCTTTATTGTCTTCAAATAATAAATATGCACTTTTATCTTTTTATTCCTATTCTCTTATTCTTGGAGGCTCATCTGATAGCGGGGTATATATTTTGAAGAAAAAAGAGGGTAAATGGGTGATCACCAATGAATATTTTGATGGGATTTATAATTAAGCTACAGCGAGAAAACCAGTTGCACCAGGATTGGCAACTCAAGTTTATACTGATTTAGTTATGAGTGGACTACCTATACGTGTGGATATATCTCTAAGTGCGATCGCGCGGAATTGCATTCCGTGCCCACAAAGTAGAGCAAACATAACATGTCATTGAGTTTTATTATTTAAGAAATTGTAGCTTTTTATAAAAAAAGAAGATTCATTTTTTGAAACTTTCAAGTTATTTTAAATGAAGTGTTTTAGAATTATTTGAGTTACATTTAGTAGTACGCACGGATTGCAAATCCGCGCGATCAGAAACATGAATTAATTCATGCTCATTTCAGACCTTCTGGGTTTTAAACTCAAAAGGAAAACCTTGTAATTAAATAGACTAAATTTATGTAACGCGGTTCATTAAAACAAAATAAGCTGTAAAATTGTTGTTGTTTCTAAAAGCAGTACTCGTTGCAAACGAGCACCAGAGGAAGTCTGTCCCATAATTAACATTAATACTTATTTAAAGCTTCCAGCCTTCAAAAGGCTGGAAGCTTTAAATATTAAATATTAAAATAATCAATCATTCTATATCGCCTCAAACAATTTCCCCGGCAAGGGCCTAATCACGCCCTTCAATTCCATATTCAACAGCATACCTGAAATCCTGTAAATAGGAAAATCACATCGCAATGCAATGATATCCATCACTTCTTTTCCTGTTTTTAATAGGTAATCATATACTTTTTGCTCGTCGTCGTCTAGCGTGACAAACAATTGTTTTTGTACTGGCTTCGATTCCTTTTGGATATCCCAGTTCAGGATATAAACCAGATCAGCGGCGCTGGTGAGTACGTTTGCTTTTTGAGTTTTGATAAGGTTGTTGCAGCCTTGAGAGTATTTGTCTGTTACGCGACCGGGAACTGCAAAAACATCTCGGTTGTAATCGTTGGCTATGTTAGCCGTGATCAATGAACCGCCACGATCTGCAGACTCTATAACAATGGTAGCTTCACTCATTCCCGCTACGATTCTATTTCTACGCACAAAGTTTTCCTTGTCGGGATTCGATGAACTCCAGAACTCCGTCATGAATCCGCCGTTCTGCTCGACCTTGGCGACATACTTTTTATGAGTTTTGGGATAAATTTGGTTTAAACCATGCGCCACCACGCCTATCGTCTGTAAGTTGTGTTCCATCGCTAGCTGATGCGCCACAATATCAACACCATAGGCAAAACCACTAACGATCACAGGATCTAGCGGAGCCAAATCCTCAATCAGTTTCCGACAGAATTCCGTACCGTAAGACGTGATTTGCCGCGTCCCTACAATACTAATTATTTTGCGGTTCTTTAAATCAATAGCACCTGAGATAAATAATAACAATGGGCCGTCGATACAATGTTTTAACCGCTCCGGATAATTATCACCTTGAAAATGAGCCACATTGATTGCGTTCGTTCGTATGAATTCTAGTTCTGCATTGGCTTTGTCAAAAACAGTCTGGTTCTTTAGGTTTCTAAGTAACATCGAACCCACACCATCAATAGCGCCAAGTTGGCTGGCCTTCGTTTTAAAAACGGCCTCAGCACTGCCGCAATGAGTGAGCAACTTTTTGGCCATAATATCGCCTACACCCTCCACTCTTTGCAAGGCCAATAGATAAAATAAATCTTGTTCTGTCATGCTAATTATTTGTAGTTGAAATGTATAAAAAAATTACGCAGATTGTTAATAAAAATTGTGAATAAAATTTTGATAACTATTTTCCTTGTATAACTTTGTATGTATGAACATCGAACCTTACATCACTCAGCTTTTATATCGTTATCAATGTGTTACCGTTCCTGGATTCGGTGCATTTTTGACTGAAATCCAATCGGCTAAGTGGGTTGAAAGCGCAAATTCATTTTTTCCTCCAAAAAAAATGATTTCTTTCAATGCCAATCTGAAAAATAACGATGGCCTGTTAGCCAACCATATTGCCCAAGCAGAAAAAACTTCTTATGATTATGCCGTGAGTGCTATTCAGTATCAAGTAGTGAACTGGAAAAAAGCATTGGAGACAAACGGTAGTTTTTCGATAAAAAATATTGGAGATATCAGCCTTAATGCAGATAACAATATTGTTTTCAAACCTTTAGACCAAACTAATTATTTGACTAGTTCATTTGGTTTAAGCGCCTTTGTTTCTCCGGTTGTAAAAAGAGAAATCTTCGAACAAAAAATCGAAGCCCTAGAAGAAAATACCGTAATCACTTTAGATACAGAAGAAAGAAGCGGTCGTTCGTATTTACAATATGCCGCGATTTTTGTTTTAGGATTAGGATTAACGGCAACTGTTGGTTATTCTGTCTATCAAAACCAAATCAATTCCGAAACAGTTTTAGTTGAAACAGCGGTTCAGAAACAAGTAAACACTAAAATTCAAGAAGCGACTTTCTTTATAAAAAGCCCAATGCCAGCGGTAACCCTTTCGATAAAAGAAAGTAAGATGTCCTATCATATTATGGCAGGTGCTTTCAGAGAAGAAGCAAATGCTGATAAAATATTCAAACGTCTTTCTAACCAAGGATACAAAGCCAGACGCATTGGTATTAATAAATACGGTCTTTACCCTGTCCTTTATGGTAGTTATGCCACATTTGCCGAAGCTGATAAAGCCAAGAAAGAAATTCAGAAAAACGACAATCCAGAAGCCTGGCTTTTGATTGAGTCCCTATAATCTAAAAACCACTACGGTTTAGATTACCCCCAAAAAGCAGTACGCTATTTGGGGGTATTTTTTTAGGAGCAATTTCCAGCTATTCGCTATATCTCTTGTGGTCTCAAAAAAATGAGACCACAAGAGGATGCCGCTTCTATCTGGGCTAAGCATTTGATTAACGACACGAATATCCTTCCAAATCTTAAATTTATAGCCCAAAGTGGTTTATATCAAACACAAGTACAGAATAGTACTAACAAATTATTATCACATCGTACGGAGTAGACATGACATAGTGGTTCTCGACTCCGCTAGATGTGACAATTGGGCTGTTTTGTAGATAATGGGTATTAGTTCACAATCAGCCGTATTACTTGTCAGCCTGCAAATGCTGCAAAATTTGAATGCTCAGAACGTCTTTTTACTCTTCGTTGCGCCTTCACAAAGTAAAACGCGTCAATTAACGCTGTTTTTACATGATTAGCCGCGCAAACTCTTATTTAAACACATACGAGCTGGCAAAAGTTGAATTGTTCTTTAAAATCACCGTTTACGTCCTGCTATTGTTTTGGTTTAGTAAACATTTCTGTATTATGTGCCATAGAATTTCCTTTTGGGATTGTTAAAGCACTCCAATTCATGCTTGCCATTTTGCCAATAAAAACAATTTGTCCAATGTGATAAGGATAATGTGCTAATTGTCTGTTAATTGCTTCTAGTATAGAATGCCCTTCATTTCTAATATAAACTGTTGTTGTGTTTAAGTCTTCTTCGGTTATTGAATCTAATGCGATAAAAAGACAGTCCCAACCTTGATTCCATTTAGTTAACAATTCTTCTTTTGTAGTAATAGCTATTTCAAATTCTTCATCTCGCTTTCTCCATTCTTTTTCTCCATCAGTAGTAAGGAAATCAGTCCATCTAGACATCATGTTCCCCCAAATATGGTTTACTATTATCGCAACACTATTTGATTCTTCATTATACTGCCAAAAAAAATCGTCGTCTTTAAGTTGATCGAATGTCTTTTCTCCAATTGATTTATAATGTTTGAATTGTGCTTTAGCACTTTCAAGATATCCTTTTGTCATATGTACTTTGGTTACTTTAGATTTTGATTGCAATAAATATGTTTAAAGGTAAAACAAAATCACGCATTAATTATTATATAAGTATAATAAATGTCTTATAATATTACTACTGTCGATTATAAAAGAAACGGACTCAGCAGCGCCTACAACCCTTATAAATTACCTGTTTAAGGTAACCGCGGTTCAATCGAGCACCACAAACTTATATCAAGCATCTTATTTTCGTAATACATCTGCATAAAAAAAGCAACTCTTTTACGAGTTGCTATATTTTAAGAACTGTATTGCAATTCTGTTTTTGGTGGTGTTTAAATTTGATTATTAAACAATCTCACTAATTTGAAGTTCCCCAACTACATTAGTGTAATTAGGAATATCTTCCGCAAATGTTGCCGCATGAGGCCCAAAAGAAGATTGAAAAGACGCCACTGAATCAAATGTTAAATGTGCAATAGCTACATAAGGTGCTAGTTCGCCTGGTATTCTGCCGCCTAGACCTATGTTTAATTCTATCCCTTTTAAGGCATCTCCTACAGCCGCTGCTATCATGGGAAGATGAGAATTTTTATAATAATCGACATCAAAAGTGGTCTCTGGACCGTTTGGATACATTACGCTTACTTTTATCATGATATTCGTTTTAATTATTAATTAGTAACTACCCGTATTTTGTATACGGATCGTGCCATTTCTACAAGCCCGCAGCCCGAGCTGAGTGGAGCTCTTTTTTGTGCAGCGTAGCGAAACAAAAAAAGCGGGAACGGAGGGCGGAAAAGCTGCCCAAATATACAAAATACTGCTGGTGACTCCAGTAATTTTTTAGTTATTTTTTCCAAGTAAATTTTTGAAAAGCCGCATCAACTGGGGTATTAGCGATATGGTTTGAGTAGTTACTAATCACTTTTTGAGACAACCCTAAAATGATCTCTAAAACTTGTCTTTCACCATAACTTGCTTCATAAAATGTCTGCAATTCCGCTGAAGAAACCTGACCCCTATTGCGAACAATAACTAAGGTCATGTCACGCAACGCTTCTAATTTAGAATTTGCAAGTGGCGTGCGGTCACGTAAAGCCTGCGTAATTGTGTCGTCAACCTTCATCATTGCAGCGATGCCCGTATGTGCCGGAACACAGTAATGACACTCATGCTCTACGTTGATGGTTTGCCATACTACAGTCAATTCTTCTTCGTTGAAAGACGAGTCAACAAATAATTCGTGTAATGTTTGATATGCTTTAAGTATCCCAGGAGCACCTGCTAAAACGCCGTGAAGCCCCGGAATCATTCCGTATGCCTTTTGTGAGTTTTCTAATAATGCTTTGCTTTCTTGAGGTGCTGATTCGATATTGTGCACTTTTAATGTTGTCATAATTATGAATTTTAATTTATTATTATTTGTATTAATATATATCTAAGCAACTGCTTAGTTTTAGATCAAAAAAAAGCTAGATGTTTTTGAACGTTAGCTCTATATAATCTTCAATTTCTTGCTTACTGTTTACTCTTGATGCTGCGGCAAGACCATGTTTTGCCAACAACAAATAGTTAGCCTGCTTTAATACTGTTTGTTCGCCTTTGGATTGATCTGTTCGTAATTTTTCTATGAATAGTTGCTTGATCCCTTCCATAAATTCAGTCATTTGCACATTGATAATCTGATCTTCCGCTTCGGCAAATTCATTGTAGGTATTGGTTAGAAAGCATCCTTTATAATTGCCAACCTCTATGGGGGTTTGAACCGAATCATAGAAAAATTCTTTGATGTCGTTAATTCCGTTAGTTCCGTTTTTAAACTTTTCGAACATACTGTTTACTTTCCTTTTGTAGCATTTTAAACTTTCTAAAAAGAGTCCCTGTTTGTTACCAAAAGCAGCATAAATAGAAAACTGGTTGATGCCCATTTCTTTCTCTAACATACGAACCGAGGTATTTTCATACCCATTGCGCCAGAACAAAGACATTGCTTTTTCTATTACTTCTTGTTCGTTATATTGTTTACTTCTTGCCATCTCTATTTTAATACGACACAAAACTAAGCACTTGCTTTGAAATAAAAAAATTATTAGACAATTTTTAACTTTTGCTACTACTAAGCTGCTTAATAAATTGTGAATGCAATTTCTAAAAAGAGCGTTAAAAAGTATTAAACTGATGTTAAACACTTCTTTCAGTAGCCTTTAGTGCAACTAATTTTTGTACTTTTAGATATGGAAAATATATTAGTAGCTGGTGCTAATGGCACTACCGGAAAAAAAATAATAGCCCTCTTAAATAAATCACAACATTTTAACCCAATCGCTATGGTTAGAAAAGAAGAGCAACAAGCCTACTTTAAAAACCAAAATATTCAAACTGTCTTGGGAGATTTAGAAGCTGATGTTACTTCCGTTTTTACTAATCCAATAGATAGGGTAATATTTGCAGCAGGTTCTGGTGGAAAAAATGTTTTAGGTGTCGATCAAGAAGGAGCAAAAAAATTAATAGATGCGGCTAAAAAAGCAAATGTCAAAAAATTTGTAATGTTGAGTTCTATGGGAGCCGACAAACCAGAAGAAGCTACCCAACTACAAGAGTATTTGAAAGCAAAGCATAACGCTGACGAATACTTAAAAAGCAGCGGTTTAAATTATAGCATTATTAGACCAGGGACTTTGACAAATGAATCGCAAGTAGAAATGATTGAGCTAGCGCAAAATTTGAATAAACATGGCGAAATTAGTAGAGCCGATGTTGCGCAAACATTAGTGCAAAGTTTAGAAGATAAAACGGCTCCTAATGCAACTTTCGAAATTATCAAAGGAGCTACTTCGATTCAGAATGCATTGAATAAAATCAGTTAATAAGAATATCTATTACGCAGTTTAGCTTTATAATAGAATACAATTATTGATTCAACCCAAAAAAACCGAAAGAACTTTATTGATTAAAGTCGTTTCGGTTTTTTTATTTGTACTATGAAAATGTATTACTTCTAATAAAAATTTAACAATTGCTAATTCTAAGTAAGCCACTACACTCTTTGTCAGTAGCACGCTAATCAGAAAGGGCTTTAACTGTTCGTTTTTCGTTGTTTTTTAGATAAATAAGCAAACCAATTGCTAATGCGGCGCATATTGAAAACCCAACAAACAGTGGCAAAGCCGTGTCAGCAATAAATCGGCCAATGAAGATACTGATGGGTACCGCCATAATTGTAGAAATACAACCCGTAACCGCTGCGGCTGTCCCAGCAATATGCCCTACTGGCTCCATTGCCATGGCGCGTATGTTTCCGAAAAGGAAACCAATACTAAAAAATTGCAAGCCGAAAAACAGTATCAAAATGCGCACATCTGGATTTGGCGAGTTATAAAATAAAGCAACGTAAGTTGCCGAAACCACGAAGAAAGAAACTAATGCAACAGTAATTAATTTCTCCATTCCGTATTTTATTACTAGAACGCCATTAGAAAAAACAGCGGCACCAATTGCAATCGCTAATCCGGCAAAAATATATGGAAACTCTTCCTCAAGATGGTATTGATTCTGGAATATTTGCTGGGAACTACTAAGATACACCATAAAAGATCCGGTAATAAATCCCGAGATAATCGTGAAACCAACGGTTTTTTTAAATTTGAATAGCTCCTTAAATTCGCCTATAAAACCGGTGGCAGAAAAACCTTTTTTGTTCTCTAGGGATAATGTCTCCGGTTGTCGTTTCCAAAACCAGAAAGAAACCAAAAGGCTAATCACTACTTGAATATAAAAAATTCCATGCCAGTTGTAATAATCCAGCACGAATTTACCCAAAGCCGGCGCAATTACAGGAACCAATATAAAAACAACCGTTACAAACGACATAATA
Organism: Flavobacterium frigoris; assembly: GCF_900111075.1. Lineage (GTDB taxonomy): Bacteria > Bacteroidota > Bacteroidia > Flavobacteriales > Flavobacteriaceae > Flavobacterium > Flavobacterium frigoris. The sequence goes on from NZ_FOFZ01000001.1 coordinate 229,365, forward strand.
CGCGCCATATAATCTCCGCTGTACATATCGCGAATAATAGCAATACTAATCGTTCTAGGAGCAGATAAGCCTATTCCTTGCAGTATTCTACCCACCACCATCATTTCTAAACTTGTGGCGTTTACACAAATGAAACTAGCACAAATGAACAAGGCAAAACCCATGTAAACAACTGGTTTTCTCCCTAAACTATCTGAAAGCGGACCAAAAATTAAAGGGCCGAATCCAAGACCCAGAAAAATCATTGTGATAAGCAATTGATTATCCACGACTGCAGTAGTACCAATGCTAATTCCAATAATCTCCAAAGCCGGCAATAAGGCATCGATTGCTAATGCCACCACCGACATCAAGGACGCCATAAGTGCAACAAATTCAAATTGAGAAGTCTGGATATTTTTTTGCATCAGGCAAAAATACAGTATTGAATTGGTTTCGCCACTGTTTTATGGAATTCTAAGACTTTTAAGTTTTGCCTTTTTAGTAGCTAATAGTTAGTTGAAAACTGAATTTATAGTAGTTCGGTTCCTCTTTTTACTCAGCTGTTTTTTTAACAGTACCGCTGACTGAACAGCAGGCTTTAACCGTGTTGAAGATGGTTCCAAATTTTTCAATATTCTTTTGCAACAAATCAATATTTAAGCTTTCGTCTTGACTGTAGATGAGCAATTCATATTGTATTTCATCCATTCTTGGTGGCTTTTCTAGTCGGACCGCATTTACGGTTAATTCGGCTTTTGAATATTCAAAATTCATCATCACCGAAAACCGAGCCACATTTTTAAGAATACAAGCCGAAAAGGATCCTAAAAACAACTCTGCTGGATTGGGTAAACTCGCTTCTGTATCAGGAGAAATCCCAAAACTAATCTCGGATTCCTTGATATGTACAGCTGCATTTGTATTAGAGGAAATACTGGCTTTGACAGAATAGTTCATAGGGTGAATGGATTTGAAATTGTTATTTCAAATATACGATTATTACATGATGAATGGTCACTAGAATATATGAACTAGATTGTTGAATATAATCTCAACTGCTGCATCCAAAAAATTTAGATACAAATTCGTGTTTTAAAATAAACCATAAAATCATTTGGATCGCACATCCGCATTAACAATCCAGTTAGGTAAATGTCTGCGGGCTCGGCTGTGTATAAAGTTACTAGGGCAGCTGAACTGGGATTGCATATAAACATCTAACGGGCTTACCATTTACCATTGCAGGTGTCCACTTGGGCATCATCATTAAAACTCTCTCTGCTTCTTTTCCACTACCGTAGCCCAAATCTTTTATTATCGAAATATTAGAAATATTGCCATCTTTTTCAATAATAACGGTTGTACTGATTTTACCGTTAATTTTTTGACCGTTAATTAGGGGGACTTGATAATTCATTTTTACGAACTCGTCCAATTTTATCCATCCTCCTGAAAAAATAGGCTTTACCTCCACTCCTAAACCATTATAAATAGCATCTTCGTTTAAATTGTTCATATCATCACTAAGCGCTGTGCAAACAATGACCTGAATCGAATCATTTGTTATCTGTTTATATTTGGGTTGTCCAAAACAAAAAGCAATAAAAAACAAAAAAAATGACATAAATACCTTTTTCATAAAATCACTAATAAATTATTAAAACATTAATTGTAAAGTAAATTATAAACGATTACAAGCTCTAATTCAAGGTCGCTTTGTACATTCGGGCTTCATCCCAGGTAAATTTACCACTGTTTTTCTCCATTAATGCATTAAGCGATTCCTCCTTATAACCTTGGAAAGCTTGAGCTAAAGTCTGTATTTTATCCTCCGGTAAAACCTCCGTAATAGACACGGCTTTGGTTTGTATCAGTTGGACAAAATGCGAGTAAATAGTTTGTTTTGTAAGCACTCTGATAGTGGCAATAGCTGCAATTGAATTTTTTTCTACCCACAACTCATAGGTTTCCTGAACGGTCGATTTTTTGGGTGCTTTCTTGGTCGCTTTTTTAGAAGTATAGCGTTGTAAGTCGGCTTCATCCTCGATCAAGGTCACATTTTCTTTCTTGAACTGGTTCTGAATCGCTTCGGTCTTTCTACTGATGTATTTCTTTATTTCGTCAGAGGTTAGTTTTTCCTTCGAAATGGGTTCTCCTGCAACGACAGTTTCAATTAAAAGCTTGGCTTTCATCAGCCGCAAAACGGCTTTGGTCTGTAATTCTCCGAGCACGATCAGTTCGTCATAATAGGCTTTGCTTTTCTTGACACGCTTCACTTCTTCCAGCTTCCAGAGGATTTCAAAAACCAGTTCGTCCATGGGTTTTAAAAAATAACCAAAAGCGGCTTGAATCCTTTCGGAAACATGGATTAAATCGACGGTCTCATTATTAAAAATTTTGTTGAGCTGCCCCATGAATTTTTTGGATGGATCCAAAAGCGAATTGATCGCTTCCATTTGCTTGGTCGCCCAAAGCGCGTGTTTGGATTTAGACGAACTTTCTGATTTATCGCCATAACTATACTTGTGATTGCGCCATTCCTGAGCTAAATTAGCCCAGTCAAAACTGTGCATCAAATAATTATGAATAAAATTCTTGGTTTCAAAATGCAACGAATTTTTCAACAATTCTTCTGAAGCCTTGTTTAAAGAGTAATCCATCACATCCTGATCGTTAGAAATCCCGTTCATACGCAACGGAGATAGCAAAATAAGCCCTTCTAACGAGCGCAAACGTGATAATGCAACATATGCTTGGCCCGGCATGAAAACTTGCGAAACATCGATTGCAGCTTTGTCAAAAGTCAAACCTTGGCTTTTATGCACCGTAATCGCCCATGCCAACTTGATCGGGTAATGTACAAAAGTCCCTAAAACCTCCTCCTCTATTTCTTTTGTCGCAGGATCAATTTTATAACGAATGTTTTGCCATTCGTATTTTTCGACTTCTATGGTTTTATCTTCTTCGGGAAAATGAACCAGAATTTCCTGGCTCGAAAGAGATTTTATAATTCCCATTTTCCCGTTGAAATAGTTTTTTTCGAAAGAAAGATCATTTTTCACGAACATCACTTGTGCACCTAGTTTTAACTGCAAGCGTTCTTCTATCGGAAAGATCTTCTCGGGAAAATCACCTACTATATCTGGCTTGTAGGTTATCAACTCCCCTTTTAAATCTTCCAAAGCTTGTGCATTCATAGCATCAGCCTTGTTGTTGTGGGTCGTAAGCGTGATATACCCTTTGTTATTTTTTAAATCAAAATCAGGTTTAACGTACTTGTTCAATGCCTGAACATCGGCAGCAGTGATTTGGTTGTTCCGTAAATTATTCAAAACCGAGATGAATTCGGTATCCGTTTGACGGTATATTTTTGATAACTCAATGTACAATGGCGGACTTTGCTGCACGGCATGCGAATGGAAAAAGAATTTCCCTTTGTAGTAGTTGCGCAGCGTACGCCATTCCTCATCGCGAATGACAGGTGGCAACTGTAATAAATCTCCTATAAATAATACTTGAACCCCACCAAAAGGAGTCGCATTCTTGCGCACCGTTTGCATCATGTAATCCATCGCATCCAGCAAATCAGCGCGAAGCATACTCACTTCGTCAATCACCAGCAATTCCATATTACGAATCACCGATTTCTTCAATCCGCTCATTTTAAAATGCCGACGCAACGTATCCTTAGATTCAAATTTTACGGTATCTGTAAACTGAGAATCGACGCCAAAAGCGGGAATAAATCCTCCAAAAGGCAACTGAAACATGGAATGAATCGTAACACCGCCTGCGTTCAAAGCGGCAATACCCGTAGGTGCTACTACCACAGTGTTCTTGTGCGTGGTTGCGATAATTTCCTTTAGAAGCGTAGTTTTTCCCGTACCTGCTTTTCCGGTTAGAAAAACAGAACGTTGCGTTTGGTTGATGAATTGTAAGGTGTAAGCGGCGGCTTCAGAAACGGTTTGCATCAGGCGTATAGATTAAAAAAAACAATTTGAAAACACAAAAGTAAGCTATTTACAAGAGTATAATAACGACAATATGAATAAGTAAATAATCAAAAAAAACCTCCACTCTAATACAAGAATGGAGGCTATTGAATTTTATAAAAACAGAAGTTTATTTCTTTTCTTCTTTTTTTTCTTCTACTTTTTCTTCTGTTTTAACAGCAGACTTGTATTTGTCGTTTAATGCTTTTACGATATCTTTTGTAATGTCGTATTTATCTTCAGCATATAAAACGGATGCTGCATCTCCTGTACCATAGATATAAGAATATCCTTTTTCTTTACCATATGCTTTAATGAATTTTTTCACTCCGCTTACTAAAGTATCCATTTCTGCACCACTTTCTTGTTGCAATTGTTGAGATAAAGCTTGTTGAGCATAACTCAATTGTTGCTCTCTTTTTTGTAATTCAGCACCTTTTTGTTGTGCCCATGCTTGACCGTTTGCTTGTGCTTGACTTTGAAAATTAGCAGCATCTTCTTTGAAACGTTTAATCTCTGCATCTAGCTGTCTTCCTTTTTCTTCAGACTGTGCTTTGTATTTTTCAGCAAGATCTTTCGCCTCTGTATATTCTTTCATTAATACCGAAGTGTCTACATAAGCTGTTTTTACTTCTTTAACGTCTGCGGTTTTGTTGCAAGCAACAACTGAAATAGAAATTGCGATAATTAATAATACTTTTTTCATTTTGGTTTATTTGTAATTTATGTATGTATAGCAAAAATATAAAAAAATAGAGACTATCCTAAAAAACTTTGAAAATTGGCAAAAATTTATAGTATCAGGTTTTGTTATTAAAAAACAAAAAATTATAATTTATATCTATAAAAAATGACTTTAACAGCGCTTAAATAAGCCTCAAAACCATAATAAGCAATCCCAATACTCATTTCTTTGTAAATCTAACTTTAAATTAGCCTTAAATTCGATTTAATTGTTTTTTAGAACGTAAATATGGGATGAATATTCCAAATTTTGCTTCGCTTTACTATTCGATTGCAATCCAACAAAAAAGGCTTTAACAAAATTCATTTTTCCGTATTTGTATTTTTCTGACAACAGACTCACATAAAAAGAGTCAAATTTCATAGGAAGTACTTTTTCTAATTTCATACCTTCTTTTTCGAAAAGCATTTTTATCGCTTTTTTCGAAAAATGCCAAAAATGAATTGGCACATCATAAGCTGCCCAAAATGTTCCATAATGTTTTGCATCGAAAGATTTGAAATTTGGCACTGCAACAATTAAAGTTCCTGATGGTTTTAGCAATCGCTTTAATTCTTTGATTTGCTTATCTAAATTTGGAACATGTTCCAAAACATGCCACATCGTAATCACGTCAAAAGAATGACTTTCTAATCCCGAAGTGTCTTCAACAAAAGAAACTGCTTTTTTCAAAGCAATGGCTCGAGCTTTATCACTTGGCTCCACTCCTACTGTTTCCCAACCGTTTTCTTTGGCTACTGCTAAAAAATCTCCAGTTCCAGCCCCAATGTCTAAAATTCTACCTTTTTGAGGTTGGTGCAAATTTATTAGCTGCAATTTATTTTTCAAAGCAATACCTTTTATAAAATGATACGCTTTTTCAAATAACGAACGTTTTCCATCCGTATGTGAAATATAATCTTCACTTTCATAATACTTACCCAAGTTTTCTAAACTGGGTTGCGGATATGTAATTAACATGTCCAGTGTTTCATCGTGGTATAAGTCAAATGTTTCTTTGGAAACAGAATGGTCTTTTACAGTAAGAAAATGCTTTTTATTTAAAATGTCCATTTTATAATTATTGGTATTTTGGTTTGTTTTTATAGCAAAACCCTAAAAATGAAATTATCACTTTTAGGGTTTGCTGCTTTTATATTTTTACTTAGTACTTCCAATTTATTTTGACCGCCGATATTTTCTGATTTTCCATCCTCACTTCTTGACAAATAACAAATCCGTTTTTGACATAAAACAACAAGGGAGATTTGTACTGCTCCTTATTTTGCTTTACATCATTTTCATGATCTACAACCCAGCCATTCAAACTATTTTTATTCTTTTTCAATTCTTCCATCAATAACGAACCTTTACCGCTGCCTTGACTATTCTTCTCTACAAGTATTGCAAACCAATCTTCCTCATCTCTACAAAAAGTAAATGCCCAACCTTTTATTTTGTTTGCTTCGTCAGTCAGTAAATAATGTTTTGTGTTTGATAAGCTAGTTAGATACAAATCGAAACCCTCTATTGTTTCATAACTTAATTTCTCTGGATATTCAGTATTCCAAAGTTGGCACAAAACTTCTTTCTCTTGCAATGACAAAACAACTTTCTGAACTATCCGCATATGTGAAAAATATAAAAAAAAAATTTCTTAATAATATCAAGGCTTCGCGAAATAGTTTCACGTGGAACATTTTTTTAGTGTTCAGTATTCAGCTACCACTAATCAGGTAGTGGGTAACATAATCACAAAAATTATTATAGAAATTTGAATACGTGTTTATCAAAAAAATTACACTTTCAGCAAAACTAAACTGCTTACTAAAAACTGAACACTGCAAACTTTCTTATCTTCCCATATAAATCAACAGTACCGAAACATCACTAGGAGAAACTCCGCTGATTCTCGATGCCTGAGAAATAGTTACTGGTCGAATCTTACCCAGCTTCTGTCTCGCTTCAATAGACATAGATTTTATTTTATCGTAATCAAAGTCTTCTGGGATTTTCACATCTTCTAAACGAGTCAGTTTATCTGCATTATTTCTTTCCTTGTCGATGTAACCGGAATACTTCACTTGAATTTCCGCTTGCTCTAGAATTTCTTGATCTAAATCATTCTCTTCGATATAGGTTTTCACTTTATCAAATTTCATAATGTCGTCCATGTCAATTTGCGGACGAGAGAAAACCTTAAACAATTTATCGCCTTGAGTAATAAGCGCAGTATCCTTTGATTCTAATATTGGATTTGCTTCTGTAACACTAACACTAGTCTCTCTGAAAAATGATACCATTTTCTCCGACTCTTTCAACTTATGCTCCATACGACGCAAACGCTTTTCAGAAGCTAAACCTATTTCGTGTGCCATCGGAGTCAATCTAAAATCAGCATTATCTTGACGCAATAACGTTCTGTACTCCGCTCTCGATGTAAACATACGATAAGGTTCTTCTGTTCCTTTGGTAATCAAATCATCAATCAACACTCCAATATACGCTTCGTCTCTTTTTAAGATTAAAGGCGCTTTTTCGTGGACTTTTAAATGCGCATTAATTCCAGCCATCAATCCTTGAGAAGCTGCTTCTTCATAACCCGTCGTTCCATTAATCTGTCCGGCAAAATATAAACCTTCAACCAATTTCGTTTCTAAAGTATGTTTCAACTGCGTTGGCGGAAAATAATCGTATTCGATAGCATAACCCGCCCGTAGAAATTTCACTTTTTCAAAACCAGCCACAGATTGCATCGCCTTAAATTGAATATCTGCTGGAAGTGAAGTAGAAAAACCATTCACATAAACCTCACAGGTTTTCCAACCTTCTGGCTCGATAAACAACTGGTGTCTTTCTTTATCAGCAAAACGATTAATTTTATCTTCAATCGACGGACAGTATCTTGGCCCTAGACTTTTTATTCTTCCGTTAAACATTGGAGAACGATCAAAACCTTCTCTTAAAATATCATGCACTTCTAACGAAGTATAAGTCATGTGACAAGATCTTTGATGAATTAAAGGCGAGGTCAAATCAGAATAAGAAAACTTGTCTGGTTTAGCATCTCCTTTTTCTTCGTTCATTTTTGAATAATCCAAAGACCGTCCATCCACTCTTGGAGGCGTACCAGTTTTCATCCTTCCAGCTTCAAAGCCAGCATTAATTAAATCCTCAGTAATTCCATGAGAGGCACTTTCACCCGCTCTACCTCCACCAAAATTTTTATCGCCAATATGAATAATTCCATTCAGGAAAGTCCCATTGGTCAGCACTACAGACTTTGCTTTTATTTCGATTCCGAGTGCCGTGGTAATTCCTTTGATTTTTCCGTTTTCAATCAACAGCCCTTTCACCATCTCCTGATAGAAATCAAGATTCGGAGTTCCTTCTAACATCATTCTCCATTCCTCAGCAAATCGCATACGATCACTTTGAACTCGTGGCGACCACATCGCAGGTCCTTTTGATTTGTTCAACATCTTGAATTGGATTGCCGTTTTGTCTGAGACAATACCGGAATATCCGCCAAGCGCATCAATTTCGCGAACGATTTGCCCTTTCGCGATTCCTCCCATAGCGGGATTGCAAGACATCTGCGCAATGTTTTGCAGACTCATGGTCACCAATAAAGTTTTTGAACCCAAATTAGCAGCAGCAGCAGCAGCCTCAGAACCGGCATGTCCAGCACCCACAACAATCACATCATATTCTTCTTGAAACATCTTATTATATGAATTTGCCCCGATATTCGGGGGTGAGATTCCAATACAAAAATTTATCTTTTTGAAACCTCAATTTATTTTATCACTTCCTGCACCACAACTCTTATCTGATTACCGAATCATTTAAAGTTGTTCCACGTGAAACATTTTCAAACCATCATGCCAATAGCTAATTTATTTTCCCCTTGTTCCACGTGAAACAAAAATCTAAATTAGTATAATCAGCAAACTATTGTTCCACGTGGAACAGCGCTAATTTTTCATTTTCTTTAGAGCGCATCAACAATTCATCATCTTCTCCTTTGTCCTTGTATCCACAATAATGCAGGATTCCGTGAACCATCACTCTTTTAAGTTCTTCTTCAAAACCTACTTTAAAATCAGCAGCATTATCCTGAACACGCTCCACAGAAATAAATATGTCTCCGCTAATTTCATTCCCCATCGTGTAATCAAAACTGATAATATCAGTAAGCGTATCATGACTCAAATACTCAAGATTAATTTTGTGTAAATATTCATCATCACAGAAGATGTAATTAATTTCTCCTTCTTTCTTACCTTCAGACACAATCACTGCTGAAAGCCAGTTTGCAATAGCCTCTTCATTGTCTAGGTTGTATTCGTTTTCGTAATTAAAATCGATCATTTTTTATTAAAATATTCTTGAACCTTGCGGTTAAAATTCGAGCGCAAAGGTAACGATTGTCTATCTAATATCTCAATGCTATTTAAATAATCTAACAATACGTCTGGCAATGGTTTAGATTGATTATTAAACTCCCTTATATTACTCTCAGATTGACGCTTCTTTTCCTCTCCCTGCTGCTGAATAGCTGTGTTTAATTTTAACAATTCTTGCTTTACATTCAGTATCTTTTGCAATGTTTCGTTCTTAAATCCCTTATTCAACAACTGCTTTTCTATTTGTTTCATCTGCTCCAAAACATTCTGACCGCTATCTCCCAAACCTTGTTTCTTTAGTTCGTTTTCTAATGCCTCTCGAAGTTGCTTTTGCTCTTTATATATTTCCAACAATGCTTGCGCATCTCCTTCTCCCATTCCTCCATCTTGCGAACCGTCTTTCCCTGTCTTACTACCTTCTCCAAATTTCCCGTCTTTACCACTACCTGGCTTTTGCCCCTTCTCCATTCCATCTTTCATTTTGTCCGCCAGACCTTCCTGTTTTTTAATAATATCCGGAAGCTGCATTCCCTTCCCACCTCCTGGTTTTGGTTTTCCAGAACCCATACCAGACAAAGACATTTGCGTACTATTTAAAATATCACTCAATAAATCACCCAATCTATTAGCAGACGATACTGCATACTGTTGGTGTGATAAACCTTTTGGTACTTGCGCATCTGACAAACTGACTAAAGATTTATCTATATTGTAATGTACATTCCCTATCTCTTTAGTAATGTCCTCAGCTATTTTTGGGTTACGTAGCGACATTGAAAACAAACTATCATCTACATGTTTAAACTGTAATTTTAAATCTTGTTGTAATTTTATGTTTTTATTGAAGGATGGAGACCCTCTTTTTAGATCTCTAAACTGTAACATCACATACTCCTGAGACAAAGAAAAAGCTAACAAATTATCTAATATCTGACGTAACATCTTTACGTCTTCTTCCATCTGTTCTTTTTCACTACCCTCTAAACCTTCTGCCATTTTGATTGACATGGACTTCATTTTACTAGCCGCCTTCTTTTGATTTGGCTTTGCCTTTGCTTTGTTTTCTTTTTGAAGCTCCTCACTTGCTTTCTTCAAATCATCACTTATACTTTTTTCTACAACATCATCATTAGGTAAGTCTATAGGAGATTTTAATTTTTGATTGTCTTTATCAAGGTCCTTTAATTCTTCTTGAATAGCATCAAACTCTGAGTTAATCTTCTTTTGCTTGTCGGCAGAATTTTCCTTTTCATCCTCTGCTAATTTATTCTGCTTATCGGCAAGTTTATCTAATTTATCAGCTAACTGTTCCGCCTTCTTTTCTACATAATACTTCTTAGTTAATTCTACTAACTGCTCCAAATTCTTCACTTGATTTTTACTATTCTGTTTGAATTGTTCTAGTTTATTGAGTAACTCCTCGTTCTTAAGTTTATCGTTTAATTGCTTTAATTCCTCTAGCAATTTCTGATTCTTTTCTAAATCTTCATCTGCTTTGTCCAAACGCTTTTTTAACTCTTCTTTCAATTCATCTTTTGGAATCGTTTTCAATTGATCCAAATTGTCCTTCATTTTCTTTGCAAACTGCTTCATCATTTCATCCTGCTGCTGCTGCTGCTGAATAAAATCTTTTACATTTTGCTGGTCTTTAAATTCAAATTGGTCTTTCTCTTTACCCGACTTTTGTAACTTATCAATTTCAGATAATTGCTTATCTTGATTACTTAATGACTTTTGAAGACTATTAATATTGTCGTTTTGCTGTTGTATTAATTCACTTTTCTTTTCTTCATCAGTCACAATACGGTTACTGAACACAGAAGATTTTGAGCTTTTATAACCATGCAACACATCATTATCAAAAACCTCAAAATAATACTCATAAGAAACTCCCTGCTGAACTGCTAATCCACCAGGAAATGAAAACAAAAACTGTTCATATCCAGATGCCTTTATTGGTATGGTTCCACGTTTAGCAACCTCTGGTTTGTTCTTTGGATAATACACGATTTGCAATTTAGACAAACCATAATCATCACCTATTTGACCCAAAACAAAACTCCTATCTACCTTTAAACTATCCGGAGCATGGCTTGCATTGATAGATGGAAACTGATCTCTTATCACTGTAAGCTGATAATTCAATTTTTCGTGATCTTTTACATGCCTATTAGAAGTAACTATTTGGTAGTCTGAGTTTTGGGTTGCATTTTTAGACAATGAAAACGAATTATCATCCTTATGAAACAAAAAACGAGCTTTTCCATCCAACAAAGCAATATTTTCAGTCGCTAATGAATTAATTTTCCATGTTACTTTTGTCCCCTCCGGAATTACAGCATTCCCCGTTCCTTTAACTACTTCTGAATTTCTATTCAAATACGACGGGTAACTCAAATGCATATCAAAATTAGAAATCGTAGGAACAGAAATGACCTTCAGATGATACTCATCAGAAGAAATAGCATTGCCCTCTAAGTGAAAGAATACATCCGTAACAGGTTTACTAATTTTAAATTGAAACTCTCCTGATTTGATATTCTCCATGAAATAACTTTCTCCATTAATGAAAATCATAGCATTCTCAGGAACCACATTACCAACTGTTTTAACCTTCAGCATAAAATCTTTGTTCTGCTCGCTTTGTAGATTACTATTCAGTAAAACAAATTTAAAAGGTGCTGGCGGTAAAAACGTCTCGTTAAAATGCACCACCCGATTCAGACTTTGAGAAATGACAGCATTATTTCCGGAAAGATAAAAGACGAGAAACAACAAAATGGGAGCAACTGCCAAAGGAATATACCGCTTATTAGAACTATAATTTATGGCACTACCAAAAGGAATTGGTTGCAACGCATTTGCTTTTTGATCGATAGAAGCTAAAAGCAACTCAGAGGATTGCTCCTGTTTATCTGCATTCGATAATTGCAGAAAATTAGTCAGTGTATCATTGACATCAGTAAAGTGCTTACCTATAATCTTAGAAGATTGCTCGTAATCTATTCCTTTTTGGAATTTGAATAATTTAAATATCGGAAATAAAATAAAGCGAAACAACAGCACTAACTCTACCGCAACGAAAGTCCAAAATAAAATCGATCTTCCCATTGGTTTGAGCCAAAGAAAATATTCAACACTAAGCGTAAATAAAAAATACAACAATCCTAAACCGATAAAGAGCACAATTCCCCTTATCAACTCATTGGTATAATACTTCCTAATAAATGCTTCTAACTTTTGATAAATATATTGCTTCGTTTCCAAAATTTGACATTTTTTTAATAACCAATAAATGTAGTAATTTATATTAAAGTATACTTGTTAAAAATCTGTTGTAATTACTCCAGATAATAAAAGAAACAATAATTTACTATATTTAATAAAAATTACACCATGAAATATTTATTCGCATTTAGTATTCCCATTGTAGCGATGATAGGAATTTATTTTGGTGGCTTCTGGTCCTATTCTGCTTTATTGTTTGCTTTTGTATTGATTCCAATATTAGAATCAATTTTGCCCATTGACACCAATAATTACGATAGTGACACCGTTGCAAACCGCCTAAATAATAAATTTTTTGATATATTACTAATACTAAACGTCCCTATAGTTTATGGAGGAATTCTATTTAGTTTGTATAGAATTACAAAATATGAACTGCCAATATATGAAATTATAGGAATGACGCTAAGCCTAGGAATTATTCTGGGAGCAAACGGGATAAATGTTGCGCACGAATTAGGACATAGAACAACAATCTTTGAAAAAGTAATGGGAAAAATACTGCTGATACCAAGTCATTATACCCACTTTTTCATAGAACACAATCATGGGCACCACTTACATGTTTCAACTCCGGCCGATCCGTCAACGGCAAGATACAATCAAAATTTATATTCGTTCTGGATTCAAACCGTGACTGGAACATATTTGAAAGCATGGCAAATTCAAAAAAATTTAAATAAAATTGATGATCGATCATTCCTCTCCATAAAAAATGATATGTTTTGGTTTACCATTATTCAAGCGAGCTATTTAATAACAATCTATTACTTTTTTGGCTTCAAAGGATTACTATTAGCTATATTTTCGGGAATCGTTGGGTTTTTATTGCTGGAAACCATCAACTATATTGAGCATTATGGATTAAAACGAAAGCAGCTTGCCTCTGGCAGATTTGAACGTGTAAACGAGAAACATTCCTGGAATTCTAATCATGTATTAGGACGAATCATTTTGTATGAACTCACCAGACATAGTGATCACCATTATAAGTCTCAAAAAAAATATCAAATTTTAGAATACCATGACCTGTCTCCACAGATGCCTTATGGGTATCCAACATCTATGGTCTTATCATTTTTTCCACCACTTTGGTTTGCTGTCATGAACAAACGAATACCTGTAAATATGAAGTAATGAATAGAAATAGAATTATATTTGCAAAAAATCAATTATAATGTCTAAACAAGTTCGGGTGCGTTTTGCACCAAGTCCAACTGGACCATTACATATTGGCGGAGTGCGTACCGCCCTATTCAATTATTTGTTTGCCAAGAAAAATAAGGGTATTTTCTTTTTACGTATTGAAGATACAGATCAAAACCGTTTCGTTCCAGGTGCTGAAGCGTATATTTTGGAAGCATTAGAATGGTTAGGAATTTCTCCTGATGAAACAATAGGAATAAATGAAAAATTTGGTCCTTACCGTCAAAGCGAAAGAAAACCTTTGTACAGAGAATATGCTGATCAATTAATCGATACGGGTTGGGCATATTATGCTTTTGACTCCGCTGAAGTACTTGATGCAGCAAGAAAAGAACAAGAAGAACAAGGGAACACCTTTATTTACAATCATACCAATAGAGAATTACTAGATACTTCTTTGGTAATTTCTGCAGAAGAAACGGCCAAAAGAATCGCGAACGGTGATGCTTATGTAATCCGTTTTAAAACTCCAGTGGGTGAAACATTGCATTTACAAGATATCATTCGTGGTGATGTGAAATTTGAAACCAGTTTACTAGATGACAAAGTATTGTTTAAAAGTGACGGAATGCCAACGTACCATCTAGCTAATATTGTCGATGATCATTTAATGGAAACATCGCATGTTATTCGTGGAGAAGAATGGTTGCCTTCTATGCCGCTACACGTTCTATTGTACAGAGCATTTGGTTGGGATGCACCAGAATTTGCACACCTACCCTTGATCTTGAAACCAATTGGAAACGGAAAATTATCCAAACGAGATGGAGATAAACTAGGATTCCCTGTATTTCCTTTAGAATGGAAAACGGAAGAAGCAATTTCATCAGGCTATAGAGAAAAAGGATTTTTCCCGGAAGCAGTACTAAACTTCCTTGCTTTATTAGGGTGGAACGATGGAACAGACAAGGAGATATACACTTTGGAAGAACTAGTAGAAGCTTTTGATTTAAACCGTGTTCATAAAGCAGGCGCTAAATTTGATCCTGAAAAAAATAAATGGTTCAACCACCAATATCTAATCAAGCAAAAAGACGATGATTTGGCAAAAGCCTTCGCTCCTATTGTTGCTGAAAAAGGTATTTCTACTTCTGAAAATCAATTGACAAAAATCGTTAGTCTAATAAAAGAAAGAGCTAATTTCACTTCAGAATTTTGGGATCTGAGTGATTTCTTTTTTGTTGCACCAATAGCATACGATGAAAAAGCAAGCAAAAACTGGAAAGCAGAAACGCCAGCATTAATGCAAGAACTGATTTCTGTGCTGGAAGAAATAACTGATTTCACTTCAACCAACATCGAAACTATAGTAAAAGACTGGCTGGTGATAAACGAAATTGGAATGGGAAAAGTAATGCAACCTTTCCGCTTGAGTTTGGTTGGTGCTTTAAAAGGCCCGCACCTATTTGACATTGTGGAACTCATTGGGAAAAAAGAAACAATTACCAGAATTGAAAAAGCCATAATTACTTTATAAAAAAACAAGCCTCCGTCTAATACGGAGGCTTGTTTTATTTATCGGCAATCCTATTTCCTTTGCATTATGCGATGTATAATCAAAATTACGTTTGATGTACAATAAAGCTTTTTAACATTATTTCATTAAACATTAATCAACCAAAGTTTTTTTGTAATTTAACGGTAATTTATTAACCTAAATAATAACACTTATGAATATTACCTTAATTATCCTTCTCGTTATTGGATTATTTATTTTCATGTCTTCTTTTTTTACTGTGAAGCAGCAAACCTCAGTTATCATCGAACGATTTGGTAAATTTCACAGCGTCAGACATTCAGGACTACAACTAAAAATTCCACTAATTGATAGAGTCGCAGGACGAGCAAATCTAAAGATCCAACAATTAGATGTAATTATAGAAACCAAAACTAAAGACAATGTTTTTGTTAAACTAAAAGTTTCTGTTCAATTTATGGTAGTCAAAGAAACGGTCTATGATGCCTTTTATAAACTGGAATATGCGCATGACCAAATTACTTCTTATGTCTTTGATGTAGTACGCGCCGAAGTTCCAAAATTGAAATTAGATGATGTTTTTGAAAGAAAAGATGATATCGCCATTGCTGTAAAAAGAGAGTTGAACGAAGCGATGACCACTTACGGTTATACAATTATTAACACTTTGGTAACTGATATAGATCCAGATATTCAAGTCAAAAATGCCATGAATAGAATAAATGCTGCTGATCGAGAAAAAACCGTAGCAGAATTTGAAGCGGAAGCATCACGAATTAGAATTGTAGCTAAAGCGAAAGCAGAAGCAGAAAGCAAACGCTTACAAGGGCAAGGTATTGCAGATCAAAGAAGAGAGATTGCTAGAGGACTAGTAGAAAGTGTAGATGTACTGAATAGAGTTGGTATCAATTCTCAGGAAGCTTCAGCTTTAATTGTGGTTACACAACATTATGACACCTTACAAGCCATTGGTGCAGATACCAACTCTAACTTAATCTTATTACCTAATTCGCCACAAGCTGGTAGCGACATGTTAAATAATATGGTTGCCAGTTTTACCGCTAGTAACATGGTAGGAGAATCTATGAAAAAAGGAAGTCGAAAAGAGAAGACAAAAACTCAAAAAATTCTTCCCATAGAAGAAAAAGAAGAAGAAAGTCCTGAAACGGAAGAATAAAACTTATTATTATAACAAAAAAGAGGCTTTTCAGCCTCTTTTTTTATCGATTATCCATTTGATTATAAATGGAACTGCCACATTTAATATGGTTCCGTATGAACCGGTAAAGGCCGATTTAAAAGAGCCTAGGAAATTGTTTAACAAATGGTGCGGAGTTATACTTTCCTTCGTTTTATAGTAACCCAAAACGATTTTTTGATAACTAATTTCTTTTTCAATCTTTAAAATCTCCAGTTCCCTGTCAATTTGAGCGTACGATGAATATTTTTTAGGTCCCATAATCTAGTTTAGTCGTTAAAAAATATATCTGAAAATTTCTCTAATAAAGGTCCTTCCACTATCTTGTCTCTAACTAAAAATAAAAGTCCCGTAGCAAGAAGATAAAACACTCCAATAATTAGAAATCCAAAAGGATAACTATCAAAATAATTTCCAATAGCAAAAGCCAAAGCTAAAGAAAGGAATAATAAAACCATACTGAAACCTAAAAGTATCAAAGAAAACTTTAAAATCGTCGTCGTTGATTTCATCGCCATTTTGAAAGTTCTCAATTTATAATAGGCTAAATTATTTTCAATATACGCTTGCGCCTGTTCTTGAATATCTTCAACGTTCTCCTTTATTTCTTCAAATGCCATATACTATTTATTTATTTTAAAATTTAAAGCTTCTTCATTATTTTTGAAGTTTTGCATTTTTCTCTTTTAGCTCTGCTAATTTATTTTCTAAGAAACTAATTACATCTTCGGTTTTATGACTCATACTTGAAAGTAAATCGTCATAACTTCCTTCAAAATCAAATTTTGTAGTAGAGAATTTTGTTTTTACTTCATCTGACAGTTCCTCATACTTTTTTTGTAGATCCTTTTGAGCATCTTTGTAACCATCTTTAATTTTTACTCTTGTTCTTGAACCTTTATCTGGAGCAAATAAAATTCCAACACCAGCTCCAATAGCTGCTCCAGTTAAAATTGCTAAAATCGTATTTCCTGTATTCTTTGACATAACTAGTTATATTTAATTAATAATATCATAAAGATACAAATTTTATTAACAAGGAAATGTTAACAAGCTATTAAAGTAGTTTAATTAAGGCTTAAAACTTATATAAAGCCTACTACTCACTGAAAACAACACAGGTTATACTGTAGAATACTTTAAAAATAAAATTAGCTTAATCAAGCGCTATATAAGCCGTTTTTAATAAATAAAAACAATTAAGATATATTATTTAATAGGTTTTAACAATAATAAAAAAACACCTTAAGTAGGCGTTTTAGTATTGTTAAAATTTATTCTTTGAAAAATAAATCTATAGTTCCAAATCATTTAATAAATATGAAATTTTTTCATTTTTCTCTGTATTTCTCAATTCTGTAAGTTGATTTTTAAATTCATCAAAATTAACAGCATCCGCACTTAAATTCTGAATTGCTACAATTCTAACCGCAGCCAATTGGCTTTTTAAAGACATGGTATATAATTTTGTCAAAACTTCCTTTTCGACATCCTTTGCTTGTACTTTATCAGAATGCAATAAAATTAAATTGGCAAACAATAAGGAGTTATTATCATTCTTTACATTTTTGACAACTGTTTGATTAATCAAACTAAAGTTATCAATACTTTTTATATTAGAAACGATATTTTCCAACATTAAATCAGCATTAGAAACATCTTTTTCTTTAACATATTTATTGATTTCCTTTTGTGTATTCATCAATAAATTACTTTCTTTCTTGCCTTTTTCTTCCCAAGCATCTTTAAGTCCAACTGTTTTATTGAAAACTAGTTTACCTTCTCTACTATCTTTATCTGTATTGAAATAACCCAAACGTTGGAATTGAAATTTATCTCCAGCGGTACTAGAAGCTAAACCTGGTTCTACAAAACCTTTTACTATTTCGAGAGAATTAGTATTCATAAATTCCAAAAAGTTCTTTTCTTTATGACTGTCTGGCGCTTCATCAATAAACAAACGATCGTACAAACGAACTTCTGCTTCAATGGCATGTTTTATGGAAACCCAATGCAAGGTTCCAGCTACTTTTCGTTGAGAAGCTTCACTCCCACTCCCGCTTCGGCTATCTTCATCATAAGTAACATGGATTTCAGTAATAGTACCTTCACTGTCTTTTACAACACTTTCACCTTTAATGATATATGCATTTTTAAGACGAACTTCATTCCCGATACTTAAACGGAAAAATTTAGCTGGAGCCACTTCAAGAAAATCTTCTCTTTCTATGTATAATTCACGAGAAAAAGGCAATTTTCTAAAACCTGCAGCATCATCTTCCTGGTTGTTTTCGGCATCTAATGACTCTTCTTTATCTTCAGGATAATTAGTAATTACTAATTTAACTGGGTCTAAAACTGCCATTACTCGAGGCGCTGTTTTATTTAAATCTTCACGAAGACAAAATTCTAAAAGCGATACATCAATTACATTTTCCCGTTTTGCAACACCTATGATATCACAAAATTTACGGATAGAAGCAGCAGTATACCCTCTTCTTCTTAAACCAGAAATCGTAGGCATTCTAGGATCATCCCATCCATTAACTATCTTTTCCTGAACCAATTGCAATAACTTTCGCTTACTCATTACCGTGTAATTCAGGTTTAAACGAGCAAATTCATATTGATGTGGTCTCACCTTATTTTTATCATAAATTTGGTCCAAAAACCAATCGTATAACTCACGGTGCATCACAAATTCTAATGTACATATTGAATGCGAAATTTGCTCCACATAATCACTTTCGCCATGAGCGTAGTCATACATCGGATAAATTTTCCAATCATTTCCTGTTCTATGATGATGACGGTGTAAAACGCGGTACATTAAAGGGTCGCGCATCAACATATTTGTTGATGACATATCTATTTTGGCACGTAAAACATGGCTCCCTTCTGGGTAATCTCCATTTTTCATTGCTTCGAATAAAGCTAAATTATCAGCTACAGAACGGTTTCTATAAGGACCGTCTACTCCAGGTTGCGTAGGTGATCCTTTTTGAATAGCCATATCTTCAGAAGACTGACTGTCTACATAAGCTTTATTGTTTTTAATCATTTCAACCGCCCAATCATACAGCTGCTGAAAGTAATCAGAAGAATATCGTTCTTCAGTCCAATTATATCCTAACCATAGTAAATCCTCTTTTATGGCATCAACATATTCCTGCTCTTCTTTAGCGGGATTAGTATCATCAAAACGTAGATTAACTGGGGCATTGTACTTTAATCCCAAACCAAAATTTAGACAAATCGATTTAGCGTGACCGATATGCAAATAGCCGTTTGGCTCCGGCGGAAAACGAAAACGAAGTTGCTCCTTTGGAAAACCATTTGCTAAGCTTTCTTCTATAATCTGTTCTATAAAGTGAAGTGATTTTTCTTCTGTAGACATAATGTTGTATTAAAGTAGCAAAGTTATCAAAATTGTTGGTTAAAAAGCGAATCCATGATTTGGTTATTTGTTATTAGGCTAATAAAATTCAAATATTTCGTACTTTTATAAAATAAAAAACAAGCTAATAAAAGACGATACTCAAAATGGGAACTATTAAATTAAAAAATATCCGCACCTACTCTTATCATGGTTGCCTGATCGAAGAAGGAAAAATTGGTTCCGATTATTCGATTGACCTAGAAATAAAAACCGATTTACGTAAATCTTGTCTGTCAGATGACCTGCATGATACTGTAGATTATGTCTTGTTGA
Source organism: Flavobacterium frigoris (assembly GCF_900111075.1). GTDB lineage: Bacteria > Bacteroidota > Bacteroidia > Flavobacteriales > Flavobacteriaceae > Flavobacterium > Flavobacterium frigoris. The sequence continues at coordinate 249,353 of NZ_FOFZ01000001.1, forward strand.
ATAGAATTGTAGTCGAAGAAATGGAAATTCGCTCTCACTTACTCGAACATGTGGCACAAAGGATAATTACACGCGTCTTTGGTGAAATTCCAGAAGTATCTAGAATACTATTAGGAGTGTCAAAATTAAATCCTCCTATTGGTGGTGATGTTGAAGCGGTTACTGTAGAATTAGAAGAATACAGAAGTTGAAACCTTTGCTTATACTTAAAATTAAAAAGTGTTTTATAGTCAAAAAAGAATATTTTTTTAAAACTTTTAAACTTTAAACTTTAAAACTCTAAACTTTTTAAGTACTTTTGCCATCCATTCAATAAATGGCGTCGTGGCCGAGTGGCTAGGCTGGGCTCTGCAAAAGCTCCTACTGCGGTTCGAATCCGCACGATGCCTCTAAAACCTTCAAGGAAACTTGGAGGTTTTTTTATGTTCCATTTTTTAGAAAAATTTATTAAAGGTAGGTTCGAATACGCACCATGCCTCTATAACCTTCAAGAAAACTTGGCGGTTTTTTTATGTTTAATACTCTAAAACTTATCATTTCGACGTAGGAGAAAACTCCTTTGGTATTTTACATAAAGTAGGTTTAAACCAATTATCAGTAGAAAATAACCCAATAACAAAACACACTATACTTCCATAAACTTCACCGCTTAGTTTGTTTCGCTGAAAGTGTCTCTATATACATGGGCAGCTTCACTGAGATGCTTGCAGCGTGACAAATAATAGGAATGATTGTTTTACTATAAAGCGTAAAAAAACCTCTACTATGAGAGGTTAAATTATTAACTAAAACAACAACTAAATCACTTCTCTATTTTTTGAAATGCTTTTTTAACCATTTCTTTTTCTTCAGGAAACCAACCTTGTGTTATTAAAATCATTCCAAAAACCATTAGAACAATACTGATTCCTTTTTTAATTTTTAGGATATTAGAAGGTGTCATTTTTGTTTTTAACTGTTTAGCCAATAGTATTTTAATACAATCTACTAATAAATAACTGATAATTACCGCAGTAAAAAAAGTCACCATTCTCGAAGTTTGCATATCTAATTTTGGCCCCACCGAAATAATGATTGCCAACCAGAAACCAAGCACACCAATATTAATAATGTTTAAGAAAAATCCTTTAATAAAAAGACTAAGATAATCTTTTCTAATAATTTCTTTATCAATTGCTATAGTATCAATCTTCTTTTCTTTTCGTAGACTAATAAAAGAAATTGCGCCGTAAGCCAACATCAATATACCTCCAAAAATAAAGAGTGCAGGTTTATCCTTTAAAGATTGAATTAATCGATAACTACCCAGGTAAGCAATACCAATAAACACGATATCACCTAAAATAACACCTAAATCAAAAACAATTGCAGCTCTAAATCCTTTTAAAATACTCGTTTCAAGTAAAATAAAAAAAACAGGCCCAATCATAAAACTTAAGAAAATCCCCCAAGGAATTCCAGATAAAATATCGTTTACCATTAAAATTTATAACTACAGATTATTTTTTTTCTACGATAGTTCCACCAAATAAGGTTTCCTTATTGATTTGTTTTGGACTTCCATAAATGTAAATCGAGCCTCCTGCTTTAACTTTTGCATCAACAAGAGTACTAGCATGTATTTCTGCATTTCCCCCCGCAGAAACGTTTATTGAGGTTTGTGAGGTATGTAATTCTTTAGATTGTAAAATTCCACCAGACATAATAACAACATCTTGATTTAAAGCTTTACCAGATAATTCAATAATTCCACCAGTGACTGCTTTTACATTTACTTTTTGAACGTCCAAATCAATATTAATCTCTGCCCCTTCTTTTGCACTTAAATCCATGATTGTTTGTTTAAAACTGCTATCACATAAAACAAAAGAACCTTCCGTGGCTGTGATACTTTCAATATTTCTAAAATACAATTTGATAGAAATATCATCACCAGACAATAATTTAGGGAATGGCATTCTTATTTTTAATTCTCCATTTTTATTAACAAATTCAACTTCACTTTCCCTATTACCAGTAATTTCTGCTTTATTTTCTGAAGATGAAATTAGTGTAACTTTAAGTTTATCAAATACTTTAATATCACTAAAATCACCTAAATTTTTAGTTACCTGACCAAAGCTCATTTGGGCAAAAATAACAAATGCAATAATCAATAATTTTTTCATTTCTTTTTATTTTATTGGTTCTTCAATACGTCTTATAAAATTAAAATCAAGTTGTTTTTTAACTAGATCCGCATTTTTAACCTTAACGTAAATTTCGTCCCCTAATTGTAATAATTTATCTGAACTTGCGCCTACGAGTGCATATTGTTTCTCATCGAAAGAATAATAATCATCTTTTATATCTCGAATTCGAACCATACCTTCACATTTATTTTCAATGATTTCGACAAAAATTCCCCATTCAGTAACACCAGAAATAACTCCCAAAAATTCTTGATCTTTATGATCCTGCATGTATTTTACCTGCATGTATTTGATAGAATCTCTTTCTGCTTGGGTAGCTAATCCTTCCATTGTAGAAGAATGTAAACATTTTGCTTCATAGGTTTCTTCATCTACAGACTTTCCTCCGTCTAGATAAAACTGTAGCAAACGGTGTACCATAACGTCAGGATAACGACGAATAGGTGATGTAAAATGAGAATAATAATCAAAAGCTAATCCGTAATGACCTATGTTATCAGTAGAATATTTTGCTTTACTCATCGTTCTGATGGTTAAAGTATCTACTAAATTCTGTTCTTTGGTTCCTACAACCTCACTTAATAAACTATTCAACGATTTTGAAATATCATCTTTACTTCTCAAATCAATTTTATAACCAAATTTTGCAATAACCGTTTGTAATGCAATTAATTTATCTGCATTAGGCTCATCATGAATTCTATAGATAAAAGTTTTCTTTTGTTTTCCAATGAATTCTGCTACTTTTTTGTTAGCCAAAAGCATAAATTCTTCAATCAAATGATTAGCATCTTTTGATACTTTAAAATAAACTCCTTCCGGTTCTCCCTCTTGATTTAAATTGAATTTTACTTCTACTTTATCAAAAGAAATTGCTCCGTCGTTCATTCTTTTTCTTCTAAAAATCTTAGCTAATTCATCCATTTTTAAAGTAGCAGCAACTATTTCATCCGAAACAACATAAGAACTTCCTGTAATGGAAATTTCCTCAGGTATCGTATTGTCTTTAGTTTCTATAATATATTGCGCTTCTTCGTAAGCAAAACGTTGATCAGAATAAATTACTGTTCTTCCAAACCATTGATCAACTACTTCACATTTATCTGTAATTTCAAAAATAGCCGAAAAAGTATATTTTTCCTCATTTGGACGCAAGGAACATGCAAAATTAGACAGTACTTCTGGCAACATAGGAACTACCCTATCCACTAAATAAACAGAAGTCGCTCTTTGATAGGCCTCGTCATCAAGAATACTTCCTTCTTCTAAATAATAAGATACATCGGCAATATGAATACCTATTTCATAATTTCCATTTTCTAATTTTTTAAATGATAAAGCATCATCAAAATCTTTGGCATCTTTTGGATCAATAGTAAAAGTCAACGTATCGCGCATATCTCTACGATTAGCAATTTCACTTTCTTCTATCGAAGTATCAATTTTTTGAGCAAAGGTTTCTACTTCAATTGGAAATTCAGCAGGCAAACCGTACTCAGCCAAAATAGCATGAATCTCGGTATCATGTTCTCCTGGTTTACCCAATACTTTTATAACTTTTCCAAAAGGACTATCTGCTCTTGAAGGCCAGTCTTCGATATGAACTAATACCACATCTCCTTGCTCTGCCTCTCCTATTTTATCTTTTGGAATAAAAATATCCGTATACATTTTTGGATTGGCGGTAGAAACAAAAGAAAAATTCTTCTGAATATCAATCACTCCTACAAAGTCGGTTTTATGTCTTTCAATTACTTCAATAACCTCACCTTCAGGTCTTTTTCCTTTTCTTCGGTTATAAACATATACTTTTACAATATCTTTATCTAAGGCATGGTTTAAATTATTAGTCGGAATAAATACATCCTCCTCTAATTCAGCACAAACAAAATAGGCTGTTTTTCTACCTGTCATGTCAATCTTGCCTTCGTAATACTCTTTGCTTTCTGCTTTAATCAAATATTTTCCAGGCTCTGATTCTATAATTTTATTTTGGCTTGCAAGTATCTTTAAATCCTTTATAATTTGGTTTCTACTTTGTGTATCGTCAAGCTCTAACTTTGCTCCTATTTGTTTATAATTGAATGCTTTATTAGCACTTTGCGATAATATTTTTATAATTTGTTCAGAGAAATCTTTCTCTTTCTTTATCGGCTTTCTTATTCTTTTACTCATAAATCTTTTCTTAAAAGTCGAAAATTACGAAATAGTATGCAGTTATAAGAAAATAGCAGGCAGTTTTAAAGAAAATATAACTTTACAGAATAGTTGTATCTTTATGAAAACAATAAAAATGGAAGCATTTATAACCATCGCTATTTTTGATTACATCCATGAAATAGAAATTCTAAAACATCGATTGGATCAGGAAGGTTTGCAGTATTATTTTCAGAATGAATTGATGTCGTCAATTGTTCCCATGTACTCAACTGCTCTTGGAGGAATCAAACTTAAAATTCATCCTAATGATTTTGCAAGTGTAAAAGCAATTTTACAAGAAATGAAGTACGATAACAATTTAAAAATTGTTTAATTTTTCTTTGAAGTTGTCAACACATATATAATACAACAAAAAAAAAAATTAATTTAAATTATTTATTAATGGGTATTATAGGGTGTTAATAGTGGCTATAAATATTTTAAAAAAAGTATTGAAACCAAGTTATAGTATTTTATTTGGAGTTATTAACAATACTATATTTACTTAAATATCTTATTTTAAAGCCTTTTTAGATTTTAATTAACAACGGTTGATAAACTAAAATCATTTGAATTTGTAAATAAGTATTTTTTAAAATTTTGTTAATAAAGTACTTTTTTATATTGATAACTATTCTAAAAATTCACCAAAGTAAATTTGGATTTCTAATCTGGGTTTTGGATTACATATTTTTTTAATACTACAGAAAAATAGTTCTAATATTCTATCTCAAGTTATCAACAATCAATGTTAATTTAAAGTTAACTGAATATCAAGTAATTACGTTTTGCTATTAACAATGTATATTTTTAACAAATTATATTCAAATTATTTATTGATTATCAATGTTTTATGCAATAATGAGAATTGTTGATAACTGCTAAACTTACTCGTAACCTGTATCTTAGAGTACAGTAAAATTAAGGGGTCGATGCTATTTTACTTTTTTAACAAATAATGAATTCTATACTTTAATTATACAAAATTGTTTTGGTAAATTTGCAGCACACAACTTAATATAAATATAATGAAAATAGCAATTGGAAATGACCATGCCGGTCCAGAATATAAGAAGGCCATTGTCGAAATGCTTAAAGCAAAAGGATACGAAGTAACTAATTACGGCACAGATTCAATTGATAGTGTGGATTATCCTGATTTTGGACATCCTGTTGCAACAGATGTAGCTGAAGGAAGTGTTGATTTTGGAATTGTTATTTGCGGAAGCGGAAATGGAATTGCTATGACTGCTAATAAACACCATAAAGTACGTGCTGCTTTATGTTGGATGAAAGAGATTGCGGCTTTGGCTCGTCAGCATAATGATGCTAATATTATTAGTATTCCCGCTCGTTACACATCGATTCCGCAAGCAGTAGAAATGGTGGAAACTTTTTTAGACACTGCATTTGAAGGAGGAAGACACCAAAATAGAGTTGATAAAATTGCGTGTTGCTAATTTTTGAAATCGAGGTGCTACGCACCAAATAATTACATCTAGCCTATTTATTTTTAAATGAATAGGCTTTTTTATTAAGAATAAAATCCAAAATAAAAATAGGCAAAAAGAAATACTACTTGCATAACTAAAAGAGCCCAAAACTTTAAAAGATAACTTCTTTTAGCTGTTTTATGTCTAAAAATAAGCATTGCTAATGCCGAACCAATAGTTCCACCAATTAATACAAAAGTTAAAAGTGTTTTTTCTGGTATTCTTTTTTTTTGGTTTTTGGCTAGGTATTTATCGTAGGCAATTAATACAAAAGCAATTACATTAACAATTAAAAAACAGTAGAATAAAATAATCATTTAACTCAATTTAAGGTTCAAAGATATTATTTTAGCTGTTCGAAAAAAACTAAAATGACTAACATACAATTCATATCTAAAACAGTTGCCACGGCAGCAATCAACATTCAAAAAACCGTTCAATTATTGCAGGAAGATTGTACGATTCCCTTTATTTCTAGGTATCGAAAAGATACTACAGGAAACCTAGACGAAGTTCAAATCGAAAATATAGCCAAACTTCAAAAAGAGTACGAAGTAGTAGTGAAACGAAAAGAAGCCATTTTAAAAGCAATTACGGAGCAAGGCGCCATGAACGAAGGTTTGTTTGCTAAAATTGACAAAAGTTATGATCTTCAAGAACTTGAAGATTTCTACTTGCCATACAAAAAGAAGAAAAAAACCAAAGCCGATGTCGCTCGTGAAAACGGACTAGAACCTTTGGCAAAAATCATCATGGCGCAAAATAATGATGATGTCGATTTTATTTCGACCAAATATATCAACGACAATGTTAGCAATGAAGATGCAGCATTACAAGGCGCAAGAGATATTGTAGCCGAATGGATTAATGAAAATATTTATGTTCGAAAGCAATTGCGACGTTTATACGAACGCAAAGCGACGATTACAACCAAGGTAGTTAAAACCAAAAAAGACGGCGAAGCAGCACAGAAATTCAATCAATATTTTGATTGGTCTGAGCCATTGACCAAAGCGCCTTCCCATCGATTAATGGCGATGTTACGAGCCGAGAACGAAGGTTTTATCAAGTTTAAAATCGAAGTAGACATAGATGAAGCCTATGATATTATTGACGCAGTAATTCTAAAAGGACAAAATAAAACGACACCGCACGTACAATTGGCCATTGAAGACAGTTACAAACGATTGTTGAATCCTGCTATTTCAAACGAAGCTTTGCAAGAAGCTAAAGCCAAAGCAGATGCCAATTCGATTCAGGTTTTTGCTAATAATTTAGGACAATTATTGTTAGCGCCACCTTTGGGAGAAAAACGTATTTTGGCAATTGACCCAGGCTTTAGAAGTGGTTGTAAAGTGGTTTGTTTGGACGAAAAAGGAGATTTGCTGTACAACGAAAATATTTATCCGCATGCGCCACAGAACGAAACGGCCATGGCGATGAAAAAAATAAAATCGATGGTGAATGCCTATAAAATTGATGCCATCTCGATAGGAAACGGAACCGCTTCCCGCGAAACCGAATTCTTCATCAAGAAAATTGCGTTCGACAAACCGGTGCAAGTTTTTATTGTTTCGGAGGCTGGAGCTTCAGTTTATTCGGCTTCTAAAATTGCTAGAGAGGAATTTCCTGATTATGATGTGACTGTCCGTGGTTCGGTTTCTATCGGAAGACGACTTTCTGACCCGTTGGCCGAATTGGTAAAAATTGACCCAAAAGCCATTGGCGTAGGCCAATACCAACACGATGTGGATCAAACGAAGTTGAAAGAAGAATTGGATAGTACCGTAATTCGTTGTGTGAATTCAGTGGGAATTAATATCAACACCGCTAGTAAACATTTGTTGAGCTATGTTAGTGGAATAGGAGAGAAGTTGGCGGAAAATATTGTGAATTACCGTTCAGAAAATGGCCCTTTTGAAAATCGAAAACAACTGAAAAAAGTTCCTCGTTTAGGCGAAAAAGCATACCAACAAGGAGTTGCTTTTATCCGAATTTCGAATGCAAAAAATCCGTTGGACAACTCAGCTGTGCATCCAGAAGCCTACTCTATTGTGGAGAAAATGGCCAAAGATTTAAAATTGACAGTCCATGATTTGATAGCCAATAAAGAAAAAACCGCCTTAATCAAACCAGAGAATTACATCACTCCAGAAATTGGGTTATTGACCTTAAAAGACATCATCAAAGAACTTGAAAAACCGGGATTAGATCCAAGAAAGTCAGCCAAAGTATTTGAATTTGATCCCAATGTAAAAACAATAAAAGACGTAAAATCAGGAATGATTCTACCTGGAATCGTTAATAACATCACTAATTTTGGTTGTTTCGTAGATATTGGAGTAAAAGAAAGTGGTTTGGTTCACATCTCGCAGCTCAAAGCAGGTTTCGTAAGCGATGTTAACGAAGTGGTGAAATTACATCAGCACGTTACCGTAAAAGTCACAGAGGTGGATGAGGATAGGAAGAGAATTCAATTGACGATGGTGATTTAAAAGCATAAAAAAAGTCCCGATTAATTCGGGACTTTTTTTATTTTTTTTCGTTTTCAGTTTCGTCTTTCTTATCAGCTGAAGGCTCTTCTTTCGCGGCATTTTTAAATTCTTTAATTCCGCTTCCTAATCCTTTCATTAATTCTGGAATTTTCTTACCTCCAAAAAGTAATAAAACAACTGCTAAAATAACAAGGATTTCTGTAACACCAAATCTTCCCATGATTGAATAGTTTATGCCGAAGCAAATTTGTAATAAATCTAGCGACAAAGGTAAATAGAATAACTTAATAAGGATTCAATTTAACTATTATTTAATTCAGTTAGCGTTAAAAATGTATTAAAATAAAATCATTGGCAGGAATTCAGCCGAACTAAGGGTCCAAAGCACTTTCCTTGACATTAATTATTATATTTGTAACATAAAGAAAAACTATGCCAGGAAAAAGATTAAAAAGAAAAAAACTTCACCGTAAATTATTCACTAAAAACCGCCTGGTTATTTTGAATGAGGATACTTTTGAAGAAATTTTTTCTTTAAAATTAAACTTAATGAATGTTTTTGTTGTGGCAAGTATTGGTGCCATTTTTTTGATTTCAGTCACCACTTTCATCATTGCTTTTACTCCTTTAAGAGAATTTATTCCGGGGTATTCTTCTTCTAAATTAAAAAGAGATGCCACTGAATTAGCTTTAAAATCAGATTCATTAACTATAGCATTGAAGAAAAATGAGGCTTATATTCTATCCATTCAAAAAGTGCTTAATGGAGAATTAGAATATGCTAAATTCAACAAAGATTCGATACTTGCATCCAGCGAGGAAGTAGTTCCACAAGTAAAATTATCGGCATCAGAAGCCGAAATGGAACTAAGAAAAAAAGTAGCAAAAGAGGAGAAAATGTCGCAATCAGCCGCTACGAAGAGTGGGAGTAAAAAGTCGAAATAATAAAAATTTTGTGACTTCGTGCCTTCGAGGCAAAATCAAAAAAAACTATGTCAGTAAAATCAGCCGCAGCAAAACTATTTGCCAAGAAAATATATAAGAAAACACAAGGTTGGTCCAGCAATCCTATTGCGAGCCAAAAAAATGTTTTAAATTCATTAATTAAAGAAGCAAAGAAGACCCAATTTGGAATTGATCATCATTTTGACCAAATAAAAACTTTTGAAGATTTTGCAGTACAAGTTCCAATTCGTGATTATGAGGATTTAAAGCCTTATGTTGAAAAAGTGGTAAAAGGAGAAGAAAATATTCTTTGGAAAGGAAAACCGCTTTATTTTGCCAAAACATCAGGAACTACTTCTGGAGCAAAATACATTCCGCTTACTAAGGAATCGATGCCGTATCATATTGAAGCGGCGAGAAACGCAATCTTACATTACATCCATGAAACTGGGAATGCAGATTTTGTCGACGGAAAAATGATTTTTCTGCAAGGAAGCCCAATTCTGGAGGAAAAACACGGAATAAAATTTGGCCGACTTTCAGGAATTGTAGCACATTTTGTTCCAAAATATTTGCAAAAAAACCGAATGCCATCTTGGGAAACCAATTGCATTGAAGATTGGGAAACGAAAATAGATGCTATTGTCGAAGAAACATTCGAAGAAAACATGACCGTTATTTCAGGAATTCCTTCATGGGTACAAATGTACTTTGAGCGTTTGCAACAAAAAGGAGAGAAGACTGTGGGCGAAATCTTTAAAAATTTTAATCTGTTTATTTATGGCGGGGTTAATTACGAGCCATACAGAGCTAAATTCGAAAATTTAATTGGTAGGAAAGTAGATAGTATTGAGCTTTTTCCAGCTTCGGAAGGCTTTTTTGCCTATCAGGATTCGCAGAAAGAAAAAGGAATGTTGCTTTTGTTGAACGCTGGAATATTTTATGAGTTTGTAAAAAGCGACGATTTTTTCTCTGATAAACCTAGGAGGTACACTATTGGAGAAGTGGAATTAGGTGTCAATTATGTTTTGATAATTTCTACTAATGCCGGACTTTGGGGATACAATATTGGAGATACTGTGCAGTTTACTTCATTAAAACCCTACCGAATCATCGTTTCAGGAAGAATTAAACATTACATATCCGCTTTTGGGGAACACGTAATTGGAAAGGAAGTGGAATGTGCATTACAAGAAGCTATGGAAGGAACAAATGCAAGGGTAAATGAGTTTACCGTTGCTCCGCAAATCAGTCCTTTAAGTGGATTGCCTTATCATGAATGGTTTATTGAATTTGAAAATGAACCGGACGATCAGGCCATTTTTAAGGAAGCGTTAGACAATGCGATGAGAAAACAAAACATGTATTATGACGATTTGATTGTAGGGAATATTCTTCAAAAAGTGGTAATAACAAAGGTGGTCAAAAACGGTTTTCAAGATTATATGAAATCAATCGGAAAATTGGGAGGGCAAAATAAAATCCCGAGACTTTCTAATGATAGGAATATTGTTGAAGTATTGAACATAAAATAAAAGAATTATATTCGTTGGTTAGAAAAAATAAAATAATGAAAGAGACTAAAAATATATCCAGATCCCGAGCGCAAGAATCATCGGCAGCCATTGAAAAAATGTACATTACAATGCGTCATTTGTTCAACAGAGGGTTCTATAAACCAATGGGAATTTCTGGAGATACATTGCGTGAAGCATTGTTAGCTTTACGTCCGGAAATATACGGAAACATTGCGGAAGAAAAAGTAGAGTTAAACGGACTTTTATATGTCATTGAACGCCTTCCTATGGGAATTGAGGAATGTAGATTTATTAACCTTACCTCTGATGAAGGGTATTCTAAATCTCATTTTCAAGCGATTGTTCCTCCAAAAAGGAAAAGGAACTGTTACCGTATTGATGAGGAGCAAATGAACGTGGAAATCACAAGAGGCCGTTCAGATATCTATGATATTTTGACGCATTTGACCTTTATTTTTATAGAATCACATAAAATAAGAAACCGAGTTTTACTAGATGATGCTGGAGAGGTTTCCCGCGACTGGATGAAACTGGAAGCTGCCGTGGCTCAAAATAAAAAATTAACGCTTGTAGAAAAAGAGAAAGCGATTTCTCATGCTGCTAATATTCTTGGAAGAACTTTTGAGGAAGTTTTGGACATCTATGATGCTTTTGGATCTAATGCAGCACCTGATCGTTTTTTACATGTGATTTTCTGGTTAGGGAAGTTAGCAATTGAAGAGATCACTGATAATAATAAAAGAACCATCACTTTCAGCCCTATTTTAAGGGAACGTTTAGGGCATCACATACATGGTGAAATATGGGCAACCAACATCAAGGAAGTTTTAAAAGAGAAAGGTCTCTTAGATCGACCTATTCATGTCATTAGTGCCAATATGCACTCAGTGATGAACTCTATTTTTGCTACCACGGCTTTAAAAACGAACTTCAAGGACAAATCTGATTTCTTTATTTATGAGGAATTGAGTAAGTCAGGAGCAAACGAAGTTCGAAATATAGTGGAAGGAATCGCCTTGAAACAAGGGATGATTTCGTTGCCAGACACTTCAGGGACGAACATTGATGTTCAGATTTTTGATACTGCCAAAATTAATTGGGCCAACTCATCATTCCCAAAAGCCAAACTTGGCGATAAAGAACCGGTGTTGATTGTCATGGATTATGCATTTGGAGAGCAAGCCTACGAAACTATTGATGAGCTATTAAAACCATTCAAAAAAGACACTTTGCTGAACGTGGAATCGGTTTCTATTATGGGAAAAGCAGGTATTCTTGAAGGAGGAAAGGGAGATATCATGATTCCGAATGCACATATCAATGAGGGAACGGCAGATAATTATTTTTTCCATAATGAATTAACGGCTGATATGTTTGTGGGTAACGGCATAGAAGTATTTGCCGGACCGATGGTTACCGTGCTTGGAACATCATTACAAAACAAGGATTTATTAAAATTCTTCCACGAATCGACTTGGGGCGTAATCGGTTTAGAGATGGAAGGTTCTTATTATCAAAAAGCGATTCAATCTGCTTCTAAAATTAGAAAAAGTGTTCCACATGATATCAAAGTCAGATATGCTTATTACGCATCGGATAATCCACTAGAAACCGGAAGTACTTTGGCTTCTGGCGGACTAGGAACAACGGGTGTAAAGCCTACTTATTTGATTACCATTAAAATTTTGGAACAAATTTTCAACGCAAAATAAAAATAAAAAATGAGTACAAACGTACCCCAAAATCAAGATGATCAGGAAATAGATTTGTTCTTGTTTTTAAAGAAAATAAGCAATTTTCCGCAATGGATTAGTGCGATGCTATTTAAAAGCATCCAGTTTTTTATAAAAAACGGGATTATCATATTAATATTACTGATCGTAGGATTTGGTTTGGGGTATTATTTAGATAAAAATCAAAAGAAATACGATCATCAAATTATTGTTGCACCCAATTTTAAATCAACGGATTATCTGTATTCTAAAATTGATTTACTGGCTTCTAAAATTTCTGAAAAAGACGTGCTTTTTTTGAAATCTATCGGTATTATTGATCCTTCGCAACTAACCAAAATTTCAATTGAACCTATCGTTGATGTTTATAAATTAATAAGCAATAACGAGCAAAATTTTGAGCTTTTGGAATTAATGGCTCAAAACGGCGATTTAAAAACAATCGTTAAAGAAAGCACCACCAGTAAGAACTATAATTATCATACCATTATCCTTTCAACAAATGGAGTGACGCGTCAAGGTGATGTTGTTGATCCAATATTGAAGTATTTAAATAACAGCAGTTATTTTGAGAAAATACAAAAGATTTCAGTTGGTAACATTCAGCAAAAGATCAAAGAAAAAGAAGCTACAATTGTACAAATTGACACCATATTGAATGCGTTTTCAAATAATCACCGAAACGCACAAAGAAGTGATAAACTCATTTATTATAATGAAAATATGCAACTAAGTAGCATTATTAATACAAAAGACTCCTTAGTAAATATGTTGGGAGCATTAAAAATTGATTTATTCAATTCTGGCAAAGTCATCAATGACAATACCGTAATTATCAATATTAAAAATAATGAATCTATTAACGGTAAAATGAAATTAATTCTGCCAGTACTATTTATTTCTCTGTTTATTATTATTGGATTTATCCTCTCATTTTATAAAAGTCAAAGGTTGAAAGCAAAATAAATAGTCAAATGCAGAATAAGATAGCATATTAGTTGTTTTCGAATTTAACTGAAATTAAATGGTTTATCAGATATAAATATGTTGAAAATAATTAAGCGCTATATTCAAAAGATAAAACAAAATCCCTTTATTCTACAAAGTTTAATTACGCTGGTATTGCGGGTTATTGGCGTATTTATTTTGTTTGGATTTACTTTATTTCTCACAAAAAACTTTGATCCAAAGACGGTAGGTCGATACGATTTTGTCCGTTCATTTTTATTAGTAATAGGTAGTATCAGCCTGTTGGGATGCGACCAGTCTATTTTGTATTTTAGAGGAAGATTGAAAATTTCGAATGCTTCAAGCGATCTACGAAGTATTTACATAAAAATGGTAGGCATCGCATTTTCAATGTCTATCTTTTTATTTGTAATAGTTTTAAGCCTAGATAAAGAGTTTATAAATACTTTTTTTGCAGATGAAGGAGTCTATCTGATTCTTTTGAAATCTACTGGAATTTTATTTTTTTACGCTTTAACAACTCTAAACATTGAGGTTTTCAGAGCCTTAGATCATTTGTATGTAGCGGAATTATTTAGAAATACTATAAAATATGTTCCGGTTATAATTGGCGCCGTTATACTCTATTATTTTTATGATGAAACTTATTTGGTAGATGTTTTTCTCTTTGGATTTGTAATTCTTTCCCTGATAACAACAAGCTTAACGTTTTATTATTTCACTCGAAATGTGATTAAAAGTGAAGATGAGGCTGTTTCATATAAAGAAATAATTACCAAATCGTACCCTATTGCTATTAGCGGGATGGCTTTATTTTTATTGATGAGTTTTGATATTATGTTTTTAAAGAAATATAGAGACGATGCCAGTGTTGCATTTTATGCTTTGGCAGTTAAATTTATGACTATTGTATCGATGGTAATTATTACTGTAAACATTACGATTTCGACAAAAATAGCCGAGTATTTTTCGACTAGAAATACTATTGAACTTAATAAAATACTAAGAAATAGTTCGAGGTTGATTTTTATACTGACTTTGCCGGCGACGATTATTATTTGTGTTTTTTCTGAATCCGTTTTGGGTTTTTTTGGAAAAGACTATATTGCCGCTAAAGATGCCTTGCTTATTCTGATGATTGGTCAAGGTATTTGTTCCGCTTTTGGAGCGGTTCCGGTTTATTTAAATATGACTGGAAGACAAAATATTTTCCAAATCATACTAATTCTCGCTGTTGGGATTAATTTTGTTTTAAATAGGTTTTTAATACCAGAATATGGAATGACAGGAGCGGCAACTGCTTTTGTTTTAAGTTCGTTTTTTTGGAATATTAGTGCAGCAGTAGTAATTTATAGAAAAGACACGGTAAAAGTTTTTTTGAATTAATTAATATAGTGCATTGTGAATAATCGAAATAAGGATGTTTTTTTTAGTATTGTAGTTCCGGTTTATAATGTCGAGAATTATCTAGAGCAATGCATTGACAGTATATTGTGTCAATCCTATACTAATTTTGAAATTATTATGGTTAATGACGGATCTACTGATTCCTCTTCTACTATTTGTACCAGCTACGAAGAAAAGGACGATAGAAACATTGTTATCCATAAAGAGAATGGCGGATTATCTGACGCAAGAAATGTTGGTTTGTTAAGGTCAAAAGGGGATTATGTTATTTTTGCTGACAGTGACGACTATTGGGCTGGACATCAAGTTTTAGAGGAACTAAACATTTTAATAAAGGAGTCAAATCCGGATCTGATTATTCATGAAGAAAGTCGTTTTTTCTCAAAAAAAAATGTGAAATGCAAGTACAATCAACGACACATTAACAATAAAAGAGGAGATTTTAAAAAAGAGGCAATGCTATTGGTCTACTATGATTTATTTGCGGCTTGCGCTTGGGACAAAATAGTAAGAAGAACGATTTTAATTGAAAACGAATTATTCTTTCCTTTGGGTAGACAATCTGAAGATATGGAATGGTGTGGTAGGTTAATAAGCCATATCGATACGTATGCTATTTATCCTAAATCTTTTTATATCTATAGAAAGGTAAGAGAGGGTTCGATTACTAATAACACGAGTGAAAAACATATTATGGATGTGTACTTTATGTTGAAGCATGGGCTAATTAACGACGAAGGTATAAGCGAGGCATTGAAAAATTATTGGGCTGCCATTTATGTAGTGTTGTTAAAGGACTTTTACATATTATCGTCAAACAATAGAAAAGTGATATGGGATGATCTCGTTTCTTGGAAAAATTTATTAAAAGAGGGACGTAATATTAAACTAGATCAAGTTATGAAATTTTACAAATTTTTGCCTTTTGTTTTGCTGCCTGCCGTTCTTTATATTTATAGAATAATTACTGTTTTGCACAAAAAATATAAGACTTTATGATGAGTAACTTAAATCTAATTTTGACAATTTCTAACAATGCAAACTAAGATAAAGAAAAGTACGGCTGTTTTTGTGGGATTATTTGTAATCAATCTAATGGTCGCCATAATGGCATTTTATATTTTGCCTAAGCGTTTTTTTTATGATTCAGCTATTTTGGCTTTTGATAAAGGCAAGGAAATTGGTTTTTTAGGCAGTTATCCGCTAACCATTTTATTTTATAAAGCGACAGGTTTACGTTATTTACCATTTCCTTTGATAGCT
This sequence comes from Flavobacterium frigoris, assembly GCF_900111075.1. GTDB lineage: Bacteria > Bacteroidota > Bacteroidia > Flavobacteriales > Flavobacteriaceae > Flavobacterium > Flavobacterium frigoris. The sequence continues at coordinate 265,587 of NZ_FOFZ01000001.1, forward strand.
TCTATACAATATCCTTTTCTTACCTATATTTTGTATAAAATAGGAATACCAAGTAATTTTGACAAAATAAATGTAAAAAACTTCTTGGTTTACCTTGGTTTTTTTATGATGGCCATCTTTATGTCCATGCCTTCAAAAGAGTTTATTACGTATTTGTACGTGTCGGTTATTGTATTCGTGTATAAAAACTCAAGAATTTCTTATTGGAAATCTATTTATATTTCCATGTTTCTTTTAGGAGTTTTCGGAATTTTTTACCGTCCCTACTTTCTTATAATTCCTATTCTTGCTTTTGTTATGTATTCAGTAAGTTTTATTAATTTTAAAAACAAGACTTTGGCTACAATTTTTTACGGACTACTAATGGTTGTTATTTTGTCAATAAGTTACGGCCTGTTGAAAGGTCAGTATTTTTCTGAAAGTAGTCGGGAAGTAGTTAACAATACTAGAATATCTTCAAAAGATGCCAATTCCATGATTGTTTCTCCGCTTAAACCAGACACTTGGTATGGTGAAACTGTGGATATTTTCTATGGTTTTTTCACGGTTAATATCCCTATAAATGGCTTGAAACATCTTTTATCTCCTCAAATCATCGGTTTCGTTATTTGGCAACTTTTATTGTTTTATATTCTTTTGGTACGCTTTTCACGCTGTTTGAAAAACAGAAAAGAACAGGAATACGAACTGTGGATATTACTTATTTTATTTTCATATTTTATTGTTCAAGGGGTTTTTGAGGCTGATTTAGGGACTACCATTCGTCATAAAATAGGAGTGTTTCCTTTAATATATTATGCATTATACTATGACCATTTCAGAAAAGAACTTCAATAAAATTTTCAATATTTTCCTGCTTGTAATTGTTAGTACCATGATTTTTAGAAAACCATGTACTTGGATTATTATTGGATTTGTCTTGTTTAATTTATGTTTTATAAAAAAAACAAAACTCACTCCATTAGCAATACTATTGTGTTTAGTTATCGCTTCACCGTTACTATTAGAGATTTTGCTTTTTTGGAATAATGATTCTTTTGGAGAAGGATTGAAATCATTGGAAAAAAGTATTTCCCTACTACTCTTTCCGCTGTTTATTCTGGGTAACTACCAGCGGGTGCAGTTTATTAAGTTACTGCGATTTTATAGCTATGCAACTACTGCGATTGTATTGTTTTTCTTCATTCGGTTTATTGTGGTTTATCCAGATTTGATAGCTAAATATGCAAATGGTAGTGATTTGTGGGAAATGGGATACAGTTTTTCTAATTCTATCGGAATTCATGCACCGGCGCTCAATATGCACCTTGCTTTTGTAGCAATTATTAGTATGTATTTTGTTTTTTATTCTTTTCGAAAAAATGAAAACGTAGCGTATAAATTATTTATCTTATTGGTTTTTGCACTTTCTTTTTTCTTTGTACTTTTTGTGAATACCAGAATGGCTCTTTTTAATGTTATTGCGGGTACAATCATCATTTTTTTCTATGAAGTCATTCGAAATTATAGTTTTAAGAAAGTGGCCGTAATCATGGCCTTGGGTAGTATCTTGTTAGGAGGAATCCTTTTTTTATTCGTTAAAAACAATCCCTATATGAAAGAGAAATATACCTCTGTAACATTTGCGTATATGGATAAAGTGGGCAAACTAGATGAGATTGAAAACCCGGAAGCAAAAGTCTTTAATTCATTTGTTACGCGCGCGTCCATTTGGAAATCAGCTTGGGAACTGTCCTTGGACCACCTACCTTTTGGAGTTGGTGCTTCAGATGGGAAACCGGAATTATTTAAGTATTACAAACAAACCAACCAGCATTTTCTGGCGAAATATGAATTTCCAACACACAATCAGTTTCTTGATTTTCTATTAAAATTTGGAGTACTAGGGCCATTAGTCGTCCTTTTGTACATTTTTACCATTGGTTATTTAGGATATGATTTGAAAAATGCAATTGTTCTCTCCTTCTTTATTCTCTTTTTGACTTCCAATCTTACGGATGATTTTCTATTGCGCTTTGACGGAATAGCGTTCAGCGGATTTTGGTTTTCTGTGTTCGGAAGTTTTTGGCTACAAGAGAAAGCTACTGCTCGTAAAGAGCCATTAATTGGGTAAAATTTTTCGTGCTGTCAAATAAGTGTTGACATCTTTCTAACCCCTTTTTTCCAAAACGGTTTCTCACTTCTTCGTCTTTTAGAATTGCTATATAGGTATCTAATTCAGTAATGTCATCAAAAAGGAAACCAGTTTCATTATGTATCACTACATCTTTATTTCCGATAATATTTGTTGCCAAAACAGGCTTCTGCATAGCCATTGCCTCCAAAACAGCAATAGGCAATCCTTCCCAAAGCGAAGTTTGAATATAGATATCAATAGCATTAAGTGCTGTAAGCGCTTCTTCTCTGTTTAAGAACCAACCAGTGATTCTTATGTTTGCCGCAGTTAGTAGAGGTTGTAATTCTCCATCTCCAATCCAGACAAAATTAATACTGGGATTTCTTAAGGCTATGTCGTTAAATAGGGCTGGATTTCTAGCATAAGTTATTCTTGCAACTATGCCTATCGTTAAGATGTCATTTTTGTTTTTGGAACTGTATTTTCTTACCTCTTTTAGATCAATTCCGTTTCTTACTAGATGAGATTTTCCGATGGTTTTGGCGATTGCATATTCCGTGTCACCACAAGCAACGGTCGCTCCACCAAATACGCTTTGGAAACTACTTTCAATTAATCGATACAATTTTTTATTAAAAGCGGAGATGTCCGTTCGAAGGAACGAATAACCGTGAGGAGTATAAAAGATTTTCTTTTTTTTGAATAAGAAGAAATGAGCAATTCTGCCTAACACTCCTGCTTTTGAAGAATGAAGATGAATTATGTCAGGATTAATTTTTTTAAGTTCTTTCCATAATTTAAAAGTTGATTTTAAATCCTGTATCGGTAAAAATTCCCGAACCATATTTATTTCAATCAGCTTAACACCGTTTGAAAGGTCTTTTTTTATATTTTCAGGATTAATTTCCTTTCGATTTCCACTATAAATGATTGTTGTCTGAATACTTTTATTGTGTTGCTCATCTCCAAAAAATGTTGATAAATCTTTAAAATAAGTATAGACTCCGCCACCTAAAGCTTCAATAACGTGGACAACTTTCAAAATAAAATAGTTTTATAGAAACAAAAATAAAGAAAGTAGATGAATAACGGGCCTTTTTAAGTGTATTCTCAATAATATAATTTCATTACATTTGTAAACCACATGTTTTTTTCATTTTTGCAAAAAACCTAGAAATTTATTATTAGAGACACCACCAATGAAAAGAATACTTATTACAGGAGCTGCAGGATTTTTAGGATCACATTTATGCGATCGATTTATTAAAGAAGGTTATTTTGTCATTGGAATGGACAATCTCATTACAGGAGATTTAAAAAATATAGAGCACCTATTCAAATTAGAGCAGTTTGAATTTTATCATCATGATATCACCAAGTTTGTTCATGTACCTGGGGATTTAGATTATATTCTTCATTTTGCGTCTCCAGCAAGTCCAATTGATTATTTAAAAATACCAATTCAAACACTTAAAGTAGGCTCTTTAGGTACGCATAACCTATTAGGTTTAGCAAGAGTTAAAAAATCAAGAATTCTTATTGCATCGACTTCTGAGGTGTATGGGGATCCATTGGTTCATCCTCAAACGGAGGAATACTATGGTAATGTTAATACAATTGGTCCAAGAGGAGTATATGATGAAGCCAAGCGTTTCCAAGAATCGATAACAATGGCATATCATACTTTTCACGGAGTTGAGACCAGAATAGTTAGAATTTTTAATACTTACGGACCTAGGATGCGACTCAATGACGGTCGAGTTATTCCAGCATTTATAGGTCAAGCGTTGCGTGGAGAAGACTTAACTATTTTTGGAGACGGAATGCAAACTCGTTCTTTCTGTTATGTTGACGATCAAGTAGAAGGAGTTTTTAGACTATTACATTCAGACTATGTTTATCCAGTAAATATTGGTAATCCAGACGAAATCACGATTAAAGATTTTGCCGAAGAAATTATAAAACTTACAGGTACCAATCAAAAAATAGTCTACCGTCCTTTACCAGAAAATGATCCATTACAGCGCCAACCTAATATAGACAAAGCAAAAGAGCTATTGGGTTGGGATGTTAAAGTGAATCGTGCGGAGGGTATGAAAATCACTTATGATTATTTCAAATCACTTTCAAAAGAAGAACTTTCAAAAGAAGAACATAAAGACTTTTCTAATTATATTAAATAGTGAAAACTAAAACAGGAAGGTATTCGAGTTATATTCGTCCATTCACTAGTATTCTAGACTTGATAATATTAAATGTGTCTTTTATTACTTTGATGGGCTTCTCATCAAATACAATCGGACATCTTATTTTAATGAGTTGTACTTGGTTGATTATTGCTTCCTACCTAGGTTTTTATGAAGTTTATAGATACACAAAAGTCATTTCGATTTTTAATTGTACTTTTAAACAGGGTCTTATATTTACCTTATTTTGTTTTTTTTACGCCTATTTTTTTTATGAAAAAATAAAGTTTGAAGAAATTGTTTTTTTCGTATCAGGAGTTGTTGTGTTAATATTATTTTTTAAATTAAGTATATATTTTTTTTTAAAGAAGTACCGAATATTATTTCGAGGAAATTTTAGAAGAGTGGTGCTTTTAGGAAGCAGTAAAAGTATCAATCCATTAAAACATTTTTTCACTGAAAATCCGGATTATGGTTACCAACTAATACAAACATTTGAATTTAATGTAGCAGCGAATAATAATATTAATCAAAGCTTATTATTTGTTTTAGAGAATAAAATAGATGAGTTATATTGTTCAATGGATGATTTGACTTTAAATCAGATTAAAGAAATTGTCTATTTTGCGGATAATAATTTTAAGACACTTAAATTCATTCCTGATGAAAAACAGCTTCTTTCTCCCAATGCTGTTTTTGAATATTATGACTATATTCCCATTGTTTCTTTTAGAAATATATTATTGGACGACAGGTTAAACAAGCAAATTAAACGAGGTTTTGATATCATATTTTCAACATTAATAATAGTTGGTATTTTGTCTTGGCTTACGCCAATTTTAGCGATACTAATCAAATTGGATTCTAAGGGATCGTTGTTTTTTATTCAAAAAAGAAACGGACTGAATTATATCGAATTCAACTGTTATAAATATCGATCGATGGAAATCAATGAACAAGCAGATTCAATACAAGCGGCAAAAAATGATAATCGAATTACAAAAATTGGCAAGTTTATGCGAAAAACAAGTATCGATGAATTGCCACAATTTTTTAATGTTTTAAATGGAGATATGTCAGTCGTAGGACCAAGGCCACATATGGTGAGTCATACTGAAATGTACGCATTAAAAATCGACAAGTTTATGATTAGACATTTCATAAAACCAGGTATAACAGGATTAGCCCAAACCAAGGGTTTTCGTGGAGAAATTGAATCAGAAAGTGACATCATTAATAGAGTTAAATATGATATTTTTTATATGAAAAACTGGTCAATATTATTAGATATGAAAATAATAATTGTTACTATTTTAAATGTCATAAAAGGAGAAGAAAAAGCATATTGAAAATGGAAACACCTTTAGTATCTATTATAATTCCAACCTTTAATTCTGAAAAATTCGTAGTTGAAACGATTCAATCGGTTCAAAACCAAACCTACCCTAATTGGGAAATTATTTTGGTTGATGATTGTTCGTCAGACAGAACCGTATCTCTAATTTTAGAAATGGCTAAAACGGATAATAGAATTCATTTTTTCCAACTTAACAAAAATTCAGGTACTGGCGTTGCTAGAAATCTGGGGGTTTCTAATGCTAACGGCAGTTATATTTCATTTTTGGACGCTGATGATCTTTGGAAACCAGAGAAACTTCAAAAACAAATTAATTTACTGAAAACGAATAAGATACCATTCACATTTTCTTTTTATGACTGTATCGATGAAGAGGGGAAATCGTTGAATAAAAGAGTAGAATCGCCATTAAACCTCTCCTACAGGCAGTTGTTTTTTTGTAATTACGTGGGGAATTTAACCGGAATCTACGATGTCGATTATTTTGGAAAAATTACGATTTCATCTATTCGAAAACGACAAGACTGGATGCTTTGGCTCACAATTCTAAAGAAAATAAAAGTGGCTAAACCTGTTCCTGAAAGCCTTGCGTATTACCGAGTTAGAAACGACTCTCTTTCGACTTCAAAGTTAGATTTGATTCAATATAATTTTGCTGTTTACACAAAGTTCCATGGACTTAATTTTGCTGTTGCGGTAGTGTGCATGACGCTGTTTTTAGTTGTACAGTTATTCATTAAACCAGGATACATTAAGATAATTAAACCATTGCAGTAAACTGCTTCAATTTGCCGCGATTACTTCTTTCCAAAGTATTTTTTCGAATAAAACTAAAGTTTAAATTTGGTTCTAAGTATAACGCAATTGCGTTTTCGATTTTTGTAATTTCCTCCATGTTTAATTCGGTTTCACTTACATATTCAATTTCAAAACAATCCATTTTTGTTTGTTTAATTGTAAATTCTTTTACGTTTCCATCATCTTCAATAATGCTTTTTGTGATGTAATAAAAGGTTAAACCAGGCGCTTTTTTTCCGCTTGGTAAAATTGCAACATCATTAGTCCTGCCAATTAACTTTTTTAAAATAGGTTTTCGTACCGTGCTTTTTTTATCTAAAATCCCGATATCACCAATATCATAACGAATAAACGGATGTGCTTTGTTGAACAATGAAGTGATTACAATTCGGCCTTCTTGTCCGTAAGGAAGAACATTATTATTATCATCGAGAATTTCCACAAACAACGTTTCAGCATTGACTTGCCAGTCTCCTTCAAGATTTTGAAATGCAATTAAATCCAATTCTGACGCGCCATATTCATTGATAATCGGAATGCCTAGTTGTTTTTCTAAAAGTTTTTTGTCCTCTTCAAAAAGCATTTCTGAAGTAACCATACACGCTTGTAGTGACGGGCAAACGTCTTTTAAAACGATGTTTTTTTGCTGTAAAAATTTGGCAAATAAAACGATGGAACTAGTGTAGCCATTGATGTAGTCAAATTTTTTTGTCTCAAAATGGTGCAAGAAACCTTCAAGGACGGAATCAGACAAGTCAAATATTGGAAATCGAAACCGATTGCCCAAAAAATCCTTAATCCGTTCTTTTTGATACCCCATAAAATCCATTGGAATTCCATAAAAACGGGCTTGATAGGAAGTGTTTAAATTAATGCCGTACCAACCAAAACGATAAGCAGTAGAAGCCCAAAATAGTGCATGACTGAATTTATCCCTGGCAAAAACAAACGGATTTCCACTCGATCCCGATGTTTTATTAACGTAGACGTTTTTAAGGGAATAACCGTTAGAAAGTCTTTCAGTCAATGGACGCTGTAAGTTTTGTTTATTTAAAATAGGAAGATCGTTCCAATTGTTAAACGATTTTGCGCCAACTATTTGCTGATAGAAAGGATTGTTATTTAAATGGAAAGTAACAATCTCTTTTTTTTTATTCTCAATGAAATGCTCTTTTTGGCTTGCCGTAAATGCGATAATTTTTTGCAGTTCAGCTTTAGCCTCCTGAATTGGATAACCATTAAATTGAAGTGATAAGTCAAAAAGAGGCAGCATTTTTTGTTTTTTTGTTTTTTCAAAAATAATGTATCGGAACAACTAATTAGGATGAACCAACAACTTTTTAGAAATTAATTATTTTTTACGTTCAAAAGCAATTATTTTTGCAGCACAACTAAACAACACAAGACATGACAATTTTACTTTTAGGTTCAGGCGGAAGAGAACATGCATTTGCATGGAAGATGATTCAAAGTCCACTTTGCGACAAACTTTTTGTTGCGCCTGGGAATGCCGGAACCGCTGCGATAGCAACGAATGTTGATGTTAGTATCACTGATTTTGATGCCATAAAAACGTTTGTTCTTGCTGAAAAGGTAGAAATGGTTGTTGTAGGTCCAGAAGACCCGTTAGTAAAAGGAATCTATGACTTTTTTCTAAATGATGAACAACTGAGTCATATTCCGGTTATTGGGCCTTCTAAAATTGGAGCGCAACTGGAAGGAAGTAAAGAATTTGCGAAAGAATTTTTAGTTAAACACAATATACCAACTGCTGCTTACGATAGTTTTACGGCTGAAACGGTAGAAGAAGGATGTGAGTTCCTTGCCACATTAAAACCTCCTTATGTACTAAAAGCTGACGGATTAGCTGCAGGAAAAGGAGTTTTGATTATTCATGATTTGGCGGAAGCCAAAGAAGAATTAAGAAACATGCTAGTGCACCAAAAATTTGGTGCCGCTAGTTCAAAAGTAGTTATTGAAGAGTTCCTTGATGGTATAGAATTGAGTTGTTTTGTTCTAACTGATGGAAAAAGCTATAAGATACTTCCAACGGCCAAAGATTATAAACGCATTGGCGAAGGCGACACGGGGTTAAATACAGGCGGAATGGGAGCTGTTTCCCCTGTTCCTTATGTCGACGCTGTATTAATGGAAAAAATAGAAACACGCATCGTTAAACCTACAATTGAAGGTTTCCAGAAAGACGGAATCCCATACAAAGGGTTTGTATTTATCGGATTGATTAATGTGAATAATGAACCTATTGTCATTGAATACAATGTAAGGATGGGTGACCCAGAAACAGAAGTGGTGGTTCCAAGATTAAAAACAGATTTAGTGGAATTGTTTTTGGCTGTAGCCAATGAAAAACTGGACGAAATCACGCTTGAAATAGACGAGAGAAGCGCTACGACAGTTATGGTTGTATCTGGTGGTTATCCTGAAGATTATGAAAAAGGGAAAATTATCTCTGGACTGGAAAAAATTACAGATTCCATTGTTTTTCATGCTGGAACGAAACTGGAGAACAATACTGTGGTCACTAACGGAGGAAGGGTTTTAGCCATAACGTCTTATGGAAATGACTTTCAAGAGGCCATAAAAAAATCTTATCAAAATATAGACAAGCTACATTTTGATAAGATGAATTTTAGAAAAGATATCGGTAACGATCTTTTGTAAATTAGTATGCTGCTTAACCCTAAATTTTATTTGGGGTTAGTGCTGCGATTTATTTAAAAAAAGAATGTGCTGTAGTATCTTGGTTTTCTTCACCGTTCTCATCGTGTAATTTCAATTGCATAACCCAGTATACCATTGCGACTGCACAAATAATCATAAAAAGCCAATTGATAGTATTTGCAGCAAACCATGATTGAAGTTCTAATGAACGTAAAAAGTCTAAGGGAGCAAATAATATATTTACAAATAGGTATTGAATTCCTTCAAAAAATGCTTTCATATCGTTAAAATTATGTTGTTGTTCTTTTAATTTCCCAGTAGTGATAAATGCTTTTGTTAAGAATCTTTTTCAACTTGAGGGTTTCCTTTTTAAACAAGTATTATATTTACAGTTTTAAAGTTACAAAAGTATAAAATATCCTTATGATTACAAGTCTTTTTAAAAAATCTACACCATTAAATTTTTCTCTGGTCGTAATTTTAATAATTAGTTTTTTTTTGATCTATCAAATTCAGGATTTGGTCTGGACAGATTCCGCAATATTGAGTATTCAAAAAGCAGGAATTTTACTTGCTTTATTAGGCTCTGTTTTTATAGCAAATTTCATTTCAAAAAAGAATGGACTCAGTAAAGACAGTAGCTATACCATCTTTTTTTATTTTTTATTTATCATTTTTTTTCCTTCGGTTTTAGACAACATTAATCTAATCGTTGCCAATTTTTTTATCTTGTTAGCACTTCATAGATTGCTGTCTCTGCAGTCCCTAAAAGCTTCTAAAGAAAAAATATTTGATGCCTCTCTATGGATTTTTGTAGCTTCTTTATTTCATTTTTGGTCTATTCTTTATTTAGTATTGGTATTTATTTCGATAATTTTCCACGTTTCCAGCGATTATAGAAATTGGATACTGCCCATTATTGCTTTTTTTGCAGTAGGGATTCTTTTTGCGCTTAGTTCGATACTTTTTGACATCAGTGCATTAGAATATATCAATAGCAGTGTAAAAACCAGTTTTCAAATTAATTATTTCACTAATAATTATCAAAACGGCGCATTGTCTATCTATGCTACCGTGGCTTTGTTTTTTGTTATCTCTATGTTTGCGACGCTTTCTAGTAGACTTTCGGTAACGCATGCAGCTTTCAAAAAAATCATCGCTTCCTTTTTTATTGGCGTATTGATTTTCTTGGTTTCTTCAAATAAAAGCAATGATTTATTGATATTTACAATTGCTCCATTGGCCATAATGGCAACAAATCATATCGAAATGCCGCAGGTAAAACTGAAGCAAGAAATGGTTTTGGTTGTTCTTATAGCCTGTAGCTTATTCGCTTTTTTCTCGCAATTATAATTTGGTTCCGTACGATAAGTCTCCCGCATCTCCCAGTCCTGGTACGATGTAGCTATGCTCGTTTAGGTTGTCGTCTAAAGAGGCTATCCAGAGATGGCAAGTGTCTGGCAAGTGTTTTTCCAGATAGGCTATTCCTTCTGGTGCAGCAATTACAACGGCAATATGAATTTCTTTTGCTTCTCCTCTTTCTAATAATCTGTTAAAGACCGCCACAATTGATTGTCCGGTAGCAAGCATTGGATCTACCAATAATAAATATTTACCATTAAAATCTGCGATAGCCTGGTATTCTACAAGAATGTCAAAGTAATCATCGTTGTTTGGGTGGTGTCTTGATGCAGAAATAAAACCATTTTCAGCCGAATCAAAATAATTTAAAAAACCCGTATGCATGGGGAATCCGGCACGTAAAATAGAACAGATTACTAATTGATCAGCAATCTCAGTGGTCTTTTTGATGCCTAGTGGGGTTTGAATTTCGACTGCTTTATAATGCAAATCTTTACTTAATTCATACGCCATAATTTCTCCTATTCGCTCAATATTTCTTCTAAAACGCATGCTGTCATTATGTATATTTACATTTCTGATTTGTCCCAAAAAATGATTAAGAACGCTATTGTTTTCCGATAGATTGTGAATTTGCATGATTTGTTGAATTAACATTTTTAGTTCCCTAATCAGATTTAATGCTGATTTTTGGGTTCTAGATTAGATTTGTGATTTGTAATTTTTTTATAAAAGTATAAAAAGTATCTTTGTAACTATAAAATATAAAAATATGTTTTCAAAATTAGCGTACTCCGTATTCGAACAAAGCATCAAAGATTATCATCAATATGATAATGTAGATCAGCCTATAAATAACCCTTTTCCTAAAGAGCAATTTGAACATTTATTGTATCTGAAAAATTGGATTGACACTGTTCAATGGCATTTTGAAGATATTATTCGTGATCCAAATATTGATCCTGTTGCTGCTTTGACTTTGAAAAGAAGAATTGACGCTTCTAACCAGGAACGTACTGATATGGTAGAATATATTGACGGTTATTTTTTGCAAAAATATAGCGATGTAAAAGTAAAAGATAATGCAAAAATCAACTCAGAAAGTCCAGCTTGGGCTTTTGACAGATTGTCAATTTTAGCATTGAAGATTTATCATATGAATGAAGAAGCGACTCGTGCAGAAGCATCTCAAGATCATAGAGATAAATGTCAGACGAAATTAAATATTCTATTAGAACAAAGAACGGATTTGTCTACCGCAATTGACGATTTATTAGTAGACATTTCTAGTGGAGATAAATTCATGAAAGTGTACAAGCAAATGAAAATGTACAATGATGACGAGTTAAATCCTGTTTTGTACCAAGGAAAAAAATAGTTGACAAGTACTAATTTGTCAAATAAAATAAAGCATATAGCCGTCATGAGACTTTCCGCAATGGGAGATGTCGCCATGACGGTTCCTGTTTTAAGGGCTTTTGTTAATCAATATCCTGAGGTTAAGCTAACGGTCATATCCCGACCTTTTTTCAAACCCTTTTTTGAAGGAATATCCAACATTGCTTTTTTTGCTTTCGATGAAAATGAACGGCACAAAGGATTGCGTGGCTTGCTGCGGTTATTTAAAGATGTGAAAAAATTAGATATCGATGCGTTCGCCGATTTGCATAATGTTTTACGTTCTAAACTTGTTAGGACATTATTTGCCTTGAGTGGAAAAAAAACGGCGTATACGGACAAAGGACGTGAAGGTAAAAAAGCATTAACACGTGCCGATAATAAAATTTTCCAACCTTTATCTACGGTGTTTGAACGACATACAAAAGTGTTTGAAGAACTCGGTTTTCCGATAGATTTGTCAACCTCGGTATTTCCCAAAAAAGCCAATTTAGATAAAGAAACAGTAAATCTTATTGGAACAGATAATAAAAAATTAATTGGAATCGCGCCCTTTGCACAATACGATTCTAAGGTGTATCCCTTGGATTTAATGCAAGAAGTTATCCGTCAATTGTCTGATAATCAAAATTATAAAGTTGTGCTTTTTGGAGGAGGAAAGAAAGAAATGGAAATCTTAGATTCTCTTTCAGACTCAAAAGACAATGTTATTAACATGGCAGGCAAAATCAAGTTTCAGCAGGAGTTACAACTTATAAGTACTCTGGATGTAATGCTTTCTATGGATTCTGGAAATGCCCATATTGCAGCAATGCTGGGAGTAAAAGTCATTACACTTTGGGGTGCTACGCATCCGTATGCTGGATTTGGTTCTTTTAATCAACCATTATCGAATTCTTTAGTTTCTGATAGAGAAAGATACCCAATGTTGCCAACATCTGTTTATGGCAATAAAAAAGTGGAAGGTTATGAAGATGCTATGAGAACCATTACTCCAGAGAAGGTAGTGTTCAGTGTTCAGTCGCAATTAGCTCATTAAATATCTAAATATCCCAAAATAAAAAATTCCAAATCCCAGTTTTTGAAGGTGGAGTTTGGAATTTTAAATAGGCGATGTTTATTTCCTAAACATCATCATAATCTATATAGATCGTTTCTGATGTAGGATGTGCTTGACAACTAAGGATTAATCCGTCAGCAATTTCTTTATCAGTTAGGATGGAATTCTTCGTCATTTCAGCAGTCCCTGAAGTTACTCTACAAAGACAGCTGCTGCAAATGCCGCCTTGGCAGGAGTAAGGAGCATCAATTCCTTGTTTTAGTGCTGCTTCAAGTATGGTTTGTTTTTGAGACATTTCAAAGGTGGTCTCTTCGTCGTCTACCATAATGGTAATTTTAGAATGTCCTCCTAAATCTTTTATTACGTTTTCATGAGAAGAGGAGGTAAAAAGCTCAAATTTTATAGCTGATTCTTTTACATTTTTCTCTTTTAAAACTCCCGAAACTAATTCGATCATTTCCTCTGGCCCACACAAATAGAATTTATCAAATTCCAGCTCCTTGTGTTTGTTGTTCAGAACATAATTTACCGCTGATTTTTCGATTCGACCAAATAAAGCATCTTCTGCTTTGGCTTGACTAAAGACAAAGTGAATAAATAAGCGACCTACATATTGTAATTGTAAATCGTGTAATTCTTTACTAAAGATCGTTTCTTCGGGTGTTTTGTTACCATAAACCAGTACAAAAGAGCTTTTTGGTTCGCTTTTTAAGACGCTTTTCAAGATCGAAATTACCGGTGTTATCCCACTTCCTGATACAAAAGCCACGTAGTTTTTTTGTCGGTCCGTTTGAGGTTCGAATATAAATTTTCCCTCTGGCTTCCCTACCTCAAGTGCATCTCCTGCTTTAAGCTTGGTATTGGCAAATTGAGAAAAAGTACCGTTTTTTACTGCTTTTACCGCGATACGCAATTCACCACTTTCTGGAGAAGAACAGATTGAATAAGCACGACGAATTTCTTGACCGTCCAGCGTTAATCGGATATTAACATATTGTCCGGCAATAAAAGTATAATTGGGTTGTAATTCTTCAGGAACATTAAAGAGTATGGAAACCGCATCCTTGGTTTCGCGGCGTACTTCTTTTATGATTAGTTTTAAAAATGAAGGCATGGGATATATTTTTTTACAAATATACTAAACAGAATAGGTTTCTTAAATCAAAGTGTTTGAAAAATTTACATACCTAGAATAGTTATGTATAAGAATCTTATGTATATTTGTTTTTGATTAAAGGAGTTAGTTTATGAAAAATTCACAATTGTATAAAGGAAGTTTAAATACCATCATCATGAAATTATTGGAAGAAAATGGTAAGATGTACGGCTATGAAATCACTCAAAAGGTAAAAGCCATTACGCAAGGAGAACTCAATATCACCGAAGGTGCTCTCTATCCTGCCTTACACAAACTCGAAGCCGAAGGTATACTAGATGTAGAAATTGAAAAAGTAGATAACCGCATGCGAAAATATTACAAGCTGACGGAAGCAGGAACTAAGGAAACCGTGAACCGCCTCGCAGAATTGGAAGATTTTATTAGAACCATGCAATCTTTAGTAAATCCTAAGTTAGAATTTTAATTTTTATGGAAAAGAAATTATCAGCAGAACAAATAGCCTTAATCGATGAAACCTTAGTTTTAAATGGTCTTACATATGACGACATAAAACTGGAAGTCACGTATCACCTTGTTACAGAAATTGAAGTTTTAAAAACGCAATCTATCCCGAACAGTAATTAACACATTAGTAGTAACTTGTCATGCTGAGGAACGAAGCATCCCCACAAAATTGGCAAATCACTTGTAAAGTAAAATGATATGATAGAATTTCAAGAAGGGTATCATAGTTATTATGTTTATATTCTAACCAATAAAGCTAAAACTGTTTTGTATACCGGAGTTACTAACAATTTAAAAATTCGGTTACAGCAACACAAAGAATCCTTGAATCCTAACTCGTTTACAGCCAAATATAATGTTCATTATTTATTGTATTTTGAAAAGTTTACTTGGATACAAATAGCAATTGCTAAAGAAAAAGAAATCAAAGGATGGAAAAAAGACAAGAAAATCACACTAATAAAAACAATTAATCCCGAGTTGAATTTTCTTAATTACTTGTTTGAATAGGTTTGTAGAGATGCTTCGTTCCTCAGCATGACAAACGGAGTAAGGATATGATAATAAAAGCAAATATTTCAAAACATCAAAACACAATACCAACTTTCATATAGACACAACATGAAACTAACCAACCAACAAATAGCCTTAATCGACGAAACCTTAGTTTTAAACGGTCTTACATACGACGACATAAAACTAGAAGTTACGGATCATATAGCCTCTGAAATTGAATTTCTAATGGATGAAAACGAACTTTCATTTGATGAAAATTTACGAATCGTTTTTGAAAAATGGGAACCACAATTAAAACCTTCTTTTTCTGGGTTAATAGGTTTTACGAACCCTAAAATAATGACGGTAAAATGTCATAAAATAGTAAAAAGGCTATTCATGACTGTGATTCCAATTTCATTTTTTACCACACTTTTATTAATTCTATTTGTTAGACATTCTAGTTATGAAGTATTACTTATGAATGGTCAAACAATTTTAAAATCATTTATTCTAGTCGAATTTTGTTTGGTTATATTGGCTTGGGGCTTTATTTTTAAGTCAAAGCAGCAGACAACGTATAGTTATTTGATAAAGAAAAAAAGTTTTGGTCTCATAGTATTTCTTCTTATGCTAGGAATTGGTGCATTTCCAATTCGTTTAAATCATCCAGATGCTAAAATTGCTTTCGTATCTATTTTTTTCGGAATATTTTACGTTCTAATTACGGGTCTTTATCTGCAACTTGTTTACAAACATTTTCAATTCGAAAAAAAACTATCTATTTCTAATTTATGAAACTAACCGCCCCACAAATAGAACATCTTTTTATTTTCACGCGCCAGCATTATGTGGAATGGTATGACTTGCAATCAGAATTAGTGGATCATTTGGCGAATGCTATCGAAACCCAATGGCAGGAGAATCCCAAGCTTAGTTTTGACCAAGCCTTGAATGTTGAATTCAAGAAGTTTGGTGTTTTTGGATTTATGGATGTGGTCGAAAAACGACAGGCAGTTTTAAGTAAAAAGTATAACTCCATTGTTTGGGAGCACTTCAAAGATTTTTTTGGTATCCCAAAGATTATTTTGACAGTAGCAATGACTTTGGGTTTATATTTAGTTTTAAAGTTCAGTGATTACAGAGAATATATTTTCTTAGGAACATATCTTGCACTGTTTATTGTAATGTTTTATGAACTCTACAAAAATCACAAAGCCACTAAAAACAGGAAACAAAGCGGAGAAAAACGATGGCTATTTGAAGAAACAATCCACAATTATGGTTATTTTGGTGGGATTCTTGGAGTACCTCTTAATTTTATGGTACATATTTTTAATCATCCCGAAACTTATTTAGAAAATGAATACTGGACAGTGGGTTTTAGCTTCTTTCTAGTATCACTTATTTTGTTCCTTTTCATTATTTTTAGAATCATACCTGCCAAGGCAGAAATGTATTTAATAGCGACCTATCCAGAATATAAATTAATAAAGCTGTAACATTTTCTTACTTTTAGATACTTATATTTTAACTAAACCATTAAACTATGTTTAAACATTTTATAAATTTAGAATTAAAAGCTTTTTTCCGTTCGGCTAGTGTGGGAAAAAGCATTGGCTTAAAAATTCTGATGGGCTTTCTGGTCGTTTATTTTTTGCTTGTTTTTTTAGTTTTGGGAATTGCTTTATATCCTATATTGCTAAAAGCATTCCCCAATCAAAAACCATTGACGATAGTCAATAGTTTTGTTATTTTTTGGTTAGCCATAGAACTCATTTTTCGTTTTTTTATGCAAAGTTTACCCGTAATGAATATCAAACCATTATTAGTATTGCCCATAAAGAAAGAATCGGTAATCCACTTTGTTTTGCTGAAGAGTTTAATTTCGATCTACAATATTTTTCCCTTATTGGTTATTATCCCTTTTGGGGTTTTTAATATTATCAAAGGAAATTATGGTACGTTGAACATGATTATTTGGATGTTAGGTATGTATATTTTAGCTTTAATAGTCAATTATGCTAATTTTTTAATAAAAAAGAAATTTGCCGAAAACATCAAAGCCTTTCTTCCCTTTGTAGTTTTAGGAATGGTGTTTTTTGGTCTGGATTATTTTGGTGTTTTTAAAATCACCACGCTTTCAGGCGTTGTTCTTGATACTTTAGTGTTACAACCAATATTCGTTTTAGTACCAATCCTGATTTTAGCGGGATTCTATCTTTTAAATTTCAAGTACCTAAAAACCAATTTCTATCTGGACAGCTCATTACAATCGAAAGTGGAAGAAGCAAAAACGTCTGATTTAAGTTGGACCAAACGTTTTGGTGAGATTGCTCCTTTTCTACAGTTGGATTTAAAAATGATATGGAGAAACAAAAGACCCAAAACAGTAATTTGGATTTCCTTAATTTTCTTGGCTTATGGTTTAATGATTTATACGAATCCACATTACAAAGATACGCCAGCTTTCTTTGTGGTTGTTGGAATCTTAATGACAGGCGTATTTATGTTAAATTACGGGCAATTTGTTCCCTCTTGGGATAGTAATTATTACGGAATGATGATGTCACAAAACATTCCCATGAAGCAATATCTAGCTTCAAAAGCTGGATTAATGTCTGTTTCTGTAGTTGTTTTGGCGATTTTAAGTACACCTTATCTTTATTTTGGATGGAAAATAGTAGCAATTAATATTGCCTGCGCGACTTATAATTTAGGTGTAAACATTCCCCTTTTGTTATTTGCGGGTTCGTATAATAAAAAAAGAATTGATTTAGAGAAAAGCCCATTCATGAATTATCAGGGAACTGGAGCAACGCAATGGATTGTTGGATTGCCTTTGATGCTAATCCCAACCTTGATTTTTTATGGTATTTATAAATTAATAAATGCAGAGGTAGCTATAATTGCAATTGCGACAATTGGCGTGATTGGGTTGGTATTGAGAAATTATCTTTTGAATACAATTGCCGCCGGTTATACTAAAAGAAAATACGCAACTATCAGTGGTTTCAAACAACAAGAAAATTAGTAATGATAACTCTTGAGTTATTACAACACATAAAAATATAATGATACAGGTAAATCAACTTTCAAAAAAATATAACGGAACTACAGTTTTAAATATCGAAAACCTTGAAATTCCAAAAGGTCAAAGTTTAGGTCTCGTGGGAAATAACGGTGCCGGAAAAACGACTTTTTTCAGTTTACTATTGGATTTAATCCAACCTTCAACGGGGAGCATCATAAACAACGGAATTCTGGTAAGCGCCAGCGAAGACTGGAAACCTTTTACGGCTGCATTTATTGACGAAAGTTTCTTGATAGGCTATCTTACTCCTGAAGAATATTTTTACTTTATTGGGGATTTACGCGGTCAAAACAAGGCCGATATTGACGCTTTGTTAGAAAAATACGAAGAGTTTTTTAATGGAGAAATTCTAAAAAATAAAAAATACCTGCGTGATTTATCCAAAGGAAACCAAAAGAAAGTAGGGATAATTGCAACTTTGATAGGCAATCCTGAAGTGATCATTCTCGATGAGCCTTTTGCTAATTTAGATCCTACAACGGTTAATCGATTGAAAAAAGTAATTAAAGAACTCGCTGAAAATAAGGACATCACGATTTTGGTTTCAAGCCATGATTTGCAGCATACTGTAGAGGTTTGTGATCGAATAGTAGCTTTAAATAAAGGGGAAATAGTAAAAGATATTCAAACGTCTGAGGAAACGCTTCAGGAGCTAGAAATGTTTTTCGCGGTTTAAACTTCCATATTTCAAAAAGAAACGTATTTTTACCAGTCATTATACTAAAAAGCTTTTTTAAAAGTTTAATGATAAAAACGGTATCATTTGAAAATCAATATATTTAAATATTCAATTCCAGTAGGGTTTCTCTGTTTTTTGGTGGCCTGCTCAACTAAGAACAATAGTTTTTTGTCCAGAAATTCACATGCGCTCAGTACAAAGTATAATATTTTATACAATGGCGAAATTGGGTTAGATAAGGGAATTGTAGGGATAGAAGCCAATAGCAAAGACAATTTCTGGAAACGTTTGCCTATAGAAAGGATGCAAATTTCGGATGAAGTTAAGGCAGAAGGAAAAACTAAAAATGCTGATTTTGAATTAGCCGAAACGAAGGCAACTAAAGCCATTCAGAAACATTCTATGAATATTGAAGGAAGAGAAAAAAACTTCCAAATAGACGAGGCTTATTTACTTTTGGGCAAAGCCAGATATTACGATCAAAGATTTATTCCCGCATTAGACGCTTTCAATTACATTCTATATAAATACCCCAATAGTAGTAGGATTTATGAAGCTAAGATTTGGCGTGGTAAAACCAATATGCGATTGGGTAATGATGCTTTGGTAGTCAACAACATGACTTTTCTTTTAAGGGACCATAAACTTAAAAATCAGGTTGTTGCGGATGTTAATGCCCTTTTATCCGAGGCGTTTTTGAACTTGGAAGAAAAAGACTCTGCTTTAATTAAATTAAAAGTTGCCGAATACTTCACCAAACACAATAAAGAAAAAGCAAGATATCGCTTTATACTCGGACAACTTTATGAAGAGTTAGGCAAGAAAGACAGCGCGATTTACAGCTATGAGTCGGTAATCAGAATGAACAGAAAATCAGAAAGAAAATATGTTATACAAGCACAAGCTAGAAAAGCGCAGTTGTTTGACTATCAAAAAGGAGATACCGCTACTTTTCTAAAAACCTATAGAAAATTGATTGCTGATAGAGAAAATAGGCCATTTCTAGATGTTTTAAACTACCAAATGGGTGTTTTTTATGACAAACAAGACAATCAGAAAAAAGCATTAGATTTTTACAATATATCTCTTAAAAAAACAACTATCGACCAATATTTGAAAGCTTCAAATTACAGGAATATAGGAAATATGTATTTTAGAAAAGCAGCGTACCCAGTTGCTGCTAAATATTACGATAGTACTTTAGTGAATCTTGACTTGAAAACTAGAGAATTCATTCACATTCAAAAAATCAGAAAAGATTTAGATGAAGTCATTCTGTATGAAGCAATCGCTACGAGAAACGACAGTATTTTAAACGTTGTTTCTATGCCAGAAGGCGGTAGAATTTCTTATTTCGAAAATTATATAGACACCTTAAAAAAGAAGGATGAAGCCAAAAGAATTTTAGAAGAAAAATTAAAAGAAAAGCAAGAAAACAGAGAAAGAAACAGTACCACAGCATCTATTGATCCAGCTGTTTCGGCGCAAAACGCAGGTCAACCAGGGCGTAAGTCGTCACTTGCTCCACCTTCCATGGGCGTTTCAAATACAACAACAAGTCTTTTCTATTTTTATAATCCTACGACTGTTTCTTTTGGGAAATTAGAATTTAAAAAAATATGGGGAAATCGAAGTTCAGCAGGCAATTGGAGGCTTTCATCAACGGCTAAGAATAATGTGGCTTCAGATGATACTTTGAATGCCAATGAATTGTTACCAGAAGACAAATTAAAAGAGGAAGAGAATAGTATAGTAGAAGAGTATACTACCAGTTTTTATTTGAAACAACTCCCAACATCGCAAGCTGCAATTGACAGCATTGGGAAGGAACGCAATAAAGCCTATTATCAACTTGGTGTAATTTATAAGGAAAAGTTCAAAGAATATGAGCTCGCAGCCAACAAGCTGGAGCAATTATTACAAAATAATCCGGAAGAAAAATTGATTCTTCCTACAATGTATAATTTGTACAAGATTTACCAAATCACAAACAGCAGTAAAGCGGCAGCAATGAAAGACAGGATTAATTCCCAATTTCCAGATTCTCGCTATGCTCAAATAATAAACAACACAAACCCAGAAGGAATAAGTTTGAAGGATACCCCAGAAGGAGTTTATGACGCATTATATAAACAATATGAAGAGGAACAGTTTGTAGCAGTTTTAGAGCAATCTGAGATGTTGATAAGTCAGTTTTCTGGAGATGAAATTGTTTCGAAATTCGAATTTTTGAAAGCGAATGCCATTGGAAAACTCAGAGGAGTAACAGCCTACAAAAATGCATTGCAGTTTGTGGCAGATAATTATCCAAATAGTGAAGAGGGTAAAAAAGCGCAGGAAATTGTGAAGGACCAAATTCCTTTCTTAGAAAAATTAGAATTTACTACCACAGATACTAAAAACTGGAAAGTACTCTACAAAGTAGCGGTATCAGATGAAACAGGCACAAAAGAAATGGAAGAAAAGATTAAAAAATTCATGAGCGGTGTTACTTTTCAGGATTTAAATTATTCTTTGGATGGGTATAGTGACACAGAAAACTTCATAGCGATTCATGGTATAAACTCAGAAGCGTATGCCAGAAATATTAGTGCTATTTTAAGAGAAAATAAGGATTTTAAAATAATAGTTCCAGTCATTATTCTTACAAACGAAAATTATAAAGTAGTTCAAATTAAAAAAAATCTAAATGTCTATTTAGGATTAAAAAAAGAATAAAAATGTTTAATAGAAAAGCAAAGCCCTATACAGAGCTATTAGGAAAAACGAATAGAATCGTAGAAGGAACAATTATAAAAGGAGATATCATTTCCCAGGCCGATTTTAGGTTGGATGGCGAATTGATAGGAAATTTTCAGTCTACTGGAAAATTAGTTGTAGGTCCTGCCGGAATAATAACAGGGGATATTAACTGTAAAAATGCAGATATTGAAGGGAAATTTGAAGGTACGATTTATGTTGCTGAAATCCTGAATGTAAAGGCAAATGCCAGTATCAAAGGTGAAGTTACAGTAGGTAAATTATCTGTGGAACCAGGTGCTGATTTTACTGCGTCCTGCACAATGAAAATTAATGAATCAAATCTATTGTTAGCCGATGGAAAAGAAACCCAACAAAAATCAAGTTAGCAAATGGATCACTTTAATTAATATACCCATTCAAATGGGGGTTATCATCTTTTTGTTTGCTTATGGGGGAAACTGGTTGGATGACAATTACCCCAATCCAAAAGTATATTACAATAAAATTCTGGTCATGGTTGGGGTCGTTATTGCTTTATACAATGTTATAAGACAAGTGAACGAAATCAATAAATCCCAATAAATTAATATTAATAGGAATTGAAAATTGTTCCGAGTCTTATTGACCTTACGGTAAAATAAACACAGCATGAATTTAAAAAATCAAAAACCACTTCTAAGTTTAACTCTTCTGGCCGTGATAGCATATTTGTTACATAAATTTATTTTCTACGTTTTGAAAATCGATGTCGCAGTATTCCAGTATTCAATTGAAGTGCTCTATTTATTGTTTTTCGGTATGTCTACTTTGATATTCATTGTATTACTAAAAGTGAAAGAAAAAAGTTTTGATAATGTAGGAATGTCTTTTCTTTTAGGAACAAGTATCAAAATGGTTTTTTGTTATTTGATTTTAAAACCTATCTTGCACATTACAACATATGATAATACAATAGAGAAAGTTAATTTTTTTGGGATGTTTATCCTTTTTTTAGTAATGGAGACCGTTTTAACGATACGAATATTAAAAGAAAAGCAATAGATCTGCAAATAGATGAAGGATTTAAAAAAAATATGTTTTTATATCCTTTTGGATATTAATAAAAAATGTACATTTGCACCAAATTTCAGAAACGTAAAAAATTAAGATATTTAACAGTTATGGTGATTTCAAACAGACCACTTAGATTTATAATAGCGACTTTAGTAGCGTGTCTTCCTTTAATGACTTTTGCAAATCCCGAAGTGGATTCGGTAAAAGTTCATACTGAAGTTGCACACGAAACAACAGAACAAAGCCAGGAAGGAGCTCATGCTGAACCTACAGATGTAAAATCTAAAATAAAGGCATTCATTGGTCATCACGTTTTAGACTCTCATGACTTTACTTTTTTCTCTGATGAAGTAGAAGGAAAACATTATGGTTTTTCATTACCAGTAATCCTTTGGGATAATGGTTTACAACTTTTTTCATCTTCTGAATTCGAACATGGAGAAGCAGTTGCCGAATCTAATGGTAATTTCTATGCGATAAATCATCACGATGGAAAAATATACAAAACGGATGCTTCAGGAAAAATAATAGAAGACGAAAAAACAGGTTTCCCTGAAAATGAACGTCCCTTAGATTTCTCAATCACAAAAGCAGTATTGTCTATATTCATTGCTGCTATTTTAATGGTATTTATTTTTGCTGGTTTGGCGAAGACCTATTCTAAAAATGGCGGAATTGCTTCTGGAGCTGGAAGAATATTTGAACCAGTGGTTCTTTTTATTCGTGACGAAATTGCTATTCCTAACATTGGAGAAAAACACTACAAGAGATATATGAGTTATTTATTGACTATATTTTTCTTTGTACTGTTCTTAAATATTTTTGGATTGATGCCTTTCGGTATAAATGTTACTGGTAATTTAACCATTACATTTGCATTAGCAATCATGACATTTTTAATTACAAACCTTACGGCAAATAAAAACTATTGGGGTCACATTTTCTGGATGCCAGGTGTACCAAAAGTAATGCGTATCGTATTAGCACCAATTGAATTGCTAGGAGTTATAATCAAACCTTTTTCATTAATGATCCGTTTGTATGCAAATATCTTTGCAGGACATATTGTATTGATGAGTATTATTGGTTTGATGTTTATTTTCAAAAGCTGGTTGGGAAGTAGTTTATCATTTGCATTGTCGTTTGCACTTTCTATCTTAGAGATATTGGTCGCATTTTTACAAGCTTATATTTTTACATTGCTATCAGCGCTGTACTTTGGTTCAGCAGTAGAAGAGCACCACCATGAGGAGGCGCACTAATAAATTGAATGTTTAATTTTTAATTATATATATTATGGAAGGTTTAAATTATGTAGGAGCTGGATTAATTGTAATCGGAGCAGGTTTAGGTATTGGTAGAATTGGTGGTTCAGCAATGGACGCTATTGCTCGTCAACCAGAAGCTTCAGGAAAAATCCAAACAGCTATGCTTATCGCAGCTGCATTAATTGAAGGTATTGGTTTCGCTGCATTATTCGCCGCTTAATTAAAACTCAAAAAACAATAGTTGCAACGGTTGGTTGTAACTATTGTTTTTATTATTAAATTAAATATTATTATAGATACATAACATGGAAAAGTTAATACATCAGTTTGAGTTAGGTTTGTTCTTTTGGCAAGTATTAATATTTGTGGGATTAATATTCTTATTGAAAAAATTTGCTTGGAAACCAATTCTTGACGCAGTAAATGATAGAGAAGAAGGAATTAAAAATGCTTTGCTTTCTGCTGAAAACGCTAGAAAAGAAATGCAAAATCTTCAAGCTGATAACCAACGTATTTTACAAGAAGCAAGAATGGAGCGTGATAACATGCTAAAAGATGCACGTGAAATTAAAGAAAAAATGATTGCTGATTCTAAAACTGAAGCGCAAGCACAAGGTCTGAAAATGATCGAACAAGCAAAAGCAGCAATTGAAAGCGAAAAAAATGCAGCTATGGCTCAATTGAAACTACAAGTTTCTACTTTGTCATTGACTATCGCAGAAAAATTATTGAAAGACGAATTATCTAATAAAGAAGCTCAAACTAAATTAGTTGAGAAGATGTTAGGTGACGTAAAGCTAAACTAATATTATGGCAAGTACAAGAGCAGCAATTCGTTATGCAAAAGCAATTCTAGAGATAGCACAATCTAAGGGAGTGGCTGAAGCAGTTAGTGATGATATGAATTCTATCGCTTCAACTATAAGTGCAAATGTAGAATTGAGCACTTTTATCCAAAACCCTACTTTGAGAGTAGAAGTTAAGGAAAAGGCCTTATTGGAAGTTTTTGCAAATACCAATAGCGTAACAAAAAGTTTATTTCATTTGTTATTTGAAAACAAAAGATTTGAAATTTTGGAAGCTGTTGCAGTAGAATACAGCAAATTATTTGATATCATGAATGGTGTAGAAGTAGCTCAAGTTACTACGGCCATTGCAATGGATGCTGCATTAGAAGCTAAAGTTTTAGCTAAAATTGCTACCTTATCAGATAAAAAAATCACGATAGAAAATCACGTAGATGCTTCGATTATTGGAGGATTTATTTTGAGAATAGGCGACAAGCAGTACAATGCTTCAGTAGCCAACAGATTACAAGTATTAAAAAGAGAATTAAGTAACTAGTTATTGCACATTTAAGTGTCTAAATTATAAATTAAGATGGCGGAAATCAAACCTGCTGAAATTTCAGCAATATTAAGAAAGCAAGTAGAAGGTTTTGAATCTGGCGCTACGCTAGAGGAAGTAGGAACAGTACTTCAAGTTGGAGATGGTATTGCTCGTGTTTACGGGCTTTCTAATGTTCAATACGGTGAGTTAGTAGAATTTGACAATGGTTTAGAGGCTATTGTATTGAATCTTGAAGAAGACAATGTTGGTGTAGTACTTTTAGGACCATCAACAGGAATCAAAGAAGGTTCTACTGCAAAAAGAACACAACGTATCGCTTCTCTTAAAGTTGGAGAGCAAATGGTAGGACGTGTAGTTAACACTCTTGGTTTTCCAATTGATGGAAAAGGACCAATCGGTGGAGATTTATACGAAATGCCTTTGGAAAGAAAAGCTCCTGGAGTTATCTTCCGTCAACCAGTTACTGAACCATTACAAACAGGGATAAAAGCAGTAGATGCTATGATACCAGTTGGTCGTGGACAACGTGAATTGGTTATTGGTGACCGTCAAACAGGTAAATCAACTGTTTGTATTGACACTATCTTAAATCAAAAAGAATTTTACGATGCAGGAAAACCTGTATTTTGTATATATGTTGCAATTGGACAAAAAGCGTCTACTGTAGCAGGAATCGCAAAAATGTTAGAAGAAAAAGGCGCAATGGCTTACACCATTATTGTTGCTGCTAATGCTTCTGATCCAGC
This sequence comes from Flavobacterium frigoris, assembly GCF_900111075.1. GTDB lineage: Bacteria > Bacteroidota > Bacteroidia > Flavobacteriales > Flavobacteriaceae > Flavobacterium > Flavobacterium frigoris. The sequence goes on from NZ_FOFZ01000001.1 coordinate 291,597, forward strand.
TCCGATGCAAGTTTACGCGCCAATGGCCGGAGCTGCAATTGGAGAATATTTTAGAGATTCTGGTCGTCCAGCTTTAATTGTTTATGATGATTTATCTAAACAAGCTGTTGCTTACCGTGAGGTTTCTCTTTTATTAAGAAGACCACCGGGACGTGAAGCATATCCTGGAGATGTATTTTACCTACACAGTCGTTTATTAGAGCGTGCTTGTAAAGTAATTGCTGATGATGGAATTGCTAAAAACATGAACGACTTACCAGATTCATTGAAACCAATCGTAAAAGGTGGTGGTTCATTAACTGCACTTCCTATTATCGAAACTCAAGCTGGTGACGTTTCTGCCTATATCCCAACAAACGTAATTTCGATTACAGATGGTCAAATTTTCCTTGATGGTGATTTGTTTAACTCTGGAGTACGTCCTGCAATTAACGTTGGTATCTCGGTATCTCGTGTTGGAGGAAATGCACAAATTAAATCAATGAAAAAAGTAGCAGGTACTTTGAAGCTAGATCAAGCACAATTCCGTGAATTGGAAGCGTTTGCTAAATTTGGTTCTGACTTAGATGCAGTTACTTTAAACGTAATTGAAAAAGGTAGAAGAAACGTTGAGATCTTGAAACAAGGTTTGAACGATCCTTATACAGTAGAAGATCAAGTTGCAATTATCTATGCTGGTTCAAAAAATCTTTTGAGAAATGTTCCTGTGAATAAAGTAAAAGAATTTGAGAAAGATTTCTTAGAATTCCTTAACAACAAACACAGAGCAACTCTAGATGCTTTGAAAGCAGGGAAACTTACAGATGAAATTACAGATGTAATCCAAACTGTAGCAAAAGAAATTTCAGCAAAATATAACTAAAAAAGTATTAAGTATTAGGTAGTAAGTATTAAGGTGTGGCCTTTACTTATTACTTAATACTTACTATTTAATACTTAAAAATACAATGGCAAATTTAAAGGAAATCCGTAATAGAATTACTTCCGTTTCATCTACGATGCAAATTACATCAGCGATGAAAATGGTTTCTGCAGCAAAGCTAAAAAAAGCACAAGATGCAATTACAGCCATGCGCCCTTATGCCGAAAAATTAACGGAATTATTACAGAATCTTTCTGCTACACTGGAAGGTGATGCTGGAGGAGAGTTTACAACACAACGTGAAGTAAAAAAAGTATTGGTTGTTGCTATCACTTCAAACAGAGGTTTATGTGGTGCATTTAATTCAAATGTAATTAAGGCATCAAAAAGCCGTTCTGTATTTTATGAAGGAAAACAAGTTGATATTTTTGCAATAGGTAAAAAAGGAAATGATGTTTTGGTTAAAACCAATGCTGTAATTGACAATCAAAGTGCTGTTTACGATGATTTAACTTTTGATAATGTAGCTGTAATTGCAGATACGTTAACAGAGAAATTCCTTTCTGGAGAATATGATAAAATTGAATTGATCTACAATCAATTTAAAAATGCTGCAACTCAAATTGTTCAAACAGAGCAGTTTTTACCGTTGGCACCAATAAAATCAGATTTAACAGCTTCAGTTGGGGATTATATTTTTGAACCATCTAAAGAAGAGATTGTTTTGACTTTGATTCCAAAATCATTGAAAACACAATTGTACAAAGGTATTCGTGATTCATTTGCTTCAGAACATGGTGCTCGTATGACTGCTATGCACAAAGCTACTGATAATGCAACTGAATTGAGAAATCAATTGAAATTGACTTACAATAAAGCACGTCAAGCTTCTATTACTAATGAGATCTTAGAGATTGTTGGTGGAGCAGAAGCGTTAAACGGATAAGGAAAAATGTTTATTTTTTCAAATCTTTATATTTCGAAGCTAGAAAGAAATAAAAAAGTCCTATTTCTAAATATATATTTAAGAGCCACGTATATCGTGGCTCTTTTTTTGTTTAATTTTATACTTTATTACAAAACCACTCCAATTGAAAACACGAGAACTCACAACCGTAGCCGAAATGCTTCTAAATATTGAAATGCTTCAGTTTCTGTATCCAAAATTTACCCTGGAAAAATATGAATGCTACCTTAAGGAAATGGTGCCACATAATTACAAACAACTGGCAGTATATGAAAATGACAGTTGCGTTGCCGTAACTGGATTTTGGACAGGAACAAAATTATGGTCGGGTAGATACATAGAGATTGATAATTTTATTGTTCATCCAGAACATCGTTCTAAGGGACTTGGTAAAATGATGACAGATTACATTGATATAAAGGCAAAAGAAGAAGGCTGTAGCATGATTGTTCTAGATGCTTTTACTGGAAACTTTACGGCCCATCGGTTTTATTATAACCAAGGTTACGGCCCTAAGGGTTTTCATTTCGTTAAAATCATCAATGAAGAGGGATTATCTTAAATCATTTTACAATGGGTTATAATAAAAAAATATGGGTCTTAATTTTGTTGGCAGGAAGTCTATCTTTTTGTGCGTCTAAACAGGAAAATAAAATAGATTTTCCACAAGAAATAGCAGCGGCGTATTTCCAAAAAATAAATACTGGAGACAGTCAAGCTCGAGCTGGTAACGATTTTTATATCGAGTTCGACAAACCGCTTAAGAAAGGAATGGCGTTGGATAAAGTCTATTTTCGAAATCAGGTAGCTATACTTGAAAAAGAAAATGATAGTGTTTTCGTGGCTCATTTTTATGAAGCTCCAACAAATCAAGATATTATTTTAGACAGCAATCCATTAAAAGAATACGGTAATGCGGCGCCGGTAATTGTCAAACCAAAATTTGATCTAAAACCGAACGAGGCGATATTGCAATACAAGAAAAAAAACAAAACGGCGTACTACAAAATCACGAGTGTAAAAGAAAAACCAATCATTCTTTATCCATCAGGGATTAAACCAAAGAATTAGTTATTTTTGTTCTCTAAATATTAATAAGATATACCATTTTGGGATTATATAAAAAACTTTTTAAACAAACTGCTATATACGGACTCGCTACGGTTTTGCCGAGAATGTTTAGTTTTTTATTTGTACGACTATACACCGACTTACTTCCGAAAGCGGAGTATGGAAAAGTGTCTGTCATTTTTGCCTACATGATATTTTTTAATGTTGTTTTGGCGTACGGAATGGAGACTTCGTTCTTTAGGTTTTTTAACAAGGAATCCAACAAAGAGGCTGTTCTAGAGACGTCGATGGTTTCTATCTTTTGGAGCACCATTTCATTTCTGGTTATCGCACTTTTGTTTCGTAATAATTTAGCCGATTGGTCGGGAATCGATTCACAATATATAAGTTATACGATTTGGATTCTGGCTTTAGATGCCTTGGTGATCATTCCTTTTTCAAAATTAAGGGTCAATCAGAAACCGATGGTGTATGCGGCAATAAAGGTTGGAAACGTTTTGGTTAACCTGATTTTAAGCGTTGTTTTTTTATTGTATATCCCCATGTTAATCGAAGCAAATCCCCATGGTTTTTTGCGTTCTGTTTATGTGGATAACTTTCAAATTGGCTATATATTCTTAGCTAATATTATTGCGAGTTTACTAACTTTTGTCGCGCTGTCCCCAGATTATATATACTTGAGCTGGAAGATAGATACTGATTTATGGAAACGAATGATGCGTTATGGTATGCCTATCATGGTGGCGGGAATTGCCTTTGCCATCAATGAACAATTCGATAAAATTCTGTTGTCAAAACTGTTACCAGCTAATATTGCTGAAGCGGAGGTTGGAGTCTATTCTGCCTGTTATAAATTGGGATTGTTCATGGTTTTGTATCGAACGGCTTATACATTAGGAATCGAACCTTTCTTTTTCAGTCATGCTTCAGACAAAAATGCGCCACAAGCCTATGCCATGGTGACCAAATATTTTGTCATCTTCGGATCTTTTATATTATTGTCCGTAATCGTTTTTGCCGATTTGTTTAAACTAGTGATGATTGGAAACAGCTCCTATTGGGAAGCGATGAAAGTAGTGCCATTGATTATATTGGCTAATTTCTTTTTGGGGATTTATACCAATCTTTCCGTGTGGTACAAACTAATTGACAAGACCTACATTGGCGCTTATATTTCTATAATGGGTGCGGTAATCACCTTAGTGCTTAACTTTTTACTGATTCCTACCATGAGTTATTACGGTTCAGCCATTGCTACAATCGCTGCTTACGGAAGTATGATGATTATTTCCTATTACCTAGGGAACAAATATTACCCTATTCCGTATGATTTAAAAAAAATAGGTGGCTATCTCTCATTATCCATACTTTTTTCTGCCGTATCCTTTTATGGGTTCAGAGAGAATTATTATGTTGGAGTCGGTTTATTAATCGTGTTCCTTTATTTCATCTACCACAATGAAAAAGAAACATTGATGAGAATTATAAGAAAATAATAATAATTAGGAGCTATTTCCTGCTATCCGCTATATCTTTTCTTTCCTAAAAAGTCAAGAAAAGGATACCGCTACTATCAGGGCTAAAAATAAAAACAGCAGTAGAACAAGTCAAGACTTGTCATTAAACAAAAATTATAAAAATGAAAATAAACATTATCAATAAATCACAACATGCCTTGCCTAACTATGAGACGATAGCATCAGCGGGAATGGATTTAAGAGCAAATCTTACAGAAGCTGTAACATTGGAGCCGTTAGGGCGAACAGTGATTAAAACCGGACTTTTCATCGAATTACCAATCGGTTACGAAGCACAAGTACGACCAAGAAGCGGACTGGCTTTCAAAAATGGAGTTACTGTATTAAACAGCCCTGGAACTATTGATGCCGATTATCGTGGTGAAATTGGTGTGATTTTAGTAAATTTATCCAATGAAGCTTTTGTAATCCAAAATGGAGAGCGTATTGCCCAACTGATTATCGCTAAACACGAACGCGCGGACTGGATTGAAGTTCAAGAGTTATCTGAAACCTCACGCGGAGAAGGCGGATTCGGAAGTACTGGAGTGAAGTAAACTTAATAAACTAGATTGAAATATTTAAAAATTCGAAGAGAATCATTTAATTTTTCAATCATTTAATCTTTCAACATAATATACATGAAAATAATAGTGCCAATGGCTGGACGTGGTTCACGTCTTCGCCCTCATACTTTAACTATTCCAAAACCATTGATTCCTATTGCAGGAAAACCTATCGTACACCGTTTAGTGGAAGATATTGCCAAAATTTTGGATGAACCTATTGACGAAGTTGCTTTCATATTAGGAGACCCCGCTTTTTTTGGAGATGATTTGGTAAAAAGCTTAGAAGAATTAGCAGAAAGCTTAGGTGCCAAAGCATCTATTTATCGCCAGTTGGAGCCTTTAGGAACAGGTCATGCTATTATGTGTGCCAAAGAATCACTTTCTGGGCCAGCCGTAATTGCTTATGCAGACACGCTAATCAGAGCTGATTTTGATCTTGACCCTGAAGCAGACGCTGTTATTTGGGTAAAACAAGTAGATCAGCCAGAAGCCTATGGTGTGGTGAAATTAAATGATGCAAATGAAATCGTGGAACTAGTTGAAAAACCACAAGACTTTGTTAGCGATTTAGCCGTTATTGGGATCTATTACTTCAAGGAGGTAGGGGTTTTAAAGGAAGAGTTGCAAAATGTTTTAGACAACAACATTCAAAATGGTGGAGAATACCAAATTAATGATGGAATTAAAGCAATGATGGCCAATGGGAAAATCTTTAAAACAGGAAATGTTGACGAGTGGATGGACTGTGGAAATAAAAATGTGACTGTAGAAACGAATTCCAGAATGCTGGGTTTTTTGCAGAAAGAAGATACAACTTTAGTGGCTGTAAATGTTAGAATAGACAATTCAACAATTATTCCACCTTGTTATATTGGAGAAGATGTGTTTTTAATTAACTCAACTGTAGGGCCAAATGTTTCTTTAGGAAAAGGAAGCCACGTTACAGGAAGTGTGATTAAAAACAGTTTGATTCAGACGCATGCACACATTAGCAATGCTAATTTAGACAATGCGATGATTGGAAATCACGTCCGTTTTGACGGTGATTTTACCAGCATAAGCATTGGAGATTATTCGGTATTAGAATAACAATTTTTTTCGTTTTGTCCAGTATTTTACAGGAACGCATAAAAACCTATTATGCAACAGCTTAATTTGAGCTGTTGCGTTTTTAAAAAAGAGTCAATGAAAAAATCGACTTTATGGATTCTATTTCTTGTTTTGCTAAGCAATTCAGTATTGCTATTGGCACAAACGGAGCCGGAAGAGAAAAAGTCAAATAGTGACAAATTCCAGGATTATTTTTATGAGTCTTTAAAGCAAAAAGGAATCGAAAACTACGATAAAGCGATTGTGGCTTTGGAGCAATGTTTGAAAATTGAACCAGAGAACGCCACTATTTATTTTGAACTAGGAAAAAATTACTTGGCTTTAAAGGATTATAAGAATGCTTATAGTTCCTTTGAACGTGCTGCGCAAATTGACCCCGCAAACAAATGGTTTTGGATAGGAATGTATGATGTCGATTATGAAACTAAAGACTATGTCAACGCCATAAAAACGATTGGCAAACTCATCCCTTTTGACGCTAAATTCAAAGAAGATCTGACTTCGCTTTACATGAGCACCAGTCAATTTGACAAAGCATTGGATCTCATCAATGAGCTCAATGAATCGTCTGGAAAGTCAGAAAGAAGGGATTCCTACAAAATGCAGATTTTATCCCAAGGGAAATATCAAAATGCAGAAATCACCAATTTAATAGACCAAATCAAAAAGTATCCCAAAGAGGAATCCAACTACATTTCGCTGATTTATCTATATTCTAAAAACAATGAAACCGATAAAGTGTTGGAAACGGCACGAAAATTGGAAACAGCAATACCCACATCAGAGTGGGCGCAAGTCAGTTTGTTCAAATACCATCTGGAAAATAATGACGGAGAAAAAGCGATTAATGCCATGAATATTGCTTTGGCCAGTGCCAAAATAGATTCGAAAATAAAGCACCGAATTCTCAATGAATTCCTGATTTATGTAAATGCAAATCCGCAGTTTGCCCCTGATTTAGAAAAAGCCATCGGGTATTTTGATGATGATCCAGAAGTGAATGTGTCCAAGGAAATAGGGAAGTTTTATCATAATAAGAAACAATGGGATAAAGCCATTGGGTATTATGAAAAAGCAAATGCTAAAAGCACGGAGATTGATATGGAGACGAATTTACTTTTGCTTCAAGCGTATACAGAGTCAAAAGAGTTTGGAAAAGCAGCAAAAACAGCCATGGATATGGTGGATGTATTTCCCGCACAGCCGCAGTTTTATTATTATTCTGGCTTAGCATACAATCAATTGAGCCAATTTAAAAAAGCAAAAGAAATGTTGGAAGTGGGACTGGATTACCTGATAGACGACAAGGCATTAGAAATAAACTTCAACATACAACTTGGTGAAGCGTACAATGGTTTAGGAGATGTAAAGAAAAAAGATTTTTATTTTTCCAAAGCCAATCAACTATTAAAACAATAAATTCAAATGAATAAATTTTTAGCATTACTGGCAGTTGTCTTATTATTTTCTTGCAAGTCGAAAGCGATTGTGACAGAAGCTACTGTCCCAGTTACCTATTTAAAATCAAGTAAAATAATAGCGAATCACTACAACAATAAAACGGAGTTTTCTACATTATATATAAAGGCTAATGCTAAATATTCGGATGACCGATCGTCACAGAATGTTACTGCCGAAATTAAAATTAAGAAAGACGAACAAATTCTAGTAAGCATTCGTTTTCTTGGAATTACAATGGCGAAAGCTAGCATAACACCAACATCTGTGAGCTATTATGAAAAAATAAAAGGCACTTATTTTGAAGGGGATTTTAGTACTTTGAGCCAATGGTTAGGAACAGATTTGGATTATCAAAAGATTCAAAACATGTTGATAGGGGAAGCCTTAGATGATTTGTCAAAAGGCAAATACAAAGAATCATTAGTCGAGCAGTTGTATCGATTGGATGATTTGGCAAATGGCAATACTAAAAAAACATTCTATATCAACGCGGCAGATTTTAGTGTTCAAAAACAAGAAATTACGCAAACAGCTGAAGGAAGAATGATTCAGGTTGCCTATTCAAACATCAGGCAATACAAAGAAACGATGTTGCCAGGTAATGTAGTAATCAATACGTTTCAGCCCAAAGGGAAATCAGAAATTGAATTAGATTACAATACGGTAACATTCAATGAAGAACTTTCTTTTCCATATAGTGTCCCAAATGGTTACAATAGAATTATAATTAAGTAAATTTGCAAAAATATATTTTTAAGATGCCAAAATTTTTCCTTAGCCTATTGTTTATGTGTATGACTTCTATGATGTGGAGTCAGTCTTCGCAACAAGAAAAGTTAGAACAAAGAAAAGCCGAAATCCAACGGGAGATTAGAGAAAATGAGAAGATGTTGCAAAACGTTAAATCAAAGGAAAAGTCGGCGATGAATGTGTTTTTAATCCAAAAAAATAAAATCAGACTAAAAGAGACGTTGATTAATACAACCGAAAAGCAAACTAAGCTTTTGGCTAATGACATGTACATTAATCAAATGAAAATCAATAAGCTGAACAAGGAGCTTGAAGTTCTTAAAGTAGACTATGCTAGGATGATTGTGAAGTCCTACAAAAGCCGTTCAGAGCAGAGTCGGGCGATGTTTATACTTTCAGCAGAGAATTTTTTACAGGCTTACAAAAGAGCGCAATATTTAAAACAGTATACTAGTTTTAGAAAAAATCAAGGAGAAGAGATAAAATCAAAGTCAACCCAACTGGTGACTTATAATGATAAATTAAACGTTCAAAAAGTAGCCAAACAAAAGCTTTTAGTCGAAAACAGGAAAGAAAAAGAAGGACTTGTAAAAGAAAAAAAAGAGCAGGAGAAATTAGTCAATCTGATCAAGAAAGATAAGAACAGAATTGTTTCAGATATTCGAAAAAAACAACGGGAGTCTAAAACAATCGACAAACAAATTGACCGTTTAATCCGTGAGGCGATTGCTGAGGCGAATAGAAAAGCGGCGTTGGAGAAAGCTAAAGCGAGAGCGTTGGCAAGCAATTCTGGTGCGAGTAAAAAAGAGGTTGCTGCTGAAGCAGCCAAAGAATCAGTCTCTTCTTCCAGAATAGAGTTGACACCAGAAGACAAATTGATTGCAGACAACTTTAAAGCAAACAGAGGAAGCCTTCCCTGGCCTGTCGAGAAAGGATTTATATCATTAGGCTACGGCGATCAGGCACACCCTATTTACAATACCTTAGTAATTCATAATAGCGGTGTCGAAATCACTACTAATGAAGGCGCTAATGCAAGAGCGGTTTTTGGTGGAGAAGTAGCTAGTATTATGGTGCTGTCACCGGTAAATAAAGCGGTAATGATACAACATGGGGATTACTTCACGATCTATCAAAATTTAAGTTCAGTGTCTGTGAGCAAAGGAGATAAGATTAGTATTAAACAAAATCTGGGTAAAGTGAGAACAAATGGAGATACAGGAAAAACGATAATCAAATTTTTACTGTTACAAAATACTACCTACACGAATCCGCAAGGATGGTTGTCCACTAAATAAGAACGGCTTTTTAGTTCAAAAAAAAACAGCCTTGTGTTATCGTGTAAGATAAAACAAGGCTGTTTTTTTATGCGATGTGCTTTTCGTTCCTGTTTTTTTATTTCGAATAAAATAAGGATACTTATTAGGAACTGATTATGATGAACGACGGCTAATGCATCCGCTCGAATTATAGCAATTCTATTCAATGTATCCCAATAATCCCGAGCCATCGAGATGTCTATTTTTTATAGTATGCCAAAAAATCGGCACAAGTTATTGGCATTGTATTATAAATTTGGGACTACGAAATAACGATAATTGGGGCTATTTGTTGAAAGTGGATTCGGTAGACTTCATCATTCCTTCCGTATTCCAGGTACCAGAAACAATCATGCGTCTAATGGTGTATAAAGGATCGATTGAATCTCTTTTGGTCGAAAGAATAAACGCCATTTGGTAGCCACTCTTTTTTATTTCGGGAATCGCTTCCTTATTCCATAAACCAAAAGGATAGGCAAAATAGGTTACTGGCGTTCCTGTGATTTCTTCCAGTTTCGCTTTCGGTTTTACCAATTGCGTATTCCAGTCGTCACCGGAGTATTTCGTTACCATATGATGATCCCAGGTATGTGCTGCGATGACATTACCGGTATCTGATAATTCTTTGATTTGTTCTTTAGATAAATAGTTGGGACGGTTAATGGAAACGGTCATAACAAAGAACACGCCTTTAAAACCGTATTTTTCCATTTCGGCTGCACCAATGGTGTATTGTTCTCCGCGTGTATCATCAAAGGTAATCATGATTGGTTTTGAAGGTAGCGGGCCGTCATGCACTAAATACTCGTACAATTGTGCAGGTAATATCGTATGATATCCTGCTACTGACAACGCTTTCATTTGCGCTGCAAAGTCTGCTGGTTTTACGGAATAGACTTTGGTCATGGGGCCAGCACTGGCATCAAAATTCTTAATGTTATGGTAGCACAAAATAGGCACTTCTTTTTTTGAAAGAATGGTAGCCGCATCATTGGTCACTTTTTGTACTTCTGTCTTAGTTACAATGGCATTTAGCTCCGTTGTTTTCTGTGGCACTTCTTTGTTTGCTTCTTCTGCTTTTGATTGGCAGCCTTCCAGAATTACAAGTCCTAAAATCAGACAGGCGAAATAATTTTTCATTGTAGTAAACATTATTGAAATTGAATGTAGCTTGGTTTTGGAGTGAATTTTAGCAATTCTTCCGGAGTGTATATTTTCCAATCGTTCCAATTATCGTTTTTGTAAAACAATTTAAATCCGGTAAATTGTACTGGCTCTCTATAAATATAAGTCAGGTAGGTCGATCTTTTCAAGACTTTACTACCAAAGCCGTCCATATCCATCACTACTTGCACCTCAGGAAGTGTTTTTATCTTTTTATAGTCGGTTACCATTCCTTGGGTGAAACGGTGTACAATAAGCACTTTTGGCGTTAGTTTGTTTTCACGAACGACCTTAGCTAGAATATCGATGGCGTCGTTGATATCATCAGCAGTAAAACTACCTATTTTAGTTCCAGGAACGTGTCCGTTTTTTAATGAAAATTCAGGATCAATTCCTAGATGAACATTCGGTAAGGAAAGGTATTTTACCAGTTCGCTTACTTCTGCTTTCACCGTACTGTGTCCCACTTGAATATCTAAAAACACCAAAGCATCAATGGGTTTTGCCCAACTAATTACCGTGTCTATTTGCTTAAACGGCATGCGCATGCGGTGCATGTTGTCTTTTCCGGGTGCTCCTTGTGCTGTTACTGCAATATAATGCAAGGCGGGAATTGCTATTGTGGTCGTATCTGCGGCCTGCCATTTAGCGACTTCGCCTTGTAGTTTTTTAATCATTTCGGCTCTAGGATATTCTCCTAAAACGCCCATTCTTGTCGAATATAAATTGCCGTAAAAGGCAATGATTCTATGGTAGGGCAATAAGGCGCCCGGCAATGGATAAGGCGTTTTTACAGGCCATCTTCCAGTGGTGTCGTTATTGCTTAAAGCGATCATTCTTTTATTATAGTCTGCCGTATCGATTGTAGGGATTGCTTTTTTCTTGACAGAATCAGTGGCTATTGCCGCAGTTTTTTCCACCTCGTTTTTTTCATCTGCAGCCTTGCTTTTATTGCAGCTGGACACAAAAAAGAAAAGCGAAGGTATAAGAAGCGCAAGTGTGTAATTTTTCATAAAATAAATCTTGAGTTTGATGCAAAGGTATTGTTTTTAATGAACGGCAGATGTATTAAAATAGTATTCTGAGGCACAATTTTTATATAATTCACGGATAGTGTTACTGAGATTGACGCTAGTTATTTTTTACAAAAAATATAGTCCAAATAGTATCCGTGAGTACTGCAGAAAACAGGCCATTAATTGTATAGGGAAGGATTGGTTTTTTGATGGAATCATAAAAAATTCCATTCCACACCCGTTTTTGATTGCAAAGCAGAATAACCTAACTTTATCAACCTTTTCTACTATTAATTTAAAATTAAGTCGGTGTACAACAAGCTCCAGTTTTTTTTCCTGTTTATGCTATTGCAGCAAGGTGTAATTTTTAGCCAAATCACAAAGGACACTACGGCACTCGCTACAGTAACCATATTAGCTTCTCCTACAAAAGCTACACTTCAAAACACGGCTGCGTCTCTAGCAGTTATTAGCAGGAAGGAGCTCGATAAAAGTGATGGGATTATCCTGACTTCGGTACTCAATAAAATTCCGGGCTTGTATCTGCAACAAGGCGCTTTGAACACCATTAAAATTAGTATTCGCGGTATTGGTTCTCGTTCGCAGTATGGAACTCAAAAAATAAAGGCTTATTTCGAAGGTATTCCGATAACCACTGCCGAAGGAGAATCGACGATTGAAGATTTAGATTTAGAGACTATCGGGCGTATCGAAATCATCAAAGGACCTAATAGTACCAGTTTTGGTTCGGGATTGGGAGGTGTAATCAATTTGTTTGCGCGCGAAATTCCTACGGATGAATTTCAAGCGAAATCAAGCTCGACTTATGGAAGTTTCGGACTCTTGAAACAAAATTTTTCAGTGAATTATGGTAAATCTTCTACTTTAGGCGTTGTTAATTACAGTCATTTACAAAGTGATGGCTTTCGCCAAAATTCCTCTTATGATCGAAAATTACTTAATGTACAAGGGCAGCAAAAGATAAGCAGCAAAGGAGAACTATCCTTTATCGGAGTGTATACCCAACTCAAAGCCTACATTCCCAGTTCTATTAACGAGGACGATTTTAATATGCATCCCGAAAAAGCGGCAAGCAATTGGGCTCAGGCACAAGGCTATGAATTATATGATAAAGTGTTGATAGGCGTGGGTTACCGTCAGCAATTGTCTTCAAAATGGTCTTTGAAAACCAGTGTTTTTTCGAATCTTAAAAAAGCCTACGAGCCACGACCTTTTAATATCTTGGATGATAAAAGCAGCAGTATTGGTTTGCGTTCTAGTTTGAATTATAAAAACACGCTATGGTCAGTACCATTTGAAACGAGTTTGGGAACAGAGATGGCTTTTGATGAGTATACTTTTTCTCTTTTCGAAAATCGATATGCTTCGCAACCCAATCCAGGAAGTGTTGCCGGAGATGAATTTAGCAAAAAGCAGCAAAAAAGCAGCTACCAAAATTATTTTTTACAGGCAGATTTTTCGTTGTCCCCAAAACTTCATTTAGAAACGGGTCTGGCTTTTAATACCACACGCTATTCGTTACGGGATCTTTTTGCAGAAGCGGAGACAATGCCAGACCTAGCCTATACCTTTGGGGAAATATGGTCCCCAAGAGCGGGACTTTCATATAGTTTTACTAAAACAAAAACAATATATGCATCGATAAGTAAAGGGTTTTCAACGCCATCTGTTGCGGAGACGCTGACTCCCGAAGGACAAATTAATACCAACCTAAAACCTGAAATAGGGTGGAACTATGAACTGGGATTGAAGGCGCTAGGACTGAACAATAAATTACACACGGAGCTGACTTTTTTTAGTACTCAAATTACAAATTTACTAGTAGCAAGACGCACCGCCGAAGATCAATACATAGGCATCAACGCTGGGGCCAGTTCGCATATTGGGATGGAATTTCTTCTCGACTATACGCTTTTACAAACGAGCCAATACCAGCTTTCAACTTATTTTTCGGCGGCAGTGAATCGTTTTAAATTCAAGGATTTTGTGGATGGTACAAATGATTATTGTGGAAACCAACTCACGGCGGTACCGGATACGCAATGGAATGCAGGCGTGGATTTGAGTACGACTAGCGGATTTAAACTGCACGCTGCTTTTAGTAAAGTGAGTGCTATGCCGTTAAATGATCAAAACTCAAAATACACCCAAGCCTATTCTCTTTTAGATTTTAAAACAAGCTATACTTTTATGGTTTTAAAAAATCTGAAAACGGAGCTCAGTACGGGAATCAACAATGCAACAAATGAGCAGTATGCAGCTAGTATTTTGCCCAATGCTGTGGGATTTGGTCAGGCCAAACCAAGGTATTATTATCCCGGAAATCCGCGGAATTATTATGGCGGAATTAGCTTGAGCTATCTTTTTTAGAGTTCAATATGGGGCGTTTAATTCCATAGCTGTTTGCGGTTTTTATTCTAATATAAATTATGGAACGCGGATGAAACGGATTTGAGCGGATTACCGCTGATTATATGCTAGGAAGTTACAAAATAAATTTTTACCCGTCAAATCCGTGTCATTTGTGGATTGTTTTTTGTGATGTCTTGAGAAGTTATACCAAAAACCAGTACCATATAGTCCAACCTAAATATTTGTCAAATCGAGCGGAGTCGAGATGCGATAGTGGTTCTCGACTCCGCTCGAACTGACAATTGGACTGTCTTATAAATAGTATTGGTATTATTAAACAAAAACACTTCCCGAAACAAGTTAGGGATTAACGTAACTGACGGCGCAGATAATTTCAACCTAGTTACTGTTTTACTAGTGCTACTTCTTCTAGGCTAACACTCTTTTTTTGTTTGTTGCTCCAGGAATTCATAATGTAATTCATCACATCAGTGACTTCCTGATTGCTGAGTCCCATCGCTGGCATGGCGCTGTTGAATTTTTTGCCGTTAACCACAATAGGACCGCTGAGTCCAAATTTTAGCGCGTGAATACTCTGGGTTCTTTTTTCAGTGAGCCATGTGGATCCATCCAATGTGGGGAAATTAACACCATCTCCTTTTCCGTTTGCCAGGTGGCACTGCATACAAAAATCAGCATAGACTTCTTTTCCGTTTGCGATGCTTTTTTGTAAAGGCGTTTGTTGTTTAATTTCTAAAATAGGAAGGTAGTTCGTTTTTGAATTAACACTTGGATTCGAATAATATAAATAAGCGGACGCAAACAATGCAATTCCGAGATGTAGTTTAGCTATCATCATTTTAATTTCTTTAGGTTTAATTGCTTAAAGTGCTGCTTCGATTTTTTTACCACAGATTCACTGATTAAAAAAGGATTTTTACTATCTGTTAATCTGCAGCTATTATTTCACTAATACCATTTGGACTTTTTCTCGAGGTAATTTAATTGGGTTTAATTTTTACAATTCCTTTTCCTTCTACACCAATGTAAATATAACCGTCTGGACCTTGAGCAACATTTCGTACGCGACCAATATCGGTAGCGATTTTTTGTCGGCCTGTTATTTTATCGCCGTCTAATTTTACTAATTCGAGGTATTGAAATTTCAACGAACCCACGAGTAAGTTTCCTTTCCATTCTGGGTAGCGATCCCCAGTCACAAATGTCATTCCCGAAGGAGCAATAGAGGGAACCCAATAGTATATCGGATCTTCCATACCTGGTTTCTGCTGAATAGTACTGATGTTTGTGCCATCATAATCGATACCATAGGTTACGACGGGCCAACCGTAATTAGCGCCTTTTTTGATAATGTTGATTTCGTCTCCGCCTTTTGGGCCGTGTTCGTGATCCCAAATAGCGCCCGTAACCGGATTCTTTACTAATCCCTGCGGATTGCGATGGCCGTAAGAATAAATAGCTTCCTTAGCGCCTGCTTTCCCCACAAAAGGATTGTCTGCAGGAATGCTTCCGTCATCATTCAGACGATAAATTTTTCCGTTGTCTCGAGTTATGTCTTGTGGATTGACAAAATGTGCTCCGCGTTCTCCTGCCGAGAAATACAAATAACCTTCGTTGTCAAAAACGATTCGGGAACCAAAATGCTGTCCCTTAGTGGTGTTGGGTCCGCATTTGTATAGCGATTGTATTTGCGTGAGACTTTCATTTTCGAGTTTGGCTCTAATGAGTTTGGTGTTTCCGCCTTCTCCCTCGCCTTCTGTAGAAGCGTAGGTGATGTAAATCCAACCATTTTTGGCATAATCAGGATGTAAGACAATATCGAGCAAACCGCCTTGACCGCGATTGTAGACTGCGGGAACATTTTTCACTTCGGTTTTTTGGCCGTTTTTAATGTGGTACAAAATCCCGCTTTTCTCGGTAACTAGCATCGAGCCGTCCGGCAACCAAGCCATTCCCCAAGGAATAGGAATACCGTCCACCACGGTTTCCAAAGTATAGTTTTTTACTTCGTCTTGAAGCGCGACATCTTTTGGATTGGGCTGTGCCTGACAACTGTATATAAAAAAAGGTACAAGTAGTAGAATAAATTTGTTCATGATATTCAATTTAAAAAACGAGTTTTAAAGATAATAAAAGAATATCAGTCGATTAGCTATTTTTTAAAATTTTAGTTTTGAAAGCAATCGCTATTTTTATGACCTCGATATATTTAACCATTGTTGCTTGAGTTTCCAAAGACCAGAATTGAGATACAGATCAGTTGTAATTAGTGTCGCTTCAATAATACTAATATGCTCCTACATTCAAAATAGAATTAAATCATTTCCATAATTCTTAATTAGAAATAATTGAAACAAACTCCCCGACAACTCTCATTTCAGCACCATTATCTTCATTGATAATAATATTTTTATAAGATTCTTCAAATGAATTTGGTCTTAATACAATTGAAGTATGTTCCCAACCTTCCTCAGAAACTATTTTTTCACTAGAATACGTCTTGATTGTAAAAGCAGAATTAAAATCGTGGTCTTGAATATCCATGTTTTCCACCAATACAATTTTACCGTTTCTACTGCCCCCATTGTAAGGTTTAAATAAGCAAATAGAACCATTTGGAATTACTCTGTTCATTGACTCACCAACAATTTTACATGCAAAATAATCACTGTTTTTATTAGTGTTTTCAGGTCCTTCAATCAAAGTATAATCTTTTTCAGATTGAATCTCACTAAATGTTCCTGCAGCTGCATAAAAATCATAAAGCGGGATTAGGTTCCTTATTGTTGGTTCAAAATTTATAGTTTCTTGTAATGGAATAATAACATCCTTCTTTTCAGGTTTACTAACTTTAACTGTTGCCTTTTGTTCCAAATAGTTATACATAGAAGTTGAAACAGCGTTTGTTAAATTGAAACGAATTTTGACAACTGAAACCTGTTTACCACTATCATTTTTCATAGTGGTTTGTTCAACCTGATTCAATTCAGGGCTTACTTCTCCCATATAATAGAAGTCCATTCCTTCATCATTGTTTTTTTTGATAAATAAAGGGAGTCTGATTGCACCGTTTTTTCCTAAAATAGATTGAACATCATTACTTTCAATTTTCCTATTGGATTTTGACATCCAGTTAAACTCTTTGTTATTTACAAATTCATCCTCGTATTTCGTTGACTCAGAAATATCGTCTTCTTTATGATAATTTACGAAAATTGGACAATGTGCATTGTTGGGACTTACTAAATAGCCTCCAACGTTTTGAGCAACAGGATTTTCGGTGACATTTAATATTCTAAATACATCTTTACGCGAGTATTTTCTATAAAGTACAAATCCATTCTGCCAATTATTTGGTTCAAATAATTTATCAAATTCATAGATGGAATATTCAGTTGAATCAGTTAGGAAATTTTTAAATACTTTGTGATTTAAGTATGAAAGAAACGTACTTGAAAAGTGTAGTTTGTCATTTTCAATTTTTAAAATATCTAAATCATAAATTTCTTTTGCAGCAATTAATTTACCATCTTTTTTTTCTCGAATAAATTCAAAATTTAAGTTAGAAACAGATGATTTGATGGTTTCGTCAGAAACAGCATAATGATATTTTTTAAAAATAGTTTCTCTTAAATCTTTTATAGAAAGTGTTTCAAAATTAATTAATAATTTAATGATTAAGCTTTCTTCAACTCTTTTAGAATTGTTTATTTCTTTTGAAAATAATTCTAAAAGTTTAACCTCTTCTGTAGATAATTTTGAGTTGTAGTCGTTCTCAACTTTTACAATGAAATTATAGTAAGAATTTGCATAGTTCACATACAAATATGGATCTCTAGAACCATGTTCTATAAAATCCATCATCATTGGGATTCTGCCCAACTTGAATTTCAACAGATTGTAATCCTTTTTCAAATCTGACAACAACTGCATGTTCGCAGAATCGATGGATTCAAATATTTTTTCTTTAGTAATTTCGTCAAAATTAATCGTGGAAGATCCAGGAATCATTCTGCTTCCTTCTGTAATTAATTTTCTTAATGAATCTTTATTGTATGAAGTGTCACCGTATAAAGCAATAGGAATTAGATAATTGTTTTCATAGTTTCCAATAAAATCAATTACAGTTACATAACTTTTTCCGTCAACTTTCCTTAAACCTCGCCCTAATTGCTGAATAAAAATAATAGCTGATGCAGTAGGTCGCAGCATGATAATTTGATTGATTTTTGGAATATCAATCCCTTCATTGAAAATATCAACTGTAAAAATGTAATCAAGCTTTTCATGTAAATTATCCGATTCTAATCTTTCAATCGCTTTAGCTCTTTCTTCTTCAGAACTATCTCCTGTTAAGGCAATGGTTCTAAATCCTTTTAGATTTAATAAAGCGGAAAGTTCAATTGCTTCATTCTTTCGTGAACAAAAAATCAGACCTTTAGTTATGCCGTTATCGCTTCCGTAAAATTTTGCTTGTTCAATGATTCTGTTTACTCGTTCGTTAGAAACTAGTAAGTTAAAAGTCGATTTGTTATCAATCTCATTATTGTTAATTAGTAAATCAGTGACTCCATAGTAGTGAAATGGACTAAGCATTTCTTCTTCCATCGCTCTATTCAATCTGATTTCGTATGCAATATTGTGATCAAATAATCGAAATATATCATTGCCATCAGTTCTTTCAGGAGTTGCAGTCATTCCTAAAAGAAACTGCGGTTCAAAATAGTCGATTAATTTTAAATAAGAGTCCGCACCAGATCGGTGAGTTTCGTCAATAATTATGTAATCAAAGTGATCTTTTGAGAAGTTCTCAAGGTGTGTGGATTTTGAAATAGTTTGTATTGTTGAAAACACAAAATCACATTCTAATTCTCTTTTTTCACCAGAATATAATCCCATTGTTTTATCCTTCCCGAAAACTCTTCGAAATGTTTTTAATGAATCTTTGGCAATGGTTAACCGATGAACTACAAATAATAATTTTTGTGGGTTAAAAGCTTTTGCATCGAAAGCCGATAAATAGGTTTTTCCTGTTCCGGTAGCAGAAATTATTAATGCTTTATTCTTTTTATCGTTTCTTAAGTTCTTTAAATTTCCCAATGCTTCTATTTGCATTGCATTGGGAGTTATAGTAGTTTGGGATTCAATTAACGACTCTAATTTGTTGTTTTTATTTAGAAGAAATTGCTTTTGATATATTTCTTCATAAAGCAAAATATATTCTTCTGTTACAGGAGTTGCTTTTTCAAAATCGGATTTAAATTCATTGATTACTTTTTCAACAAGACCACTTTCATCTAACGCAGAGACTTTAATATTCCATTCTTTGTTAGTTGACAAGGCTTGAGCAGTTAAATTACTGCTACCAACAATTAGATTGTAATGCTCTTTATTTTTAAAGATGTATCCTTTTGCATGTGCATTTCCTGTTGTTGCAATTCTTAGGTCTATATTTTTGAATTGAGATAATCTTTTAAGCGCTTCAGGTTGCGTGAAGTTTAGATATTGAGAAACTAGAACTTTTCCTTTTATTTCACGTTTTTCTAGTTCTTGTAGTTTATTAATTATTGTAGCAACCCCACTTGTGGTAACAAATGCAACTGAGATGTAAAACTGGTTGCAATTTTCAAGTTCATGAAGTATTGATGACAGAACTTTTTTTGGTGGATTTTTTTGATTGACGAGCAACTCAGGTTGATACGCTATGTTAGATAAAATATTTTTATCTACATAACCTGTTTGTAAACTTGAATTGAAAATTGCAGCTAACTTATCCATTCATTATTAATTTATTTACTATCGGAATATCAGCCGCCGCCCAATCAAGTTTTTTAAGTTCTGATAGAGTTAACCATTCTTGTGCTATATGTTCATTAAGTGTGAGTTCTTTTGTTTGAACTTCACAAATATAACTGTGCATCGTCAATTCAAAATCAGGATATTCATGCGCAACAGTTAGAAATAATTCCTGGATGTCTGTTGTGATATTTAACTCTTCAAATAATTCTCGTTTTAAAGCATCTTTTTGTGTTTCGCCTTGTTCAATTTTCCCACCTGGAAATTCAAACTTCTCAGAGATATATGAGAGTTTGTTTTTAGGTCTTTGAACACATAAAATTTTATTATCAAAATATATTATTGCAGCTACTACCTCAATTTTTTTCATTCTTAACCTCTGTTTTACTCTGAATAATTACCCTTTAGTATTTTTACAATGTTTCGTCTACTTTTTACTGTTAAATTGCGTTTTCAGGTTTCCTCAAATATAACTAAACGGAAAAGTAAAAAAGTCCAATATATTGAACAATTTATCAACAAATTAAGTTGTTTTTATTAAATACATGTGATATAGTTCTCATGAACTCAAATCCCCTAGCCCTGACCGCAGTGGAACTCCTTATGCAAGGGCCTTGTATTTTTTTCTTTGGGCAAAAGAGCGACCGGAGGAAGCTCCTTTTTGGCCGTAGAAAAAAACAAGGGCATCAATAAGAGTGGAGCGTAGGGCAGGATAAAGCTCCTTGATATAAAATAGGCTTTGGATTAAAAATGAAAAAGACCATCGTTACCGACGGTCTCTTTCTTCAGGATAGCTGTTTAACCAAAACCAATTTGAACAGCAGCTACCCTAAAGGGGGCAAAAGCGTTTGAGATAAACTTTGGCGGGAAACTTCGCTGGCTTCATAAACAGCTGTTGCAGTCAAGAACAGCGTTGCCCAGGAATTCAGTATTGAAACTTCCCTTAACGAACACACTTTTTCGAGGTGCTGTTTCCAAAGTTTTATTTTTATGGCTGTAATTTAAGTGCTAAGCAAACCTATCACTCTTTATTTGTTTTTGCTTACGGGTTTCCGTACTGGGAAGTTATTTTTTGGCAATTGGGTTTCAAAAAGGAACGAAACGACGGTAACAAAAAAGGCTATCGTTACCGATAGCCCTTTTTTCGCTTTACATATAAATCCAAAAAACCTACAAGAATAATGAACGCTGTAAAGCAATACCCTTTGTTATTCATGACAAACATACGAGACGTTATTGAGCTTTCCTTACGGTTTCCCGTAAAAGGGTGTTTTTTTTAAAAATATATATATATTGGATTACTTAAATCTACAATAGTACGTATCTGAATTGTAAAGTAACGGCTATTAATTAAGCTGTACAATACCCACTTTTAGTGATATTTTGGATACGAGGTATTTTTATAAATCATCTGAAACAAAAAGGAGTGGAATAGTTTTCTGGAAAACTTAAGTTAAAGGCTGTGGTGTAATGCTCGTCCTTTTTAGGCTTGTTATAAAAGATTTCGAGATTAATAACGGTAATAAAGTAGCGGCCGGTTCTAACGGATATTAACTCGAGTTGCGTTAATAGGTGACGAACCATTTGTAATTGATCATCGCCCAACCTTCATAATTTTCCTCCTTATTTACGATTGGATATTCATGTTTCCAGCCGTCAACGAGTAAGCTTCCATCTTTTTCGATTGTATAGGATTGAATAGGTTTCTCTACGGTATCATTTTGAAGAAATTGAATATTTTCTTTTGTCAAATTACATCGTGAACAATCAATAATGCTTCCATCATTAAAATAGGCACGCAAACCTCCATTTGAGTAGTACAAATAGCGTAGTTTTCTGTTTTTAGATTTGTCGGAGTTTTTTGTGACTGCTGCTGTGATTGGAGTAGCGTTATCAGTGGCTTGTTGACCTAAACCAACTGGAGTGGTATCGGCTTTCTCTGTAGCGAGTCTCTTTTCTCTTAACTCTATCTCTTTTTCTTTCAGTTGTAATTCCTTAGTCTTAAGTATTAATTCTTGTTGTTTTTCTTTATTATTATTGCAGCCAAGAAGGGTTACAGCCAGCACGAAAGTTAGTATTGATTTTGTCATTATTTTGATCTAAAAGTTCTTAATATTATTTCAATTGTTTTACATCGACCATAAAGCGGCTCTGATTGATCCAAGAGTTAGTGTTGTGCGGGAATTAACGAGGTAGTTTTATATCTAGCAAGGTATTGATTATTTAATCAACAATAGTAGCTGCTTTGGCTGCAGGGTATTTGCTGTTAAAAAATTATAGTACCTGTTTTTGTAACAGTAATTTTTTTGGCCACGAATTTCACGCGAATACATTATCAGTTTGAACAAAATTAGGGATCACTTTTTTTTAATTTTTTCTGGAAAGTTAAAAGCGAATGCGATGCTTTAGCTGTTTTTTCAGCATTTCATGTACTTCAGCATTTTCTTTTTTTAAATAAATTAATTTGCTAAAAGGGAATCAATTGTTTTTGTTTAACTTTGCACCGTAATTGTTAAACAATAAATTTCTTGTAAATAAATTAGTGGATTCACTTGAAAATAAATTTAAAAAGTAAAAGCATGAAAAGTAAAAGACCCGATAATGTTGTGTATTCAGATGATGAAGGATTTAATGCAAATATATTGCCTTATGCTACAAATGTAGGTGCGCCAGTAATTAGAATGGACGATGTTGTTTCTTGGAAAAGTAGAGGCATTAGTAATGTAAACAAAGAGTTTGAAAATAAGTTTAACGAACTAAGAACGCAATATCAAAATCTAATGGAAGAATACGAATGGAACGAATTAGTTTATAATTCTAAATTTTCATTTGAGCCCGTTATTGGCGAAATCTATCATTTATATCGAGATGCGGCAGGGGTAAATTTTCTTTCGCTGATAGGACCGCAAGAGTGGAATAAGGAGCACATTGGTACTTTTAAACTAAACAGTGATAAAAAGTGGATATTACTTAATTAAAAAGGCATCGTTAAACGGGGTATTTTTAATTGTCTAGAGGTTTTCGACTTGATCCGGTTTTCGTTATGATCTGAGCTAGGATTGATCTCCATTTACTTTAATACAAAAAAAAGCCTTTACATTGCTGTAAAGGCTTTCTGCTTTTCGCTCCCTCTCTTGGGCTCGAACCAAGGACCCTCTGATTAACAGTCAGATGCTCTAACCAACTGAGCTAAGAAGGAAACTGAGCGATAAAACGTAACGTGTGTTACAGTTGTAAAGCGGTGCAAAGATAGGCTATCATTTGATTTGTGCAAACAAAAATTAAACTTTTTTTATTTTTTTTTACTTCCCTACAATTGCTTTGTAAATATCGTTTCCGTTAGCAAATAACAACAGCGTTATAAGTAATACAAAACCAACCATTTGTGCGTTTTCAAGGAACTTGTCACTTGGTTTTTTACCGCTAACAATTTCATATAATAAAAACATTACATGACCTCCATCGAGTGCCGGAATAGGCAATAAGTTCATTACACCTAGCATAATTGATAACAAAGCAGTAATAGTCCAGAACGTTTCCCAGCTCCAAGTGCTTGGAAAAATATCAAAAATAGCTTTAAAACCACCCACTTGTTTGTAGGCTCCTGTGCTTGGACTGAAAATCATTTTTAATTGTTTTCCATATCCTACCACTTGGTTTTTTCCTTTTATGATTCCTACAGGAATCGATTCTAAGAAACCGAATTCTTGTTTACTTACTTTGTAGTAGCCTAATTTTTCCATGGAAGCAATACTTAATCCGGCAAGGTTAACTCCTAACATTCCGTCGTTGTTTACCGTAACTTGTATTTGTTCTTCTTTTTGATCGCGCAATACCGTTGCAGGAATTGTTTTTCCTTTGTTGTTTTCTAATATGGTTTTTGCCTGGTCCATGTATTTTGCAGCTTGACCATTAAGGGTAACTACAACATCTTTGGCTTGTAATTCTTTATTGGTAGATTCGTCATTAATGGAACCAATGACAAACGGCCTTCTGATGTCCAGTAAGGTTCCTTTTTCAAATTTTGACAATTGATCAATAAAATCAATAGGCATTTTTATGGTTTGTTGGATTCCGTTTCTTTCGATAAGAATTTCTTTTCCTAAAACAACTTTCATGTTGATATCATTGTCGAACTTCATGATTTTTGTGCCGTCAACCGAAATGATTTTATCACCCGTTTTGAAACCGGCGTTGATCATGGCTTGATTTTCAATCAACAGACCGTCTTTCATATCTGCATTGGCAATATAAGTATCGCCATAAGCAAAGGCCATCCCAATATAGATGATGAAGGCCAAAATGAAGTTAACAGTTACTCCACCTAGCATGATAATCAAACGTTGGTAAGCTGGCTTAGAACGAAATTCCCAAGGTTGTGGTGGCAATGCCATTTGTTCCTTGTCCATACTCTCGTCAATCATCCCCGAGATTTTCACATATCCACCTAGCGGTAACCAACCAATACCGTATTCAGTTTCTCCAATTTTCTTTTTTATAAGGGAGTATTTAACGTCAAAAAACAAATAGAATTTTTCGACTCTGGTTTTAAACAATTTAGCAGGAATGAAATGTCCTAATTCGTGTAGTATTATTAATAATGACAAACTCATTAAAAATTGCGAAAGCTTGATAAATATATCCATTTTTTATTTTAGGTTCTTAATTGAATTGTACAAAAGTAGGGTTTTCTATTTTATTTTGAAAGCCTTATAATTAGGCTAGAATACAATTGCTCAGTCAACAATTATGCCATATGATTTTTTACTTTGGCGGATGTCATGTAACTTTACAATATCATAAATTAAGTGATTAAATTAGTAACTTTCATTTTATAAAATCAACCTTATGTCACCACTATTATATACTCCTTTAGAAATAAAAAGCCTTACGCTTAAAAATAGAATTGCTATTTCGCCGATGTGTCAATATTCTGCCGTTGATGGCTTTGCCAATGATTGGCATTTGGTGCATTTGGGCAGTCGTGCTTCTGGCGGTGCAGGTTTAATCATTCAGGAAGCTACCGCTGTTTCTCCAGAAGGAAGAATTTCTCCCGAAGATATGGGGATTTGGAAAGACGAACACATCGAGAAATTAGCAGCGATCAATCGTTTTATCATCAGCCAGAATGCAGTTCCGGGAGTTCAATTGGCGCATGCCGGAAGGAAAGCAAGTAGTTCTTCTCCTTGGAATGGTCATAAAAAACTCGATGCTGCACAAGGCGGATGGGAGACCGTGGCGCCAAGTGCAATTCGGTATTCAGATACAGACACGCTGCCTGTCGCTTTAGACAACGCGGGTATCCAAAAGGTACTTGCAGATTTTAAGGCAGCCACGGTAAGATCTGTGAAAGCCGGTTTTCAAGTCATGGAAATTCATGCTGCTCATGGCTACTTATTGCATTCGTTTCTTTCGCCTTTATCGAATGAGCGAACGGATGAATATGGTGGAAGCTTCGACAACCGCATCCGATTGACTCTCGAAGTTGTGGATGCCGTACAATCAGAATGGCCAAAAGACCTGCCGTTATTCGTAAGGATTTCAGCAAGTGACTGGGCTGAGGGTGGATGGGATATCGCCGAATCTGTTTTGCTTTCGAAAGTGCTAAAAGAAAAAGGAGTCGACTTGATCGACGTCTCTTCGGGAGCCTTAGTACCGTATCAAAAAATTCCGGTAGAACAAGGCTACCAAGTCCCTTTTGCCGAAAGGATAAAAGAAGAAAGCGGTATCATGACTGGAGCAGTGGGATTAATTACTGATGCCACTCAAGCGGAAGAAATTTTAGTGATGGGAAAAGCCGACTTAATTTTGTTTGGTCGGGAATCATTGAGAAACCCGAACTTGGGATTGACTTTTGCCTCAGAATTAGGTGTGGAGGTGCAATGGCCAAAACAGTACGAACGGGCGAAGCTAAAATAATCCTCTTTTGGAGTGCGTTTGACTCCAAAAGGCATTATTTTAGAAAAGCAATAAACGCATTACCTGCGACTATTTTTTGATGAATTTCTTATAGTAAGTTCCCTCAGAGGTTTCAATTTGGGCAAAGTGAACGCCGCTTGATAGGCTGGAAACGGTAAAATCAAGGGCTTTGCTTCCCAGTACTTTCTGTCCTAAATCATTTAAAATTGTAATTTTTAGAACGGTTATATCGGAAGGCATTTGGATGTGCAGTTCGTTTGAAACAGGATTTGGATAGATTTCGATCGCCTTCGCCAATTCAAAAGTGTCAGTCCCGAGTGTTGAGGTATTGTTTTTGGAAATGATGTTTTTGTTTGGGTCAAACAGCACGCCAGTTACTGAAAATGGGACAGATACGATAAATTCCTGTCCATTGGTGGTGTTATCTAAAAGCGCGTCAAACGTTTGTCCATTTGAACCCATAAGTTGTACAGGAACTGGCATCTCAAAATAGCTGACCGAAGGGTCAGACTGTGTTTGATTGATTGTAATTTTTGCCTGTCCAGCACCCCAATTTTGAGCCATGACGGTGTAGGTAGGATAGCCCTGATTGTAAACCCAATCATTAAAGAATTCGGTAAAACTTAGGCCAGAGACTGCTTCGAGATGGGCTTGGAACTGAGGTGTTATTGCATATCCATATGCCAATGCAGGGTCATTCAAATAATTTTTTAAGGCTTGGAAGAAATTGGTGTCACCCATTTTTAAACGAATCATATTGGTAACCATAGCGCCTTTATTGTAGGTCAATCGGCTGCTGAAAATACGGTTTACATCAGTAGACTGAGCGTCAGTTAAATATAAGTTCCCGTTCGCTTGTGAAGTCACACTGTTGATTTTTGAGGATTTCCAAGAGGTGAAACTGGGATTGCCGTCAAATTTTTCTACTACCATTCCAGACATATACTCGGTAATCCCTTCATTAAGCCAGATGTCTTTCCAAGTACCACAAGTGATTTTATCACCAAACCATTGGTGTGCCATTTCGTGCGCAATTAAGCTTCTTCCAAAACCTACCATAAAAGAAACCGTTGTATGTTCCATTCCTCCACCCCAACCAAATTGGGCATGGCCGTATTTTTCATTTCTAAAAGGGTATGGTCCTACCAAAGTTTCGTACAGATTCAGTATCTGCGGTGTTTCTGCTAATTGCGTTTGTAATGTAGTATTATAATTTTCGGGATAAATATAATTTATAATGGGGTAGTACGGACTAGCTGCAGTGTTTAATCCTGCTTGCTGGTTATAGACCGTATAATCGGTTACTGCCATGCAAATAAGATAAGCTGGAATAGGGTAGCCATGGTGAAAGTGGGTCGTTTTATTGGCGCCATTAATTACCGGAGAGGCAGGTTCGATACCATTTGAAACACTTATGTATTGAGAAGGGGCGGTGATATAAACGTCAATACTGTTTACCTTGTCATTCAAATCTTGCTTGCAGGGCCACCAGTCTCTTGCGCCAAAAGGTTCCGAAAGAGTGTAAAGCGTCTTGCTACCATTGCCGCGGGTCTGTATTGTAAAGGCATTAAATCCATTTACGGGTGGTGCTCCTGAGTACATTATTTCCAGTGTATTTGATGTTCCTGTAGTTTGTGTGCTTGGTAGTGTAATTATTAATTCGTTATTTGTATTACGGATAAAGCTAAGGGAAACACCATTTTTTTTAACGGAGCTTACTAGTAATTCATTGGCTAAATCGAAGGTTATTGTATTTATATTTGCCAAAGCAGTATACGTTGTTGTTACTTTTCCGGTTATAAAATAGACCGCTGGATCTACGGTAAATTCTAATTTATGATAGGTGATATCGTAATTTAAAGTGTTTGGGTTTACAGCCAAGTTTATCAAAGCAGAGGCCGATTTCATTTCAGCATGAGCGATGTTTTTGGTTTCCATTTCTGAACTTTGAGCCAAAATTCCAGAGACATAAGACAATAAAAGCAGAATGTAGAAGTTTTTCATAGTATAAGTATAGTAGTACGAAATTAATGAATTTTTGGTTAATAAAAACAATGAGACTAATTATTCTTGGAGATTGATTTTCGATTTGTGTTGTCGTTAGTTATTGTTTTAATTTTACTTGCTTTAATAATTTTCAGTAATTTTAAAACTTGTAATAATTTGAAATGGTCGATTGATGCTAAGATAGATTTCTCGATACTACAGTTTTCAAAGTATTTTTATTTCCCGTGACTATTATAAGCGGGCAAATGTTCCATTTAGTGACGGTACTTTTGGAGGAAGTTAAAATCTTGGACTATACAATCAGTAGGATTCACCTTTATCGAATGAGCGAACGGATGACTATCGCAGAAGTTTTGCCAACCGCATCTGCTTGATTTTTTTACAGCAGAATTGGGAGTGGATGTTCAATTGTCAAAACAGTACAAACGAGCTAAAAGAAAATAAATGGATAAATTCATCACTTTGTTTTTTTTGAACCATTAAAGAATTTATGAAAATTTAGAATAATGTCTCTATGTGTTTAAGAAAACGAAATTCATTCAAACTTGACTTTATAAAGTATCAATAGATTTAAAAAAAAACTTAGATGACTTATATGTTTAAAAAATCTATATCTCAATAAAATAATAATTATGCAAAAAATAAAAACTGCCTTACTGTCCTACGGAATGTCCGGAAAAGTATTCCATGCACCATTTTTGGAATTTCACTCGGGATTTGAGCTGCTTGGCTCTTGGGAGCGAAGTAAAAAGTTGATTCAAAAGGATTACCCCAACGTAAAGAGTTATGCTACTTTGGAGGACGTTTTGGTATCTGATACTCAGTTAATCATCGTGAATACACCAGTGGAAACCCATTTCGAATATGCTAAAAAAGCACTTTTGGCCGGCAAACACGTGGTAGTTGAAAAAGCCTTTACCACTACAGCGGCCGAAGCGAAGGAATTGGATGTCTTAGCTACGGAAAAAGGAGTGAAATTGGCCGTTTTTCAAAATAGGAGATGGGACAGCGATTTAAGAACCGTAAAACAAGTTCTTTTGGATGGCTTGTTGGGCGACATCATCGAAGCCGAATTTCATTTTGATCGTTACAACCCGCTTTTGAGTCCGAAGCAACACAAAGAAACGGCTAATTCTGGCGCAGGAATTCTAAAAGATTTGGGGCCACACTTAATAGATCAAACCGTTTATTTGTTTGGATTTCCGCAAGCTGTTTATGCTGATATCCGCAAGACACGCGAAGATTCTTTGGTTGATGATTGGTTTGATATTTTATTATATTATCCTGAATTCAGAGTACGTTTAAAAGCTAGTTTTTTTGTCCGAGAAGCTAATCCGGCTTATACCATTCACGGTAAAAAAGGGTCTTTCCTGAAACCGCGAGGCGATGTGCAAGAAGACGATTTGAAATTAGGAAAAAAACCAAATCTAGATACTTGGGGAACGGAACCTTTAGAAAAAGAAGGGCTCTTGCATACCGAAATTGACGGTAAAATGGTACGACGAAAAATCCCAACACTTCAAGGGAATTATTATGTTTTTTTTGATGAGGTATATCAGTCGATTACAAACGACAAAGAAGAACCCGTTAGTGGACAAGATGGACTGAGGGTCATGAAAATTATTGAAGCGGCGATTCAAAGCAGTGCTCAGAAAAAAGTGATTAATTTATAGTTTTAGTAGACTAAGTATTAAAGTCTTAATTAAAAAGTTGCATTTGTAGCTTGAATCTAGCTGGTTTAAAAGCCAGCTTTTTTCTGTTCTCCAGAAAAAGCCCCCCTTCTCTTTTTTTTACAGCTAATAATTGTCTATGGTAAAAAGAATTTATTTATTAGGAACTAAGTATTAAACCGAGTTTTGATAAAAAAATAATAAATAAATTAACATTTTAATACATTATTTTATTAAAAATTAACAATGGTATTAAATTTTAATTACATTTATAACGTGAAAAAAAGAATATAACTATTCTCTCGGTTTCTAAATACCACTTTTAGAACCACTTTCAAATTAGTCCTGTTTGGTTTTAAACCAAATTTTCCAAAAAACACTTTTCTTTTATCGCCGATGCCCAATCCTGTTTTGGATTTTCTTTGTGCTCGGAAATAAAGCCAATTCTATTTAAAATTAAAAGTTCCCAAATCGCTTGGCGGACCAATTGTAGTTATATGAAAAACAAAGGGATTTATGAAAAAAGCTTGGCTTACACTTTTCGTTATTTTACAAATGGGATTTACTTTCGCACAAAATAAAACGGGAATTTCGGGGATAGTATTGGATGCCAAAACTCAGCTACCTTTAGCCTATGTGGTCGTTTCGATTCAAAATACAAATGCAATGCAGCTTACCGCGGCCGACGGAAAGTTCGTTTTTGATGATTTAATTGTGGGAGATCAATTGGTACTTTTCCACAGCCAAGGCTACAAAGATGGGCTGTTTCCGGTAACAATCCATGCTGGGCAACTACTGGATTTAGGTACAATTCTGCTGGAGGAAGATGAAATTTCAGACCAGCAAAGGAGCTTAATCCGACTTTTCGAAAATGATTTAACCGATGACAATAGTGGTTCAGAGAGCACCTCGGGATTGCTGCAGTCTTCCAAAGATGCTTTTCAGCAAGCCGCCGCTTTCAATTGGGGGCAGGCACGTTTTCGGATTCGGGGATTGGACAGTGAAAATGCGACCACCATGATCAATGGCGTTTCCATGAATAAGTCGTATGACGGCAGGCCACAGTGGGGCGATTGGGGAGGACTCAATGATGCAACGCGAAATCAGGAATTCACCGTCGGCACCGCTCCGTCCGATTATACTTTTGGAGGGATTTTAGGAACTCAGGAAATCAATACTCGCGCTTCCATTTACAGAACAGGAACCAGAATCACCGTTTCAGGTACTAATACGAATTACAGGGGACGCATGATGGGAACCTTTGCTTCAGGAATGAGTAATAGCGGTTGGGCCTTCGTGGTTTCGGCAGGAAAACGTTATGCAGAGGAAGGCTATTTTGAAGGAACCACCTACGATGGAAATTCTCTTTTCTTGAGTGTCGAGAAGAAATTAAGCGACAGGCACTCCCTGAATTTCACCGGATTTTACACCCCGAACAGCCGAGGGAAGAATTCGCCAAATACCGCTGAAGTAACGGATTTAACCAGCGGAACCTACAATTCCTATTGGGGTTACCAAAATGGAAAGAAGAGAAATGCCAGGGTAAAAACTATCGAAGAACCCATCTTGATACTCAATCACTATTTTAAGATCAATGACCACAGCAATCTTAACTCTAGCGTAATGGTTCAGTTTGGAAAAATAGGTAATAGCAATCTCGATTATCAAAATGCCAATAGCCCAGATCCTACTTATTTTAGAAAATTGCCTAGTTATTACAGTTCGCTGTATGGCAAAGACGAGGGAGAATATTCAGGTGCTTTTACACCTGATAATGAAAATGCCGAGAAGAGCCGAATCCAGTTTTTGGCAAACCCTCAAATTGATTGGGATGCCCTGTATCAGGCCAACCAAAACCCAATAATAGACTCTAATGGAAATACCATGGGCTATGAAGCAGGAAAAAGTCATTATGTTTTATATGAAGACCGCATGGATGATCAAACGGTAGTCGCTTCTTCTAATTTCAATACGCAACTAAATGAAAACTTGATTTTTAATGCAGGGGGGTCATTCCGGAAATTAGAATCGCATAATTACCAGCATCTTCTAGATCTGTTGGGCGGTGCCTTTTTTGAGGATATTGATGGCTTTTATAGCGGTAATCAAGCACAATCTGATTTGAATAACCCAAACAGGCAGGTCGTTGTAGGAGATGCTTATGGATATAATTATAAATATGCGGCGACTATTTTTGATGCTTTTAGCCAATTTAAATTTTCTTATAACAACATCGATTTCTATTTGGCACAATCTTTCTCTTCTTCGAATTATCAGCGGGAAGGTTTGTATAAAAATGGGATTTATGAAACGATTTCCTTTGGTAAAAGCGAAAAAGTATCCTTTGAGAATTTTGGATTTAAAGGCGGTGCCGTATTTAAAATTTCAGGGAAGCAATCACTGAATTTCAACGGAGCCCATTTGTCTAAAGCACCCACAATCCGAAATACATTTCCTAACGCCCGCTTGAATAATTCCGTTGTGGACGGATTGCAAAGTGAAATGATAAACAGCCTCGATGCGACCTATGTTTTCCGTTCGCCAAAGCTGAAGACGCGATTGACCGCGTATTATTCGACAATAAAAAACGCGGCTAAAACTTCCTTCTTTTATGCGGAAGGTATTTTTGACAATGGCGCTGGGTATACGAACACGAATGCTTTTGTAAGTCAAACGTTAACCCATCTGGATCGAAAGAATATAGGTGGAGAATTTAGTTTTGAATACCAACTCACGAGTACTATAAAAGGAAGTTTTTCCGCAGGATACGGTCAGTTTACCTATGACAGTAATCCTAATGTGAGTATTAATAATGATGCAATGGCTACCGTAGAAAACACAAAGCCTTCATTTGATTTTGGAACGGCGCTTTTAAAAAATTATAGACAAGCTGGAATGCCGCAACAAGCATATGGTTTGGGGATTGAATACCGTGATCCCAAATACTGGTGGATAGGAACTAATATTAATTATTTGGCAGATAGCTATATTGATGTTTCGCCAATAGCAAGGACGGATGGTTTTTATACCAATCCCACCAGCGGTTTTCCTTTTCCAGAAGCGACAGAAGATAGAGCGAGGGAATTATTGAAGCAAGAAAAATTCGAGCCTATTTTGTTACTCAATTTTACAGGAGGGAAGTCGTGGCGCATCAAAGGAAAAAACTTGGGGCTTTTTGCGAGTGTCAATAATGTACTAGACACAAACTATAAAACGGGCGGTTATGAGCAAGCTAGGAATGCTAATTTTAGACAATTAAATCAAGATTTTTCCAGTGGAACTCCGTCTTTTGGCAATAAATATTTTTACGGTTACGGAAGAACGTATTTCGTTAATCTCTATTTCAATTTTTAAATTAAAAAAATCGCCTTATGAAATCTACTTTCTATAGTTTCCTTTTTTTGACGGTACTTGTCACTGTTTTTTCAGGTTGTGCAAACGATGCAGTGGAAATACCAAAACTGAGCTGTACCCAACCAGATTTGTCCACAAATAAAACGGTGGCTGAAGTTCACACTAATGCAGGTGCCATCGTTACGCAATATACCTATGATGACATCATTGAAGCCTACGTGGTTTCTAGTGATGAAAATGGTAATTTTTTCAAAGCCATTTCGTTGCAGACTTTAGCAACTACGACGTCTTCATCCGTAGGGTTTAGCGTTCCTGTCGATGCAAGCAATACCTATGTTGATTTTAGAGTGGGAAATAAAGTCTATGTAAAATTAAAAAATCAGTACACTGATATTAATTATGGAAGCCTTCGAATCGGTGGGATTTATGTTAATAGTTATAATGAAGGTGCGGTGGGGAGACTGTCACAAAACGATTATAAAAACGTATTGCATGCTTCTTGTACTACCGTGGGAGAAGATCTATTGGTTCGACCCCTTGTGATTCCAGATTTAGTTTCTGATGCTAATTTAAACACTTTGGTAGAGCTGTCAGAGGTTCAGTTCACCGAGGCAGCGCTTGGACGTCACTATTTTGAAGAGACAAATAATGTAGGTGGTGCAACCAATTGGAGTTTAATCGATAAATTTGGGAATCAAGTTCTTTTTAGGACAAGCAGTTATGCTGATTTTGCCCAAAAAATGGTTCCCAGCGGAAATGGAAAGGTGAGAGGAGTGCTAACTAAATTCGGTTCCGATTATCAATTGCTGGCTCGTTCCGAAAAAGATGTGACGATGACTGCGCCAAGAACCGCTCCTTTTTTCTCCCAAGATTTTCAAACAGTAGTGGATAAAACTAATTTGAGTCTTCCCGGTTGGGCAAATATCGTTCAGAGTGGCACTATCTTCTGGAAAGGCACTATGTATTCTGGCAATGGGTATGCCGAGTTTAATACCACAGGAGCCAAAGTGGTGTCTAATATCGCATGGTTGATTTCACCCAAAATTGATATGGACACACATACTAATGAAATACTGACTTTTAGAACTGCGCAACATCATCTTGATGTGGATTCTCCTTTGAATTCACTGCAAGTACTTGTGTCGACTAATTTTGACGGCGTGAATGTTACTAAGGCAACTTGGACTCCACTCAAGGTGATTATGCCCACTCAAGTCACGCCTTGGTATCAGTTTGTGGGTTCCGGCGGAGTGGATTTGTCGTCTTATTCAGGGAAAATTAATATCGCTTTCAAGTACACGGGTTCCGGAAAAAATCTGACTTTAGACGGAGCTTTTCAGGTAGATGATGTGCAGGTTTTTGGGAAGTAAGGGGTTTTGAAAAATAAGAATCCTTTTGTTATGCGATAGTTTTTTGCCGGAAATTTGTAAGTTTTAATGTAAAAAGAGGAAACAGTTATAATGATAAATTACGTTTTAGGAGTTGCAATACATAAATGAAAAAATAATTCCCATATCGGGAACTTTTTATTAACTTTCTCTAAATTTAAAACACTTAAGAATAGTTGCTAAAAAAACACTGCGGGAATTTTGGGAAGCTCATGCTGATTGTGAGCAGCAATTAAAATCGTGGTTTCAGGAATCAAGTAGGACGGAATGGAAAAATCCTCCTGAAATAAAACAGGAATATCCAAGTGCAAGTATTATTATTTAAGCACTTCGTACTTTATAATTGCTCCGTTAACATTTTTAATTTTATTTGTAATAAGTGATAAGTGGCTTATATAATATCATTATAGCATGTTATAAAGTCTTTTAATTTCACATCGCTTGGACATGTAATTTTATATATTTGCAACTCTATAAATCAAATCAAATTATGAAATCTATTTTATTATCACTTGTTTCTTTATTATTTGTCTCTTGCTTATCGGAAACAGAAAAACCAACAACTGCGGTTGATTATACAGCTCAAAATGAAACTGAAATTACGGCATATATTGCCAAAAATAATTTGACTGCTCAAAAAAGTGATACTGGTTTGTATTATGTGATTAGTGAATCCGGCACAGGGCTTCAACCAACTCAAACATCAACAGTTACGGTAGCTTACAAAGGATATTATACTAATGGAACAGTGTTTGACCAAAGTAAAGACGCCGGAATTACATTTGGTTTACAACAAGTTATCAAAGGATGGACTGAAGGAATTCCCCATTTTAAAGTAGGAGGTAGCGGTATTCTTTTGATACCGGCTCGCTTAGGGTATGGTAGTCGTGATAGCAATGGTATTCCAGGTGGTTCCGTACTTATTTTTGATGTTAAGTTAATTGCTGTAAAGTAAATTAAACGTTTCTATTTACAGTAACGCCTAATTAAAAAAGGCTGTCTAAAATTCTAGACAGCCTTCTCTATTTTTATAAAGTAATTATTATTTGATTTCAATAATACTAATGGCATAACCACCAGCTGGTACTGATAACTGAGACAATTTTGACTTGCTAGTTACCTTCATTTTTCGAATAGCATATGCCTGCGGATTCGTTTTATAATCAGCATCCTTTGCGTCAGCGTAAATAGTCGCGTTGTATTTTTTTCCTTTTTCTAAAAAGTCAAATGCAATGTTTGAAGTACGTGCAATATCTCCATTTACATTCCCTACAAACCAGTTGTTAGTTCCTTTAGCTTTACGAGCGACAGTAATGTATTGTCCTGGCTCTGCTTCAAGGTATTTGCTTTCTGTCCAATCGATAGCCACATCTTTGATAAATTGAAAAGCATCCAAAAAGCGATTGTAATTCTCTGGTAAATCGGCTGCCATTTGTAAAGGACTGTACATGGTAACATACAAAGCCAATTGGTTTGCAATCGTACTATTAACATGCGAATGATTGTCAGGGTTCAATTTACTCAAATCCATTTCGAAAATCCCTGGCGTGTAATCCATTGGCCCACCTATTAAACGAGTAAATGGCAGTACCGTTACGTGGTTGGGTTTAGAACCGCCAAAAGATTGGTACTCCGTTCCTCTAGCTGATTCGTTTCCTATTAAATTTGGATACGTTCTGCAAATTCCTGTTGGGCGAACTGCTTCGTGCGCATTAACCATAATTTTATATTCGGCTGCTTTTTCGATAGCATATTGGTAATGGTTTACGGACCATTGGTCATAATGGTTTTCTCCTTTGGGTAAAATATCGCCTACATAGCCACTTTTTACAGCGTCATATCCGTTGTCTTTCATAAACTGATACGCCTTGTCCATATGGCGCTCGTAGTTGCGTATTGATCCCGAAGTTTCATGATGCATGATCATTTTTATCCCTTTTTCTTTGGCGTAAGCGTGAATTCCTTTCACATCAAAATCTGGATAAGGGGTCACAAAGTCAAAAACATAATCTTTGGCATGACCAAACCAGTCTTCCCATCCTTGATTCCAACCTTCAACTAAAACGCCATCAAAACCATTTGCAGCGGCAAAATCAATGTAATTTTTTACTTTGGTAGTCGTTGCTCCGTGCGTTCCGTTAGGTTTTGCTTTTGAGTAATCAGTAATCCCTAATTGGATGGATGGAAAATCATTGGTAAACGACCAAGAACTTTTACCAGTAATCATTTCCCACCAAACACCGATATATTTAACGGGTTTGATCCAAGAAGTATCTTCAATTTTGCAAGGGTCATTTAGATTCAAAGTCATTTTTGAAGCTAAAATTTTACGAGCGTCATCGCTAACAATTATAGTACGCCATGGAGAATGGTTTGGCGCTTGCATGTTGCCTTTATCGCCATTTGCGCTAGGAGTCAACCAAGATTCAAAAATCATGTTTTTGTCATCTAGATTCAGGTGCATACACGAATAATTAATTAATGCTGCTTCGTGTAAGTTGATGTAGATTCCGTCATTTGTTTTCATCATCAAAGAAGTTTGTACTCCTGTTGGCGAAAATGAAGTTTGCGAGACGTTTTCTGTTTTTGCTTTTTCGGTTAAGCCTCTAATTTCAGATAATTTTGAGGTAGTATAATCATATTCTTGGGTGTCATAATCTCCTGGAATCCAAAAAGCAGTATGATCGCCTGCCATGGCAAACTGTGTTTTTTCTTCTTTAATTATAAAATAAGTAAGGTTTTTTTGAGAAGGAAATTCGTAACGAAATCCAAGACCATCATCAAACAAACGGAAACGAATTACAATTTGGCGATCGGTACTTTTTTGGTTTAAGGTAACTGCTAGTTCATTATAATGATTTCGAATTTGATCTTCTTCTCCCCAAACCGGTTTCCAAGTTTCATCAAAAGTGGTAGTTTTTGTATCTGTAACCATGAAGTCATTTAACAATGATTTGTCATCGTTTTTTAGCTCTAAACCTAATTTACTGGTTTTTATAACTTCTTTATTTTTGTATTTTAATGCGTATGTAGGAGTTCCGTCATTTTGTAACGAAAAATCCATTGTAAAGGCTTCATTCGGAGATTTTAATTGTTGCGCTTGGACACCACTAATTAAGGCAAGCCAGATTAAGGAAGTGAAAATTAAGTGTTTCATTTTTTAGAATAAATTAAGGATTACTATTTTTTGGGTCGTACTATATTTTTTGTTATTCATAAGGAACTATGATATAGTAAATATATGCCCTTTATGCCTTGAATGTTTTTGTGATTTTTAAAAAGTAGATTGTATGTTGTTTTTTGAAGTGTAAGTTACTGAAAATTAATAATTTAATTCTATTTTTCAATTAAAAAAAGTAGAGTGTTCTTAATCTAAAAAAAAGTCAAATTGACTGTTCTTACGAGTGAATGTACTTATAAAGGGTACTAGTCATAGCTTCGTTTTTGTTCCTATTTGCATGACATTAGCCTCAAATTCTTCACGGGGGCCCGCTGCTTTGTTTTTGATTTGGGAGCGATAATTGTAAATTGTAGATACAGAATAGC
The DNA here is from genome assembly GCF_900111075.1 of Flavobacterium frigoris. Classification (GTDB taxonomy): domain Bacteria; phylum Bacteroidota; class Bacteroidia; order Flavobacteriales; family Flavobacteriaceae; genus Flavobacterium; species Flavobacterium frigoris. The sequence continues at coordinate 329,477 of NZ_FOFZ01000001.1, forward strand.
GAAGGAAAACCGCTATTTTAGCACTGTCCTTAATACCCAAACGGATAAGCGCGACTATTCTTAATTCGGTGTTCAAAAGGTCGCCGTCTTTCAGTTGGGTTAATTCAGAGTCAACAAGCAACGCTTCAAATTCATTGATAAAGTCAGGAAAGAGCAGTAAAAAGGTTTTGTCAAAATTCGAGTAAAACTCTTTTAGTTCAGTTTCGATAAACTGTTTTGACTTGATGGCGCTGATGAGGTTGTTCATTTTGCCTGCGGTTGCCATCATATTCAATTTCCGGCGATAGGCTTCTAATTTTCCAATATAATCCGAGCATTGGTCCATGTATTTGCCTATGTAGATTTCTTTTACAAGATTGGCTTCCGTTAGCGTACTGTTCGTTTCCTTTAGTCGTAAATTAATGGCATGTAAGGCAACATTTAGTTCTGACAATTGAGTATTTGCCACATTCAAATCTTTTTGGGCAATCTTTAATTTTTTCATTTGCTTGAAAAGCAGAATTAGCACAATCAATAAAATCACAGTCAATAAGCTGACACTTACCAGAAATAACCAGAGTTGTTGTTGGTTCTTTTGATTCTGATGTTCATAAGCTTCACTGATAATGGGCATCATTTTAGAGATCTCATAGGTTCTTAAACGGGCGTTACAAAAGAGCGCGTCTTCTAGTGAGCGTTGAATGTATTTGTAGGCTCGGTCGATGTCGCCTTCCTCGTATAGTAAAAAGGCCAGATTTCGAAGCGAAATATTTTCCTTTTTGGCCAACTTCAAATCAGAGATAGCGGAAATAGCCAACCATTTTTTCTCTGCTTCTCTGTCTTTTTTTTGATGGTAAGCATGAGAAATGATGTAGGCAAAAATAGCCCGATCAGGATCAGAAAGAGAAATAGTGGGGAAAACGCTAAGAAGCTGATGCAATGATTCGTCCTCTTGCCCATCTTTAATTAATTGCTCAGTTTGAATAATTAGGTGTTGTCGAGACTGTTTTGGGAAATGCTGCAGCGAGGAATCACGGTGTTTTTGTGTTAATGTAGCGTATTTTTCTTTCTCATACGCAGAGGTCGCATAATCGTACATATAGCCATAAAGCACCCGATTAACAACAAAATATGCTCCTTTCAATTCCGGAGAATGATTCCCAGGATTTTTTGCGAGAATGTCGGTAGCCTCTTTGTACATTCCTAAAGTGCCCATTATCGAGGCGAGATTAAGTGCGGCTTGATCACTTCTTTTTGGATCCTTCAGGCGAGTCGCGATTTGCACGCTTTTTCGAGCAAAAACCAAAGCAGAATCGGATTTATATACTCGGTATTCTTCGTATAATTGATCGTAAACTTCCTGTTTCTGAAGATCACTCAAAGCAGGTTTTAGAAGCAGTTTTAGGGAATCAATGGCATGCTCTTTTTGGTTCGAATACAACTGATGATTCTCGATTGTTTGATCCAATTCCCGCAGTAAAGAAGTTGAATTCTCTTGAGCCAAAAGCAATGTTGGAAAAAGGAAAACAAATAAGAATGGCAAAAATCGATTCATTAAAAGGGAATTAAGGTCGGGTAAAAATAGCCAAAAATTCAAAGGAATTGGCGATTCCTGTTGGTAAATAAATAGAGGTATTCTTTTAAGAGCAGTTCACTTCGAATAGTACAAAAATTTAGATTTAATAGTTATAAGGATAGGGTTTTTGTTTGGTTTTTGTATTTTGCAGACCAAATCTTTATTAAAACTACATGAAAACCTACTTTATGGCACTGCTTATGGCAGTTTTACCTTGCTGTATGCCAGCACAAGCACAAGAAAATTCCGTGAGATTGAAGCAAATTAACGTTGTTAAAACAAATTTTAGAAATTTAAAAGATGGCGAAACCGTAAACAAAACAATCACATTCAAAGAAGGAAAAATTCATTCGATTAAAACGTCTGATATCATCCAAGTTTATTTTTATAATCCAAACGGATTACTTGATATGACTGTAAAAGAGCGCGAAGGTAGCAACTGGAAAGAGGTGATAAATTACACGTATGACAAAGCGAATAATCTAATAAAATTTAGTAAAAAATACGATGAAAATGGCGAGAACGTTACTAAAACAGTTACTTTTAAATATGACGGTGCACGAGTAAGAGCCATCACTAAAAAAAGCACTACCCATCAAAATTTTGTTGAAGATAATGAATACATCGTTCAAGAAGGTATAATAGTAAGACGTTCCTCTCGCGACAGAAACGAGCAAATTATCAGTAAAAAAGAGTATGGGTATTACAAAGATAATTTGTCAAGAGATAAAGGACTTGTAGGTGATAAAACAATAATTTATTATACCTATGATGATAAAAACTCGGTTAAATTACTAATGGCCAAAAGTACCTTTGGTGAAAATTATAAAGTAATTCTTCCGTTAATTTCTTTCTATGAGGATGAATTTGATTTTCAAGCAATATCTAGTAATAATGAGCTTGATTCTAAAGCTACATCAACAAATTATGTAGGCAAATCAGCCACGTTTAAATACAACAGCAGTAATTATCCCATTTCGCAAGACCTTGTGGAAGAAAACGGAATTGTAAAAACAAAAACGACTTACTTATACGAGTAATTATACTATGTTTAGGTTGCCCCTATTACTAAAAAGGCTAATGTTTCTTTATAATTATTTAAAAAGCATTTGGAATTACAGTTAATAGTGCACAAATCATTAAATTTGTAGCTTATACAAAGATATGTTAGAAAAAGAAGTATTAAATTTCGAAAAAACAGCCATTGTTGGGATTGTGACTCAAAATCAAAGTGAAGAGAAGCTTAGAGAATATCTTGACGAATTAGAGTTTCTAACCTTTACGGCAGGTGGGCAAGTGGTCAAACGTTTTTCACAAAAAATGGAACGACCAAATCCTAAAACATTTGTAGGAACGGGAAAAATAGAAGAAATTCATCAGTATGTAAAAGAGAACGAAATTTCAACATTGATCTTTGATGATGAATTGACTCCCTCCCAACAAAAAAATATTTCTAAAGTAATCGTGGAATGCAAAATTCTTGACAGGACTCACCTTATCCTGGATATATTTGCGCAAAGAGCAGAGACTTCCTATGCTAGAACCCAAGTAGAATTGGCACAATGCCAATATCTTTTACCTCGACTTTCTGGAATGTGGACTCACTTAGAACGCCAAAAAGGGGGAATTGGAATGCGCGGACCTGGAGAAACAGAAATTGAAACAGACAGACGTATTGTACGTGATAGAATTGCTTTATTGAAAGATAAAATCAAAGCGATTGACAAACAAATGGGCACACAGCGCGGTAATCGTGGAGCTATGGTTCGTGTCGCTTTAGTGGGTTACACCAATGTTGGAAAATCAACTTTGATGAATGCGATTGGAAAAAGTGATGTTTTTGTCGAAAACAAACTCTTCGCCACATTAGATACCACGGTTCGAAAAGTCGTGATTAAAAATCTGCCATTCCTGCTTTCTGATACGGTAGGTTTCATTCGAAAATTACCTACACAATTAGTAGATTCTTTTAAAAGTACCTTAGACGAGGTTCGTGAGGCGGATTTACTGTTGCACGTAGTTGATATTTCACATCCTGAATTTGAAGACCATATTGCTTCAGTGAATCAAACGTTAATGGACATCAAAGCAAGTGACAAGCCAGTAATTATGGTTTTTAATAAGATTGATGCCTACACCCATTTGACGATTGATGACGATGATCTGATGACCGAGAAAACGCCGAGACATAATACACTAGAAGAGTGGAAATCCACATGGATGAGTCGAGTAGGAGAGGAAAATGCTTTGTTCATTTCGGCAACAAACAAAGAAAATTTTGAAGAATTAAGAGAACGTCTTTATGAAACGGTAAGACAGATTCACATTACCCGTTTTCCTTACAATAAGTTTTTATATCCTGATTATAAAGATGCGGTAGAGAAAGAAGTAGATGAAGACAACGAGGACGAATAATTAAATCCTGTCATTATAAAAAACCAAATCCCTTTTGATATTTTCAAGAGGGATTTTTTTTGGGCATGCCCCAGCTTCCACTCCGTTACAGCAGCGTCGCGCTGTACGTTGCAATCTTTTATTTCGCTACGCTGCATAAAAGGATTTCCACTTCCATCCCTCATGCGAGACTGTTGTAATAATTACGATTGTTTTTTAGAATATTTGAAAAAAAAAGAACTATGCAATTGAAGGCTTAATGAGGTGAAACCTGGGCTTAAACGGAGGTTTTGCCGCAGTAGAGTTTAATACATGCATCTTTTTAATCTTGTTTTGATTTAGCCCAAAACATTTCAATCCAAAAAAAATCCCTTTAGAATAATTTTCAAAAGGGATTTCCTGTATACTATGGTTTAATTAAAAACCGTAATTCACTCCTATTCCAAAGACTTCTTTGACTTGTACTGCTTGTACAGAGTTGTCATCATATATGGTTTGTAAAGCAACATTTGCGGACAAGTATTTGTTGATTTTCATCACCACATTCATTTGGTAATCAATATCCACATTTTGCGGATTGTCCAAATAATTAGAATATAAATTCAGACGATTCTCTATAGAAACGTTCGCCATTATAACAAATTTGTAGTAGGCTGTAATGCTGGCTCCAAATTCAAATCGAGAGTTGTCTCCTTGTAAAACACCAAATGATGGGCCAAATTCTGTATAGTGATTGTGTACCAAGATCAGTTTTGAGGTAGCGGGAGAAAAATTCACACTCAGGTTATTACTTTTTTTCCAAAGCATACCGGGACCCAATTGGAAATAAGCGGGAGAGAAAAAATGAGAAATATTCACATCATTCTTATCGTAACCCGTGTCCATTTGCGTTTTAAAATTGAAAAACATCGAATAGTACCAGTCGCCTTTTGCTTTTTTACCCCAAATTGAATTCAGTTCTAAACGGTCATCTGTTTTGGCAGTTTTATTATTGCCTTTAATTTTACTTAAACCATAAGCAAGGATAAATTTATTGTCCCAAACAACGGCGTCTTTTTTATAATTAAAGTCATAGTTAACGCCAAAATTCCCTGCTATGTTTGATGTTCCGCCACCAAGCCACTGTCTGTTGTAAGCAGATTGGTTAAAAAGTAAAGAAAGATTTCCTTCTTTTGTCCAAAGTTTAGTGGTGTCTTTTGGAATTTCTTGAGCACTTCCAACAAGTACCGTGAGAATAAAAACAATGGAAATTAGTGATTTTTTCATGTTTCGGTGTTTTTAATTGATCCTATTTTTTTGCTTTATATAAGGGAACGGCAGAGCAAGCTTCTCCGTACATAATGCTGCGGGCGAAGGGTTGCAAGTTTTGTGCGGCCAAAACATAGGCACGCATGGGTACCGGTTTTTGTGAACAGCCTTTTATAATAATTGATTTATTACCATACACTGAATAATCAATTTTAGCTAGTAGTTCTTCATACAAAGCGGCATTTAAATCATCAATATTTCCATTTACGATTTTCTTGGCAAAAGGAGCAAGTTGGATAGTAACTAAGATGGAAGCCCATGCTGGAACAATAGCATCCGTACTGCAATTTATAGCCACAAACTGATCCTGATACTGTGTCCAATCGTGATTTTTAAGGTGTTCTCTAAACTCTTTTTCTTTCAATAGAAAACCTTCCAGAAGCCATTGCGAAATGTCAACCTGGGATCGAATACCTTTTGGATAATAATCTTCTAAATCGAATACTTCCAGTGCACTATTTGCCACTTTATTAATTATCTCTTCCATTTTGTTAGTGTTCAATAATCAGTGTTCAGTTTTTTAGCGCTCAGCTAATAACTGAATACTAAAAAACTGACTACTGAATACTATCTTTAAAGCATTCCTAATTCTAATTTTGCTTCTTCGCTCATTAAGTCCTTGCTCCAAGGTGGGTCAAAAGTGATTTCTACTTCGGCGTCTTTTACATGCTCGATTGATTTTACTTTTTCTTCTACTTCTCTTGGCAAACTTTCCGCAACGGGGCAGTTAGGCGAGGTTAGTGTCATCAGGATTTTTACTTCGTAATCGGTATTTACCATTACATCATAAATTAATCCTAATTCATAAATATCTACAGGGATTTCAGGGTCGTAAATTGTCTTTAATTTTTTTACGATCGCTTCTCCTAATTCGTTAGTGTCTATATTTTGTTCCATTTTATTTTAATTTTTCAATCTGTTTTAGTGTTTGTTATTTTTCGAACCATATAAGTAAAATTAGTTTTTTAATCAAGTTCGCATATGACTTATATGTTGAAATTAGTTTTGTGCATTGAATGCCAAAGCATACATTTTTATATTCTTAATCATGGACACTAAACCGTTAGCACGTGTAGGGGATAAATGTTCTTTCAGTCCTATTTCGTCAATAAAATCCATATCAGATTCGAGAATGTCTGCGGCAGTTTGATTTGAAAAAGTACGGATCAAAATGGCGATAATTCCTTTTGTCAAAATCGCATCGCTGTCTGCAGTGAAAACCACCTTGTCATCATTTTTCTCTCCTTGCAACCACACTTTCGACTGGCAGCCTTTTATCAAATTATTTTCTGTCTTGAATTCTTCTTTTATTAACGGAAGTTTTTTTCCTAATTCGATGATGTATTCGTATCGCTCCATCCAATCATCAAACATGGAAAATTCGTCTACTATCTCGTCTTGTATTTCTTTAATTTTCATCGTTTTGTTTTGCAATTGAATTTATTTTATCTACGAATTTTTTAATCTCTTTTGGCGGAAAACCATGATCAAAACTCGTTGTTTCATAGGTTTTGTCTTTAAACGTAATTTTAAAATTAGCAATTGGCGCACCGTCATAAAAACGTTTCTCTGTAGGTGCTTTCAGTTTTGGCAAGCTGTCCAATTCCATTTTATTGAAATAGTCTACTAATTCTTCCCAGTCCTTGGCTGCTATTTTTGTAGGAACGACTTTCTCTTGTCCGCTTCTATCTTTAGAAATGATGACCATTTGATTTTGAACTGTTATTTTTTGATAAAACCCTCTTGTATTTGCGGTGTATTCAATAACAGCAGATTCTAGATCTTGTTTGCTTTGGCCTTCACAGCTTTTTCCAAGAAAAATAGTCAGTAATAATAAAGATAGTATTCTCATTGTTTAAAAAGTTAAGATAACATTAGTGTTGCTTTTTTTACCGCTTCAACCATAACATCGATTTCTTCTTTCGTATTGTAAAAAGAGAATGAAGCTCGTATGGTGCCCGGAATATTGAAATAAGTCATAATCGGTTGCGCGCAATGATGCCCAGTTCTAACCGCTATTCCTAATTTGTCAATTATGGTGCCAATATCGTAAGGATGAATGCCGTCAATATTAAACGAAATTACGGAAGTTTTTTCTTTTGAGGTACCAAAAATTTTCAAACCTTCAATTTCTAATAGACGTTTAGTTCCGTATTCCAACAATTCCAGTTCTTGTTTTTGAATGTTTTCAAAACCAACGGCATTCATATAATCAATAGCAGTTCCTAAAACGATTCCACCAGCAATATTTGGCGTTCCTGCTTCAAATTTATGAGGTAGTTCAGCATAAGTCGTTTTTTCGAAAGATACTTCTTTAATCATTTCGCCACCACCTTGATAAGGAGGTAGTTTATTTAGCCAAGCTTCTTTACCGTACAATATCCCAATTCCGGTTGGTCCGCATATTTTATGTCCTGAAAAAACATAAAAATCACAATCTAGTTCTTGAACGTCTGGCTTTAAATGTGGTACCGCTTGCGCACCATCAATTAATATGGCAGCACCAACAGCATGTGCTTTATCAATCATATACTTGATTGGGTTGATCGTCCCCAGTGCATTTGATATATGATTAGTTGTAACAATCTTTGTTTTTTCGGATAGTAATTTATCGTATTCGGCCATGATCAATTCCCCTTTTTCATTCATAGGAATGACTTTTAGGACGGCACCTGTTTTCTCACACAACATTTGCCAAGGCACAATATTACTGTGGTGTTCTAATGCCGAAACTAACACTTCGTCACCCGGTTTTAAAATAGCGGCAAATCCGTTTGCAACTAAATTGATTCCAAAAGTAGTTCCAGAAGTAAATAGCACTTCATGGGAAAATTTGGCGTTGATGTGATTTTGAATTTTACCACGTGAAATTTCATAAGCATCAGTAGCCAATTGGCTCAAAGTATGTACGCCGCGATGAATATTGGCATTAATTTCCTGATAGTATTTTGAAATGGCATCAATCACAATTTGTGGTTTCTGCGATGTGGCTCCGTTGTCGAGATAAACTAAAGGTTTTCCGTTCACTTTTTGCGAAAGTATCGGAAAATCGGCTCTTATTTTTTGAATGTCTAGCATAATTATTTAGAAAAGTTCTAAATACAAAAGTACTAAAATCCAATTTGTTTTCGCTGCTAATTCACTGTTTTTTATGTTTGTTTCTTATGCTTTCATAGAAATATCCTATTGAATTAATGACGGGAAATTTTACTAAATTGCAGTAAAATAGTATCAAATGAAAAAATTCTTCAAACTTGTTGGTTTTGTCTCTTTTATTGGGATTCTTTATTATGGATTTATAACCTATCCCAAATTGGATTTGATTTCTGGCTTTTCAGCCAAAAGCATTGCTTCGGGACATTTTATAGACCAGCGTTCCATGGAAATGATTGAAAAGGGAGACAACGATATAAAGATGATTGATTTGGCTACAAACACAATTGATGAAAACGGACAATTTGCGACGGCATCTGTTTATGGATTGAAAGAACGAAAAGCAATTTACCGCGAAGGTTTGGGAGTTACTTTGGTAGATGCTGATTTTGATATCAACAAGCCGTATGATATTCCAAAACGAAATAAAACAACAAACAATCTAACTTTTCCTTACGGAGATATAGAGCAAAAGGATACGGTTTTTAGCAATGTGGATTATGCTAAATTGAATGCGGCTGTAGCCAATGCGTTCGACGAAAAAGGGATAGTGAATAAAAGAACCCGATCTTTATTAGTAATTTATAAAGACAAAATAATAGCAGAGAAATACGATACGGGTTTCAATAAAGACAGTAAAATTCTCGGCTGGTCGATGACTAAAAGTATAACGGCAACACTGTTTGGAATCCTTCAAAAACAAGGGAAGTACGATATTAATAAACCAGCTCCAATTGTAGAATGGAAAAATGATAATCGTAGAATAATTACGACGAATGATTTGCTACATATGAATTCTGGGTTGGCTTGGGAGGAAAGTTACAGTACGATTTGTGACGCCACAACGATGTTATTTCAATCAGAAAATATGGGGAGGATACAATTAGAAAAACCATCTGCCTTCACACCCAATACCCATTGGAACTATTCCTCCGGAACAACTAATTTACTGTCTTATATTTTAAGAGCGCAATTCAAGACGCATCAGGAATATTTAGATTTTTGGTATTCGGCTTTGATTGATAAAATAGGAATGAAATCGATGGTTTTAGAAACGGATATGGCGGGTAATTATGTGGGTTCTTCGTATGGATGGGCAACAACGCGCGATTGGTCAAAATTTGGTTTGTTGTATTTGAACAAGGGAAATTGGAATGGGGAACAGATTCTGGACGAAAGTTGGGTAAAATATGTGGCAACTCCGACCGCTACTTCAAACGGTGGGTATGGAGCGCAATTTTGGTTAAATGCCGGCGGGAAATTCCCTGATGTACCGCGCGATATGTTTTATTGTAGCGGTTTTCAAGGGCAGATGGTAGCGATTATTCCATCTATGGATTTGGTTATCGTACGCATGGGCTTAAAAGAAGATCCAGAGTTTGATTTTAACGGGTTTTTGAAAGGAGTCATTGGGAGTTTGAAGAAGTAAAGGTTTTAATCGTGAAAGTCATGAGGTTTCGTTTGAAAGGATTGTACTATTTCTGAGCTTTACCAAAAAGTAGGTACAGCAAATACGCGAGCTTCGCTAAGAGGTTTGGTAAAGCTTTGCTATCCTTTTAGTAAAAGTTTTTGTCGGAAATGTTATTTTTACTATTTGAAAGATTTTTTTTAATAATTAATGTTAAATTTTAATATATTTGCTTAAAAAATAACTCTAATTATGAAAAAAAATTATTTCGTAGCAGTTTTGCTAATTGCTTTTTTGTCTTTTACGTCATGTTCTAGTGATGATTCTTCTTCCAATGGTACAGCAGAGGTTTCTAGTGAAAGTTACTGGCCATTGGCTGTAAACAATCAATGGGTGTATAATGAAAACGGTTCTCTAGCAGCACCCGTTAAAATCACTGGTACGGAAAAATTTGATGGAGTGGTTTATTATAAGACTTCGGAGAAAAATGAATATAATTTGCAATCCTGGGTAGCAAAAAAAGACCGCACTTATTATCTTAAAATTGGTGCTTTAGATATTACTGAAAGTGGCATTAATATTAAAATGAATAGTTATGAGTTGCCAGTTTTCAAGGACAATTTAGCTATTAATGAGCAATGGAGTGGAACTACTGCTGTAAAAGTAACTTATATAGTAAGTGGTCAAAGTGTTTCAGCAAATATGGAAATAAAATATGTGGGCACTATTTTAGATAAGAATGCAAGCCTTACAATTAATGATAAGGTGTATACAAATATTATTAAATCGAGATATAGACAAGATGTTATTATTCAAGGGCAAAGTACAGTTACAGAGACTCTTTATTGGTATGCCAAAGGTATCGGCCCGATAAAAGTTGTCCACACTGCTGATGGTCAAGTAACAGAACAAATTATAATTGATTACGTCATTAATTAAAAATTGTTTTTGTAGCTCCGTTAATAGCGGCATCTTTTTATAGTCTTGTTTTTTAGAGACTATATAAAACATAGCAAATGAATGGATTAGTTTCTGAGCATGAGATATATTATAAAGAATAAAGGGCGCAAAGTTTTACTAAACTTTGCGCCCTTTGCATATTCCTTATTTACCTTTGCGGTTAAAAACTATAAATCAAATCCAATTTTAACGCCTAATTTGTTGGCGATAATTTTAGTGATTCTTTGTTTTAATTCTGGTATTTTTATGCTTTCGATAACGGCATTCGAGAATGCGTACATCAATAAAGCTTTGGCTTCTTTTTGTGGAATTCCACGTTGTTGCATGTAGAACATAGCGGTTTCATCTAACTGTCCGATGGTACAACCGTGTGAACATTTTACATCATCAGCAAAAATCTCTAATTGTGGTTTAGCGTTTATAGTCGCTTTATCACTCAATAGAATGTTGTTGCTTTTTTGGAATGCGTTGGTTTTCTGCGCTTCTTTTTCTACGAAAATCTTCCCATTGAAAACACCGGTGGAACGGTCAGAAAAGATTCCTTTGTAATCTTGGTGGCTTTCACAATTAGGAGTGGCATGTTGTACCAAAGTATAATGGTCTACGTGCTGTTTTTCTCCAATAATCGTAATTCCGTTTAAGTAACTTACGATTCTTTCTCCAAAATGGTAGAAGTTCAAGTTGTTTCTAGTTAGGTTTCCTCCAAAAGAAAAAGTATTAACTGCTACACTACTTTCTTGTTTTTGAGACACATAAGTGTTGTCAATCAAGTTAGCGGTTAGCTTGTCATTTTGAATTTTGTAGAAGTCCACTATGGCACGTTTTTGAGCAAAAATCTCAGTAACTGAATTGGTCAATACTGGGTTTTCAGTCAAACTTTGGTGACGCTCAATAATTTGAACATGTGAATTTTCACCTACAATCACTAAGTTTCTTGGTTGCACCATTAGCGCAGACTCATTTCCTGTTGAGAAAAACATGATCTCAATAGGTTTGTCTGCGACTTTGCTTTTGGGAATGTTGATATAAGCTCCTTCAGTGGCAAAAGCCGTATTCAATGAAGTTAAACTTTCCTCTTTGTTGGCAATTTGATTATAGTAATTGTCAATAATCATCTTGTATTTTGGTTTGTTCAATGCCGAAGACATTAAGCAAACATCGATTCCTTCGTGAGTCGTAGACGATAAGTACGAACTGAAAATACCATCAATAAATACTACTTTGTAAGTGTCTACTTCGTGTAAAAAATATTTTTTTACATCAGAATATTGAATACTGTTTTCTTTTTTAGGGAAAACGGTAAAGTCGTTTTTTAAGAGAGCGTTTAGCGAAGTATATTTCCAAGCTTCATCTTTCTTAGTTGGGAACCCTTTATTTTCAAAGTTTTTTATAGCCGAAGTTCGTACATCATGAAGTTCAGAGTGAACATCAAGGCGCTCTTCAAAAGCCATAAAAGACGAGATTAATTTTTCTTTCAAATCCATTTTGTTTAGTTATGAGTTGTGAGTTATGAGTTATAAGTTTTGAAAACTGCTAACTGAAAACTGTTAACTAATTTATGCTTCTTGTTCTTGTTTGATCCAGTCGTATCCTTTTTCTTCTAGTTCTAAAGCCAAAGAAGCGTCTCCAGATTTTACAATTTTACCGTTAAGTAAAACATGAACGAAATCAGGAACGATATAATCTAATAAACGTTGGTAATGCGTGATTACTACGATTGCGTTTTTGTCGCTTTTTAATTTATTAACTCCGTTAGCTACGATACGCAAGGCATCGATATCTAATCCAGAATCAGTTTCGTCAAGGATAGCTAATTTTGGCTCTAACATTGCCATTTGAAAAATCTCATTACGTTTTTTCTCTCCACCTGAAAATCCTTCGTTAAGAGAACGAGAAAGAAATTTACGGTCAATTTCTAATAATTCTGATTTTTCACGAATCACTTTTAGCATTTCGTTAGCATGCATTTCTTCCTGTCCGTTTGCTTTACGAGTTTCGTTGATTGCTGTTCTGATGAAGTTCGTTACCGATACTCCTGGAATTTCAACAGGGTATTGAAAAGAAAGGAATACTCCTTTATGCGCTCTTTCTTCTGGAGCTAATTCACTTAGATCTTCTCCGTCTAAAGAGATTGCACCTTCGGTTACTTCGTAGTTTTCATTTCCTGCAATGATGGACGCAAGCGTACTTTTTCCTGCACCGTTTGGTCCCATTATCGCATGAATTTCTCCTGCTTTTACTTCAAGATTAATTCCTTTTAATATTTCTTTATCTCCAATGGAGGCGTGTAAATTTTTTATGCTTAACATTAGTTTTTTATTTTAAACCATTAAGGTATTAAGATTCATTTAGTTCTCTTTTTGCAATAGGAAAATTATCCTACAGATCCTTCAAGAGATATTTCCAATAATTTCTGTGCTTCCACAGCAAACTCCATCGGTAACTTGTTCAGTACATCTTTACTGAAACCATTCACGATTAAAGCAATTGCCTTTTCAGTTGGAATTCCACGTTGGTTACAATAGAAAACTTGGTCTTCACCAATTTTACTAGTTGTTGCCTCATGTTCAATTTTTGCTGATGGATTTTTGCTTTCGATATAAGGAAAAGTATGCGCTCCACAGTTGTTACCCATTAATAAGGAATCACATTGTGAAAAGTTTCTTGCGTTATCGGCATTAGGCGAAATACGAACTAAACCTCTATAACTATTTTGTGATTGTCCAGCTGAAATACCTTTAGAAATAATAGTCGATTTAGTGTTTTTTCCTAAATGGATCATTTTAGTTCCAGTATCAGCCTGTTGAAAGTTATTGGTAACAGCAATCGAGTAAAACTCCCCTACTGAATTGTCTCCTTTTAATATAACAGATGGATATTTCCAAGTTACGGCAGAACCCGTTTCTACTTGTGTCCAAGAAATTTTTGCGTTTTTCTCGCAGATTCCTCTTTTGGTCACAAAATTGAAAACTCCACCTTTACCTTCTTTGTTTCCAGGATACCAGTTTTGTACGGTAGAATATTTAATTTCGGCATTGTCCAAGGCGATTAATTCAACAACAGCTGCGTGCAATTGATTTTCATCACGACTTGGTGCAGTACAACCTTCAAGGTAACTTACATAACTTCCTTCATCGGCAATTAGTAATGTTCTTTCAAATTGACCTGTTCCTGCTTGATTTATTCTAAAGTATGTCGAAAGTTCCATTGGGCAACGAACTCCTTTTGGAATATAACAGAATGAACCGTCAGAGAAAACAGCTGAATTCAATGCAGCATAAAAATTATCTTTCTGTGGTACAACAGTTCCTAAATATTTACGAACTAATTCTGGATGCTCTTTAATGGCTTCAGAAATACTCATAAAGATGATTCCTTTTTCGCCTAATGTTTTCTTGAATGTTGTAGCAACTGAAACGGAATCAACTACGATATCCATAGCTACATTATTCATCATCTTTTGTTCATCGACAGAGATACCTAACTTTTTATACATTTCTAAAAGTTCTGGATCTACATCGTCTAATGTTTTATTAGGATCTACCGCTTTTGGCGCAGAATAATAAGAAATAGCTTGAAAATCTGGTTTAGTATAATGTACGTTTGCCCATTCTGGTTCGATCATTTCTTGCCAAGCACGAAAAGCGTCAATGCGCCAGTCTGTCATCCATTGTGGTTCTTCTTTTCTAAGCGAAATAGCGCGAACGATATCTTCATTTAAGCCAATAGGAAATGTATCCGATTCTAATTCGGTGTAAAATCCGTACTCGTATTCTTTAGTTTCGAGTTCGATTTTTAAATCGTCTTCTGTGTATTTTGACATTTTTTTTCTAATTAGAACCATTTAGGAATTAAGTTTCATTTGGGCGTTGTAAGCGCTTCATTTTCTTAATTTCTATATAGTGTGAAATTTATGTTTTTAATCGATGTGTAATTAAAGTGAGAAACTTTCCCCACATCCACATGTTCTATTTGCATTAGGATTGTTGAAAATGAATCCTTTTCCGTTTATTCCGCCAGAGAACTCTAATATTGTTCCGGCTAAATATAGGAAAGATTTTTTTTCCACTGCAATTGTTATTTCGTTGTCTATGAATATTTTATCGTCTTCGCTTTTGGCTTTGTCAAATTTTAAATCATAAGACAAACCGGAACATCCGCCACTTTTTACACCTACTCTAACGTAGTCTGTAGCAGCGTCAAAACCGTCCTCTTTCATCAAATCGATGATTTTCTTTTTGGCAGTATCTGAAACCTGTATCATTGTTATATTGATTTTGTCTAAATTAACGACAAAGATACTATATAAAAACCTTTTTCCATAACTGATAACATTTTTATAACTAATGACAAAATAGAAAAAGACTATGCAATTGCATTTAATGCAGATCAATTTTCATAAATTGCAATCTAATTATGGAAAAGACGAAGATTTAAAGGAAAGTCTCTTATTTGTTAATGGATAGGACGATCTAATTAGAATCTTTTAATTCTTCAATTTTTTAATCTTTCAATTCAAAAAAATGAAACTATATCCTATCGAGACCGGAAATTTTAAATTAGATGGTGGCGCAATGTTTGGTGTTGTACCAAAAACCATTTGGAGCCGTACCAATCCAGCCGATGCTAATAATTTAATCGATATCGCAGCAAGATGCCTGCTTATTGAAGATGGTAACCGATTAATTTTAATCGATACCGGAATGGGAGACAAGCAATCAGAGAAATTCTTTGGCTACTATTCGCTTTGGGGTTCTCATTCTATGGATAAATCATTGGCAAAATATGGTTTTAGCCGTGATGATATTACCGATGTTTTTATGACGCATTTGCATTTTGACCATTGTGGAGGAAGTGTGCAATGGAACAAGGAAAAAACAGGCTACGATCCCGCTTTTAAAAACGCTAAGTTTTGGTCTAACGAAAATCATTGGGAATGGGCCACAAAACCCAATCCGAGAGAAAAGGCTTCTTTTTTGTCGGAAAATATTTTACCAATGCAAGAAAGTGGGCAGTTGAATTTTATCAAAAGACCCGAAGGTGATTTTCTGGAACAATCAGAATTAGGTTTTGGCATTTTCTTTGCTGATGGTCATACCGAGAAGCAAATGATTCCGCACATTCAATACAAAGACAAAACAATTATTTTTTGTGCTGATTTATTGGCGACAGCTGGACACATTCCGGTTGCTTATGTAATGGGATACGATACCAGACCCTTGTTAACGATGCCGGAGAAAACGAAGTTCCTGAATGCAGCTGCCGATAATGATTACTACTTATTCCTGGAACACGATGCGCACAACGAGATTATTACCGTACAACATACCGAAAAAGGAGTGCGATTGAAAGAGGTTTATAAGGCGGATGAAATTCTTTAAATTTCGAAATCACCGATAAAAAAATCCCGTTTTCATTAATTTGAAAATGGGATTTTTTTGTTTAAATAATTGTAATTATTCTAGGATTATTTTTTTTACTGAAGCAGTAGTTTCATTTATCAAGTACATATAGTAAATTCCTTTTGGCAAGCCAGACAAATCGATTTTGTGATTTATGTTAGCTGAATCATTAAGGATAGATTTCATCATTTGTCCTACTGAATTGTATACTGTTATTTTTTCTAAGCTGATGTTATTAATGTTAACCTCGCCTTTTGTAGGGTTTGGATATACTGTGACTTTATCAAAAACAGCATCTTCAAGACCAAGTACGCATGTAGACGAATATGTCGCTGTGTTATCTTTTATACCAGACCAATTAGTGCTAGCATAATCAACATCATCGACCTGTATGCAGGTTAGGTTAGGGTTGTTTATAAAATTAGAAAAGGTGAGATCTAAAATTGTATTTGCGCCATTTTTTAGATTTAGATATCTTAATTTGTTATTCTCACAAGCTAATTCTGTTACTTTTGGGTTATTGGATATGTCAAGAGAAACAAGTTGATTGTCAAGACAGTCAAACATTTCTAGCTTGGAGTTTTTAGAGACATCAATTTCAGATAATTTGTTGAAATGACACATAAAGCCAACTAAATTGACGTTAGTTGTAATGTTTAATGCTGTTATCGAATTATAATGGCAGTAAAAATTTATTAAGGCAGTGTTTTTTGAAGTGTTTAAACTTGTTAGATTATTATTTCCACAATTTAACATTGTTAAAAGTAAATTATCATAAATATCTAAACTTGAAATTTCATTGCTTCCGCAATTTATTACCGTCAGATTTAAGTTTTTTGAAACATCTAAACTCGTTAATTGATTGTTATTTGTATATAATTTATCTAACTGCAAATTTTGAGAAATATTCAAAGTTGTTAATAGATTTTTAGAGCAGTACAGTGAAGTTAAAGCTGTATTTTTAGTTACGTCTAAAGTTAACAATTGATTTGAATCACAATAAAATTGGATCAAAGCAGTATTACTATTTACTTCTAAAGTTGATAATTGATTTGATGAAAGTATAAGATGCGTTAATTTTTTGTTCAAACTAACATTGATGCTTTGGAGGTTAATCCCGGTACAGTTTAAGTACTCAAGCTCCAAATTGTGCGAAATGTCAAAAGTTGCTATATTATTTAGATTTGTATATCTACCATACGTTGTTCCTCCCAAGTTTAAAACAGCTAATTTGATATTATGTGTAACATCAATAGTTGTTAATTTATTAGCAAAACAATTTAAACCAAACAAAGAAATATTTTTTGAAACATCAAGAACGGTTAATGAATTCTTAGAACAATCTAAATTTGACAAAGCCACAAAATCCTGAATTCCTGTTAAATCTGAAATGGTACTATTAGAAACGTCTAAGGAAGCTACGGTGTTAATTTTAGAAGTCAACACTTTTCCATCAGCTATGCCAGAATCAATACCCAATGCGATTAATTTAGCTTCGAATTTGGCATCAGGAATTAGCGTGTATTGCACAGGAACATCGGCTACATCAACCACAGAAACATTATCTACTAAAATCTCTGAATTTTCCGTTCCCGTTGTCCATACATCTACTTCGATATTTTCACTAACAGTTGCAGTGTATTCAAATTCTATTTTGCGCCATTCGCTGCTAGAAAATGTGGCATCTGTTTTTTTGATGATTTCAGATTTAAATGTACCTGGTTTGTGGTACAAACTTAAATCGATAGCAGAAAAAGTTCCAGAAACTAATTTATGATAAAGTGTGATTCTGTATGTTTTGTTAATTGTGACAGGAAAAAATTCACTATTCATAAAATTAAGTGTACCAGTAGCGATTTTCATATTTGTACTAGAACTCCCATTTTGAGCTATAGAGCTTTGTGAAAGAATACCGCTAAAATAACCATACCAACTATCAGGCTGAGAGGAAGAAGACCAATTTTCAAAATTCCCATTGGGTACTAGATTGGTTTGTGAAAATGCATTGAGCGACAGCAATGCGCATAATAAAAGTAGAGCTTTTCTCATAGTTTATATTTTTTGCGCGAAACTACTGATTTTGCGGGGTTTAAAAAAAGATTTCCCTTGTTTTTTTAACAAGAAAATAATGATTGTGCTGTTTTTGATGTTGACTCTTCAAATTCAATATTTTTAATGACGGAAATAGTTCCGTTTAAAGTTTTTTTCGATAAAAAAAGCAAAGAAATAAAGTGTTAAGTGGACCTAATTATTTAAAGTTTTAAATTGTAAATCAGGCTGTTTTTTGTTTTTGTTGAGTAGGGTAAGCAGGTGACAAAATCACTAAATTCATGTTAACATAGTCCGTAATTCAGAGAAATATTTTATTTTAGACCAATATTTCAAATTCAAATAAATAATTAGATAGATGAATAGTATTAAACCGATTTGCCTTTCTGCCTTTGCCGTGTTGGTTTTGGCTGGATGTGGAGCTCAAAAACAAGTTTCAAGTTTTAGTTCTTTAACGGCAATTACTGCCCCTTTAAATGTTAAAAAGAACGCCGCTTTAAAAGAAAATGAATTAAAACGTTGGAGTCATTTAGACATCGTAAATGATACAATTCCGGGAATGAGTGTGGACAGGGCTTATGCGGAACTTCTAAAAGATAAAAAGGGAGTAAAAGTTATTGTTGGAATTGTAGATTCAGGTGTTGATATTGAACATGAAGATCTAAAATCAGTAATTTGGACCAACTCAAAAGAAATTGCGGGTAACGGAATTGATGATGACAATAACGGTTATGTAGATGATATTCATGGTTGGAATTTTCTTGGAGACATCACTAAAGAAAATCTAGAATACGAAAGAATCATCAAGGACAAAAACTTGGTAGATGAAGTAACGTATCAAGAAGCGAAGAAAATCAATGATGAAAAAATAGCCAAAGCACAAGCAGGGAAGACGCGTTTAGAGGGACTGCTAACTACTACAGCAAGTGCTGATGCTGTTATCGAAAAGCATTTAGCGAAGCGTGTTTATACTATTGACGAAGTAAATGCAATTGATTCGAAAGACACTTCAGTATTAGAAAGTAAAGTAACAATGCAAAGAATGCTTTCTTATGGAATGAGTATAGTTGATCTAGAAAAAGCAATTCAAGGTGATATTGATGAAATGTCTGCCCTTCTTAATGGAGATAATCTAAAACAAAATTACAGAGACATTGTTGGTGATAACCCAAACGATTTATCGGACACAAAATACGGGAATAATAACGTAATGGGACCAGACAAGGAAAAAATCCTTCACGGAACTCACGTTGCAGGAATCGTTGCTCAAGTTAGAAATAACACTATTGGGGGTGACGGAATTGCAAATAATGTTGAAATTTTGACAGTTCGTGCTGTGCCAGACGGAGACGAATATGATAAAGATATCGCACTTGGAATTCGTTACGCAGTTGATAACGGAGCGAAAGTAATCAACGGAAGTTTCGGAAAAAGTTTTTCTCCTCACAAACAATGGGTCTATGATGCCATTAAATATGCTGAAAAGAAAGACGTTCTAATTGTACACGCTGCTGGGAATGACGCAAAAGATATTGACAGTAATGATAATTTTCCTAATGATTCTGATGATAAAAAAACAGAATTTGCGGACAATATGATTACCATCGGTGCTTTGAATTTTGAGTATGGTGATAAAGTGGTGGCGCGTTTCTCTAACATTGGGAAAGTGAATGTTGATGTTTTTGCACCAGGTGTAAAAATATATGCTACAACGCCAAACGACACTTACAAATACTTGCAAGGAACATCAATGGCATCGCCAAACGTTGCTGGGGTTGCTGCTATAATTCGTTCTTATTATCCAAGCTTAACGGCATCGCAAGTAAAACACATTTTGATGGATTCAGGTGTAGCGATTACTGAAGAGGTTGTTGTAGGAGGAAATCCAAAAGACAGCCGTTCTTTTACTACTTTGTCTAAATCAGGAAAAATAGTAAATGCATACAACGCCTTGTTAATGGCGGATAAAATGTCAAAAAAATAAATAGAATAGTTACAAATCCAATGGAAGGACAATTGTCCTTCCATTTTTTTATTTAAATACCATGAAAAAACTACTTTTAATTTCTTTTATTACTTTCAATTTAGGAGCCGTCTCTGCGCAAAGCACGGTTTATTGGCAACAACATGTTGACTACAAGATGGACGTTGCGATGGACGTTAAAAACTATCAATACAAAGGGAAGCAAGAATTAGTTTACACTAATAATTCGCCAGACACTTTGAGAAAAGTGTATTATCATTTATTCAATAATGCTTTTCAACCAGGAAGCGAGATGGATGCACGATTACATAGCATCAAAGATCCTGATGGGAGAATGGTAAACAAAGTAAAAGTAGATGGTAAAGAGGTTAAAGTAAGTCGTATCGAAGGGTTAAAGCCAGATGAAATTGGGTATTTAAAAATTTCTAATTTTAAGCAAGATGGTGTTGCCGCTGAAACAAAAACAGTAAGTACTATTCTTGAAGTTACTTTGGCTAAGCCAATTCTGCCAAATAGCAAAACTACTTTTACCTTAGATTTTGACGGACAGGTTCCTGTACAAATTCGTCGTTCTGGTAGAAATAATTCAGAAGGAGTTGAGTTATCAATGGCACAATGGTATCCAAAAATGGCCGAATTTGATTTTGAAGGTTGGCATGCTGATCCTTATATCGCTAGAGAATTTCACGGTGTTTGGGGAGATTTTGATGTTAATATTACAATTGACAAAGACTATACTTTGGGAGGTTCAGGGTATTTACAAAACCAAAACGAAATTGGACACGGATACGAAGACGCGGGTGTTAACGTAAACTATCCTAAGAAACTAAAAATGTTGACTTGGCATTTTGTAGCGCCAATGGTTCATGATTTTGCTTGGGCTGCTGACAAAAACTACATGCACGACATCGTAAAAGGACCAAATGATGTTGACTTACACTTCCTTTATAAAAACTATCCAAAGACTATTGAAAATTGGAAAAAATTGCAGCCTATGATGGTCAATGTAATGGATTTTTTCAATAAAAATATTGGGAACTATCCGTACAAACAATATTCATTTATCCAAGGTGGTGATGGCGGAATGGAATATGCGATGTGTACTTTGATGCTAGGAAATGGAACTCTTGAAGGGGTTTTTGGAACGGCTACGCATGAAATGGGACATTCTTGGTTCCAACACGTTTTGGCTTCAAATGAGTCTAAGCATCCATGGATGGACGAAGGGTTTACAACCTATGTTTCAGATTTAGCGGAAAATGAATTCTCTGATAAAAAAGTGGAAAACCCTTTTGAAGGAAATTACAAGGCTTATTATAGTTTAGTGAATTCAGGGAAAGAGCAACCACAAACGACTCATGGAGATCGTTATGATGAAAACAGACCCTATAGTATTTCTTCTTATGTAAAAGGAAGTATCTTTTTGTCACAATTAAATTATGTGATTGGAAAAGATAAATTAGCAGAAACCATCAAAAGGTATTTTCATGATTTTAAATTCAAACATCCTACACCTAATGATATCAAAAGAACTGCTGAACGTGTTTCAGGCGCTAATTTAGATTGGTATTTACTAGACTGGACACAAACGTTGAACACGATTGATTATGGTATCAAAGCGGTAACGGATAACGGCGACAAAACTACAGTTAGTTTAGAAAGAATTGGTAGAATGCCAATGCCAATCGACTTATTAGTAGAGTATACTGATGGAACTACTGAAAGTTTTTATGTTCCTTTACGTTTGATGAGTTTCGAGAAAGAAAATCCAAATCCTGCAGTAAAAAGAACGGTATTGAACGACTGGACTTGGGCAGCATCTAATTACGATTTTACTATTGATAAAGCAAAAAGTACGGTAAAGAAAATCACTATCGATCCGAGTGGATTAATGGCTGATGTGAAACAAGAAAATAACGTTTTCAAACAATAAATAGTAGTACTGAATTTAAGTAGTGGTTCATGAATATTAACTATAACGAATCTAATAAATCCATCGAGATTAAGGACGGACTTAAAAACTATGTCTTCTTACTTAACTTTCTGATGGTTTTAAATCTACTGAATGCGATTCTAAATTTATCAGATATTAAAGCAAGCTTTGGTTTCATGAAAATAATATGGTTGGTATTAGGAGTTGTTTCAATTGTGATACTTTATAATTCTATTTTTAAAAAATCAACAAGAGAAAAAATACCTATCGATCAAATAAAAGGATTGAATCAGCGGATTTTTTTAGGAAGAAAAAAATATTTTATAGAATTAAAGAACGGAAAAACCCGTGATTTATTAGAAGTAAAATCAGAATCAGAATTTACCAAATTGCGCACGATGTTTACAAAAAACAGAATTCTATAGTAAAAGCAAAAGGTCGCAAAATATATATTTTGCGGCCTTTTTTATGTTTAGGAAAAAGAGAGTATTGTGTTCGACAAAAGGAAACACTAAATTTGTAACAAACGATTTTATAAATAAGATATGAATCCAACTATAACAATTATTGGCGCAGGAATTTCGGGGCTTTCAGCAGGATTGCACTTGCATCGTCAAGGTTTTTCTGTAAAAATTATAGAAGCTAGTGATAGGGCAGGCGGGAGAATAAAGACAGATAGTATCGATGGATTTAAGCTTGATCGCGGTTTTCAGGTTTTGCTTACTTCCTATCCAGAAGCGAAAATGCTATTGGATTATGAGGCATTACAACTAAAAATATTTTTGCCAGGAGCAACTGTACTTTATGATGGTGGTCAATTTGAAATCGCTGATCCGTTTAGAAGGCCTTCCGCTTTGCTAGCTACTGCGTTTGCACCGGTTGGATCCTTGAAAGATAAATTCAATACTTTTTTATTGAAGCAAAAATTAATCAATAAATCAATCAAAGCGATCTTTTTGCAAGAGCAAAAGTCAAGCTTAGAGCAATTGAAAAATTACGGATTCAGTTCTAAAATGATTAACCGTTTTTTTAAACCTTTTTTTTCAGGAATTTTTCTCGAAAACAATTTAACAACGCCTAACAGGATGTTTGATTTCGTAATGAAAATGTTTTCCGAGGGTGACGCTGCCGTTCCCGCATTAGGTATGGAAGAAATTCCAAAGCAACTAGCAAGTCAATTGCCTCTCGATTCTTTTTTGTATAATACAAAAGTCACTGACATTCGTGAAAATACCATTTTTACCAGCTCAGGTACTGAAATAAAATCGGATATTATTATAGTTGCGACCGAGGCGAATGATCTTATTTCGAAATTAAAAAAAAATGTTGAGACCCAACATCATTCTGTTACTAATGTGTACTTTCAAGCTACTATTGCACCTTCAAACAAAGCAGTTGTCATTCTAAACGCCTCGAAAAATAAAAAAGTGGTAAACAACTTGACGGTAATGACAAACGTCAGTAAAGCTTATGCACCCGCAGGGAAAGTTTTAATTTCGGTGTCTTGCAATGGTATTTTAGATTTGGACGAACAGGAATTAGCTGAAAAAATCAAAGAGGAACTAGAGCCTTGGTTTGGAAAAAAAGTAGAAGATTGGTCACACTTGAAGACTTATAAAGTTAAATATGCATTACCAAATCTCAAAGTTCTTAAAGATGATTTGACAATTGATGACATGAAAATCAAAGACAATTTATATTGCTGTGGCGACCATTTGTTAAACGGCTCTATAAACGCAGCTATGAAATCGGGGCGCTTGGTAGCCGACTTGATAATTTCAGAGCACCAAAAAAACTAAATGCTCTAGCAGTAGGACAGTATTTAAAGCGCAAGAATTTCTTTTTTATTATAAGCTTATACTCGTTGCAAACAAGTAGCAGTTTGAGTTTTTCCAATTTCACAACTCGCATTATTTTCAAAGTAAAACCCCCCGAAGACAAAAGTATTCGAGGGGTTTTATTTTCAATTTCTGGATTTAACTATTCAAAATAATTCGCAATAAAAGTAACTAGGTTCTCATCACTCATTTTATTGGATGTACTGTCAGTTGATACAGCATTTTTATACTGAGGAGTTTCAGCTAGAAACTTAGTAAATTGTTCTTGAATCTGGCCAGTTCCTGTTAGATGAATTTCATCAACATTTGGCATCTTGCTGGCGATCTCCTTGAAAAACTTTTGCGTTAAGCCAATTTCTTGATTGTTAGCTGTTTTTTCACTTGAATTGTGCCCTGCATCTTCAGTCTCTACATGTCCCAAAACTACGAAATCCCCATTGTCAACATTTTCTCTTCCCACAATGGTTGCATGATTAGTATCCATCCATACACCAAACTGCTTTTTATTTTTTTCTGACATAATATTTTTCTTTAAAGATAACCTTAATAGGCAGCTAATGTTATTTTTTGGGTTAAGATTATGATTTAGGCTTAAAAGCAAATTTTAAAAATAAGGGGCACAATAAAATCGAAGAGCAACTGAATTTTAAATGAATTCACAGAAAAACAATTGGTTGAAAAGAGATTAATGCATAATTCCGCAACACATGACTTTACCATTATTAAAGCAAAAAGTACAATTAAGAAAATTACCATCGATCCGAGCGAATTCATGGCTGACGTAAAAGCGGCTAATAATACGTATGAAGGGAAGTAAATAATTTATAAACCTAAAAAAAGTCTAGTTCTTAAAACTAGACTTTTTTTAGGTTCTTATGTTTTCGGACTATTTTAAATGCTCCAGCATATCCACTGTCATGGATTCCAAGTCATATTTATGTTTCCAATTCCAGTCCTTTCTGGCAAAATCATCATCAATACTCGCGGGCCAGCTATCAGCAATTTTTTGACGGAAGTCTGGTTCATAAGTAATCGTAAATTCAGGAATGTGTTTTTTGATCTCCGCTGCGATTTCTGTTGGCGTAAAGCTCATTGCCGCTAAATTGTACGAAGAACGGATTTTAATCTGTTCTGCCGGCGCTTGCATAATCTGGATTGTTGCAGCAATAGCATCATCCATATACATCATGGGCATTTTAGTTTCTGAAGATAAAAAGCACTCGTATTTTTTATCGGTCAATGCTTTGTGAAAAATATCCACAGCATAATCCGTCGTTCCACCACCAGGAGGAGAAGAATAGCTTATTAATCCCGGGTAACGGATGCTTCTTACATCCACACCAAAGATATTATGGTAGTATTCACACCATCTTTCACCAGACTGCTTGCTGATTCCGTAAACCGTTGAGGGTTCCATGATGGTATATTGTGGCGTATTTTCTTTTGGCGTTGTTGGGCCAAAAACAGCAATGCTCGATGGCCAGAATATTTTTTTTATCTTTTTGGCTTTAGCCAAATTCAAAACGTGGAATAAAGAATTCATATTTAAATCCCAGGCAAAAGCAGGGTTTTTCTCAGCTGTTGCTGATAGTAATGCCGCCATCAAATAGATTTCATCGATTTTATGAACTTCCACAAGATGCTCAATCTGATTGAAATCTAAAGCATTGATTACTTCAAATGGCCCTGAATTAACAACATCGTTATTTAGTTTTCGAATATCGGAAGCGATTACATTATCAGTTCCATATATTTTTCTCAGAGAATGGGTTAATTCGGTACCTATTTGTCCACAAGCGCCTATAATTAATATTTTCGTACTCATTTTATCGAATTTTAAGCAGCTAAGATAACGTTTTCGTATTTATCTAAAACACTTCAAAAGGAGTTTGCTAATTGTACAAGCAAAAACTTAAAATCGTTATTTTTTGTCTGCTTTTTTGGCATTAATAATGTTAAAAACACAGTATTTTGAACTGATTTGTAATTCACATTTTGAAATCTGTATTTATAAATTTACTTTGTAACTTTGTGCTTTAATGAAAACACAATGAAATTCAAATTATCATACTTACTTTTCTTTTTTATTATCTTTTCTTCCTGTAAGGATGACAACAAAAAAAGGATCGCAGAAAACGAAAAAGACGCCAAAAAAAAGGAAGTTATTTTTTCGAATATAAATAAAGGCTGGGTTTTTTATGACTCACCTATAAATACTACTGCCGAAGAAAGTGTGGCTACGTGGAATGAGCTGCGTCTGTTTTTAGCTGAACTGGCGCAAAAACCGAAAAAGACAATTGGCGCTTTTCAACAAAAAGCCACTGCCATTTCTAAAAAAGCAATGGCACTGAATGAGAACTTGCCGATTCAATTTGATAAACCACAAATTAAAAGCAGAATATCAACCTTAATTACTAAAGTGAGACTACTGGATTTGTACATTCATTTGGATGCTATTCCAGATAAAAAGGTGATTCATTTGATTGCTGAAATCAACAACGAGTTAGCTTCGTTACAGCGACAAATGGATAAAATTGTTGAAAAAAGTAAAATTCCCGTTGAAGAAGGGGAGTCTGAATTAAAGAAAATGATGGATGCCTCCAGAGCAATTCCAAATAGTAGTCCGACAATGATTGATCCAAATACCCCTAAAGTTGAGTAAAACTGCCCTATATAACATCTATGATAGTTCTCCTAAAGTTCAACAAATTGTTGCCCGTTTGCAGGAAAATAATCAACCAAAATTACATCTTGATGGCTTGCTGGGATCAGCTGCCTCTTTTATCATACGAGCGTTATTTAAAAAAGCAGATGCTCCGTTCCTGATTGTTTTAAACAATAAAGAGGAAGCGGCCTATTATTTGAATGATCTCGAACAAATGATTGGTGAGCAAGATGTACTGTTTTATCCGGGCTCTTATCGCCGTCCATATCAAATAGAAGATACGGATAATGCTAATGTTTTGCTTCGTGCCGAAGTACTGAACCGAATTAATTCCCGCAAGAAACCGGCTGTTATTGTTAGCTATCCCGAAGCACTATTTGAAAAAGTAGTAACTCGTAGAGATTTGGAAAAAAACACCTTAAAAGTGTCCGTAGGAGATAAGATTTCAATTGATTTTATCAATGAGGTTTTATTCGAATATGAATTTAAAAGAGTCGATTTTATTACAGAACCGGGAGAGTTTTCTGTTCGTGGAGGTATCGTCGATGTGTTTTCTTTTTCGAATGATAATCCGTACCGAGTCGAGTTTTTTGGTGACGAAGTCGAGAGCATCCGTAGTTTTGATGTGGCGACGCAATTGTCAATAGAAAAACAAAAGAAAATTACGATAATCCCAAATGTAGAGAACAAGGTTTTTCAGGAAAACAGAGAAAGCTTCTTGGATTATATTTCAGAGAAAACAGTGCTGTTTATTCAAAACACCGAAGACCTTTTTTCACAATTAGACAAGCAATTTGCAAGAGCAGAAGAAGCTTTTGAAAAATTGTCAAAAGACATCAAACATGCCGCACCGGAGCAATTGTTTTTAAACCAAAAGACTTTTATAAAAAGAGCCTTAGACTTTTCGATCGTGGAATTGAGTCCTAAACCGATTTTTAAAATCGCCAATAAATTCGAATTTCACATTCAGCCACAACCGTCATTCAACAAGCAATTTGATTTGTTGTTGAACAACCTGAGTGAAAACCAGTTTAACGGTTACAAGAATTATTTGTTTTGTTCGAATGAAGGACAAGCAAAACGATTTCATGATATTTTTGCAAGTTTAGACGAATCTAACGCCGAGAATATCCGAAAACAATACAATACGATTGTTTTGCCTTTGTACCAAGGTTTTATTGACGAGGAAAACCAAATTACCTGCTATACGGACCACCAGATTTTTGAACGCTATCATAAATTCAACATTAAGAGCAGCTATTCGAAAAAACAAAACATCACCTTAAAAGAATTGACAACGCTGTCCGTTGGAGATTATGTAACACATATCGATCACGGAATAGGACGTTTTGGAGGTTTACAAAAAATACAAGTCGAGAACAAAACACAGGAAGCTATAAAACTGGTTTATGCTGATAATGATATTGTGTATGTGAGTATTCATTCGCTGCACAAAATCTCAAAATATACGGGTAAAGACGGGACACCGCCCAAAATTTATAAGTTGGGATCGAATGCTTGGAAAGTTCTAAAACAAAAAACCAAGGCAAGAGTCAAACACATCGCATTTAATTTGATTCAGCTGTATGCCAAAAGACGATTGGACAAAGGATTCCAGTTTGCGCCAGACAGTTATTTGCAAAATGAATTAGAAAGTTCCTTTATTTATGAGGATACTCCGGATCAAACCAAATCTACTCAGGAAGTAAAAGCCGATATGGAAAGTGATCGCCCTATGGATCGATTGGTCTGCGGTGATGTAGGTTTTGGTAAAACTGAGGTGGCAATTCGCGCCGCTTTCAAGGCCGTAGACAACAGCAAGCAGGTCGCTATTCTGGTTCCAACGACTATTTTAGCGTATCAGCACTATAGAACTTTTACGGAACGATTAAAAGACATGCCAGTTACCATTGGGTATTTAAACCGATTTAGAACTGCTAAACAAAAAGCAGAAACTTTAAAAGATTTAGCGGAAGGAAAACTAGATATCGTTATAGGAACGCATCAATTGGTGAATAAAAATGTAGTTTTTAAAGATTTAGGATTGCTGATTGTTGATGAGGAACAAAAGTTTGGGGTAAACGTAAAAGACAAATTAAAAACTATTGCGGCTAACGTAGATACACTCACATTGACCGCCACGCCAATACCGAGAACCTTGCAGTTCTCCTTGATGGCGGCACGTGATTTATCAGTAATTACGACTCCGCCACCCAATCGATATCCTATTGAAACTAATGTTGTTGGTTTTAGCGAAGAGATGATTCGGGATGCAATTTCGTATGAAATTCAACGCAATGGACAAGTATTTTTTATCAATAACCGAATTGAAAATATAAAAGAAGTCGCCGGAATGATTCAGCGCTTGGTACCGAATGCCAGAGTAGGAATTGGTCACGGGCAAATGGAAGGGAAAAAACTGGAAGAATTGATGTTGGCTTTCATGAACGGAGAATTTGATGTTTTGGTAGCCACAACAATTATCGAAAGTGGATTAGACGTTCCTAACGCCAATACGATTTTTATCAATAACGCCAATAATTTTGGTTTGTCTGATTTGCATCAGATGCGTGGACGTGTAGGGCGAAGCAATAAAAAAGCATTTTGTTATTTTATTTGTCCGCCGTATTCAGCCATGACAGATGACGCTAGAAAGAGAATTCAGGCCTTGGAACAATTCAGTGATCTGGGAAGCGGTTTTAATATCGCGATGAAAGATTTGGAGATTCGTGGTGCTGGAGATTTACTAGGAGGTGAACAATCTGGTTTTATAAACGAAATAGGTTTTGATACCTATCAGAAAATCATGAATGAAGCCATCGAGGAATTAAAGGAAAATGAGTTCAAGGATTTGTATCCTACAGAGAATAATTTAGAAACGAAGGAGTACGTAAAAGACCTGCAAATCGATACCGATTTTGAGTTGTTGTTCTCCGATGAATACATCAATAACATTAGCGAGCGGTTGAGTTTATATAGTGAATTAGCGGCTGTAAAAAACGAAGAGGAATTACAAATTTTCCAAACTAAATTGATTGACCGTTTTGGTCCAATGCCGCCACGAGCAATAGCTTTAATGAATAGCATTCGTATCAAGTGGATTGCGACTCAAGTAGGAATTGAGAAACTAGTGATGAAACAAGGCAAGATGATTTGTTATTTTGTATCAGATCAACAATCTGATTATTATCAATCACAACGTTTTAAGAATGTTATAAAGTTTGTTCAAAAGCACACTGACCTTTGTAAAATGAAAGAGAAACAAACGCCAAATGGCTTGCGCCTGCTAATCACTTTCGATAATGCAAAATCAACAAGAAAAGCTTTGGAGTTGATGGAGATGTTGGGAGGGAAAGAAGCATAAAAAAAGCTTCCTTCTTTTGAAAGAGGGAAGCTCAGCTATATAAATCGTATTTTTTTATTTTAATTCTTCAAATCCTTGATTACTTTAAAAGCAACATCTACTTGTTCTTCACTAACTAAAATCGTGAACTCATTAGAAGTCGATATAACTTCATTAATGATGATTCCTTCCCAAGCTAAACGCTGAAAGATGAAATAATAAATACCGGGAACGACAATGTTCTCTTTTGGTAATTTAACGGTTATGGATGCCAGGTTATCTAGTTTTTGTATCAGTTTTTCATTGGTAAAATGTTTGTCAACCAAATAATTCACACTGTTGCTCACAACAAGATTGATTTCATTTACTCCTCTGGATGAGGTGTAAAACACATCGGGAAAAGCATTGATGTCTGATATTAAATCAGCTTGTTTGTTTAAAACTGTTTCAGAAACAGCGAATGTATAATCAGTCAAAGCGGAACGTACAGTTATTTCACCTATGTTTTTTATTACCTTATTGATTTTATGATTCAATCTAAAATCCAATTCTTCCGTTAGTCTCTTTAGCGACATTACAACTGCGCCTTGTTTTACTTCTTTGCCAAACTCACTTTCTAATTCTGACATTATATTTCTCGATAATGAAGTCAGATTAATAATCCCGAGAGATAATGCGTTTAAAAGAAAAGGCTTTGTTTTGATGTAATTTTCGACAATTGAAGAAACGGTTTTCATAATTTTAAATATTTTTCATTTTATGTGTTAAAACACGGTGCAAATATAAATAAAAAACATTTTGTTACAAATACAACATCAATAAAATTTACTTAAAAATGATAAAATGCATCGATAAGGTGTTCAATAACAAAAGATTTGCCTTCTTTGTGTATCGCAATGATGTCAAAACGGACATCAATATCCAGATCTTTTTCAATAACATAGGCATCAACTGCTTTTACAAGAAGTTGAATTTTTTTGGGTTTAACAAAATCTTGGGGCAAACCAAATTCTAGAGAAGAGCGGGTTTTTACTTCAATAATAGCGAGGATGTTGTTTTTTTTGGCAATGATATCAATTTCTGCCTTTTGAAAAGTCCAATTGGTAGTTAAAATAGTATAGCCGTCTTTCCTAAGAAACTCGACTGCCATTTCTTCTCCCAGCTTCCCTAATTCATTGTGTTCAGCCATTTCTTTAGTTTACAGTATTCAGTGTTCAGTTTCCAGACTTCCACAATCATTTTAGCATTTCGTGACCTTAAGCTTCAGAAAATAGATATAGTTTATCCGCAATCTACTTCCGTACAATATTCCACTCCTTCGGAGGCGGCCGGGGGGAGGATCATTCTACTCAAATTGTAAAATACTCTTTTCGGCAGTAACTTCAATGTGAACAACGCTTCCCAAAACCAAAGCTCTATTGTCGCGGATATGTCCCGCTGGGAAATTATAGACCACCGGAATGCGGTATTGTTTAGTGATATCTTCAATGATTTCAATGGCGTTTTTTCCCCAGGGAATGTCGTTGTCTTTCATTTTAGACATGGAGCCTACGATAATACCTTTTATACTTTCCAGACAACCATTGCGTTTTAAATTCATCATCATGCGATCGATATGATAAAGGTATTCATCTAAATCTTCAATAAATAAGATTTTGTCTTTACAGTCAATAGCGGAATTAGAACCTAATAAACTATAGAGAATTGATAAATTTCCACCTACGATTTCACCTGAAGCGGTTCCGAAGCGATTCATAGGGTCGGGAGTAATCTCGTAGCGGATAGGATTGCCAAATAATGCCAGTTTCAAACTTTCAACGGCCTCGGTAGTTGCTCTCGGATAAGTAATGGGCATAATTCCATGAATGGTTTTATATCCCATTGTATTTAAATGATTGTGTAAAACGGTAATGTCGCTAAAACCAACAATCCATTTTGGGCTTTGTTTAAATTTGGTGAAGTCCAACATATCGATAATTCGGACTGTGCCATAACCGCCTTTTACACACCAAATCGCTTTGATATTTGGGTTATCTAATTGTTTCTGAAAATCGGATGCTCTTTGTGCATCAGTACCTGCTAATTGATTATTGTCTAATCCAATGGTGTTTCCAATAACAACTTCTAATCCCCAGCTGTGTAATAAATCGATGGCAGGTTGTAGGTTATCGTCAATATTTTTTCTGGCTGTCGCCAAAATTGCGATGGTATCTCCTTTTTGTAAAATGGGTGGTGTTGTCATTGTTGTATGGGCTTGACTGTTGAAAGAATGTAAAACTAAAAATAAAAGTATGGCTTTATAAAAATCAAAACTACTATTTGTAGACCAAAATCGGGTAATACGCATGTTTTTGTTTTTCAAGGATATTTAAAATAATAGGAGTCAACGAATTTGACTAAAAATCAAAGGTAATGAATTTCGAAAATAATTGGAACTTTGTTCTCAAAATAAAGTATTTTTACTTCAAGAGTTGCTGGTATTGCCGATTATAATTAATTTTTTACAGTTCAAATATGAGAATTTTACGAGTGATTTTAATGTTGGTTTGTATTCTACCAGTAGTAAATGGATTTGGTCAGCAAAAAAAATATGCGATCCATACCGTTGCATTCTATAATTTTGAAAATCTTTTTGACACCATAAATGATCCCGCTACAAATGACGATGAATGGACGCCAAAAGGAGACCAACACTGGACGTCAAAAAAATACCGTCAAAAGCTGCAGAATCTTTCCCGGGTTTTACTTGAAATAGGTTCCTCTGAAAACACAAATTCACCAACATTCATTGGCTGTTCTGAAATAGAGAATAGAGGGGTTCTTGAAGACTTGATCAAAGAGTCAAAAATAGCGGATAAAGAGTATGGAATCATCCATTTTGATTCGCCAGATAAGAGAGGAATCGACGTGGCTTTATTGTATCAAAAAAAATATTTCCGACCTACAACTTATACCAACATTCCGTTAATCGTCTATCGAAAAGAAGCAGTAAAAATAGTGAAGTCTAAAGTAGAAGCCGATGAAAAATTGGATGATACCCTACAAACAAGCGCTCAAAATAATCGTGTCTTTACCCGAGATCAGCTTTTAGTAACTGGTTTTTTGGATGGGGAGGAAATTAACATTATTGTCAATCACTGGCCCTCACGCTCGGGCGGCGAGAAAAAATCAAGTCCTTTTAGAGAAGCAGCGGGGGAATTAAATAGAAATATAATTGACTCTTTGCAGCGGATAAACCCAAATGCAAAAGTGTTGACGATGGGAGATTTAAATGACGGGCCTTACAATAGAAGTGTGAAAATTGCCCTTGGCGCTAAAGCCAATAAAGCGGATGTACTCCCGTTGGGAATATACAATCCTTTTGAGGATATGGCCAAAAAAGGTTTGGGTACTATAGCTTTCAGAGACTCCTGGGACATTTTTGATCAAATTATGGTTTCTCAATCGCTGATTCAAAACAATTTTATCTCTTTTAATTATTGGAAAGCAGGGATATACAACAAGTCTTTTTTGATACAAACTTCTGGTCAATATAAAGGATATCCTAAACGACATTCGGAGAATGAAGTCGGTTTCAGTGATCATTTTCCAGTTTATATCTATCTGATCAAAGAGGTAAAATAGAAGCTTTATTTAATGGTCGTAGTACAGATCTGACTCAAATGAAAGAAATACATTTTTGTTCCGCCTCCCAATAGCTAATGCATAACTAACCCTTAGTAATAGTTTATGATTTTATAAACTTTACCGCTTGAGACTTTTTAGTAACTTAGCGCAACATTAATTTAACAACTCAAATAAAATGGCAATTTCAAAACCTTTCAATCTTACTAAATGGATTGATGAAAACCGTCAATTGTTGAAACCACCTGTTGGAAATAAAAATTTATATAGGGATTCTGGTGATTATATTGTCATGATTGTTGCGGGACCTAATGCTCGGAAAGATTTTCATTATAATGAAACTGAAGAGCTGTTTTATCAATTGGAGGGTTCTATAAAAGTTATTACCCAGGAGGATGGCGAGCGCAATGTGTTAGAGCTTCATGCCGGTGACATGTACCTGCATCCTGCAAAAGTTCCACATTCTCCAGTTCGCTCTCCCGATTCAATTGGACTTGTTATTGAGCGCAAACGAGAAGGGCAAGGCTATACAGATGGCTTGTTGTGGTTTTGTGAAAGCTGCAATCATAAGTTACACGAAGTATATTTTGAGCTAAACGATATCGAAAAAGATTTCCTACCTCATTTTGAAGATTTTTACAAGTCACTAACATTGAGAACCTGTGAAAAATGTGGAACAGTTATGGAATCTGACCCTCGATTTATGACTAAAGAGTAAAATTTATAAAGGATGCTGTATTAGTTAGGAGCTATTTCCCGTCATCCGCTATATCTTTTATGGCCTCGTTAAAAAACGAGGCCATAAAAGGATGCCGCTACTACCGGGGCTAGGAAATTGCACACGTAAATCTGTATTTTTTTCAATCTAGAAAAAAAGCAATAAGAAAAAAGGGCTTTGGTAAGAAGCAGTCTATTTGTAAGGATATTTTATAAGATGATTTTTGTATAATACGTCTTTAAACAATATCTTTACAAAAAAATAATATAACAATTTTAACCAAAAAAGTTACAATGATAACAATAGCAAATCAATTCGGAATGAAAGAGGCTTTGGCACAATTGGGCATAAAAGATATAAATGAAGGAACTTCAACAGGATTAAATCATTTTTCAAATGGAGAGATCTTTGAAAGTTATTCGCCTGTAGATGGTCAATTGATAGCGAAAGTTAAAACTTCTACAGCGGCAGATTACGAAAAAGTAATGCAATCTGCTACTGAAGCTTTTAAAACATTCAGATTGATGCCAGCACCGCAACGTGGTGAAATCGTGCGTCAGTTTGGAGAAAAATTACGTAAAAATAAAGACGCTTTAGGTAAATTGGTTTCTTACGAAATGGGGAAATCATTACAAGAAGGATATGGAGAAGTTCAGGAAATGATTGATATCTGTGATTTTGCAGTAGGTCTTTCTCGTCAATTACACGGATTAACAATGCACTCTGAACGTCCGCAACATAGAATGTATGAGCAGTATCACCCATTAGGAGTGGTAGGGATTATCTCAGCGTTTAACTTTCCAGTAGCAGTTTGGGCTTGGAATACCGCTTTGGCTTGGATCGCTGGTGATGTTTGCGTTTGGAAACCATCTGAGAAAACACCTCTTTGTGGAATTGCTTGTCAAAACATAATTGCTGAGGTAATAAAAGAAAATAATCTTCCAGAAGGAATTTCTTGTTTAATCAACGGAGATTACAAAGTAGGAGAAATGATGACTAATGACAAACGTGTACCGTTAATTTCGGCAACAGGTTCTACTCGTATGGGGAAAATCGTTGCGCAAACTGTAGCAGGTCGTTTAGGAAGATCATTATTGGAATTAGGTGGAAACAATGCAATCATCGTTACCCCAGATGCTGATATAAAAATGACTGTTATCGGGGCTGTTTTTGGAGCTGTAGGAACTGCAGGACAAAGATGTACTTCAACACGTCGTTTAATTATTCATGAAAGTATTTACGATACAGTAAAAGATGCTGTTGTGGCTGCTTATAAGCAACTAAGCATAGGAAATCCATTAGACGAAAACAATCACGTTGGACCGCTAATCGATACGCATGCTGTCGAAATGTACAATAGAGCGTTGACTAAAGTAGTAGAACAAGGTGGTAAAATCCTCGTAGAAGGTGGTGTTCTTTCAGGAGAAGGGTATGAAAGTGGATGTTATGTGAAACCTGCAATTGCAGAAGCAGATAATTCATTTGAAATCGTACAACACGAAACTTTTGCTCCAGTATTGTATTTATTGAAATATTCAGGAACTGTAGAAAATGCGCTTGACGTTCAAAACGGAGTAGCTCAAGGATTATCATCTGCGATTATGACAAACAACTTAAGAGAAGCAGAACACTTCTTATCTGTTGCTGGATCAGATTGTGGTATTGCCAATGTAAATATCGGAACTTCAGGTGCTGAAATCGGTGGTGCTTTTGGAGGAGAAAAAGAAACAGGTGGTGGACGTGAGTCAGGTTCAGATGCATGGAAAGTGTATATGCGTCGTCAAACTAACACAATCAATTACGGAACTTCTTTGCCTTTGGCACAAGGAATTAAATTTGATTTGTAAAACTATCAAAAATAGATGGTTATATCAAACGCTTTTTCTACTTTAGATTAAGCGTTTTTTATTAAAATAAATTAATCAAATGAACCAATTTGAAGCA
The DNA here is from genome assembly GCF_900111075.1 of Flavobacterium frigoris. Classification (GTDB taxonomy): domain Bacteria; phylum Bacteroidota; class Bacteroidia; order Flavobacteriales; family Flavobacteriaceae; genus Flavobacterium; species Flavobacterium frigoris. The sequence goes on from NZ_FOFZ01000001.1 coordinate 365,755, forward strand.
ACATTTACAGATATTTCCGATTGGCATAAAAATGTTCATTATAGCACAGGTGGAACAAGAAGTAAGTATATTGCTTTGGAACCAGAGACAAATGATGAATATTTTTTTAAAGGATCTAAAGAAACTCCAAAGGGAGAAATTAGATACCCAACTGAATTTTGGTCTGAAATTATATCCTCAAAAATTGGTCAATTTTTGGGTTTTCCAATGTTGGACTACGACATAGCATATGACAGTAAGCATAAACAAGAGATTGGCTGTCTTTCAAAATCGATGGTTTTGGGGTCTAAAAATAAATTAACAGAAGGGAAGACTTATTTAACGGGATTTAATGCTCGGTACAATCCTGATATAGATAAAAAGGATTATACATTTCAGTTTATTTGTAATGCTTTAACAAGTTTTTCATTAGATTGCTATATCAAAAATATTGTCGAAATTATTATCTTCGATAGTATTATTGGGAATTCCGATAGGCATCAAGAGAATTGGGGTATAATAACAAAGCATGAAATAATACATGAAAAAAAACTTGAAAAAGATATTGTTTCTAAAGTAGAGGAACGAAGTATTTATAGGAAAATAAGAAGATTAAGTAGAAGGTTTTTTACAGATGATAGTATCAAATCTGAACAAATATTAGAAAACCCTAGTCTTGTCGTAAAATTCGAAGTTAAGCATAAATTAGCTCCAATTTACGATAGTGGTTGTTGTCTAGGGAGAGAGCATTTAGATGAAAAAGTTCTTAAAATGCTCAATGACTCTCAGATGATAGAGGCATATATAAAAAAAGGAGAATCCGAAATTCATTGGGAAGGGAATGAAAAAAAAAGAAAACATTTTGAACTAGTAAAGTTGTTGTTAGAGCATTATCCAACTGAGACACAAAAATTTATAGCTAGAGTGGAAGAGAAATATAACGCAGAAACAATAAAAAATATAATTGATAATATTGATGTTAATCTTCCTAAAGATTTAATTAAATTTAAATTGTCGGAATCGAGAAAGCAGTTGATGTTTAAATTGGTAACTTTGCGCATAGAAAAATTAATTAAACTTTTATGAAAGCATTAGGAAACATACACCTTATCTGGCGACCAGGCAAAGGCAGTAGTAGAATATCTGTTGGCACAATTAAAAAAAGTGCTTCGGAGGGAATCCGCTTTCAATATAATCAAGACGAAGTTGTTAAGGCGAAAAAATTAGGGTTTATTCATTATGAAGGTTTTCCAGACACGACTAAAGTTTATACCGAAAATGTAATTGAAATTTTTGGTCAACGACTAATGCGAAGTGAGAGACCTGACTTAAAAGAGTTTTATGATTTTTGGGGTGTTGATTTAAAGAAGAAGGAAGATAAATATTACATGTTAGCTTTTACACAAGGAATGTTGCCGACTGATAGCTTTGAGTTTTTGGCCGATTTTAACCCAGAAGATAATTTGTCATTTGTGACTGAAATAACTGGTTTATCTGAAGCTGAAATAGCTTCAGATAAAGTTTCAATAGGAGATATTTTAAATTATGAATTAGAACCTCAAAACTCTTTTGATAAAAAAGCTGTTAAGGTATTTAAAGATGATTTTTATTTAGGTCATATTAAATTGATTCATTGTAAAGTTTTTCATAAAACTCAAAAAAAATTTAAATTAGTTGTTCAAGGAATTGAGAAGAATGGAGTATTAAAAAGAATATTCGTTAATGCGAGTCTTTAGGTCAGCGTGTTTAATAGTAGAAAAACAAACGAACAGTTAAATAAACTACAAATTTGCCTTTGGCACAAGGAATCAAATTTGATTTGTAGTACTTAAAATACATAAACTAAAAAAGGCAATTTGAAATTTTCAAATTGCCTTTTTTTATTGTAAAAATGTAGTACTTGTAGTGCTACAAATTAAAAGATGCTCCAATATTGAAAACAAACTGATTGTTCAAATGGTCAAATCCAGTTATGTTTTTGTCGTATTTAGCGATTGGCACTCCAGCCTCACCAAATAATCCAAAACCATCGGTAAAGAAATAACGGAAACCAAGATGTGCACCAAAGTTATGCAAACCTAAATCCAAACCAGGATAAATATCCATGTTTGGCTCCATTTTCAATACATTACCTAAATTAGCGTTAAACCGTGCTTTCAAATCTACTCGTTGACCAAAATCTGGAATATTTCCCAATTCATCCTCGTTAACCGATAATAAATAGTTAGCAGTCAGTCCTAAGGACATGTTTTCGCCAATACCAAAATCAGAAGAAATAAAAACTCCTGAACCTCCATCTTGTAGATTTAGACCTACTTGACCTTTCACATCTCCATTTCCCTTAAAGGCTTGTGCATTTGTCAGCCAAACCGACGACAGTAATAATAACGTAATTACTTTTTTCATATTTATAGATATTTAAAACTATTCCGACAAAATTAGTTTATTAAATTTTAATTTCTACCCTTTTCATCAAAATACAAAGTGTTTAATGGTTCGCTTTGCCAGAATTCTTTTGTGTCCACATCCAGTATGGTTAAAGGTCCTTTAAAAGCGGCTCCGGTATCTATATTCCAGACACAAGCCATTTGGACGGGTTCAGTTTTACCGATGCGGGTCACAGGGGTGTGGCCTATATAGATTTCGTCATACAGAGTTAATCGTTTCGGATAGAGCAAATCGTTGGGTTTGATACTTCGGTCTAATGACAGGGCAGTTTCCCACAAGGTTCTGTCCCAGTAAAATAATTTTGGAAAGAATTCATAAGCAACCCCATTCATATTCGTGAATCCGGCATGAACAAAAAGCCTGCTTTTTTTATCTAAATAGTAATCTTTTAACGAAAGTAAAAAGTCAACATGCAATTGTTTTGTAACGGCATCTACTTTTTCATAAGCAAGTACAGTTGCTTCGCCACCATGCTTGTACCACATAAGATTGTCTTTGCTGTCTTTTAACCAGTGTAATAATAATTCATCGTGATTGCCTCGGATAAAGACGCAGCTGTTTGTGGTATTCAATTCAATTAAGTAATCAAGGACCTGTGGAGATTGACTCCAGCCATCAACGTAATCCCCTAAAAAAATCAGGGTATCTTCTGCAGTAACTTTGGCTCTTTCCATGATTTGGTGTAGTGCACGTAAGCCTCCGTGTATGTCACCTATAACTAATGTTCTCATTTTGTGTATTGTCAATCGGGATTACAAAAAACAGCAACAGTGTTGTTTTTCTAATCCATAAAAATAAGGAAAAGAGTTGGGAAGTGAGAATTTTTAATTAATTTTTTACCTTAAAAATTAATTGGAACGGAAAATAGTATAAGAAGTAAAAGAGCTTTGATTGTGTTTGTAGTGTTTTAGTGAAGTATAATAGCTCACAACCGGCGCAACCCTATCGGTCGTTCCCGTGGGCAAATCGTATAGAAAACAATAAGCGGAGAAGATTAGTTTGTAAAAAAAGGCTGCCTGAAATCGGAGGTGAGTTTGATTGAATGCACGAGCGGAATATGATATCGATTTATTTTTTAAGGTGTTGATTTTGAAGTATAATGGATAATTTTGTACTACAGAAATATCACTACTTTTAGTGATTGTTTACTCTGTTTTTTTTCGGTAATTTTACAAAAAACAAATTTTCAAGCAATGAATACACTTATCGTCTTATCGCTTTTAATTATTCGAATGATTACCAGCTTCATCAATGACCTTTTTGTTGCCGCCTGTCATTTTTAACAGACAGCAATAGAAGGAACTTCTTTTTAAAGGAACATCGGTAGTATTGATGTTTTCCTATAGTTTTTGTTATGTTTTTTTCAAATTCCGACGGGCTTCGTTAGGACTCACCAATTCTGGGCGCAAGTTTTTAAGTCAAAGTATCCTTCATTGGTCCACTTATGCTGACTTAAATTTTTTAGTGTACGTCGTATTTCATCTTTCTCAAAATCCGCATCGCTTCTTTAAAAGACAAATAAATTTGAGGAAAAGGCTTTAAGAGGGGCTTGGCTTCCACCAGTTTTTCTTTGGCCTCATCAAATCCGTTGAGGTAACAAATCATGAATGTCGAGGGTAGGTTTTCCAAATCTTTGTGTTCACTTGCTGTTAATGTTAAGCCTTTTTTTAGTTTTGCCAGCAAAGCAAGATTGGAATTGTAAATGTGATAAAGCATTTTCCGGCTGAATTCCGGTGGTTGGAAAAGCATCTCGTTTTCTATTTTGTAATACCCATTTTCATAAAAATAGATGGTTTGTTTCTCCAAGGGATAATAACTCGTTTTATCGTTCAGGCCCAAAGAAAGATATTCAGTAATGGTAAAAGTATCCTCATCATAAGTAATGGTAACCACATCTTGATCGGAATAAAACAATTTGATTTGCTCATTGATCAGTTCAATGTCAACGCGTGACAAAAACGTTTTGTCTCGTACTTTTTTTGGAGTTCCAGCCCAGCAAATAACAAATAACTCTTTGAAGACTTTGTACTTGGGCGCCATGTCTTTGTGGCGAAAATTCATAAAATCAAAAACGCCGTCCAAGGTATATTTGATGTTGTTTCGAGCATTATTCTCTATCCCAATTACGGTTTCCGAGTTTTGAAAATTCTTTTTAATTTTTTCTGCCGTTGGCATTGTGTTACTACCATGTCTAATAAAGACACTTTTGGCTAGAATAGTATAAATTCCTTTTTTAAAATAGGAGGTGTTGTTTTTTGGTTTAATGGTCACTAATCCAACCACTTTGTCTTTTGGTAAATTTGGGAAAGGGACATTTTCATATTGAATTTTGGGTGGATGTTCTAAATAGGCATTCACTAAATTTTGAATGTGGCTATCATCAAAAAAATCGACACCCACGATTTCATTGTCTAGATCTTCGACTCCTACCACAATGTAAGAATTATTAGCAGGGTTGGAATTGGATAAAGCACAAATATGTTTTAAAAACTTGGCTTTTCCTTCCCGAGTATGCAAGTTCAACTGACGCTTTTTGTCATAAAAGCTACTCTCATCATTTTGCGCGAGCAGGTTTTTAATTAAAAGGCGTTTGTTAATCATCTAGAATACTTGTTGTTGCTTATTAAACCGTTGGGTGAAATATTTAAAAATTAAAACACATAGAAACAGATAAATAAGAAGGACTGCGCAGTTTGCAGGAGCTTTGGGCTCTATTCACAAAGCTGTTTTTTACTTCAAAAAAAGTGAAACGTCTACAAAATCTAAACTATGTTTCTATGTGTTTAAAAAACTAATTACCTTAAATGCGTAGCTTTAATCTTTTTTTATAATTGTAGAAGAAGCCTGAGCGGTACTCATTACGACTAAATCGGCAATATTGACATGGTAGGGTCTGGACACCACAAAGTGAATAATGTCGGCAATATCTTCTGGCTGCAAAGGCGTGAAGCCTTGGTACACTTTTTCGGCTCTATCCGTATCTCCTTTAAAACGCACTTCGCTAAATTCAGTTTGAACCATTCCGGGGTGAATAGCACCCACTCGTATTCCAAAAGGATTTAAATCCATGCGCATGCCTTGATTTAGGGCGTCAACCGCATGTTTTGTGGCACAATATACATTCCCATTTGGGTACACTTCCTTTGCGGCAGTGGAACCAATATTAATGATATGACCTGATTTTCTTTCAATCATTTGGGGGATGATGGCTTTAGAAACATACAATAAACCCTTTACGTTGATGTCGATCATAGTGTCCCAATCGTCTAAATCTCCATTTTGAATAGGGTCTAAGCCATGGGCGTTACCCGCATTGTTAATAAGAATATCGATGGTAGAAAAGGCTTCAGGTAAGGAAGCGATGCTTTCTGATACGGCTTTTTTATCGCGTACATCAAAAAGTAAAGTATGTACCGCTGTGAGTTTAGAAAGTTCTTTTTCAAGCTCCGCCATTCGGTCTTCGCGTCTTCCGCAAAGGATAATTTTATAATTGTTTTTTGCTAAAATTTGTGCAGTTGCTTTTCCGATTCCGCTGGTTGCACCGGTTATTAAGGCTGTTTTACTCATGGTTTATTATTTCTGTCGAAATCAGTACTATTGGATTTCATTTTTAATTTTTTAAAAGGACAATCTTCATTCAACTTAAGGAACATCTTGCCCCATACTTTCTGCCCAGATTGAAAACCAATCTTCTTTTTCAAGATCTAGTTCGACGGCTTTCATCAATGATTGTATTCTGGCAACATTTACTGTTCCTGCAATAGGAATCACTTTGGCTGGATGTTTTAAAACCCAAGAAAGTAAAATCGTATCAGCGCCTAAATGGTATTTTGAAACCATTGTTGCCAATATTCTTTTCAGTCGATGGGTTTGCGGAATGTCATTTCTGAAAATAAATCCTAATGGATTCCAAGACATCGGACGAATATTATGTAGCTGCATATAGTCAAAACTTCCGTCAATCATAGGCTCAAAATTTGTTGCCGAAAACTGGACCTGATTGTAACTTATTTCTGTTTTTTGACGAATCAATTCGGTTTGAGAACTGGTAAAATTAGAAAGTCCAAAGTCGACTATTTTTCCCTCTGATTTTAGTTTTTCTACAGCTTCGGCAATTTCATCTGCTTGCATCAACGGACTAGGTCTGTGCAACAAAAATACATCTAAATAATCAGTTTGTAAATTCTTTAACGATTGTTCAACTGACCGGATAATGTGCGACTTAGAGTAGTCGTAATGTTTGATTTTAGTGTCACGATTTTCAGCTAGCATTTGGATCCCACATTTGGAAATTAGCTGCATTTTTTCTCTGGCTATTTTACTCGAAGCAAATGCTTTTCCAAAATCAGCTTCAGTGGTGTAACCACCATAAATATCGGCATGGTCAAAGGTGGTAATTTTGTTTTCTAAACAGACATGGATCATACTTTCCATTTCCTTTGAAGTTAGGTTTTTATCCCAAACTCCCCAATTCATAGTACCTGCAATAATAGGTGATAATGTCGTTTTGCTCATGGTTTTTATTTTTTACTGAAACGCGTAATTTTCTTAATTGAAAGTATATTTTTCAAAGTTCTTAAAAATATAAAAATTGTATCACAATTCGTCCTTAAAATTAGGTCTTTATTCGAAGTTTTAACCATTTTTTAACATCTTACCTCTAAAAAATAATTCAATTTGCACTCTCAAACAGAAGGCATTAAATTCAAGGTTTTAAATATAACGATATGGAAGAAAATACATCGACTTTAGACATTAGAGCAATCAATGAAAAAATCGAAAGAGAGAGCGCATTTATCGACCTCTTGACAATGGAAATGAATAAAGTGATCGTGGGTCAAAAGCACATGATTGAGCGATTATTGATTGGACTTCTTGGACAAGGGCATATTTTATTGGAAGGTGTTCCGGGCTTAGCAAAAACGCTAGCTATAAATACACTTTCCCAAGCGGTACACGGATCGTTCAGCAGAATACAATTTACACCAGATTTATTGCCAGCAGATGTTGTGGGAACAATGATTTACAACATTAAACAAAATGAGTTCTCTATCAAAAAAGGGCCTATTTTTGCCAATTTCGTTTTGGCAGATGAGATAAACCGTGCGCCGGCTAAGGTGCAATCGGCATTGTTAGAAGCCATGCAGGAAAAGCAAGTGACCATTGGTGACACTACTTTTAAACTAGACAGACCTTTCTTGGTTTTGGCAACTCAAAACCCAATTGAACAAGAAGGAACGTACCAACTTCCGGAAGCACAAGTCGATCGTTTTATGTTGAAAACGGTTATTGATTACCCTAAAATGGATGAAGAGCGCATGGTCGTTCGTCAAAACTTAAAAGGTAGTTATGAGAAAGTAAACCAAGTTGTTTCGGTAGAACAAATTCTACGTGCACAGGAAGCGGTTCGCGAAGTGTATATGGATGAAAAAATCGAGAAATATATTCTTGATATTGTTTTCGCTACGCGCTATCCAGAGAAATATAAATTGGCCGACTTGAAGCCGTTAATCAGTTTTGGAGCTTCTCCGCGTGGAAGTATCAATTTAGCCAATGCGGCCAAATGTTATGCTTTTATAAAACGTCGTGGTTATGTAATTCCAGAAGATGTTCGTGCTGTTGTTCATGATGTATTGCGTCATAGAATTGGGGTTACCTATGAAGCTGAAGCGGAAAACATTACCTCTGTTGATATTATCAATAAAATTATAAATGAAGTTGAAGTACCTTAATTTAGTTTGCAGTATTCAGTGTTAAGTCATCAGTTTAGACTGCTAAATGACTGAACACTGCTAATTGATCACTGACCACTGAAAAAAATATGGATACAAAAGAGCTTTTAAAAAAAGTACGAAAAATAGAGATTAAAACCCGAAGATTGAGCGATCATATCTTTTCAGGGGAATACCATACCTCATTCAAGGGGCGCGGAATGACTTTTAGTGAAGTACGTCAGTATCAATACGGGGATGATATTCGTAATATTGACTGGAATGTTACCGCACGTTACAATGAAGCGCATGTAAAAGTCTTTGAAGAAGAGCGTGAGTTGACGATGATGTTGATGGTGGATATCTCAGGCTCGGAAAGTTTTGGTTCTAAAAATCAATTCAAAAAAGATATTGTTACAGAGATTGCCGCAACCATGGCATTTTCGGCAACACAGAATAATGATAAAATTGGATTGATTTTGTTTTCAGACCAAATTGAATTATATATTCCACCAAAGAAAGGCAGGTCGCACGTTTTGCGTATCATTCGTGAATTGATCGAGTTTGAACCTAAAAGCCTTAAAACCGATATTGCTCAAGCCTTAAAGTTTTTATCCAGCACTCAGAAAAAGAAAGCGATTGTATTTGTTATCTCTGATTTCATGTCTGAAAATTATGAGCATACATTAAAAATTGCAGCTAAAAAACATGACATCACAGGAATTCGAGTGTATGATATTCGAGAACAAAAAATGCCGAATATTGGAATGGTACCAATGATTGATGCTGAAACAGGAGAAACACAATTAGTTGACACGAGTTCGAAAACGGTTCGATTCAACTACGAGAAATATTATAGTGATCAATTAGTTTATTTCAAGGAAACATTCAGTAAATCAGGTGCAGGAGTCGTAAACACTAGAGTCGACGAAAGTTATGTGACTAAATTATTAGGCTATTTTAAATCGAGGTAATGATTAACGATTGAAGATTAACGATTTTTGATCTAAGATTTAGTATAATGTATAAAAGATGAACAAACAGATTTTAGAAGACCGATTGATAGATTTCGCAGCTTTAATTATTAACGTTGCTACTAATTTTGAGAAAAATTATGCGGGAAATCACCTTGCAGGCCAAATAATTCGCTCAGGAACATCGCCAGCCTTAAATTATGGAGAAGCCCAAAGTGCTGAAAGTAAAAAAGATTTTATTCATAAAATGGGAATTTGTCTGAAAGAATTAAGGGAGTCATTCGTTTGTTTGAAAATTATTGAGAAAGCAAATTTGACAGCGGATCTGGAAAATTTGACAAGAGCAAAAAAAGAAGCAAATGAACTTATATCGATTTTTGTTTCAAGTATTAAAACATCAAAGGCAAGTTCTGATACTGGAAAATCGAATTAAACGTATAGAATAAATGATGTTTGATTGCAATTGCAGCTCAATTCTGAAATCAAAAATCGTTAATCTTCAATCAAAAATCAATTACTTTAATCAAATATCATTCGCCTCAAACTGAAAATAAAAAATGAATAAAGTTTACCTACTATTATTGCTTTTTTCAACCGCTATTTTTGCCCAGCAAAAACGAGTGGTAACTAGTATAGATACAACTAAGAACAAAATTGGCGCCGAGTTTAAATTAACGGTAAAAACCTCAGTGGATACGTTGTCTAAAGTTGATTTTCCAAAACTTAAAAATATTGGTGCTCTCGAAGTAATTCGTTCTTACCCCATAGACACGATCAAAAATAACGATCGGTATGAATTAATTAAGAAATATGGGTTAACACAGTTTGATTCTGGAAAATATACGATTCCTAGTATAAAGATTCTCATCAACAGCAAACCGTACATGACCGATTCAATTGCGGTTGAGGTGGCTAATGTTCAGGTGGATACCTTAAAACAAAAGATGTATGACATCAAAGATATTGTTCCCGTAAAGAGTTCGATGGGCGATTGGTGGAAATACCTTTTGATACTAGCGATGATATTTGGTATTGGTGCATTAGTGTATTGGTTTGTAAAAAAGCAACAAAAGAAAAAAATCGAAGAAGAGGTATATAAAACACCAATAGAAAAAGCAACTAGCTTACTTAATACCTTAGAGCAAAAGGAACTTTGGCAAAAAGGAGAAGTGAAGGCTTACTACAGTGAATTGACGGATATTGCCCGTAATTATATTGAAGAAGCAATAGATATTCCAGCGATGGAAAGCACAACTTCTGAGTTGATTATTGGTCTTAGAGCAGCTTCTGTGAAAAAGAAAATGACGCTTTCACAAGAGACGATAGAGAACTTGGAGCGTGTTTTAAAACAAGCCGATTTAGTAAAATTTGCAAAATCTAAGCCAGTAGAGTACGAAATTACCGAGGATAGAAATAAAATACAAAAAGCAATCCTTACACTAGACAGTGCTATTCCGGTGGAAATCGAAATAGAAGAAGATTCATTATTGAATGAAGCACAAAAACAAAAACAGATCCAAATTCAATTAAAGAAACAAAGAAGCAAGCGTATTCTTATTTCCGTGGCTTCTGTTGCTTTCTTATTGCTAGCAACGACCACTTATTTTATTGTTACCAAAGGATTTGTTTACGTAAAAGACACTATTATTGGACATCCTACAAAAGAATTACTTGAAGGAGAATGGATAAAAAGTACCTACGGAAATCCCGGAGTTACTATCGAAACGCCAAAAGTGCTTAGAAGAATTGATTTGACAAAATCGCTTCCTAAAAACGGTTTGCAACTCGTTAAAGAAATGCAGTCTTTTGCCTATGGTAGTTTTATTGATAATTTTTACTTGATGGTTTCAACCATTAAATACAAGCAGGATGCAGAAATTGATTTAAAAAAATCGATGGAGGTCACTTTACAAACCTTAGAATCTCAAGGGGCACAAAATATGATTGTGAAACAAGAAGATTTTGACACTAAAGAAGGAGTAACGGGTTTAAAATCATACGGAACATTTTCTAGATTTAATGCGGATTCTAAAAGTAGTGAAAAACTGTATTATGAAATACTGTTGTTCAGCCAAGAAGGGGGATTGCAACAAATCATGATTTTTCATGAAGAAGGAGATTCGTATGCAAATGAAATATCAGACCGAGTTTTGAACTCTGTCGAATTAATACAACTAAGTAAATAATGGGAAATATCACATTTTTAAATCCTGAGTTTTTCTGGTTGTTTCTTTTGATTCCAATAGCTATAGTTTGGTTATTCGTGAAGAGAAACGATCAATCAGCCACTTTAAAAATAAGTTCAATTAAGGGATTCAAATCCTCAGAATCTTTATTAGCAAAGCTAAAGCCTTATTTGAGCGTATTAAGATTAGTTGCATTGAGTTCTTTGATTGTCGCTATGGCAAGACCTAGAACTGTTGATGTAAGTAATAAAACGAAAACAACAAAGGGAATAGATATCGTTATGGCAATCGATGTATCAGGGAGTATGCTTGCCAAAGATTTGAAGCCGAACAGAATGGAAGCGTTAAAAAGAGTAGCCGCTGATTTTGCAGATGAAAGACCCAATGACAGAATTGGACTTGTGGTTTATGCTTCGGAGGCTTATACAAAAACGCCGGTAACTAGTGACAAAGCAGTTGTTCTGGAGGCTATCAAGAGTATAAAATACGATAATGTTTTGCAGGATGGTACTGGAATAGGAATGGGATTAGCTACAGCGGTAAACCGTTTAAAAGACAGTAAAGCCAAGAGTAAAGTGATTATCCTTTTAACGGACGGTGTCAATAATGCAGGTTTTATTGAGCCAGAAACGGCTGCCGATATTGCGAAACAATATGGTATAAAAGTATATACAATAGGTATTGGAACAAACGGTATGGCTGAATTTCCATACGCGGTGGGACCAAACGGTCAATTTTTATTCAAAATGATGAAAGTCGAAATTGATGAAAAATTGATGAAAAGTATCGCCAATAAAACGGATGGACGTTATTTTAGAGCAACAAGTAACAACAAGTTGGCTGAAATTTATGGCGAAATCAATAAACTGGAAACGACCGAAATTGAAGAATTAAAATTCTATGATTATGATGAGAAATACAGGCCTTTTGTTTGGCTTGCAGGTTTTTTATTATTAGCTGAGATCGGATTAAGAAATACAGTTTACAAGAGCTTTATATAGGATCCTCCCCCAGCCCTCTCCGAAGGAAGGGGTGACTGGATGTGAAAATTGGATGTGAAAACTAGAATTTAATTAAAGAGTAACTATTGCCGTTTTGCGTAGAAGATAAAGGTGAATGATGACCATTGTTTGGCAACTGCAAACTGAATACTGAACACTGAACACTGAATACTAAATATGGAATTAGACGAAATAAAATATTTATACTTACTTTTTTTACTACCGGTAGTGGTGGTATTGTTCTTTATCAATTTATATTGGAAAAGAAAAAAGCAACGTGAATTTGGAGATTTAGAAATAATAAAAAAACTAAGTCCAGAATCTTCAGTTTTTAAACCTGTTTTTAAACTAGTTGTGATTCTTTTGGCTTTGGCGGGATTGATTTTTGGATTAGTAAATCCAAAAATTGGTACTAAAATGGAAACAGTAAAGCGAGAAGGTATTGATATTGTTTTTGCGATGGATGTATCCAAAAGTATGCTTGCTGAAGATGTTGCTCCGAGCCGATTAGAAAAAAGCAAGCAGCTTGTTTCACAAATTATCAATCAATTGGGGAATGACAGAATTGGGATTGTGGCTTACGCAGGTAGCGCTTTTCCAGTATTGCCTATCACTACAGATTATAGTGTGGCAAAAATGTTTCTGCAAAGCATGAATACTGAAATGGTTTCGTCTCAAGGAACTTCCTTAGATGAAGCGATAAAATTGTCTTCAACCTATTTTGATGACAAGAGCAAAACCTCGAAGTTGTTGATTTTAGTTTCTGATGGAGAAGATCATTCTGAAGGTGCTCAAGCGGCGGCAGAAGAAGCGAATAAGCAAGGAATGAGAATTATTACAATCGGGCTAGGAACCGAAAAAGGAAGCACTATTCCGCTGAAGAAAAATGGCGTCGTAGAAAGTTATCAAAGAGACAACAATGACGAGGTTGTTATTACAAAATTAAATCGTGCCAGTTTGGAAACGATTGCTAAATCAACCAAAGGCGGTTATATCAATGGTAATAATACCAAAGAAGTGGTGGCATACATTAAGAATACTTTGGATAAAATTCAAAAAACCGAATTTGAATCCACGCAAATGGCCGATTTCCAATCGCAGTTTCAGTGGTTTCTTGGATTCGCATTTGTGTTGTTGTTTTTGGATCTCTTTTTGTTAGAAAAGAAAACAAGTTGGGTGAAGAAGTTGAATTTATTTAACGAAGAAAAATAAATGTCTTTTCCTTCAGGGATTGAACTTGTATGGAATTGCATAATTTAATAAAAATGAAGAATTTTAAAAAATACATATTTACCACTTTCTCACTTCTCTTTTTAGGGCTTAGCGGAGTATTGGCACAAGAGAAAGACAAAAGTTTAGCTAAGGCAAATGCGGAATATGCGGAGAATAAATTCGTGGATGCTGAAGCGGATTATAGAATTTCAAATTCAAAATTTCCAAACAGGTCTACTGCACCTTATAATTTAGGAAACTCAATTTATAAGCAAAATCAAGCATCTGAAGCTAAATTTGCTTACGCCAAAGCAATAAAAAGTACTAAATCAAGAGTAGATAAACACAAAGCCTTTCACAACTTAGGAAATGTGTTTATGAAAGAAAAGAATTATACGGAAGCAGTTGAAGCCTATAAAAACGCACTGCGTAACGATCCTTCTGATGATGAAACAAGATACAATTACGCATTGGCAAAAAAGATGTTGAAAGAAAATCCGCCTAAGGATAACAAGGACAAAAAAGACAAGGACAAGAAGGACAAAGATAAAAAGGATCAGGACAAGAAAGACAAAGATAAAAAAGACGGAGATAAAGATAAGAAGGACGATAAAGGAGACGGAGATAAAGATAAAAAGGACGGGAAAAATAAGGATGATAAACCCGAAGATCAGGGCAAACCAAAACCACAACCTGGCGGAATTTCTAAACAACGATTAGAAAATCTTTTGGATGCAGTAAACAATGAAGAAAAGAAAATTCAAGATAAAGTAAATGCTCAAAAAGTAAAAGGAAAACCAACAAAAACGGAAAAAGATTGGTAATTGAGGTTTGTTTTTGGGAGGATTAAGGGATGATTATAAAATAGAGAATAAAATAAATCCGAAAGGGAAGATAAGGGTTGAATAAAAGATGAAAAGATATTTAATTTTAATACTGTTCAGTTTTCAAGGACTTTTGGCTCAAGTGCAATTTGAGACTAAAGTGAGTAAAACCACGCTCGGGCTAAACGAAAGACTGCGTGTTGATTTTGCTATGAACATCGATGGGGATAATTTTAATGAACCTTCTTTTGACGGATTCAGGGTTATTGCAGGGCCGAGTCAACAAGTGAGTCAATCTTGGATTAACGGAAGAAGTACTTTTGAAAAGGTATACTCTTATTATCTTCAACCCAATCAAAAAGGAAATCTTACCATCAAGCAGGCTACTATTGAATACAATGGGCAGGCGTATAAAACTAGTCCGGTAAAAATAACGGTTACCGCTGCGGTTGAACAGCCAAGAGATCCTAATGACAGCAGTATTTCTGCAGATAACAATTTGTATTTAATCGCCGATATTTCTAAGATAAACCCTTATGTAAATGAGCCTATAACGGTCGTTTATAAATTGTATTTCAGCAATAATATTGGGATAAGCAATTTTAGAGAACTCAATAAGCCAAAATACAATGATTTTTGGAGTCAAAATATTGAGATTAAACAGCCTGTTGTCGAAGAAGGAATGTTCAAAGGAGAACGTTATCGATATATCGTCCTTAAAAAAGCAGTTTTATACCCACAAAAATCAGGTAAGTTGACCATCGAGCCACTATCATTAGATATCGATGTGCAGCTGCCCACGAATCGTAGGGACGTTTTTGGCCGTGTTGTCATAGCTGAGGATAGTAAAAGAGTATCTGCAGGTGCTAAAACAATTAATGTAAAAGCACTTCCTGAAGCAGGAAAGCCAATTGATTTTTCAGGTGCTGTTGGGAATTTTGATTTCAAAGTGACGCCTACAAAAACGAGTCTAAAAAATGGGGAAAGCCTTGACTTGATTGTAAGTGTTACTGGAAAAGGGAACATGAAATTATTCAGTTTACCAAAGCCGGTCGTCCCAAATGCTTTAGAAATGTATGATGCGGTTCACAGTGAAAACGTAAGCACTACACTGGCAGGAACGTCTGGAAAAATCTCTGATAGTTATACGATTATACCACAGTATAAAGGAAACTACCCTGTAAAATCAATGCAGTTTTCTTATTTTGATCTTGGATCAGGAAAATACAAAACTATAAGCTCTCCGGAGATTATGATTACTATTTTAGATGGGCCTACTGCGACTGACGCGACTGTTTCGAATTCTGGAAATGGAAAAAACAAAATTTCACATACAGAGCAGTTCAAATTTATCAAATTAAAGACAAATCTGGTGGCGGTTGCTAAAGATGATTTCTTTGGTTCTAAATTGTTCTATGGATTATTGTTTTTTCCTTTTCTAATGCTTCCGATAATTATAGTGCTTAAGAAGAAAAAAGAAGCTATTGACGGTGATGTAGTAGGAAATAGGATAAGAAGAAATAATAAACTGGCAAAGAAATATCTATCTGAAGCTAAAAAACAAATTAAGAATAAAGAGCCGTTTTATGTTGCTCTTGAAAAAGCAATGCACAACTTCTTGAAAGCCAAATTACATATTGAAACTTCAGAGATGAGGAAGGATAATATCAAAGAGCTTTTGTTGACAAAAAATGCAAATCCTGCGGCAGTAGATGACTTTATTGCGCTGACTGAGAACTGTGAAATCGCGAGATATGCCCCTTCATCTACTGCGACGATCCAAAAAGATTATGATAAAGCAGTGTCGATAATTTCTGATTTGGAAAAGCAGATATAAAAATTGACAACAAATAATTTGTAATTGACCAATCGAAAAATGAAAAATATTTTTTTTATATTATTACTAACAACCCAAGTTTTCTTTGCTCAAAATGGCTTTGAAGCGGGGAATAATCTGTACAAAGCAGGAAAATACGAGCAAGCTATTGATGCTTATGGGAGTGTGTTGAAAACAAAACAGCATTCTTCAGAATTGTATTTTAACCTCGGGAATTGCTATTATAAATTGAATAAAGTCGCTCCGGCTATTTATAGCTACGAGAAAGCCTTAGTGTTGAATGCAAATAATCGTGAGGCAGCAAACAACCTTAGATTTGCTCAAAAACGAACTATTGATGAAGTAAAGGTGGTTCCTAAAGTAGGGTTTGCCAAGTTGCTTCGTGATTTTACTGGAATTTATCATTACAATACTTGGGCCTGGATTGCGGTAGGATTAGCAATTGCATTTTTACTGGCTTTTTTAGGGTATTATTTTTCAGAAACTACGATCGTCAAAAGGATTTCATTTTTTGTCATGTTTGTGCTTATTGTATTGATGTTCATTGTCATTGCAGCTGCTGTTTTCGAAAAAAGTCATTATGATAATGAAAGACCAGCAATTGTTTTTGCCGAAAGTGCAGAGGTAAGAAGCGAGCCACAAAAAGGAGGTTCAGTTATTTTTGTGCTTCATGAAGGGACGAAAGTTTATGTTGAAGAAAAAGTAGACAGTTGGAAAAAAGTCCAGTTAACTGACGGTACTGAAGGTTGGATTCAAAATGCTGCAATAAAGGAAGTGAAGTAGATTTTATTTTATTCCGATACTTTAAGTGTTTAATACTCTAAAAATCGAACACTATGCTGATTTCTTCGTTTCTTTAAAATCAGTATACCACTTTTCTAAGGAAGGATAAATGTATTTTGAAACTTCTTGAATGGGATTGTAAAACAGTGATTTATTGAGCGTCTCTTCTTTTGCAATCATATTGTTTAGATTGACTTTCTGAAAAAGATTAATTACAACGCTTAAAAGTAAAATGGTTTTTAGAACACTAAAGGCACCTCCAGCTAGTTTATTGAATATGCCCAAGAACGCAAAGTCCATAATTCCAGTGAGGACTTTTGCCAAGGTATGAACGGTAACAACCACAGCGATAAAAGTGAGGCCAAAAGCGATGATCTCAATATATTTTGGAGACCAAGAAACATGATTGGCAAGCATCGCTCTTACCATGTAAGAGCATTTTATTGCGACGTAGATTCCTAAAATAAGTGAAATCAAGGAAGCCAGTTCAATAAAAAGACCATTTTTCATGCCTTTGAATAAAGCATAAAGAAGTAATGCACCCAAAACAATATCTAAAAAACTCATACTATTTTTTTTAAGTAACTATAGATGAACAAATATAATGGAATAGTTGAGGATACTATAAGACAAAACTGAAATTTGTAATTAAATGAAAGCAAATCTATAATGGAGACGGTTTTTATACAATGTCAATTTTCAAGTTGCTATCTTTGCAAAAATAATTTTATGAGTACTGATTTTAAAGTCTAGTACTCATAATTCATAAGTCAAAAAAATGTCAAGAGACAACCAACTTAAAGAACGCTGGGAACAGCTGGTAGATATACTTTCCAATCAATTTTCACAAGGCGAAGACCTAGATTTAGATGCTATCATTTATTTGATTGGGGTTCAGGAACTCGGAAAAGTACACCGTGAATATAAAAAAGATGAAAAATTAAACCTAATGCATATCGCGATTTGCCGATTATTAGAACCTTACGGATTCTATGAATTCGAATTTTTTGATGAAGATGGTTGGCCGCATTATCGTGTTAAAGAGGAATTACCAACACTGAAAGCAGGAGAACAATCGGTGTTAATGAAAGAAGCTATTGTGAATTATTTTATCGAAAGAGAGTTGATTGAATAATCCCTTCTGGATAAACAAGCATGAATAAGTAGGCTATTGGCCAAACTTTGAAATTTAAACTTTAAACCTGAAGCAAATTTTTGTAAATTTGCACTCTCAATTATTGGATGAAAATGATAGACAAGATAAAAGAATATATTGGGGAAGCGCAAGCATTCTCAACACAAGATAAAGCAGAATTAGAGATATTTAGAATTAAATTTCTAGGAAGCAAAGGACTTTTGAAAGAACTTTTTGCCGAGTTCAAGAATGTTCCTAATGACCAAAAGAAGGAATTTGGGCAGGTAATCAATTTACTTAAAACTTCAGCAGAAGAAAAAGTAAAAAGCATTCAGGAAGCATTCGAAAACAAAGAAGAAACTAAGGGTTTTTACGGTGATTTAACACGTTCGTCTGAACCGATAACAATTGGTTCTCGTCATCCTATTTCATTGGTAAAAAACCAGATTATAGATATTTTTTCTAATATTGGTTTCAATGTTTCTGAAGGACCGGAAATTGAAGATGACTGGCATAATTTTACCGCATTAAACCTTCCGGAATACCATCCAGCACGGGACATGCAAGACACTTTTTTCATTCAGACAGATCCGGATATTTTGTTGCGTACGCATACTTCATCGGTACAAGTGCGTTACATGGAGGAGAATAAACCACCTATTAGAACGATTTCTCCGGGAAGAGTTTTTCGTAACGAGGCCGTTTCATCGCGCTCTCACTGTATATTTCATCAAGTAGAAGGCTTGTACATTGATAAAGATGTTTCTTTTGCCGACTTGAAGCAAACTTTATTGCATTTCACCAAAGAGATGTTTGGGAAATCAAAAATACGCTTGCGTCCGTCGTATTTTCCGTTCACGGAACCAAGTGCCGAAATTGATATTTACTGGGGTTTAAAAACGGAAACTGATTATAGAATTACCAAAGGAACCGGTTGGTTGGAAATTGGTGGTTGTGGTATGGTAGATCCTAATGTCCTTAAAAATTGTGGTATCGATCCAGAAGAATACACTGGTTTCGCCTTCGGAATGGGAATTGAAAGAATCGCTATGTTGAACTATCAAATTGGTGATATTCGTATGTTTTATGAAAATGACGTTCGTTTCTTAGCGCAATTTAAAGCTAGTATTTAAAAAATAATTTGAAGCTATTTCCAGATAGAAGTGAAAATCCTTTTCTTGTTTTAAAGAAAAACAAGAAAAGGATTTTCACTTCTATCTGGGCTAGGAATACTAAATCATAGAATATAAGTGCTTCGAGAGCGATGCAAAAAATTAGCGATGAAAAAAGACATTATTATCCCCGAAGTAGAGAACGTTTTCGTAGCCGCAGTCCAAGAATGGAGTGACGACTTTATGGAAAAGGTATGGTATGCTTATTTAGTAAACGACAGTGACTTTCTTATCGAAACTGTAATGGTTGTTTCTAAGGCATTTGGAACTATCGATGGCGAAATGAAAAAAACATCATTGTTGCGTCATGCTTTCGTTGAAGTTCCTCCGGTGTCGGTGGTGAAAATCGAAATGTTAGAAAAAAGCGTTTTAGTGCTCAACAATGAGTTCATGGTGACCTTTTTTATTGGAAATAAATTACACGATAAAAAATTCATTTTTAAAGCCGATTCTATTAATGAAAAGGATGTGGAAGAAGTTCCTCTTTTGTTCGTGGATGGTATTATCGTGAGATAATGACTTTCTAACGTTCTTATACTTATAAAAGAAACCGAAGATTCACAGATTTAATAAAACTTAATCTCTGTGAATCTGCGGTTATTTTTTTGGTCTCATTTGAACTGTAAACCTATTTTTAATCCAATTGATCGGTCAATTTCTTGAAAACGGTTCTAGCGTCTTTTCCTTCATATAAGATCTCATAAACGGCATCTATAATAGGCGTTTTTGCACCATAGCCTTGATTGAGTTTGTAAGCGCTTTTAGTAGCGTAATAACCTTCAGAAACCATACTCATTTCCATCATGGCACTTTTTACGGTGTATCCTTTTCCAATCATATTTCCAAACATCCTATTTCTTGAAAAAATAGAATATCCAGTTACTAATAAGTCACCTAAATAAGCCGAATCATTAATGTTGCGTTTCATTTTATGGACCTTCTTGATGAATTTTTTCATCTCTCGTATTCCATTACTCATTAATACCGATTGGAAATTATCTCCATAACCCAAACCGTGTGCGATTCCTGCTGCTATCGCATAGATATTTTTAAGCATCGCAGCATATTCAGTTCCTATGATATCATCAGTAATCTTTGTTTTGATATAATTTCCTGATAGATTTTGGGCTACTACCTTTGCTTTTTCGGCATCACCGCAAGCAATGGTTAAATAGGATAAACGCTCTAATGCGACCTCTTCTGCATGGCATGGCCCAGTAATTACACCAATGTTATGGTAAGGGATGTCATATTTAAAGTGAAAATGTTCTCCAACAATCATACTTGTTTCAGGAACGATTCCTTTAATCGCAGAGAAAATCACTTTGTTCTCAAGGGAAACAGTTAACTTTTCCAGTTCGCCATTTAAAAAGGCAGAGGGTATAGCGAAGATAATATAGTCGGCATAGGTAACTGCTTCATTAATATCGCTGGTTAGCTTTAATTTTTTTGTATCAAATTCAACGGAACTTAAATAATTTGGATTGTGTTTGTATGTTTTTATATGTTCAATCGCCGATTCATTTCGCATATACCATGAAACCTCAGAAAGATTAACACATAACATTTTTGTTATTGCTGTTGCCCAACTCCCACCACCAATTACTGCAAATTTTATTTTCCCGCTCATCTGTTTATTAAATTTAACCAAAAGTACTTAAAAATGGATTAATTAAACAAAAAATAAGGATTCATACTTGAAGTTTTATTAAGGTAGAAAAGCAAAAATTATAAAAAAATTAAAATATTTATGATTTCATACAATATAGCTGTTTTTTTAACGTTCGAACTTACTATTTATTAAGTTATTTAGAAATGTATGAAATTCGAATTAGTTAGTTTTGTTTTAGTTTTATCAAAAAGGCGTCCTAGAATTTAATTCAAGAACGCCTTTTTATTTTAAGCAGGATTTTCATCCTTTTCAACTAGTAACTCATTTCAACAATAGATTTTAGTTTTTCTAATGTGATATTTTGCTTTTCTCCTAAACCTTTCCAACCTCTTTCGTCAAAACGATTCACAATAAAATCAGCGGTTTTAGCATAGTCTTTTGTATAATCAGATAATTTTGTATCCATTCCCATAGTATGGAAAAATTCAACTGTTTTATTGATTGCCTCCTTTGCTATTTCATCGTCAGTTCCTGTTAAATTGAAAATACGTTTTCCGTATTGTGCCAATTTCCCTTTTTTGGTTTCAAACATAACCTTGTATAAGCTAGGTGCGATTACAGCCAAGGTACGTGCATGGTCGATTCCGTACATAGCAGTCAATTCATGACCAATCATGTGGGTTGCCCAGTCGCTAGGAACTCCTTTTTGGATTAATCCGTTTAACGCCATCGTACAACTCCACATAAAGTTAGAGGCTAAAGCATAATCTTCTGGATTTTCTACCACCTTTGGGCCAACTTCGATTAAAGTTTGTAGAATTCCTTCTGCAATTCGGTCTTGTAAATAACCGTCATGAGGGTACGTTAAGTATTGTTCCATCACGTGAGTGTAGGCATCAACGACACCGTTTTGTAATTGTCTTTTTGGTAAAGATTGAATTACTGTTGGGTCAGTTATAGAAAATTTTGGAAACAAAGCAGAACCACCAAAAGCTAATTTCTCTTTAGTAGCCTCGATTGTAACAACCGCTCCAGAGTTCATTTCGCTTCCTGTAGCTGGCAAAGTTAATACTGTTCCAAAAGGAACTGCATTTTCTTTAATTAAGATACGCTTTTGTAAAATCTCGATCGGATCTCCATCATAATTAACGGCTCCAGAAATAAATTTCACACCATCAATAACAGATCCACCACCTACGGCAAGTAAGAAATCGATTTTTTGTTCTTTAACAATAGCAACTGCTTTCATTAAAGTTTCAAAATGTGGATTAGCTTCAATTCCGCTAAACTCTACAATTTCGTGTCCTTTAAGGTTGTTGATTACTTGTTCGTGGATTCCGTTTTTAAAGATGCTTCCACCTCCGTAAGCCAATAATATTTTAGCTCCTTTAGGTACAAGATCTCCTAATTTTTCTATTTGTCCTTTTCCAAAAACTAAATTGGTAGGATTATATAATTCAAAGTTTAACATCTTATTTGTTTTAAGTAATCAAAAGGCCCTAAAACCAGCGTTCTAAATTAGAATCATGGTTAATTAGAGCCTTATAATTTAATTGTTAATTATTTTTTTGCGTTCAATTGTTGCAATAATTTCTCAGCAACTAATTTGGATGAAGCTGGATTTTGTCCTGTGATTAACAAACCGTCTTCAACAGCATAAGGATTCCAATCTGCTACTTTTGAATACGTAGCTCCGTTTGCTTGTAAAGCATCTTCTAATAAAAATGGAACAACATCTGTTAAGCCTACTGCCGCTTCTTCAGTATTTGAAAAACCAGTTAATTTTTTACCTTTTACTAAGAATTCACCGTTCACTTTTACATTTTTAAGTGCTGCAGGTGAATGACAAACAAATGCTACCGGTTTTTTATTAGTATAAAAAGCTTCGATTAAAGCAATTGAATTTTTGTCAGTTGCTAAATCCCATAATGGTCCGTGACCTCCAGGGTAAAATACAGCGTCATAATCAGCTTGATTTACATCAGCTAATTTGTGTGTTTTGCTTAATTTTGCTTGTAATTCCGTGTCTTTGTCAAATCTTTTTGTGTCTTCTGTAGCAGAAGATTCGTCAGCACTTTTTGGATCTATTGGTGGTTGACCTCCTAGTGGTGTTGCAATATCTATTAAAACTCCTTTATCTGCTAACTCATAATATGGTGCTGCAAATTCTTCAACCCAAAATCCTGTTTTTTCTCCAGTGTTCCCTAATTCTGAGTGACTAGTTAGAACGAATAATACTTTTTTCATCTTTGTTTTTTTTGTTTTTTGTGCGGTTCCCGAAAAGCAACCTACTGTTAATACTATTAATGCCAATAATGCGACTTTTTTCATTTTGTTATTATGTTTGTACAAATTTACGGCGAATATGTTATTAGTAAAAATAATTTAAATTATGTTTGTGATAAATATATTTATATCATGGTTAATTTAGAATGGTACCGAACGTTTAAATCCGTTTATAAAAACGGTAATTTTTCACTTGCCGCCAAAGAGCTTTTTATAAGTCAACCGGCTGTAAGTCAGCAGATGTCGATGCTGGAGGCGCATGTTGGTTATAAACTGTTTAACAGAAAATCCAAAGGGGTGGAGCCAACAGAATACGCTAAGTTACTAAATAATTTAATCATTGAAGCGTTAGACCGATTGGAAAATGTTGAGAATGGTTTTCGATCTAAAGCGGTGAACACGAACCAGTTAATATCTGTAGGAATTTCTAAGCATCTGTTCAGTAGTATAGGCAGTTCTTTAATTTCTAAATTCGATTATATCGATTTTAGTTTTCATGAAAACGAAATGCTTTTTGAATTGGTTGACACCAAAAAACTAAATTTTGCGGTTATCACTAAAAAGTATGATACTTTTGATACCATCCAGAAGAAGGTGGGCGACATAAAACAAATTATCGTTGGGTCTTCAAATATTGATGCTTCAGAAGTAAAATCCAAAATCAAAGCCAAAGAGCTCTTGGAAGTGGAGCATTGGTTAAACAAGCAAAAATGGTACAATCATGATTCGGGTATTCCGCATGTGAAATTATTTTGGCTGCACGTTTTTAATAAAAAGAGGCCATCCATGATTTCTAATTTTATTATACCGTCTGAATATGAAATGCTGGACTCACTTTCAAAAAACACAGGGGTTGCGGTAGTCTGGAATTGTAATGCCAAGCAATTTATTCAGGATAAAAAATTACAAATAATATGGGATAGCAAGCAAATGCCTACTACAGAAGTTTTTTTGCTGTCGGGTAAAAATGACAATCTTATTAACCCTTTTCAAGAGATTGAGGCAGAATTGAAAAAGACACTGGAGTGATTATTTCTTATAAAAATTATTATGATCAATATATTCCCAAACCTTAGCGGGTAAAAGAGGTTGAATATTTTTGCCTTCTTTATTGTTGTTTCGAATAAAAGTAGAAGAAATCTCAACTATGGGAGCATCAATTAAATGTACTTTTGGGTGATTTTTCAGTTCTAGGTTTTCAGGTTCAGTTGAAATTCGAGGATAGACATAGATGTCATGATTTTTCAATATGACCTCGTAGTTTTTCCACTTATACAAGGACTTTAAGTTGTCCTCTCCCATGATCAATGAAAATTCATGATAGGGAAATTTCTCTTCTAGGTGAACTAACGTGTTTACCGTATAATTAGGCTGCGACAATTTGAATTCAATATCTGAGGGTTTCAATTTAGGAAAATCCTCAGTAGCAAGATGCACCATTTGCAATCTATGGTAGTCATCAAGCAAGGTGCTTTTTTTCTTCAAAGGATTATGCGGGGTTACCACCATCCAAACTTGATCCAAGTTAGAATTCTCGGCCATATGATTGGCGATGATTAGATGCCCAACATGGATGGGGTTGAATGTTCCGAAATACAATCCTATTTTCATAAATGTTTTGTTTCGCAGAGAATCGCAAAGTATTTGCAAAGACACACAAAGTAATTGATGCTATTTAGCGTATCTCTTTTTTTTCTTTGTGAGCCTCTGCGGAATAGTTTTTATTTTACAAAATCCTTCACCAATTGATGCGCTTCCTCAAGAGCAATAGCCAAATCATAGTTTTTTATAATAGTGTCAAATTGCGGGGCAGTGGCTAACTCAACCGAAGCTTTAGCAATTCGCATATTGATTTTATCTTCACTTTCAGTGGAGCGTTCTTTTAGTCTTCTTTTTAATTCATCTACGCTAGGTGGTTTGACGAATACCGCTAGTGTTTCCTCTGGAAATTTATGTTTAATACGAAGTCCGCCAACGACATCAATATCAAAAATCACATTTTTTCCTTTGGCCCAGATGCGATCTACTTCACTTTTTAAAGTTCCGTAGAAATTGTCTCTGTATACTTCTTCCCATTCCAGAAAGTCGTCATTCTTGATGTGTTGTTTGAACTCTTTAGTAGACATGAAGTAGTAATCTTTTCCACTTACTTCCTCGCCTCTAGGATCACGAGAAGCTGCCGAAATTGAGAATTCTAAATTCAGATCTTCTTGGTTTAATAAATGTCTGACGATGGTCGTTTTTCCGGACCCTGAAGGTGCCGAAAACACTATTAATTTTCCTCCTTTGTTCATTTTTTATTTTTTTTTATTCCCCTTCTGGGGTTAGGGGGATTACAACACGTTTAAAACCTGTTCCTTGATTTTTTCTAATTCGTCTTTCATTTGAACGACTAATTTCTGCATTTGTGCATGATTGGATTTAGATCCCATCGTATTAATTTCACGACCCATTTCTTGAGTAATGAAACCTAGTTTTCTACCGTTAGCTTCCGTTCCGTTAATAGTCTCCAAGAAATAATCCAGGTGATTGGTCAAACGTACTTTTTCTTCGGTTATGTCTAGTTTCTCTAAATAATAGATTAATTCTTGTTCAAAACGATTTTCATCTACATTTACTTTCAACTCATCAATAGCAGTTTGTAAACGATCTTTTATAGCTTGTACGCGTTCTGGATCTAATGCTAAAGCTTCAGTCATGTACTGACGAATATTCCCGATGCGCAATTGAAATTCTTTTTCTAGTGAAAGCCCTTCGTCTCTTCTAAAAGTCTTAATATTATTCAAACTTTCTTCGATTACGATTTTAATTTGTGCCCAGTCATTTTCATCAATTTCATCACGCTCAATTTTTAAAGCATCTGGCATTCTCACTGCCATTTTCATCAATTCCGTTTCATCTGCGTCTGCATAAACGGCTTTCAATTGATTGATATATGCTTTTACGATTGGCACATTCACTTTGGTAGTTGTTTGTTCAGCGGTACTTTCGATAAAAATAGAAAAATCTACTTTTCCTCTTTCAAGCGTAGAAGCAATTTGAGTACGTAAACCCAATTCCATTTCGCGGTAAAGAGAAGGCATTCTCACGTTTAGATCTAAACCTTTACTGTTTAAAGATTTTACTTCTACTGTTATTTTTTTGGTTGGTAATTGAATAGTTGCTTTACCAAAACCGGTCATTGATTGTATCATATAGTTGTATAAAAGAGTTCAAAGGTAATAAAAAAGTGGTCAGTGGTCCGTTTTTTAGCATTCAGTCTTGGTCACACTCACTGTTTTCACGTTTCAATTTTCACAAGCGGGTTTCCGATTCCAATTTTCGGTTCTAATTTTCGAGTTTAGTCTCCCCCTTCTTCTGAGGGGACTGGGGGGAGGATGTCACCATATACACGCCCACAAATATCAATAGCGCCGAAATTATTTTTACCAGACTCAATTCGTCTTTGCCTAAACCAATGGCAAATATTGTAGCAAAAAGTGGTTGGAGATAAATAAAAACAGCAACGGTTGTTGGTTTTAATTCTTTCATGGTAATCAGGTTTAACAAATAGGTAATAAAGGTGGAGATCACCACTACAAATACTATTTTCCAATACACCAAATTTGGTACTACTGTCCAGTCTGTTGCTTCAAATTGGCTCCAGCCAAAAGGTAAGACCATCAAAAAGCCAAATAAATAAATCCATTTCACAAAGGTGAAGGCATTGTATTTATCCATTAATTTCTTTACGATTATCAAGTAAAAACCATAAGAAACGGCATTTACAAAAACCAGTATATTACCAAGGCTTGCATTTGTAGCGCTACCAATGGAACGGCCGTATAATATAAGAGATCCCGTTCCTATCAATCCTAAAATAATCCCCATCACCATACGTTTTCGCATACGCTCTTTCATGATAATGGCCGAAAGAACTAATACAATCATTGGGGTGGTCACCATAATCACAGATGCCGAGATAGGAGAAGTTAGGCTTAATCCTTTAAAAAAAGTAAGCATGTTAAAAGCGACACCAAAGAATGCTGCAGCAATAATACGCGGGAAATCGTTAAAGGCTATCTTTTCCTTTGGCATAAAAAGCCAGGACAGCCAGAATAGAAGCATAGCGCCACTTACCCGCAACAAAATAAAGCCATAAGCATCAATGTATTGTGGCATTACGTCCTTTGCAATGGTAAAGGTGACCCCGTAAATTACGGAAACAATCGTAGCGCCAAACAGCGCAACATTCCTTTTAGACATTAGCCAACGCTTTCATTACCTGAAGCATGTTTTGTTGGGTTCCACCCACGTAAACCGCATTATTAATAACAAAAACGGGTCTACTCAAAAAAGTATAATGCTCTAAGATGTATTTTTTATAATCCTCTTCAGTCAAGGATTTGTCTTTCAAATTCATCGACTTATACAACTGGGCTTTTTTGCTAAACAACGCTTCGTAACTTCCTGAAAGTTGGTACATTTCCTCTAGTTCGGCTGTTGTTAATGGGTCTTGTTTGATGTCACGAAACACAAGGTCATTTCCTTTTGGTAACGATTTTATAATTTTTCTACAAGTATCGCAGGAAGCGATGTAATATATTTTATTCATAATAAGATGCATTTTCTTTGTGCAAAGAAAATTCATTTGAGACGGAAAATGATTATTTTTATCAAAAATTTAGAAAAATGCAACAAACACTAGACGTTACCAGAACAAGTAGAAACATACTATCTCAAATGTTGGCGGGGTATACATTGGAACAATTGAATAAGATACCAGAAGGATACAACAATAACTTGATTTGGAATATTGCCCATGTCGTTGTCGTTCAACAGATGTTGGTTTACAAACTATCTGGAATACCTATGATGATTTCAGACGAAATGGTCGAGAAATATAAAAAAGGAAGCAAACCAGAACATATTGCAACTCAAGCCGAGGTCGATGAAATCAAAACATTACTTACGGAAACCATCAATCAAACGGAAACCGATTTAGAAAGTAAAATCTTTATAAATTATCAGGAATACCCAACATCTGCCGGGAATGTGCTAAAAAGCGCTTCTGATGCAATGGTTTTCAATAATTTTCACGAAGGGCTGCACATTGGAATTATAATGAGTATCCGTAAATTTATTTAAGAGGATTAGGGTCAGGAGCTACTCCCGCTTTCCATTACAACCTCTCATGCTCCACCCTTTTTTCTACGCTATAAAAGGAGCCTCCGCTGGTCGCTCTTTTCTACCAGAAAAAAACAGGGTGGAGTGCAAGAGGGTTTCCACTTCAATCGGGGCTAAAATTCACTATAAATCTAATAACTATTTAATCAACAAATAGTCATTGACTTCCTTATACGTCAACAATAATTCTTTTGTTCCATCAGCATAAGAGGCCACTTCATAGGGATTGTAAAATAAAAGCAATCCTTTATCGGTGTAAAACAGGTTTTGAGGCAAATGAAAGGTATCGTCTTCAAATAGTAATCCCGTTTGATTAATAGATCCTTTTTCGGGGATTTTATATTTGTTTCTGAATTCCTTTTCGGCAAAAGCCCTAAAGGCATTTCGATCCTTGAATAATTGATGTTGCAAAATTGTTTTCCCGGTATTAGGGTCAAACAGTAAAGAACGAATTCCCTGATAGCCATGAGCTCCGCCGGTATAGGTGTAGTGTTTAATTTCGATATTAATGATGTTCTCCGACACATATTTTACTTCGCCATCAATCTTCGCCTCCCAACCAAAGGAGTCTTTTGGAAAATCCTTTTGCAGTTGCTCGTACGAATCGATAAACGAACTGACTAATCCTTTGTAGTCTGTCGATGTATAGGGCTTTTCTCCAAAGTACACGATCTGTTTTAAAACAGAGAATACTTTTTTATTGATGCTGTCGGCGACTATTGGGACGTCTTTGGCAATAGGAATTCGCACACTGATATGAGGGCAATTATCTTTGCAGGCTAAACGCGTCTTTTTCTCAAAAGTCTGATCTTCAAAAACCAGTTCTTTTTCACAACGGGCAAAAAGAAAGAATACGGATGCAAAAAGGATGTAGTTTTTCATTTCAAAAAATTGTTAATTAAATACAAAGGTAGGAACTAGTGCCTTGTTCCAAATAATTTAATGGGTAAGTTTGTAAAACCTTTAAAATTGAAAATTAAAAGACATGAAATTCAATACTAAAACAATACACGGCGGGCAACATCATGATTCAAGTACAGGTGCAGTAATGCCACCGGTATATCAAACGACGACGTTTGCACAAACAAGCCCGGGGCAACCTATTGGGGATTATGAATACAGTAGAACTGCAAATCCTACTAGGTCGGCTTTAGAAAATGCTTTGGCGAGTTTAGAAAATGGTGCAAGAGGATTGGCTTTTTCATCTGGCTTAGCGGCAACAGATTGTTTGATGCGAGGATTGAAAGCAGGTGACGAGGTGATTGCTATGGATGATTTGTATGGAGGAACATATAGATTGTTTACAAAAATATATAAAGATTCAGGAATAGTATTCCACTTTGTAGATATGAATGATATGGAAAAATTCAAGTCATTGATTAATGAAAACACCAAATTAGTTTGGGTCGAAACACCAACGAATCCTATGATGAAACTGGTAGATATCGAAGCAATTGCTAAAATTACAAAAGAAAATAAAGTGATTTTTGCTGTTGATAATACTTTTGCAACACCGTATTTGCAAAATCCATTGGATTTAGGTGCAGATATCGTGATGCATTCGGCCACAAAATACCTTGCAGGACATTCTGATGTTATGGCAGGTGCTTTGATTATGAAAGAGGAACAACTAGGCAAACAAATGCATTTTCAACAATTTGCTACTGGAGCGATATTGGGGCCAATGGATAGTTTTTTAGTGCTGAGAGGAATAAAAACATTGCATTTAAGAATGCAAAGACACTGTGAAAATGGAGAAAAAATAGCTGAATTTTTGAACAATCATCCAAAAGTTAAAACCGTTTATTATCCAGGATTAAAAACTAATCCATTTCATGAGCTTGCCAAAAAGCAAATGCGTGGTTTTGGCGGAATGGTGTCTTTCAATTTCGTATCCGGTAAAAAAGAAGATGCAATTGATTTTCTTGAAAAAATAAAAATATTCACCTTAGCGGAATCTTTAGGAGGAGTAGAATCGCTGGCAAATTACTCCGTAATGATGGCCCACGCATCGATTCCGGAAGATAAAAGAAAGGAAATTGGGATTACTGATGATTTAGTTCGATTAAGCGTAGGTATTGAAGATGCAGATGATTTAATCGAAGACTTAAAACAAGCATTAGCATAATTAGGAATAGACTTCTTTATTTAGCGGTTTTATAGAGCATAAAAAAGTCCCAATTTGTTTGGGACTTTTTTTTTATTTTCAATCAGAAATTAGTCAGAAAGGTAGTAGATATAACCTACGTTAAGCCAGAGCAACCAATCATTTGTTTTATT
The DNA here is from genome assembly GCF_900111075.1 of Flavobacterium frigoris. Lineage (GTDB taxonomy): Bacteria > Bacteroidota > Bacteroidia > Flavobacteriales > Flavobacteriaceae > Flavobacterium > Flavobacterium frigoris. Next base: position 396,361 of record NZ_FOFZ01000001.1, read on the forward strand.
TTCAGTATATATTTTTCTGTTAGGGTTAAGACCGTCAATCCAATCGGAATCAAAATATTGAAGTCGTAAATCAATCATTAAATCTTGTAGCGGACTTAGTTTGTATCTTGTTCCAATACTGCTTACTACAGAGAGTGTAGTTCCTTTTTCGCTAGAAAATCCGTAAGGCCGGCCAGCAGATGGGGTTAAGTATTTAGGAAATGTCGCTGCTGTTGTGCCTAATATTCCAAGTGTTGAATTTGCTTTGGTGGTATAGCCACTAATTTGACCTCCAAAGCTAACAAATGGAGAAAAGCTACTGTAGCTTCTTTCAAAAGCATGGATGTTTTTTAAGTTATATTCTAATTGCATTCCAAAGTTTAAAAGTTGGGTAGAACCATACATGCCTTTTAGTTGTTGAACAGCAAGTGAGTTTGGGTCACCTTCAACATATTTTCCTTTATTTTCTAAATTGGACTTGCTGTAAGATATTTCTGTTCGCACTTTGAAATGCTCTTTGAAATAAGTGTCTTCACTAAAGGCTCTTTGGTTGTATGAGAAGTTTAAAAAGTGGACAATTCCAATTCCGAAACCAGAATTATTAAAGTTATTTGTAGAACTATTTCTTGCCCCATAGTCAGATCGTAACTCAACTGGACCAGCTATAATACCAATTTCATGCGCAAGACCATATTGTGATTGTGCATTTGCATTAAATGACAAGCCAAATAAAACAAATAAAAAGATAGCGAGGTGTTTGAGCATTTTTTTGTTGAAATTTCAAGTACTGACAAATATATAAAAAACATCATTCATCCATTTAAAATAAATTTTAAAATAAATAATTAAAAGCTGAAATGCTTAAGAAAAGCACAACGTTTTTCAATAAAGCACAACGTCAAATCCTAATTTTTTAAGGAATGATTGGTAAAAAGATAATTCGCCAAGATATAGTTAAATATTATTAAGAAATATTCTCAGAACTCGTATCTTTGTACGCACTAACGAAAACGTTTTCTTAAACGTTAATAATCTAAGAATCATGTCACAAAGTATTACTACTTTTATTGAAGAGGTTACTAAAAAAAACCCAAACGAGCCAGAATTTTTGCAGGCAGTTTTAGAAGTTGCTGAAACAGTAATTCCTTTCATTGAAGAAAATAAAAAATACCAAAACAAAATGCTTTTGGAAAGAATGGTTGAGTCTGACCGAATTATTATGTTTCGTGTAGCTTGGATTGATGATAAAGGAGCTACTCAAGTAAACAGAGGATATCGTATTCAAATGAACTCTGCTATCGGACCATATAAGGGAGGTCTTCGTTTTCACCCTTCTGTGAATTTAAGTATCTTGAAGTTCTTGGCTTTCGAACAAACTTTTAAAAACAGCTTAACTACATTGCCAATGGGTGGTGGAAAAGGTGGTGCTGATTTTGATCCAAAAGGAAAATCAGATAATGAAGTAATGCGTTTTTGCCAAAGTTTCATGACTGAATTGTCTAAACATATTGGAGCAAACACAGATGTACCTGCTGGGGATATCGGTGTTGGAGGAAGAGAAGTTGGATTTATGTTTGGTCAATATAAAAGACTAAGAAATGAATTTACAGGGGTTTTAACTGGTAAAGGAATTTCTTTCGGAGGTTCATTAATCAGACCTGAAGCTACAGGATACGGAGCAGTTTATTTTGCACAAAGTATGTTAGAAACTAAAGGAAATAGTTTTGCAGGTAAAACAGTTGTTGTTTCTGGTTCTGGAAACGTTGCGCAATATGCTACTGAAAAAGCAACTCAATTAGGTGGTAAAGTAGTAACTATGTCGGATTCGGCTGGATACATCTACGATGTTGACGGTATCGATGGGGAGAAACTAGCACACGTAATGGAGATTAAAAATGAATTGAGAGGAAGAATTAGTGATTATGTTACTAAATATCCAAACGCTAAGTATTTCGCAGGGAAACGTCCTTGGGAAGTAAAATGTGATATTGCATTACCTTGTGCGACTCAAAACGAATTGAACGAAGAGGAGGCTAAATCTTTAGTAGCTAACGGATGTATTTGTGTGGCTGAAGGAGCTAATATGCCTACAACACCAGAGGCTGTTTTAGTGTTTCAAAAGGCTAAATTGTTATTTGCTCCAGGAAAAGCATCTAATGCAGGAGGAGTTGCTACTTCAGGTTTAGAAATGTCTCAAAACTCGTTAAGATTGAGTTGGACTTCTGAGGAAGTAGATGAAAAATTAAAAGGAATTATGCTTGCTATTCACGCTTCATGTGTGAAATATGGTTCTGATAAAGATGGATATGTTGACTACGTAAAAGGAGCTAACATTGCTGGATTTGTAAAAGTAGCTGACGCTATGCTTGCTCAAGGAGTGGTATAAATCTTTTTTTAAATAAATTAAATGCCTTCTGCCATCTCGATACTTCGGGATTGGGTAGGAGGCATTTTTTTTGATTCAAACAAAAACCGAATACTTTCGTTTGTGCTATATTTGTGAAGTATAAGTATCCTCTATAATGAAAAAAATATTTTTTAGCTTTCTGATTTTTCTACTGACACAAATAGGTTTTTCCCAAAACAATTTGTTGTGGCAAGGCTATTTTTCATACAATGAGATTAAGGATATTTCTGTCTCTCCCACCACAATTTATGCTGCCTCAGAAAACGCTTTGTTTTCTAAAAACACAATTGATAACCAAATCAAAACAACGAATACAGTCGATGGGCTTTCGGGCCAAACGATAAGTTCCATCTATTACAGTACTGTTTTTAACAAAACACTTGTTGGTTATGAAAACGGACTAATGATCGTGATTAATGAAGCTGATGGTACAATGCTGAATGTAGTTGATATTATTAGCAAACAGCTTCCTGCAAACATGAAAAAAGTGAATCTTTTCATGGAGTTTGAGGGGATAGTCTATATTTCTTGTGATTTTGGTATTGTGCAATTTAATTTAAACAGTATGCTTTTTGGCGACACCTACTTCATTGGTGATGCTGGTGCAGAAATAAGTGTGAAGCAAACTGCCGTTCATAACGGGTTTATTTATGCTGCAACAAACAATGGCGTTCGTCGTGCTTCAATTTCAAGTAAAAACTTAAATGACTATAAGCAATGGGAATTAGTTACAGCCGGAAGTTGGTCTGGTATAGAAGCCTTTGGAACGGAACTAATTGCGGTTAGCAATTCAGGAGCGGTAAATAAATATGACGCAAGTACAAATTCTTTTATTGGATTAATGGTATTACCACAGCCTGCGGTGGACACTAGGGCTAATGATACGTATTTAATTATAACTACTGCTACTTCGGTCTATGTATTTAACAAACAATTGAGTTTAACACGGCAGATAAACAACAATCAAATACCAGATTACAATCCTGTCTTTAGTTGTGCCACAAGTATTGAAGATGTGATTTACATTGGAACAAAAGAAAATGGTTTGCTAACCACAACAATCTCCACGGTTGCTTCTTTTGAAAATACAACACCTATGGGGCCTTCCAGAAATAATATATTTGCCTTTCAAACTACCTCAAGTTCCTTGTGGGCAGTCTATGGAGATTATGACGTCTCTTATAATCCATATGATTTAGATAGTTATGGAATCAGTAAGCTTAGCCAGGCAGGATGGCTAAATATCCCGTATAAAACTGTTTTAGGAGCTAAATCAATATGTAGAATAATTGTTAATCCCAATAAAGAGGATGAAGTATATGCCAGTTCGTTCTTTTCGGGATTATTAAAAATAGAAGCGGACGAACCTACTGTTTTATATGATCAAACTAATAGCGGACTAGAATCATTAACATTTGCTGGGCTAAATTATTTTGATGTTAGAATAAATGGGGCAGCCTTTGATAAATCTGGAGATCTTTGGGTGACGAATAGCCGCGTGAAAAACGGATTAAAAGTTTTGAAAACTAATGGGCAATGGCAGAGTTTTTCGATGGACAATATATTAGATTCTAGTGAAGATAATAGTTTTGGTAGAATGGTCATTGATAAAAACGGTACAAAATGGATGACAACAAATAGAGATGGTGTCGTCGGTTTTAATGAAAGTGCGAACACATTCAAAAAAATCACAATCGGTACTGATACAGGAAATTTACCAGCTTCAGATGTTAGAGCTGTCGCTGTAGATAACAGAAACCAACTATGGATAGGGACTATAAAAGGGCTGCGAGTATTGTCAAATGTGGGGAATTTCCAAACAGCGGATCAACTAACGGCAAATCCTATAATTATTTTAGATGACAACCTTGCTCAGGAATTACTTTATGAGCAATTTATAACTGCTATTGCAGTGGATGGTGCAAATAATAAATGGATAGGTACTGCAGATTCCGGTTTGTTTATGGTGTCACCAAACGGTCAGGAAACGAAATATCATTTTACGATAAATAATTCTCCTTTGCCTAGTAATATTATTAATGATATTGATATAAACAGTGCAACAGGAGAAGTTTTTATAGCGACAGCCAAAGGGTTAATTTCTTTCAAAGGCATTGCAACAAAAGCCAGTGAAGATTTAAATAATGCTTATGTATATCCAAATCCAGTGCGGCCTGAATATGATGGAACGGTGAAAATTGCTGGGTTAATCAATAAAGCGAATATAAAAATCACAGATATTGCCGGTAATTTAGTGTATGAAGCTATTTCAGAAGGTGGTACAATGGAATGGGATACTACTGCTTTTGGGAAATACAAGGTGGCTTCTGGGGTGTACATGATTTTTATATCGGCGCAAGACGGCGTGGAAACCAAAGTTAAAAAAGTAATGATTATTCGTTAAATTTCAAATTTCAATGCAGGTTAAAACAAAAGCAATAGTTCTTTCGTCGATAAAATTCCAGGAAAAAAGCTTGATTGTAAAATGCTTTACTCAATCGCATGGATTAAAGTCCTACTTCGTTCGGGATGCTTTTTCGGGGCGAAAATCGAACCAGAAGATCGCCTATTTCCAACCTTTAACTATCCTCGAAATAGAAGCGGTACATAAGAATAAGGGAACTCTGGAGACCTTTAAAGAAATAAAAATTAGCACGCCCTTTCAAACCATACACTCTGATATTTATAAAAGTACCATTGTGATGTTTATTTCTGAAGTTTTGCACCATTCGATCCATGAAGAAGAAAAAAACGAGTCGCTTTTTGATTTTTTAGAAGCGGCCTTGCTTTGGCTAGATAACCACGATGAAATGGCCAATTTTCATTTGATTTTAATGCTAGAAGCTACAAAATATTTGGGTTTTTATCCTGATGTCTCTGATATTGACATGCCTTTTTTCGAAATGACTGAAGGTGTTTTTAGTCCATTTCACGCCATTAGTTCTTTGACTGAGCACGAAACAAATTTGTTTAAAAAACTCATCGCTTTACGATTTGATACCGAGCAAAAAATCTTCCACGTCATTGAAAGACAGTTAGTGTTGAAAATCCTGATTAATTATTATATGCATCATCTTGATGGCTTCAAGAAACCAAAATCTCTGGAGGTTTTAAAAGAGGTTTTTTCTTAATAATAATATAAATTTTATATATATATTTGGGCGATCCTATTTCTTAAAAAAATAATTGTTTTCTCAATGATTAAAAAAGTAGAAATAGTACACTTATTCTAACTCCATATTACAAAAAAAATTATTTATGAAGAAAATTACACTTTCAGTCCTTTTGGTCTTATTAGTTAGTTTTTCTGGTTTTTCCCAGAGAAACTATGATGAAATAATCACCACAGAATCTAATGTACAAGATTTAGTTCAAAACGAAATAACGGGTGTTATTGTTTTTAAAGAAGGAGGTACTATTAAAGGAGTAGACCCTGAGACAAAAAAAATAATCTGGACCTTGGGTAAAGATGATTTTGGAAAAACTACAGCGGCAGATATTTTGTCAGATCCAGATTTCGGAAGTTTATTCAAAGAAAAAAGTGATTTAACAAGTGTGGCTGGAAGTCCTTATGTTGAGGCTTATATTAATTCAAAGTTTTTGATCATTAATACAGATACAGGTAAAGTTGCTTACAATTCTTCAAAAGAATCTTTTTGGGTAACACAATCTGATTTTCTTCCTGAAACAGACGAATATTTACTTACTCTTAAAAGTGGAGGAGACATGGCTATTGCTTTAGTTGATTTGAAAACTGGAAAATTAAAGTGGAATACGGTTGTTGATAAGGCAAAATCGTTATTTAGTTTTTCTCTTTCTTTTAAGACCGCAAATAACACTAATATAGCTAGAGTGAATGGATCTACAATTTACTATCTTTTATTTGGTAAGTTATATTCTTTTAATAGAGAAACTGGAAGTTTAAACTGGAAAGCAGAAGAGGAGTATACTAAGTTTTTTCCAACTCAAAATGATAAAAACATTGTGGTTGTAAACAGCAAAGGAATGTTGTCTTCAAAAGAATATTTAAATGTGTTAAGCACTGAAAATGGTAAAAGTATTTGGGAAGAATCTATAAAAACAAAAAAAGTTGTTTATTTAGAAGATTGGGGAACAAAGTTATTGATTGCACATTACGGTGGTTTTAACTTTTTTGATTTAAAGACAGGAGATAAAATTTGGAAAAAAGATGCAAGAGGGGATGGTTTAAAAAGAGTAATTGCTATTGAGCAAGACTTTTTGTATGTTGCTGAAAATGAAATGATGCTTATTGACAAAGATGGTCAAAAGCTATGGAAAAAATTCATTGAGATTGCTGATGATAAAGAAGATCCTATTTTTTATCTAGGTAGAGTAGGTGAAAAAGTAATGTACCTAACAGGGACTTATGGTAACATGGTAGATTATAAAACAGGAGTAAAGTTATGGAAACGTAATATTAAATTTAACGACAAAAGACCTGTTTTACCTACATATGATGAAGCTACTAATTCTTACTTAGTATACAACGATGAAGAGCTTTATAAATTTGACCCAAGTATTGATGACAAACCGGAGCCTTTTGCAAAGGTAAATGTCAAAAATGAACAAGATTTAAACAGTATCGAAAATTTTCCTTGGGGAGTTGCAATTTCAGGACCTGTTGAAGTTATGGGAGTGGCTTTGGACGGAACTGTAAAATACCATAACCTTTACAAGCAGCCAGGAGAAACTGGAAGAAGACTTTTAAAAGGGGTTTCTATTGCAGGAAGTCAAATTGCCGCAGCAGCTTCGGCCATTTCGGCAGCTCAAGGTGGTGAAATTACCATGACTTATAGAGATTCAAATGGGAAGATGTCAACAGGAGTTTTGAGAGAAGAAAATAAAAGTAAGATGGCAACATCTGCAGGTCTTGCTGGAGCAGCAAATGCTATGAGTCTGGTAACTCAAAAGTTTAATTCTCGTTTTAATGCAATGAAACAAAATAGGGATTACGCTTATATTTTTGCTAAGGCAGAAACGGGTGAAAAAGTGCTTGTAAAAATCAGAAAATCAGATGGTGTTGAGGTAGATAAAATTATTTTTAAAAATAATAAACCGATTTACGAAATAGATCCTGCTACACAAAACATCTTTTATGTATTAGATAACTCTATCCAGATATTCAATAAAAAATAATTAATAATAACCCACAAAGCCATCAGAATTCATTTTTTGATGGCTTTTTTTTATATTATGAAGAAAACTTTACTATTCTTACTTTTCTTTGGGCTTTCAATTACTCATGCACAAGAAAAAGTTAACTTTAAGAAAAAAAAATTTTATGTACCAGCAATTGCGTATTCACAATATCCATGTTTAGATAATGTGTTGACACAAACTACCATTTATCAAGTGGATAAGGAATTAAAAGGGGAAGAAATAAAATTCAAAAAGAAATTTTTTAATATTGACGGTTATCTAAAACAACCTGAAGGAAGGTTAAAAATATATGTAACTATTCCGCTTCCACAGTACAGCCGCACCCAAGCGGATAGTACCTATGATAAAGAAAATAAGCAATGGAAATACAGTGTTTATTCGAATTATCGGGTTAATATTAATGTACAAGTTAAATGCATTGATCAAATTATTTTTTCGCAGGATTTTGATAATTCTGAAATTGACAGGGTAAGCGGTAATCTTCAAAAATCGCAACTTACAAAAGCAATTGAAGATACGGATAGAACAATTAGGGAAAGCAATGTAGATGAAAATTTGGGCTTAGAGAGAGTTTTAGAAGCTTCTATGTATCGTATTCAATATCTTTTGAACTATAAATTGAGTTATAGTACAACAGAGTCGAAGGAGAAATTTGAATTTATGACCTCAAAAGAACATTCAGAATATGCAAAAATGCTTAGTTTTCAAAATGAAATCACCACTCAGTTAGAACAGATAACAGTTGAAAAAGGATTTGACGCAAAGTTACTAGCGCCTCATTTAGCGTATCTTGAAAGCTTAGTTGTTAAGTATCCGCAGTCTGAAGCAAATTCAAATATTAGATTTATTTTAACCAATAATTTGGCGTACGCTTATTTGCTTATAGAAAACAAAGAGAAGGCGATCTATTATGCTAATTTATTAATTCAAAATGATCAACAAACATCGAGAGGTACAGATATTATAGATCGTGTAAATAAAGCTAATTTTGTTGATAATATAGTAAGAACTCATACCAATCGTTTTGCTGAATTGAAGAAATTAGGATTTAAAATTCAAGAAGATAAAGAAGATGCAAGATTAGCTTTCTTTGAAAAAATAGAAAGACAAGATGTCGATTGGGAACAAGAGAAAATTACTAGGACTAAATATTTAGGGTTGATTAACGATCGAAGAAACAACATTCTTGATTCAATCGCTTTTCAGAATAATCCAGAGCTATTAGCTAAAATAATTATAGGTTTGGGAGGAAATGAAGCTATAAAAAACATTCAGAAAGTTCATTTACTTTCTAAATTAAATTTTGAAGAAAGCAATGTTCCTCAAACGGAAGAAAAATGGGCAACACCAACAAATTATCTTCTTCGAAAGAAAATGCCTGATAATTATTACGAAATAATAAACGGCCCAGAGGCTTGGAGCTATCAAGATAGAAGTGTGGGAGAAAAATGGGTAAAATTAAATAATTCCGATTACTGGGAAATTAGTAATAATCTAGATCCAATTAATTTGTTAACCTCTTTCCGATTTGATTTATGGAATAAGTTAGAATTACTGCCAGATGAAACTTCCGACGGAAGACTCTGTTATCATTTGAGCTATACGGAGAAAACAGTTAACGCCAAAAACAGAGTAATTCCAAAAACCGAATATCATTTTTTTATAGATAAAGAGAAATTCAACATTGTTTCATCAGAAAAAACAGAATTTGAAAACGGAAACAGAAATTCATTTGAAAGAAAAGTATATCAAGATTATCGAGAAATAACAGCTTTAAATAATGGTAAAATTCCGCATAGAATTCTCTATGAATTTGAAGATTATTATGGAGATACCTTTTATCAAGAAGATCGAGATAAAGTAGAAGTAAATCCTGTTTTTTCAAATAGAATATTTATGAAGGAAGTTTATGCAGGAGGTTTTAAATAAGTAAATGAGAAAGTCTTAATTGTAAAAATGCAATTAGGACTTTTTTATTTAAGGTTATTTTCATTGATGGGGTAAATTTTTTTTCAAAGGATATGCTTTTGTACATAAAGTAAAGTATATTTGTCTTTTAATCAAGTGTACTATTCTTTAAGGAAAGTAAACTTTAACTAATTAACTTAATGGAATTCAAATCACAAGCACAAGAAGATATGGAAAAGATTGATAAAACTACTAACTATCTATTACCTAATAAATTTAAAATTGTTGGTTTGGTATTGTTTATCATTTCATTAATTTTAAACGGAATTATAGATTTCTCTTTTGAAACAATAGGTTTTAAAGATTTGCTTTTAAAAATAGCGAAAACAGGAGTGATTTTTGGCTTGCTTTTAATTTCAATTTCCAAAGAAAAAATTGAAGATGAGTTAATTATTAAACTGCGTATGCAATCCTATAGTTATGCGTTTATAGTAGGAGTTTTATTTGCTATGATAATGCCCTTTATTAATTACAGCATTGTTTTTATTTTTTCGTCAGCACCAAAAATGGAAATGACTAGTGATTTTACGATTCTAGGTGTTTTATTATCGATTCAGATTCTTATTTTTAGGAAATTAAAAAAAGCCTACAATGAAGAATAGACTAAAAGTAGAACGCGCCATTTTAAATATTACCCAAGAGGAACTTGCGCAGAAAATAGGAGTGTCTAGGCAAACAATCAATTCAATTGAAACCAATCGTTTTGTACCATCGACAGTATTAGCGCTTAAACTATCAAAGTTATTTGGAAAATCGGTCAATGATTTCTTCGAATTAGAAGTAGAAGAAAAATAGAGATTCAAGCTTTAAATTTGTAGATAATTACTGAGATTACTCGTAATTTAAAAACTAAGATTTGTGAAAATTAGTGAAATTAGTGTACAATAATTCAAAATTCCTTACTTTCGCACGACGATTAAAGAAAAGGATAAAATGAGCACAAAATTTACTGAATACAAAGGACTTGACTTACCAACTGTAGCATCAGAAGTACTAGATTTTTGGAAGAAAGAAAACATATTTGAGAAAAGTGTAACTACACGTGAGGGGAATCCTCCTTTCGTATTTTTTGAAGGTCCGCCTTCGGCAAATGGATTACCGGGAATTCACCACGTAATGGCACGCGCGATCAAAGATATTTTTTGTAGATATAAAACACAAAAAGGATTTCAAGTAAAGCGTAAAGCCGGCTGGGATACTCACGGATTACCAGTGGAATTAGGTACCGAGAAAGAATTAGGGATTACAAAAGAAGATATTGGAAAGTCTATTTCTATCGAAGAATATAACGAGGCTTGTAAAAAAACCGTCATGCGTTATACTGATGTATGGAATGATTTGACCGAAAAAATGGGCTATTGGGTAGATATGGAAGATCCATATGTAACTTATAAGCCTAAATACATGGAAACGGTTTGGTGGTTGCTTAAACAAATCTATAATAAAGATTTGATGTACAAAGGCTACACCATTCAACCTTATTCTCCAAAAGCAGGAACAGGATTAAGTTCTCACGAAGTAAATCAGCCAGGTTCTTACCGTGATGTAACTGACACAACGGTTGTGGCGCAGTTCAAAGTTTTGGAATCATCAAGAGAATTATTATGTTCTAAGTTTTATGATTACATCAGTTCAAAAAATTTACAACATTATAAATTATCAGTTTTAGATCTTGATGAGGTTTATTTCTTGGCTTGGACAACAACACCATGGACTTTACCATCAAATACAGCTTTGACTGTAGGTCCAAAAATTGAGTACGTTTTAGTAAAAACCTTCAATCAATATACGTTTTCATTAACCAATGTTGTTTTGGCTAAGAATTTAGTTGGAAAACAATTCGGGAAAGGATTTTATGAAAGTCAAGACCTTGCTGATTTTGAAAATTTCAAAGAAGGAGATAAAAAAATTCCATACCAAATCCTTGCAGAATGTAGAGGGGCTGATTTAGTTGGAATTCGTTACGAGCAATTGTTGCCATTCGCATTGCCATATCAAAACCCAGAAAATGCTTTTAGAGTGATTTCAGGAGATTTTGTTACCATCGAGGACGGAACAGGAATTGTACATACCGCACCAACCTTTGGTGCAGATGATGCAAAAGTAGCGAAAGAAGCAACGCCAGAAATTCCGCCATTGTTGGTTTTGGACGAAAGTGGAACTCCGGTGCCATTAGTAGATTTACAAGGAAAATTCACTTCACACATGGGCGAATATGCTGGTAAATATGTGAAAAACGAATATTATGAAGATGGTGAAGCGCCAGATCGTTCTATTGATGTCGAGCTTGCAATTCGTTTAAAACAAGAAAATAAAGCATTTAAAGTAGAGAAATATGTCCACAGTTATCCGCATTGTTGGAGAACGGACAAACCAATTTTATACTATCCGCTTGACTCTTGGTTTATAAAAATCACTGAGGTAAGAGACAGAATGTTTGACTTGAACGAAACGATTAACTGGAAGCCTAAATCGACAGGAGAAGGACGTTTTGGAAACTGGATAAAAAATGCCAATGACTGGAATTTATCCCGTTCTAGGTTCTGGGGAATCCCATTGCCAATCTGGAGAACAGAAGACAAACAGGAAGAAATTCTAATAGGTTCAGTAGGAGAGCTATATAACGAAATAGAAAAGTCAATCCAGGCTGGATTCCAAAAAGAAAACCCTTTCAAAGGATTCGAAATTGGAAACATGGATGAGAGCAATTATGATTTAATTGATTTGCATAAAAATGTAGTCGATGAAATCACCTTAGTTTCTGCTTCGGGAAAACCAATGACGCGCGAAGCGGATTTGATTGACGTTTGGTTTGATAGTGGATCTATGCCTTATGCACAATGGCATTATCCTTTTGAAAATAAAGATAAAATTGACGAGAATAAAGATTTCCCGGCTGATTTCATTGCTGAAGGTGTGGATCAAACCCGTGGATGGTTTTATACTTTACATGCAATCGCGACCTTGGTTTTTGATAAAGTAGCCTATAAAAATGTAGTTTCAAATGGATTAGTCTTAGATAAAAACGGACAGAAAATGTCTAAACGTTTAGGAAATGCAGCAGATCCTTTTGATACGTTAGCGGAGTATGGTCCGGATGCCACAAGATGGTACATGATATCGAATGCAAATCCTTGGGACAATTTAAAATTTGATCTTGAGGGAATCGCTGAGGTTCGCAGAAAATTCTTTGGAACCTTATACAATACGTATTCGTTCTTTAGTTTGTATGCTAACATCGACGGATTTAAATATGAGGAAGCTGAAATTCCGTTAAAGGAACGACCTGAAATTGATCAATGGATTATTTCAGAATTGAATACATTGATAAAAGATGTAGATAGTTTTTATGCCGATTATGAGCCTACAAAAGCAGCTCGTGCCATTTCTGATTTCGTTCAGGAAAATTTAAGTAACTGGTACGTTCGTTTGTGTAGAAGACGTTTCTGGAAAGGGGAATATGCACAGGATAAAATTGCAGCTTACCAAACGTTATATACCTGTTTATTGACAATAAGTAAATTAGGAGCGCCTATTGCGCCTTTCTTTATGGATAAGCTTTACAGAGACTTAACTTTAGCAACACAGTCAGAAAAATTTGACAGTGTACATTTGGCAGAGTTTCCAAAACACGTTGAAAACTTTGTTAATAAATTGTTAGAGAGTAAAATGCAGAAAGCACAGACGATCTCGTCATTGGTTTTATCACTTCGAAAAAAGGAAATGATTAAAGTACGTCAACCTTTGCAAAAGATAATGATTCCAGTGCTTGACGAGAAGCAAAGGCTTGAAATTGAAGCAGTTTCCGACCTTATAAAAGCGGAGGTAAATGTGAAAGAAATCTTATTTTTAGATGATGCCTCTGGAGTTTTAGTGAAGCAAATTAAGCCAAATTTCAAGACACTAGGACCTCGTTTTGGAAAAGACATGGGTCTGATTGCTAAAGAGATACAAGGTTTTTCTGCTGAAAAAATCAATCAATTGGAGAGTAATGGAGCCTTAGAGCTTGTTATTGGAGGAAAAAGCATAACTTTAACAATAGAAGAGGTAGAGATTTCATCCCAAGATATTGAAGGATGGTTGGTTGCTAACTCTAACGGAATAACGGTCGCACTTGATATTGTTATTTCTCCGGAATTGAAAAAAGAAGGAATTGCAAGGGAATTAGTCAACAGAATTCAAAATATCAGAAAGGATTCAGGATTTGAAGTAACCGATAAGATAAAAGTACATTTACAAAAAAATGACATTTTAGAAGAGGCGGTAAAAGGAAATGTGGATTATATTAAATCAGAAACACTAACGGAAGAATTGGTTTTTGTAGATAATATAAATGAGGGTATTGAAATAGAATTTGACGAGATAAAAACAAAAATAGTAATTACAAATAATTAGATTATGGTAGAGGCACCAACAAGATACTCTGACGCTGATTTGGCAGAGTTCAAAGAGATAATCCTGAATAAAATACAAAAAGCGCAATCGGATTTAGACTTGATCAAGAGTGCTTATATGAATGATTTGAATAACGGTACCGATGATACGTCGCCTACATTCAAAGCATTTGAGGAAGGTAGTGAATCAATGTCTAAAGAGGCAAATTCGCAATTAGCGATTCGTCAGGAGAAGTTTATTCGGGATTTAAAAAACGCATTGTTCCGTGTAGAGAATAAAACATATGGAATATGTAGAGTTACTGGTAAGCTAATTAGTAAAGAGCGACTAAAAATTGTTCCTCATGCAACTATGAGTATAGAAGCTAAAAACTTGCAACGATAAGAAATTCCAAATTTTAATAGTAAAATTCCAAATTCCAATAATAACTTATAAAATTATTGGGATTTGGAATTTAATTTTTAGAATTTAACTACTTTTGCGCCACTTAAAATTTATAAAATGTCATTACGAAAAGCGTATCTACTTATCTTCATTATATTAATCGTTGATCAAGTTTCGAAAATATATGTCAAAACTAATTTTGTATTAGGGGAAGAAGTGGAAGTTTTTAGATGGTTCAAAATTCTATTCATTGAAAATGAAGGAATGGCATGGGGTACTGAAATCCCTGGGGCTTACGGGAAATTAATTTTAACATTATTTAGACTAGTTGCTGTTGGTGGAATAGGGTATTGGTTGTGGGATTCAATTGAAAAGAAACACAGTTCAAACTACTTGGTTGTAGCTATCGCACTAATACTTGCAGGAGCTTTTGGGAACATAATTGACTCCGTTTTTTATGGTGTAATTTTTGACGATAGTCATTCTCAATTGGCTACGTTGTTTTCAGAACAGCCTTATGGTACTTATTTTCACGGTAAAGTAGTCGATATGTTTTATTTTCCATTTTGGCATGGAACCTTGCCTAATTGGTTACCTCTGTGGGGCGGGAAAGATTTTACTTTCTTCAATGCCATCTTCAATGTGGCTGATATGGCTATTTCGACAGGTGTGGGGATCTTAATATTTTTCAATAAAAAAGCTTTTCATAAGAGTTAGATTTAAAAGCTCAGATAAAAAAAAACCAATTCAAATGCTGAATTGGTTTTTTTTTATCTTTTATTGTGCCCCGGTGCATAATATTTTGCGCTTTTATCACCATGGATTTTTTTGGCATGTCCTGGTGGAATCCTTTTTGCTTTGTAATTAGAGCGGTGTGTTGTTGTTCTAAAACTGCAACTTGATAATGATACAGTGAAGAGAATAACCAGAAGGGTCACGGCAAATTTTGAAGCTTTAATAACTTTCATAGATTTAAAATATTTTTTAGGCTGCGAAATTAGGTATTATAATTTAAACTTATAGCTGTTTTTTGGATTGATACAATAGTCCATCCGGATGTCGTCTTCATGAGTGTCCTTAATCGACTCTTCAGCCTCAAAAAACGAAAGTCCAATCTTAATGGTTTCTGGACTGCACTCCCCTAAAAACCGATCATAAAAACCTTTTCCATAACCCACGCGATGCCCTTGTTTGTCGTATGCCAATAACGGTATAAAAACAACTTCAATTTTATTCGAAGGAACTTTGATTCCGTCAATAGGCTCCGGAATATGATACTCGTTTTTCTTAATTTTTGTATTGTCTGTTAAAAGGAAATGAGTCATCTTTCTAGTTTTAAAATCAGCTTTAGAGATGATGATTTCTTTGTCTTTTCCAGAAAGCAAGTGCAGGATTAATTCTGTATCTACTTCTTTTTGTTCTGTAATGGGTAGAAAAACATGAAAGTAGGTCTTGTCCCAAATAGGCAGTGCAAGCAACTGATTAGCAATAAGCAAACTCATGGTTTCTATCGCATTGTCAGAAAGTTGGCTTCTTAAGGCTTTATACTTCGAGCGTAATTCCTTTTTTTGCATGGATGGTCTCTTTTAAATCTGCTATAAAAGTACTCAAATGATCTACTTCAACATGATCCATAATCACAATTTTATACCATTGATTATTATCGCCATGTTTTTGAGGAACTAAATCATATTTTTCTTCTAGTGCTTTTGTGATGTATTGAGCAGGGATGGTTACGATATTCATATACGGTTCTCTAAAATAAGAAACTTGTAATTCATCCAGTTTTTCGCATAACCATTCCGTTCGCATTTGCAAGATTCTAATTTTTTCGCACCATCCAAAATGGCCATAGGTGAATAATATCATCCAAACTGCTACGGCATTGGCTCCCGATCTGCTTCCGCAAAGAGTTAGATCCATTCCTTCAACATATTCGGCTTCTTTGGTCAGCACATTTTCAATCAATCCTTTTTTGCAAATAAAAACTCCTGTACCATAAGGCGCCTGAAGCATTTTATGGGCATCAATAGTAATGGAGCTGATTTTTGGATTATCAAAATTGATAACGCTGTTTTTATTGCTGAATGGATATACGAATCCGCCGTAAGCAGCATCAATATGCAGTTTGTACTTTAGCTGATGTTTTTCTAGAATTTGGGTATAGTCGTTTGGGTTGTCAACTGCGCCAAACATGGTGGTTCCCATATTTGAAACTATAATAAAATATTTCTTCCCTCTTTCTTTCGCATTGATAATGATGGTTTCTAATGCAAAAACATCAAGAAGTCGTGTTTTAAAATCGACTGGAATTTTCAACCAATCTAACACTAGTAGATTGGCCGCTTTAGGAATCGAATAATGCGTATCTTCTGAAGCTATGATGGCAATTTCAGAAAGTTTTGCGTTTTGTTTGTGCATAAAAAAATTGCGATAGATCCAGATGGCTTGAATGTTTGCTTCCGTTCCGCCAGGTGCAATGTAACCGTCAAAAGAATTGGGTTGCGCTTTGAAAATATCTACGGCAACAACATTTAGGACTTCCCGTTCCATTTCTTGAGTTCCTTTGAAGGCTTTCTCTGAAGTGCCAAGCGTATGACAGCCGATATGATTTGGGTTAGCCACATAAGTCTGTAATGTAGGAGCGTCCTTCAAGAAAGGCGCATCGCTATAGAATACTTTTCCGTCTAATTTAGAGGCAGGATATCCCAAGGAAGTATCCTTTGCAAAATTCACATTTTCATCTAACGCTTTTTGAATGCGTTCTTGTCTTTCTATTTGCGATAATTTTTTCCAGAATTGCATGCTTGTAATTTTTTCCCAAAACTACTGAGGCAACATGAATAAAAACATGATAATTGTTAGGTTTTCAAAGTCTTGCTGATGTGGTAAACAGCGTCACCCTGATAAACAATAGGAGAAAGGTTTGCATTGATTATGTAGCCATCATTAGGGGCGTTCACTTTTCGTTCAAACTCTCCAAAAGGATCCGTAATGATAGCGAGAAGAGTCCCTTTTTGGACATAACGACCAATACAGCCATTGTCGTGCAACAAGCCAGAACATTGTGCTCGTATCCAAGACGATTTTTCAATATAAATAGTTTGCGATTCGGGTTCCTCAATACTATGTTTTGGATCTAACATATCAAGATGAGTCAAAAGCCGTTTTACACCTTGTACGCCTGCATCTGAGACAGATTCGTCAATGTCAAGGGATTTTCCGCCTTCAAAAAGCAGCATTTGTACATTTAATTTATGTCCTGCGTTTCTGAAAGAACCAGCAATATTTTTAGAATATAAAGTAAACGGGGCGTTGAAGACATCGGCCAGAGTTTTTAATTCAGGATTGTTTGGGGCGATTCTAATTTGAGGGGCATTGAATCTGCTGGCACCTCCTGCATGAAAATCTACGGCATAATCAACTAATGGCATAATTTCAGTGAGCATGTGATACGCGAAACGGCTGGCAAGAGAACCGCTTTTGCTTCCTGGAAAAACGCGATTTAAGTCCCTGCCATCAGGAAATTTTCTGCTTTTGTTAAGAAAGCCAAACATGTTAATTACGGGAATACAAATAATAGTCCCTATTTTTGGTTTGTTAATCTTCTTAGTGATCAGTTGACGTACAATTTCAACACCATTAATTTCATCACCGTGAATTCCCGCTGAAAAAAGGACAACAGGGCCGTCGATTTTAGAACGTCTAACTATTATTGGTATTTTAAGTTCTCCGGTGTTGTGCAGTTTAGCAATTTCCATGTCAATTGTTTTGCTTTCGCCTGGCAAAATAGATTCTCCTAAAATGATTATGGGTTTGCTGTTTTTCATGATGTTTTAAAAAATCAAAATTAGAGATTATTATTTGTAATTCGTAAATTTGGACTTAAATAGATAAATAACTCCAAAGTAATAAGAATGAGATCCATCTCGCCGAATCAAGATGTATCTTTGTGAAATAAAATTATAATGCAAAACCCAACTCTAGCACTTCAAATACAAACCTTACCTGATGGTCCCGGCGTATATCAATATTATGATAAGGATGGAAAAATCTTGTATGTTGGGAAAGCCAAGAATCTAAAAAAAAGAGTTTCTTCCTATTTCAATAAAATTCATGATACTGCCAAAACCAATGTATTGGTAAAAAAGATTGTAACCATAAAACACATCGTGGTTCCTACAGAAACAGATGCACTACTGTTAGAAAATAATCTTATAAAAACGTTGCAACCGCGATATAATGTATTGCTTCGGGATGATAAAAGCTATCCGTGGTTGTGTATAAAAAAAGAACCTTTTGCTCGAATTTTTGCCACCAGAAGAATGGTAAAGGATGGTTCGGAATATTTTGGGCCTTACACGAGTTTTAAGACGGTGAATACAATCCTGGAGTTAATAAAAGAACTGTATCCACTACGGACGTGTAACTATGATCTAAGCAAATCAAATATTGAAAGCGGCAAATTTAAGGTTTGCCTCGAATACCATATTGGGAATTGTAAAGGGCCTTGCGAGGGATATGAATCTTTAGAAAATTATCAAAAGCAGGTGGATGCCATTCGAGAAATACTGAAAGGAAATTTCAAAGAAAGCATGAAAGACTTCAAAAGAGTCATGATGGAATTAGCCCAAGATATGCATTTTGAAGAAGCGCAGAAGATAAAGGAGAAAATTGAAGTGCTTGAGAATTATCAGTCTCGCTCCACTATCGTAAATCCAAAGATTACTAATATTGATGTCTTTTCAATCGTTTCTGACGAAAGTGCCGGTTATGTGAATTTTTTACAAATTTCACACGGTTCGATCATTCGCTCGCATACTATGGAAATCAAGAAAAAACTAGAGGAAACGGATGCGGAATTATTAGAATTGGCTATAATAGAACTCCGAGAGCGTTTCCAATTATTATCTCGGGAAGTTATTGTCCCGTTTCCGGTAGATTTGGGGGAAAATTTAAAAGTAACAGTTCCGCAATTAGGAGATAAAAAACAAATTTTGGATCTTTCTGTTCGAAATGCGAAGTTTTACAGAATCGAACAATTGAAACAATTGCAAATTGTAGATCCAGATAGGCATACCAATAGAATTATGGCGCAGATGAAAAAAGATTTGCGACTGTCATTTGAACCAAGACACATTGAATGTTTTGATAACTCCAATATTCAAGGGACTAATCCAGTTGCTGCTTGCGTAGTTTTTAAGGATGGTAAACCAAGTAAGAAAGACTATCGTCATTTTAATATAAAAACTGTTGTAGGGCCTGATGATTTTGCGTCAATGACCGAAGTAGTATATCGTAGGTATAAAAGGCTATTGGATGAAAACCAGTCTTTGCCACAGTTGATTATTATTGATGGGGGAAAAGGACAACTATCTGCGGCGCTAAAAAGCATTGATGATTTAGGGTTGAGAGGGAAAATAGCAATAATTGGTATAGCCAAGAGGTTGGAGGAATTATTTTATCCAGGAGATTCAGTTCCTTTATATTTAGATAAAAAATCAGAAACCTTGAAAGTAATTCAGCAATTGCGAAATGAAGCGCATCGATTTGGAATTACCCATCACAGAGATCAAAGGAGTAAAGCGGCACTAAATTCTTCGATAGAATCCATTCCTGGAATTGGCGAAAAAACCATGTTGTCTTTAATACAGCATTTTAAAAGTGTTAAGAGATTGAAATTAGCAACCGAAAAAGAAATTTCTGACGTTATAGGTGTTTCAAAAGCCAAAAAAATTGTCGACTTTTACAAGATGGTAACGGAATGACGTTAAGCTAAATATTAATTAAATAAACAGGAATACCATTAAAAAACCCATGCTTTTTATGAAAAAACAACTCCTTTTACTTTTTGTTTTATTTAGTTGTTTGAGCTTGTTTTCACAAGAGCAGAACAGACCAAAAGTAGGCTTGGTTTTAAGTGGCGGTGGGGCCAAAGGGTTTGCGCATATAGGGGTTTTGAAAGTGCTGGAAGAAGCAGGGTTAAAAATCGATTATATTGGCGGTACCAGTATGGGTTCGGTTGTTGGCGGTCTCTATGCTTCAGGATATACCGCAGCTCAAATTGACTCAATATTTCAAGCAACCAATTTTGATGAATTGATAAATGATTTCATTCCAAGATCTTCTAAAAACTTTTACGAGAAAAAAAACGATGAATTGTACGCACTTGTGCTACCATTTAATAAATTTAAAATAGGAATACCAGAGGCACTTTCGAAAGGAATGTATAATTTTAATTTATTAAGTAGGATAACAAGGCACGTAAGGCATGTAAGGGACTTTAATAATTTGCCAATTCCGTTTTTATGCATCGCTACTGATATTGAAACAGGGAAAGAAGTTTTGTTAAATAAAGGGAATCTGGCGCAGGCAATGATCGCCAGCTCCGCATTTCCGTCCTTATTTTCTCCAGTAGAAATAGATGGGAAGCTCCTCGTAGATGGAGGAGTGACTAATAATTACCCTATTGATGAAGTAAGGAAATTGGGTGCAGATATAATCATCGGTGTGGACGTGCAAGATGATTTAAGAGACCGAAATTCACTCAAAGACGCTACTAAAATTTTGGTTCAAATTACAAATCTTCATTCGATAGAAAAAATGAAGGAAAGTATAACTAAAACGGATATTTATATTAAACCCGACATTACGGATTATGGAGTTATATCATTTGATAAAGGGAAAGAGATTATTATAAAAGGAGAGGAAGCCACATTTGCAGTGTATGAAAAAATAGAAGCATTAGTAGGGGATTTAAATAAGTATCAAAAACCCAAATTAAGAATTTCAACAGATAGTTTGCAAATAGCAAATATAAATTGTGATGAATTAGATAATTATACCAATGACTATGTGATTGGGAAATTAAGATTTAAACCCAGAACTAAAATTTCATACAAGCAGTTAGAAGCAGGGATGAATAATATTAATGCGACAGAAAATTTCAGGGCTATTAATTATACGCTGGAGCCAAACCGTCAAGACGACGATTTGAATCTTATGTTGAAAGAAAATAAAACAAAATCCTATTTAAAATTCGGCTTGCATTATGACGGTTTGTTTAAGAGTGCTATCTTGGTTAACTTAACCCGTAAAAAAACATTGTTTAAAAATGATGTTGCATCGCTAGATATTGCACTTGGGGACAACTTCAGATATAATTTTGGCTATTATATCGAAAACGGGTACAATCTTAGTTTTGGATTTAAATCTTATTTCAATCAATTCAATAAAAATATAAACAGGGCAATAAGTAATTTAGACTTTGAAACTTTGGGTGTCAATTCAATTAATGTGGATTTTTCCGATGTGACAAATCAGGTTTATTTTCAATCTTTATTTGTTCAAAAATTTCTTATTGGAGGAGGTTTAGAATATAAATTTCTAAAAATTAATTCTGGGACATTGGCTAATAGCAATCCTATAATCGATAAAAGTAGTTATGTAAGTCTTTTTGGTTATTTGAATTACGATTCTTTTGATAACAAGTTTTTTCCTAAAAAAGGATGGTATTTTTCTGGAGATATACAATCTTTTGTAGTTTCATCTGACTATACAAATACGTTTAACCAGTTTTCAATTGCAAAAACTGATTTTGGATTTGCTACAAAAATCTTTAGAAATGCTACAGTTAAAATTCAAACAGAAGCCGGTTTTTCATTTGGAAATGAAAGTGTTACCTTTTTCAATTTTGTTTTGGGAGGGTACGGCTACAATCAAGTCAATAATTTCAGGCATTTTTATGGTTATGATTTTTTAAGTTTAGCAGCAAATAGCTATATCAAGTCGACAGCGACCATCGACTATGAGTTTTATAAAAAAAATCATTTGAATTTTTCTGCAAATTTCGCGAACTTGGGAGATAGAATGTTTGAATCTGTTGGATGGGTTTCGCTACCTAAATATTCAGGTTATGCTTTCGGATATGGTTTGGAAACCATCATCGGTCCTGTAGAAATTAAACACAGCTGGTCTCCAGAAACCAAAAAAGGATACACGTGGTTTAGTATTGGATTTTTATTTTAAATTTAATGTATATCAATAAAAATTCCGATATTTGTTACAATGAAAACAAAATGGCTAGGTTTATTAGATTATCTGCAATTCCTCATCAAGAGAAATCCTGAGTAAGAAGTACTTTAGATGATGAGGTCAATTAGGAATTAGATAATGTATTTAAATTGTCTCGTTGGATTTTATTAATTGAGAAAATGGTCTTAATGTGTCATTGTCTAAATCTGTACTATCGTTATAGTTAGGAAAGAGGTTTCGTTTTCTAATTATTTCATTTTCTAATCTTCTAATTTTAATTAATCATGCCGTTATATCACAAATTGGGGACTTTCCCTCAAAAAAGACACACGCAATTTGAAAAACCTGAAGGCGGTTTTTATTACGAACAACTATTTGGAACAGAGGGTTTTCATGGAAATTCTGCCTTGTTGTATCACGTTCACCGACCTACACAAGTAAAAGAAATTATTAAGTCTTATTCTGTCGAGCCTAAGATTGCCATTGGTAAAAACATTAAATCTTTATTGTTAAAAGGATTTGATCTAAAAGCCGAAGATGATTTTTTAGATAGTCGTAAAGCGTTGCTTGTCAATAAAGATTGCACGATAGGGTTAGCAGCACCCAAGAAATCATTGCGGCAGTATTTTTATAAAAATGCCGATGCTGATGAAATGATTTTCATTCACAAAGGGAAAGGGAAATTGCGCACCATGATGGGAAATATCCCATTTGAGTACGGAGATTACCTGATCATTCCCAGAGGGATTATCTATCAAATTGATTTTGAAACATCAATAAATCGCTTGTTGTATGTCGAATCTTTTGCCCCAATTTATACGCCAAAACGTTATAAGAACGAATCAGGTCAGCATCTAGAACACTCTCCATTTTGTGAACGCGATTTTATTTTGCCAAATGAATTGGAAACTCACGATGAAAAAGGAGACTTTCTTATCAAAATAAAAAAAGAAGGAACGATGCATGAAGTTGTTTATGCCACGCATCCTTTTGACGTAGTGGGTTGGGATGGCTACAATTTTCCGTACGGATTCAGCATTCATAATTTCGAACCAATAACAGGACGCGTTCATCAACCGCCACCGGTACACCAAACATTTGAAACATCCACTTTTGTGATCTGTTCATTTGTACCAAGGTTGTACGATTACCATCCAAAAGCAATTCCTGCTCCCTATAATCACAGTAATGTGGATAGCGATGAGGTATTGTATTACGTCGACGGTGATTTTATGAGTAGAAATAATATCGAGCAAGGACATATTACATTACACCCAAAAGGAATTCCACACGGCCCGGCACCTGGAGCAATGGAAAGAAGCATTGGTCATAAGGAAACACATGAGTTGGCTGTAATGGTGGATACTTTTAGAACGCTTATGGTAACAGAAGAAGCAATGGGAATCGATGATGGTGAGTATTACAAGTCGTGGGTAGAATAGTCATTGCGAGGAACGACGCAATCTCACTTGCTATATTTTAAATTTAATTAGAAGCAATTTCCTGCTGTGCGCTATATCTTTATTTTTTTAAAGAAAAAATATAAAGGATGTCGCTTCCATCAGGGCTAGGCTTAAGAACAATAAACAACATTTTCGGTCATAAAAAAACCGAAAGACAAAAAATAAACATCATGGCAAAAGAAGTAAAATCAGTAGAATACGGATTAGAGAAAATATTTGAAGGAGCACAAGATTTCCTTCCTTTATTAGGGACCGATTATGTAGAATTCTATGTAGGAAACGCAAAACAATCAGCACATTATTATAAAACGGCTTTTGGATACCAGTCATTAGCTTATGCAGGCTTAGAGACAGGAGTGAGAGACAGAACCTCTTATGTGTTGAAACAAGATAAGATACGTATTGTTCTTACGACACCCTTAACTCAGGATTCTCCTATACATGAACATTTGAGAAAACATGGCGATGGAGTGAAAGTAGCAGCTCTTTGGGTAGAAGACGCAACTAGTGCTTACGAAGAAACAATGAAGCGTGGTGCTCGTTCTTTTATGGAGCCTACAGTTGAAAAAGATGAGCATGGAGAAGTGGTGCGTTCTGGGATTTATACCTACGGAGAAACCGTGCATATTTTTGTGGAACGTAAAAATTACAAAGGTGTTTTCTTACCTGGATATAAAGAATGGAAATCAGATTATAATCCGGAACCAACCGGGTTAAAATACATTGACCATATGGTAGGGAATGTTGGTTGGAATGAAATGAATACCTGGGTGAAGTTCTACGAAGAGGTAATGGGATTTGTAAATTTCCTTTCTTTTGATGACAAACAAATTAATACAGAATACTCAGCCTTGATGAGTAAGGTAATGTCTAATGGAAATGGACGTATTAAGTTTCCAATTAACGAACCTGCAGAAGGAAAGAAAAAATCACAAATCGAGGAATACCTTGATTTTTATGGTGGACCAGGAATACAGCACATAGCTATCGCAACTGATGATATCATTAAAACGGTGAGTGAGTTAAAGGCTAGAGGTGTGGAATTTTTATCTGCCCCTCCTCATACGTATTATCAGGCGATTCCAGAACGATTGGGAGACCACATGAAAATGATGAAAGAGGATTTAAATGAAATAGAGAAGCTAGCCATTATGGTAGATGCAGATGAAGAAGGGTATTTATTACAAATATTTACAAAACCTGTACAAGACAGACCTACTTTGTTTTTTGAAATTATTCAAAGAATGGGTGCTAAAGGTTTTGGAGCGGGTAACTTTAAAGCTTTATTTGAGTCTATAGAGCGTGAGCAAGCATTGCGAGGAACGTTGTAAAAACACATTTTTTTTGCATTATGTGAAAAAATAACTATCGAATTAGATGATATTTTGTGAATGATATGTTAAACTTTATTTTTTGATAAAAAATGTAGTTTTGTTGCTTACCTTTGCACTCGCAAAATGGAAGGGGTGGTTTCCTTCCGTATTGATATAAATTTCATAATTTATAGTTTTTTGGTTAGTTAATAGCATAAAAACTCAGTCATTATTTGACTGAGTTTTTTTGTTTTAATATATTTGGAACAGAATTTGCAACTGGAGTCAATAAACAGACAAAGTACGTTATGAAAAAATTTATACTATTCTTATTATTGATATTAACAGTAAGTTTCGATTCTCCTCAAGAAGATGCTTACGATGTGGGTGAATGGTTTAAATTCCGAATCCATTATGGTTTTGTAAATGCAGGATATGCAACGCTAGAAGTCAAGGACGCAGTGATAAACAATAAGAAAACGTTCCATGTTATTGGTAAAGGTTATACAACAGGGATGTCCCGCTTTTTTTTTAAAGTGGACGACTTGTATGAAAGCTATATCGATAAGGAATCCGGTAATCCGCTTCAGTATGTAAGGAAGATTAATGAAGGAGGATACATTAAAAGTCAAGAAGGGTTTTTTAATCAATCAGCTAATAATGTTTTGGTAAAAGATTATAAAAATAGAAACGAAAAAACTTTTGTTACTCCAAAAAATACTCAAGACATTTTATCGGCGTTCTACTATTTAAGAAATTACCCTAATATTGATAAAATCAACCCTGGGGAGTCGGTTATCATCAATATGTTTATTGATGATGAAACCACAAAATTTAAGTTAAAGTTTGCAGGTCGTGAAGATATTACAACTAAATTTGGCGTGGTGTCATCCATGGTCTTTAAACCTATGGTGCAATCAGGTCGTGTTTTTAAAGAACAAGAGAGCCTAACGGTCTGGATTTCAGACGATAATAATAGATTGCCTATTCGAATAAAAGCAGACTTAGCCGTGGGATCCATAAAAGCAGACTTAGACGCATTTAAAGGACTAAACAATCCATTTAAAATAAAAAGATAATGAACATTAGTGAGAATGCAGAAGCTATTTTAAACAAAATTGAGCAAAAATATGCATCCATCGACCAAAAAACAGAAACGCACTTAGAAGGATTGCTTTGGTCTAAACCCATTACCTATTGGGACTATATCCAGACCGATGCCTTATTAAATATGCAAACGCAAAGGACAACGCTTCCAGATGAAATGGTTTTTATCATGTATCATCAAGTGAATGAATTGATCTTTAAGATGATTCTTTGGGAGATGAATCAAATTTCCTATTGTCAAAATATTAAAACTGAATTTTTCGCAGAAAGATTAATGAGAATCAGTCGTTATTTTGATATGCTTACTACTTCTTTCAGTATTATGGAAAATGGTATGGAAGTAGAACAATATATGAAGTTTAGAAATACTTTAACTCCAGCGAGTGGTTTTCAAAGCGCTCAGTATCGATTAATTGAATTTTCTTCTACAGATTTGATTAATCTTATTGACAATAGGTACAGAGGTTCTATCGATCGAAATACGCCTTATGAACATGCTTTTGAACATTTATATTGGCAAGCAGCGGGTAAAGACTATGCGACCGGTAAGAAGTCCTACTTGTTAGAAGAATTTGAAAAAAAATATAAAAAAACATTCTTGGACCACATGGAGGAGTATAACTCCATTAATATCTGGCAGAAGTTCAAACAACTTCCAGATAGTGACCAGAAAAATCCTGAGTTGATACAAGCAATGCGTCATTTTGACCATACTGTCAATATTACTTGGGTTATGCAGCATTTGAATGTGGCCATTAAATACATTGACCAAAGCGGGAAAGGTACTGGAGAGGCAACGGGAGGAAGTGATTGGAAAAAATACATGCACCCCAAATACCAGCGGAGGATATTTTTTCCAGAGTTATGGAGCGCTGATGAATTGGCGAACTGGGGTGTAGAAATTTAAGTTGAATTAAAAAAGAAAAGACGGTTTGAAGCAAGTAGTAATAATTTTTATAGTATTAGTATCAATACTATCCTGCAATAAATCCAATAATAAACTAGAAGTAAAGACTAAAGTTAAAACCGTTAAACCGCTAGCAGAGAATTCTGATTTTGGATTTAATTATTCTGAATTTAATGTCGTTCAGGATACTATTAAAAGGGGAGATAATTTTGGTACAATAATAAGTAAACAAAACATCGGTGACCGTAAAGTATTTGATATTGTAAACAGTGTGAGAGATACTTTTAATGTTCGCTATATTAGACCTAACCGGGCTTACACGATGCTTAGGTCAAAAGATAAAACAAATAAACTACAGGTTTTTGTGTACCAACCGGATGCTTTGAGTTATTATGTGTTTGATTTTAGGGATACTACGGTGGTGGCTTACAAGAAAACGAGACCCATTACAATCAGAAGAAGAACTATAGGAGGAGTATTAAAAGGGTCATTGTCTGAAACTTTAGGAAATTCTGGAGTAGAGGCTGCTCTAGCAAATAGAATCACAAAAATATATTCATGGTCTATTGACTTTTTTAAATTGAAGAAAGGGGACCGGTTCGCGCTTACTTTTACAGAAAGGTTTATAAATGATTCTGTTTACAATGGTGTAGAAAATCTAGAAGCTTCTTTTTTCGAATACAAAGGCAAAATTATTTATGCATTCCCTTACGCTCAAAATGGCGCCTCTGGGAAAGTAGGATATTATGATGAGGAAGGAAAAACCTTAAAGAATTTCTTTCTTAAAGCCCCCATTAAATTCAGCAGATTGACGTCACGGTTTTCAATGAATAGATATCATCCGGTACAACACAGATGGAAAGCACATAAAGGAACCGATTATGCTGCCCCAACAGGAACGCCAATTACGACTACTGCCTCAGGGACGGTTGAAAGAACAGGGTATACTGCAGGAAATGGTAACTATGTAAAGGTGAAACACAATGGTACGTATTCTACTCAATACTTACATATGTCAAAAATTTTGGTTCGACGTGGCCAACATGTAAATCAAGGAGACGTCATTGGTCGAGTAGGAAGTACAGGTTTAGCGACAGGGCCACATGTTTGTTATCGTTTTTGGAAAAATGGAAAGCAAGTTGATGCTCTAAAGTTAAAGCTGCCAGGAGGAGAACCGATGAATAGTGCAAATAAAGCTCGTTATTTAAAGATAATTGCACCATTGAAATTTGAGTTAGACAGTATTGGGAATTTATAGGTCAAAAGGTTTTTTTTTGATTTAGTTTATAGAAGGTTAATTTATTAGGGAGCACAATTATTTACTGTAAATAATTGTGCTCCCTTCTTGTTAGCGTAATGATATCTTTCTGATTTTTGTTAAATTGTGATATAAATTAAAAGCACTAATCAATTAAAACTAATTTCAGTATTTTTGTCAAAACAGCATTAATACTTGAACTAAAAAAAATGGCTTTAGACACAATAAACCCTACACAGACAGAATCTTGGAAAAAACTGCAAAGTCACTTTGGCGAAATGCAAAACGCTACCATGCAGGAGATGTTTCAAATGGACGATACTCGAACAGCAAAGTTTAACTTGAAATGGAATGATTTTCTACTTGATTACTCGAAAAACATTATAAATCAAGATACTATGGACCTCTTATTGGAATTGGCTAATGAAGTAGGTTTAAAAAAGGCAATTTTAGATTATTTTGAAGGAGAGATCATTAATCAAACCGAAAACAGAGCAGTACTACATACTGCCTTAAGAGCAAAAGAATCTGCGGTTATAAATGTAAATGGACAAAATGTAGTTCCCGAAATTTATGATGTAAAAAGAAAGATTAAAGCTTTTTCGAATGAAATAATAGCAGGAGAAAGAACGGGATATACAGGAAAACCTTTTACTGATATTGTAAATATTGGTATTGGAGGTTCTGATTTAGGCCCAGCAATGGTAGTTGAGGCATTGCAGTTTTATAAAAATCAGTTGAATGTTCATTTTGTTTCTAATATAGATGGAGATCATGTAAATGAAATTATAAAAAAGCTAAATCCAGAAACAACTCTTTTTGTTGTTGTATCTAAAACATTTACTACACAAGAGACATTAACAAATTCTGAAACGATAAAAAGATGGTTTTTATCTCAAGAGTTTGGAACAACGCAAGAGGATATAGCCAAACATTTTGTGGCTGTTTCCACCAATATTCAAAAAGTGACTGACTTTGGAATAAATCCAGACAATGTTTTCCCTATGTGGGATTGGGTTGGTGGGCGTTTTTCATTATGGAGCGCCGTGGGATTAACCATCAGTTTGGCGGTAGGTTTTGATAATTTTGATGAGTTGTTAAGTGGTGCAAATGAAATGGACGACCATTTTGAAAGTGCCGACTTTGATCAAAATATGCCAGTTGTTCTTGCTTTATTGAGCATCTGGTATAATAATTTCTTTGGAGCTGAAAGCGAAGCTTTGATTCCTTATACACAATACCTTCAAAAATTAGTTCCTTATTTACAACAGGGTACCATGGAAAGTAATGGTAAAAGTGTGGGTAGAGATGGGAATCCCGTTAATTATGAGACAGGAACTATTATTTGGGGAGAACCAGGAACTAATGCACAACATGCTTTTTTTCAACTAATTCATCAGGGAACGAAGTTAATCCCTTCTGATTTTATTGGTTTTGTAAAGCCGTTGTATGGCGATCAAGATCATCATGATAAACTGATGTCTAACTATTTTGCACAAACGGAAGCGTTAATGCATGGAAAAACAGTAGAAAAGGTACAGTCTGAATTTGATGTCCAAGGACTTGATGCTGAGAGAGCAAAGTTTTTATTGCCTTTTAAAGTTTTTGCAGGTAATAAGCCTACGAATACGATTTTAATAGAAAAATTAACTCCTAAATCATTAGGGTCGTTGATTGCACTATACGAACATAAAATCTTTGTGCAAGGAGTAATTTGGAATATTTTTAGTTTTGACCAATGGGGAGTGGAGCTAGGAAAACAATTAGCTAATTCCATTCTGGACGAGCTTAATTCGAAAGAAATTAAAAAGCATGACTGTTCAACTGCGTTCCTATTGGATTATTACTTGAAGAATAAGTAGAATTGAGAGATTAAAGAAACGATTCTGAGGGTTGTTTCTGTGAGTTTTTCATTGAAACCGATATTATTTAAAGCCCTTGTTTTTTTTAAAATAAGGGCTTTTTATTTGTAACGCCCTAGTTACAAGCTGTTAATCAGATGGTGTTCTTGCAGTTTTGTTTGACTATAATCGTAAAGCATTAAAAACATGACTTTTTTATGCAGATGGATAGCGACGCTCAATGGTAAATGAATTGGTAAATCCATCGTTATTAATTTTTACTGTAGAAGAACATGGAAATTTGATTTGAAATACAGTTCTTAAGAATAGGTTATTTAAAATAGTACAATGATGTTTATTTTGCACCTTTTTTTGAGAAATAAGCCCTTTTTTAGTACAGTAAGAAGATGTGATTTTAGTTAAAAATTCGGCCTTTAGCATTTTTCAAGCATTTGTATTTTTTTTGCATTAAATAATAGATATTAACAATTAATCATGTTAAAGTGTATTAATTTGTTTTTTTTTAAGGAAAAAATATTAATTTAATAAATTCGCTTAATTCGAATAAATTACTTTCTTAACATTGTCTTAACTCTTTTAGTTAAAATTGTTATAATTTTGCTCAAAATAATAAATAACAAAAAATGAAGACAATGAAAAATTGGTTATTCTCTGGAGTACTGTTTTTAATGGTTACTAGTGCATTTTCTCAAGGGAAAGTTACGGGAACGATTACTGATGGACAAGGCTCATTACCTGGTGCAAATGTTGCTATCAAAGGAAGTAAAGTCGGCGTTTCTGCAGATTTTGATGGTAAATTCTCAATTAATACAACGGTTGATGCTGGAGAATTGGTTATTTCTTTTATCGGTTTCGAACCTAAAACAGTCAAATTTTCAGTGGCAACTGGTGTTACTAAAGATTTAGGAACTATCGTTTTAACTGCTAATTCTAATGAATTGAGTGAGATTGTTGTTATTGGTAAAGGTATTATCGATATCGCTCAAGGTAGAAAAACACCTATTGCTGTTTCGACTATTAGAGCCGAAGAAATTCAAGCTAAAATTGGTACTTCTGACATTACACAAGTTCTTGTGAACACTCCTTCTGTATACGTTGCAGGTCAAGCAGGTGGATTTGGAGATTCTAGAATTAGCGTTCGTGGATTCGCGCAAGACAATACCGCATTCTTATTAAACGGTCAGCCTATAAATGGAATGGAGGATGGTAAAGTATACTGGTCTAACTGGTCTGGAATGTCTGATGTTGCCAATGCAGTTCAAATTCAAAGAGGTTTAGGTTCTTCTAAATTAGCAATTTCTTCTGTTGGAGGAACTGTTAATTTTGTAACTAAAGCCACTGATAAAAAAGAAGGTGGTTTTGCTTCAGTAGGTGTTGCAAATGACAACTATTATAAAACTACAGCCGCGTATAACACAGGAATGAGCAAAAGTGGCTGGGGAACAAGCGTTTTGTTATCTCACTGGCAAGGTGATGGTTATAATGATGGAACTGCTGGACAAGGTGAAGTGTATTTTATTTCTGTTGGATTCAAAGCTAACGAAAATCATAATTTTAATTTTCTATTGACAGGTGCTCCACAAGAACACGATCAAAATTATGGTAAGAAGTTAAGTGTATACGAAACTTATGGTAGAAAATACAATGATAATGGAGGTGTTTTAAATGGAAAATATGTAGCTACAGCCGGTAATTACTATCATAAACCTGTTGCTAACTTGAACTGGGATTTTAACATTAATGATAAATCTAGTTTGTCAACGGTATTATACGCTTCATGGGGAAGAGGTGGTAGTGTAGGATCTGTGGGAGCAAGTCCAAAAAGAACAGCTGACGGACATGTTGATTACGATGCGATTGTAGCTGCTAACGAAGCAAGTACTACTGGTGCTTCAACTATGGCTTTACGCAACTCTGTTAATAATCATGAGTGGTACGGTCTGGTAAGTAATTTCAGAACCGCTTTAACTGAAAATATTGACTTTAATATGGGTCTTGATTTAAGAACTTATAAAGGAATTCACTTTAGACAAATTATTAACTTACTTGGTGCTGATTATTATTTGGATAAGTACAGCCTTAACAATCCAAACAATCAAATCTCTGAAACATTTACAAATAATCGCTATTCAGTATTAACGAATTATGCAGATGAAAAAAACAGGTACCAATGGGATTATAGTGAAACAATTACTTACGGCGGATTCTTTTCTCAAATAGAATATGCAAAAGATAATTTTTCTAGTTTTTTCCAAGGTGCTATCTCAAATCAAGCGCATACTCGTACAGACAGATATGGTTATGTTCCAGGTAATCAAGATGCAGAGAACGTGAACAATGTAGGTTATAATGTTAAAGGTGGGGCTAGTTATAAAATTGAACAAGTAGGTTCTTTTTATGCTAATGCAGGATATTATTCAAGACAACCTTACCATGATAATATTTATTTAAATTTTGGTAATGACGTTAATCCATTAACTAAGAACGAAAAGATATTAGGTTTAGAATTAGGTTACAATTATAGTTCTAAATTCCTTTCAGGGAGCATCAATGCTTTTAGAACTTCTTGGAAAGATAGGGTTACTTCAACTTCATCCGAAGTAAATAGTGTTTTACAATACAAAACTAATGAAGGTGTTGAGCAATTGCATACTGGAATTGAATTAGATTTTGTTGCTAAGCTTATGAATAATCTTGATATTACAGGTTTTGCTTCATTTGGAGATTACCAATTTGTTGGAAATTCAGTAATCACAGTTAGAGATGAAGATAGAAATATACTAAGTAGCGCTAACGTTGATGTAGATGGTGGAAAAGTTGGAGATGCTGCTCAAACAACTCTTGGATTGGGTGCTAAATATGAGATACTTCCAAGATTTTCTGTTGATGCTGATTGGAGAAATTACAGTAAATTATATTCAAATGTTGGAGCTGTTAAAAATAATTTAGAGTTACCAAGTTATGACGTGGTAGATTCTGGGTTATCTTATAAAATTTTAACAGGTAGTAATAAACAAAACTCTGTGTTTTTAAGATTGAACGTGAATAATGTTTTTGATGAAGTATATATTTCTGAATTAGCGTCAGCTATCACTGCAAATCCTGGGGACACTACCGTTAGGGGACTTAACTCTGATAATAGAGGTTTTTACGGATACGGACGAACTTGGAATTTTAGCGTTCGTTATAACTTCTAGTAGTTCATAAAAATAGAATTTAATTCCTGGATTAAGTGCTATGTCTTGGCTAATGAGTTTGTAACTCAGTATAAGATAAGGCAATTCATTTACAAGATTAATCCAGTATAAATAAGTAAAAAAGCAGATGAGTAATCATCTGCTTTTTTTTGTTTCAGCAAGTAGGATTCATAAAAAGTCGGATTTATTGTTGGAAAGTAGCGCTCTAAGAGCCTTGATTTAAATTTAAATCAAGGCTCTTTTTATTTTATAAGTAGTCTTGAGTTTTTGAAATTGTCCTTTTTTCGCTTAGTCTATAAAAACGCTGTTTTTTAACATTTTAGTTGAAAAATATTCAAAATAAATTCGAAAAGAGGCTAAAAAACGCTTAAAACGGAAAACTATGTTAAAATTCACTATTCCGTGTCGTTTTATTAACAAATAATTAACATTGATTTGCTAAAAATGTTAGATTTTTGCCAAAAATTAATAAACTAAACTAAAGACAGAAATGAAAAGAATTATTTTTATTTTGATTACGTTTTTATCCGTTGTAGGTCATGCGCAGGTTACTAGCTCTGCCATGTCTGGAAAGGTTAAATCGACGACAGGTGAGTTGTTGCCTGGAGCGACGGTAGAAGTTGTTCACAAACCTACTGGAACAAAATATTTTTCAACGACAGATTTTGACGGAAGTTATGCTGTTCAAGGACTTAGACCAGGTGGGCCTTACACTGTGAAAGTGACTTATATTGGTTACCAAACAACTGAAATCACAGAAATTAATGCTCCCTTAGGAAGTAATTTAACGGTTAATGTTATAGTAAAAGAAGAAACTAATACATTAAAAGAAGTAGTTGTTGTCTCGACTAAATCTAACGGAGCTTTTAATAAGGGAAAAACTGGGGCTTCGCAACAATTTTCTAATAGAGAATTGACTGCCATTCCTATTACAGGCGCCAGATCGATCAATTCAATCACGAAGTATAACGCTAATGCTGGTGGCGGTGGGTCTTTTGGAGGACAAGATTCAAGATTAAATAACTTTACTATCGATGGTTCTGTATTTAATAATGGTTTCGGACTTGGATCTGACGCGCAAGCGGGAGGAAGAACAGGTTCTACTGCTATTTCATTAGATGCAATCGAGCAGTTGCAAATAAGTATCGCGCCTTTCGATGTTCGTCAATCAGGTTTTACTGGTACTGGAATCAATGGTGTTACTAGAAGTGGTACTAACGAAATTGAAGGTTCAGTTTATGCTTCTACCAGAAGTAATAAAAAAGAATTCATAGGAACTAAAGCAGGTCAAACTGTAATTGCACCAGCTACTTTTGAAGAAAAAATATTAGGTGCTAGAATTGGTTTGCCAATCATTAAAAATAAATTGTTTTTCTTTGGAAACTTTGAAACAGTTGATAATACAAGTCCGGCTACAACATGGACATCCACAGGTTCTCCTGCTCCAAGTGGTCAGGTATCTGCTCCTACATTTCAACAAATGCAGGATCTTTCTACTTTTTTGCAAGATAAGTTGGGATATACTACTGGTCCATGGGAAAATTATGATGCAAAAAAACTTTCTAAAAAGTATCTTGCTAAAATTGACTGGAACATTAATGATAATAATAAATTTTCTATTCGTTACGTTCATCATGATTCCTCTTCTGACGAATTAACGTCTAATTCAAATTCATTAGGATTTGGAAACAGAAGAACGAATGTAAATTCAATGTCTTTCAAAAATAGTGGTTATACTATTCTTGACAATACAAGATCTATCGTTGTTCAATTAGACAGTAAATTATCTGAATCTTGGAGTAACAACTTCATTGGAGGTTATGATAAACAAATTGAGGATAGAGGTTTACAAGGTGGTGGATTATTCCCAACTATTGACATTAAAAATGGGCAGCCAAATGCTACGGGTCCTGGATTTACAACAGGTAACTTAACCTTCATTTCAGCTGGTTTGGATCCTTTTACGCAAGGAAATAAATTGACTTATTCTACACTACACTTTACTGATAATGTGACAAAAACGATAGGGAAACACTCTTTATTATTTGGAGCTAACTATGAGCATTTTGAATCAAGTAATTTATTTTTCTCGGGTTCTAATGGAGTTTTCATATTTAACTCTTTAGGTGAGTTTTATAATGCGGCCAATGAGTCTATTGCATTAAGTGGAGCTCCTTCAGTGAATAATTTACCAGTAAGAACTCAATTTAGATATTCTGCTTTACCAGGAGCCGTTGAGCCTTTACAGGTTTTAAAATCAGATAAAATTGATCTTTATTTTCAAGATGAATTCAAAGTTAACGATCAGTTAAAAGTTACTTTTGGTTTAAGAGGTTCAAGAGTATCATTTGTAGATACGGCACTTGAAAACGCTGTAGTGAATGGTTTGACTTTTGCTAATGGCCAAAAATTCAATACTGGTGATATGCCAAATTCTCAATATCTTTTTGAACCTAGAGCAGGTTTCAATTTAGATGTTACTGGTGATGCTAAAACTATTGTTAGAGGAGGTTCTGGTATATTCTCAGGAAGACCGCCGCTTGTATTTTTATCGAATGCAATAGGTAATAACGGAGTTCTTACTGGATTTATTGATGCAAGTGATTCTAATGTTGGTCCAGGTGGATATGGTTTTACAGCTGATCCTAATAAATATTTCACACCTTCTACACCAACCTTACCTTCTTCTATAGATTTAGCATTTACAGAAAAAAATTATAAATTCCCACAAACGTGGAAAACAACTATTGCCTTAGACCAAAAACTACCTTTCGGTTTTACAGGTACAATAGAGGGAATTTACAGTAAGAATATCAATGAAACTGCTTATTCTAATGCCAATTTTGAAAATCCAGTAGGAACAATTAATGGTCCAGATAACAGACCATTATTTGCTGGAAATGATAATGGTGTAAGAATAAACAACAATGTTATTAATGCGATTGTTCTTAGTAATACAGATAAAGGATATTTTTATTCTACGACATTCAAGCTAGAGTATCCTTACAAAAAAGGGCTATGGGGTTCATTTGCTTACACACATTCACAAGCTAATGACTTGTTGTCTCCAGGATCAACTGCTTCAGGTAGCTGGAACGGAGTGCGTTCAATCAATGGAAATAACGATCAAAAATTAGGTTTGTCTAATAATAATACTCCACACAGAATGGTGGGTATTCTTGGTTACAAAATCGAATATGGAGATAAAACTGGAGCATCAACGTCTATCAACCTTGGGTATATTGGTGAGCAATCGAGTTCTTTCTCTTACACTTATGGAGGAGATTTAAACGGTGACCGTATTAATGGAAATGATTTATTATTTGTTCCTAATAAAGCGACTGATCTTCGATTTGTTCCAATATCTCAAAATTTTGGGGGTTCATCAATTGTATTGTATACCGAAGCGCAACAACAAGAAGCTTTTGATAAATTCATTGACCAAGACCCATATCTTTCTACAAAAAGAGGGCAATATGTTGATAGAAACGTGAATCTTTTACCAATGTTACATAGAGTTGATTTATCGGTAACACAAGATTTCTTTCTTAAAATTGGTGGAAAAAAGAATAGTTTTCAATTTAGAGCTGATATCTTAAACTTTACAAACTTACTTAACCGTAGTTGGGGAGTTTCGCAAAGAGCGACAGCAGCAAGTATTTTAAATGTCTCTCAAGCACCAAGTAGTTCAAATAATTTTATTCCAGGTTACACGTTAGCATTTCAAACGGACAATCAAGGAGTAAGGACTTTGGCGAAGGACACTTTCCAAAAAAACGCCTCGACATTTGATGTTTGGCAAGCGCAATTTACACTAAGATATACTTTCGGAAATTAATTAGCATTACATATTTTAAAAATAAAAAGTTCAAAAAATAAATTTAAACGTCATGAAAATAAAAAATCAAATTCTGTCTTTCATAGCAATCGTAGCTGTTGCTCTTACGACTTTTTCTTGTACTAGTGATTCACCAAAAGAGGTAACTCCTTTGAAATCTATTATTGATATTGCAAAAGCTGATCCTGCTAACTTTAGTATCTTAGTTGATGCATTGAAAAAAACGGGTTTAGATGGTACTTTGGGTAATGCTGGATCTTATACCGTCTTTGCTCCAACAAACGCTGCTTTCACTGCAGCAGGTTTTACAAGCGCAAGTATTAATGCGTTAGTTGCTCCAGCTGATAACGTTGCTATCGCAAATTTAAAATTGGTATTGCAA
This sequence comes from Flavobacterium frigoris, assembly GCF_900111075.1. Classification (GTDB taxonomy): domain Bacteria; phylum Bacteroidota; class Bacteroidia; order Flavobacteriales; family Flavobacteriaceae; genus Flavobacterium; species Flavobacterium frigoris. The sequence continues at coordinate 434,036 of NZ_FOFZ01000001.1, forward strand.
AACCACGTAATTGGTTTAGGAACTAAAGCTAATGATTTAGTTGCAGGAGGTTATTTTAAAACTTTTGGGTTCTTAAAGACATCTTCTACTTCTACGTCAGGTGCTAACTTAAGTGTATTTGTTAGGATGGTAGGCAATGATGTAATTTTAAACGGAGGAATAGCTAACGGTGGTGCTAAAGTTACTACTGCTGATGCTGCAATTGCTAATAACGGAATCATCCATATTATTGATGCAGTTTTGAAATTACCAACAATCGTCGATCAAATAAAATCTAACCCTAACTTGTCTTCTTTATTAGCGGTTGTTACTTCTGCGCCGCAGGCTTCAGTTTTAACTACGTTGAATGGAGCTACAGGTTCAGCTGCAGTTACAGTATATGCTCCAGATAATGGTGCTTTTACTACTGCAACTGCTACGGGTGGTTATTTAGTAGGGAAAACGGATGCGCAAGTTATAAATATCTTAAGATATCATTTAGAGAGTGGAAACAGAGCTCCAAGTTCAACTTCTTCATACTCATCTTCTGACCTTGCTATTACAACTTTAAATACACCTAACAAATTTACAATTTTGGCTGGTACTGTAAAAATTAAGGATGTAGTAGGGACTACTAATGGTACAGTAAAAACTTTTAACATTCAAGGTACAAATGGAGTAATTCAAATAGTAGATAAAGTATTGCAACCATTTTTGTAAGACTATAATCTAAATTTATATAAACTGCCTAAAATTTATTTTAGGCAGTTTATTTTATAATAGTAATTGTACAGCCACTTTAGCTTTTAGCAATAAGTGGTTTTTTTATGCCTTTTTTGTCTATATTTGTTTTTAAAAAAATAACATTTACTCTATGTACGAATTTTTAAAAGAATTTCATTCTGGTTGGGCTTATGTAGCTCTTGTATTATTAGTGGTTGCAGTAGTTAATGCTTTTATTGGAGTGTTTTCCAAAAAAGAATTTACGACTAAGGATCGAAAAATAGCTATTTTTGGTTTGATAGGAACACATACTCAGTTATTAATTGGATTGATTTTGTATTTTGTTAGTCCACTTGGTTTTGCTTCATTGGGACAAATGTCTGATAAAGCATTGCGATTGACTTCCTTAGAACATCCTCTAATTAACATTATTGCTATCACGTTAATCACGATTGGATGGACAAAACATAAAAAATTGACAACGTCTGAATCAAAATTTAAGACTTTTTCTATTTTTTACGGATTGGGATTGTTGCTTATTTTGAGTAGAATTCCATGGGCAATGTGGTTATAAAAAAACAAAAAAAGTCCTATTTATAGGGCTTTTTTTATCAAGGTATGGTTTTTGTTTAAACAGAGTCGAACTAAAAAGTTAATAATGAGAAAATCAATCACAGCTCTTTTTTTATTTACCATTGTTGCATTGGTGAGTAGTCAAAGTTTAATTATCAATAATCAAAAAACTCCAATTCAAAAAACTTCAGTAGCCAAAGACACTATCAAAAAGGCCAAGGTCTTAGTTCTGCAGCAAGAAATTAAAAAAGATTCGGTAGAAGATAAGATGGGTCAGTTAGTCATGTACAAGAAAGATGCCCATGCCTCGTATTATGCTGATAAGTTTCACGGTAGGAGAACAGCCAGCGGTGCACTATTTGACATGCACAAATATACAGCAGCTCATAAAAAATTCCCATTTGGAACTAAGCTAAAAATAACGAATCAAGCCAATGGACAATCTGTTATTGTAGAGGTTACTGACAGAGGGCCTTTTGTAAAATCGAGAGATATTGACCTTTCTAAAATAGCTTTTATGGAAATAGCAAAAAACAAAGGCGCTGGAGTTATGATTGTAACGATTGAAGCTTTTAAAAAATAATTATTACCAGTTCATAAAAGGATTAATACTTAAATTAGAGTTGTAATACCGGTTGTCATTCGTTACTTCTTTGCCTAGCCAGCTTGGTTTTTCAAAAGTTTCACCTTCAGAGTGAAGCTCTATTTCGGCAATAATTAAACCTTTGTTTTCGCCATAAAACTCGTCAACTTCATAGGTGTGGTTTCCTATTTTTATTTCAAAACGAGTTTTGTCAATAGCTCCTTTTTCACAGAGTAATAGTAATTTTTCGGCTTCGGCTACGGGAATTTCTTTTTCCCACTCAAAACGAGACATTCCCGTCTCATTTGACACTCCTTTTATCGTGATATAGGCGTTGTCTGCTTTTACTCGAATGCGAACTGTTCGTTCTGGGACGGAGCTTAAATAGCCTTGTTTAATTCGATTTTGTTCAAAAGCCTCTTTTTTAAAAGCCTCTGATGTAACTAAAAATTTTCGTTCTATTTCTATCATTTAAAAGTCTATTTGGTTTTTAATAAGAGCTTCTTCCAGCTTTTTATTATATCTTTTTGTTTTTTCTAGAATCGGAAATAAATTCAGTTTCTAGAAAAATTAAAAAGGATGCCATTTCCATCTGGGCTATCCCTAATTCAAATGTATCAAATATTTATACTCTAATAGAATGTTTTCATAGAAAAGCTATTTAAATTTGTATCATGTCCGAAAGTAGCCCAAATAGAAAAATCATACACATCGACATGGACGCTTTCTACGCTTCTGTGGAGCAAATGGATAATCCTTCACTACGAGGAAAACCAGTTGCTGTGGGTGGTTCTGAAAATCGGGGTGTTGTAGCGGCTGCAAGTTATGAGGCGAGAAAATTTGGAGTAAGAAGTGCTATTAGTGGGGTAATGGCAAAGAAAAATTGTCCTGACATTATTTTTGTTAGTCCGCGATTTGATAGATATAAAGAAATTTCGACTAAGATTCATAAAATTTTTAGAGAGTATACTGATTTAGTGGAGCCGCTTTCACTTGATGAAGCCTATTTAGACGTTACTCAAAATAAAAAAGGAAACCCTAGTGCTAGTCTATTGGCAGAAGAAATCCGCTTACGAATATTCAAAGAAGTGGGACTAACCGCATCAGCAGGAATATCAGTCAACAAGTTTGTTGCAAAAATCGCTAGTGATTACAACAAACCCAATGGACAAAAGACAGTAAATCCAGAGGAGGTGATCACTTTTTTAGAAGAATTACCCATTCGTAAATTTTATGGAGTAGGGAAAGTTACTACCGAAAAGATGTATCAGTTGGGAATCTTTACCGGAGTTGAATTAAAAAGCAAGTCATTAGAATTCCTGGAGAAACATTTTGGAAAAGCGGGAGGCTTCTATTATAATGTCGTGCGGGGAATTCATAACAGCGAGGTCAAATCAGATAGAATCACTAAATCTGTTGCTGCAGAACATACTTTTGACATAAATCTTTCATCGGAGATCTTTATGATTGAGCAACTGGAAAACATTGCAAATACATTAGAGAGAAGGCTCAAAAAACATAATATTTCTGGGAAGACAGTTACTTTAAAAATCAAGTACAGTGATTTTACTCAGCAAACCAGAAGTAAAACATTGCCTTATTTTATTGCTGACAAAGGATTGATTTTAGAAACGGTAAAGGAGCTTTTATATCAGGAACGCATGAAAAATTCGGTTCGGTTATTAGGAATATCCTTGAATAATTTAAATACGGAAGTTAAGAAAGCTGTTGTGGTACAGCTAAAATTTAGTTTTTAAGACCTGCTTAGGCATCTTCAACAATAGTTAAATCCCTTAGAAAAACATTTTATTTTTTTATTTTTATTTATATTTGATTAAAAATACAGGTCATGTTAGATTTTAAACACTACGATAGTGCATTTGCGAGGCGTTATGATACTCTTGATCGGACGTTAGTTCCTATTTTGGCATGGAATTTTCACCGTGAATACTTAGATGAAGTAAAAAACATCTATGTTGACTGTATTAAATTAAATCTAATTGCAAGTAATAGTAAATGGGGAGTAGATGATTGGGATTTCAAAAATAAGCTAAAAGAGGAGGTGATTATTGTTACTGACGCTAAATTAGAGATTGTTTTTGCTTCACATAACCTTACTAAAATGAATGGTTATAGAGAAGAAGAAGTTATGGGTAGGACTCCAAAAATGTTTCATGGGTCAGCAACGAATTCACTAACTTCTAATGAAATTAGAAAAGCAATCCAATTGCAAGAGCCTTTCGAAAAAACAGTTTTGAATTATAAAAAGAATGGTGATACTTATCTTTGTCTAATTAAGGGATTTCCAGTATTTAATAGAAAAGGGGAATTATCTCATTTTATTGCCTTTGAAAAAGCAGCATAAAAAAAGCCCTTTTTATTTAAAAAAGGGCTTTTTTACGTTTTATAGAATCTAGAATTAATCTTTACTTGAGAGCTTAGAAAGCAATCTTAAAAACTCAATGTACAACCATACAAGAGTAATCATCAAGCCCATCGCGCCAAACCACTCCATGTATTTAGGCATTTTTTCTTGAACTCCTTTTTCAATTCTGTCAAAGTCCAAAAACAAGTTTAAAGCAGCGATAATAATTACAAACACACTGATACCAATACTCATCATCGAATTACCATAGTGAACCGGAGTAAAACTGGTAAACATAGAAACAATCCATGAGATAATGTAGTAAGTAGCAATGGCAAGTGTAGCAGCAACAACAACTGATTTAAATTGTTCTGTTACTTTTACAATTTTGAATCTGTAAAGGCCTAAGCATACTGCAAAAGTTACAAATGTGGCTCCAACTGCCTGTATCACAATTCCAGGATATTTAGCTTCGAAAATAGCAGAAATTCCTCCAATAAACAGACCCTCAAATAACGCGTATCCAGGAGCTAAATAGGGTGAATATTGCGGTTTGAAAGCGGCAATTACAACTAGGACTAATCCGGCTATAGCGCCACCAATAGCAGGTACTATTGGGTTTGTGCCATTAAAAGCCATCCACCAAATCACGATGGCAGAGGCAATAAGTAATAGAAACAAAAGTAATGTCTTATTCATTGTGCCAGATAACGTCATCTCTTGATCGTAATCAATAACAGTAGCTCTATGCACTTGTTCTTTTCCTGATGCTGATGTAGCCGAAAAAGATTTATTAGTTAAAAAAGGGTTTTTTGATTTGAAATTCATGTTAAATAAAATTTGTTTTTTCAAAGGTAAATTAAAAAAAATGTAAGCACAAAAAAACCGTCTCGTTTAATTTATAACAAGACGGTTTTTGATTGAAGAGTATTTAAATTACTCTATTTCTGAAACTCTCATGGTGTTTACCATCCCTTTTTCTTTAATAGGCATTGCGGCTAAGTTGATCAGGAAATCTCCTTTAGTTACGTATCCTTTTTCTCTTGCAATTTCATTAACATCAGTTACCGTATCATCAGTACTTACAATTTTGTCATAGTAATATGATTTTACCCCCCATAACAAACTTAATTGTGTAACGATCCGTTTGTTTGATGTGAATACTAAAATATGTGCTGATGGTCTCCAAGCAGATATTTGAAATGCTGTATAACCACTATTTGTCAAAGTACAAATTGCTTTCGCTTTAATAGCATCGGCCATAATTGCTGCATGACGACAAATTGTTTTAGTGATAAAACGTTTTGTTTTAATTTGTGGTGTATTTTGTGGCACATGAATTAACGGAGAGTTTTCAACAGCTTTAATAATCTGTGTCATTTTCTCGATTACTTGTACTGGGTAATTTCCTGTAGCAGTTTCTCCAGAAAGCATTACCGCATCTGCACCGTCCATTACAGAGTTAGCAACATCATTTACTTCAGCTCTTGTAGGAGTCAAACTAGTAATCATAGTCTCCATCATTTGAGTAGCTACAATAACTGGGATTCGTGCCATTTTGGCTTTACGAATCAATTCTTTTTGAACTAATGGTACTTCATGTGCAGGAAGTTCCACTCCAAGATCACCACGCGCTACCATTAAGGCATCACAATAAGCAACAATCTTGTCTATGTTTTCTAATGCTTCCGGCATTTCTATTTTGGCAACAATCGGAATTTTATAATCAGAATGTTCAGCGATCAGATTTTGTAAATCTTTTAAATCTTGAGGTGTTTTTACAAAAGAAAGTGCAATCCAGTCTACTTTTTGTTCAATAGCAAAAATAGCATCAGCAATATCTTTTTCTGTCATTGCAGGAAGAGATATTTTTGTGTTAGGAAGATTAACTCCTTTTTTAGACTTCAATTCACCACCTTGTATTACTCTAGCAACTACCTCTGTATTTTTGTCTGTTTCTACAATTTCGAAAATTAGTTTTCCGTCATCCAATAAAATTCTTTCTCCCGGATTGACATCATTTGGAAAGTTTTTATATTTCATGAACACTTTTTGAGCTGTTCCAAGAATATCTTCTGCAGTCGTAAACGTAATTAAGTCACCGTCATGTACTACAACGCCTTCATTCATTACTCCTACACGAAGTTTTGGACCTTGTAAGTCGCCAAGTATTGCTGTAGTATATCCATACTCTTCATTAAGATCTCTAATGATTTTCATTTTTTCTTTGACATCAGCATAATCGGCATGAGAAAAATTAACTCTAAACACATTTACGCCTGCGTCAATCATATCTTTTATAATCTCTCTTGTGCTACATGCAGGTCCTAGTGTGGCTACAATTTTGGTTTTTTTGCTTGGAATCATTTGTATTAAAAAATTAAATTGTTTTTTGATTTTATTTGGTTAGTATCAACAGTATAAATTGCTGATATACTATCAATGGTATTTAATATTGTTTTTATTTTAGGTAGGTTCATCGTATCTTCAGTATTTTCAATTTTTAGAAAATAATCTGCCTTTTTAAATTCTGGAAGCAAGTACACTTTTGTAGAAATTTCCAGGGTTGTATTTGAAAATAAATTTTGGATAGCGTCTTTTTTTTGTTGCGTAACCTCATTTTTATTTTGAATCAAATTCCAGGAAATTGCATTTTCGGAATCATAATAATAAAATCTGGAAAATTTTGTCTCTCCTTCTTTTATATTGATTTGAACTTCATCCTTACTTTTACCTAAGTTTATGGGAAGCTTTTGGTTGATGAAATAGGCTAATCGATAATCCTCTAATGAAGTATGTATCGCAATAAGATGGTAATCTATTTCGTCAAATTCGCCAAGATCCAGTTTATGAATTGCCATTTGATGATAAAATAAGTTGTAAATATAGTGTATCCAAAGAAGTTATGATGCACTAATTCAGGATGTTTTGGTTAATTTACTAACGAAAACGTTATAGCTTTATGTAAATAGATTTTATTTTTTATCCATTTTTTCCTGTAATGCAAAATAGGTACGTTGAGATGCTTTTTCTTCTGCTTTCTTTTTTGAAGTAGCTCTTGCCTTTGCAATTACTTTACCGTCTATACTTAATTTTACCCCGAAGAAGCGTGTTCCGTCTATTCCGTTGTCTTCATAGATATCATAATGAAATATTTTTTTCTCTTTTTGACACCATTCGATAACAAGACTTTTGTAGCTAATTACTTTTCCTTCTAATCTGGAAATGTCCACATAAGGAATGATCACTCTTTTCTGAATGAATTTTTCACAGTAGCTATAGCCTCTGTCTAGGTAAATTGCACCTACTAACGATTCAAAGATGTTTCCGTGGATGTTTTCTCCAAAATGATGTACTGGAACTTTACTTTCGATAAACCGAATTAGATTTAAATCTTTTCCTAATTCATTTAAGTGTTCTCTACTAACAATTTTAGAACGCATTTTAGTAAGGTAGCCTTCGTCTCCAAGTGGTGCTTTATTAAATAAATGCGCTGCAATTACGGAGCTTAACATGGCATCTCCTAGAAATTCTAAGCGCTCGTAATTGACAGGAACCCCGTCTGAATTAAGTTTATTTGAAGAACGATGTGTGAACGCCTTTTTATAGTTGTCTAGATTTTTTGGAGGAAAACCTAAAATGACTTGTATAGAACCAAAAAAAATCCCGTCTTCTAGAGAACGGGATTTTGTAAATATTTTTTTTAGTATACTCATTTAAATTAGAAGTCTAATTTTTTAACTAACACACAAGCGTTGTGTCCACCAAAACCAAACGTATTGCTCATCACAACATTCATTTCTCTTTTTTGTGCAACATTAAAAGTGAAGTTCAGTTTAGGGTCAATATTTTCATCATCCGTAAAATGATTTATTGTTGGAGGTACTATTCCGTGTTTCATAGAAAGAATTGAGGATATAGTTTCAACAGCCCCAGCAGCGCCTAAAAGATGACCTGTCATGGATTTTGTTGAATTTAAATTCATTGTGTAAGCATGTTCGCCAAAAACATGTGTGATTGCTTTAGATTCCGCTAAATCTCCCAGCGGAGTTGAAGTACCGTGCATGTTAACACCATCAACATCTGTTGGTTTTAACCCTGCGTCTCTTAGGCAGTTTATCATTACGTTTTTAGCTCCTAAACCATCAGGGTGCGGTGCTGTAATATGATACGCATCAGCAGACATACCACCACCACCAATCTCGCAGTAGATAGTTGCGCCACGAGCGATTGCGTGTTCATACTCTTCAAGAATTAATGCTCCTGCACCTTCCCCTAAAACAAAGCCATCTCTGTCCTTGTCCATTGGTCTGGAAGCAGTTTGTGGGTCATCATTTCTTGTAGATAGTGCGTGCATCGCATTAAATCCACCCATACCTGCTATTGTTACTGCAGCTTCAGAACCTCCAGTTACCATTACATCTGCATGTCCTAATCTAATATAATTGAAGGCGTCAATAATTGCATTTGTAGAAGAAGCACACGCAGAAACAGTTGCGAAATTAGGGCCTCTAAAGCCGTATTTTATTGAAATATGACCACAAGCAATATCCGAAATCATTTTTGGAATAAAGAAAGGATTGAATTTTGGCGTACCGTCACCAGCAGCAAAGTTCAACATTTCTATTTGGAAAGTTTCCAATCCACCGATACCTGATCCCCAAATCACTCCTGCTCTGTCTTTATCCAGTTTATCAAAATCGAAACCGGCATCAGTTACTGCTTCTTCTGAAGCAACCATAGCATATTGTGCATAGCGGTCCATTTTTCTGGCTTCCTTTCTATCTAAAAAATCTTCAGCATTAAAGTTCTTTAGTTCGCATGCAAAATGTGTTCTAAATTTAGTAGGATCAAAATAAGTTATTGGGGCGGCTCCACTAACACCGTTAATAAGAGCATTCCAATATTCTTTAACATTATTTCCAATAGGAGTAAGAGCACCTAAACCTGTCACAACAACTCGCCTTAATACCATAACTTTTATATTTTGTTATCTTTAAACAAATAAAACCCATGCTTTCTTCATTGTATTAATATTACAAAAGAGCCATGGGTATTACAATAAATATTTTTTTGATTGAATATTGAAAATCAATCTTGAATTTAAATTTAAAAAAAATAATAACACCCGCATACGTGTAAGTAAGCGGGTGTTTAAATTATTATTTTTTAGCTTCTTCGATATAAGAAATAGCTTGACCTACAGTAGCAATGTTTTCTGCTTGATCATCTGGAATTTGAATGTCAAATTCTTTTTCGAATTCCATAATAAGCTCAACAGTGTCTAATGAATCAGCCCCTAAATCATTAGTGAAGCTTGCTTCTGTTACAACTTCGTTTTCGTCAACACCTAATTTGTCTACGATAATCGCTTTTACTCTTGATGCAATGTCTGACATAATCTTTAATTTTAGAATTTAATTTGTTGGCAAAAATAAAAAACTTTATTTTAAAACAACGAATAAGTTGATAAATGTATCAACTAAATTATAAAATAAATTTTAACAAAGACTTCCTAATGTTATTTATTTTCAATTTTTATCCCGTTTTTTGCGTTATTAAAATGAGGTTGATTATGAAAAAAATAGTTGTTTTTGCTTCTGGATCGGGTACTAATGCTGAAAATATTATAAAGTATTTTGCTTCTAGTGAAACCGGAACGGTGGTTACAGTTTTTACAAACAATGCAAGTGCCAAGGTAATTGAACGAGCAAAAAATAATCAAATACCAACAGAGGTTTTTTCGAAAGAAGAACTGTTTGAAAGTAAAGTACTACGTATATTAAATGCAATTGAACCAGATTTGATTGTTCTTGCTGGGTTTTTGTTGAAATTTCCTCAAAATATTATCGCTACCTATCCCAATAAAATTATAAATATACACCCCGCATTACTGCCCAAATATGGGGGCAAAGGAATGTATGGAATGAATGTGCATAAAGCAATTGTAGAGAATAGGGAAAAAGAAACCGGTATTACCATTCATTATGTGAATGAGCATTATGATGAAGGAGGGATTATTTTTCAAAAAAAGGTATTCTTAACTGGAAATGAAACGCCAGAAGACGTGGCTGAAAAAATTCATGAATTAGAGCAGGAATTTTTCCCTCAGGTCATCGCTGGCTTATTGAGATAACTATTTGAAGATTCATTTCTAATATTGCACAAATCTATTTTAACTATAATGAATTACGACGTACATATATATACAGATGGTGCTGCCAAAGGAAATCCTGGAAAAGGAGGCTATGGCGTTGTTATGGAAAGTGTGAAAGACGGTAAAACCTATAGAAAGGAATTTTTTGAAGGGTTTAGGCTAACTACTAATAATAGAATGGAGCTGTTAGCGGTGATAGTAGGTCTTGAAAAATTAAAAAATCCAAATACAAAAGTGCTTGTTGTTTCTGACTCAAAGTATGTTGTGGATTCAGTATTGAAGAAATGGGTTTTTGGTTGGGAGAAAAAAAGATTTTTAGATCGGAAAAATTCTGATTTATGGAAACGGCTGTTGATTATTTATCGAAAACACCAAGTTGATTTTAAGTGGATAAAAGGGCATAATAATCATCCGCAGAATGAACGTTGTGACGCCCTTGCTGTTATGGCTACCCAAAGCACTCCCTTGTCAATAGATGCTTTTTATGAGAAGGAAGAGGGAAAAGTTTTATGAAAACTTTGCGAGTTTGAAACTTTGCAATATTGTAACTTATGAACTATCTTTGCGCCTTAATTCGAAACTCAAAAAATGAACAAATTATTGATTGTTGGAACCGTTGCTTTCGACGCAATTGAAACTCCTTTTGGCAAGACAGATAAGATTTTAGGTGGAGCAGGTACTTATATAGGACTTTCGGCTTCTTTTTTTAATTTGCAATCGGCTATAGTTTCTGTAGTTGGAGATGATTTTCCACAAGAATATTTGGATTTACTATTGGAGAGGAATATTGATATTTCTGGTCTTGAAGTAGTTAAAGGCGGAAAAACCTTCTTTTGGAGCGGTCGTTACCATAACGATTTAAATTCAAGAGACACTTTAGATACGCAATTAAATGTTTTAGCTGATTTTCAACCTAAAGTTCCTGAAAACTATAAAAATGCTGATGTTGTAATGCTAGGAAACTTGCATCCATTAGTACAAAGCAGTGTTTTAGACCAAATGGAAACCAAGCCAAAATTAGTAGTTTTAGATACTATGAATTTTTGGATGGATTGTGCATTACCGGAATTGCTTGAGGTGATGAAACGTGTTGACGTAATTACGATTAATGATGAGGAGGCAAGACAACTTTCGGGAGAATACTCTCTTGTTAAGGCTGCAGCCAAAATTCAGTCTATGGGGCCTAAATATGTTGTAATTAAAAAAGGAGAACATGGTGCGTTATTGTTTCATGATCTTCAGGTTTTCTTTGCACCAGCTTTACCATTAGAAGAAGTTTTTGATCCAACAGGAGCGGGAGATACTTTTGCAGGTGGATTTGCAGGATTTATTACACAGAGTGAAAACGTGTCATTCGAAAACATGAAAAACGCCATTATTTATGGCTCAAATTTAGCTTCTTTTTGTGTAGAGAAATTTGGAACAGAAAGAATGATTGACTTGGAAAAGAATGAAGTAGTGTCAAGATTGAAACAATTCAAATCTTTAACACAATTTGATATAGAATTATAATGCCATAAAGCCTCGGAAACGGGGCTTTTTTGATTAATAGTCCCAGATGCTATTTGTAAGAATTTATTTTAGGAAACAACAACACAACAAACTACAATACGATGAGCGATGCTTTACAACATGAATGTGGGATAGCCTTAGTTAGACTACTTAAACCGCTTGAATTTTATAAAGAGAAATACGGGACTGCTTTCTACGGAATACAGAAAATGTATCTCCTAATGGAAAAGCAACACAACCGTGGACAAGATGGTGCTGGTTTTGCCAGTGTTAAACTTGATGTGGAACCAGGAGAAAGATATATTAGCCGAGTGCGATCCAATCATGCTCAACCCATTCAAGATGTTTTTGCTCAAATAAACGATAGAGTAAACGAAGAAATGGCTGCGCATCCTGAATATGCTGATAATGTGGCGCTTCAAAAAGCAAATATTCCATACATAGGCGAATTATTTTTAGGGCACGTTCGTTATGGAACATTTGGGAAAAATAGTATCGAGAGTGTTCATCCTTTCTTGCGTCAGAACAATTGGATGCATAGAAACCTGATATTAGCCGGGAATTTCAATATGACTAATGTAAAGGAGCTTTTTCAAAGTCTGGTTGAATTAGGTCAACATCCAAAAGAGATGGCAGATACGGTTACTGTAATGGAGAAAATAGGTCATTTTTTGGATGATGAAGTTACTGATTTGTATCAAGAGTGCAAAAACAATGGCTTGTCAAAAAGAGAGGCGTCTCCAGTTATTGCAGAAAAATTAGATGTTGCTAAAATATTGACTAGGGCCTCTAAAAATTTAGATGGAGGATATGCTATGGCGGGACTTTTGGGTCATGGTGATGCTTTTGTTTTTAGAGATCCGGCAGGAATTCGTCCAGCGTATTTTTATCAGGATGATGAAGTAGTTGTTGTCGCTTCAGAAAGACCAGTTATTCAAACTGTTTTTAATGTCCCTTTTGAAGCAGTACATGAAATAGATCCTGGAAAAGCATTAATAATCAAAAAAAATGGGACTGTTTCTATGGAAGAAATTCTTCCTCCAACAGTGAAGAAAGCCTGTTCTTTTGAAAGAATCTATTTCTCAAGAGGAAGCGATGCCGAAATATATCAAGAAAGAAAAACTTTAGGAAGGTTGATATTACCTGCAGTTCTTGAAGCAATTGATCAAGATACTGATAATACTGTCTTTTCCTACATACCAAATACGGCGGAAACGTCATTTTATGGTTTAGTAGAAGCCGCTCAGGATTTTTTAAATCAAAGAAAGAAAAATTACATTCTTGAAAATAGAGATAAATTAACTAAGGATTCTTTAGAAGAGCTGCTTTCAGTAAAGATTCGTACTGAGAAAGTAGCGATTAAAGACGCTAAATTACGAACGTTTATTACTGAAGACAGTAGTAGAGATGATCTAGTTGCCCATGTTTATGATGTGACCTATGGCGTTATTAAACCAACAGATAATTTAGTAATTATTGATGATAGTATCGTAAGAGGAACAACGTTAAAAATGAGTATCATCAAAATGATGGATCGTTTGAATCCAAAAAGTATTGTTGTCGTTTCCTCTGCACCACAAATAAGATATCCGGATTGTTACGGTATCGATATGGCTAAACTAGAAGGTTTAGTAGCTTTTAAAGCAGCTTTAGAATTACTTAAAGAGAGAAACTTACATCATATTGTAGATGAAGTCTATTTAAAATGTAAAGCGCAGGAAAATTTTAAAGACCATGACGTAGTAAATTACGTTACGGCTATTTATGAACCATTCCAGCCGCAAGAAGTTTCAGATAAAATTGCAGAAATGTTAAGTTCTGCGGAGATCAAGGCTGAAGTGAAAATTATATTTCAAACAGTTGAAGATTTACATATTGCTTGTCCAAAAAACCTTGGAGATTGGTACTTTACAGGCGATTACCCTACTCCAGGTGGTAACCGAGTAGTGAATAAAGCTTTTATGAATTTCTATGAAGGAAAAGATGCTAGAGCGTATTAATTTCATTAAGTGTAGTTAAACGTTTTTATCAGTTATTCATCTAAAATTTTTGCCAGAATATTTCATTTGGGTTAGATTTGGCTCACCATAAAATTAGTAGGTTAAGTTTATGGTAGATTTGGGGCAAAAAAGGTGGAAGTAATTCCACCTTTTTTATTGGAGAAGAATTGAGATAAAAAAGCAGTTAATTTCAGAAATGGAAAGTAACTGCTTTTTTATTTAGTATAACAGGATTTATATGTTTTGGCTTAGACATTTCAAAATGTTAACTATTTAGGACGCTGTTCTTTTTATAATTGAAGATAAAAACTTAGTGTTCAGCGGTTTGTCGTTTTTATGCGTTGTTCATCTTAAAAAGTTGCGGACAGTGTTTTTTTGACTTAAATTTATATCACCATAAAATTAGTAGGTTAAGTTTGTGGTAGATTTGGGGCAAAAAAGGTGGAAGCAATTCCACCTTTTTTATTTAAAAATAGACATAACAGGATTTATATGTTTTGGTTTAGGCATTCCAAAATATTAACTATTTAGGATGTTGTTCGTTTTAAAATTGAAGTTAAAAACTTATTAATCAGTAGTTTATCGTTTTAATATGTTGTTCATCTTAAAAAGTTGCAGACAGTATTTTTTTGACTTAAATTTATATCACCATAAAATTAGTAGGTTAAGTTTATGGTAGATTTGGGGCAAAAAGGGTGGAAGAGATTCCACCTTTTTTATTGGAATAAAGTCAAGAGATAGTAAGTTAGAGAGCAGCGGTAAAAAAGCCATAAAAAAAGTCGTATCAACTATATAGTTCATACGACTTTTTTATTTCTAAAGTTAATTAAAGCCAGTTACGCGATTCGTAGATCCTAACTTCTAACCTTTTTATTATTTTTCAGATGCAAATCTTCGAGATACTTCTGTCCAGTTAATTACATTAAAGAAAGCTTCAATATAATCAGGTCTTCTATTTTGGTAATGCAAATAATAAGCATGTTCCCACACGTCCATTCCTAAGATTGGAGTTCCACCACATCCTACTCCAGGCATTAGTGGATTGTCTTGATTAGGTGTTCCACAAACATCTAGTTTACCACCTTTATGAACACATAGCCAAGCCCAACCTGAACCAAACTGAGTCGCTCCCGCTTTGCTGAATTTTGCTTTAAATTCTTCAAAAGAACCAAAAGCCGCTTCAATCGCAGTAAGTAAATCTCCATTTGGAAGTCCGCCTCCATTTGGAGTCATTACATTCCAATAAAGATCGTGGTTGTAAAATCCTCCACCATTGTTACGAACGGCAGCATTTTTCATATCGAGGTTAATCAAGATGTTTTCGATAGTCTTACCTTCCATATCTGTACCTGCGATTGCTGTATTAAGATTGGTAGTATAAGCGTTATGATGCTTCGAATGATGAATTTCCATTGTACGTGCATCGATATAAGGTTCTAATGCGTCATACGCATAAGGTAATTGAGGTAATTCAAAAGCCATGATATATTTGTTTAATGATTTATAAAAATTTTATTCAAATTTAAACATTTAACTTTGTAATTGGAAATTCTATTTACCTATTATAACATTTATTTAATTGATAGTGTCATTTTTTTCGATGATTATCAGTCTTTAAGCAGATTGAAATGCCTGCCATGTTAAAATGAGAATGGTATAGAAAGGTTGTTTCGGTCCAATGATAACTCGTATATTTCTTCGTTTGGAAACAGATTAATTTTTAGTTTAATTAATCTGTGAATGATAATTTGTCGTAACGGATTCAAGCATTCGATTAAATTCAGAACATTAGGATTGTGCCATCGCCATACATACAATACTAATTCTTGCACCTGGAATTTTCAATAATGATCTGGAACACGCCTCTAATGTAGCTCCAGTGGTGATAACATCGTCAATAAGGAGATAGTGTTTGTCGTGATCTTTTTCATTGAATGAAACATCAAAAACAGTATCAATTCCTTCGGTTCGACCCAACAGATTTTTTTTCGATTGTGTTTTAGAATAAACTGTTCGAAACAATAAGTCATGATTGTAAGGTATATTGAGTTGCTCTGAAAGTGCCAATCCAAAAGTGGTTACCTGATTATAACCTCTTTCTTTAAATTTCCGCTTATGCAAAGGAACTGGGATGATGACATCTGCTGTTTTTAGGATGCTGCTTTCTTTTAAATCGCCGACATACCAGTATCCTAAAACTGTTCCTATTTCTTCATGGCCTTTGTATTTTAATTTATGAATCAGTTCTTGTACGATTCCTTTCTTATGGAAATAAAGAAAGGCAGAGGCATATTCTAATGGAATTCGGCCATAAAATTTTTTGAAAGCTTCATTTTCAGGAGTTAAATGATGGTTTGTTAAAGGAATATGATGTCTACAAAGCGTACATATTACTTTTTCATTTGTCATTAAAAACGAGTTACATCCACTGCATACGGGGGGAAAGAATAGATTTAGAAGATATTTAAACATTTAATTGCTAATTTATTTATAAAAATATGAAAATGAATGCTTCAAACTTCAGCTATTTTTCTTTTTTTAAGTTCACTTTTTATATTTTTGCAGTATGGCAAAACAAGAAGACATATTTAAGAATGTAATTTCGCATGCAAAAGAGTACGGATTTATTTTTCCGTCAAGCGAAATATACGATGGTTTAAGTGCAGTTTATGATTATGCGCAAAACGGAGTAGAGTTAAAAAAGAACATCCGCGAATATTGGTGGAAAGCAATGGTTCAGTTGAATGAGAATATTGTAGGTCTTGATGCCTCAATATTAATGCATCCGACAACTTGGAAAGCTTCTGGCCACGTAGATGCCTTTAATGATCCGTTAATTGACAATAAAGATTCTAAAAGAAGATATAGAGCCGATGTTCTGATTGAAGATTATGCTGAAAAGCTTAATATTAAAGCAATCAAAGAAGTCGAAAAAGCAAAAACTCGTTTTGGTGATGCTTTCAATGAACAGGAATTTGTAACTACAAATCCTAGGGTGATGGAATATAAAGCTAGAGAAAGAGAAATCCTGGAGCGTTTAGGGCGTTCATTAGGAAATGAAGATTTAGAGGATGTAAAAGCATTAATTGAAGAGTTAGAAATAGCTTGTCCTGAAACCGGTTCTCGTAATTGGACAGAGGTAAGACAGTTTAATCTAATGTTTGGAACAAAATTAGGTGCATCAGCAGATACTGCAATGGATTTGTATTTGCGTCCTGAAACTGCTCAAGGTATTTTTGTCAATTTTCTAAATGTGCAAAAATCAGGAAGAATGAAAGTTCCTTTTGGAATTGCTCAAACAGGGAAAGCATTTAGAAATGAAATTGTAGCGAGACAGTTTATCTTCCGTATGCGTGAATTTGAACAAATGGAAATGCAATTTTTTGTTCGTCCAGGAGATGAAATGAAACATTATGAATTCTGGAAAGAAGCGCGATTGAAATGGCATTTGTCTCTAGGTTTAGGGAAAGAAAATTACCGTTTCCATGACCACGAAAAACTAGCTCATTATGCTAATGCAGCGGCTGATATAGAGTTTAATTTTCCTTTTGGATTCAAAGAATTGGAAGGAATTCACTCTCGTACGGATTTCGATTTAAAAGCACACGAGAAATTCTCAGGTAGAAAATTACAATATTTTGATGCTGAATTGAATCAGAATTATGTTCCTTATGTAGTGGAAACATCGGTAGGCTTAGACAGAATGTTCTTGGCTGTTTTTGCAACTTCTTTAAAAGAAGAAACTTTAGAAGATGGTTCAACACGAACAGTCTTGAAATTACCGTCAGTACTTGCGCCTACGAAAGCAGTAGTTTTACCATTGGTTAAAAAAGATGGTTTACCTGAAATAGCGCATAAAATTGTTGAAGACTTAAAATGGGATTTCAATGTAGGATACGATGAGAAAGATGCGGTAGGTCGTCGATATAGAAGACAAGATGCTTTAGGAACTCCATTTTGTATTACAGTGGACCATCAAACGATAGAAGATCAAACCGTAACGATTCGTCATCGCGATACGATGAAACAAGATCGAGTTAAAATTTCGGACTTGAATTCGATTATCGAAAATGAAGTGTCGATGAAAAATTGGTTGATGAAAATGTAACAAACTGCTTTATAGTGTATAAAAAGGCTTTCCGATTCGGAAAGCCTTTTGTTTTTAAATGTATATTTCATTAATAAAGAGGTTTATTACGAGTCACGAAAACACGTTTTTTATCGGATTTATTTGCATTTCGTCGTGTTTTGTAAGCGTTACGAACAGCTTATTAGCATCATGCGCTAATGCGTACTGAAACATGTATTTTTATTTTGTTAAATAACAGGAACTAATTAATTAATTTTTATTTACTTAGTTTTCCCAAACTACCATAGATTTTATTTTTTTTGACGTAGTAGCTGCTGTAAGCATCTAATTAATAAGCCTAACAATTTAGGAACTGCTATAAATGAACTATTCGTACATTATTATTGACGATGATCAAGAAAGTGTTTTGAAAACAAAAGCCATGGCTGATCGTTTTTCGAAGCTTGACTTCGTAGCTTCGGCAAATAGTTATGAAGAAGGCCTAAATCTTATATTAGAACATATTCCCCAATTGATTTTTCTCGAAATTGATCCTTATGATAAAGAAAGTAAGTTGTCGTTGATGTTTATCGATGAATTGCACCGGTATCTGAAAGTAATCCCTAAAATTATTATTACCACTTCCAAGAAGGATTTAGCTTACGAAGCAATCCAATATGATGTTATAGGTTATATCTTAAAGCCTGTGGCTCGTATCGATTTTATAAAGTCAATATTAAAGTTAAATAAATTGAAAGCTGATCGAGCGCTTTTTTTTGCAGAGCCAGCTACTCTTGATGATAAAGCTATGTTTACAGCGCAGCATGAAGCTCTCGTTAATAAATTACCTCTGGTATTGTGCATTAAATCGTATGGTGATCACAGATATATTGACTCTAGAGATATTTGTTACTTGCAAGCGGATAATAATTCTACAGATATCCACTTGACTGGAGGCGAAATGATTACTGCTTTTAAGACATTAAAACATTTTGAAGCCATATTGTCTTACCCATTTGCACGAATTCATAATAGCTATATTGTTAACTCGCGGTACATTTCTAGAATCCACACGGGAAATGCAGTTTGTTATATTAAAAACAAGACAACGAAAATTCCTTTTTCGAAATCGTATAGGGTCAATATTGACCTTATAATCTCTGAAATTTCTAGCGGAAACTATTTAGAAATTTAAAAAAAACTGCCATTCACCACGATTTGGTTGTCACTCACTATCAAACAACGGTACTCTACAATATACTCTTTTTTTTGTAATAAAAATAGAAAGCCCTTGTGTACTTTTACATTGTAATAACTTACAAATCAATTTATTACAGGAGTTTTAAAACAAAAAATAACAAAAAAATCCCCAAATCATGAAAAAATCAATCTTAACAATCGGACTATTCTCTTTAGTAATGATTTTAACATCTTTTACTACACCTGAGACAAATAATACAAATATTATTGGAGGGACAGCTACGTCATCTGGAAATATGAAATTAGATATTATTGGAGGGACGGCTACATCATCCGGAAATATGAAACTAGACATTATTGGAGGAACAGCTACTTCATCTGGTAATATGAAATTGGATATAATAGGCGGAACAGCTACATCGTCTGGTAACATGAAATTAGACTGATTATAATTTAATTTTATAAATAATATTAAGGCTATCAATTATTTGATAGCCTTTTTTTATGTCAATAGTTTTATTTTAGTATTTTTGATAAAATTCAAATGTAACTATTGAAAAGTAAATACTTCATATTCCTAATATTGCTTTTATCGTTTGTTATTTTTGGTTGCTCCCAAAAAAAAGCAAAAAGTATCCCTATTACTTCATCAGAAGACAGTCTCTCTATTTATTTTTCATTAGCAAATGATTTAAGTCAGCCTTTGCAAAATAGACAAGAAAATAACCACAAAGCTTTTGAAATAGTTGCAAATCACGAAAATGACTCATTAAACCGTGTAAATTTATTTAAAGTTGCCAATCGATACTATAACATTAATAATTTGAAGGATTTTAATAAAACGGTTCATTTAGTTTTAGAGAAGTCAGAAAACGTAAAAGATACATTACATATAACAAAAGCATATAACTATTTAGGGGATTATTATGATTCTCAAGGAGTTTTAGACAGTGCATTTCTATTTTATTATAAAGCTGAAAAGATTTTTGTAAAACTTGGGGATAATTTTAACATCGGTAAATCCCTAATCCATAAAGCAACATTACAATATAAAGCAGGAGATTTTTTAGGATCTGAAAAATCTGTTTTCAGTGTTTTAAGAATAATTAAAGGAGAAAAACAAGTAAATAATATTTTATATGATGCTTACAATCTTTTAGGAATCATTTATGGTGAGCTAGGTGAATATGAAAATGCAATTTCATATCATAATAAAGCATTGCTAATTAGTGGCGATCAATCAATCCCTGAAGAATTTCAGTCTAAAGCCATGACGTATAACAATATTGGGTTTCTGTATCTCAATAAACAAAAATATTCGTTGGCAAAGAAATATTTTCAAAAAGGATTAGAGCAAAAAAAATTGATTCAAAAACCTGGATTATATGCCATGCTATTGGATAACTTGGCTTATTCTAAATTTAAATTGAATGAATCGGAAGTGTTACCTAAATTATTTTATCAATCGTTAAAAGTTAGGGATAGTTTGAAATTGACTTCGGGAATATTTATCAATAAAATTCATTTGTCTGAATATTTTGTTTCTAAAAGTGATACAGTTAAAGCAGTAGAGTATTCTAAAGAAGCACTTTTACTTGCTAGGCGTACTAATATTTCACGAGATATTTTAGTAGCCCTTAAGCAATTATCTATAATAGAACCTGAAAAAGCATCTTTCTATTCTAAGGAATATATCCGTATTAATGAAGAGTTACAAAAAGAAGAGCGTAAAATGGGAGAGAAGTTCTCTCGCATTGAATATGAAACGGATGAAATTAAAGGACAAAACTCGAGTTTAGAACTTCAAAATAGGAATTTAGTGTATATTTTTAGTTTTGTAACGATCTTAGGTCTATTTCTGTATATTATCAAAGACCAAAAAACTCGAAACAGAGTTCTTTTATACAAGCAGCAGCAACAAAAAGCGAATGAGGATATTTATAATTTAATGATATCTCAGCAAAACAGCATAGAATCCAGTAGAGTTGAAGAGAAAAAAAGAGTAGCTCAAGAATTACATGACGGTGTTTTAGGGAGGATGTTTGGTATTCGTATGAATTTAGACGGCTTAAATGGATTTCAGGACGAAATGGCTATCAATCAACGGAGTAGTTATTTAAATGAATTAAAGAATATAGAACAAGATATTCGTGAAATTTCACATGATTTAAACAAGGAAAAATCAGAATTAATTAATAACTTCGTTGCCATCGTCGACAATCTCTTTGAAGAACAAAGGAAAACGTTTCCTTCTAAATTAATTTCAAATATTGATAGGACTATAAAATGGGAATTGATAGAGAATTCTGTCAAGATTAATTTATACCGTATCATGCAGGAATCGCTTCAGAATATTAATAAATATGCCAATGCGAATACTATTAGGATAGAATTGAAGAAGAAGGATGACAATTTATCTCTTGTGATTAGTGATAATGGCGTCGGATTCAATACAAAAATAAAAAAGAAGGGAATTGGGATTCAAAATATGCTTACTCGAATAAATGAGTGCAACGGTGAATTTCATATTACTTCAAAAAAAGATGAAGGTACAATCATTACCATTATCATTCCAATAGAACAAAGTTTAAAACCTACAAAAAATGACAATTGAATCAGCTGCTACAACGACTGTAAAAAGTAATATACTTATTGTCGATGATCACCCTTTTATCATACAGGGTTATAAGAATGCAATTACAAGATATAAACCTAACAAATATGAGTTTTTTATAACTGAAGCCAAAGACTGCGAATCAGCTTACAATGTAATTACAAATCCTGACAGTGTAGTTTTTGATATTGCTTTTTTAGACATTAGCATGCCACCTTATGAGGATAAAGCTATTTATTCAGGTGAAGATTTGGCAAAATTGATTTTAGAATTCATGCCAAATTGCAAAATTATCTTGCTTACCATGTTTACTGAGTTTTTAAAGATAAAAACGATCATAAAGAATATTAATCCTCATGGATTAGTTATAAAAAATGACTTAACATTTGATGAGCTGTTATTTGCCTTCGATAAAGTGATAAAAAACGAAACGTATTACAGTCAAAGCGTTATTAAAATGTTAGAGTCACAAGAGCATAGTATCGAAATTGATTTGTTTGACAAACAAATTTTATTTCATTTGTCTAAAGGAACAAAAGCCAAAGACATGCCGCAATATATTCCAATATCTTTAAATGCAATCGAAGTACGAAAGTTGAATCTGAAAGAATTGTTGAAAGTAGTTGAAGGAAGTGATGTCGATTTGGTTCGCGAAGCAAGAAACATAGGATTGTTATTTTAACGGTCTGACAAGTAGTAAAAAACGGCATTTATAAATTTATAAATGCCGTTTTTGTTTTTTATTCAGTCATAGCATCCCAGCCACGTGCTTTTAGAGGGATTTTAGTATTCGCCCTCGTGATTAGATGTATTCCTTCGCTTTCCTGCGTCATGTGACCAATGATAGAGAAGTTAGGGTTTCCTTTAATTTTATCAAAATCTTCCATCGCAATGGTGAAAAGCAATTCATAATCTTCACCACCGTTTATCGCTACTGTGGTAGAATCGATGTCGAATTCTTCACAAACATTAATCAACTGTGGGTCCAGTGGTAATTTATCTTCGTATAAATTACAACCTACATTGGACTGCTTGCATAAATGCATAATTTCCGATGACAATCCATCTGAAATGTCAATCATTGCTGTTGGTTTTATTTCCAAAGCATGCAATAAGGTACGAACGTCTTTTCTAGCTTCTGGCTTCAGTTGACGCTCTATTAAATAAGTATAAGCATCTAAATCAGGTTGCGAATTTGGGTTTACTTGAAAAACTTGCTTTTCACGCTCTAAAACTTGTAGTCCCATATAAGCTGCACCAATGTCGCCAGTAACCACTAATAAGTCAGTTTGTTTGGCGCCATTTCTATAGACAACCTCGGCTTCATCTGCTTCGCCAATAACTGTTATGCTGATGATTAATCCTTTTTGTGATGAAGTAGTGTCTCCACCAATAACATCTACTTTATATTCATTACAAGCATGTGTAATTCCAGCAAATAATTCGTCTAGTGCTTCCAATGGGAAACGATTTGAAACGGCAATTGAAACTGTAATTTGCGTAGCCTTTGCATTCATCGCACAAATATCAGAAATATTGGTAGTTACCGCTTTATAACCTAGATGTTTCAAAGGCATATAGGCCAAATCAAAATGAACGCCTTCTACCAGTATATCTGTAGAAATAATGACTTTCTTGTCCTTAAAGTCTAGCACTGCAGCGTCATCACCAATTCCCTTTAAAGTCGAAGGTTGGATGATTTCAAAGTTTTTTGTTAGGTGATCAATCAATGCGAATTCTCCTAATTGAGCAATACTAGTACGTTGTGGGGTTTTATCTTCAATCATATTTTTAAGTTTGTTTTTCTGTACGAGATTCTAAAGCAGTCCAGAGTTTGCAAAGGTACAAAGGTTTTGTCTAATTAATTCGGGATTAATCAGCTGAAAAGAAGTAGTAGGATCCCAACATATGAGATTTGAATATTTTTTCGCATCTTTAGAGTAGTAAAATTGAACAAAATGAAAGTATTTGATATTGTTACCATAACGGTAAATCCGGCATTAGATAAAAGTACTCACTTTAAAGGATTAGTTGCAGAGCAAAAGATTAGATGCGCAACTCCTCGTTATGACGCTGGTGGAGGGGGAATAAATGTTTCTAAGGCAATCGCTAGATTAGGAGGGGAATCATTAGCTGTTTTTACATCGGGAGGAGCTACCGGAAAAATTCTTGAAGATTTAGTAAAAAAAGAATCTATTGCTTATCATGCGATTGAAGTAGAAACATGGACCAGAGAAAGCTTTGTAGCTGTTGATGATAATACGAACTCGCAATACCGATTTGGTTTTACTGGAGGGGAAATCTCAACAAATGAAGAAAGCAAGTTGTTAGAAACGATCTCTACTATCCACTCTAGGTTTATCGTGGCAAGCGGTAGTTTAAATGAAGGTTTGTCTACTGATTTTTATCAAAAAATTGCTAAAATTGCAAAGAAATCAAATTCGAAACTAATAGTAGATACCTCAGGGGAAGCGTTAAAAAAAGTACTAGAAACAGGAGTTTATTTAATTAAACCTAATGTAGGGGAGTTAGCCAAGCTAATAGGGGTAGAAAAACTAGAAATGGAGGAGGTGAATGCAGCTGCAAAACAAATCATTGCAAGCGGTGGAGCTCAAATTGTGGTTGTTTCTCTGGGGCCTCAAGGTGCTGTATTAGTTACCAAAGATTCTTATGATTACGTTCCTGCTCCAAATGTTGCTAAAAAAAGTACCGTAGGTGCCGGAGACAGCATGGTGGGTGGAATGACTTGGGCGCTAGCTCAAAACAAACCGCTGAAAGAAGTAATTCGTTGGGGAGTTGCCTGCGGTAGTGCTGCTACAATGAATGAAGGCACTCAGTTATTTAAATTTGAAGATGCTAAAAGGTTGTTTGAGTGGTTAAAGGATAAATAAGAGTCCCTAACCCCCGAAGGGGGAACAAAGTTGAGGAGTATAAAAAAACCTGACAATTTTTACATCATCAGGTTTCTCAATATTGTAATTCTCCGCCGCGGCGGAGCTAGAGGGATTTAATCATTCAATTTCAATACAGCCATAAAAGCTTCTTGAGGAATTTCAACATTCCCAACCAATCTCATACGTTTTTTACCTTTTTTCTGTTTTTCTAATAGTTTACGTTTACGAGAAATATCTCCACCATAACATTTGGCAGTAACATCTTTACGTAACGCTTTTATCGTTTCACGAGAGATTACTTTCACACCAATAGCAGCTTGAACCGGAATATCAAATTGTTGTCTTGGAATCAATTCCTTCAACTTCTCACACATCTTTTTACCTATCGAGTAGGCGTTATCTGTATGCATTAATGATGACAAAGCATCCACAATAGTAGCATTCAATAAAATATCTACTTTTACCAAACTAGAAGTTCTCATTCCAATGGGCGTATAATCAAACGAAGCATAACCTTTAGAAACGGTTTTCAAACGGTCATAAAAGTCAAATACAATCTCAGCCAAAGGCATGTCAAAAGTCAATTCAACTCTTTCTGTAGTCAAATAGGTTTGATTAGTAATCAATCCACGTTTTTCGATACACAAGCTCATTACATTCCCAACATAATCAGACTTGGTAATGATAGTTGCTTTAATAAATGGCTCTTCAACATGGTCTAAACGGGACGGCTCAGGTAAGTCTGAAGGGTTGTTTACAATCAAAATAGTGTTTGGATCCTTTTTGGTGAAGGCGTGGTAGGAAACGTTAGGGACAGTTGTGATAACCGTCATGTTAAACTCTCTTTCCAGGCGCTCTTGAATAATCTCCATGTGCAGCATTCCAAGGAATCCACAACGGAAACCAAAACCTAATGCTGCTGAACTTTCCGGTAAAAACACAAGTGAAGCATCGTTCAATTGCAGTTTTTCCATAGAGTTTCTCAATTCCTCATAGTCTTCCGTATCCACGGGGTAGATTCCTGCAAAAACCATTGGTTTTACATCTTCAAAACCCTTAATTATATTTGTTGTTGGTGTTTTCGCATCGGTCAACGTATCACCTACTTTTACTTCTTTAGCTTCTTTAATTCCTGAAATTAGATATCCAACATCACCTGCTGAAATCATTTGCTTTGGAACTTGGTTTAACTTCAAAGTACCAATTTCATCTGCAAAATATTCATTTCCGGTAGCCATGAATTTAATCTTCTGCCCTTTTTTTATCTGCCCGTTTTTCACACGGAAAATAACTTCAATTCCACGGAATGGGTTATAGTGAGAATCAAAAATCAAAGCCTGTAATGGTTCATCAATATTTCCTGATGGAGGAGGTATTTTTTCGATTATTGCAGCCAAAATATTTTCGACACCAAAACCAGTTTTACCTGAAGCATGAATAATATCTTCTAATTTACATCCCAGTAAATCAATAATATCATCACTTACTTCCTCAGGATTAGCACTCGGTAAATCCACTTTATTTAAAACCGGAATAATTTCCAAGTCATTTTCTAAAGCCAAATACAAGTTAGAGATCGTTTGTGCTTGAATGCTTTGAGCCGCATCTACAATCAAAAGTGCCCCTTCACAAGCGGCAATAGATCGAGAAACTTCATAGGAGAAATCCACGTGACCAGGAGTGTCAATAAGGTTTAGGATATATTCTTCTCCTTTATAGGTGTATTCCATTTGAATCGCGTGACTCTTAATTGTAATCCCACGTTCGCGTTCCAAGTCCATGTTGTCAAGCAATTGTGCTTTTTCTTGACGCGCAGTAACAGTTTGCGTAGCGCCAAGTAAACGGTCAGCAAGCGTGCTTTTACCGTGGTCAATATGTGCAATAATGCAGAAATTCCTTATTTTTTTCATCTTATCCATCTGTCAATTTTATTTTTGGCTTACCCTGAAGTTATTTCTGGGCTTGTTCACCGTGGCGAACGGACTTTTTATTACAATCTTGCGTGACAATCTCACAAATACAAGGGTTTTCGCTGAAGTCCCGCATTCAAACTCATCTTTGAGGTAATTTACCTGACAGCCACTGGCTGTCGTCCTTTTAATTTCAAATCTCACGCATTCGTACACCGCGACCATTAATCTGCAAAGATAGTTTAAATTCAACAGTTTCAAAGTCCCAAATCGCAAACTAATGAGTTAAGTAATAAGTCTTTCATCGTTGCTATTTCATGCTTTGATCAAAAAAGCGTAATTTTGCACAAAATTGAAGCAGATGATTAAGATTGGCAACATAGAATTACCGGATTTTCCTTTACTTCTTGCTCCTATGGAGGATGTGAGCGACCCACCTTTTCGCAGGTTGTGTAAGATGCACGGTGCCGATATGATGTACTCAGAATTTATTTCCTCCGAAGGGCTAATTCGTGACGCTATAAAAAGCCGAATGAAATTAGATATCTTCGATTATGAAAGACCTGTTGGTATTCAGATTTTTGGAGGTGATGAAGAAGCTATGGCGTTGTCTTCTAAAATCGTTTCTACGGTAAATCCAGATATTATTGATATTAACTTTGGTTGTCCTGTAAAAAAAGTAGTTTGCAAAGGTGCTGGTGCCGGAGTATTAAAAGATGTCGATTTAATGATTCGATTGACTCAAGCTGTTATCGATAGTACGCATTTACCAGTAACGGTAAAAACCCGTTTGGGTTGGGATGATAATTCTATTAATATCGATGAGGTTGCAGAGCGTTTGCAAGATATTGGAGTTGCGGCATTAAGTATTCATGCGCGTACAAGAGCTCAAATGTACAAAGGTCATTCTGACTGGTCGCACATTGCCCGAGTAAAAAATAACCCAAGAATTACGATGCCTATTTTTGGTAACGGAGATATTGACAGCCCTGAAAAAGCATTACAATATAAAAATGAATACGGTATTGACGGAATCATGATTGGTCGTGCCGCAATTGGTTACCCTTGGATTTTTAACGAAATCAAACATTATTTCAATACTGGGGAGCATTTAGCAAAACCAACAGTTGTAGATAGAGTTGAAGCAGTGCGCAATCACCTTACATGGGCAATGGAATGGAAAGGTGAAAGACTCGGTATTGTAGAAACAAGACCTCACTATACGAATTATTTTAAAGGAATCCATTCATTCAAGCCATTCAAACAACAGTTAGTTACACAGGATAATCCTGCCGAGTTATTCGCTATTCTAAATACTATAGAGCAAGCGTATGCTGCTTACGAGGTAATTTAAAACTATTTTTTTTATTTAGTAGAATAAATACTACATTCGCAAAAATTTGTAAAATGAGAAAGTATGTTATTCTGGGTTTTGTTAGCATAAGTTTTTTTTCGAAAGCGCAACATCAGGTATCGGTAGAGGAGAGTTTGAATAGTGTTCAATTAGGCTTACTGAGTCTGAGTTATCAGAATGAAGTTAAATTGGAACGAACAATGACACTTAGAAGCGAAATAGGGCTAATTAGCGGATATTCTATAAAAGAAAGTGCTGATGGTCAAAAAGAAAAATCGTATGTGATAGTTCCTTTTATAAATGTTGAGCCACGTTGGTATTATAATTTAGACAGACGAAGCCGTTTGGGAAAAGATACTAAAAATAATTGTGCTAATTATTTTTCATTGTTAACATCTTTTGCTTCATCAGGAACGGCTTTAGTAAATACTAAGGACTTTGAAACAGCTCCAACTCTTTCTATAATTCCAGAATATGGTTTAAGAAGAGCTATTGGTAAACATTTTTTTACAGAGTATTCTGCGGGTATTGGATACAGGCATAATTTTTTAAAAAAAGAATATTTTTATACTGTAGATGAAAATGAGATATTTTTTGATTTTCAATTCAAAGTAGGGTATATTTTCTAAAAAAATAAACAAACTATTCCAACAAATTTTTACTCACTCGACTACTCGCAATCAGCGAAGCGATAAAACCAAGGGTCACAATCGTTCCCATAACAATCAGTACATTTTCGAGTGTAAAAACCACTGGGTAAGCTAGTGTTGGTGTAATCATCACGAGCTGAAAATGCTGTTGTAATAATACAATTGCAATTCCTAAAAGAAGCCCGATAATTCCACCAAAAAGACTCAGTAAAGTTCCTTGTAGTAAAAATATTTTACGTAAATCTTTGATTTCTGTTCCCAGATTAAAAAGCGTTTTTAGATTTCCTTTTTTGTCCAGAATCATCATGATCAGTGCGCCAATAAGATTAAACAGCGCTACCACGATAACCAAAGTAAAAATTAAATACACAGCAATATTTTCTGTATTCAACATTTTATACAAGGCTTCGTTAAGCTGAGCTCTGTTTTTTACCGTGATTTTATTATTGAAAATAGTCTGCAGTTTCTCGATAATTGCATCTTCATCAGCGTCCTTTTTTTCTTTGATCTCAATTCCTGAAATCTGATTGGTTTTGTATTCCAATAATTCTTGGGCCAGACCCAAATCCGCAAAAACGTATTTAGAATCAAGATCTTCACTTATGGCATAAATGCCTACAGGAAAAACATCGGTTTTATTAAAAGCTTGTGCAGGATTTGTAATGGCTCCTTTTCCGGGTTTAGGAACTAATACTTCTAGTTGTTTATTAAAATCAAGTAAACCCATGGAGAATTTCTGAGCAATTCCATAACCTACAACAACCTGATAAGTATCAGGCTCAATCCACTGTCCGTTATACAATGTTTTCTTAATGTCGTTTACTTTGCTGAAATTGGTGTCAACCCCTTTCAAATAGGTAACGACCTGCTTGTCATCAAAAACAAACAAAACGCGTTCTTCTATAATTTTACTATAGGAAACCACGCCTTCTATTTTCTTGATTTCAGCTTCTTGTTCCGGCGAAATAAAAAATGATTTCCCCAGAGTGCTGCTTATTTTTATATCGGGATCAATGTCGTTCGTAAACGAAAGACTAAATACTTTCAGCCCGCTAAAAACAGATAATACCACAAACAAAGCCATGGCGCCAACAATGATTCCCATACTCGCAATGCGATTGATGATATTTATGGCATTGTTTTTACTGTTACTTCGAATGTAACGTTTGGCTATGTAAAGGGGGAAATTCAAATTATATTAGCTTGCGTTTCTCTAGAAGATCTCTATTTTCAATAGGATTATCTTTACTTGCTAAAGCGTTGTCAATTTTTTCAATGTAGTCTAAAGAGTCATCAATAAAGAAAACCAAATTAGGCACTTTTCTCAATTGCAAACGTACTCTTTGTGATAAATCATGTTTTATTGTTTTAGAATTCGACTTAACAGCCTCTAAAATTTCTTTTGCTTTATCCTGAGGAAAAACACTTAAATGAACCGTCGCCACAGATAAATCTGAAGTAACAACAACCTTGGATACCGAAATAATTAAATTACTTACTCCGTTTTTTCTCACTTCACCTTGTAGGATATCAACCAAATCTTTTTGGATCACCCCACCTATTTTTTTCTGTCTATTTGTTTCCATAGTGCAAAAATACTACTTTTAAACATTAAACAAACAATTTTTAAAAGCAACCTATTATTTAAACTGTTTTTTAGAAGCTTTTTCCTGCTGTACACTCTATCTTTCCTGTCTCGTCTAAAAAGACGAGACAGGAAAGGACGCCGTTTCCATCAGGGCTAGGGTGTAGGATTAGTGATGAATTCAGAAAGTTTAAAAACAATTAGAATATCGTTTTTATTGAAAATAAAAATGATGTTCGTGCACAAATAATAATGAAAAAAAGCAGTAAGTTGGAAGATAATGTTAGACTAGAAATCCAGAAAATCTAAAACAATCAGAATATCGTTTTTGTTGAAAATAAAAATGAAGTTCCTGCACAAAATAGTAATGAAAAAAAGCAGTAGGTTGGAAGATAATGTAAGACTAGAAATTCAAAAAGTTTAAAAACAATCAGAATCTCGTTTTTATTGAAAATATAAATGAAGTTCCTGCACAAAATAGTAATGAAAAAAGCAGTAGGTTGGAAGATAATGTAAGACTAGAAATTCAAAAAGTTTAAAAACAATCAGAATATCGTTTTTATTGAAAATAAAAATGATGTTCCTTTAAAAAATAATAATAAAATAACAGTAATTTGGAACATAAAGTAGATCCAGTTTCGACTCCCTCCCCTTCGGGGAGGGCCGGGGTGGGGAGACCATCCTTCGCCATATATGATGCATCCGCAGGTTCCGGTAAAACGTATGCGCTTGTAAAAGAATATCTGAAGATCATTTTAGTGGCTCCTAAAAATGATGCGTATCGCAACATTCTCGCCATTACGTTTACCAATAAAGCGGTACACGAAATGAAAAGTCGTATCGTGGGAAGTTTGTCCGAATTTGCAAAAGACGAACCTTCGAAAAAAGCAGAGGATTTGATGCAAGATTTGGCAAAGGATACAGCGTTATCGATTATTCAAATTAAAACCAAATCGCAGCAAATCATCAAGCATATTATTCATAACTACGCTGCTTTTGATATTTCGACCATTGATAAATTTACGCACAAAGTCATTCGTGCCTTCGCCCATGATTTAAAGTTGCCCATGACTTTTGAGGTAACTTTGGACACCGAGAATTTATTAATCGAGGCGGTTGATGCTATCATCGCACAAGCAGGAGAAGACGAAACTTTAACCAAGTTGCTTATCGATTTCACCATGGAGAAAACGGATGATGATAAGTCCTGGGATATTTCGCGTGAGATTCTGGACACAGGTCGCTTAGTTCTCAATGAAAACCACCGATCTGAAATCACTCATTTTCAGGATAAATCCATTGCCGATTTTGTTGAGATAAAAAAGAAATTAATTGAGTCTTGCAAAGTCTTGGAAAAAGACAATGCCGAATTTGCTCAAGCAGCTTTAACGTTAATAGAAAATAACGGAATAGACTTGAAATCATTCTCTAGAGGAACCTTTCCAAATCACTTAATTAGCATTCGAGACGGAAAATACAATCCTAAAAATAAAACTTTTCACGAGTTTGATGACATTGCCATCAATAAAACGGCTAAAGATCGCGCATTAATTGAAAATATAATTCCAGAGTTGATTCAGATTCTGGGAACGATTTATAAGAATTTCGAAAAAAGAGATTTCTACAAAGCCTTTCTTAGAAATATAACGCCGTTATCATTACTGAATACGGTGAGCAATGAATTAGCCAAGATTCAAGAAGAGCAAAATGTGCTTTCGATTTCCGAATTTAATGCAATTATACATCGGGAGATTCAAAATCAACCTGCGCCGTTTATTTATGAGAGATTAGGGGAACGCTACCGTCATTTTTTTATTGACGAATTTCAGGATACCTCAGAGATGCAATGGCAAAATTTAATTCCGTTAATTGATAATGCGCTTGCTGGCCAGGACGATTATGGGGAGAAAGGAACTTTGATGATTGTGGGTGATCCCAAACAATCCATTTACCGCTGGCGTGGTGGAAAAGCGGAGCAGTTTATAGAACTAAGCAAAGACAACAATCCTTTCGCTAATCCAGACAAGAAGTTAGAGCACTTAGATAAAAATTACCGTTCTTATTCGCAGGTAATTGAGTTTAACAATGAATTTTTCAAGTTGTTGTCATCAGAGTTTGAACAGCCTGATTACAAAGATTTATATGAAAATCACAGCCATCAGAAAACCAATGATAAAAGCGGTGGCTATGTGAATATTTCTTTTATTCCAAAAGTGGAAACTATAGAAGAGGACGAAGAAGGCTTGGATAAAACAGAGCTGTTTGTCTTAGCCACTTTGAATACGATTCAAAAAGTACTTCAAGAAGGATTTGAATACAAAGACATTGTGATTTTGACTCGTAAAAGAAGTCAGGGAATTGCGATTGCTAATTACTTGACAGAACAGAATATTCCGCTGTTGTCTTCAGAAACGTTGATGATTCAGAACGCAACCGAAGTCAGGTTGATTATTCATCTTTTAAAATACCTGAAAAACAATGCCGATTTAGAGGCAAAAGCTCACTTTCTACATTATATCGCCAAAAACATTCAAGATCAGTTGTCTGTTCATGATTTCATTGCCAAAGGAATGGAACAAAAACTAGAAGCTGATTTTGAGAAATGGCTAATGAGTTATGATATTTCACTATCCTTTCAAAACATTCGAAAAAAATCATTGTACGAAGCGGTTGAGGTTATAGTAGCGAAGTTTATCCTCCCCCCGGCCCCCTCCGAAGGAGGGGGAGACAGTGTGGAAATACTGGGTGGAAATACTAATGAAGTAGTAATAAATCATAATACTATTTCGGGTAAAAAAGGATTTATGACTGGTGGGAATTATTCGCATCTTTTGATAGAAAAAGCAATTGCACATAGAAAAGAACCTACGGTTGCTGAGAAAATACTTTGGGATGAACTTAAAGAGCAGTCTTTGGGTAGTAAATTCAGGCAGCAACATTTGATAGATAATTATATAGTTGATTTTGTTTGTTTGTCAAAAAAACTAATCGTTGAGGTTGATGGAGAATATCATTTCACGGAGGAACAAATAGTATTAGATCAAGAAAGAACAACTGTTTTAAATAGTTTAGGATATAAAGTAATCCGCTTCCTTAATGAAGAAGTAGTAAGTTCAATTTCAAAAGTTTTAGATACTATTAGAAACGTACTGGAAGAGCAGCAACAAACTTTAGAATTGAATAATGACAAATTATTTAATTCGGCTAATAAATCAAAAGACCTTGTAAACACTCAGTCTCCCTCCCCTTCGGGGAGGGCTGGGGTGGGGAATGCCTACGTTCAATATTTCCTCGACATTGTTCTCGAACGCGATGTTAGAAACCAGGCAGGAATAGCAGACTTTCTTAATTTTTGGGATAAAAATGCGGAGAAATTCAGTATCCCGTCACCTGAAGGAAATAATGCGGTTCGTATTATGACGATACACAAATCCAAAGGATTGGAATTTCCTGTGGTAATCATGCCTTTCGCCGAAGAAGATTACAGTCGAAAGCCAAAAGACAAGTTATGGCTTGACGGTGAAGAAATGGATTTCGGTCTGCCAAAGGTGTTGGTAGATAATAGTAGTGCTGTAGAAGGTTTTGGTGTCGAAGCAAAAGCGATCTATGATCAAAAGAAACAAGAAGAATTATTGGATAATGTCAATGTTTTGTATGTGGCTTTAACTAGGGCAGAGGAGCAGCTGTATGTGATTTCAAATATGAATTTGTCTAGTAAAGGAGAAGTTCCTAAAAATAATATGGCTACTTTTTTTATTAATTATTTAATGAGCAAAGGAGTTTTTGACGAAAACAAATTGGATTACGAATTTGGAAGTGCTACAAAATTATCAAATAAGGCAAAGCATATTGATACTTCAAAAGCAATTCGTGTTGTCGCTGAAATTTTAAATCCAAAAAATATTAAAATAGCCCAGCGAGAGGCATTGATGTGGGGGACATATCAGCAAGAGTCTATAGAATACGGGAATGTAGTTCATGAAATATTATCTTTTGTAAAAACTAAAAAGGATGTTGAACTTGCGGTTACTAAATCTATTGAAAGCGGATTGATTACTTTGAATCAAAAGGAATTGGTACACAAGACAATTCAAGATATTGTAAATCATCAAGAGTTACAATCTTTTTTTTCTGAAGAGCATGAAGTGTTAAATGAGCAAACCATAATTCAAAAGGAAGGAAAAACGATAAAGCCAGATAGAATGGTGGTGACCAAAGGCAAAGAGGTTTTTTTATTGGATTATAAAACGGGAGCTCACGATGCAAAATATCAAAAGCAATTAGAAAATTACCAATCGGCAATTGAATTAATGGGTTATAAAGTCGTAAAAAAAGCACTGATTTATATCGGAAAAGAAATCGATGTAGTAAATTTGTAGCGTAAAAATGAATTATTCGCAAAAATCAAACTTTTAAAAAAGATAAAAAAATGTACGGAAAAATAAAAGAACATCTTCAAAACGAATTGCAAACAATAGAAGATAACGGGATTTTTAAGAAAGAAAGAATCATTACATCACCGCAAGATGCTGAAATTACGGTTTCAACAGGAGAAACGGTTTTGAATTTTTGCGCTAATAATTATTTGGGACTATCATCACACCCAGAGGTGATCCAAGCGGCAAAAGACGCAATGGATACGCATGGTTTCGGAATGTCATCGGTGCGTTTTATTTGTGGAACACAAGATATTCATAAAACATTAGAAAGAAAGATTTCTGAGTTTTACGGAACAGAAGACACAATTCTGTACGCAGCAGCTTTTGATGCAAACGGAGGAGTTTTTGAACCATTATTTGGAGAAGGCGATGCTATAATTTCAGATAGTTTGAATCATGCTTCTATTATTGACGGAGTTCGTTTGTGTAAAGCAGGACGTTACCGTTATGCAAATAACGACATGGCCGATTTAGAACAACAATTAATCAAAGCAAACGAAGCGGGTAGTCGTTTTAAAATAATCGTTACTGACGGTGTTTTTTCTATGGACGGTATTGTAGCGTCGTTAGACAAAATTTGTGACCTAGCGGATAAATATGACGCAATGGTTATGGTAGATGAATGTCATGCTGCGGGTTTTATTGGAGCGACAGGAAAAGGAACACTGGAGGCTAAAGGAGTAATGGGAAGAGTCGATATCATCACTGGAACTCTTGGAAAAGCCTTGGGAGGAGCAATGGGCGGATATACGACCGCTAAAAAAGAAATTATTGAATTGTTACGTCAACGTTCAAGACCGTATTTGTTTTCTAATTCTTTAGCACCTGCGATCGTTGGAGCCTCGATTAAAGTTTTCGAATTATTAGAAAAAGATACTACGTTAAGAGATAAATTAGAGTGGAGTACCAATTATTTCAAAGCAGGGATGAAAGAAGCCGGTTTTGATATCGTCGAAGGAGATTCTGCGATTGTACCAGTTATGTTGTACGATGCCAAATTGTCCCAAACTATGGCAGATGAATTGTTGAAGAAAGGGATTTATGTCATTGGATTCTTTTTCCCCGTGGTACCTAAGGATAAAGCAAGGATTAGAGTCCAACTGTCTGCAGCACATACTAAAGAGCATTTGGATAAAGCAATTTCGGCATTTATTGAAGTTGGGCGGTTTCTGAATGTTGTATAATTATAATCTAAAGTTATATAATTGCCATTTTTTCTTATTTTAATAGGTTTTTTTTAACATTTCGTTTTGTAATTAAAGAATTACGTGTTACTTTTGTTTGTAATTAACTAAATTGTAATTAAAAAAAATAAGTATGAAACATCTTAGCAAAATTTTAGTTGCTGTAATGATGGTGATGAGCTTGAGCTCTCACGCACAAGACAGTAATAATCCATGGGCTATCTCTTTTGGAGTGAATGCCGTAGACACCAGAACTAGTGCAGGTGGCGGAAATGGTTGGGCAGACCAACATTTTTCTCAACCTTTCGCTATAAAAGACAATTGGAATGTTCTTCCATCTGTATCTTACATCAGTGTATCTAAATACTTAGGGGATAATTTCTCTTTTGGTTTGCAAGGTTCTGTTAACAAGATTGACAGATATGTGAAATTTGCTCCAACAGCTGTAGGACATGATGCAAGAGGAATGGTTGTTTCTAATCCTGGAGACTTAATGTATTACGGTATTGATGCTACAGTTAGATATAGCTTCATGAGTCTTATTAATTCTAAAGTGATTGATCCATCGCTATCTGTTGGAGGAGGTTATACTTTCTTTGGTGATAGTAGTTATGGTACATTGAATCCTGGTGCTGGTTTAACTTTTTGGTTTACTGAAAACGTTGGTCTTTCTCTTGCTACTGCTTACAAAAAATCTTTTGGAGATAGAGAAGATGCTGTTGGAACTCCTGATGCTCCATCTCATTTCCAACATACTGCTGGTCTTATCTTCAAATTTGGAGGAAAAGATACTGATGGTGACGGAATCTACGATAAAGATGATGCATGTCCAGAAGTTGCAGGTTTAAAAGAATTCAACGGTTGTCCTGATACTGATGGAGACGGAATTCAAGATAGTGCTGATTCTTGTCCAGAAGTTGCTGGTCTTAAAGAACTTAATGGTTGTCCTGATACAGATGGAGATGGAATCGCCGATAAAGATGATGCTTGTCCAGAAGTTGCTGGTTTAGCTTCATTGAAAGGTTGTCCAGATGCTGATAAAGATGGAGTAGCTGATAAAGATGATAAATGTCCTACTGTTGCAGGACCAAAAGAAAATGCTGGTTGTCCTTGGCCTGATACTGACGGTGACGGAGTTTTAGACAAAGATGACAAATGTCCAGAAGTAAAAGGTACTGTTGCTAATAAAGGTTGTCCTGAAGTATCAGAAGCTGTTATGGCGAAATTAAATGAGTATAGTAGAACTATCTTGTTTGATTCTGGAAAAGCATCTTTCAAAAAACAAACTTACCCAACTTTAGTTTCAATCACTGAAATCTTAAAAGAATATCCTTATTCAAGATTCTTAGTTGAAGGTCATACTGATAGCGATGGAAGTAATGAAATGAACCAAACTTTATCTGAAAACAGAGCTGCTGCGGTTAAAAATTACTTAATTGAAAATGGTATTAAAGCGGATAGATTAAATTCTACTGGTTTTGGTGAAACTAAACCAATGGATACTAATAAAACTGCTGCAGGAAAAGCACACAACAGAAGAGTTGAAATTTCTTTAATAAAAGAATAAATTTTCCTAAAATATTTATTGAAAACGCCTCGATTTATCGGGGCGTTTTTTTTATTTTTATGAAATGATAAATACTTCTTTTTTAGATAAAATTGCACAAGTTTTAATAGAAAATTACTCAGGCAAACTATCCAATACGATAGTAGTCTTGCCAAATAAGAGAGCTAAAATTTTCCTGATTGAAGCCCTGAAAAAGCAAGTTGACGGTAATATTCTTTCTCCTGAAATTAGTAGCATCGAGGACTTTATCCAAGATATCGCAGGAATTCGTACTGTAGATCCCATCGAATTGTTATTTGAATTCTATGATGTGTATTTATCAGTTACTGAAAAAGCAAACCAACAATCATTTGAATTGTTTGCTAATTGGGCCAAAACACTCTTACAGGATTTTAATGAAATCGATCGCTATCTGTTAGAGTCATCTTATGTTTTGTCTTACTTAAAAGACATTGAAGATATTAAGAAATGGGGAATCGAAGTGGAGAATAAAACTCAACTACTCGAAAATTATATAGACTTTTGGAAATTATTGCCTAATTACTACCAAACGCTATATGCTCACCTACTCAAAAAAGGGATTGGTTACCAAGGATTAATCTATCGGGAAGCGGTGGGGAATCTGAATCAGTTTTCGAAATCAATTACTAATAAGAACTTTGTTTTCGCGGGATTTAATGCCTTAAATGCTTCCGAAGAAAAAATCATTCAACACCTTATAGCCTCTAATCAGGCCAAAATATACTGGGATGCCGACCAAACCTTCCTAAATGACCCTTATCATGATGCGGGCTTGTTTGTTAGGCGATTCAAAAAAGGCTGGAAAGAATACAAGTCAAATCCTTTTGAATGGATTGTGGATGATTTTTCACAAACAAAAAACATTCAAGTTATTGGTACGCCAAAAACAATTGGTCAGGCGAAAATTGCTGGAGGCATTATTGAAAATATAATTAATAAGAATCCCAATACTACGCTAGATAAAGTTGCTATTGTACTTGGTGAAGAAAATCTTCTAGTACCACTTTTATATTCGTTGCCCTCCACTGTGGGAGCTCTGAATATTACCATGGGATATCCTAGTAAAAATAATCCTGCTCAGATTTTGATTGCCAAGTTGTTCAAGATGCATACGAATGCGCTGGCCAGAAATGCGAAAAATTATGTATTGTATTATAAAGATGTGTTGGATATTCTAACGCATCCTTTAGTGGAGCCTTATGCGCAAACAAGCTCTTTAGTTAACCTTATTAATAAAAATAATTACACTTTTATAACCCATCACAAATTGATGGAATTGAATGGGAATCCTACTGATTTATTTCTGCTGTTATTCCAAAAATGGGAAAATGGTTCGATTGCGGTTTTACAAACTGTTTCCAAGTTGTTGCTTACCATTAAAGAGAATTTAAGCAATGACAATGAAGAAGAAAAAATTACAAAAGCCTTTGTATTCTCTATTTTTAAAGTGATCAATAAACTGATTAACTATTATTCACAACACGAGCACATTGATAAGATAGAAACGCTTTACGCCATATATAAACAAGTGATTGATCTTGCCGAAGTTTCTTTTGAAGGAGAGCCGCTAAACGGTTTGCAAATCATGGGTGTTTTAGAAAGTCGTGTGCTTGATTTTGATACTGTGATAGTAACTTCTATGAATGAAGGGAAGTTTCCTGCCGGAAAATCGCAGAATTCGTTTATTCCGTATGATGTGAAACGAGAATTGGGTTTGCCTACATTCAAAGAGAAAGACGCTATTTATACCTATCATTTTTATCATTTATTACAACGTGCTAAAAACATCTATTTGCTTTATAACACCGAAAGTGAAGGATTAGATGCAGGCGAAAAAAGTAGGTTTATCACTCAATTAGAAGTCGAGAAACAGCCAAAACATAATTTGACACACGAAATTTACAATGCCGTATTGCCGGAAACAGCGTATACACCAATGGTTATTGAGAAATCAGAATCGGTGATGTTACGTTTAAAGGAAATTGCTGCTGTTGGTTTTTCACCATCGGCATTGACAAGTTATATCAGGAACCCGATTCAGTTTTATTTTCAAAAGATATTGCGAATCAGAGAAGTCGAAGAAGTGGAAGAAAATATCGCGTTGAACACTTTGGGAACTATTATTCACGAGACTTTGAAATCGCTATACGATCCATTTGTGGGGAGATTTATTTCAGAGTCAGACATTCAAAACTGTTTCAAACAAATTGATGATGAGGTGCTGAAACAATTCAAAGTAGTGTATAAAGAAGGCGAAATTAAGAAAGGTCGTAATCTACTTGCTTTTGAAGTGGCGAAACGAAATGTTTCCAATTTCCTGAAAGTCGAATTAGAAAGTATAAAAGCAGGTGATGCAATAAAGATTTTAGCCTTAGAAGAAACTTTTCAAAGAACCTTAAATCATCCCGCTTTGCCGTTTGCGGTATTGATAAAAGGGAATGTCGATCGAATCGAAGAACGAAACGGAGTTATTCGGATTATTGACTATAAAACCGGAAAAGTTGAAAAGTCCAGTGTAATGCTGAAGACATGGAAAGGATTGACCGAGGAGATTAAAAACGATAAAATTATTCAGGTTTTAGCTTATGCGTACATGTATGAGACGGAAGCCAATTGCAAACCCATTGAAGCGGGAATTATCTCTTTTAAGAATTTAAAATCGGGGTTTTTACCGTTTAATTTCAAAGAAGAAAAAGAAGGAAATGTGATAATTAATGAAGAAGTGATGACTAATTATCTCGAACAGATTGTGCTGTTGTTGAATGAAATTTTAGATGTCAGTATTCCATTTGAAGAGAAAGTGTAAAAGGATAAAAAGTATGACTTTACAAAAAGCAAATAACATATTTGAATTCTTTAAAAGTACCTTAGTAATTAACTTGGCTGTTTGTGTGTTGCCAATTCTCTTTGGAGGGTTATTTGCGTTTAAATACACTTTTTTGACTTTTGGTTTTGTGGTTAGTTTAGCGGTCAAGGAATTAAATTCTAAAAACGAATATTTGTTTTACTACAATAATGCCATTTCAAAAAAGGAGCTTTGGCTGTCTGCCTGGGGTTGTGCTTTTGTTTTTCTTGTTATATTAAGTTTTACCTTTAATTTTATCGCTACACTATTTTGAAAAAGCATATTTTAGAAGTTGATAGCGAACAGAAAAGATATGATGCTCAATCCATTCTTTCAGATGTATATTTGAAATGCGAAACTAATGACATTATAGGTTTATTAGGTCGAAATGGTTCTGGAAAATCGACCTTGTTAAAAATCATCTTCGGAATTGAGAATGCTGATTTTAAGTTCGTGCGAATTGATGGTGTGGTCAAAACGAAAATCAGTGATCTTTTTAATGAAATTAGTTATCTCTCTCAAGACAATTTTATTCCGAATCAATTATCAGTCAAGAAAGCCATTTCGCTCTCCATAAATAGCGAACATGCGGAGTGTTTTTATAATGATGAAATGATCCAGTCGATTAACAATAGAAAAATTCCGCAGTTGTTAGGTGGGGAATTACGCTATTTAGAAATTAAGTTAGTGCTTTGTAATCCTTCTAAATTTGTTCTTTTAGACGAACCTTATAATGGTTTGTCGCCGCTTATGATTGAAAAAGTAAATAAACTGATAAAAGAAAACGCTACACGAAAAGGGGTTCTCATTACAGATCATAATTATGAAAATGTAATTTCGATTTCGACAAAATTGATGCTAATGAAAGACGGCAAGCTACATCATATTAAAAGTAAAGAGGAGCTAGTTGATAAAGGATATTTAAACGCTAATTTTTTAAATACTCTTAAAAAATTTCAATAGAACTTCTGTCAATTCTTCTTTATTTTCAATATGACTCATATGTCCGTCTGGAAAAGTAACTAACTGCACCTCGGTGTTTTGAATTTGCTGTTTTGTTTCTTCATGTGGTAAAACGGGATCTTTTTCTCCAAGAATCAATAGTTTTGGAAAAGTGGAAAGGTGTAATAATACTTCACGATCATTTCTGATTTTCATTCCCTCAAGCGAAGCTACGATACCTTGCAGTGGTGTTTTTAGGGCTTTGTTTTTTACACTTTCAATTTCGTTGACTAGTCTTTCTCGGTTTCCTTCGCTAAATAAATTGGCAATAGAGAGCGATATAAAATTCACAAAAGATTGTTTTACGGCTCTAATCGCGCGATCGCGATTCACTTTTCGTTCTTCGCTATCTGCTCTTGCCGTTGAATTTAGTAAAACTAAGCCTTTTACATTTTCAGGATACAATTCTGCGAAAGCCAAAGCTACATAACCGCCCATCGAATGGCCAACGAGAATTGCTTTTCGGATGCGCAATTCTGTCAAAACAGCATGAACAGCATCAGCGTTGTCTTCCATGGAATGAACATAGCCCAAACATTCTGTTTCTCCGTGACCCAATAAATCAATGGTAACAACCCGGTTTCTCTTAGAGAAAGTAGCAATGTAATTATCCCACATGCTTTGATTTTCCAGGAAACCATGAAGCAGGACTATAGCGGTGCCTTTTCCGGTATCAGAATAAGAGATGCTGGTATTTTTGAACTGAATTTGTTTCAACGGGTTTAGTTTTTTTGCAAAATTAGAAATTTAATTGTTTTGAACTATTAAGGGTTTAAGAAAATTAAGTTATCTGGATTTTGTAAATAAAACGGCTTCCATTTCTGAAAGCCGTTTATTATGTTGTTGAGATCCTTCATTCGTCAAGGTAACAAAAAGAACAATTTAAAATCGATTATTTCCATCCAATAAATTCCCTAATCCGCCCAATAGGCTTCCTTCGTCACGACTGTTTCCACCTGCTTTTGGTGCTGAAGCGATGATTCTATCTGCGAGTCTGCTGAAAGGTAGGGATTGTACATACACCGTTCCAGGGCCACGAAGGGTAGCGTAGAATAAACCTTCTCCTCCAAAAATCGAGTTCTTGATTCCGCCAATGAATTCGATGTCATAATCTACCTCTTTAGTGAATCCTATGATGCAGCCCGTATCCACTTTTAGGATTTCGCCTGCTCTTAGTTCTTTTTTGGCCATGGTTCCTCCAGAATGTACAAATGCCATTCCGTCGCCTTCTATTTTTTGCATGATGAATCCTTCACCGCCAAAGAATCCGCGACCTAGTTTTTTAGAGAATTCAATTCCAACAGATACGCCTTTGGCAGCGCAAAGAAACGAGCTTTTTTGACAGATGAATTTTCCTTGAAATTCAGTTAAATCGATAGGAAGGATTTTTCCGGGGTAAGGAGAAGCAAATGATACTTTTCCTTTTGAATTAGCTTGA
The DNA here is from genome assembly GCF_900111075.1 of Flavobacterium frigoris. Lineage (GTDB taxonomy): Bacteria > Bacteroidota > Bacteroidia > Flavobacteriales > Flavobacteriaceae > Flavobacterium > Flavobacterium frigoris. The sequence continues at coordinate 476,700 of NZ_FOFZ01000001.1, forward strand.
TTGATGAAGGCGGTCATAAATAAGCTTTCGCCCGTAAGAACTCTTTTACCGGCGTTTAATAGTTGGCCGAAGATTCCTGATTTTTGTTCTGAACCATCTCCAAAAATTGTTTCCATATGGATGTTGTTGTCCATCATCATAAAACTTCCTGCTTCGGCAATGACGATTTCTTGCGGATCTAGTTCGATTTCTACATATTGCATTTCTTCGCCAAATATCTGGTAATCGATTTCGTGTGCTGTCATAATTTTGATTTTTAGAAGATGATTTGTTTTTTTTAAACACATAGAGACATAGATTTTTGAAGTGTTTTAAAAGCGTTTTACTTTTTAAAGAAAAACATAATTATGGGCTTCTTAATAGTGTTAGATTAAAATACTCTTTTGTCTATGTTTCGTTGTGTTTTAGTTTTTTTCAATGACTGATTAACGTCATTTATTTTAATAGGACGTCAACAGTATAATAAAGTTACGTTTTTAAGATTGTTTTAGGATTTGTTATGGAATTTTTATGTGTTGTCATTGTGTGCGCAAGGGATAGCAGCGAAAAGCCCACAGTCTCGTCTTTTAGGACGAGGCGAGGACTTGTAGCGAATAGCCCGACCAAGCTGGAGTTTACGGAAGCAGGGATGCGCCCAAAAGATTGGAAAAATGTTTAATTAGGTTGTGTCATCTTTTAATTGAAGATTGAGTTTGTTCCATAAAAAAACGGTTCACATTGCTGTAAACCGTATTTATTCTTTTTTATTTGCTCTGTTTTCTTACTTAAGAATTCATCAAACTTTCAATTTCATCCACTTCAATAGGAATGTTGCGCATCAAGTTGAATGGCTCCCCACTTTCTTGAATTACGACATCATCCTCAAGACGAATACCGAAACCTTCCGCAGGAATATAAATGCCAGGTTCTACGGTGAAAACCATATTAGCTTGCATAGGTTCTGTCAAAATTCCGTAATCGTGTGTGTCTAATCCCATATGGTGAGACGTTCCGTGCATGAAATATTTTTTGTAAGCAGGCCAGTCTGGATTTTCATTTTGTACATCGGCTTTGTCAATTAGCCCTAAACCAAGTAGTTCTGAAGTCATTAATTTACCCACCTCAATATGGTATTGTTTCCAGAGTGTTCCTGGAAGTAGCATTTTGGTCGCTTCGTTTTTAACTCGTAAAACGGCATTGTAAACCGCTTTTTGTCGGTCGTTGTATTTTCCTGAAACTGGAATAGTACGGGTCATATCGCTGGAATAATTTGCGTACTCTGCACCAGCATCAATCAAAATCAAATCACCGGCTTTACATTGCTGGTTGTTTTCGATATAATGCAATACATTAGCATTGTTTCCTGAACCAATAATTGGCGTGTAAGCAAAACCTTTGGAACGATTACGAACGAATTCATGAATAAACTCAGCTTCGATTTCGTATTCCATCATATTTGGTTTCACGAAAGATAGCACTCTACGGAATCCTTTTTCGGTGATGTTACAAGCTTGTTGAATCAAGTCAATTTCTTCACTTTCTTTTACGGAACGAATGCGTTGCAAAATGGGGTTGCTTTTTGCAACGGTGTGCGCTGGATATTTCTCTTTCCACCATTTTACAAAACGGGCTTCACGGGTTTCTGTTTCTACAGTTGCTCTGTAATGTTCATTGGTATTGATGTAAATCGTATCAGAATGTGTCATTAATTCAAACAATACTTTTTCGAATTCTTGTAGCCAATACACCGTTTTAATTCCAGAAACGGCTAGAGCACGTTCTTTAGTCAGTTTTTCGCCTTCCCAAACCGCAATATGATCATTGGTTTCTTTTAGGAATAACATTTCTCTTTGATGCTCATAAGGAGCGTCTGGAAATAGAAGTAAGATGCTTTCTTCCTGATCCACGCCGCTTAAATAAAAGATGTCACGGTGTTGTGCAAATGGCATCGTACTGTCAGCACTTATCGGATAAATATCATTAGAGTTAAAAACGGCAACGCTTTTAGGCTTCATTTGAGCCATAAATTTGGAACGGTTTTTTATAAATAAGTCACGGTCAATTTGATGGTATTTCATGTTCTTTCTATTTAATCTTTATAATTACTCAAAAATACTAAGATTAAATTGTTTCTGGTTACGAATTCAATAATTTTATGTAAAAAACAACTAATACGCGTTGGCTTAATGAGTAGGTTTTTAGATCGATGTGTTATCAAGTTAGTAAAGAATCGTTTTACTTAGAACTACTTTGTTTCTGTAGAATCTTTGATTGTAGTTGGATTTGATGTTCCGGGAGTAGTGGTGTTTTGGGCTGTATTAAAATAAGATATTTCGATAAAATTTTTAGAGTTAAATAGTTTTAAATGAATATGTTAAAAAAAAACAGGTTTGGAAAACAAGTGAACGTTCGAGAAAGGGATGAAAAGCTTTTTTTATGTCTTTTTTGTTTTTTAGCGTATCTTTGAAAAAATGAAAGAAACGTGAGGGAAAAGCAATGTTATTTTCGATGTTTTTTTTGGAATTAAATGCTCCTTTGAAAGAATAAATAGAATCTTAATATGATTGTAGAAAAAGAATATATAAAATTGATTTTTGGGCTTAAACTCAAACAAGCGCGCACAAATAAGAATTTATCGTTATTTGGCTTAGCCAAAATCACCGATCTTTCAAAATCGTATTTAAACGAAATTGAAAAAGGCAAGAAATATCCGAAGACAGATAAGATAATTCTTTTAGCAGAAAAGTTGGATGTTTCATACGACAATATGGTCTCGTTGAAATTAGATAATAATCTGGCTCCCATCGGCGAAATCTTAAAATCAGGGATTCTAAAAGAAATTCCATTGGATATTTTCGGAATTCAGGAAAACGACCTCATTGATATCATTGCTAATGCTCCGGCAAAAGTAAATGCCTTTATTAGTACAATTATCGAGATTGCACAACACTATAATTTAACTAGGGAGAGTTTTTTCCTAGCGGCCTTACGTTCTTACCAAGAAGCGCATAATAATTATTTTGAGGATTTAGAACAGAAAGTATTGGATTTCTCAAAAGCATTTCAAATAAATATTGATACTAAAATTTCGATTGAAGATTTGACGGCTGTATTGACGGAAGAATATGGCTATAAAATTCAGGAAATTGTTTTTTCAGAGCAAGAGGAGTTGGGAGATTTGCGGTCTATATATGTTCCAAAAAGCAAAACCTTGTTGCTTTCATTAGATATTGATGAACAGCAAAAGGCGTTTATTCTGGCTAAAGAGATCGCTTACAACTATTTGGAAATAACAGAGCGGTTGTTCACGTTCAGTTGGATTAAATTTGATAATTTTGATCAGGTTTTGAATAATTTTTATGCTTCGTATTTTGCCGGTGCGCTGTTAATACCTAGAAAACAGCTGGTAACCGAATTGAATTTGTTCTTGGCTAAAACAGATCCGAAGCCTCAGGAAATGATAGAGTTGATGGGTAAATTTAATGTTTCTCCAGAATCGTTCTACCAACGTTTAACGAATATTTTACCGAAAGATTTTCAGTTAAAAAATATATTCTTCCTTCGCTTGTCTCATAAAAGAGGAGCAGATACCTATCAGATTAAAAAGGAACTACATATCACTAATCAGCAGGAGCCACATGCCAATGAGATGAATGAACATTATTGCCGCAGATGGATTTCTGTCAAAACAATCGTGCAATCCATGGAGCAGAATAATAGTCACTATTTTGATGCTCAAATTTCACGCTATGAAAATAGCGGCAACGAGTTTTTGGTTTTCTCATCGGCGACAGAAGATCCGTTCAAAAAAGATTGTTTGAGAAGTATATCAGTAGGTATTTTGATTACTGCAAGCATGAAGAAGAAATTCAAATTCATCGATAATAAGTCTATCCAAAAACAAATCGTCGGAGTGACTTGTGAAACTTGCGCTGTAAAAAACTGTGAAGTAAGGGCATCAGCTCCAATTCAATTGGAACTCAAAACCCGAAATGAAAATACAGATTTAATTGTTCAAAAATACATGGCTAAATTTAGTTGATTGCCTTAAAGAAGGTCTAAAGCCGGTTTCAGGGTACTATTTATCCATAGTAGTTAATGAAATAGTCTTAGATTTTTTGGGGATCGAACTAAATGAAATTCAGGAATAAATTGAATAACACTATTTTTGTTATATTCTAAGGTCTAAAAGGGACTATAAACGAAAAAATTTATAATTTAATATATTGAAAAACAGTGTGTAATGGTTTTTTAGACGGGTAAAATCTATAAAAAAAACACACTTTAAAATCATTATAAATAAGAGCGAAAAGGTTGTAGTTGAGGCCAATTTGCTCTATTTTTGTGTTATTCTTAAAACAAATTATTAAATCTTATGGCACAATCTGCATTATTGAAGTCGTCAATAGCTAAAAAAGTGGCTATGGCGCTTTCAGGACTCTTTCTGATGTTGTTTCTAGCACAGCACTTTTTCATTAATATGACTTCGGTGTTTAGTCCGGACACATTCAATTCGATTTCTCATTTTATGGGAAATAATCCTTTAGTACAATTTGTAATTCAGCCAATTTTAATAGTAGGAGTGATCTTTCACTTTATTATGGGGTTTGTTTTAGATTTCAAAAATAGAAGCGCAAGACCAATTGCTTATGCAAAAAACAATGGTGCTGCAAACTCTTCTTGGGCATCTAGAAACATGATTATTACAGGTTCAGTTATTTTGGCTTTTTTAGGTTTGCACTTTTATGATTTCTGGGTACCAGAAATGGTTTATAAATATGTAGCTTTTAATCCATTGGATGAAACAAGATATTTTCATGAATTAGTAGAGAAGTTTGAAAGTCCAGTGCGTACAGCATTGTATTGTATTTCATTTGTATTGTTAGCACTGCACTTGAATCACGGATTCAGTTCTTCTTTCCAATCGGTTGGTTTCAATAATAAATATTCTAAAGGGTTAAAAAATTTCGGATTAGCGTTCGCTTTTGTAATTCCTTTCGGTTTTATTTTTATTGCATTATTTCATCATTTCAATCATTAATATTAAATTATAATGGCATTAGACTCAAAAATTCCAAATGGTCCAATTTCGGATAAATGGACAGATTATAAAGATCATATTAATTTAGTAAATCCGGCTAACAAACGTAACTTAGATGTTATCATTGTTGGAACAGGATTAGCTGGAGGTTCTGCTGCTGCAACATTAGCAGAATTAGGATATAACGTAAAAGCTTTTTGTTTTCAAGATTCACCTCGTCGTGCGCACTCTATTGCAGCACAAGGAGGAATCAATGCGGCAAAAAATTATCAAGGAGATGGGGATTCTGTTTTCAGATTATTTTATGACACAGTAAAAGGAGGGGATTATCGCTCTCGCGAAGCAAACGTTCATCGTTTGGCTGAAGTTTCTACTAATATTATTGACCAGTGCGTAGCTCAGGGTGTGCCTTTTGCACGTGAATATGGAGGCTTACTAGACAACCGTTCTTTTGGAGGAACGTTAGTGTCGCGTACGTTTTATGCTAAAGGACAAACAGGACAACAATTGTTGCTAGGTGCTTATTCAGCAATGAATCGCCAAATAGGACGTGGTAAAATAACAATGCACAGCCGTCACGAAATGCTAGATCTAGTAATCGTGGATGGAAAAGCAAGAGGAATTATCGCTCGTAATTTAGTTACTGGTGAAATTGAAAGACATTCAGCTCACGCGGTAGTTATTGCTTCTGGAGGATACGGAAACGTTTTCTTTTTGTCTACCAATGCAATGGGATCTAATGCTACTGCAGCTTGGAAAATACATAAAAAAGGAGCCTTTTTTGCGAACCCTTGTTATACACAAATTCACCCAACATGTATTCCAGTTTCTGGAGATCATCAGGCAAAATTAACGTTGATGTCTGAGTCTTTAAGAAATGATGGTCGTATATGGGTACCAGCAAAACTAGAAGATGCTAAAGCGATTCGTGAAGGGAAATTAAAACCAACTCAAATTGTTGAAGCTGATAGAGATTATTATCTAGAAAGAAGATATCCTGCATTTGGGAATCTTGTTCCTCGTGATGTAGCTTCTCGTGCTTCCAAAGAAAGATGCGATGCTGGTTTTGGAGTGAATAAAACAGGTGAAGCTGTTTACTTAGATTTTGCTGCGGCAATTCAACGTTACGGAAAAGAACAAGCACACATAAAAGGCTTAGATGGAAATGATGCTGAAGTAATTGTCAAATTAGGTACTGATGTAGTTGCCAATAAATACGGTAACTTATTTCAGATGTACGAGAAGATTGTAGATGAAAATCCATATGCGACTCCTATGATGATTTATCCTGCAGTCCATTATACAATGGGTGGAACTTGGGTTGATTATAACTTACAAACTACTATTCCAGGATGTTTCTCTATTGGGGAATCAAACTTTTCTGATCACGGTGCAAATCGTTTAGGTGCCTCTGCTTTAATGCAAGGATTAGCTGATGGATATTTTGTATTGCCTTATACTATCGGAGATTATTTATCACCAGATATTAAAATGGGACCAATCTCTACTGACTCGCCAGAATTTGCTGCTGCCGAAAAAGGAGTGAAAGAGCAGATCGAAAAATTCATGAACAATAACGGAACACAATCTGTTGACCACTTCCATAGAAGATTGGGTAAAATAATGTGGGACAAAGTTGGAATGGCTAGAAATGCTAAAGGTCTTAACGAAGCTATCACAGAAATCGCTGCTTTACGTGAAGAGTTTTACAAGGATGTTAGAGTTCCAGGAACTGACAAAGGATTCAACCAAGAATTAGAAAAGGCGACTCGTGTTGCTGATTTCTTAGAATTAGGAGAATTGTTCGCTAAAGATGCTTTACATCGTAATGAATCTTGTGGAGGTCACTTCCGTGAGGAATATCAATCTGCTGATGGTGAAGCACAGCGTGATGACGAGAATTTTGCATATGTAGCCGCATGGGAATACAAAGGGAAACCAAGTGATGCCGTTTTACATAAAGAAGACTTAATTTTCGATAATGTTAAATTGGTAACTCGTAGTTATAAATAGTAATTTGTCGAAAGTTAAAAGTTAAGAGTCACAATAAAATTGGACTTTTGACCTTCGACTTAAAGACTTTCAAATTTAAAAAGATGAAACTTACATTAAAAATATGGCGTCAGAAAAACGCCCAAGATAAAGGAGCAATGGTTGATTATCAAATCGACGGAATTGAGCCAGATATGTCTTTCCTCGAAATGCTTGACGTCTTTAATCAAGACTTGATGGGCAAAGGGGGAGAACCAGTAGCGTTTGACCACGATTGTCGCGAAGGAATTTGCGGAATGTGTTCTTTGTATATCAATGGTGAAGCGCACGGTCCAGATAGAAAAGTAACCACTTGTCAATTGCACATGCGTATGTTCAATGATGGCGATACTATCACTATTGAGCCATTTCGTGCAGGGGCTTTCCCAGTAGTAAAAGATTTAGTTGTTGACAGAAGTGCTTTTGATAGAATCCAACATGCAGGTGGATTTATATCTGTTAACACTTCAGGAAATACTATCGATGCAAATACAATTCCAGTTAATAAGCAAGATGCAGATGATGCGTTCGATGCAGCTACTTGTATAGGTTGTGGTGCTTGTGTTGCCACTTGTAAAAACTCATCGGCTATGTTGTTCGTAGCTGCAAAAGTATCTCAATATGCTTTGTTGCCTCAAGGACGTATTGAAGCAACTGATCGTGTATTAAACATGGTGCACCAGATGGATGCTGAAGGTTTTGGTAACTGTACTAACACCGGAGCTTGTGAGGTGGAATGTCCTAAAGGAATTTCTTTAGAGAACATCGCACGTATGAACAGAGAGTATATGTCAGCAAGTATGAAAGGATAATACTATTTGTCATTCTGACGTAAGGAAGAATCTAAAAACGCATTCATTTATTTGGATGCGTTTTTTGTTTTGGGGTGCCCTACGGTCGGGCTATTCGTTACAATCTTTTATTCCATTGCATTCCATAAAAGGATTTCCACTACTATCCCTCACCCAAAGAAATTCGTGGTTTAATTACATTTTGTTTTTCAAAATTCGAAATATACATACTTCAAAACAAATTACTTTTTTACCTTTATAAAAACGAACAACAATGAAAGTAGCTTTAATTCAATCTGCACTAATTTGGGAAAACCCAGAAGCAAACAGAGCGTATTTTGAAGAAAAAATAAATGCAATTGCTGAAGATGTAAATCTTGTTGTACTGCCTGAAATGTTTACAACGGGATTTACAATGGGTCCCGCAAAAGTCGCGGAGACTATGCAAGGAGAAACAGTAATGTGGATGCAGGCTTTGGCGAAAGCCAAAAACGCAGCAATAACAGGAAGCGTAGTGATAGAAGAAGAGAATGCTACTTTCTATAACCGAATGCTATTTGTATTTCCTTCAGGTGAGATACAGCATTATGACAAAAGACATTTGTTTACGTTAGCTGGCGAAGACAAAGTGTATTCAAGAGGCACTCAAAAATTAATTGTAGAATACCTCGGGTGGAGAATCTGTCCTTTTGTGTGTTATGATTTACGATTCCCAGTTTTCTCTCGTAACGTCGAGAATTACGATTTATTAATTTACGTTGCCAGTTGGCCCAAGACCCGAATTAAAGCTTGGGATACCTTGCTTGCAGCCCGCGCTATAGAAAATATGAGTTGTGTGGTAGGGGTAAATAGAATAGGCACTGACGCTAACGGTTATGAATACATTGGGCACTCACAAGTATTAGATTGCTTAGGTGAACATTTAATTGCTCCACAAGAATCTGAAGGGGTTTTTATAACCACTTTAAACCAGTCAACGCTAATAGAAACCCGAAAAAAACTTAATTTTTTAAATGATAAAGATTCTTTTGAAATTAGAAACTAGATTTTTTCTTAGCATCTACTTTCTTCTTTGGCTCAGGAGTATAGGGTAAGCTCACGTCAAAAACCTGTTCCACATCCCAATTCGCACGAATGTCTATTTCTTTAGAAAAATAAACCACTTCTTCTGAATATCGTTTTTCTAAGTAATTACCACTGTCGTAAGTTTTATTTTTGTTTTCGTCATAAATAAGGCGCAGTGTAAATAATGCGGGTTCCAATAAATTAAAATCAACGGTAGTATCATTTTCGCTATATTCTGAAGCCATAATATCTCCTTTTGCGTTGGTCAATTCGACAATAACTGGGAAGCGTTTTACATTTTGAAGTTGTATTCGAAGATTTCCGTACTCGGAGGTGCCTTTCGTATTTAATTTAAAGGATAAAGTGTCATTTGCTACCTCAAAAAAATCGGTGAGTGCGTTTGGTAAAATGGTAAAAGTATACTTTTCTGATGGCTCTTTTTTGAAATCAAAAAACAGCTTCTGATTGAAATCGTCGTATTCGGTCGTGAATGCTACTGCGACAGAATCTTTGTTGGTCAACTTTATTTTTGAAGTGTCAATATGAACCAGTGGAGTAGTTGTTTCTAAAGTAAAACGTTCTCTGAAATTTAGATTACCGTTTTGAAGTGCGGTAATATTTAGAGTGTCTTTTTTCTGCTCTTTAATTTTGAATGTAAACTTCCCTTGGTAGTTGTCTTTGTTTACGGTCATTGCCAAAGAGTCTATTTTGATAGGTTTGTACCATATTTGAAGGGAGTCTTTTTTAGGAAAATGAGTTACGATTGTTGGTACAATATCATCGTTGTTTTTTAAGACTATTTTCGGCCTTAAATCGACTGATTTTACGTCTCCTTCGTAACCAATAAGCAAGCGATTCCCGGACGCTTGAGTTGGTTTAAAAGCTTTAAATGGGAGGGCCTCTTTGAATAATTCCAATTCGTAAACCGTATCATTTGGAATCGTAATAAATTCTTTTCTAAAACCTATTTTGTCCTCTTTAGGATTGAATTTGTTGTTGCTATTTTTGTCTTTTATAGCAACTAATAAATACTTTCCAGCCTTTAAATTCTCTAATCTAAATGTTTTTAAACTGTCTAAAGTGTTAGTGATATATCTTGGGGAGTTGTTAAAAACCACTGAATCATTGTATTTTTCGTTCACATCATAAAGCATAACTGATACAAATGCGTCTGCTTCTTTCTGGTAAGCATCTTTTATTCTCCCGCCAATAGCAAGAGAGTCAATAAAGTCTCCTGTAGAGAATACGTATTTAAATTGATTGTACGGATTGTTTTCGTTGTTGTCAGCGATACTTTGGCCAAAGTTGATGCTATAGGTTGTGTTAGGTTGTAAGGTGTCTTTTATTTTTATCGACAGCGTTTTAGTTGCAGATGTAGGCGAAATTATTGGTTCGTATTTCATGGGTGGTGAAATAACCAATTGCTTGTTTAGGTTTTTGAGCTTGATATTTTCATCAAAGACTAATTTAATCTCATTTCCTTTAAAGTTAGTGCTAAAATTTTCTGGGAAACTCATTTTTAATACTGGTGCAATCGTGTCTTTTAAGCCACCTGTAATCGTTCCTCTTTTTGCACAGCTTGCAATTACAATTAGTAAAAGAAGGGAAATATATTTTAAATTGTTTTTCAACATATCATATTAGGATTAGAATTTACAAAATAACAATTATAATTGCTGAGATTGAAGTTTTTTATAAAATTATTATGGGTGTTCAATTTGGCTTACTTTTGTGGCTCGTCCGATAATTTTTAGTTTTTAATGTTTAATTTTACGGGTGTCTAAAGTGTGCAACTGTAAATAATTAATAGCTTGAACTTTCGATTTTACAACAAACGGCATGACAACGGAATAATTTAGGCTAAAATAGAATTATAATTAGTTTAACAAGACATAAAATATTTAGGCAATGAGAAAAATAGAGCACATAGGAATAGCGGTTAATGATTTAGAAGTTTCTAATTTATTGTTTGAAAAACTTTTTGGGACGCCAGCTTATAAATTTGAGGAAGTCGAAAGCGAAGGTGTAACAACTTCTTTTTTTCAAAACGGACCCAATAAGATAGAGCTTTTGGCGGCCACAAATCCAGAAAGTCCAATCGCGAAATTCTTAGAAAAAAAAGGAGAAGGGATTCATCACATTGCCTTTGATGTAGAAAATATAGAGGAAGAGATCGCCCGACTTAAAAAAGAAGGTTTTGTTGTCTTGAACGAAATTCCTAAAAAAGGAGCAGATAATAAGTTGGTTGCCTTCTTGCATCCTAAAAGTACTAATGGTGTTCTGATAGAATTGTGTCAAGAGATAAAATAATTTAAGTTTAATTTTTTTTATAAATCTAATAATCAGGAGTTTTCTGTTTTTATTTTTTTATTTACAATATTTATTGTGAAACTAGGTTAAAAATATTTGGAGCAAACGAAAAATAGTAGTAATATTGCAAACTCTAAACCGGTCCTATAGCTCAGCTGGTTAGAGCACCTGACTCATAATCAGGTGGTCCCTGGTTCGAGCCCAGGTGGGACCACAGAGAAACCCCTCAAAACTATTTGTTTTGAGGGGTTTTGTTTTTGGATAAATAAATGAAATTTGATGTAAAAAAAGGAATTTTGATTTAAGAATGAGTGTTTCTGGGGAAGTAGGTTTTTACGGACTTGTTATTAATTTTCGTTAAATATTAATAATAAAAAGCTTAGATTGCTTTTTTTGACCAATGGATTTGCTATTTTTGGAAACTATGAAAATTGTCTTAAATAAATGTTTACTAACGGTGGTGCTAGTATTGTTCTGTGAGGCAATATTTGCTGGGACGCCACCACCACCAATTCCTCCAGGAGAGCCAGCTCCAGTGGTGCCAATAGATCAAAGCCTGTTCTTATTGGTGTTGGCTGCGCTGCTGTTTGGGTTTTACGTTATTTTTAAGTATAACATAAAGGAAAAGAGCTCAATGTAGATTGAGCTCTTTTCCTTTTGCAGAGGTGTTATTATAGTTTGTTGCTATAAAGTTTGGAGACGTACTTTCCTATAACGTCAAATTCCAGGTTTATTTTTGTGCCTATCTTAAAACTATTGAAATTAGTGTGTTCATAGGTGTATGGAATTATCGCAACGCTAAATTGATTTTTCTTTGAGTTTATGACTGTCAGACTCACTCCGTTTACGGTAATTGAACCTTTTTCGATCGTAAGGTTGTTTAGTTCTTTATTATATTCAAACGTATAAAGCCAGCTACCATTAGTTTCGGCAGCTTCAATACATGTTCCGGTTTGGTCAACATGACCTTGCACAATATGGCCGTCAAGTCTGTCTCCTAGCTTCATGGCTCTTTCCAGGTTCACGCTGTCGCCAACTTCCCAATTTCCAAGGTTTGTTTTTTTGATTGTTTCGTCAATAGCGGTGACGGTGTATGAGGTGTCTTTCAACGCAACCACGGTTAGGCAAATTCCATTGTGAGCAACACTTTGGTCTATTTTGAGTTCCGCTGTAATTGACGAGTCCACTGTAATGTGAATATTGTCTTTCTCTTTTTTTATTTCTTGGATGGTACCAAGGGTTTCTATGATTCCTGTAAACATTTCTTGTTTTATTTTACTAAATTTGCACTTCAAAATTAGTAATAAATAACTAGAGGTAATGATGAAAAAAGCAGAAAATATAATAGTTGGAATTTCAATAGGAGATTTAAACGGTATTGGAAGCGAGGTTGTTCTTAAAACTTTCGAGGATTCTCGAATGTTAGAGCTTTGTACTCCTGTTATTTTTGCCAATGTGAAAATAATGTCATTCATAAAAAAGAATTTAGAATCAACGGTTCCGCTGCATGGAATTGATAAATTAGACCAAATTGTTCCCGGGAAGATTAATGTTTTGAATCTTTGGAGAGAAGGGGTAGATTTGAATCTTGGGGTTAATGATGATAAAGTTGGGGAATATGCGGTAAAATCATTTATTGCAGCTACAAGTGCTTTAAAAGAAGGATTGGTAGATGTTTTAGTGACTGCCCCAATAAACAAATACAATATTCAATCAGAGGAGTTTAAGTTTCCGGGTCATACGGATTATTTAAACCAAGAGTTGGAAGGAAATGCATTGATGTTGATGGTTCAGGGTAGTTTAAGAGTAGGTTTGTTAACGGATCATATTCCGGTTAGCGAAGTGGCATCAAGGCTTACGGAAGAACTGATTAAAGAAAAAATTGAAACTGTTAGAAAATCATTGATTCAGGATTTTAGTATCAATAAGCCAAAGATTGCTGTTTTAGGATTAAACCCTCATTGTGGTGACGGTGGTGTGATAGGTAAAGAAGATGATGCGGTGTTGAAACCAACATTGAAAAAAATATTCGACAAAGGAACCTTGGTATTCGGTCCTTTTGCGGCAGATGGTTTTTTTGGAAGTGGGCAGTATGAGAAATATGATGCGGTAATCGCTGCCTATCATGATCAAGGGCTAATCCCTTTTAAAACATTGTCTTTTGGCAAAGGGGTTAATTATACCGCGGGTTTGAATAAAATAAGAACATCTCCGGATCATGGGACGGCTTATGATATTGCTGGAAAAGGAATTGCTGATCATAACTCTTTCAAAGAAGCGGTTTATCTTGCTTTAGATATTTATCGTTCTAGAATTCAGTATGAAGAAATCAGTCAAAAACCATTAAAGATTAGGGAAAAACAACACTAAATAAAAAAAGATAAATAACATTATTAGATATGTAATAATTTTATATCTTTGCACTCCCGAAGTTTGGGGCAAAATTTTGTTGAAATGAATAAAACTAAACAATATTTAATTCCATTTGTGGGATTAAAGCTAGGAAAACATCATTTTGAATATCAAATAAGTAATGCGTTCTTTGAAATCTTTGATTATGATGAATTTAAAAATTCGAATATCAAAGTAAATGTAGTTTTAGAGAAGAAAAGTACGATGCTAGAATTGATTTTCAAGCACGAAGGGACTGTGAATGTTCCTTGTGATCTAACGAGTGAAGATTTTGATCTGCCAATAGAAGGGGAGATGAAATTGATAGTTCGTTTTGGAGATGTTTATAATAATGATAATGAGGAATTACTGATTCTTCCGTTTGGAGAATTCGAGATAGATATTGCTCAGTATGTATATGAAATGATTGCGCTTTCTGTACCTTTAAGACGGGTTCATCCAGGGGTGCAAGACGGAAGTTTAAAAACGGAAGCGCTTGAAAGACTAAAAGAATTGGTTCTGGAAGAGCATAAAGAAGAAAATGAACAGGTTGAAGAAGAGATAATACAAGATAAAGAAGAAAATATTGACCCACGTTGGGACAAATTAAAGCAACTATTAACGGATAAATAATATAGTAAAATGGCACATCCTAAGAGAAAAATCTCCAAAACAAGAAGAGATAAGAGAAGAACACATTACAAAGCTACTGTAGCACAAATCGCTACTTGCCCAATTACGGGTGAAGCGCATTTATACCACAGAGCCTATTGGCATGAAGGGAAAATGTATTACAGAGGGCAAGTTGTTATAGATAAGTCTGTAGCTGTTGCTTAATGCATTTTTTTTGTAAATGATATTGGAACTCTCACATCGTGAGAGTTTTTTTGTTGTTTGTAATTTTCATTAAATTAAAAGTTCTATAACAAAAGGTTTAGATATTTTTTTTGTAATTTTCAACTCTTTAATCGTTTTTTCAAATGTTATAATTTGAAAAAAAATATTCAAATACCATGAATACAATTACAGCCGCAATAACCGCTGTTGGAGCCTATGTTCCTGACTTTGTACTTTCAAACAAAGTTCTAGAAACAATGGTCGATACAAATGACGAGTGGATCACCTCTCGAACAGGAATTAAAGAAAGAAGAATTCTAAAAGACGCAGACAAAGGAACATCATATTTAGCCATAAAAGCCGCACAAGACTTATTAGCTAAATCAAATGTTAATCCTTTAGATATTGATTTGATAGTAATGGCAACTGCAACACCAGATATGCCGGTCGCTGCGACGGGAGTTTATGTTGCTACAGAAATAGGAGCTACAAATGCTTTTGCGTTTGATTTACAGGCTGCTTGTTCTAGTTTTCTATACGGAATGTCTGTTGCCTCGGCCTACATTCAATCCGGAAAATATAAAAAAGTACTGCTAATAGGTGCTGATAAAATGTCTTCTATTGTAGATTATACGGATCGATCTACCTGTATAATTTTCGGAGATGGTGCGGGCGCCGTATTGTTTGAACCCAATTATGAAGGCCTAGGATTACGGGACGAGTATTTAAGAAGTGACGGGATAGGTCGTGATTTTTTAAAGATTGATGCTGGAGGATCTCTAAATCCCACTTCTTTTAAAACGATAGAAGAGAACAGACACAATATTGTACAAGACGGGAAAACTGTTTTTAAATATGCAGTGACAAATATGGCTGACGCTAGTGAGCTTATTATGAAAAGGAATGACCTTACCAATGCAGATGTTGATTGGTTAGTTCCGCATCAGGCAAATAAGCGTATAATCGATGCTACAGCCAGCAGAATGAATTTAGATGAATCTAAGGTTTTAATGAATATAGAAAAGTATGGGAATACTACCTCTGCAACATTGCCATTAGTGCTTTATGATTTTGAACACCTCTTTAAAAAAGGGGATACAATTATTTTGGCTGCTTTTGGAGGAGGTTTCACTTGGGGATCTGTTTATTTAAAATGGGCATACGACAAAAAATAAATTTAAACTAAAAACAAATAATTATGGATTTAAAAGAAATTCAGAACCTAATCAAATTTGTAGCAAATTCAGGAGTTGCAGAAGTTAAATTGGAAATGGATGATGTTAAAATCACCATTAGAACAACGTTAGAAGGCAGCACAACAGAGACTACGTATGTGCAACAAATGCCGGCTCACAATCAACTTCAGCAAGCAATGCCTATTCAAAATGCTGCGCCAGTTCCAGCTGTTGTAGAGGCTCCTGTTGTAGAAGAAAACAAATACATTACTATAAAGTCGCCAATTATTGGGACTTTTTATAGAAAACCATCTCCAGACAAAGCTATGTTTGTGGAAGTAGGAACTACTATTGGAAAAGGAGATGTTCTTTGTGTAATTGAAGCGATGAAATTATTTAACGAAATTGAATCTGAAGTTTCTGGTAAAATTGTAAAAATATTGGTTGACGATATGTCACCGGTAGAATTTGACCAACCTTTATTCTTAGTAGATCCATCATAACAGTTTAAATTTCAATATTTTAAATTCCGGATTTTAATTCAGGAGATTTGGAATTTCGAGTTTGTTATTTAAATTTTAAATTTAAAAGAGATGTTTAAAAAAATATTAATTGCAAATAGGGGAGAGATTGCACTTCGTATAATTAGAACGTGTAAAGAAATGGGCATTAAAACCGTGGCTGTTTATTCTACTGCCGATGTAGAAAGTTTACACGTAAGGTTTGCTGATGAAGCTGTTTGCATAGGACCGCCTCCAAGCAATTTGTCCTATTTGAAAATGTCAAATATTATTGCCGCTGCAGAAATCACAAATGCAGATGCGATACATCCAGGATATGGCTTTCTTTCAGAAAATTCAAAATTTTCAAAAATATGTCAGGAGCACGGGATTAAATTCATAGGAGCTTCTCCGGAGATGATTGACAGAATGGGTGATAAAGCATCTGCAAAAGCCACGATGATCGAAGCAGGTGTTCCTGTTGTTCCTGGTTCAGTAGGTATTTTAGAGTCATTCGAACAAGCTCAAGAATTAGCACAGTCTTTTGGTTACCCAGTAATGCTTAAGGCTACTGCCGGCGGTGGGGGTAAAGGAATGCGTGCAGTTTGGAAAGAAGAAGATTTACTTAAAGCATGGGATGGTGCCCGTCAGGAATCTGCCGCTGCTTTTGGTAATGACGGAATGTATCTTGAAAAACTAATCGAAGAGCCACGTCATATCGAGATTCAAGTTATTGGTGATTCATACGGAAAAGCATGTCATCTTTCTGAAAGAGACTGTTCTGTACAAAGACGTCATCAAAAATTGACTGAAGAAACTCCTTCTCCATTTATGACAGACGAATTGCGTTTGAAAATGGGTGAAGCAGCAGTGAAAGCAGCTGAATATATCAAATACGAAGGTGCGGGAACGGTAGAATTTTTGGTGGACAAACATCGTAATTTCTACTTCATGGAAATGAATACCCGTATTCAGGTAGAGCACCCAATCACAGAGCAGGTTATTGATTATGATTTGATTCGCGAACAAATTTTAGTAGCAGCAGGAGTGCCTATTTCAGGTAAGAATTATTTACCTCAGTTGCATGCTATCGAATGTCGTATTAATGCTGAAGATCCTTATAATGACTTTAGACCGTCTCCAGGAAAAATAACGACACTTCATATGCCAGGAGGACACGGAGTTCGATTAGATACTCATGTGTATTCAGGGTATACTATTCCGCCAAATTACGATTCCATGATTGCAAAACTGATTACTACTGCCCAATCTCGCGAGGAAGCAATTAGCAAAATGAGAAGAGCACTGGATGAATTTGTAATTGAAGGAATAAAAACTACAATACCTTTTCACAGACAATTAATGGATGATCCTCGTTATATAGCAGGAGATTACACTACTGCTTTTATGGATACGTTTAAAATGATTTCTCCAGAATAGTTTATTTCAATATTTTTTAAAAAGCCATACAGCAATGTATGGCTTTTTTTATGTTTATTTTTTATTGAAATGGGTAAAAAGTATACACTTTACTCGTAAAGTACACAACTTAGTATCGGATTTTCAAATCGGTGTGAATACATAAGCAGCTGGTTATCAGTTGTTGTGTGGAAAACTTTATTTTTTTATTTTCACGGCACAATAATTTCTTTATCTGATGTGTAAAACAACGATACAATAATTAATAAACACAAATATCATGAAAAAGTTAGTATTATCAGCAGCGGTTCTTTTAGGAAGTTTATCAACTTTTGCAGCTATCGAACCAATTCAAAATTCAGTTGAGAAGGTAATCACTACTGCAGACGAATTCACTGAAATTAAAATTGAAGAATTACCATCAGCGGTTACAACAGCATTAAAAACGGCTTATCCAGAAGCGGTGATTAATAAAGCTTATGTTAATGAAAACAAAGAGTACAAATTAGATGTCACTATGGGTGATAAGCAAGGTTCAGTATTTGCTGACGAAAACGGAAAGTGGATTCAGAAATAATAATAAAACAAGTAGAATTAAAGCAACTTACAATAATTTATAAAACACGCATATTATGAAAAAGTTAATATTATCAGCAGCAGTTCTTTTAGGAAGTTTATCAACATTCGCTGCTATCGCACCAGTTCAAAATTCAGTAGAAAAAGTAATCACTATTGCAGATGAGTACACAGAAATAAAAATAGAAGAATTGCCAGTAACGGTAACAGACGCGCTTAAAACAGCTTACCCTGACGCCGTAATTAGCAAGGCTTTTGTGAACGAAAAAAAAGAGTATCGTATTGATATTAAAACAGGTGATCAAGAAGGATCTTTATTTGCAGATGCAAACGGAAAATGGATTCAACAATAACATAACAACAACATACGATAACAAATAAAACACACATATTATGAAAAAGTTAATTTTATCAGCAGCGGTTCTTTTAGGAAGTTTATCAACATTCGCTGCTATCGCACCAGTTCAAAATTCAGTTGAAAAAGTAATCACTATTGCAGATGAGTATACAGAAATAAAAATTGAAGAATTGCCAGCAGCAGTTACAGATGCACTTAAAGCAGCATATCCTGACGCAGTAATCAGTAAAGCTTATGTTAGTGAAACCAAAGAATATAAATTAGATGTTAAGATGGGAGATAAAGAAGGATCTTTATTTGCTGACGAAAACGGAAATTGGATTCAAAAATAAGCATTATTAAAATAAATATTTCACAAACAAATAAACACACATATTATGAAAAAGTTAATATTATCAGCAGCAATTCTTTTAGGAAGTTTATCAACATTCGCAAATAACACAATAGCACCAACAGTAGTTTCTGTTAGTGAAGTGATGTTACAAGACGAGTATGCTGAAATTGGACTAGATGCGGTACCTGATGCAGTAAAAGCAGCTGTTGAAAGCGCACTTCCAGGAGCAGTGATAGAAAAAGCGTATACAAATGAAAGCAAAGAATTTAAGCTTGAAGTAAAAACAACTGAGTCAACCGCGACCATCTTCACAGATGCAAACGGTACAATTCTTAAAAAATAGGAATTCTAATAAATAAAAATCTTACTTGTAATAATAGTTTAAGAATTTTAATTCTAAGTTTTTGAGGAAGCTTTTAAGAATCAATTTCGATAATTATAGTACAAGACCAGAAGGCTACTGTTTCGGCAGGGGTCAATGGTAATTGGTTATAAATAATAATACTAGATAAGAGAGATTTGAAAAAGAGAAGTTACTTCATGTGGCTTCTCTTTTTTTTGTAATATTTTTATGAAAAGACAATTTTATTAGCCTTATTTTAGCATAAAATGTAGCCCAATAATGCCGAAAATTTTATTAATTGAAGATGATATTTCATTTTGCAAACTATTAGAAAAGTTTCTAATCAAAAACAGTTATGCCGTTACTACTTCATTTTCTGCTACTGAAGCTAGAAATGCAGTAAAAAAGGAAACTTTTGACTTGGTTCTAACTGATTTGCGTTTGCCAGATGATGATGGCATTAGACTTATGACCGAAATTAAATCGGCGTTTCCTGATGTTCCGGTGATTTTAATGACTGGATACGCAGATGTTAATACTGCTGTAAAAGCTATAAAAAATGGCGCTACAGATTATATTTCGAAACCATTTAATCCTGAGGAAGTATTACTTGTTATTAAAAATGCATTGGAATCTGAAGATGTTTTGGATCCAATACCAAAGAAAACGGTTAAATCTAAAACAGATTCTAAAGAAGAATTTGTCAAAGGAATTTCTAAAGCGTCTATTAAACTAGCTGAATATATAAATCTGGTGAGTCCAACCGATATGTCAGTGTTAATAATTGGCGAAAGTGGTACTGGGAAAGAAATTATTGCAAAAAGTATCCATCAGCAAAGTCTTCGTAATAACAATAATTTTATAGCTGTTGATTGTGGAGCAATTCCGAAAGAACTTGCTGCAAGTGAATTCTTTGGTCATCTAAAGGGCTCTTTCACAGGCGCTATATCTGATAAAATAGGCTATTTTGAAGCTGCAAATGGCGGTACAGTATTTTTAGACGAAATAGGTAATTTGTCTTATGAAAACCAAATTCAATTATTAAGAGCTTTACAAGAGCGCAAGATAAAACCTGTAGGGAGCAATAAAGAAATAAAAGTAGATATCCGAATCCTGACGGCTACCAATGAAGACTTAAGGGAAGCAGTTAAGAATGGAGACTTTAGAGAAGATTTGTACCATCGAATCAATGAATTTTCTATTCATTCGCCAGCGCTGTCAGAACGGGAAGAAGATTTGATGTTGTTTGCTGAGTTTTTTCTTCAAAAAGCAAACGAACAATTAAACAAAGAAGTAATAGGTTTTTCGCCTGAAGTTGTAGCTATTTTTCAAAAATATCCATGGCCTGGTAATTTACGAGAACTACAAAACTGTGTTAAAAGAGCTACGCTCTTAACGCAGACAGACTTTATTAAAGAGGCTGTTTTACCTATTGAATTTTTTCAAAAAACGGAAAGTAACAGTGGTGATTTCTCATTGTCTGTAAATGAAAAAGATGCAATTGTAAATGCATTAGCTAGAACACAAAACAACAAATCTGAGGCTGCTAAACTCCTTAAAATAACTCGTAAAACTTTGTATAATAAATTGAAATTATATGATATTAATTAATTGTTTTTTCGATTGCCATGATTAGTAAATCGACATCTTGACTTATTTTTTCAAAGAGTGTTTGTAATTTTTTTTTGTCATAATCAGTCGACTCTATATTATTTAAAATGCGGGCTATTTTTGTAGCTTCTATTTGTTTGAACATGGGAGCCATTTGATGTGCAGTAGCTTTTACCGTTTCAAAATCACTATTATTTATAGCTTCTTCTAGAATTAAAAGATTGCTTTTTGTTGATTCTATAAACGAAAACAATACACTTTTTACAGCTACTTCATCGTTTCCTAAGAAGGATTGTAGTGATTCTAATGTAAATAATTCGTTTGGATTCTTGATAGTTTTCGCTTCTTCTTGAAAAGGGATTTCCTGTTTGCTAAATATCGCTTCTATTGTCACCAAAAGTGTTTTTGTTGAAAAAGGTTTTTTTATAACAGTTGCAAATCCGGCTTTTTCATACATCACTAATCCTAAGTCGCTTCGACCAGTTACAGCAACAATAGGTTGGTTGATATAATTTTGGGTTTCTTGCACTGCTTTCGCAAAAGTAAAACCGTCCATAATAGGCATTTGAATGTCAGTTATAATAAGGTCAAAGGCATTATTTTTAACCGTTTTTAATGCTTCTTGGACATTGGTAAATGCTAGAACAGTATAGCTATTTTGTTTTAAAACTTCAGTACTCAGTGTTAGCAAATCTTTGTCGTCATCAACTACTATAATGGTTTTATTAGTGATTCTGTTGGTTACAATACGCGTTTCGTCTTCCGTCTTAGGAATGAGATTATCGTAATTCAACGGAAGTGTTATTTCAAAGATACTCCCTTGATTTGAACTTTCTTTTAAGCGAAGTTCACCATCTAATAAAATAATTATCTTTTTAGATATAGATAATCCTAGACCAGTTCCACCGTATTTTTTTTCTATGTTTTCATTGGCCTGAGCAAATTCCTCAAAAACTAATTCTTGGCTATCTTGCGCTATGCCTATTCCAGAATCTTCAACTGTTATAACTAGCTGTTCTTTGTTTTTTAGTATGCCGGTATTGATTTTTATATATCCGCTTTCTGTAAATTTATAGGCATTACCTATCAAGTTTGTAAGGACTTGTTTTAATCGAAAGGGGTCGCCAATTATGGGCTTGTTTAAGTCAGGATCAAATGTAAGAATAAGTAAAATGTCTTTATTAGAAAAAACAGATTGTATGTTTTTTGAAATTTCATCAACAGTTTCAGGAAGGATAAAGCTTGTTTTCTCGATAGCAATTTTCCCAGCTTCAATTTGTGAGAAATCAAGTAAATCTTGTACTAATCGCGAAATATATTCGGATGAATTTTTAATATTTTGAGTAAAGTAAGCTTGTTTTTTTGTTAAACTAGAAGTGGATAGAAGTTCTGTATAACCAAGTATAGTGCTCAACGGCGTTTTTAAATCGTGGCTAACTGTTGAGATTAATTGTTCTCTACTTTTTAATAAATTCTTGGTTTTAAAATTAGCAACCTCTAATTGTTTCTTATACGATTGTGTTTTAGAAAAATCGCTAGTAATTAGAATAGAAAAGAAGATAGTAAGCAGCAGTCCTGTAACGGCAGCTCCAGTTACAATTTGATTGATTTTTTTAAGCGATTGCTCCTTTTCAGTATTATTCTGAACGGAGTAAATGATAATTTCTCGTTCAATAATTCGAAGTACTTTACGGAGTTGTTCTGAGATTAAGATTTCGTTGGTAAGTAGTTTATTCTCTTGAAGATTGACGGATTCTTTCTTCTTCTCGGTCTCTTTTTTTACATTGCTAAGTAGCCTTTTTGAAGCCGATAAAATAGAGTCAGTTGCTTTTTTAGTAAGGGTGTTTGTACTATCATCAGGAATATTCTGATTGAGATAATCTACATATTTCTGTAAAACATTACGTTGATAAGTACCTAATTGTCTAGGGTTTTTAGTAAAATCGCCTAGTTCCAGTTTTCTTAAAGAAAATTCTAACTTACTTAGCTCTTCAATAGCATTGTTGACTGAAGCTTCTTCGGTTGCTTTATTTTTAATGGCTTTTAGTTGCCTTATGTTATTGTTTTTTTCAGATAGTAATATGTTTACACTATCTAATAGTTTAATCTGATAATCTGTTGAAACTAATGTTTTCAGCGAATCAATTCTAAGAAGTAGCGAATTGCTTGCAACAATGTAATTCTTAAAGTCAACTTCAGCATTTGTTTGGATTGTCTTTCGAGCTAAACTTTCTGTTTTGTAGACGTTAGTAAAGAGTTTAGTAACCTTTAAAATCTTACTTTTTTCAAAGGCAATCTTTTTTTCAATATTGGTGTAAGCAACATTTTCAGAATATAAAATCCACCCCACACTAACCACTAACGCCGCCAGGGCAAGGTAACTAATTAAAACTTTTACAGGAATATTACTGTTCTTATTTCCCATTTTTTAGAATTAGGGTGGGTAGGTTTAGATAGTATTATTTTATTTCCTTTAACTATTTAAAGAATGCGCTAACCTTATACTCTCTTTGTCTTGTAATGATTAAGATAAGAGAGTTTTGGTTATTCGTTAAATGTATCGGGTTAAAATTGTTTGTATTTTATGTGCAGTTTGTATTGTAAATTAAACACCTATTTTTTTGGAAATATCAGCAGGAATTCCAGATTTGTTTACCATGAAAGAGGTTGTTTTATATTTAACAAAATTCTTGCTTACATATAAATACCCTTTGTAGTCATTTGTAGCTCCCCAAGAATTTTTAACTATATAGTATTCTTTTCCAGTTTGATCTTTCGCAAGTCCTACAATATGCATAGCATGATCATCAGTAGTCTGGTAGTTGTCAAAAGCTTTTTGACGCATCTCTTCAGTTACTTCTAGTTCTTGTTTAGGACCATTAAACATATTCTCTTTTTCCTCTGTTGTCATATCCTCAAACTTTTTTGTGGGAATATAAGCAACGCCATTTTTCCAACTAAAGCTTTTCTCGCTGACATCAGTTGCCCAAGCGACCGTGTATCCATTTTTTAATGCATTGTCGATGATAGTTGTCATATCATTCATTTTTACATTATACACTAAATCAAATGACCAGTTGTCTGGAACCATCATCATTGTTTTTGCATAATAAGGCTCAGTTGAATAGGAAGCAAATTCAATATATTCATCAGGGTTAATCCCTACAACTTCTTTTGCAAAAGTTTGAGGCGTGTAATTCTTTCCTTTATAGTCAAAGTTTTGCGGAACCTCTCCAAGATATGAATCGATAACTGCTGCATATGCTTTTTCCCAGTTTGGAGTAAGTTCTCCATTAGGATTTTTTACAACTGCTTTCAATAACGCTTCAGTTAAACTTGCCATTTCGGCAAATTTGTTTTTTGTGGTGCCGTAATTCAATCCGCTATAAACTGATTGGGGAACAGCTCCATATTTTCTGAACATATTAGTTACATCATGCAATTCTCCACCGTCTCCAAGAGTCACAGCTCCATGCATGCGTACATAGTTTTTACCTTTTTCTACGTAGGCATTTCGCGCCGAAAAAACTTGGGAAAGTTCAACGGGTTGTTTTCCTAATCGAATCATTTCTGACTCTAAATAAGAATTGGTAGAATAGCTCCAGCACGTTCCTGATGAACCTTGGTTCTTTATGGAAGTATTAGCAAGATTGATTACGTCTGTAAATTTGAAACTTTCGACGCTTTTTGCGCTGGCATTTACTTTTAATGAATTCACCAGTCCATCTTGGGCTGAGATCGTGGTCATGCCCAACAAGAATGCTAAGGCAATGAACAAGCTTTTGCTTTGAAATTTATACATTTATTGTTATTTAGATTTTATTATTTGTTTGGCAAAAGTTAAAATTGTTACATAATCCAGTTGACTTTAACACCTGTGATTGCGTTACAAAGTTTCTTTAAGCCATTTGAAAAATTCTTTTTGCCAAACTTGGGCATTCTGTGGTTTTAAGACCCAATGATTTTCTTCTGGAAAATATAAAAATCTGCTTTTTATTCCACGCAATTGTGCAGCTTGAAAAGCTTCTTGGCCTTGTCCTATCGGCACACGGAAATCTTTTCCTCCTTGGATAATGAGGATTGGAGTATTCCATTTTTCTACTAAATTAATAGGGTTGAAGGTGGTATAGGTTTTTTGAGCTATAGCGTTATCTTTTTCCCAATACGGGCCGCCAAAATCCCAGTTGCTGAAGAAAACTTCTTCAGTTGTGCCAAACATGCTTTGCGTATTGAAAACCCCATCATGAGCTATGAATGTTTTAAACCGATTATTGTGTATTCCGGCCAAGTAAAATGCCGAATAGCCACCATAACTTGCGCCAACGCAACCTAAACGAGTTTTGTCAACATAACTTTCTTTAGCTACATCATCAATAGTCGAAAGGTAATCGTCCATTACCTGTCCGCCCCAGTCTTTGCTAATTTGTTCATTCCATTCTACTCCATGTCCTGGCATTCCACGACGATTGGGTGCTACAACAATATAGCCATTGGCTGCCATTAATTGAAAATTCCAACGGAAAGAATAGAATTGTGTCAATGCACTTTGTGGACCTCCTTGACAATATAAAAGTGTTGGATATTTTTTTGTAGCATCAAAATTGGGCGGCAGAATTACCCACACTAACATTTTCTTACCATCAGTTGTGGTTACATATCTTCTTTCTGTTTTGCTTAACGCCAATGAATCGTAAATTGCTGAATTTACATTGGTGATTTTTTTCCAAGTGTTTTTCTTTAGATCGAAAGAAAAAATCTCCGAAGCATGGTTCATATCTGCTCTTGTAACAAGAATGCTGTTACCCGAAAATCCAATCAAGTCGTTTACATCAAAATCTCCTTTTGTAATCTGTTGCACAGTTATTGCAATTCTAGTCATTCCAGGAAAATTCACTTCAAATAGTTGTTTTGTTCCATCAATTGCAGCGGTAAAATAGACTTTGCTACCATCTTTGCTCCAAATAAAACTATCAACTGTACCATCCCAATTAGAGGTAAGATTCATTTTTATGCCTTTAAAATCAACAATGATGTCATTTTTATCAGCTTCATAGCCTTCGCGTTTCATTTGTAACCAAGTCAGGTTTCCAGAAGGAGAAAATTGAGGAGCGACATCATATCCTAGATTGTCTTCCGTTTTATTAGTAGTCAATCCAGTCTCTAAGCTGTATTCATAAATATTGGTGTTGGTCGAAATGGCATACTGAGTTCCCGCCTTTTTCTTGCTTACATAAATAATTTTTTTACTATCTGGTGACCAGATGTAATCTTCATCTCCGCCGAAAGGCTTTTGTGGACTGTCAAAATTTTCTTTGCCCATGATGTCAGTTCCCACTGCTCCGTCTGTGTTTTCTTTGTAAAGAACATGGTTAAATTTTCCTTCGTTCCAAGTATCCCAGTGGCGGTAGTCTAAACCATCGTAGATTTGTGCTTCAGATTTTTCTAGGTCAGGATAGAAATCTTTCCCAAGAACATTGCTGATTTTCACCTCTTCATTATAGACAAGGTACTTCCCGTCTGGCGAAATATTTTTATCTTTTACTAAATCTTTTGTTTCCTTAACTTCAGTTGGAATTCCACCATTTATAGGAATGATGTAAAATTTTGAATTAGACTTGTTTTCTTCAATAGAAGGAGTAGTTACTTTGTAAACTACATTTTTAGTGTCTTTAGAAATACCTAAGGAGCTCACTCGCCCCAGTTTCCATAGGGTTTCAGGTGACATTACGTTTTGGGCCATTGCACTTAAACTCATCATGGTTAGTGTTGTAAGAAGTATTTTTTTCATAAAATGAATAGTATAATTTAAAGTTCTAAATTACGAAAATATTCTAAAAATACGCAGTGGATTATGTTAACTCTTTTCGACAATCATTATTGTAAAAAATGAGTTTTCATGCCGGTTTACTTGACTAAAAATATTATTTTTATAAAAATTTTTCAGATGCAGTTAAGTTATTGGGAGTTAAAAAATTGGTTTACAAAGGTTGATTATACGGTGGTTGGTAGCGGAATTGTTGGGCTACATGCTGCTTTACGTTTGCGCGAAAAATACCCAGATAGTAAAATACTGGTGCTGGAAAAAGGGATGTTACCTCATGGTGCGAGTACTAAAAATGCTGGCTTTGCTTGCTTCGGAAGTATTTCTGAAATTATTGACGACTTAAAATCTCATTCGGCGGAGGAAGTTTTTCAATTGGTTACAAAACGCTGGGAAGGACTGCGATTGTTACGCAAGCGTCTTGGCGATGAAGCCATAGATTTCAAACCTTATGGAGGCTATGAATTGTTTTTAAAGGAAGATGAAAGTTGCTATGAAGAGTGTGTGAATAAATTACCGTTTATAAATGAGATTCTAAAACCTCTTTTTAGATCGGATGTGTTTGCCAAAGAATTAGATCGTTTTGGTTTTAATGGTATTCGAGAGCATTTAATTTTCAATCCTTTTGAAGCGCAGATTGATACTGGGAGTATGATGCAAGAGTTACTAAAACAGGCTGTATCCAATAATATCTTGATTTTAAATCAGCAGACAGTTACTTCGTTTTTAGATAAAGGAACTGATGTTGAAGTTGTACTGAGTGATTTTAGTTTCAGGTCAAAAAAAGTACTCTTTGCTACAAATGGTTTCTCAAATGAATTAACGAATGGCGCTGTAAGACCAGCCAGAGCACAGGTTTTAATTACAGAACCAATTGAAAACCTCGATATCAAGGGGACTTTTCATTTGGATCGTGGCTACTATTATTTTAGAAACATTGGTGACCGAATATTATTAGGTGGCGGTCGGAATTTAGATTTTGATGCTGAAAACACAACGGAATTTGCTCAAACAGAAATTGTGCGAAATAAGTTGGAGCAATTATTAAAAGAAGTAATTTTACCCAATCAAAAGTATGAAATCGCCCATCGTTGGAGCGGTATCATGGGTATTGGCAACAGCAAGAATCCTATCGTTTCGCAATTGTCTGAAAATGTCTATTGTGGCGTGAGACTTGGCGGAATGGGAGTAGCGATTGGAAGTTTAGTAGGAACAGAATTAGCAGATTTAGTGTAATGGCAACAAAAATAACTCGAAAGAAACCGACAAAAAAACCGGTAAAAAAAGAAACCCGTAGTTTTATGAATATAGTAAGTCGGCTTTTGTTTAAAGTGGCATTGTGGTTCTTTGGAATCTCTTTGTTTTTTGTGGTGCTTTATAAATTTGTTCCCGTTCCGTTTACTCCTTTGATGGTGATACGTACTATTGAGAATAGCGCTGATAAAAAAGAAAACTCATTCAGCCATGATTGGGAGCCTATCGAGAATATTTCTATCAACTTACAGAAAGCAGTTATTGCCAGCGAAGACGGAAGTTTTCTTGTTCATAATGGATTTGATTTCAAAGCGATGCAAAAAGCATACAAGGGGAATGAACGGGGTCGAAAAATTAAAGGAGGAAGTACCATATCGCAACAAACTGCCAAAAATGTATTTCTATGGCAGGGGCGTAGTTACTTAAGGAAAGGATTAGAAGCCTACTTCACGGTTCTTATAGAATTTATCTGGGGTAAAGAGCGTATCATGGAAGTATATTTAAACAGTATCGAAATGGGAAATGGAGTTTATGGCGCACAAGCAGCGGCTGAACATTGGTATAGAAAAGATGCCAAAGATTTGACGCCCATTCAAGCTGCAGGAATAGCAGCGATTTTGCCTAATCCCAGAAAATTTACAGCAACTAGTTCGTCGTCCTATATCAATAATAGGAAAACAAAAATTATGCGGGTGATGCGTACGGTAGGGAAAATAAAATACTAAAACGTGCTAAAAAAGACCTGCATTATGCTATTGTTTATGGCGACTACTTTTCTTTCAGGACAGACTAGCACAAATGAAGTAGGTATGGTAACTGAAAACGATTTATATACCTCTTCTAAGAATGATAAATATTATACGAATGGTCTGGAATTTTTTTACCGCTTTTTAGCAAAGAATGACGACAAGAAAGTAAGTAAAAAAATTATCGAATTTATAATTGGTCAATATATCTATAATCCGCAATTCATAAATAAGGGAGCTGTAGCAGTAATTGACCGCCCTTTTGCTGGCTATCTTTTTGGAGCAGTAGACAAAGGATTCTTTTTTAAAAATGAGTCAGTGTTTAAAGGTCGAATTGAGCTAGGTTTCGTGGGGAGTAAATCATTTGCCGAAGAAACACAAAAAAGATTTCATAAGTTTTTCAGTTATAAACAAGTTTACGGTTGGGAGACCCAAGTTACAAATACGCTAGCTATACAAAGTCATTTTTTATTTTCCAATAAATTACTTCCTAAACTAAATAAGGATAAAGTCGATTTTCATTTTCAATCAGAAGCAGATTTAGGAACTATTTTCACAAGCGTATCTGCTGGTTTTTTAACTCGAATTGGATTCAAAAAATTAGCACCTATTTATGATTCTAATTTATACGGAGCCTCAGTTTCGAGTACATCTGGGCGAGTAGTGGAAGAGTTTTATTTTTATATTGCTCCTAGCATTAAGTACCAGCTGTACGATGCAACAATACAAGGAAGTCTTTTTAATAATAATAGCTCGGTGACTTTTGATTTAATCCCCGTTCGTTTTAATGGAGAGGCCGGTTTCAAATATCGAAAAAATAATCTTAATTTATCCTACGCCTTTGTGTACAGAAGCAAAGAGTTGTATAATAATATAAATACGGGATATTTTTATGGGTCGATCGGAGGTTCTTATTTGTTTAATTAACATCGTGATGGTATAATCAGGATCAATTTTGGTTAGTTTAATAAGATATAAGTCAAGTTAATTTCGAACAATAACCCTTTTAAGAAGCGTCAAATGCCAATAGAGAACATACCGGAGATTTATTTCCAAAACAAGGATACATCAAGAGATATATTTGTATATGATTTTAAAATGACGAGCGATGTAGTAAAAAGCAAAGTCAATTTAAGAATGAATATGTTTAGCTTTTTACAGGTAGGCAAGAAGCAAGTGCATTTTGCAAACACCTCTATGGCGGTAAACAGTAAGCAATCTTTACTGTTAAAAAAAGGAAATTGGTTATGGACAGAATTACTCGACACAGAAGCGATTTATTTTTGTAAGCTTTTCTTTTTTTCAGAGAAAAAACTAACCGAGTTTTTAAGCAAATATACTAATGACGTGAAGCCTTATAAGGAGGAAGTTCCGTATTTTGTGATTGAAAACGATGATTATATAGCTTCCTTTATAAACTCACTATCGTCTAATACCTTCTTAAATCACAATTATAGTGATGCTTTATTAGTTTTGAAATTTGAAGAAATTATGCTGTATTTGCTAAATAAATATGGTGATGAATTTGAATATTATTTACACTCCTTAATTTCAAATGAGGTTTCGCCCTTTAAAAAAATAGTAGAAAGTAATGTCCATTCTAATTTAAAATTGGAAGAAATTGCGTTTTTATGTAATATGAGCCTATCGACCTTTAAACGTCATTTTACTTCAGAGTATAATGAAGCTCCTGGCAAATGGTTGCAAGACAAGCGCCTACAAAAAGCTAAAGAATTGTTACAAGCTGGTGAGTTAAAAGCTTCAGATATTTATTTAGATATTGGCTATAACAACCTGTCTAACTTTAGTATAGCTTTTAAAAACAAGTTTGGAATTAGTCCAACAGACGTCTCAAGTTGAGATTAAACATATTTAAAACACTGTTTTTTAGCTGTTTAAACATGTATTGAAGTGTTTTTTTTTCAGCAACAACAACTTTGAACTTTTTTCATAAGTTTTTGAACCATATCAATAACTTGATTGGCTAACTCGCGCCATACATTTGTAGTGTAATTAAAACAAAGTGTTTTTGAAAATAATTACACCTATATAATTTAAAAAATATAAAATAATGGCAAATGTAACTAAACCTGTTTTTAAAGAAAGATACGATAATTTTATTGATGGTAAATTTGTTGCTCCAATTAATGGACAATATTTTGACAACGTTTCACCAGTAGACGGTAAAGTTTTTACTCAAGCTGCTCGCTCGACTCAAGAAGATATCGACCTTGCTTTGGATGCAGCACACAAAGCGTTCCCTTCTTGGAGTACAACTTCAGTAACAGAACGTAGTAATATGTTGTTAAAAATTGCGCAAGTAATGGAAGACAACTTAGAGTACTTGGCAACTTTAGAAACTATTGATAACGGTAAACCAATCCGTGAATCAAGAGCAGCAGATATTCCTTATTGTATTGATCACTTTCGTTATTTTGCAGGTGTTATCCGTGCAGACGAAGGAAGTGTTTCAGAGCATGACAAAAATACTTTAAGCATCGTTTTACACGAGCCTATTGGTGTTGTAGGTGAAATTATTCCTTGGAATTTTCCAATGTTAATGCTAGCTTGGAAAATTGCTCCAGCTTTAGCAGCAGGTTGTACCGCAGTTGTAAAACCAGCTGAACAAACACCAACAAGTGTAATCATGTTGATGGAATTAATAGGTGATATTTTACCTGCAGGAGTATTAAACATCGTAACTGGTTTTGGTGCAGAAGCTGGACAAGCTTTAGCAACTTCAAAACGTATCGCTAAACTTTCATTCACTGGTTCTACTGAAACAGGTCGTAAAGTGTACCACAATGCAGCAGAAAACATTATTCCTGTAACTATGGAATTAGGTGGAAAATCTCCAAACATTTTCTTCCCATCTGTAGCGGCTCAAGACGACAAATTCTTCAGTAAAGCTATAGAAGGTGCGTTAATGTTTGCACTTAATCAAGGGGAAATTTGTACGACTCCATCACGTATTCTAGTTCATGAAGATATTGCTGATCTTTTTATCGAAAGAATGCAAGAGCGCTTAAAACTAATTAAAAAAGGAAATCCACTTGATCCAGAAACAATGATTGGTTCTCAAGTTTCAAAAGCACAATGCGAAAAAATACTTAACTATATCAATATCGGTAAAGAAGAAGGTGCAGTTGTATTAGCCGGTGGAGAAGCGGGTAACTATGAAGGAGACCTTTCTGGAGGATACTATGTTCAACCAACGGTATTAAAAGGAACAAACAATATGCGTGTCTTCCAAGAAGAAATTTTTGGACCGGTTGTAGCTTTAACAACATTTAGTTCTACTGAAGAAGCTATTGCTATCGCAAACGATACGCCTTATGGCTTAGGTGCGGGTGTTTGGTCTCGTGATGCTCACGAATTATTCCAAGTTCCACGTGCTATTCAAGCCGGTAGAGTTTGGGTAAACCAATACAATACTTATCCTGCTCACGCTCCTTTTGGTGGTGTTAAAGAATCAGGATTTGGTCGTGAAAACCATAAAATGGCATTAGATCATTACCGTGTTGTGAAAAATATGTTAATCTCTTACGACAAAGAACCAGTTGGATTCTTTTAATTATAATACATTGTTAATTATTAAATAAAAAGGCTGTCTCAATTTTTTTGAGACAGCCTTTTTTAATTTATTTTACGAAAACATCCGTCGGGATACTCTAGTCAATTTAGTTCTGTGATAGTATAAATTCAATATATTTTCTGCTTTTCTTTTTTTTTAATTTCCATTTCTCTTTTTACAGCTAACGACCAGGAGTCAAAAGTTTCAAAGTAAACAAGTATTCAACCTTTGGCGGTTTTGGTAAATTTACTTCTGCTATTTAAACGGTCATTAAGCCTAGTTTCAATGTTTTCACAAGAACCAGTGTAGTACTTATTTAAAGTTTTAGAGAAAATAATATAAGTGTAAAACATAGCTCTAAAATAAAAAAACTCAAGTCGTTTGACTTGAGTTTGTGTTTTGTGGAGAATACGAGATTCGAACTCGTCACCTCTTGCCTGCCAGGCAAGCACTCTAGCCAAATGAGCTAATCCCCCAATTCTTTCGCAAATATAACATTATTTTGCTTTCAATTGACAAATAAAAAACAACTTTCTGTTCTGATAAAAAGGCTGCTTTCTTCATAAAAATTTTAACTTTACAGTAAAAAATAAAAATGACTGCATCAAATAATTCCGGTTCACTCACTACAACAATTAAAAATAAAATTGCAACGGTGCAATTTGGTCATCCGGCAAGTAATTCTTTTCCAAGACAATTGTTAAATGCATTGACCGCAGAGCTGAATCAACTGAGTACTAATGCCGCTGTTTCTGTAATCGTTTTGCGAAGTGAAGGAAGTGGTGCTTTTTGTGCCGGAGCTTCTTTTGAAGAGCTTTTGGCAGTATCGAATCAGGAAGAAGGGACGCAATTTTTCTCTGGATTCGCTAATTTAATAAATGGGATGCGTAAGTGTTCTAAAATAATAGTGGGACGTATTCACGGGAAAGCAGTTGGAGGTGGCGTAGGAATTGCTGCGGCCTGCGATTATGCTTTTGCGACCATTGACAGCGCAATAAAACTTTCAGAACTCGCTATAGGGATTGGTCCATTTGTGATTGAACCTGCGGTAAGCCGCAAAATAGGGAAAACGGCAATGACCGAGATGACGCTTGCGGCTACCGAATGGAAAAATACAGATTGGGCTCAAGACAAAGGGCTTTACGCCAAAGTAGTAGAAAATCAGGCGGAATTAGATATTGATCTCGCTCATTTTACTGCAAAGTTAGCTTCGTACAATCCGGAAGCCTTAGTTCAAATGAAAAAAATAATTTGGGAAGGAACAGAAGGCTGGGATGCATTATTGCTGGAGAGAGCTGCGATTTCAGGAGAATTAGTATTGTCTGATTTTACCAAAAACGCTCTGAATCAATTTAAAAAATAATAGGAAATGAGAATTACAGCTCTTGTACAACAAGTAAATATTGCCGAAAAATTAAAAAATGCAACTGACAGCAGTTACCAAATAGGAGTGATTATTGGTTCCTTCATTCCATTTGTTGTTTTGATAGGTCTGGCTTATTGGATGTATGCTTCTGCAAAAAAAAGAGACAAAAACGGTTAATTTTTCACTAAATTTGCAACCAAAATTAAACGGAAATGAGCAATATCAGAATTACGAAAAAATTTAGTTTCGAAACCGGTCATGCGCTATATGGGTATGATGGCAAATGTAAAAATGTTCACGGACATAGTTATAAATTGTCTGTAACCGTTATTGGGAGTCCTATCGAGAACCGTAATGACGTAAAGTTTGGAATGGTGATTGACTTTACCGACTTGAAAAAAATTGTAAAAGAAGAAATCGTGGATCAGTTTGATCATGCCACCGTTTTTAATGAAACCACGCCTCATGTGGAATTGGCGCACGAATTAAAAAACCGCGGACATCATGTTATTTTGGTAGATTACCAGCCTACAAGTGAAAATATGGTAATTGATTTTGCCCAAAGAATAATTGGTAGATTACCCGTAGACATCAAACTTTTTTCTTTAAAATTACAAGAAACAGATTCGTCTTTTGCCGAATGGTACGCCAGCGATAATTTGTAATTCAAAATTCATACTTTAGCTTCATGCATTTAGCCAACAAAAAAAAAATATACTTTGCCTCCGATCAGCATTTTGGTGCGCCAACAGCAGAACTTAGTTTACCAAGAGAAAAGCGATTTGTGGCTTGGCTTGATGAAGTAAAGGAAGATGCCGAAGTGATTTTTCTGTTAGGAGATTTGTTTGATTTTTGGTTTGAATATAAAACGGTTGTTCCAAAGGGATTTGTTCGGGTTTTAGGAAAATTAGCCGAAATTAGAGACAGCGGAATTCCAATCTATTTCTTCGTTGGTAACCACGATTTATGGATGGAAGATTACTTCCAAAAAGAATTAAATATTCCTGTTTATCACGATAATCAAGAATTTACTTTTGGAGATAAAACATTCCTTATTGGTCATGGTGATGGAAAAGGTCCTGGCGATATGGGGTACAAACGAATGAAAAAAGTGTTTACCAATCCTTTCTCCAAATGGCTCTTCAGATGGCTTCATCCAGATATTGGTGTTCGTTTAGCACAATATTTATCGGTAAAAAATAAATTAATTTCGGGTGATGAAGATGTTACTTTTCTAGGTGAAGACAACGAATGGCTGATTCTTTATTCGAAAAGAAAATTGGAAAGCAAACATTACAACTATCTTATTTTTGGACACCGTCATTTACCAATGAAAGTGAGCGTAGGAGAAAATTCAGAATATGTAAATCTGGGAGACTGGATTAGCTATTTTACTTATGGAGTTTTCGATGGCGATACATTCGAAATAAAAAAATATTAATTCATCCCCACGCCATACAAATAATCATCTAAATTAATTTTAAACAAAGTGCCTTCAACCAAGTCTTTTACGGCATTTAATTCTTGCATGGTAACCGCTAAATCGATTTGAGAACAAGGTGTTGTAAGTAAAAACTTGTGGCATTGATTTTTTAATTCACAATCGTCGCAACAGCTATTTAAGGAGTAACTTTCTTCAATACAACTTTTAAATAGTTGTAGTTCTTGTTTGGTAAAATAAAAGCCGGTTTCTCTAAAGATCAATTGTACTTTGTCGATTAATATTTCATTCTCTTTTCTCCAGTAGAAAGAAGTGCCTGAATCATTATAATATATTTGTTTTATCTTTTGCATATAGAAAATGTTTGAAACAAATATAGGCATTATTTATAACAATTCTAAATAATTAAAATTATTCTTGATTTTCGTGTTCCTCTAAATCTTTAGTAAGATCCAGTTTACGGAAGGATGGAGAGACAATAGCTGTGGTTAAAACAACTAAAAGAGTCATGCTTCCGCCAAATACTACTGCGGTAACTGTTCCCATTAATTTTGCGGTAACGCCACTTTCAAAAGCGCCCAGTTCGTTTGAAGAACCCACAAACATCGAATTTACTGCCGAAACCCTACCGCGCATGTGGTCTGGAGTTTTAAGTTGTAAAATCGTTTGACGAATTACAACTGAGATACCATCGAATACGCCACTAAAGAATAAAGCCAGAAGCGAGACCCAAAAAATCGTGGAAAGTCCAAATACAATAATACAGATTCCAAAAGCAAAGATGGCAGACAAAAGTTTAATTCCTGCATTTTTACTCAAAGGAACATAGGCGGTGATAATCATGGTCAAAAAGGCACCTACTGCTGGAGCTGCTCTCAAAAAACCAAAGCCTTCCGGCCCTACTTTTAAGATGTCTTGTGCAAAGATGGGCAACAGCGCTATGGCTCCACCAAAAAGAACAGAAACCATGTCAAGAGTAATCGCTCCTAAAATAGTTTTATTATTGAATACAAATTTTATTCCTTCGGTCAGACTCTGCATGACAGGTTCCCCAATTTTTGGATTTAAAATTGGTTTTTTATCTATTTGCGATAAAGCCAACAATGCAAAAACAGAACAGGCGAAAACAGAACACATGGACCAATGTACACCAATCAAAGTGATAGAGAATCCAGCAACTGCCGGTCCTACAACAGAGGCAATTTGCCAAACGGAACTACTCCAAGTTGCTGCATTGGGGTATACTTTTTTAGGTACCAATAACGATAGTAATGAAAAGATGGTCGGGCCTAAAAAAGCTCTCACTAATCCTCCTAAAAATACGAGAAAATAAATAGAATATAAAATGCTCTTTGTACTAAAATCACTTATTACCGCAGGCCATGTCAATAAAAACAGACCGAAACTGATTGCCGAAAAAGCTAAAATACATTTCACTAGCAGCCCTTTTTTTTCTTTCTGATCTACTATGTGTCCGGCAAATAAAGCCATGGAAATAGCGGGTATAACTTCCATCAATCCAATAATACCTAATGAAAGTGGATCTTTAGTGATGCTGTAAACTTGCCATTCAATCACGATAAATTGCATGGACCAAGCAAAGACCATCGCGAAACGTAATAACAAAAAAGTATTAAATTCTTTATAACGAAGTGCTGCGTAAGGATCTTTCTTTATTTTGGGAGTATTCATTACTTAATGTTTTTTAATCTCAATTGGATCGAAATCTTTCCATTCCATTCATTTTCATCAATGCAATACACCGCTTCGAAGGGCTTCTGATTTGTAGTTAATTCCATTTTGCTTCCTAATCCGAAACCAATGGCTGGTATGCCTTCGGAGCCATTTTGTTTTACAAACAGTTTTAAATGGGCATCGTCTTCGCCTAGTTTTTTAGCGTAGCCGGTATCTTTTATGTTTTTTGTGAGAAACACGGGGGTCATGTTCAGCGGACCAAAAGGTTCAAACTGTTTTAATATTCGGGTTAGTTTTGGGGTAATATCTGCAAAATCTATTTCGGCATCAATCTCAATTTCTGGAATTAGCAAATCCGGATGAATCGTCTTTTGCACCTGCTTTTCAAAAGCTTCTTTAAACAGGGAATAATTCTCTTCTTTCAATGTCATTCCGGCTGCATACATATGTCCGCCAAATTGCTCCAAATGTTCAGAGCAGGCTTCCAGAGCATTATAAACGTCAAAACCTTTTACGGAACGTGCCGAGGCGGCATATTTATCACCGCTTTTGGTAAAAACCAAAGTTGGTCTGTAATAGGTTTCAATCAATCGGGAGGCCACAATACCAATTACGCCTTTGTGCCAGTCTTCTTGATAGACGACAGAGGTAGATCGTTCTGTTTCTTGGTTTTCTATAATTTGCGAAAGTGCCTCTTTGGTGATTTGCTTGTCTAAATCTTTACGGTCTGAATTGTATTGTTCTATTTCTGAAGCAAATTGCTGTGCTTGTTCAAAATCAAATTCTGTTAATAGTTCTACGGCATGATTTCCGTGTTTGATGCGTCCCGCGGCATTGATTCTTGGAGCGATGATAAAAACAACATCGGTGATATCCAAGGTTTGTTTTTTCACCTGATGAACTAAAGCTTTGATTCCCGGTCTTGGATCGCTATTAATCACTTGCAGGCCAAAGTAAGCTAGTACACGGTTTTCACCAGTCATCGGAACGATATCAGCGGCGATGGCAGCGGCAACTAAATCGAGATAAGACGTTAGATCTTCTACTGTCTTACCTTGATTTGATCCTAAAGCCTGAATTAATTTGAATCCAATTCCGCACCCACATAGCTCATCATAAGGATAGCTGCAGTCGTCTCTTTTGGGGTCCAAAATGGCAACGGCATCGGGCAAGGTTTTACCGGGTCTGTGGTGATCACAGATGATGAAGTCGATATTTCTTGCTTTGGCGTACCCCACATGATCAATGGATTTTATACCGCAATCTAAGGCGATGATTAGCGTCATGTCATTGTCATCAGCAAAGTCAATTCCTTTAAATGAAATCCCATAACCCTCATCGTACCGATCCGGAATATAGGTGGCAACATTTGGATAATAGGTTTTTAAATAGGAGGAGACCAGTGAAACAGCAGTTGTTCCATCAACATCATAATCACCAAAAACAAGAATGTTTTCCTGATTTTCGATAGCTAATTCGATTCGGGCCACCGCTTTCTCCATATCCTTCATTAAGTAGGGATCATGCAAATGTTCTAATGACGGGCGAAAGAAGTTCTTGGCGTCTTCAAAAGTTTCAATCCCGCGCTGTACTAATAAGGTAGCGACAAAATTTTCCACATTTAAGGCTTGTGCTAAATGCTTGATTTTATCTTCCGAAGGTTTTGGTTTAATAGTCCAACGCATGTTTTTTGTTTAAAGTTTCAGGTCTAAAGTTGCGTATAAAACGAAATTATTTTACAATCAAAGCCTCACCGTAAAAGGCAATTCCGTCCCAGCCAGTTTTCATGAAGTTTCTAATGTTCTGGTGATTTGTTCCTTCAGGATCTCCTAAAACTTCTTCATAATAATAAGCGCCAAAGCAAGATAATGTTGCTGGTTCAGAGAACTTTTGCATCTCGGCGAAAGCAAACAACTTACAAGAACCTGAGTTCTCTCCTGCTGCATTGTGTTGTAATCCATTTTCGAATGCCGTGGGAGAGAAATTATAATTTTCCTCAATAACCGCAATCGTTTCTGAAAATGAAATCTCTTTTGGAGTATTTGTTAATTTGGTAAGAAATAAATCTAGAGTCATGTTTGTATCGTTTATTCTTCGTCTTTTTGGAATTTACTTTTTTTCACTTCTTTAATGATTGGTTTTCCGCCTATTACCACAACAATTTCGCCTCGTGGCGCCGTTTTTTCAAAATGCGTTAACACTTCTCGGGTTGTTCCTCTGACGTTTTCTTCATGCAATTTTGAAAGTTCACGGGAAACACAAATTTGTCGGTCTTCGCCAAAATAGATGACAAATTCTGCTAGTGTTTTTACCAATTTATGTGGAGAAACATAGAGAATCATTGTTCTCGTTTCTTCGGCAAGCTCTAAATATCGGGTTTGTCGTCCCTTTTTTTCAGGTAAAAATCCTTCAAAAATAAATTTGTCATTTGGCAATCCGCTATTAACTAATGCGGGGACAAAGGCTGTAGCGCCGGGAAGGCATTCTACTGTTATTCCATTTTCTACGCAAGCGCGGGTCAATAAAAACCCTGGGTCTGAGATGGCAGGCGTTCCAGCATCAGATATTAGTGCAATAGTTTCACCCGCTTTTAATCGTGAGATTAAATTCTCGATGGTTTTATGCTCATTGTGCATGTGATGACTGTGCATGTGGGTGCCAATCTCAAAATGCTTCAGGAGTTTTCCGCTGGTGCGGGTATCTTCGGCAAGAATCAAATCGACTTCTTTTAGAATCCTGATGGCTCTAAAGGTCATGTCTTCAAGATTACCGATTGGTGTGGGAACAATATATAATTTTGACATACGCTGTTATGCGGGAGTTTTATTAGTACTTCGAAATATATTTAAAGGAATTTTTTCTCAATGATATCCATAAAACGTTCTGCATAATCATCTTTTCCTTCCCAATTGTTATAGTCGGGTTTTACCATTTCTTCTATAAAGTTTCGTGTTTCGTAGAAATTGTTAAAAGTGATCAATTGGTTCAGTACTCTATTGTAATCTTCATTACTGTTTCCAAAAAGGTGTTTTACAAATGCGATTCGGTCATTGAGATCGATGTCAATTCCTTTTGAAAACGTGTCATTCAGTGAAACCGGTTTTGATTCCCCAGTTTTTTCGACTGGTTTAGTTGGAGGTGTTTCCTTCTCTTCTGTTTTTTCTATAGCTTCAAATACAGTTTCCGGCGGTAATGCTTGTACTTCTTCGACCTTTACAAAATCGGGTTCGCTATAATGGCCTCCAAGTAAATCTTCAAAAGAAATCTGCATGGTTTCCGCTTTCTTTGAGGCTTCAACTTCGGTCTCTTCTGTTAGTTGTTCTTCTTCCGCTGTTTCGTTGGTTTCAATTTCATTGTTTGAGGTTTCCTCTTCGATAGCTTCGATGTCTTTTAACGGCTGCTCTGTTATATCTGCTGCAAAATCACCTAAATCATTTATCTCTTCTGCAGTAAGTTCTTTTTCCTCTTCGGTAGTACTACTTTTCTCTTTTTTAGGTTCTTCTGCTGCGATAGGCTCCTGTATATATACTTCTTCGGCAGGAATTTCTTCTACAGGAGCATATTCGAAAATCACCTCTTCTGTTGGAACTTCTCTCGTAGGAAACTCTTCTATGGGAACGAATTCAGTCATTTCGATCATGGTCTCGACAGGCAGTTCGTCACTTTTATCATAAAAAGCTTCGATTTCTTTTTCAATTTCAGCATGGCCTATTGTAGGCTTGATTGTACCATAATGCTCATTAACAAATCGTAAAACCGACAATTTTTCATATAGTTTTTGGGTTTCCAAAAACAATTGATTGATGTCAGACTTATTCTTAAGTTGTAATATTCTGTGAGCAATGCTGACTAAATCGGCTTCCAATTTTTTTTTCATGACGTTTGAATTTGGTAT
The DNA here is from genome assembly GCF_900111075.1 of Flavobacterium frigoris. Lineage (GTDB taxonomy): Bacteria > Bacteroidota > Bacteroidia > Flavobacteriales > Flavobacteriaceae > Flavobacterium > Flavobacterium frigoris. Next base: position 517,253 of record NZ_FOFZ01000001.1, read on the forward strand.
TTATGGCGTATGTGTTTGTAATTTCCGATGATTTTTATTCTATTAAAGGAATAAGATCCTTTTATAGGGAACATTTAATTTTTAATTAAGCGTTCACAAATCATTGAATTGATAAAAATTTTCTACTTTTGAGACTACGTAAAAGTATAAAATCTTAAGTCGGTTTATTACATTACAAAGTAATAAAAACTATTCATTTTTTAAGTTAGAAAAATACAAAATGTTTCTCGAAAATACAGTAAATCATAAAGAACAATTTGGTTGGATCGAAGTTATCTGCGGTTCGATGTTTTCGGGTAAAACCGAGGAACTTATTAGACGTCTGAAAAGAGCGCAATTTGCCAAACAGAAAGTAGAAATATTTAAACCCGCCATTGATACTCGCTATCATGATGAAATGGTGGTGTCTCATAATGCTAATGAAATTCGTTCTACGCCGGTGCCTGCAGCTGCAAACATTGCGATTTTAGCGCAAGGCTGTGATGTTGTAGGGATTGATGAAGCACAATTTTTTGACGATGAAATCGTGCGAGTATGCAATGATTTGGCTAACCAAGGAATTCGTGTGATTGTAGCTGGATTAGATATGGACTTTAAAGGAAATCCTTTTGGCCCCATGCCAGCACTAATGGCGACTGCCGAATATGTAACCAAAGTTCATGCGGTTTGTACGCGCACCGGAAATTTAGCGAATTACAGTTTTCGAAAAACCGACAATGACAAATTGGTCATGCTGGGAGAAACAGAAGAATATGAACCTTTGAGTCGTGCTGCTTATTACCATGCGATGAGAAAAGATCAGGAGTCCTCTCCCCAGCCCTCTCCAAAGGAGAGGGAGGTATAACTTGAGTGCAACCCATATAATTCAAAACCCTTTCTGATGCTCAGAAAGGGTTTTTTGTTTTTTAGCTAGAAATATTTTTAAACTATTTGCGATTTATGATCTTCTTGCTCATTTAGTGGGGTGTTATGAAGGTTAATAATCTAAAGCTTACTTAATTTAAAAAAACCATCAAGAATTCAAGTTGGTTAAGTACTACCTTAATTTTTCTTAAATTCTTAATGGTTCTATAAAGATACTAACTGATCTTAAATCTTCTTCCTCATTCGCGCCACAGGAATATCCAGTTGTTCTCTGTATTTAGCTATGGTTCTTCTAGCAATAGGATATCCTTTTTCTTTAAGTAATTCAGCTAGTTGATCGTCTGGATATGGTTTTTTCTTGTCTTCTTCCTCAAGAATGTTTTGAAGAATTTTTTTGATTTCCAAAGTCGAAACATCTTCTCCCTGATCATTTTTCATAGCTTCCGAGAAAAACTCTTTGATCAGTTTAGTTCCGTAAGGAGTTTCAACATACTTGCTGTTTGCTACACGGGAAATAGTCGAAATGTCAAGACCTACTAAATCAGCAATGTCTTTCAAAATCATTGGTTTTAACTTCGTTTCATCTCCTTCAAGAAAGTATTCCTCCTGATAATGCATAATCGCATTCATCGTAACAAAAAGTGTTTCCTGACGTTGTCTGATTGCATCGATAAACCACTTAGCCGAATCAAGTTTTTGTTTGATAAACTGAACCGCATCTTTTTGAGGGCCTGATTTATCAGTAGATTCTTTATAGGTCTGCATCATTTCCTGGTAATCTTTAGAGACATGCAGACTAGGGGCATTTCTTCCGTTTAATGTCAATTCCAATTCACCATCTATGATTCTAATGGCAAAATCGGGAACCACATTTTCCGTAATTTTGTTGTTTCCCGTAAAAGCACCACCCGGTTTTGGGTTGAGTTTTTCTATTTCGTGAATTGCTTTTTTAAGCTGCTCATTCGAAATATTATATTTTTGTATTAATTTATCGTAATGCTTTTTTGTAAAGGCATCAAATTGATTTTCGATAATATCAGTCGCTAATTCTACTGATTCCGTTGGTGTTTTGTGTTTCAATTGTAACAGTAAACATTCCTGTAAGTCGCGGGCGCCCACTCCTGAAGGTTCTAATTCATGGATTACATGCAACATTCTTTCCACGGTAGCTTCATCAGTATAAAGCGCTTGAGTGAATGCCATGTCGTCGACAATATCCGGGACACTGCGACGGATATAGCCCATGTCGTCGATGCTACCTACTAAAAATTCAGCAATATCTCGTTCGTCATCATTCAATATAAACGTATTCAACTGATTGATTAGATCCTGATGAAAACTAACAGGCGCTGCTAATGGAGATTCACGATCTTCATCATCATCACTATAATTGTTCGTTTGGGTTTTATAATCTGGGGTATCGTCACTACTTAGATATTCGTCGATATTGATGTCTTCTGCGTCAACACGATCGGATTCAGAATCATCATAGTCGTCATAGTCTTCGTTTTCAAACTCGTCTTTTTCGTACTCATCTTCTTCTTTCCCTGCTTCCAAAGCGGGGTTTTCATTCATCTCTTCCATCAAACGTTGTTCAAATGCTTGCGTAGGCAATTGAATTAACTTCATCAACTGGATTTGCTGAGGAGATAATTTCTGGGATAACTTTAAATTTAAAAATTGCTTTAGCATAATAAGGCACTAATTTATTTCAGCCACTAAGACGCAAAGGCGCAAAGTTTTGTGTTATTTATTTTCTTTGAAAACCGTGTTTTTTGTCACTAAGGCTCAAAGTGTTTTTTTAATAATTCTTTTTGGTGTTTATAAATCTTCTGATGCCACTTTTTATTAGTGGGATCTTAAAATTAATCAAAAACCCCAAATCTTTATTTAGTAATTTCAGATGGCTTATGATTTGAGCCTCCCAAACAGGGTTTACTAACTCTACTGCTTTTACTTCAATGATAATACTATCTTCAACTAATAGATCCAGTCGTAAACCTTCATTAAATTCAATACCATCATAAACGATAGGAATGTCTATTTGTCTTTTTACATCAAGACCCACTTTACTTATTTCGTGTGCTAAGCAAACTTCATAAACTCTTTCAAATCAACACGGACCAAGTTCTTTATGAACTTTGAAAGCCAAATTAACAATTATTCTAGCAATCTCTTCGGTTCTCTCAGTAATCATGTTTAAATTGCCGTTAAGACGTAAAGGCGCCAAGTTATAAATTACTTTTATTGTAAAATATCTTTAATTTTTCTTAGTGCCCTAGCGTCTTCGTGGCGAAACATTTTAAAAAATACTTTGCGGTAAAAATTAAAATTCCGCGTTCAATGGTGTTCTTGGAAAAGGAATTACATCACGTATGTTTGTCATTCCAGTTACAAAAAGCACCAATCTTTCGAATCCAAGTCCGAAACCAGAGTGAACTGCAGAACCAAATCTTCTAGTATCTAAATACCACCATAATTCTTCTTCGTCAATTCCTAAGGCTTTCATTTTTTCGACCAAAACATCAAAACGCTCTTCTCTTTGTGATCCTCCCACGATTTCTCCAATTCCAGGGAAAAGGATATCCATCGCACGAACCGTTTTTCCGTCTTCGTTCAAACGCATGTAAAACGCTTTAATATTTGCAGGATAATCAAACAAGATTACCGGACATTTAAAGTGTTTCTCAACCAAGTAACGCTCGTGTTCTGATTGTAAATCAGCTCCCCATTCGTTAATGATGTAATTGAATTTTTTCTTTTTATTAGGAGTACATTCTCTCAAAATATCAATTGCTTCAGTATAAGATACGCGTTTGAAATTGTTTTCCAAAACAAAATTCAATTTGTCAAGTAAAGCCATTTCGCTTCTTTCTGCCTGTGGTTTTGATTTTTCTTCGTCTAATAAACGAGTTTCTAAAAATTTCAAATCCTCTGGACATTTCTCCATTGTGTACTTGATAACGTACTGAATAAAATCTTCGGCCAAGTCCATATTGTCATTCAAATCATTGAAAGCCACTTCAGGTTCAATCATCCAAAACTCAGCAAGGTGACGAGAAGTATTCGAGTTCTCTGCTCTAAATGTAGGCCCAAAAGTATATACCTGACCCAAAGCCATAGCATACGTTTCTGCTTCCAGCTGTCCAGAAACCGTCAAGTTGGTTTCTTTTCCAAAGAAGTCTTCTTTATAGTTTACTTTTCCGTCTTCGGTTCTTGGAGTACCGTCAAATGGCAAAGCGGTTACTTTAAACATTTCACCTGCACCCTCAGCGTCAGATCCAGTTACGATAGGCGTATTTACATATACAAAACCTTTTTCTTGGAAATAACTATGAACTGCAAATGACAAAACCGAACGCACACGCATAATCGCACCAAACATATTCGTACGAACACGTAAATGTGCATTTTCACGCAAGTAATCTAAACTTGGTTTGTTCTTTGGTTGTATCGGGAATTTCTCAGCGTCTGAATCTCCGAGGATTTCCAGTTTTGCAACTTGAATTTCAAATTTTTGTCCAGCACCTTTACTTTCGACTAAAGTCCCAGTTACAGAAATAGCAGCACCAGTAGTAATTCTTTTTAAAGTTTCATCAGGAGTGTTCTCAAAATCGACAACACATTGTATATTATTGATGGTCGATCCATCATTTAAAGCGATAAATTGATTGTTTCTAAAAGTTCGCACCCATCCTTTCGCATTTACTTCATGAAGCGCCGTTGTACTGTTTAGTAAGTCTTTAACTCTTGTATGTCTCATTTTAATTTTAGATTTTTAACTATACCATTGATGATATCAAAGGGTATCGAAGAATAGTAAATGCAAATATAATTGATTTGTTTTAATTGTCATTATAGTAAGCAAGCAATCCGGAAGGAGAATAGTGTTTTTTAGAAGCAATCTCCCGCTATCCATTACAATCTTCTTGTTTTTAAAGATAAAACAAGAAGGATTTCCATTGCTATCGGGGCTAGGCAATTGTGGAATTTCCGTTTTGTCAATCAATTTTCAAATTATCTCAATGAACACAAGTTGCTATTTAGAAGATGAAAAATAAGATCGTGTTTATTTTTTAGTGTTTATAAAATAAGTCAACTAAATTTGTGGTTTACTTACTAACCATGAAAAAACTGTTTTATACTCTTTCTTTAGTTTTAATTTTCGCATTCTGTAATGGTCAAGTTAAATTAGGGAAACCAGAGGTGAATCCTATTTCCGTTCAAAAAACCTATTTGGATTGGCGCAACTATCAAAAAGAGAATGTCATGCTTTCTCAAGATTTTGTAGCATTAGATTCAAATTCGAAAGAAATTACTAAAGCGGAATTTCTACAGAAACTCAGTGAAGGGAACAACATCCCCATCCGATTAGAATCAGAGAAAAGTGTTTTTCAGTATCAGCTTTTTAAGATTGAACCTAAATCCGATTCAAGTATAAAAGCGTCCATTGCCGAGACAGCATACAATGAAATTCAAAACTATAAAAAAGAGGGCGAACCATTTCCTGAATTTTCATTTAATGATTTAAACGGTAATTTGATAACAAATGAAAATCTAAAAGGAAAGATTGTAGTTGTAAAATGCTGGTACATTCATTGTGCAGCTTGCATTAAAGAATTTCCAGAAGTCAATCAATTAGTAAGCAACTACAAAAACAGAAAAGACATCGTTTTTATAAGTCTCGCCGAAGATTCACCAGAGCAATTAAAGGCTTTTTTAGCAAGAAAACCGCTTTCCTATTCCGTTGTTCCTAATTTGAAAACGTATATGAATTTAACGCTTCAACTTAATGCGTTTCCTACCCATTTTATTATTAATAAAGAAGGGTTTATAGCTAAAGTGCTTTCAGACAGTAAAAGTCTAGAAGTTGCTTTGGCGAAAGTGAGTGAAAGAAATTAATTAAAAGCATAGGAGTTCAAGTCTAACAGAATCAGTGTTTACTCCAATAAAAAAACAATAATACAGACTTATTACTGCGCTAATCGTTTTACTTATTTATTATTATGAACGTGAACATCCATTTGAGGAAAAGGAATATTGAGTTTGTAATCTCCAAAACGAGTATACACTTTCTCATTCCTATCGAAAAATACACCCCAATAGTCTGCGCCGTCAACCCAGACTCTAACGGTAAAATTTACTGAACTATCAGCAAGTTCAGATAAGCCCATAGAAGGAGCGGGGTCTTTTAAAATTCGGCTGTCCTCAGCAATGAAATCATTAATCGCCTTTTTGAAATTTCCGACATCATCACCGTACGCTATTCCCATTGTCCAATCTGCTCGTCGTAGTGGCTCGGCAGAAAAATTGATAAGCGCACCAGTCGAAAGGGGCCCATTAGGAATTATGACTAATTTCTTGTCTGCGGTATTCAACATAGTAGAGAAAATGCTAATCTCCTTTACGGTTCCGGTATAGCCTTGGGCTTCAATGAAATCTCCTACGTGAAAGGGTTTTAGAATTAAAATAACGACTCCACCTGCGAAATTCTGCAGCGAAAGTACCAAATGTATTTATAGCGTAGACAAAAAGGTCTATTATAATCTATGAGATTATATCTTCTGCAAGTGAAATTTCATGATTTCCAAATACACCCATTTTAAAAAGGAAGTTATAATAATCAGAAGTTGCCTTTATAAAAAAAGCTTCCCGTCTAGAAAGAGGGGAAGCTTTAGTGAGTTTTATAAGGCATGATTTTAAAAGAAGTGTGCCGATTATTTATCTAGATTTTCGTCTTCTTCTCTGTTACTCAAAATATCAATTTTAGGCTCGATAAATTCCTGTTTGTTCGCTAACGATTTGTTTAAAGTTAATACCAAACAAGGCAATAACATCAAGTTAGACAACATCCCGAACGCTAGCGTTATGGCAATTAATCCACCTAGGGCTACTGTTCCTCCAAAATCAGAAAGCAAAAACACAGAGAATCCTGCAAACAATACCACTGAGGTGTAAAACATACTGATTCCAGCTTCTTTTAGTGTCGCAAAAACAGATTTTTTTATTTTCCAGTTATTTCGAGTTAACTCTTGACGGTATTGGGCCAAGAAATGGATGGTGTCATCTACTGAAAGTCCGAAAGCAATACTAAAAACTAATATTGTCGATGGTTTTAGCGGAATGCCGAAATAGCCCATCAATCCTGCAGTAATCATTAGCGGCAATAGATTAGGGATTAACGAAATGACCACCATTTTAAACGAGCGGAACATGAAAATCATCAACAATGAAATTAAAAATACAGCAAAAAGAAGCGAGCTGACTAAGTTGTCAAGTAGGTATTTTGTTCCTTTTTCAAAAACTAATGCTTTCCCAGTCATTACCACTTTATAGCGATCAGAGGGGAATATTTTATTGGTTTTATCAAGTAGTTTTTGTTCTATTTTAGCCATGTTTCCCGTACCAATGTCTCTCATGAAGGTGGTAATTCGGGCTACTTGTCCCGTGCTGTCCACATAACTTTTCATGATGTTATTTTGGGTGTTTTTAGATGCGTTTTTTGCATAACCCAAAATAAAACTTTGCTCTTGAGAAGTAGGTAATTCGTAATATTCAGGATTACCATTGTAGTATGCCTGCTTAGAATATTTAACCAAATTTAGAATAGAGATTGGTTTTGAAAGCTCCGGAATTTCTTCTATCGTCTCTTGAAGCTCATCCATCTTTCTTAAGGTAGAGAGTTTCATAACTCCTTTTTTTCTTTTGGTGTCAATCGTAATTTCAAGTGGCATGATACCGTCAAATTCTTTTTCGAAAAAAAGAATATCTTTAAAGAAGCCTGTATTTTTTGGCATGTCTTCAATTAAACTTCCTGATGTTTTAATTTTGAAAGCACCTATGCTGCTTATTAAAAATAAAAATATAGCCACAAGATAGACATGTCGTCTGTTGTATCTTACCGTTTTTTCAATCCAGGCCATGAACACTTTCGTGTAATTGCGGCTCAAATGTCTCAGGTGTTTTTCTTTTGGAACAGGTTGATAGCTGTAGTAAATTGGTATGATGATAAGGCATAAAAAAAACAGTGCAACAATACTTAATGAGGAAATGATACCAAACTCTTTCAACAACTCACTATTAGTAATGATAAAAGTGGCAAAACCGGCAGCTGTAGTTAAGTTGGTCATCAAGGTAGCGGTTCCTACTTTTGTAATTACGCGTTGCAATGCACGGGCTTTATTTCCATGAGCAATATATTCCTGTTGGTATTTATTAGTCAAGAAAATACAATTGGGAATCCCGATTACGATCACCAAAGTAGGGACTAGCGCGGTAAGTACGGTGATTTGATAATGGAATAATCCAAGCAGTCCAAACGTCCACATAACCCCTATGATTACAATTATAATTGCAATTAGGGTAGCTCTGTAGGAACGGAAAAAGAAAAAGAATATCAACGAAGTCAGCAATAAAGAAACGCCAATGAATAAACTAATTTCACTCATGATGCTCATCGCATTCAATGTCCTGATGTAAGGCATCCCAGAAACACGTAAATCAATGCCCGTTTCTTTTTCGAAAGCTTCTATTTTTGGGATAAAATCATTTACGATATAATCTTTACGGTGCGCTGTATTGACGATTTTTTTATCTAAATAGATTGCTGAGCGGATCGTTCCGTTTCTTTTATTGAAGAGGAGACCCTCGTAAAAGGGCATGTTTTCGAATAAATCTTTTTTGATAGTGTTTAGGTACGCCTGATTAACTGTTTTTGCTTGGTCAACAAACGGCACTAATTCAAAAGTTTGAAGGGAATCATTTTTTTGCAATTTCTTCAAGTCACTGATTGAAATAATCAGATCCACTTCTTTTTGTGCTTTTATTTCTGTCGTTAATTTATTCCAAGCAGCAAATGCTTTGGGTGTAAAAAAAGCATCGTCTTTAACACCGACAACAATCAAATTTCCCTCTTCGCCAAATTTGTCTAAAAAGGCGTTGTATTCTTTATTGATGATGTGGTTGTCTGGCAGTAGATTAGCTTCCGTAAACGAAAACTGTATGTTTTTCCATTGCAGTGCTAAAAAAAGCGTTATAAAAACAATAACACCAAGGATAACGATTCGGTTTTTAAGTACGATACGGGCAATAAATTCCCAAAACCCTACTTTTAATTTCTTTTTCATAAGTGTACTAAAAATGGGTGCAAAGGTAGTGAATACCACCGCAAAAGCCATAATTTATGAAAATCTTTTTATCTGGTTTATGGTTCGCTTTCCACTGTTTGATTCCTTTTTTAATTTCGCTAAAAAATTAAATTTTGCCTTGTAAAACGTATTATAGAATTTTACATCTTTGTGTGATTTTGTAAAGTTAATACACGAGTGTAAAATGGATTTAAGAAAATATAAAAACACGCTGTTTTATTTGACGGTGACCGGTGGTTTCACCGCTTTGATCTATTGGATAATTAATAAAGGAAAGGAACTAGAAGGAAAAGAAGCATTGGTTGTTTCAGACTCTACTCATAGTTCTTGGAACGATTTTATTATGTCTATGAAACATAATTTTGAAGATCCTTTGGCTATACTTTTGGCTCAAATTGTAATGATTATCCTGATGGCTCGGCTTTTTGGCTGGATTTTCAAGAAGATTGGACAGCCCACTGTTATTGGTGAAATTATAGCTGGTATCGTGCTCGGTCCTTCTTTGGTAGGAATGTATTTTCCTGGTTTTTCTGCTGCTTTGTTTCCTGTTGAATCCCTTGGTAATTTAAAGTTTCTTAGTCAGATAGGATTAATTCTTTTTATGTTCGTTATAGGGATGGAGCTCGATATTAAAGTACTTAAAAACAAAGCAAGCGAAGCAGTAGTAATCAGTCATGCGAGTATTGTGATTCCATTTGCATTGGGAATAGGATTGTCTTATTTTGTTTATAATAAATTTGCTCCGGCGGGGGTAGAGTTTCTTTCTTTTAGTTTGTTTATGGGAATCGCCATGAGTATCACCGCTTTTCCTGTTTTGGCCAGAATTGTACAAGAAAGAGGGATTCATAAGACTAAATTAGGTGCAATTGTTATTACCTGTGCGGCTGCAGATGATATAACGGCTTGGTGTTTATTAGCAGTAGTAATTGCGATTGTTAAGGCAGGAGATTTTGTGGGTTCACTTTATGTCATTTCGTTGGCTGTCGTATACGTTATGGCAATGATTTTTATCGTAAAACCGTTTTTGAAAAGAATTGGTGATTTGTACGGTTCTAAAGACAGTATTGGGAAACCCGTTATGGCAATTTTCTTTCTTTTTCTAATTCTTTCTTCTTACGCTACAGAGGTAATTGGGATTCATGCCCTTTTTGGCGCTTTTATGATGGGATCAATTATGCCGGATGTTTCTAAATTCCGAATGATATTTATCGAAAAAGTAGAAGATGTTTCGGTGATACTTTTGTTGCCTTTGTTTTTTGTGTTCACAGGTTTGAAAACTGAAATCGGACTTATAAATGATCCGTATTTATGGAAAGTTACCGCAGCAATTATTATGGTTGCTGTTGTGGGTAAGTTCTTGGGAAGCGCTTTGGCAGCAAAGTTTGTCGGGCAAAACTGGAAAGACAGCTTAACGATTGGCGCTTTGATGAACACCAGAGGGCTAATGGAACTGATAGTATTAAATATAGGATTAGAGCTTAAGGTTTTAACTCCTGAAGTTTTTACGATGATGGTTATTATGGCGCTGGTGACCACTTTTATGACCGGGCCTGCTTTAGATTTGATTAATTATTTGTTTAAAGATAAGAGTGTGCCTGATGCCGAAGAAATAATTAACTATAGTAAATACAGAATACTATTTTCATTTGGAAATAACGAGAAAGGGAAATCACTACTGCGATTAGCGAATAGCCTAACCAAAAAGCAAAAAAGCAGCTCCATTGTTACTGCAATGCATTTATCTCTAAGTGATGAACTGCATACATTCAACTTGGAAGAGAAAGAAAAAGACAGTTTCTTACCTATTTTTGAAGAATCAGAATTGTTGAATATAGAAATTGAGACCATTTTTAAAGCAACCATCGATATCGAGTCGGAGATTGCAGATGTAGCAAATCAAGGGGATTATGACTTACTGCTTGTTGGGTTAGGGAAATCTATTTTTGAAGGGACTATTCTCGGGAAAGTAATTGGGTTTACTACCAGGATCATAAACCCGGATCGATTGATTGACAAATTTACGGGTAAGGAAGGCTTGTTTGAAAACTCTCCTTTTGACGAACGAACCCGCCAAATTGTTGCCAAAACCAAAATGCCATTAGGAATTTTGATTGATAAAGAATTTCAAGATATAGATCATGTGTTTATTCCAATTTTTAAATCAGATGATTCTTTTTTAATTGATTACGCCCAAAAATTAATTTACAATAATAATTCTAAAATTACTGTTTTAGATGTAAACGGACATGTAAAAAATAATTTTGTTATTCAAAGTGCCGTGACTTCATTAGAACAAATACATCCCGATAATTTATCAATAGTTATAGATAAGTTAGTAAGTTTGCCCTTTCTGGAAAAGCAGGACTTAATGCTCATTAGCCTCGAAAGCTGGAAATCAGTACTGGACTCAGATAGCGATTGGTTGATTGGCGTTCCGTCTGTTTTAATTATTAAACCGTAATTATGAATTGGATTTTATTAATCATTGGAGGATTCTTCGAAGTAGGTTTTGCCTCTTGTTTAGGCAAAGCCAATGAAACAAAAGGTGTCGAATCTACGTATTGGATGTTGGGGTTTTTAGTTTGCCTAAGTATAAGCATGCTATTGCTGTACCGGGCAACCCAAGAATTACCTATTGGTACTGCTTATGCTGTGTGGACGGGTATAGGAGCCGTAGGAACTGTTTTGGTAGGGATTCTTGTATTCAAAGAGCCGGCTACTTTTTGGAGAATCTTCTTTTTGACGACTTTAATTGCTTCAATTATTGGATTAAAGTTTGTTTCCAGTCACTAGAGTCCCAAGTTAAGAACATAGCTCAGCTTTATGGCAATATTATCTTCAAATCGAAGCAATTGATTGGGGCCATAACGGTAAAATGCGGTAAGTCCTAGTCCTTTAAAAATTTGATTGAGTTCTATTCCAGATTCAAAATAACCTTCATTAAGGGTTTTGTAATTTAATCCTGCATGTTGCTCTGGTTTTTGTAAATTTCCCCACCCCATTCTGGATACTAGAACTAAGGAAGGTTTGACTTTTTTGAAAATAGTCACTCTGTTAAAGCCGTGCTTAAATTGGAAATAAACAAACTCATTCGAGAAAAATTCATTGAAATACATTGTTTCAAAACTGTTTTTTCCTGCAAAGGTGATTCTTTGAATGATGGTTTCTTTTGTAATATTATTTGGAGAAGTATTGTACAAATGGGTCAACGGAATATCGCCTGTAGCGTAACCTGCTTCGAATAGTAAATTTGTTTTTTGGCCATTCAAATATTTCTTCTCGTATTCGGTTTTAAAATCTATTTTGCTAAATTCAAAATCATTGTCTAATACTTTTGGTAAGGACTGTGTGAACTGAAAAGTAAATTTCGGAAAACGTTTTTCAACTTCAACTCTGCCCGTTGGCGTTTGCATATAGTTACTGAAAGGACTCCATTGCAGCGAAACCATAGCCGTTGTCATGATGTAATTCGTATATAGTTTATTATTTAAATTATAGACATAGTTGAATTTGGGTTCGATTTCTGAGCGATTGAGCGTCCAAAGACTTTCTGTTTTTGGAATAATTTGAGTCTTGAAAGAAGCTTTCCAACTCACATAGTTGTAAAAGGTACTAATGTTTATAGGTCGAGGATCGTAGAGTTTAAAAGGACTTTTTTCGATAGTATATAAAGTATTGGCAATCTCCCTAACGTCGTCAGTGTATGATAGACCAATCCAGGAATCAGAAAATTGACCCACACGAGCGGACAACCCTACATTATATTTGAAATTCCCGTCTTTTGTGCCGTATGCCGAATAGCCTTCAATTCTGAAATTTTTTAAAAACTGGTCATTTGTTATGCCTCCAAAACCCAAGCGAAAACCTTCGTAGTTATTATAGCTGATAATTTTTCGCAAGTCCATATCGAAAAATCCTAAAGGTAAAAATCCGTTGATGACTTTTCTGCCAAAACGAATGCGGCTTGTAATTCTTCTTTTAATGGCGATACTATCTAATGCCAAATAGGTTTTTTGGCTTCGAATGTCTAAACTATCCTTTCGGTAGGAGTCCCAAAAAGGCTCTGGTTTGTTAATAGCATCTTCTTTTATTTCAACAGAAATATAGCTTTGTTTTATTTTCAGCGGAATATTATACTGGATGTCGAAGTTATCGGTTTTAGACAGCAGATACGTAAAATCAGAAGGGGTCTTTTTTCTGGTTTGGAAGTCTTTTTCAACGTCACCGTCAAATTGAATCGTTCCACCAAGGATTTTTATATCATCGTCATTTTTTCCCTTTATAATTTTAAACGTTTTGCGAATGGGGAACCAAATGTTTTCTTGAGGTATGTATTGGAACTCATGGATTCCACTGATGTCCAGCACCCCTTTTATTCGCATAATGGCCTTGGAAATGGCAAAATTAGTTTGGTCAATATATAGCACTCCTTCTAGTCCTGAAGCCTTACTTTTCTTTTTATTTTTAAAATAGATCATGTAAGACGTTCTGCCGTCTATGGCTATGGTGTCTAGTAATTTATAATTGTAATCGTTTAAAGCGTCTCTAGCAATAGGACTGTTGTAGTTTGTTTCAAAAAGCTCGTAGCGGGAATCGTAGACCGAAAAGGATTGTAAATTGAATCCTAAAATCTCATAAACAGGTTGTTTAAAACCGGCCATTTTTGTTCCTAAAATCGTTTCTTTTAATTTTTGATTTCCAAATTGATATTGCGATACTTTCTCCGTTTGAAATAGATGTTGCTTTCTTACAATCTCTTTAAATTTATAAGCAGAGGAGTCGATTTTAGAGAAGGTTTTGCTAATTGAGTTTTCAATAAATACCGAGTCAATAGTTCCTTTTAACGAGTCAGGATTAGCGGAAACAATCAGTTTATTATAGGATTTGAATTCGAAAGTTTTTAGTCTTGATTGGGGATTATTTTTGTTTTTATTTTCAATGACCTTTTTTATAATGGCTAATGCAGGATTTGTATTCGAAATAAAAACTTCCTTTAAGTCATCTCTTTTAGGCGTTAGAAAAACGGCGTAATAATTTTTTTCTTTTAAAACAGCGACTGTAATTCGAAAATGGCCTATGTAGGAAACGTCAAAAGAGGGAATACTATTTTTTGAAAAAATACTAAATTTTCCGTCCACGTCAGAGATGGTTGTGAAACCGGCAGCAGAAGTGATGGTGGCAAAAGCAAGCGGTTTGTTTGTTATGGATTCTTTTACAATTCCGTTTAGCTGAAATTGAGCTTGGACTGAAAAAGTAAAAAAGAAAAACAGTAGACAAAAATGCTTCATAAAAAAGGTTTAGTACAAAACGGCCACAATCACATTATGGTATTATGTATGAAATAAGAATAAGAAAAATCCGTCTCGCTTTGTAAACGGGACGGATTATGCTATTGATTTGTTGAAAGTTATACTTTCATGATTTCAGCTTCTTTATGAACAAGAAGTTCATCTACTTTTTTGATATAATTATTGGTTAAGATTTGAACTTCTTCTTCGGCACTTTTACAAATGTCTTCTGATGTTCCGTCTTTTTCTAATTTTTTGATATCAGAATTGGCATCTTTACGAGCGTTACGAACCCCTATTTTTGCGTCTTCTGCTTCTACTTTTGCTTGTTTAGCAAGATCGCGTCTTCTTTCTTCGGTTAACGGCGGAACACTGATAATGATCAGGTCACCATTATTCATTGGGTTGAACCCAATGTTTGCTACCATGATTGCTTTTTCAATAGCGTGAAGCATGTTTCTTTCAAAAGGCTGAAGCGTGATGGTTCTTGCATCAGGAACGCTTAGTTTTGCCACTTGTGAAAGCGGTGTAGCTGAGCCGTAATAATCCACAAAAACACTTCCTAGCATTGCTGGAGATGCTTTTCCTGCGCGAATGTTTAGAAACTCTTTTTCTAAGTGGGCAATAGAACCGATCATCGATTCTTTAGTACTATCTAATATAAATTCAATTTCTTCAGTCATTATTTCCAATTTTTAAGTCCCCTTCGGGGATTTAGGGGATTATATATTTACTACTGTTCCTATGTTTTCTCCTTCACAAATTTTTAATAAATTACCTTGTTTGTTCATATCGAAAATTACAATCGGCAATTTATTTTCCTGACTTAATGTAAATGCAGTGGAATCCATTACATTCAATCCTTTGCTAATTACGTCGTCAAAAGAAATAAAATCAAATTTGACAGCGTCTGGATTTTTTTCAGGATCTGAATCATAAACTCCGTCAACACGTGTCCCTTTTAGAATTACATCAGCATGTATTTCTACACCGCGTAAAACAGCTGCGGTATCTGTTGTGAAATAGGGATTCCCAGTTCCCGCTCCAAAGATTACGATTCTTCCTTTCTCAAGGTGACGCACCGCTCTTCTTTTAATATATGGTTCTGCAATTGCTTCAATTTTTAATGCAGTTTGTAAACGGGTAAGCATTCCTTTGTCTTCTAATGCACCTTGCAAAGCCATTCCGTTAATAACCGTGGCTAGCATTCCCATGTAGTCGCCTTGTACGCGATCCATTCCATTACTGGCTCCTGCAACTCCTCTAAAAATATTTCCACCACCTATTACAATGGCGATTTCTGTCCCTTTATCGTGAATTTTTTTGATTTCTTCGGCATATTCAGCTAATCTTACTGGGTCAATACCGTATTGTCTGTCGCCCATTAAAGCTTCACCACTTAATTTCAGAAGAATTCTTTTATATTTCATGTGTATGTTGAGTTGTTTGGTGCAAATATAGTGATATTCTTTTTTTTTGAAATAGTGTCGCTTAGTTTTTATAAATTTAGTTTATCAAAGGAAATCTTGGCGGCTTCATAACCAATTTTAAAAATAGCGTCCATTTTTGCTTTATTCATCTCAAAAGTGCTGTAAATACTGAGTTCTTTAGGTTCAATCACCCATTCACAGATATTAAATTTTTGTGTATTTGTATTAGCAGAAAGAATATCAAAAGCTCTGGTGGTCACTGCTCTGATAGAATTTAAATCTTTCGCTTCTATTTTTTGTATCGGACTGACATATACACCTATTATATTTTCACATTGACCTTGTAATATATCTGTTGGGAAATGATTTAAAATCCCACCATCACTATACAAATCTCCGTTAATTTCAAAAGGCGATATAATTCCAGGAAAAGCAGAAGATGCTAAAAGGGCGTCACTAATTTTTGTTTCCGACTCAAATATTTTCAACCTTCCTCTAACCATATCGGTTGCTGTTATTTGTGTAGGAATTTTTAGTTCGCCCAGGACTGCATTGTCGAAGATGGCGTGAAAATATTCTTTAAAGGATTCAGAATCTATCAAGCCCGCTTTTTTAAAAGTGAAATGCCTCCATTGAAATAGATAAACCGATTTAAAAAAATCTAAAATCTCATCAGGAGTCTTTCCCCAAGCATATAGTGCACCTACAATTGCACCTGCGCTTGTGCCGGCGATCCTGGTGGGACGGATGTTTTGCTCTTCTAAAAATTTAATCGCACCCGCATGAGCAATACCTTTAGAACCTCCACCTGAAAGAACAAGCCCAATTGATTTTGAATTGAAATCCATTTCCTTTTTTTATTTGTTCTAAAATTACTGTTTTGCTTCTTTTTAAGTGACTTTTGTCATGTTAAAAATTATTAAATTGTTTTAACTTTACATAAATAAAGAGAAAACATGAGAAAATCGATTGCTAAAGCATTATTCAACAGTCATTCCTATTCCGAATATAGAAAATTAGTTTCAGATTTACTAAAGGATGATAAATCTACTGGCAATGAACAGTCAGCTGCTTTAACTAATTACAGTCATTTAAATGAGACGCGTATGAATCGTTTAGATAAAACCTTAAAGATACCGCAAGCGAATGTGGAGAAATTGGAATCCTTAAAAAACGATTACATTTGGTTGGTTATTTCTGAAGGCTGGTGCGGTGATGCAGCGCAACTACTTCCTGTATTTGATAAAATGGTCGCTGCCTCTGATGGAAAAATAGAGATGAAAATTGTTTTGCGTGATGAAAATGAGGAGTTGATGAATTTGTTTTTAACGAATAAAGGCAAAGCGATCCCGAAACTTATCGTGATTAATAGAGAAACAGGTGGTGGATTGGCTCATTGGGGACCTCGACCTAAAGGAGCCACTGATTTAATTGCGAACTATAAAAAAGAACACGGTGTTATTGATGAAACGGCAAAAGCAGATTTACAATTGTGGTACTTCCACGATAAAGGATTGTCTACTCAAGAAGAAATTATTTGGATGATGCTTGATTTAGACAAGGAAGAAGAATAACTCTATTTAGAAGCTGATTAAGGAAATCCCTAAACTTATATTTCCTGAGTCTCTTTGATTGTTGATTGGAATAGTATAATGATTGAGTTCGATAAAAATTAAAATATCATCATCATTTTGTATCCCGATACTGATTTTTTTGTAATCGCCACTTAAGTTGCCGCGACCTAATGCAATTGCTTTTCCAAGGCCTAGCTGGAGTGTAATTCTGATTTCGTCACTTATACTTGGACTAAATCTTAAATTAGCAAAAACAGGCGTAACCACTAATTTGTTTGACCAATCCCAGATTAATCCGCTATGAATTCCTAATCCAACCCATTTTTTATAGCGTAGACCATAGCCTAATTTTGTTCCAATACCGTCGGGAAGGAACCAAGATTCTTTTGTATTGGTATAAGGATCAACTTCTCCTCTTTTAGGGTTTCCGGTTAAGGCTAATGTGACGTCAAATTGAGTATAAGTGATTTTCTTGTCTTGAGCAAAAAGACTTCCGCAAAAAAATAGTGCGAATAATATCGTTTTTAGACGTTTCAAAAAAGGGTTATTTTGATTCTAAATTATCTTCGAATACAACGACATCCACAGCATCTTTTACATCATAATCTCCAATTTTTGTACGGCGTAAGGCGGTCAAATGGGATCCTGAATTCATTGCCTTTCCAAAATCAAAAGCTAAAGAACGGATGTAAGTCCCTTTGCTGCAAACCACTCTGAAATCAATTTCAGGAAGTGCAATTCTGGTGATTTCAAATTCGTGAATCGTAGTTTTTCGAGATGCAATTTCTACTGCGTTGCCTGCACGAGCATGCTCATATAGTCTAACGCCTTCTTTTTTTATCGCGGAATAAATAGGGGGAATTTGGTCTATTTCTCCTAAAAACTGCTTTACCGTTTCATGAATTAAAGCCTCGTTTATATGTGAAGTAGGGAATGTTTTGTCTATTTCAGTTTCTAAATCGTAGGACGGAGTTGTGGCTCCAATAAAAAAAGTACCAGTATATTCTTTGGCTTGACCTTGAAGTTCTGTAATTCGTTTAGTGAATTTTCCGGTGCAAACTAAAAGCAAACCTGTAGCTAGCGGATCTAAAGTTCCTGCATGACCAATTTTAAATTTTTTAGGAAGTCCCAGTTTATTAATCAGCGCATATTTTAATTTATTTACCGCCTGAAAGGAAGTCCAATTCAAAGGCTTGTCAATCAATAAAATTTGTCCGTTTAAGTAGTCTTCGTCTGTCATTAAATGATAGTCAGGGGATGAATGAAAAAATGAATAATCAGTAAAATGATTCCAGCAGCAATTCGGTAATATCCAAAAACTTTAAAACCTTTTTTACTTAAAAATTCGATAAAACTTTTAATAGCTAAAAGCGCCACGATAAAAGCGATGATATTGCCAATAATCAATAAATTGATTTGATCATGAGTTAAGACAAAACCATCTTTGTAATAGTCATAACATTTTTTTGCTGTCGCACCAAACATAGTAGGAACAGCAAGAAAGAATGAAAACTCAGCGGCCGATGTGCGGGCTAGTTTTTGGGACATTCCACCCACAATGCTTGCACCACTTCTAGAAACTCCGGGAACCATTGCTAAACATTGGTATAACCCAATTTTAAATGCTTTTAGGTAGGTGACTTTCGTGCCCTCTGAATGATTAAACCAATCATCTACTTTTAGTAAAACAATACCACCAAGTAAAAGAGAAACGGCAACCGTGACAGGGCTTTCTAATAATTCATCGATCATGTCGCTGAATAATAATCCTAGAACTACAGCAGGAATAAAAGCAACAAACAATTTAAAATAGAAGTCCCAAGTTTGAAAAAAGCGTTTAAAATACAAAACAACAACGGAGAGAATAGCTCCCAATTGAATTACAATGGTAAAAAGTTTTGTAAAATCATCACTTGCAATCCCAAAAAAGGAAGAAGCGATAATCATATGTCCAGTAGAAGAAACGGGTAAAAACTCAGTAATCCCTTCGATAATAGCAAGGATAATCGCTTGTAATGTATTCATTTATGCTTTCTTTGGATTTTTCAATATGGCGTACACTGTAATTCCAAAACCGATTAAAACGGTTGTTGGAGCGAGACGAATTCTTCTAAAATTAAAAATAGCATCGCTATATACATTAGGGTCATCACTTCCTCCGCCAGACATTAGAATGAATCCGAGAGCAATTACTGCTATACCAATTAGTAAAATGGTATAGTTTATTTTTCCAAAAAGAAAATCTTGTTTTGTGTCTTTATCTTTCATTTATGCTTTTTTACTTTTTAAATTCTGAAATCCTAAATCTTAGATTAATATAGATCGTCTGTTCTCAAATTCAAGAATTTCTGCGTCGCAAAATGAGTACTTAACCAAGTAATCAAAACACCAATCCCTAATACGGACAATAATACACCCGCGATAAGAACTTTGTTGTCAAGAATTCCTAAATCAGGGAAGCTAGTTTCGACATAAATTAATACGCCAATCAAAGCAATAATGGCTAAAGTAGCGCCTAGCATTCCTAGTTTGATACTACGTATGACAAACGGTTTTCTGATAAATGATTTTGTTGCTCCCACCATTTGCATGGTTTTAATGATAAATCGGTTCGAGTGAATCGATAGTCGCAACGAACTGTTAATTAATAAAACAGCAATAAAAGTAAGGAATCCGCTGATTATTAAAATCCACATACTCACTTTCTTGATATTATCGTTCACTAAATTCACTAATTGTTTATCATAAACAATATCGGAGATCATAGGATTTAGTCGCAATTTTTTCTCGACTTTAGCAATGGAATCCTTTTCAACGTAATCTGCTTTTAGGTGAATGTCGAATGAGTTTTGCAATGGGTTTTCGCCCAAAAATGTCATAAAATCTTCACCTATTATATCGGTATGTTGTTTTGCAGCCTGTTCTTTAGTCACATAAACTGTAGATTTTGCGTACGGAGCAACTTTTAACTCCTTCGAAAAGGCTTTTAAAATACTGTCATTAGCTTCATTTTTGAAAAATACCGTCATGGCAATTTTTTCTTTAAAGTCGTCAGCTAGTTTTTTAGAATTTATAATAAAAAGGCCTAATATTCCCAATAGGAATAGTACTAAGAATACACTTAGAACAACCGAGAAATAAGAGGAAATTAACCTGCGTTTTTGAAACCTATCAAATGAAGAACTCATAGTTTACTTTAATTATGGGGTAAAAATAATAAAGAATTTCTTTATATGAAGTTAATAACGTCCAAAGTTTCAATTTTCGTACAATAAACGTAAATTTGCAACTTTATAATTCAGGAGTGAAAGTCTAAGAAACTTTGTCACTTTGTAACTTTGTCACCTAAAATGAAATACAATCCGAACGAGATAGAAGCCAAATGGCAAAAATATTGGGCAGAAAATCAAACTTTTGCTGCTGTAAACAACTCTGAGAAACCAAAGCATTATGTGTTAGACATGTTTCCTTATCCATCAGGAGCAGGGCTGCACGTAGGACATCCTCTGGGATATATAGCTTCAGATGTGTATGCGAGGTATAAAAGACATCAAGGTTTTAATGTTTTACACCCAATGGGTTATGACAGTTTTGGGTTGCCGGCTGAACAATATGCGATTCAAACAGGGCAACGTCCGGAAGATACCACTTCAGTAAATATTGATGGTGGTTATGATAAAGAAGGAAATAAAATTGCTGGATATAGAAAACAACTCGACAAAATTGGGTTTTCATTCGATTGGAGTAGGGAAGTGCGTACCTCTAATCCAGATTATTACAAACATACCCAATGGATTTTCATCCAATTATTTAATTCTTGGTACAACAAAGACAACGATAAGGCGGAAGATATTTCAACTTTGGCGGCTATTTTTGAAAAAGAAGGAAATGCTACAGTTAATGCGGTTTGTGATGATAGTATCGAATCTTTTTCGTCAAGCGAATGGAATGCTTTCGACAAAGAACAACAGGAAAAAATCCTTTTGCAATACCGATTAACGTATTTGGCAGAGACTGAAGTCAACTGGTGTCCTGGATTAGGGACGGTTTTGGCAAACGACGAAATCGTAAATGGTGTTTCGGAACGTGGTGGATTCACCGTGGTCCGTAAAAAAATGACACAATGGAGCATGCGTATCTCCGCTTATGCGGAACGTTTGTTGCAAGGACTAAATGATATTGACTGGAGCGAAAGCATCAAAGAAAGTCAGAGAAATTGGATTGGGAAATCAGTTGGCGCTACAGTCGAATTTAATATTCAGAATTCAGATGCGAAAATTGCAGTTTTCACTACACGTCCTGATACTATTTTTGGAGTTACGTTTATGACCTTGGCACCAGAACATGAATTAGTTGCCCAAATTACGACTCCAGAACAAAAAGAAGCGATTAGCAATTATATAGAAAAAACGGCAAAGCGTTCTGAAAGAGAGCGTATGGCTGATGTAAAAACCATTTCAGGAGTATTTACAGGAGCGTACGCAGAGCATCCTTTTACAAAAGAACCTATTCCAGTTTGGATAGGAGATTATGTTTTGGCAGGTTATGGAACTGGAGCTGTTATGGCCGTTCCTTGCGGAGATGAAAGAGATTATGCTTTTGCTAATTTCTTCAAAGGACAAAGCGGAATGCCAGCAATCAAAAATATTTTTGATAAAGACATTTCAGAAGCTGCTTTTGGATCTAAAGAAGGTTTCAAATTAGTAGATTCTGATTTCTTAAACGAACTGGGATATAAAGAAGGAACTTACAAAGCAATTGAAGCCTTAGAAAAAATAAATCAAGGAAAAGGAAAAACAAATTACCGTTTGCGTGATGCTGTTTTCTCTCGCCAAAGATATTGGGGAGAACCGTTTCCTGTTTATTATGTAAATGGCTTGCCGCAAATGATCGATTCGAAATATTTACCAATTGTACTACCAGAAGTAGAAAAGTATTTACCTACAGAAGATGGTTTGCCACCTTTAGGAAATGCTGAAGTTTGGGCTTGGGACACGACTAAAAATGAAGTGGTTAATACTGATTTGGTAGATCATTTGACTGTATTTCCTTTAGAATTGAATACGATGCCAGGTTGGGCAGGAAGTTCCTTTTATTGGATGCGTTATATGGATCCAAAGAATGAAAACGAATTTGCAAGCAAGGAAGCTTTGGCCTATTGGGAAAGTGTCGATTTGTACATTGGTGGTAACGAACATGCGACCGGTCACTTGTTGTACTCGCGTTTTTGGAATAAATTCTTAAAAGACAAAGGTTTTGCACCCACAGAAGAACCTTTCAAGAAATTGATCAATCAAGGAATGATCTTGGGGACTAGTGCTTTTGTTCAAGGTGTTTGGGCTGAAATTAGCTATCGTGATTCTGTCGAAGTAATGTTTGGACATGAAGAATCGATTGCATTTGATAAGCCGCGTCCTTTCTTCATAGGTGTTTCGAAAAATGTATTTGATTCAGAGCAATTTAGATCTGACCAAGAAGGATTAATTGATAACAGTATTTTACGTGACTTGATAAGTGAAAAGTTTCCAAAATTAAAATTTATTAATTCTGATGAAAATTTATTAAGTGAGTGCTATGACTACAGATGTTCAAAAGTCAAACCTCGCACATATGTAGGCTTTGTAAATTCTTCTGATGAATTGGATCTTGAAGTTTTTAAAAAATGGCGAGAGGAATATAAAACGGCAGAGTTTATTACAGAAAAAGATGGTAAATTTATAGTTGGTCGTGAAGTAGAAAAAATGTCAAAGTCGTATTACAACGTAGTCACTCCAGATGATATTTGTAATGAATACGGAGCAGATACTTTACGTTTATACGAAATGTTCTTAGGGCCATTAGAACAAGCGAAACCTTGGAACACTGCGGGGATTTCGGGAGTTTTCGGTTTCTTAAAAAAACTATGTCGTTTGTATTTTGACGAACACAATTTGATTGTTACTGATGAAGTGCCAACAAAAGACAACTTAAAAACATTACACAAAACCATTAAAAAAGTGGCTGATGATATTGAGAATTTCTCTTTCAATACTTCGGTTTCACAATTTATGATTTGTGTAAATGAATTATCTACTCAGGGTTGTCATTCTCGTGCTATTCTGCAACCATTGGCAATCGTGATTTCACCTTATGCTCCGCACATCGCCGAAGAGTTGTGGTCGTTATTAGGGAAATCAGGGTCTATTGCAACGGTGCCTTTTCCTGTTTTCGAACCAAAACACTTGGTAGAAAGTAGTAAAGAATATCCGGTTTCTTTTAACGGAAAAATGCGTTTCACGATCGAATTGCCTTTGGATTTAACCAAAGATCAAATCGAGGAAATCATTATGAAAGACGAAAGAACGATAAAACAACTAGAAGGTAGAACACCAAATAAAGTGATTATTGTACCTGGTAAGATCATTAATTTGGTTGGCTAAGCGTATTAGCACCATTTTTTAAAATTCTAAATCCCAATTGTAATTCATTATGATTGGGATTTTTTTTAATTTTTAAACACAAAGATTCATAGGGAAGTAGATTGCAAGAAGTCATTTTATTCTTCATAGAAAATTATAGAGGCACGTTAAAAAGCGAGCTTTATAGAAGAAGGTAAAGAATGTTGAATCCTATAATTCTATATGTTTCAGTTTTTTTTTCCTAAATGTTGTTTGTGTTGGAATTTGGAATTTTTCTATTTGGGATTTGATTTCTATGATGCCAAATTGACATTCTTAAAATTTGGTGTAGAATTTGCATTGTAAGTTGTAACTTTAAACAAGAAGCAAACAAAAAACAAAATATATGGGAATGAGTTATTTAATTCTTGCAGGTGCAATTATGCTGGCAAGCTGGGCAGTAAGTGCAAGACTGAAAAGCAAATTTGAACATTATTCTAAAATGCAGCTGCAAAACGGAATGAGCGGTGCTGAAATTGCTGAGAAGATGCTGGCTGATAATGGGATTCGCGATGTGCGAGTGATTTCGGTAGCTGGGCAATTGACAGATCATTACAATCCAGTTAATAAAACGGTGAATCTAAGCGAGGCAGTGTACAATCAGCGCAATGCGGCTGCGGCAGCTGTAGCAGCGCACGAGTGTGGTCATGCGGTGCAACATGCCGTGGGCTATCAATGGTTAACCATGCGTTCTAAGTTAGTTCCTTTTGTAAATGTGGCATCGTCGTACATGCAATGGATTTTGATAGGTGGAATTTTATTGATGAATAGTTTTCCGCAGTTATTGCTTTTTGGAATTGTGCTTTTTGCGGCAACCACTATTTTTTCAATAGTAACTTTACCGGTGGAGTATGATGCTAGTCATCGTGCGTTGGCTTGGTTAGAGAATAAAAGAATGCTTACGCAACAAGAGCATGATGGAGCCAAAGATGCTTTGAAATGGGCTGCCAGAACTTATGTAGTGGCCGCGTTGGGATCTATTGCTACTTTATTATATTACGTTTCCATTTATATGGGAGGTGGTAGTCGAAGAGACTAAAAAAATGAATATTCTAAATTCCAAATTTCAATGCATTACGATTGGAATTTGGAATTTCCTTTCTTTAGCTTTTTACAGTTGAATTTGTCTATCAATTTGTTGGTCCAAAGAAATGAACGTTTCTGTTCTAGAAACGCCTTCTATTGTTTGAATTTTGGTATTTAGTAAATTCATTAAATGTTGGTTGTCTCTACAGATAATTTTAATTAAGATAGACCAGTTTCCGGTGGTGTAATGGCACTCTAGTACTTCTGGGATTTTCTTTAGTTCTTTAACAGCTTCAAGGTTTCGCGCTGCTTTGTCTAGATATACTCCAACAAAAGCCATGGTATTGTAACCAAGAACTTTATGGTTTACTACAAATTTTGATCCTGAGATTACACCAGATTGCTCTAGCTTTCTCAACCGCTGATGAATCGCAGCTCCTGAAATTCCAATTTTGTTTGCGATTTGAAGGATTGGTTTTCGGGCGTCTTCCATCAGGAATCTTAAAATTTCTTTATCGATTCCATCTATTTCTACTATCATGGAGTTTATTTTCATAGCTTTTATTTTAGAACTAAAACTAGGGTACTTAGTTGTAATTGAAAACCAAAATTAAACAAAAACAACTAATTAAAGCGTGTTTGAGCTTTATTTAGAGGTGTTTTTAATTAATACCAGTACTAGTTGTAAAACAGTCCAATTGTCAGTTCGAGCGGAGTCGAGAACCATTATTGCATCTCGACTTCGCTCGATGTGACAAAAATTAGTTTGGACTATGTTGTACTTGTTTTTGGTGTAAATTGGAGATCAAGAGTAAGCTTGTGTCGAAGAAGAAGAGTTCGTTTTAGGTGGGAATTGAGCATAAAAAAAACCATCTGTTATCCAGATGGTTTTTTTAGTTTTTATTTAAGATCGAGGTCGGGCATTATTTTCCCTTATTCGCTTCAGTGATATATTTTTCTAAGGCCATTGTCATCGAAGGCGTATTTGGTGATGGAGCCAAAATATCAACTCTTAAACCATTGTCTAACGCTTCTTTTTGAGTAGTACTTCCAAAAACAGCTATTCTAGTATCATTTTGTTTAAAGTCCGGAAAGTTTTTAAATAAAGATTTAATTCCAGTTGGACTAAAAAACGCCAATACATCATAGTATACATCTGCTAGATCCGAAAGATCGCTCATCACTGTTTTGTAAAAAATACCTGGAGTCCAGTCTACTTTTAATCCATTAAGCGTGATTGTTGCATCAGCATTTAATTGATCTGAGGCTGGTAAAAGAAATTTCTCGTCTTTGTATTTTTTTATCAATGGAGATAAATCTGCAAAATCCTTAGGGCCAACGTAAATTTTACGTTTTCTATAAACAACATATTTTTGCAAATAAAAGGCTACTGCTTCAGATTGGCAGAAGTATTTCAATCCTTCGGGTACTTTGAAACGCATTTCATCAGCTACTCTAAAGAAATGATCTACTGCGTTTCGACTAGTTAAAATAATTGCTGTATAATTATTAAGATCGATCTTTTGCAGTCTAATCTCTTTGGCATTAACTCCTTCTATATGGATAAAAGGTCTGAAATCAATTTTAACTTTATGCTTCTGTTGGAGTTCAAAGTAAGGAGAATTCTCTACTTTAGGCTCGGGCTGTGACACCAAAATTGTTTTCACTTTCATATTTTAACATTTTCTAAGCGCCTCCTTTTTTAAACATAAATAGCATGAAAAAATAAGGGGCTATTTCGAGAGCGCAAAGATATAAAATAAAATAAAACATCTTACTGAATATTAAATTTTGATATTTTTTTATTGAAAGCAAATATGCAAAAACATTGATTATCAATACTATAGATATAATTATTAATAAAATATTTCTTGATATTGTATCGTAATAAAACAATATCGTGTTGATAGGTAAGATAAATAGACCAATATACGTTCTGTAAGTAACCTTTTGAAGATTAAATTGGTCAACAAACTCTTCAATATTAAATGCAGTAGCGATAATTTTTTCGACCAGAAATTTAGATAAAATGAAAAATATCAAAAACGTAATAATTTGAATGTAAAGGATCCAGTCTGTCTTTGAGCCATATCCAAAAAAGCTTAGGGAAAGCTGGATGAAAAAGGCAAAGGAAATTACTTGCACAAGAAAAAGCGAAATGGTAAAACTGCCTTTTAGATGGCTTCCATCGCGATATACATTAGAATATTTATCTGAAAAGATCAAATTCATAAAATCGCTAAATCTATTTTCATAAACTGATTTAGTAATTGCGATAATAGCAAATGCCAAGACAAATAAAATGGTCGCCCAATCTTTGCTTTCTGTTATTCTTGGATGAAGTAGGTGTTCAATCATAGCGCTGCAAAATTACTAATTTTTTATATCAATCTTTTTATTATAATTTTATTATGAATCAAATGCCATAAAAACGTTACTTTTGCGTTGAAATTACTAGAAATATGAACGACTGTATTGTTATAATTCCTACCTATAACGAAATTGAAAATATTGAAAGCATAATCAGGTCGGTGCTTTCTCAACACAAACCTTTTGACATTCTTATTGTTGACGATAATTCTCCGGATAAGACCGCAGATAAAGTCAGATTGCTTCAAACAGAATTTGCGGATCGTCTATTCTTAGAGAATAGAAGAACGAAAGCGGGACTAGGAACAGCATATGTACACGGGTTTAGATGGGCATTAGAAAAAAAATACAGTTTTATTTTTGAAATGGATGCTGATTTTTCTCATAATCCGAATGACTTAGAAAAATTATACAACGCCTGTCATTTTGGGAATGCTGATTTAGCAATTGGTTCACGATATGTTACAGGAGTAAATGTAGTCAATTGGCCATTAAACAGGGTATTGATGTCTTATTTTGCATCGGTATATGT
The DNA here is from genome assembly GCF_900111075.1 of Flavobacterium frigoris. GTDB lineage: Bacteria > Bacteroidota > Bacteroidia > Flavobacteriales > Flavobacteriaceae > Flavobacterium > Flavobacterium frigoris. Next base: position 544,921 of record NZ_FOFZ01000001.1, read on the forward strand.
TCAAATTATTACTGGGATGAAGATCCATGATGCTACAGCAGGCTACGTCTGTTATAAAAGAGAGGTTCTTGAAGGAATCGACCTCAATAGAATAAAATTTGTTGGTTATGCGTTTCAGATTGAAATGAAATACAGGACTTTTTGTAAAAAATTCAATATTGTCGAAGTGCCAATCATTTTTACGGACAGAACAAAAGGGGTGTCAAAAATGAGTAATTCAATAATTGTTGAAGCTGTTTTTGGAGTAATTTCTCTACGATTAAAAAAATTAGTTAATAGTTTATAAGCAAATATACAATGAAATGTATTTTAATTAAGAATGCCAAGATAGTAAATGAGGGAGTGATTTTTGAGGGTGATGTTTTGATTGAGAATGATATTATTGTTGAAATTGCAGAAAGCATTAGTGCTAAATCATCAGACTGTCAAATTATTGATGCTGAAGGCAATTACCTTATTCCGGGAGCAATTGATGATCAAGTGCATTTTAGGGAGCCGGGCTTAACCTATAAAGGGGATATAGAATCAGAGTCTAGAGCTGCCGTTGCAGGTGGGATTACAACTTATATTGAGCAACCCAACACAATTCCTAACGCGGTTACTCAAGAAATATTAGAACAAAAATACGAGCTTGCTGCCGAAAAATCGTATGCGAACTATTCGTTTATGATGGGAGCGACAAATGACAACTTGGAAGAAGTCTTGAAAACAAACCCAAGAAATGTTGCTGGTATAAAAATATTTTTAGGGTCTTCAACGGGTAATATGTTAGTTGATAATGAAGATACTCTGGAAAAAATATTTTCCAGTACACCGATGCTTATTGCCGTTCATTGTGAAGATGAAGAGACAATAAGAAATAATACAGAGAAATATAAAGCAGAATATGGCGAGGATGTACCTGTTACTATGCATCACCTGATTCGTAGTGAAGAGGCTTGTTATATCTCTTCTTCTAAAGCGGTTGCCTTGGCTAAAAAAACAGGAGCTCGTTTGCATGTTTTTCATCTTTCTACTGCCAAAGAAATGGATTTGTTTACGAACAAAATTCCATTGGAAGAAAAGAAAATTACAGCCGAAGTTTGTATTCATCATTTATGGTTTACTAATGAGGATTACGCGACAAAAGGAAATCTGATTAAATGGAACCCTGCAGTTAAGACAGCCAATGATCGTAAAGTACTTTGGGAGGCTTTATTGGATGACAGAATCGATGTGATCGCAACAGACCATGCACCACATACATTAGAAGAAAAACAACAACCGTATCTAAAAGCTCCTTCAGGAGGTCCGTTAGTGCAACATGCGGTCGTGGCAATGTTTGAGGCTCATCATCAAGGGAAAATTAGCATTGAGAAAATTGTGGAGAAAATGTGTCACAATCCTGCTAAATTATTCAAAATAGAAAATCGTGGTTTCATAAAAGAAGGCTATTATGCCGATTTAGTTATCGTAAATCCAGGTTTACCTTGGAGCGTAAAGAAAGAGAATATATTTGCTAAATGCGGATGGTCGCCATTTGAAGGATTCACGTTCAAATCGAGAATTACACACACTTTTGTAAATGGCCAATTAGTCTATAATGCTTTTAAAGTAAAAAATATTCGTGCAGGAAAAAGACTCTTGTTTGATCGCTAATAGATAAAATAGATGATAAAGAAACTGTTACTTTTGACCATTTTACTTGGTTTTATTAGCTGTAAAGAAGATGCGGTAAATAAGCCCGACAATCTTATACCAAAAGATAAGATGATAGATGTAATATATGATTTGTCGATTTTGGATGCTGTAAAATATCAAATACCAACATCAGCAGTGACTTATGAAATTAGTCCTTCTAAGTACATTTATAAAAAGTTTAAAATTGATAGTATACAATTTGCGCAAAGCAATATTTATTACGCTTCTAATTATATTGATTACAAAGAAATGTATGATGAGGTTATCAAACGTATTGAATCTAAGAAAGTAGTCATGGATTCAGTAGTAAAAAGGCAAGAGAAAAAAGAAGCAAAGGCAAAAGCTGATTCCATAAAACGAATCAAGCCTAGCTCGATAAAAAAAGATTCTATAGTACTAAAAAAGGGAGGTATTGTCAGAAAAATGAGAAGAAATGCTTTGCAAAGTAAATAAAGTAATGAATTTATAAGTTTGAAATTTCCTTAATATACTGGTGGACGTCTGTGAAATTAGTTTTTAATGTCATTTTAATCTTTTCATTGGAGTATTCATGTATAGAATAGGATGCTTTAGCGGTAGTTTGAGTTAATTTTCTTTTTTTATTGAAAACATTTGCTAAAATCCAATCTAGTCTCCAGCCCATTTCTATTAAATACGGTTTCATTTGACGGGAAGGTCTTTTTACCTTCAATGCGTCAGCAATAGTGTTTATTATATCTTGAAAGGATATGTTTTCTGCAATCAGGATAAAACGTTCGTTCCTGATTTCGCTTTTCATCAATTGAGCAGTCATTCTTACCACATCACTTACCGCCACAAATCCGGTTACTCCAAGCGTATAATAACGTAATCCCTTTGCAACTGCCTTAAAAAGTAGGCCACTTCCTTGTTCTTGAAAACCGGGGCCAATAATAATTCCAGGATTTACAATTATAACATCTAAGCCTTCTTGCTGGCCTCGCCAGATTTCCATTTCAGCGCCATATTTAGAAATAGCGTAATCGCTGTGTGGTTTTTCTGGATTCCATTCTGTTTCTTCCGTAATAATCGTTGCGGTGCTTGCTAGGTCACCTAATGCCGCCGTCGAGCTGATGTAACATAATTTTTTAATTCCTTTGGCAAGGCAAAAATTTACAATGTTTGCCGTCCCTTCAATATTGGTTTTGCGTAGTACGTCTTCGTCTTTTGGATCAAATGAAATTAAGGCAGCACAATGGTAGACATAATCAATTCCTATAAAGGCATGCTCTAATGTTGTGATGTCAATAATGTCTCCCTCTACCCATTCTATGGCGTTAAATAAACCTGATTTGTTATAAAGTTGGAATAGGGATTTCGTTTTTTTGATCGTCTCCGAATTCCGATAAATAGCCCGTATTTTTGCAGCTCCGATATTTTCGGATTCTATTAAATACAGCAATAAATGCGCTCCCACTAAACCAGTTCCTCCTGTTACTAAAATCATTTTGTAAAGATAATTAGATTGTTGGATTTTTAGACCGATTGATTTTCAAATTATCCAATTAAAACTATCTTTGTGGAAATTGATTTTTAGAAAATGAAAAATATTATTTCCGAATTACAGTGGCGCGGATTGGTTCACGACATTATGCCAGGAACCGAAGAACAACTTTTAAAAGAAATGACCACTACTTATATAGGGTTTGATCCTACCTCTGATTCTTTGCATATTGGGAGTTTAGTTCCTATCGTCCTTTTGGTACACTTAAAAAACTTTGGGCATAGACCCATTGCTTTGGTAGGTGGTGCGACAGGAATGATTGGTGACCCCTCTGGAAAGTCAGATGAAAGAAACCTTCTCGATGAAGCGACTTTAAATCATAATGTAGAAGGAATAAAAGGGGTATTGTCTCGTTTCTTAGATTTTAATTCAGATGCTGTAAATGCACCAGTTTTAGTGAATAATTACGACTGGATGAAAGAGTTGTCTTTCGTCAACTTTGCTCGTGATGTGGGTAAACGTATCACCGTAAATTATATGATGGCTAAGGATTCTGTAAAGAAAAGATTAGCAGGTGAAGGAGAAGGAATGTCGTTTACAGAGTTTACATACCAATTAATTCAAGGATACGATTTTTATCATTTACATAAAGAATACAACTGTTTGTTGCAAATGGGTGGTTCAGACCAATGGGGAAATATCACTACTGGAACTGAATTAGTGCGTCGTATGAATATAGGGGAAGAGGCAAAAGCGTACGCAATGACTTGTCCCTTGATTACAAAAGCGGATGGTTCTAAATTTGGTAAATCCGAAGGTGGGAATGTTTGGTTAACTGCTGATAAAACATCTGTGTACAAGTTTTACCAGTTTTGGTTAAATACGACCGATGTTGATGCGGAAAAGTACATCAAGATTTTTACTTTTTTAGATAAAGATACAATTGAAGCTTTAATCGAAGAACATAAAACAGCACCACATTTAAGAGTGTTGCAACGCAAATTAGCAGAAGAGTTAACAGTTTTTGTTCATTCGAAAGAAGAATTAGAAAAAGCGATCAAGGCTTCTAACATCCTTTTTGGAAATGCTACAGCCGATGATTTGAAAGAACTAGATGAAGCGACTTTCTTAGAAGTATTTGATGGTGTTCCTCAAGCGGAAATTCCTAGAGCAGAAATGGAATCTGGAATTGAGGTTATTGTCCTTTTGAATGAAAAAACAGGATTTTTTAAGTCAAATGGAGAAGCCAGACGTGCGCTTACAGCAAATTCTATTTCGATTAATAAAGAAAAGGTAAGTGAAGATTTTGTTCTTTCTTCTAAAGATTTAATCAACGATCAATTTGTATTATTGCAAAGTGGGAAGAAGAATTATTTTGTGGTAAGAATAGTTTAATTATAAATCTGGTTAACTGTTTAATAAATAACCGAATTTATTTTTTAAAGCACCATAAGGTTGCAGCCTCGGATATCAGAATTATCAAAACGTCCCAATACCTCGAAAGAGTTGTTGGGATTTTTTTTGCCCAAGTCCTGCGTGGCGATAAAAGAACAGGAATTAATGTTAGCTAAGTCAATTACGTTGATTCCACCTGTTTTTCCTTGCGGAATATAGGTCAGCGCATCTTCAGTATCACGAATGAGGATTTGTATCCAAGCAGGGCACTCAAACACACCTTCTCCTAAGGAATAGGCTTGAGAAAGTAATTCTGTCATTCCATATTCAGAATGAATCGCTGTCACGCCAAAGCCTCGACAAAGCTGCTGATGCAGTTCTTCCCTAATCATTTCTTTTCGTCTGCCTTTCATACCGCCTGTTTCCATTATGATGGTGTTTTGCAATTGAAATTGATGTTTTTCAATTAGATCCAATAAAGCAAAAGTGACTCCGATAAGAATAACATTTTGGCCAGACTGGTCTAATGCAGTTAATTTCTTTATTAGTTCATCATGATTGTGCAAATAAAAACCACTTTCGTCATGATTGGATAGCGCGATTAGATCTTCGACCATATAAATCAAGGAGGATCCTTCTCTTTCCAGATAAGAAGGTAGTAAGGCTAAAACCACATAGTCTTCGATGTTTCCGTAAAACTGAGAAAATCCTAAGCGGTAGCTTTCTTCATAAATAGAAGTGTCTGTTACCAGATGTTTGCTCGTTATCGTTCCGGTCGTTCCGCTGCTGGTAAATGTGTTTTGCACTGGGTTAGTATTCGAAACCACCGCATGACTTTTGAAAAACTGAATGGGTAAAAATGGAATTTGTTGCAATGCCTTCACTTTCTGAGGCTCTACTTTCATGAGATCACAAAATTCTCGGTAGACCAAGTTGTTTTCGTGTTGGTAACGAAATACTTTTAAGGCAATTTTTTCAAATTGCTTTTGACTCGAAATGGCAAATATATCAGTAGCTGTAATCAAGAATTTTTTTTACAAAGGTATAAATTTTAATAGCTCTTTTAGCTATTAAAAGACATTCCGATTTGAATTAAAAAAAGCCCCAATTGAAGTTGGAGCTATTTAAGTTATTTTTCGAACGTAATTTTTACCTGATAATAAGTTTTCTGGTAGCCGTTGCGTTTTCTTCATTAATCTTTATAATATAAACACCAGGGGTAAGACTGGAGACATTTAGTTCTTTTGAATTTATTAATGTTTGAAGTACTTTTTTGCCTAAAAGATCAAAAATGATTATTTCTTTATTGGAATCATTTTTTGTAGAAACATACACCTTTCCATTAGTCACAGGGTTCGGATAGAGATTCAAGCCTTCAATTAAGGAGGATTCCTGTAGTTTTGTTTGTTGCTTTGCATCTTGAGCACTAAGGCTCACAGAAAAGAAAAAAACCAATAAGGTTGCAATATAAAAGTAATTTTTTGCCATAGCTTTATTTTGTTTAGTAAATATACAAAAAAAATCAAATACTATACCAAAATAAAAACACCCTTCAAAAGAAAGGTGTTTTACTATTTTATTTGTAATGAAATTATTTAGTCCAATCAGCCCAAGAAGGTAGAGATGCACCAGCACCAGCACCAGTTTGATTTGTTACATAAACTGCAGTAGTATTATTTGCAGTTACAAAATTTGCGCCATTTACTTTGAAATCTCCAGCAGCGATTCTTGCAGTAGCTCCAGTATTTGAATCTAATTTTGCAAAAATTGCAATACCATCAACAAATAGGTTTGTGTACGTTTGTTTTCCACCACCTTCTTTGAAGTTGATTGCTTTCTCAGAAGCTGTAAATTTAGTAGCTGTTCCTTTTACAATAGACATGTTTAAAATCTTCGCATCTGTCATTGGTAAAGCGATATCGTTTTGTCCGTTGTTTGATCCTTCAACACCACCAAATGAAACACCGTTGATGTAAACGTCTGTGATTGTTCCGATGTATCCATCTGCGTAATCTAATGAATCATCATAAGAGTTTACAAGTACTAATTTACTTGCATTTACTGCGCCTCCAAAAAATTCTACAGCATCATCACCACTTTCAAAAGTATATATATTTGATACTTCAGTACCACTACCTACTCCAAAGAATGAAACTCCATTGTATTCTTTACTATCACTAAATTTTGATCCAGTGTAGGATATTTTTAAGTAAGTGATTTTTCCAGATGAATCCGCATTGTTGTTACCTCCGTATAATAATCCACCTACTTCAGATGTACCATTATCACCAGTATTTACTTTAGCATCACCACAGATAATTAATCCTCCCCAGTTACCTTCAGTAGGAGCAGTTTTACCAGAAGTCATCACTACAGGTTTAGTAGCAGTACCATTTACGAAGATTTTTGCGCCTCTCTCGATAGCTATAAATATTGTTTTAGCTTTTTCTGTATCAGCTGTAGGGTCAGATTTTATTGTTGTTCCTGCAGGAATAATCAAAGAAGCGCCTGATCGTACAATCAAACCTCCTGTTAATGTGTACGTTTTTGTAGCATCTAAAGTTACAGTCTCATTGTTTGTTATTTCACCTTTTAAATCATCTACTTTTAAATCAAAAGTGTTAGAAGGAGTTGTTGTTTCTGGGTTATCACTTGTACAGCTTGTAAATGCAATAGTCACGACGGTTAAAATTGCTAAAATTGATTTTTTCATTTTTCTTTAATTTTGTTTATGTTTTTTTAACAGTACAAAGAAACAGTTTTAATGTTTTTTTCAGGTTAAGCCATTATTACTTTGCTGTTAAGAATTTCTATGTGGATTTCGATTTCATTAACATTAAGTTTACACCCGTTATTTACTAACAAAAAGAGGTAGCTGATGATAATCAACTACCTCTTTTTAATGTTATATAAATTAGGTACTAGAACTTATAATTTAAAGACAAACTTAAGTTAGATCCTATTTTGTATGAGCTCGCTAGTACATCAGTAGTTTTAATTAATGGTGCTTTGCTTTGATCAGTGTATCTTTCATAAACTGGGTTTAATATGTTTTTATAGGATAACCCTATATTTAGTTTTTTAGTTAAACTAGATTTTAGAATAAAGTCTAATCTACTAATTGATTTGTCAATCAAATTTCCTCTTTCTGAAGTTCCTATTACAGCTAGTTTATCAGAAACATAGGCGTAGGTTACTGTTGCAGTAATGTCTTTGTCATTTTTAAATTCTTTTGTAAAAGACATGTCTGCATTTGCTAAAAAGTCAGCAGCTCCTGATAATTTTGAGTTTTTATAAGTAAAATTAGCACCGAACCCATTTTCATTCAAAACTTTGGCGTTACTTAAATCCATGTCCTGATACATGTATGATCCGTTAAACCCGAAAGTTAGTTTCTCTTTTAAATTATTCTCATCACTGAGTTCAAAAATATTTTTTCTAAATTCTAACTCAATTCCAGCGACTACTGCGTTATCACCTGTGTTTGCCCAAGTAATGTTTCCAGAAGAGGAATTGGTAAACATTTCATTGATTGGGTTTTGGATTAATTTTCCGAAAGCAGTTACCGAAAGTATTTCGTCGTTGCTAGGATATAATTCCCAACTTAAATCAGCATTATAGTTTGTTGAAGCGTAAAGTTTATCGTTACCTTCATAACTTTGTCCTACTTCTTGAAAAAGGATTCTTACTTTTTCTTTAAATTGTGGTAAGGTATAAGTATTACTAGCTGCAAATTTTAAGTTTTGCTTATCATTTAATTTGTATTTAGCGATTATGCTAGGTAAAAACTTCACAGGTGCGTAAGTATTGCCAGTTCCGTCTGGTGCATCTAAACTCATGTAATAAACATATTGCTCTATTTGTTCAAATCTACCTCCTAAAATCACGGATAATCTATCGGTAAAATTATATTGTGCATTTCCGTAGATGGCATGGATATTTAAATGTCCATTATATAGCTGAGAAAGTTTACCAGAACTGTCGCCATTAGTAAGATCAAAGTTATTGCTGTTTAAGTATTCATCAGTATTATTAAATTCATCTTTTGAAAAAAGTGTTTTGTTTGTTTCTGGAAAAAATGAATATTGTTGTGAATTGAAATCAACAATTTTCATTTTACCGGAGTAACCAAGAGTAGCTTTACCTTTGAAGATGTCTTCATCTACTTTAGCAAAGTTATACGAGCCTGAAACATTTGCTGACCATTCTTTTTCAGTCAAACCTTGATAGTAACGGTGATTGTTTATACTTGAGTTTTTGAAAAAAGTATAGTCTGTAGATCCATCACTTGACGGAACAAACGTATTTTGCATACGATCTGGAATAGTATTATCTAATATGCTGTATCCAAGACTCCAGTTCGCTGTAATTCTTTCATTATATTTGTGCTTACCTAAAAATTGGTTTACAATTAACTGTGTCTTATCGAAAGTTCCGCGTTTTATAAAACCAATTTGGTCTAATCCTGAAAACTCAATATTGAACCCTTCATACTCACTGTAATCTTGTGAAGTAGAGTTTAAAAATAAAGTAGTAAACAAAATAGAGTTGTTTCTATTGATTTTGTAATCTGCTGTACCCATTACAGTAGAATTGGTATTGAATTGATACGATTTTCTAAATAGATCTGTATTGGCAGCACCTTGTGCAGTAATGGTTGTTCTGTAAATCCCTTCGTTGTATTTGTTTTCGGCATCAAATCCAGCAGTTATAAAAGCGCTAATAGTACTGTTGTCACCTACATTGAATTTTTTTCCTGCGGATAGAGAAATATTATTATTTAACGTATTTTTTCTTTCTTGTCTATCCCAGCTATTACTATAGTTGTATGGTAGCAAAGGATTACTTGGCGCATTTATTTTATTGAAACCAAAATAAGAAGGCCCATCTTGCAAGTAGAAATTATCAAGTTTAGCTACGTTTGTGTTCGTGCCTACACCTACACCAATCTGAATGAATGGAGAACCCGTCATTTTCTTTGATACAATATCCACGTTTGCTCCTCCAAAATCTGCATAATTTTGAGACTCAAATGTTTTGCTAATTCCTACTGATTCAACAATATCTGTTGAAAAAATATCTAAAAGAATATTTTTGTTTTTAGGATTGTTAGATGGTAAAGGCAGGCCATTTAAAGTAGTCACATTATAACGATCTCCTAAACCTCGTACAAAAACACTTCCTGAGCCTTCTTGTGTAGATACACCGCTCACTTTTGTCACGGCAGAAGCCACATCACTAACTCCTTTTCTAGATAGTTCTTGCGAACCGATGCTTTGCTTTATTTCAACAGCATTTTTTTGATCTAATAATAAGGCAGTTTCTTTTTGTTTGTTTACGGTTGTAGTGATAACTACATCATCTAGTTTGTAACTTGATGACCCTAATGCTTTGCTTACTGTTATTGTTTCTCCACTTTTTACTGTAACAGGAACCTCTATTGATTCATATCCGATGAAACTAAACTGTATTACATAATTTCCTGCCGGAACATTAAGGGAGTATTTTCCGTCAATATCTGTAGTTGCGTTTATTGGTGTGCCTTTTAATAAAACGTTAGCAAAAGGTAATGTTTCATTGTTTGAATCCTTATCAGTTAGTACTCCAGAAATAGCACCTTTATTTTGAGCGAAAGCTAGAGTACTGATTAAAAACGTTAAAATGAATAATTTAAGTTTCATAGTTTGTTTAATTTTTTGCAAAGTAAAGGTGTCTTTGTAAAGTTTGTGTTACCGGGGTATTAATATTTTGTTTCGTTAGTATTACCAAATAGTTACGAGATTTAATTACCGTTAATAGCGGTTTTTATAAATTTGTTTATTGCTATGTTTATAGGTGTAAGGTTAAATTTAAGCTCGTCAAAGAGGAGCTTACAATGTTCTGAGCAGTTGATGATTTTTATTAGTATGTTAAAACAAAACAAGCTTCCCAATTGGGAAGCTTGTTTTTAATAGTTAGGTATGTTTTGTCAAATCTTACTTTAAAAGAAATTCTTTAGTAAGATTTCCAATTTAGATTTTAAAAGTTCCTTCTTCGGCTACCCATTTTAGATCACTTCCTACAAACTGCAGGTCTTTTTGATTTAGTATAAAAGTGACTCTTTTACTTTCTCCTGAGTTTAAACTTATTTTTTCAAATCTTTTTAATGCTTTTACTTCTGGTGTAATACTTGCCACTTTGTCTGATAAATAAAGTAATACGGATTCTTTTCCAGTTACTTTTCCTATGTTTTATAGCAACATTTATCGTCACGGAGTCAGTATTACTAATTTCAAATATGTCAATAGTTAGATTGGAATACCCAAAAGTAGTATATGATAAACCTGTTTCAAATTCAAATTGAACAGCATTATTTTGTTCTTAGTCTGCTGATCTCTCAATATATTTTCTACTGAGTTTGTATATCTAGGGTAGTTGTAAGGCAGTCTTTTTACTTGGATTTACGGAACCATGAAGAATATCAGCTAAAATAGGTAAGGTTTTTTAATCGAGTAGTTTTTTCCATGTTTCAATAGTGCTATTTATTTTAGCTCTTTTTATAGCTTGTGGTTTGCCATATATTCTAAATAATAGACAATTTCATCTATCTCTTTATTATTTAGGTTTGCTGGTGTGGGCATTTTCACTCTGTCCCTAAAGGAAGCTGGATTCTTTATAAAGGCCTTTAGTTGGTTTGTATCCCAATACTCGGTTATGCTTTTAGGGTAATTTAATTCTGGCCCCATATTTCCGCCAATTTTATTTATGGCATGACAAGTGACGCAGTTTTTGTTAAATAATTCAAAGCCAACTTGAGCTTTTGTATCGTCTTTTGGGAATAGTAATACTATGTTTTGACTGTTAGGAATGAGGTGTATTTTTATGAGGTTATACGGCCATTTAAGATCAGTATCTTTTGTGGAAACGCCTTGATAAACTAAGTAAAATGGAGCCGCTTTCATTTCGTGCCCGTCTTTAATGATTTTTGACCATAATTCGCCTTTTGGTGCATCCGCGTCCCTGACCGCAAGAAAGGATTTTACGGCAATAAATTTTTCTAAAGACATCATCGGTTTGTAACCGTCTTCGCATTCAAAGATAATTTGGTATTTGTTAGCTTCTAGATTTTTGATCGCAGTATGGGTTTCCAGTAATTTTGATAAAGAAAGTGCTTCGTACCTTTTAGTACTGTGGTATACGGGGTCATCGTACACTGTTATCAAAGTTGTATTTTTTAGGTTGCCCTGCTTTTGCAGCGCCACTAAGTCAATGCTCAATGAGTCATTAGCAAATGTTGTATTCTCGCTTTTTGTAGTAGTCTTAACATCTGTTGTGTTTTGAGTCTTTTTGTGGCAACTCAGAGTGAGAAATAATGCAAAGACCACTATTTTGTATCGAAATTGTCCCATTATTTTTATCATTGTTAATTGGCTATTGCTAATGTACTTAAATAAAAGGAATGTTTTAAAAAAAGTGGTTCTGTTAACTTTTGATGATTTAGATGTGTTTTCTGTTTACAACAAAACAAACTTCCCGGTTGGGAAGCTTGTTTTTATCGTTAGTTATATTTAATGAAAAATTACTGTAACAAAAATTCTTTGGTAAGGTCTGAAATTTGGATTTTAAATGTTCCTTTTTCAGAAATCCATTTCAAGTCATTGTTTACAAACTGCAGGTCTTTTTGATTTAGTATAAATGTAACTATTTTACTGTCTCCTGGTTTTAAACTTATTTTTTCAAATCTTTTTAATGTTTTTACTTCGGGTGTAATACTTGCCACTTTGTCTGATAAATAAAGTAATACGGATTCTTTTCCAGTTAATTTTCCAGTGTTTTTTACTTCAACAGTAATCGTCACGGATTCAGTATTGTTAATTTTAGATTTGTCAATAGTTAGATTTGAATACTCAAAAGTAGTGTAAGATAAACCTGTTCCAAATTCAAACTGAGGAGAATAACTTCTTTGATATTGAGCATCATTATTCTGCTCTTCATCTCCTAAACTCTCCGTGTATTTTCGATTGTATTTTTCTAATGAATTGGGGTATCTAGGGTAGTTGTAAGGCAGTCTTCCGCTTGGATTCACGTCGCCGTAAAGAATATCAGCTAATGCTCTTGCTCCCTCATTACCGGGCAAATAACATTGAATTACAGCACTCATTTTGTCTTCAAAATCACTTATTAGTCTTGGTCTTCCTTCATTTAAAACTAAAATGATCGGTTTGTTTAATTTTGATAAAGCTAAAGCTAGTTTTATTTGTGATGAACTCAGGTATAAATTACTGATGTCTCCTGGCGTTTCGGTATAGTTTTTTTCTCCCAAACATAAGATTATTTTTGAGGCGTCTTTAGCTAGTTCTACTGCTTTTTGAATGGCAGCGTCATCTTCTTTTTCAAGATTAGCACCTTCTGTGTAAAGAGCATTTGCTTTACCTACTTTGTTTTGAATTGCTTCTAGAATAGTAAATTTATCCGCTGCATAGCTATCTGAATTTTCTCCTTGCCAATTGTATGACCATCCTCCATTTAGGTATTTCATGCTATTAGCTGTTGGCCCCGTTACTAGTATTTTTTCACTTTTGTCTAAAGGCAAAATAGCATTTGAATTTTTTAGTAATGTAATGGATTCTGCAGCTGCATTATAGGCAACATCGATGAATTCCTGTGAGCCAAATTTTGGATAGTCTTTCAAATCAGCGATGTTGTTTTGAAATAAATTCACTTCAAATTTCATTTTTAAGATTCTTGAAACGGCATCGTCAATTCGAGACATTGGTACTTCGCCTTTAGTAACCAAATCTAGTAAATCGGTATAAAAAGAATAATCTTCAGGAACCATACTCATATCAATGCCTGCCATTACTGATATTCTTACAGCATCCCTATTGTTTTCGGCAACTTTATGTCTTGTATATAGATATATAATATCTTTCCAATCAGTCACAACAACGCCTTGAAATCCGAGTTCGGTTTTTAGAATATCTGTTATTAAATGTTTGCTGGCATGAACTGGAGTCCCGTTTATTTCTCCAGAACTAATCATTATACTTTTTGCCCCTGCTTGGATTGCTGTTTCGTAAATCGTTAAATCAAACTGTCTTAAAACGCGTTCTGGAATAATACTTGGTGTTCTGTCTTTTCCCGTTGTAGTGCTTCCATAACCTATAAAATGTTTCATGCAAGATGCTACATGATATTTTGAACCAACGTCATTTCCTTCAAAACCTTCGACCATTGCAGCTCCCATTTGTGAAGATAAATAAGCATCTTCACCAAAAGACTCCCACATTCTCGACCAAGCCGGATTTCTGGGCAGATCTAAGTCTGGGGAAAAAACCCATGGAATAGAGGAGGCTCTTGTTTCGTAAGCTGAAATTTCTGATCCTCTTTTTGCTATTGCAGTATTAAAAGTGGCTGCAATTCCTATTTGCTGCGGGAATAATGTTGCGCCTGCTGTGTAGCTTGATCCATGAATCGCATCAATTCCATAAAGTACAGGGATTTTTAATCGCGTTTTATTGGTTTCGTTATTTATTATTGTGATTACTTCTTTCCATCTCTGAATTGTTGGTGCGCCAGGATTAGGGACGTTTAACATGGACCCAATATGATAGTTTTGAATAGCCTCTTTTAATTTGGCCATGTCAAAAACACCTGGCTTTCCTTTCTCTTCAAAATTTGTTACCGTCATTTGTGTCATTTGACCAACTTTCTCTTCAAGCGTCATTTTAGACAGTAATTCCGATACTTTTAGGTTAATCTCTATTTCTTGAACGTTGCTTTCTTGACTCCATAAAAAATTAGATGACAAGAGAATAGTAAATAATAATACAATGTTTTTTTTCATTTTTGGATCGGTGTTTTGGTTGCTTCATTATCATTTAAAAAAAGGTTGTCAAGCATTAGATTTTTAAACAATCGATTTTAAATGTATAATTATTTTTAAACAGAGCAATTTTTAGTACCCTGATTTCATTGATTTTATATAGGTGTAACGTTTTCGTTCCGCTAAAGTGTTCAGAAATTTAACTTCATTTTCGGTCATAAGTATGAGTAATGAGTAGTTTGCAAACAAAAAAAAGTCCCATTCGGTTCAAACCGAATGGGACTTTGGTAATGTGCCTCTCTCAATTCTATTAAATATGGGAAAGAAATACGCTGTAATTTTAGCCGTGATATACTCTTGAAGCAACAATTTTGTCTTCTCTTATGTCTAATACTTCAGCAACAAGCATTTCGTCTTCTCCGTCTACTGTTCTTATGTATTCCATAAAAACGCGATCTCCATTTGCGGTAAGCGACGTCACTTTATAGTTTAAGCTAGGGAATCGCTCAAATGCATCCTGCCACCATTCGCGTAAAGCTTCCTTCCCTTTTACTAGACCATTTGTTTCGGGCTTGTGGATTTTTAATTTTGGACTAAAATGTTCGGCATCGTCATCGTAAAGAGACAACAACTTTTCTAATTCTTTATTATTAAAGGTTTCAAACCATTTAAAAGCGATTGATTGTAATTTTTCTGGCGTCATAGCTGTGTAGGTTTAAAGTAAAAAAAATCCCATTTCGTTTGTCACGAAAGGGATTTTAATGTAATAATGTCAATGAAATATTATACGTTCTTCAAGTTGATGATTTCTTGATCAGTAAGCAATCTCCAGTTTCCTCTTGGTAAGTTTTTCTTAGTCAAACCTGCAAACGAAACTCTATCAATTCTTAAAACATCATAACTAAAATGTTCAAAAATAGAACGAACTACTTTTACATTTGATGATCTTAGTTTCAATCCTATTTCGCTTTTAGCTTCTCCATCAATATAGCTAATGTCTTCTACAAAAACGCGGTGTCCGTCAAGAGTTAACCCTTTGTTGATTTTTTCTAAATCTTCAAATTTTAGGTTTTTGTCTAAAGATACGTGATATATTTTAGATGATTTTTGGCTTGGCAAAGTAAATTTACGCAACATGTCTGTATCGTTTGTAAACAATAAAAGACCAGTTGTGTTCTTATCCATTCTTCCTACAGCTCCAATTTTGGCAGTTGTAGACCCTTTTACTAATTCTAAAACATTACGAAATTCTTGACCTTCGTCAAAAGCTGTCGTGAAATTTTTAGGTTTGTTTAATAAAATGTAAACTTTTTTCTCTGGAGTCAAAAGCACTCCGTCAAAATTTACGATATCTCCTGGTTTTACCATGTATCCCATTTCAATAACAGGAATTCCATTTACTTTTACGTTTCCAGATTGAATGTAAATATCCGCATCACGACGGGAGCAAGCACCAGAATTGGCGATATATTTATTCAAACGAATTTCGTCTTTAACTTTAGGTCTCTTAGGTGCCTGATTCGGTTTTTTTTCAACCTTGTCAGAAACTACTTCTGCAACTTTAGTGTTTATTTTTACTTTTTTTGGCCCTTGTGCCCTTTTTTGCATCGCAGGTTTTGGCTTATTAGAGCTAGGTCTAGAACTCGTTGGTCTAGCACCGCTTTTTTTATTATTGCCTTCCTTATTATTCATAATATTCCATAATTTGTGCAAAGATAGTATTTATATTATTGCTAATCGATATATGGCAATTATAAAACGGTAACTATCTAATTTATAAGTTTTTATTTTGTTTTCTTGGAGCTGTTTAGCTACGCTGAATCTTCGATGTCCCGCTTTCCACTGTATCTTTTATCTCGTTTTTACAGCGAGATAAAAGGACGCCGTTTCAATCTAGGCTAGCAAAACAGAAAAATCAGGTTTTACCAGAATGAAATTCGCCTAAATATTCAATAGGAGTTTTTTTCCACTCCATAATACGGATGGATTAATCAGAACAATGCAAAAGACACCGGAGACAATTAAGAATTTAAGTACGTTGTGAAGTAACAGATACTGTTCCTTTTTAGTGGACTTCCATAAATAAAGGACAAAGAAAATTAAGATAATCAAACAGGCATAGAAATAAATATCCATATACCCAACATTATAAATTTCAATCAGCACATACACTGGAAAGATGGTCAGCGCACTTAAAGCCGTAATGATTTTTTTAGAAAGCATTTCGCCATAGACAATCGGAATCGTTTTATAATCATTAGCCAAGTCACCTTTTATATTCTCTAAATCTTTGATCATTTCTCGTATGAGAATCAAAAGGGTAAGAAAGCTGGCATGTGCAAAAATAACAGCAAAATGGCCTTTGTAGTTTTCGATTTCTTCAAAAGAAAGGTTGTTGTAGTAATGCAATAATATTGCAAAAAAGGGGATAACAGCCAGTAAAGCAGCAGTTAGATTTCCTATTACTGGATATCTCTTTATTTTATGGGAGTAAAACCAAATCAAGAAAATATACGCTGAAAAGAATAAGAAAGCGCGCCATGATATAAAAAGCGCCATTATGGCTACAATGAAATTTAGCGAAAAGTACACGTTTAGTTTTGTTTTTTGGCTGACGAGTCGATCCAGCATGGACTTGTTAGGACGATTGATCAGATCTTTTCGACTGTCGTAAAAATTATTGATGATATAGCCTGAAGCAATGGTTAACGAGGAGGCAAAAACAAGAATGAACAAGTTGAAGTCGAGTAGGACAGCTAGCGCTCTTTTTTCAGGAGCTAGAATAAAAATGGCCGAAAGATATTGTGCCAAAATAATAACAGGAATGTTATATCCTCTTACGACAGAGAATAAACTGATGATCTTCATTATTAAAAGCTTCTGCTTTCTGCTTAACATGGTACTTTTTTAAAAGATTAAAGCTTAAAAACACAAGGGATTTTAAGCTTTAAATTTATTTTATATTGCTGATTAGAATTGGTACACCACTTCTAATTTATAGTCTTTCAAGGAAAGTTTAGCGCGTTCTAAATCTTCGGTAAAACCTAAGATATAGCCACCTCCGCCAGAACCACATAATTTTAAATAGTAATCATTAGTGTCAATGCCTTTTTGCCATATAGCATGAAATTGTTCCGGAATCATCGGTTTGAAATTATTCAAAACAACGCTTGATAATTTTTTAGTATTCATAAACAATGCTTTCATGTCTCCGCCAAGGAAGTTTTCTACACAAGCATCAGTATATTTTACAAACTGATTTTTTAACATCGTACGGAAGCCTTTGTCTTTCAGGTTTTCCATGAAGATACTAACCATAGGGGCAGTTTCTCCAACAATTCCAGAATCTAACAAAAAGACAGCGCCTTTTCCATCCAAAATTTGATTTGGAATGCCAGTCGCTTCAATGTTGTCCTTAGAATTGATTAAAATAGGTATGCTCAAATAGCTGTTTAAAGGATCTAATCCTGAGCTTTTTCCGTGAAAAAAGCTTTCCATTTGAGAGAATATATTTTTTAATTGCAATAACTTCTCGCGAGTCAAATTCTCAAGAACAGTAATTTTGTTCTGTGCATATTTGTCATAGATAGCTGCTACGAGAGCGCCACTACTTCCCACACCGTACCCTTGCGGAATGCTAGAGTCAAAATACATTCCAGTTTCAATATCACTTTTTAGCTCAGCTAAATCAAAAGTAACCAACTCTGATTGCTCATTCTGCAATGTTTCAAGATAATCAGCAAAACGTTTCAAACTTGCATTCGAGGCAATCGCTTCAGAGGATGGGTCTTCATCTCTTTTTAATGCGCCATTATAAAAGTTATAAGGGATAGAAAGCCCTTTCGAGTCACGAATAATTCCGTATTCTCCAAAGAGTAATATTTTTGAGTAAAATAGAGGTCCTTTCATATTTTGGTAAATTATCAATTTGGGGTTGGTAATTATATTGGGTATTATTTTTTATAATTCTACTTGATCTCCTCGATTCTCTTCTAGAATCTTGAACTCAATTTCTTCTTTTTGTTCAGGAGACAATCCATTCCAAACCGTTTTTTTATGCAATTCGAAAATATTTTTTATCGCATCAATGATAGTAATGTCATTAGTCTCTATCAATAATTTGATTATTTCTAATTTTTCTGTCGGAATATCCATATATTCAATGCTTTGGATATAAAGGTAAACAAAAAAATGGAATTAATTGGATAGCGCTCCATTTCCAATGTGGTCACAAATGTACTGCCCATTTTGGCAAAAGCCAACTAATTCGTCCTTAATAAATTGCAAAACTTTTTTGCTAACGTTTTCGGGATACAAAACATGGACATTTGCTCCAGCATCAAGTGTAAAACATACCGGAATATTAGTGTCATTTCTGAATTTCCAAATCGCATTAATGATTTGCAAGGTATTTGGTTTCATTAAAATAAAATACGGCATCGAAGTCATCATCATCGCATGTAAAGTTAATGCTTCACTTTCGACCACTTTAATGAATTCTTCCAAATTCCCGCTTTCAAAAATAGCAATCAGTTTGTCTAGGTTTTCGTGCGCTTGAGCAAATCGTCTTTCGGCATAGGGATGATTGTGCATCAAATCATGACCTACCGTGCTTGAAACTTGTTTCTCGCCTTTATCGACTAAGAGAATAGTATCTTGGAAATTCTTGAAATTGTCGTGAATGGCATTTGGAAATTCGACTCCGTATAAATCAGAGCTTCCTTCAATATTAGCTTGATTTCCCCAAACCACCACTTGTCCTTTTACGCTGCGACACGCACTTCCAGAACCCAAACGGGCGAGTAAGGATGCTTTTTGGTAAAAGTAAGCGTCAGTCATTTCAGGATTCAACGCTTTTTCGATGCTCATTAAGTTCATCGCTAAAGCCGCCATTCCAGATGCCGAAGATGCAATCCCTGAACTATGTGGGAACGTATTTTGTGTGTCAATCGTAAAATGATATTCTTTCAAGAAAGGCAAGTAGATTTCGATTCGCTCTAAGAACTTTTGGATTTTCGGCTTGAAATCTTCTTTTGGTTTGCCTTCAAAAAATAAATCAAACGAGAATTTTCCATTTGTTATAGTGAGCGGAGTCGAACTGTCTTTTTTGGCGAAAGCCAGCGTAGTAATAGTTTTACAGTTATTCAAGGTAAAACTTACTGATGGATTTGCCGGAATTTGATTGTCCTTTTTTCCCCAATATTTCACCAACGCGATATTGCTAGGAGCGCTCCACTGGAACTCGCCACTTTCTATATTATGAGAATAAGCTTGAGGGATAAAATCGTTTGTTGTCAACATGAAATATAAAATTTACGCAAAGATACTTTTTTGCTATGATACTATGTGTTTAGATTTTAATTTTAAATATGCCGAAGTTTAACTATTTTTGACACAAATAGAAAACTAAAATGAATAAGCTTACCAAAATACTTACTGTTGTTGTTACCTGCCTTGCGATTGGCTATTTTTCTGGAAATTCGACTCGTTCGGCCATTTTAGACTGGTATCCTACATTGGTAAAACCAAGTTTCAACCCTCCGAATTGGATTTTTGCGCCGGTATGGAGCATGCTGTTTATTATGATGGGAATTGCTGCCGGACTGGTTTGGGATCGTATTGATTTTGAGAAAGAAATAGTAAAAAAAGCCCTTATTGTTTTTGCAATACAATTGGCGCTAAATGCTTTGTGGTCGTATTTATTCTTTGGCTTGCACAACCCTATGTTAGCAGGACTGGAAATTATTATTTTATGGTTGATGATTTATGAAACCTACCTTCAGTTTTCTAAAATTAATAAAATCGCCGGTTATTTATTCATACCGTATTTGGCTTGGGTAAGTTTTGCGGCTGTTTTAAATGGAAGTATTTGGTGGCTGAATAGATAGTAAGCGGTGTTTATTTTTAGACTTCAAAATAATAAAATTATTTTTTTGAGGTCGCTAACTTTTTAAACTCCGTATTTTTAGCGAACAAAAAATCCATCGTACTCAACGTATTGTTGTTTGCTGCAACTATTTTTGATTTTGGGTCTGCTTCACAAAACTGAAGGAACAGCGCTATTTCACTAGCTTGTAGTTTTAAGGTTTCAAGATAGAATTTTTGGGCGTAGCTATTTTTTGCTATTGTTGAAAATTCAATTTCAGGAACAGTTTTTTTGACTTCGCCTTTATCTTTTTTGAAGAGGCTTAAAATCATACCGCCTATTCGCATAAAATCCATTCCGTTTTCGATCGTACCATCTTTAAAACCTACAATTTTGGGTGTTGATGCATTTTTTTCTAAAGTATATTGATCGAGTTTGTCTTGTTCCCATTTTTCATCTTTACTTATTTTTATCGATGGCATATTGGTAATAAGAACTTCGTTTAATTCTTCTGCTTTTAGAATTAGCTCAACATCTAATTCGCCATTAGTGAATAGCTTAGGATTTAGTATCAGTTTTTTTACCTGATGTTCTTTAGATACAAACACAAGCGCGTCATTCGTTTTTGCAATAATTGAAAACTCCCCATTTGCATCAGTAACTGTAAGTGCTTTTGTGTTTGCATTGATGACTTCCACATTAGGAATTGCATATTTATTAAATACAACTTTACCTTTAATTGTTTGTGAGAAGCTAAATTGAGAAGTGAATAAAATTAGTGTACTGAGTAGTTTTACTTTCATAGGTTTCGAATCTAATAACTTGATAGTAAAATTATTAGATTCGTCTTAAAGAAAACTTAGTAAATATGTAAATTCTTGTTAATTGATTGTTTTATTGGAATTATGAGAGTACAGAAAAGATTGTAGCTACTAAACTGATTGGTAACTATTATTTCCATAACATGAGACTGAATATTGAAAGCTGATTACTAAATCCCATTCGCCAAAATAAACCCACTTGTCCAAGCATTTTGGAAGTTAAAACCACCAGTAATCGCATCAATATTGACAATTTCTCCAGCAAAATAAAGATTTTCATGTAATTTGCTTTCCATGGTTTTAAAATTGACTTCTTTTAAATCGATTCCGCCAGCAGTTACAAACTCCTCTTTAAAGGTGCTTTTTCCATTCACTTGAAAAGTTCCGTTTGTCAACTGATTGGATAAGTTTTGCAATTGCGCTTTGGATAAATCGGCCCATTTGGTTTCGGCTTCAATTCCGGAGGCAAGTACTAGACTTTCCCACAAACGGTTTGGGAAATCAAAATGAGATTTTTTGGAAACTGCTTTTTTAGCGTGTTCCTGTTTTAAGTCTTTCAGTATTTTTTCGGCTTCGCTGGTTTCAACATCGTTCAGCCAATTGACAAAAATAGTAAACTGATAATTTTTGTCATGCAAAATTCTTGCTCCCCAAGCTGATAATTTCAAAACTGCAGGACCGCTCATTCCCCAATGTGTAATCAATAGAGGGCCTGTAGAAGTCAGTTTAGTGTCTTTTACTTTCACGGTAACTTGTGCCGCTACACCCGGTAATTCTTTTATACGTGAATCTTTAATGTTGAAGGTAAATAGGGAAGGGACTGGGCTTACAATCGCGTGACCATAAGTTTGTAGCATTTCCCATATTTTCGGGTTGCTTCCTGTTGCTAAGATTAATTTTTCGGCAATATAGTTCTCGTTTTGGGTTTCTATTTTCCAAAGATTATCCTTCTTGAAAATAGATTGTACGCTTTGTCCCGTCAAAACTTCGATTCCCAGTTTTTGTGTTGCTGTAAGAAAACATTCGATAATAGTTTGGGACGAATTGGAAACGGGAAACATACGTCCGTCGTCTTCAATTTTAAGTTCCACGCCATGTTTCTCAAACCATTCTATGGTATCTCCCGAACAAAATTGATGGAAAGGACCACGAAGTTCTTTCTCTCCACGCGGGTAATATTTGACCAATTCGTTGGGCTCAAAACAGGCATGGGTCACATTACAACGTCCTCCGCCAGAAATACGGACTTTTTGAAGTACTTCGGCACCACGTTCTAGGATAGCTACTTTTAATTTTGGGTTTTTCTCTACAATATTGATTGCCGTAAAAAAACCTGCAGCTCCACCACCTACTATTATTATATCAAAATTTTGGTTCATATTCTATCTGGAAAATCGCTGATGATTCCGTTTACGTTAAATGATTTCATTTTTTTTATGTCTTCTGGCTCGTTGACCGTCCAAGGGAATACTTCGAATCCTTTTTCCTGCAATTGTGCCGTATTTTCTGCGGTCAACAAATGATGATAAGGATGAATTGATTTTGCCTGAATAAATTTGGCGAAAGCCACAGCCAGATCTAAATCCGTTTCAGTTAACACACCAATGCGTATCTCCCAATTCAAGAGAGCAACTTGTTGCAAGGCCGTCCAATCAAAACTGGAAACCACGAATTGGCTATAGTTCCAATGTTTTTCTGCAATAAATTTAGCGATTAAATCAACTACTTTATCTGCAGCATCATAGCTTTTCAATTCAATATTAACATCACAGCGTTGATCGATGAGGTTTAATACTTCGGATAAAGTCGGAATGCATTGGTTGTTTTCAATCTGGAATCGTTTCAGTTCTGGAAGTGAGAATTGGTTTACGGCCCCTTTTCCATTGGTAGTTCGATCAATGGTTTCGTCATGAATGACCATTAATTCACCATCCGAACTTAAATGTACATCCAGTTCAATTCGATCCACATGTAGGTCAATTGCTTTTTGGAAACCAATAAGGGTATTCTCCGGTTCATAACCTCTAGCGCCACGATGACCTATTTTTAGCATTTGATCGATTTTTTACAAAGGTAACATAAATAAAAAAGCACGAACCAGAATCGATTCGTGCTTTTTACCTAACTATAGTGATTTATCTTTTTTCTAATAATACAATATCATAATCAGTTTTGATTTTAATTCTGCCTTTTTTGACTTCAACAACTTGATTGGAATAGGCATCTCTAACTCGGGTTCCATCTGCGAATACAGCGGATACTTCTAGTATTTTTCTACCGATGGGCAAATCTAATCCAACAAAGACCTGGTCTTTATAGTCTCCTTTTGCATACGTTCTTGAAAAAGAATAGGGTTGCGCAGTGATTTCCTTGTGTACACCAGCACCTATAGCGGGATGATTTTTACGAAATTTCCCCAATTTTCTCCAATGAGCGAGTGTCTTTTTAGTCTCAGAATTGACTTTAATGGCATCCCAGTTCATAAACGATCGTAAGGTCGCGTCACCTTGAGTTCCTTCAATTACTAAAGAACGGGCGCTTTCATCACCGTAATATACTTGAGCAACACCTGGCGAAAGCAAGAGTTTTGTAGCTGCTTCGATGCTTTTAGTTCTTTTAGCGTCAAATGGGCTACCGTCATCATGAGATGATAAATAGTTCAAAACACTATATCCTTTCAATTCGCCATTTAGAATTGTGGAATATTTTGAGAATATAAATTCATAGTCTTTTTGGGCATCCTGTTTAAACTCAAAATTGATCATGTTGTTAAAACCATTTTCGAAATAGTTCACTTTTTTGTCTCCAAAATCGAAATTCTTACCGGCACTGATATTATAATTGTATACTTCGGCGATGGTGTAAAAAGGATTGTTGTCTAGCACTTTTGTAGGATTGTTTTTCTTCCAAAGGGCAAACGCATAGTCGCTTTGGGTTTTGAAATCTGCCCAAACACTTTCTTCGGTATGTTTTACTGTATCGGCGCGGTATCCGTCAATTCCATATTCAGTAATATAATCCGTTAGCCATTTGATAATATAATAACGAGGCGTTTTTGGATAGCCAGTTCGTTTGAAGAAAGCGTCTAATTCTGTTGTTTCCTGTTCGTAACGTCCTTCTTTTTTCCATTTTTCGATTAAAAAAGGAGGAAGGTCAACATTTTGTGTGCTCTCGGTTCTAATGTCTGGAAGATTAGCTACCAAGGTACATTCCGTAGTGTTTTGATAGTTTTTATAATCACAAACCGGACTGGTACGCACCCAGTAATTTGGCCATGCAACATCAACTTCTGTAACGGGTCCGGTATGATTGATTACGCCGTCCAGCACAATCCTGATTCCGTGAGCATGTGCTTTTTTGACTAAGTTTGCCAAGTCTGCTTTTGTTCCATAGTTGGGATCTAAAGCAGTCCAATCTCTTGCCCAATAACCGTGAAAAGCATAGCTTAAACCGGTTCCTTCATCTACAGCGTCATGAATTTGTTCCACTATTGGTGTAAACCAAATGGCATTAATTCCCAATTTATCGAAATAGCCTTCGTCAATTTTTTTTGTGATTCCCTTAATATCGCCTCCTTCAAAACCACGCAGTTTTCCGGCGGTTTTGGTTCTGTCAAAATTGACATCATTTGATTTATCTCCATTATTGAAACGATCCGTCATTAAGAAATACACAGAAGCCGCTTCCCAAACAAAGGGCACTTTTTTCTTTGAATTTTTTACTGATACTGATTGCGTTGTCGTGCAGCTCGTAAAAAAGGATAGGGTTAACAGTAGAAGTAGGCGTGTATATTTTTTCATTATTGGTAAACTGAATTTTTTGATGTATTTAGCACATCGGTTATTGGTATGCTTTATTTTAATTCTAAAATCACTACCGACTTTGGTTCCAAGATAATTTCTTTGGAGATGTTGAAAGTCAGGTCACTTAAAATATCTTTCCCTGTTGTATATTCTTTTATGTTTTCCTTAAAACGGGCGGTATTTATCGTTTGATTGTCATTGCTATTGTTCATCATAACCATAACCGTTTTGTTATCCGTATATCTAAAATAGACATAGACATTGTTTTCAGGAATGTAATGTGTCATTTTACCAAAATGTAACGCTTCGTTGGTTTTTCTCCATTGGAATAGTTTAGAAGTAAAGTCAAAATATTGACTTTGGCCAAAAGTACGGCCTTCTTTCGTAAAAGCATTGTTTTCATCTCCTAACCAGCCTCCAGGGAAATCTTGACGTATGTCAGCATCCCCATTATCTTTGTTGCCGCTCATACCAATTTCGCTACCATAGTACAGTTGCGGAATGCCGCGAACAGTCGCTATTAAAGCCATGGTCATTTGGTATTTTCTAAAATCATTTTGATAGACGTGATTGATGCGGTTTGTATCATGATTTTCGGCAAAAACCATGATACTGTTGATGTTTGGATATAAAAAATCATTAGCGAAATTGTCATATACTTTTACCATTCCTTTGTCCCAAGTTCCGTCATCTTCATTGAAAACAGTACTAATCGCATCGTGGAGCGTAAAGTCCATCACACTGGGTAGGTTTGAATTGTAGTTTTGTATCGCGCCAATTTTACTGTCTTTTTGCCAATAGGCCATTTGAGCTTGATTGTGCATCCATATTTCACCCACAATATTGAAATTAGGGTATTCATCTGTTATGGCTTTTGTCCAAGAAGCAATTCCAGCGGGGTCAGAATAGTTATACGTATCAACTCTAAAACCGTCCAGATCTGCATATTCGATCCACCAAATAGCATTTTGCTTGAGGTAGTTTAATACCAACGGATTTGATTGGTTTAAATCAGGCATAGTAGTGACAAACCAACCGTCAAGACAGATTTCTGTGTCTGTTTTTGAAGCATTTATGTCGCTTATCGTAGAACGTTTATGATTTGTTTGGGTATAGTTTTCAAATTGATGAATCCAGTCGTGTGTGGGTAAATCTTTCATCATCCAATGTTCAATTCCCCAATGATTAGTAACATAGTCCATTACTAGTTTCATGTCTTTTTTATGCATCTCAGAGGCCAAACGCACGTAGTCTTCATTAGTGCCATAACGAGGGTCAATTTTATAGACATCAGATTGCGCATAGGTATGATACGAAAACGCTTTGTCGTTATCCTCGCAAAGAGGTGTGCTCCAGATGGCCGTCGCTCCAAGCGAAGAAATGTAATCTAAGTTTTTTATTATCCCTTGAATGTCTCCACCGTGTCTTCCTCCGGGTAGATCACGATTGTATTTTTCTACTGTTTTACTATTGCTGTCATTTTTTGGGTTGCCATTAGCAAAACGATCGGGCATGATAAGGTACATCATATCTGATGCGTCAAAACTTTTACGCTCTGCTGATTTTTCTCTTCTTTTCTTTAAGCTGTATTTGTGTGTAAAAGCAATTTGATTTTTATTTCTGAACGAAAAGATGATTTCGGTAGCAGCAACATTTTTAGTGTTAATGGTAACAAATAAGTAATTCGGGTTTTCCGTTTTTTTCAGTTCGGTTATGGCAATTGAATTAGAAGCGGTGACTTCATATTGCGCTATATTTTTACCATAAAACATAATCTGTACTTCTGGATTATACATTCCGGCATACCAGAAGGGAGGTTCGACCCTATCGATTTGTGCATTTATGGTTAGAGACATAAAAAAAAGGATTATGGGAATGATTTTTAAAAAAGATATGTTTCCCAGTGAAATCGAGGTAAATTTATTCATATTTAAGCACATAATGATTACGATTAGATTTTTTTCAGACAATTAAAGTTGTGGATGTCACTACTTGAAGTGCTTGCGTTATTCTCTTTTTATTGGTATCAGGTCTTGAAGTACAACTTAAATCAATTAAACAATCCCAATGAATATTGGGATTGCGTGTTAACCATAGTTGGTTTATAATTAATCGAAAGAGTGTTCTAGCAGTTCTTTACAATTAGTTTTGAGTTACGGCAATCGGGCTGTTTGGCGATACGGTAATATTTTTTCCATTTACTACAATAGCCAAGTCTGTAGTTCCGTCTACTGAAAAAGTAGTTTCGATATGCGTGATTGCTACTTTTATAATTTGATTTCTAAAATTGATTTTAAAGGAATAGCCTTCCCATTGTTTTGGAATTTTTGGAGAAAAAGAAAGGGTGTCATTTTTCACGCGCATTCCGCCAAAACCTTCAACAATACTCATCCAGGTTCCAGCCATTGACGTGATGTGGCAGCCTTCTTCCACTTCTTTGTTATAGTCATCTAAATCTAAACGGGAGGTTCTTAAGTAGAATGTATAAGCCATGTCCATCTTGTCTAATGAGGCGGCTTGTATAGAATGTACACAGGGAGAAAGTGAACTTTCATGAACGGTAAAGGATTCGTAAAATTCGAAGTTGCGTTTCAATTCTTCTTTAGTGAAATCCTCTTCAAAGAAATAAAAGCACTGCAAAACATCAGCTTGTTTGATATATGGGGAACGCAGTACTCGGTCCCAAGACCATTTTTGGTTAATTGGACGTTGTGCGGGATCCATATCTTTTACTGGAACTAAATCTTTATCTAAAAAACCGTCTTGTTGTAAGTATATGTCTAAGGCTTCAGAAACTGGAAAGTACATGTTATCAGCCACTGCTTTCCATTGCTGTAGTTCTGAGTCGGCGAGTTTTGTTTTTTCGATAATTCTTTTGTGATCAGAAGGGAATTCCAATGAAACCTTCTGAATTTGTTCGTAGGTATAGTCAATACACCATTTTGCAATATAATTAGTGTAGAAATTATTGTTTACGTTATTTTCATATTCATTGGGTCCTGTAACTCCTAAGATTACATATTGGTTTTTGTCTTTCGAAAAATTAGCTCTTTGATGCCAGAAGCGTGCAATTCCAATTAATACTTCCAATCCTTTTTCGGGAATATAAGAGTAATCTCCAGTAAAGCGATAATAGTTAAAAATAGCAAAAGCGATTGCACCGTTTCTGTGAATTTCTTCATGTGTGATTTCCCATTCATTATGGCATTCTTCCCCATTCATGGTAACCATTGGATATAGCGCAGCTCCGTTTTTAAAACCAAGATTATTTTGAGCATTTTCAATTGCCTTTTCAAGGTGATTGTAACGGTAGGTCAATAAATTACGTGCTACTTGTTGGTCTTTTGTAGCCATATAAAACGGAATGCAATAAGCCTCAGTGTCCCAGTAAGTAGATCCTCCGTACTTTTCACCAGTAAATCCTTTTGGTCCAATGTTCAATCGGCTGTCTTTTCCTAAATAGGTTTGGTTTAGTTGAAAAATATTAAAACGAATTCCTTGTTGTGCTTTTACGTCACCATCAATGGTAATATCAGACATCTCCCAGATTTTTGACCAAGCTTCTTTTTGGTCTTCTAATAATTGTGCATAGCCTAAAGCTAAAGCAGATTGTATTGCTTTTTCAGCAGCAGAAAGTGTGTTTTTATGATTTAAAGAAACAGTGTGTCCTCCAATTTTTTGGATAGATGATTTTTGACCTTTTCCTACAATGACATCATATTCAAACTGAATTTTATCTGAAGTGGTATCGATTGATGATGGCGAAATATGAACGTTTACCCCATTTTCTAAAATGCTGTTTTGCATGAAAGTAGTGACCTCAAAATGCGTTTTGAAAGTCTGAGCGGTTACAAAACCTTCATTTCCTGATTTTTTCACTTCAAGAGGTTCCCAGAATTTTTCATCCCAGTTAGCGTCTTCATTGGTTACTCCTGCATCAATATAGGGTTTGTAAATTATTTTTGTATCCTTATTTAAAGGAGTAATTTCATAGTTTATGATTCCTACTTCGTCTAAAACGATTGAAAGGAAACGACGAATATTGACCGCGATTTGGGTGCCATTTTTAAGAGTTGCTTCAAAAGAACGGTTGTACCAACCTTCTTTCATATTCAGTTCGCGACGAAAGTTTGTAACGGCTGTACAGGTATTTAAATCTAAGTTTTCACCATTTATTTCAATATCGATTCCAATCCAGTTTGGCGCATTTAAAACTTTGGCAAAATATTCTGGATAGCCATTTTTCCACCATCCCACTTTGGTTTTATCCGGATAATATATTCCTGCGATGTAACTTCCCTGAAAGGTTTCACCGGTATAATTTTCTTCAAAATTGGCGCGTTGCCCCATAGCACCATTACCAATGCTAAAAAGACTTTCCGATGACTTTATGCTTTCTACATCAAATCCTTCTTCAATGATGGACCAATTGTCTGGTTTTATGTAATCTTGGTTCATTATTTTATATTTTAAAGGTTCAAAAATTTAAAGAGTGCGGTATTTATGCTTGACCTAAATAATTTTTGATTCTTGTTTTTTTATTTACTAATTAAATTTTCTATAAAGCCTTTTTCTATGTGGGTAAAATCCTTAAATATGTATTTTGCTTCATATAAAATGGATTCTTCTCCTATTCCGATGCTAGTCATTTTTCCAATATTGGCAGCCTGAACTCCTGCTACAGAATCTTCAAAAACAATTGCATTCTCGGGACTTACGTCTACTAGTTTAGCTGCAATCAAGAAAACTTCTGGATCTGGTTTTGCATTGGTCACATCATTCCCATCTACTATAGCATCAAAATAATGTCTGATTCCTGTTTTTTCTAGAATAGGCCTTGCATTTTTGCTCGCTGATCCAAGAGCAATCGGTTGGTTTTTTTCTTTCAAGTAATGTAGCATTGTTAAAACACCAGGTAATAATTCGCTTTGATCCATATCGACTAAGTACGTGAGGTATTCTTCGTTTTTCTGAATTAGCCATCTGTTTTTGTCTTCTTGCGAAGCTTTTACTTTGCCTAGTTCTAAAATGATGTCAAGAGAGCGTACGCGGCTTACGCCTTTCAATAGCTCGTTGTGTTCTAATGTGAAATCAATGTGTAATTCATTTGCAATTTTTTGCCACGCTAAGAAATGATATCTCGCGGTGTCGACAATTACTCCGTCAAGGTCGAAGATGAATGCTTTCTTAGTCATTTATTATAATTTTTGATTCGTCATTAATAGTTAGAGAAATAATTCCGGCAAGAATCATGGAAGCTCCGCCAATTAAAAGTGCATAAATAGGTTCGCTGTCAAAAAATTTAGAAACTAAAAACCCTAAAATGGATGCAGCTACTAATTGAGGGATTACGATAAAAAAGTTAAAAACTCCCATGTAATAGCCCATTTTGTTAGAAGGTAATGATCCAGATAACATGGCGTAAGGTATAGACAGGATACTGGCCCAAGCAATTCCAACACCAATCATTGGAAGCCATTCCATTGTAAACGCCGTAGGTTCCTGGATAAAATAAATCGATATAAGACCTAGGCCACCGCATACTAATGCAATAAAATGGGTGAATTTTGTACTGGTATATTTCGCTAATAGCGGTAGTAAAAAAGCGGCAATTGCAGCAATTAAATTATAATTGGCAAACATTTCACCTACTTGATTCGCACCTGTATTATAGGCCTCAGATGTAGTATCTGTTGTGCCGTAAATATGCTGTGTAACCGCTAGTGTCGTGTATATCCACATGGAGAAAAGCGCAAACCAAGAAAAAAATTGAACCCATGCCAATTGTTTCATTATTTTTGGCATGAACTGGAAATCATTCATGATGGTTACAAAGCCATTTTCGGTATTGTTGTTTTTTTGCATGATACCAGACACTAACATCGCTAATCCTCCCAAACCAATAAGTCCGAGTGATAAAACATATAAATCTTTCTTTAAGTGATAATGAAAAATCAATACTGAAAATAATGCGCTTACAATCAGAAATAAAATTCCCTTAGACAAATGGGATTTTCCATTAGTAATGAACCACTCGGCAGAATGTTCTTCTTTTATGAATGTGGTTTCTTTGTGTTTTTCAAAAGCCTCCAGTTCTTCAGGAGAATATTCTTTAGAAGTGATAACAGTCCACAGCACCGTTGCGATAAAGACAACTCCACCGAAATAGAAGGAGTATTTAACAGAATCTGGAATGATACCCAGCGGAGCGGTATTTTGAACGCCTAAATGAGTGAAAATTAAAGGTAGTTTTGATGCGAAATAAGCGCCAATTCCGATAAAAAAACTTTGCATGGCAAATCCCATGGTACGTTGCTTTTCCGGAAGGTTGTCTCCAACAAAGGCACGAAAGGGTTCCATTGAAACATTGATGGAGGCGTCCATAATCCAAAGCATTCCAGCCGCAAACCATAGAACAGGAGAATTGGGCATTATAAATAATGCTCCTGAAGCTAAAATAGCACCGGCTAAAAAGTAAGGTTTTCTACGTCCTAATTTTGTCCAAGTCCTATCTGAAAAATAACCAATTATAGGTTGGATAATTAATCCAGTCATAGGAGCGGCGACCCATAAAATAGGGATGTCATCAATATTAGCACCTAAAGTCTGAAATATCCTACTGACATTCGAATTTTGCAAGGCAAAACCCATTTGAATTCCCAGAAACCCGAAACTCATGTTCCAAATTTGCCAGAAACTTAACTTACGCTTTTCCATTATCGTAATTTATATATTAACGATAAGCGCTATGCTTATCAAAACTCAACTTGTTTTCGAAGTAAAAGTAAAAGATTTGATGGGTAAATATAAAAATTTATTTCAGTTTTCAGTTTTTTGGATGCAAATAAAAAGCAAGTTTTTTAACTACAAGGTTGTAGTACTGAATTATATAAGAAAAAAGGTCAGAATAAGGAGAGTAGAAGTGATGCCTTCGAGATAAAAAGAAAGAAATGTAATCAGTAAGTCTAGCGGTTAGATTGCAATGAATCGCTTTTCATGAGTTAAGATTTTGTATTATTTTCTTCAGTGAAGTTTATCTGTGTTTTATTTACTTCGTGTTTCTAACATTGTAGCACTAATCTTAATTAGTAGATTCTCTTTCGATGAGATGGGTCTCAATTACTTCAGTCGTATAATTTTCATCTTCTTCCTGTTCCGTCTCTGATTCTAGTCTGTCGATCAGCATTTTTGCAGCCCGATTTCCCATTTTCACACCGCTTTGACTTACGGTAGTAATAGTAGGAGTAGAATATTTTGAGATAATTCCATCTGTAAAAGCGATAACGGCCAGGTCTTTGGGTACATTCAGTCCTATTTTGTTTGCGGCTTTGATACTGGTGACGGCAAAGAGTTCGTTTACGGCAAAAACCGCGTCGATTGCTTTGTCTTCAAGGAGTTTACCAATAATAATTTCGCAGGTATCGACATCTTCAATTTTGATAATTAATTTTTCATTAAAAGGCAGTCCATTGTCTAATAATGCTTTTGTGTAACCATCGGTTCTTAGCTTGCCTACACTTACATAATCGACAGTAGTGACAAGGGCTATTTTTTTTCTTCCTTTATCAATTAAACTTTGTACTGCCTCATAAGCAGCGAGTTTATCGTCAATAATAACCTTGTCACAGAGGATTTCATCCGAAACTCGATCAAACATTACAACGGGCATTCCCTGATCGATTACTTCTGAAATGTGGTGGTAATCCCCTTTAAATTGGGTTTCTTTTGATAAGGACATAATGAAACCATCTATGCTACCGTTAGCGAGCATTTCCATGTTTCGTACTTCTTTGTCAAACGAATCGTCAGAGAGACAGATGATGACACTATAGCCATTTTCGTTGGCAACATGTTCTATTCCATTGATCACAGTGGAGAAAAAATGATGAACAATCTCTGGAATAATAATACCAATTGTTTTCGTTTTTCGATTTTTTAAACTTAGGGCAATATTGTTGGGTCTGTAGTTGTAAAATTTAGCAAAAGCCTGCACTTTTAGTCGAGTTTCTTCTCCTATCTCTAAGCTATTTCTAAGTGATTTTGAAACCGTTGAAATTGAAACGTCAAGTTCTTTTGCAATTTGTTTAAGCGTTACTTTCCTTTTCATATTGGTACTATTTGAAATAAATTATTTTCGTAATAAAGATAGGCTTTGTTTTTATTAAAGGCAATTTAACCCTTGATTAATTGATTAATGTAGAAAGTTTTCAACACTATTACGTTTTCGTAAACCAATATAACAACCTCTTTGTCGAATGCAAGAAAATTTACATAGATTTAACATTCGAAGTAGAATTAAAAGTTAAAAACACATCACAAAACACAATTTAATTTAAACAAAAAGTATGAAAACAATTTATAAAAAGTTGTTATTTTTAGTACTGTTACTTCCTTTTAGTATTCTGGCTCAGAATACGCTTAGTGGAACTGTTCTTGACAAAATATCAGGACAGCCCATTCCAGGAGTAAATGTAAATGTACAAGGTAGCACAAATGGCGTTTCAACTGATTTTGATGGAAAGTTTCAATTGCTTAATGCTAAGAAAGGCAATAAAGTCGTATTTTCTTACATTGGTTATAAAAACACAGTCATTACTTATGATGCTCAAAAATCAGTAACGGTTTCACTAGAAGAAGATGCAAATCTATTAAGTGAAGTAGTAATCCAAGTGGGTTACGGTACCGTTACGAAAAAAGATGCAACTGGTTCAGTTTCTCAAATTGGAGCAAAAGACTTTAATAAAGGACAAAATGTAACTCCTGAAAGCTTAATTAGTGGTCGTATCTCTGGGGTTACTGTAATAGGAGGTGGAGCACCGGGTGCTAAAGCAGATATTCGTATTCGTGGCGGATCTTCATTGAGTGCTTCAAATGAACCATTAATTGTTTTAGATGGTTTGCCTTTAAGTAATACCGTGCCTTCTGGTTCAACTAGTATTTTGTCTACTATTGATCCAAATGATATCGAGTCTTTTACCGTCTTGAAAGATGCTTCTGCAGCTGCAATTTATGGTTCTAGAGCAGCAAATGGTGTAATTGTAATTACGACTAAAAAAGGAACAAAAGGTCGCGTAAAAGTGAGTTTTAGTTCGCAAACTGGGGTAAGTACAGTAGCAAATACGGTTGATGTTCTAAGCGCAGATCAATTTCGTACTTTTGTTAATGAGAAAGGGTCAGCGGCTCAAAAGGCGTTGTTAGGGACTTCTAGTACAAATTGGCAAGATGAAATTTTTCATACTGCTTTGACTAGTACTAACAATATATCAGCAAGTGGTGCTTTGTTTAACAAAATACCTGTACGATTATCCGTTGGTAATGTTGTCAATCCTGGGATTCTTAAAAACACTTCTTTCGAAAGAACGACCACATCATTATCCTTAAACCCAGTTTTATTGGATAACCACTTAAAAATTGACATTAGCGGGAATTTATCTTTTGGTAAAAATAGATTTCAAGACGAAGGTGCCGTTATTGGAAGCGCAATTGGATTTGATCCAACACAAGCTGTTTATGAGGCTAACTCGCGATATGGAGGATACTATGAATGGTTAGACCCTACGGGTAACTTACCATTATTGCCAGCAAGAAATCCAGTGGCAAGATTAAATCAAGATGAGCGTAGCGCTACTTCTACTAGAAAATGGGGAAATGTGAGATTAGATTATAAGCTTCATTTCTTTGAAGATTTGAGAGCTGTTGTTGAGGCAGGAATTGATAGATTTGATAGTAGTGGTTCTACAGAAGTGAGTACGCAAAGTGCTTTAGGATTCCAACCAAAAGCATTTACTGATTCAGGTTATGTGAATTTAGGGAATTACTCGACTTATACGGACGCACTTCAAAATAAAAACTTAAATGCTTATTTTAATTACACTAAAGAAGTAGGTAAATTTAATGTGGATGCAACGGCCGGTTATAACTACCAATTGTTTCAAAAAGAGCGTTATCAATCTGGAGAAACGATACAACCTAATCCTAATGAAGATGTAATCACTGATCCGGATATTAACTTACAATCTTATTTTGGACGTTTAAACTTAGGATATGACAGTCGGTATTTATTGACTTTGAATTATCGTAGAGATGGAACTTCCCGTTTTTCTGAAGCAAACAGATGGGGAAATTTTGCAGGAGCAGCTTTTGCATGGAATTTATCTGATGAAGCCTTTTTAAAAGATAATGAAACGTTGTCTAACTTAAAATTAAGAGTAGGTTATGGAACAACGGGACAGCAAGATATATCTGCTCAATACGATTATTTAAGAAGAGTAACTCTTGGTACAATTAATTCACAATATATTTTTGGGAACACCATTTACTCAACTGCTAGGCCAGAAGGATATAATGAAAGTATTAAATGGGAAGAATTGACCGAGAAAAATGTAGGTTTAGATTATGGATTCTTCAACGATAGGATAACTGGATCTATTAATTATTTTGACAAAAAATCAACTGATTTATTAGCTGATATTGCTGTTCCTGACGGGGCTAACCTGAGAAATCAAGGTTTCTTCAATGTGGGAAGCGTTAGAACAAAAGGAGTAGAATTTAGTATCGAGTCTGATATTGTTAAAAACGATAATTTGACTTGGAATGTAGCTTTCAATACTACTTTTATTGATCAAAAAATTTCTAATTTAGGAATTACAGTTCCAGGTTTTCAAGGCTACTTATCAGGAGACAATATTGCTGGGGGTAGTGGGAATAAAATTCAAATTAATTCAGTAGGCTTTGCACCAAATTCATTTTTAGTGTATGAGCAGTTATATGATGCCAACAAAAGACCAATTCAAGGTGCTTATGTGGATAGAAATCAAGACGGAAAAATTGATGTAGAGGATCGTTATAGATATCATAAACCAGCACCAGACTACACTTTTGGATTGTTTTCTACTTTACAGTATAAAAAGTTTGATTTTACAATGAACTGGAGAGCCAGTTTAGGAAATTACATTTTTGATAATGTGAGTTCTAATTTAGGATATTCAGATGCAGGTTTAAGAAGACAAACAGATTTATCGAATATAAGCTCAGATTACTACAATACTGGTTTTAACTTTGAAGATAATGGAACTCAGCGTTATTTGTCTAACTATTTTGTAAAAGACGCTTCTTTCATAAAACTAGACAATGTTACTGTAGGATATACTTTTGACAAAACGCTATTAAAAGCGGTTTCGTTGAGGTTTACTGCTGGAATTCAAAATGTTTTAATATTGACGAAATATAATGGTTTAGATCCAGAAAGATTTAACGGAATTGATAATAACGTTTATCCAAGAGCTAGGACTTTCTTGTTTGGGGTAAATGCCAATTTCTAATGCTATGCTGATAAACAAAAATTTAAAAATAAACAAAATGAAAATATCATTTAAATATATATCTTATTTTTTCCTATTCATTTTAGGAGTAAATATGACGCTTACTTCGTGTACGAACGACTTAAATGTTACGCCCGGGGATGATGATGAATTTTTATCAGAAACCTTTTTTCAAGATCCAGCATCATATAAGCAAGTTTTAGCAAAAATGTATGCCGGTTTGTATGTAGGGGGTAATGATGGAGATGGATCTCCAGATATTGCCGGAATTGGAGGAGATTTTAGTAGTTATTTGCGATTACTTTTTGTAATGCAAGAGTTACCTACAGATGAAGCAATTATTGCTTGGGCTGATGGAACTTTGCCAACGATGAATGCACAAACTTGGTCTCCTGCTAATGAGTTTTTGGCAGGAACATTTTCAAGAGCATTCTATGAAATTAGTCTTTCAAATGAATTTTTGAGACAAACGACTGATGAAAAATTAACAGCCAGAGGCGTTGATGCTGGCTTAAAGGCTGAAATTGCTACTTTTAGAGCTGAAGCGCGTTTCTTAAGAGCTTTCTCCTATTACAACTTAATGGATTTATTTGGTAATGTACCTATTACTACAGAAAATGATCCTGTAGGATTCTTTTATCCTGAACAAAAAACAAGAGCTGAAGTTTTTGCTTTTGTTGAATCAGAATTGATTGATTTAGACAATAGCTTGGTGGCTTCTAAAAGCAATGAATATGGTAGAATAGATAAAACTGCTGCTAAATTTTTATTAGCTCAGGTTTATTTAAATGCTCAAGTTTATACCGATACACCTAAATTTAATGAAGCGGCTGCTTTATGCAAAGATATCATTGATAACTCAGGATACACATTTGCTAATGTGCCTTATGCTCATTTGTTTTCTGCTGATAATAATAGTAATGGGGCGCAAAGCGAAGTTATCTTTCCTATTGTAGGTGACGGTAATGCTATTAGAGCAATTGGAGGAGGAATGAGTTTTATTATGCACGCTTCTATTGGAGGTAGTATTGATCCTGCTGCACGCGGTATGGACGGGGGATGGCAAGGGATAAGAACTCGTAAAGAGTTTGTTGCCCTTTTTCCAGATGCAACTGCAACTTCCGATAAAAGAGGAACTTTTTATACCGAGGGACAGACTTTAGATATTGCTAATGTAGGGACCTTTACAGATGGTTATGCTGTCACAAAATTTATTAATAAGAATGCGGATGGTTCAGCTGCCCAAAGAAATGATGTTCCAGATATTGATTTTCCCATGTTTAGATTGTCAGATGTTTATTTAATGTATGCTGAATGTGCTGCAAGAGGAGCAAGTGGAGTAGACATAAATACTGCAGTTGGTTATATTAATAAATTAAGAACAAGAGCAAGTGGACAACAAATCTTAGCTTCAGCTGTAACTCTAGACTTTATTTTGGATGAAAGAGGAAGAGAATTGTTTTGGGAATGTCACCGAAGAACTGATTTGATCCGTTTTGGAAAATTCACAGGAGGAACAAAAATTTGGCAATGGAAAGGTGGTTCTTTAGACGGGACTAGTACAGAATCATTCAGAGATTTAATGCCTATCCCTGCAAGAGTTATTCAAGCAAACCCAACTTTAAAGCAAAATCCAGGATACTAATCAATCCATTAATTCATAATAAAATGAAAAATATAAGTAAAATTTTATTCGCTTTTGTTTGTGTTTTAGCCATCTCCTGTACTGGTGATGATGTAGAAAACAGACCCGTTCTTTTGTCTATTTCTACTCCAGAGATGGTCACCCCTCAAAATGATAAAGAATTTGTTTTGGTGGAAGAGAATAAAGATCAGGATGCCGATAGCTTTGTTTGGTCTGCGGCAAAATATTCTAATAATGTGGTTGTACAATACACCTTACTGATGGATGTTAAAGGCGGTGACTTTACAGCTGCGCAAGTTCTTGCAACAACTAGTAATGGTACTGAGGTTTCAATTACTGTTAAAAAATTGAATGATGCCGTAACTCTATTAGGTGGTGTTGCGGGAGAATTAGGATCTTATGATGTTAAAGTGATGTCGAGTGTTGCAAGTGCTGAAAAAATGATTTCTGCTATACCATTAACTATTTTGGTTAACGCTTATGAGCCCGCTGTGGCTAACAATTGTCCAAATCAATTTGCTGTTGGAGCTGGAATCGTTTCTGCAGGTTGGGGATGGAATAGTCCTTTAACATTAATTTGTAATGATAACGTATTAGTAGCTGCTGTAAATGTAGCTAATGACACTTTTAGATTCTTTACTACAAATGGAGATTGGGGTTCAGGAAGAAATTATCTTTATTATGTAGATCAAGGTTATAAAATAAGTTCAAACTTAGAAAATGCTAATGATGGTGATTCAAACTTTAAATTCAATGGAAATCCAGGGATGTATCGTATCAAAATAGATCAAAACGCAAAAACGTTTACACTGTCTCAAGGAGAAACCGCTGCAAATTCCTATTGGTTAGTTGGAGAAGCAACTCCCGGAGGATGGAGTTGGTCTGGAAACAGCGAAACAGAATTAGGTTTGATAAAAGACGGCGTGTATGAGGTACCTCTTACGCTAAAATCAGGAGCAGCTTTCAGAGTTTTTTTAGGCAATGACGGAACTGATGATGGAAATTGGGGTACTAGTAATAATTTTACTTTTTATTCAAACTCAGGATACACTATTTCGCCAGAGTTAGAAAATGCCGGCGATGGTGACAGTAATTTTAAATATACTGGAACAACAGGAGTAAGAATTTTTAAAATCAATACTGTTGATAAAACGATTACATTAAACTAATTTTTTTAAATATGAAAAGGGCTGTCTTCTGGATAGCCCTTTTTTTATTTTTTTGTAAAAAGGAAATACCATGAAAAAAAAATTACTTTTAGTACTGTTTTTTTGTTCAATGGCAACATTTGCTCAACAACAGGCAGTTACTTACAGCATAAGTCCAGCTACTTTCGAAGAGACAACAGCAATCACGATCACCATTAATGGAATTAGTATAAATGAAGCCACTTGGGGAGTAACTGGAAATGCCTTGTACCTGTGGTCTTGGTCATATGATATCAATGACGCTAATAGCTTAGATTGCCCCACAAATGGTACATGGCCTGTTGCAAATGACGCTAATAAATTTATATATAATAGTGTTGCTGATACTTATACCAAAACAATAACCCCTACTGCTTTTTATAATAGATCAGGAATAGGTAGAATAGGTTTTTTGATAAAAGCCAAAGATGGTACAGGAGATAAAAAATCCCAAAATTTATATGCAGAAGTAGGTGCTTTTCAAGTAACTCTGACTGCTCCTTCACAAAATAGTTCGACAATAATTACTTCTGGAGGAAGTTTAAATATTGCTGCAAATAACACCGGTGGAAATGCTAGTTACAACTTAAAGTCAAATGGGATAAGTATTAACACTAATGGAAGTAGTGCAAACTATTCGTTTAACCATACTAATATTACTTCTAATCAAAATTATGAACTTGAAGTGACGCAAGGATCAACTACTCTTGTTAAGAAATTTACAGTCATTGTAAACCCTGGTGCAGTTTCAGAAACTATTCCGTCAGGTTTATTGGAAGGAATTAACTATAATACTGCAGATGCTACCAAAGCCACTTTGGTACTTGATGCGCCATTAAAAGATTTTATATATGTTGCTGGTAGTTTTAATAACTGGCAACCTACTAATGCTTATTCGATGAAAAAAGATCCTACATCTGGGAAATTTTGGTTAGAACTTACGGGTCTAACATCGGGGGTAAATTATACGTATCAGTATTGGGTAGGAAAAACCACTCCAATTGCTAATTCACCTGCGTTGGTAAAAACAGCAGATCCTTATTCTACCTTGGTTTTATCACCGTTTGATGATCCAGGTATTCCAGCTGCAAGTTATCCTAATATGCCTGTCTATCCATTAGGACAAGAAAGAGAAGTGACGGTTTTGCAAACAGGACAAACGCCTTATGCGTGGAGTACTGCAACAACAAATTTTGTGAAACCAGAGAAGGAAAAATTAGTAGTTTACGAACTTTTAGTTAGAGATTTTGATGCAGGCAGAAATTACCAAAGTATAATTGACAGAATTGATTATTTTAAGAATTTAAAGATTAATGCGATTGAGTTATTGCCAGTAATGGAATTTGAAGGAAATGAAAGTTGGGGATATAACACTTCATTTCACATGGCTTTAGATAAATTTTACGGGAGTTCAAGTAAGCTAAAAGAAATGATTGATGTTTGCCATCAAAACGGAATTGCGGTAATTCTTGATGTTGCATTGAATCATGCTTTTGGGCGAAACCCAATGGTGAGAATGTGGATGAATGACCCTGACGGTGACGGCTGGGGATCGCCAACAGTTGAAAACCCTTATTTCAATACCGAGGCTAAACACAGTTATAATGTGGGTGAGGATTTTAACCATCAGTTGCCAGGAACGCAGAATTATGTGAAACGAGTTATAAAACAATGGATTCAAGAATATAAAATTGATGGTTTCCGTTGGGATTTAACGAAAGGTTTTACTCAAAACTGTCCTTCAAGTGTTGCAGGTGGTCAAGATAATTGTACCAATGCGTACCAACAAGATAGAGTAGACGTTTTGAAAATGTATGCTGACTATTCTTGGAGTCTGGACCCAACGCACTATATTATTTTTGAACATTTAGGAACCAATAGTGAAGAACAACAATGGGCTAATTACCGTGTTTCTGGTGATGCAGACGGAATCGGTAAAGGAATCATGATGTGGGGTAAAATGACTGATAATTATAATGAATTATCAATGGGTTACGCTGCAAACATTTATGGAATGACGAGCGCCAGTCGTGGATTTACAGCGAACAGGTTGATGGGTTATGCCGAAAGCCATGATGAAGAGCGCCTAATGTATAAAAATGTGCAGTATGGAAATAGTGCAAACCCGGCGCATAATGTAAAAACATTAGATGTTGCTTTGTCACGAATGTCAGCTATTGGAGCCGTTTCTTTATTGGTTCCAGGACCAAAAATGATTTGGCATTTTGGAGAACTGGGATGGGATACCTCTATATTTAGTTGTAATAACGGAACGGTAAATGCGCCATCAGATGCTATTTCTGGCGATTGTAAGTTAAATACAAAACCACAACCACAGTGGACAAATAGTTGGTTAGCTAACAACGGTAGAAATAAAATTTATACGGATTGGGCAAGGATGATTAGGTTGAAAACAACAGAGCCTGTTTTTGCAGGTACTGCAATGATAAATAATAATTCATCATTATCACAAACTATTAAAATAACAAATGCTGCTCTTGCAAGCACTCAGCTGAAAGATGTTTTGGTACTTGCTAATTTTGATGTGACTGCTAAGGCTGTAGCGACTGGGTTTCCATATACGGGAACTTGGTATAATTTAATGGATAATTCGACTATTAATGTAACGGATGCTACAGCAGCTATTACGGTTGAAGCTGGTGGTTTTAGAATTTATGGAAACAAAGTAGCCTCTTTGGCAATAGCAAATTACGAAGGTGAGTCTGGAATATATTTATATCCAAATCCTGCTTCTAGTTATTTTACTTTAAATACAAATACTACTCAAGTTCAGGTTTTTTCAATGGCAGGACAATTAGTTAAAAGTTTTAATACGACTCATTCTAAAGAGGCTCCGTTTGCAATAAGTGATTTGAGCAATGGACTTTACATTGTAAAAGCATTAAATGAAAACAATGAAGTTCAAGTGATGAAATTTATGAAAGAATAATGTTTGGTTTGATTTCTGAAAGAGCTGTCCCTCAAAAGGCAGCTTTTTTTATACAAAAAAACTGCTCCATAAATGAAGCAGTTTCCAACTACAATTAAAAACTAAATATTAAATTTTACCTTCTTTGATTTCTTCTACAATTTCAGGATTTAGTAGCGTTGAGGTATCTCCAAAATTTGAATAATCACCTTCGGCAATTTTACGCAAGATTCGTCGCATAATTTTACCCGAACGTGTTTTAGGCAAGCCAGATACAAATTGAATTTTATCTAACTTGGCGATAGGCCCAATTTGGTTTGAAACTTGTTGGTTGATTTCCTTACTTAGATTTTCTCTGTCACGATATTCCCCTGTTTCTTTTAGAATAACAAAACCATATAATGCATTCCCTTTG
The DNA here is from genome assembly GCF_900111075.1 of Flavobacterium frigoris. Classification (GTDB taxonomy): domain Bacteria; phylum Bacteroidota; class Bacteroidia; order Flavobacteriales; family Flavobacteriaceae; genus Flavobacterium; species Flavobacterium frigoris. The sequence goes on from NZ_FOFZ01000001.1 coordinate 587,250, forward strand.
ATGTCATGAGGGAATCCTACAATCGCGGACTCCGCAACCGCTGGATGCTCGTTAATGGCATCTTCAATAGGTGCAGTTCCTAGATTGTGGCCGGAAACGATAACCACGTCATCTACACGACCTGTAATTCTGTAGTAGCCCACTTCATCACGTAAAGCCCCGTCACCCGTAAAATATTTACCTGGAAAAGCAGAAAAATAAGTTTCTTTATATCTTTTATGGTCACCCCAAATGGTTCTGGCAATTCCTGGCCATGGATATTTAATACATAAACTACCTACTACTTGATTGCCTTCTATTTCATTTCTTTTTTCATCCATTAATACGGGTTGGATTCCTGGTAATGGAAGCGTAGCATATGTTGGTTTTGTAGGAGTCACAAAAGGAATAGGCGAAATCATAATACCTCCTGTTTCTGTTTGCCACCAAGTGTCGACTACGGGACATCGTTTGTCACCCACATGGTCATTGTACCAATGCCAAGCTTCTTCATTTATAGGTTCTCCTACAGAGCCAATTACTTTTAAGGTGTCTAATTGGTATTTTTGTACGAAATCTAAACTCTCTTTTGCCAAAGCACGAATAGCAGTTGGCGCAGTATAGAACTGTGTGACTTTGTGTTTAACAATAACTTCCCAAAAACGACTATAGTCTGGATAAGAAGGAACTCCTTCAAAAATTACTGTCGTAGCTCCGTTCAATAAAGGACCGTATAAAATATAGGAATGTCCAGTTATCCAGCCAATATCTGCAGTACACCAAAAGATATCGTTTTCTTCATAATTGAATACATTTTTAAAAGTGTAGGCGGTGTAAACCATATACCCTGCTGTGGTATGCACCATTCCCTTTGGTTTTCCAGTAGAACCGGAAGTGTATAGAATAAACAATGGATCTTCGGCATCCATGATTTCTGCAGTATTATTATCTGAAGCTGCATCTAAAAGTGGTTGTAACCATTGGTCACGTCCCTCTTGCATGTTTATAGTGCTGTTGGTTCTTTTTACCACTAATACGTTAGCAACACAAGGCGTGTTTACTAATGCTTCGTCGATAATTGCTTTCAGATCTATCGTTTTGTTCCCGCGATATCCACCGTCTGAAGTGATGACCATTTTACAATCACTGTCATTTATTCTGGTGGCCACTGCTGATGCTGAAAATCCAGCAAAAACAACGGAATGGATAGCTCCAATTCTGGCACAGGCCAAAGTGGTAATCGCTAGTTCAGGAATCATTGGTAAATAAATACAAACACGGTCTCCTTTTTCTATTCCTTGTTCCCGCAATACGTTGGCCATTTTACAAACGCGTTGGTGCAATTCGTTATAAGAAATATGCAATGTTTCTTCACTAGGATCATTCGGTTCGAAAATGATTGCGGTTTTGTCTCCCTTTTTGGCAAGATGTCTGTCAATACAGTTTTTAGTGATGTTTACTTTGGCATCGACAAACCATTTAATTTCGGCTTCAGCCATATTAAAATCAACGACTTTATCCCATTCTTGATACCAAGTAAAGTTTTCGGAAGCAATTTTGTCCCAGAACTTTCTTGGCTCACGAACTGATTTTTTATATTCTTTGAAGTATTCTTCTAGATTGTTAATTTTATAGCGACTCATAATCTGTTTGTTGTATTTAGTTAGTTAGATTGTTGTTCTTGTTAAAAGTACCGATTTCATATTTTTGTAAGACCTCGGTGATTTCATCGATGATGGCTTCATCATCGATAGTTGACGGAATTTGAAACTGATCCCCGTCTGCGATGCTTCGCATGAGTTTTCTAAGAATTTTACCAGAGCGTGTTTTTGGCAGTCGATTCACGATAACTACGTTTCTCAATGAAGCAACAGCACCTATTTGCTGGCGTACGATCTGGATAATTTCATGTTCTAGCTGAAAATGCTCGGTATCATCATATAATTTGGTTACCACCAATGCTAAAGGGATTTGTCCTTTTAGGGCATCGTTGATTCCAATAACTGCACATTCTGCAACGGATTGATGCGACGCGACTACTTCTTCCATCTCAGCTGTTGAAAGACGATGTCCCGCAACATTGATAACATCATCGACTCTTCCTGTAATATAAATGTAATCGTCCTCATCTTTATATCCTCCATCACCTGAAAAATAATAACCTGGAAATTGTTCTAAATAGCCTGCCTTAAAGCGGAGGTTATCCTTCCATAAATCAAGTAGCGTTCCAGGAGGCAATGGGAGTTTTACGACCACATATCCTTGTTGATTGGCTTGTACTTCATTTCCTTCTTCATCAAATATTTTAATATCATAACCACAAACTGCTTTACCCACAGACCCGGGTTTTATGGGTAAACTTTCAACTCCCAACATGTTAGCGATCATAGGCCATCCTGATTCGGTTTGCCACCAATGGTCAATTGCAGGAACGGGAATATGTTGATTATACCATTCTAACGTGGGAATATCACATCGTTCTCCGGCCAAAAATTGTGTTTTCAAAGAACTCAAATCATATTTTTTTATGAAATCCCCATTTGGGTCTTCTTTTTTGATGGCGCGAATGGCTGTTGGAGCCGTAAACATTGCATTTACTTTATGCTCGTCAATAATTCTCCAAAAAGTACTGGCATCTGGCGTTTTTATTGGTTTTCCTTCAAAAATAATACTACTGTTTCTATTGATTAAAGGACCATAAACGATAAAACTGTGACCTACTACCCAGCCCACATCTGATGCTGCCCAAAAAACATCACCTTCTTTTATGTTGTAGATTTTTTGCATCGAAAATTTTAAGGCAACCGCGCAACCACCAGTGTCACGGACCACTCCTTTTGGTTTTCCAGTTGTTCCAGAAGTATATAAAATGTACAACGGATGTGAGGCGTTAACAGCTACACAGGGCGTTTCCTCAGAACCGTAAACTAAAGCATCATAATCCACATCATATTTCTTAAATGGAATTCGGGCGCCTAGTTTTCTGTTGAATACGATTACTTTTTTTGGTCTGTGAGAAGCCAGTTCAATAGCCTCATCCACTAAGGGTTTGTAGGTGATTAAGCGGTCCACTTCTATTCCAGAGGAGGCCGTTATAATCAAACGAGGTTTGCAATCATCTATTCTGATTGCTAATTCATGCGGTGCAAAACCTCCAAAAACTACCGAATGGGTTACCCCAATTCTAGCACAAGCTAACATTGCAAAAGCAGCTTGGGGAATCATCGGCATATAAATTATGGCTGTATGTCCTTTTTTTAATCCTAAGGATTGCATTCCGCCGGCGAGTTTTGCTACTTCGGTTTTTACTTCTGAGAACGTGTATTTTTTTATGGTTTGGGTCACTGGGGAATCATAGATAATTGCCACTTGATCACCATAGCCATCCTGAATGTGTTTGTCCAGCGCGAGGTAGCATACATTTAATTCGCCGTCCTTATACCATAAAGGATAGCCGTTCTCATCTTCTGACAAGGTGATTTCAGGTTTGTTATACCATTCGATTGTGTTTGCTTGCTCCTTCCAGAAATTTTCAGGTTGAGAAATGCTTTTTGCGTAATATTCTTTGTAATTCATGATGAAGATATTCTAAATTATTGAATTAATTCCTGTACTTGTTCTACTAATTTTTTTATTGAAAAGGGCTTTGTCACATAGAGATTTGCTCCTAATGAAATTCCTTTTTCAATGTCTTTTTCCTTGTTCTTTGCCGATAAGAAAATGACTTTACAATGTTGTAATCGTTTGTCTTTTTTTATTTGTTCTAATGTGGCAAAACCGTCAACCATGGGCATCATGACATCGAGGATGATAACATCCGGAAGTTGTTTCTCTAGAATGTCTAATGCTTCTTGTCCGTCGCGTGCTATAAAAACTTCAAAATTATTCTTCTTGAATGTATATTCCAGTGACATAACAATATTGGGTTCATCATCTACAATTAAAATTTTCTTCATCTCTATTGTTTTTCAGTTGTATTGTAATTGGGTAATGTGAAAATAAATGTAGCACCCTTTTCTTCGGTACTTTCGACCCAAATGTTCCCTTTATGGTGTTCTATAATTTGTTTACAAATGGCAAGTCCTAAGCCGCTTCCCACAGGTTTTTTTACATTTTGATTTCGAGACTGATAAAACTTATCAAATATGGGTTCAAACTCTTCTACTTTTATCGCCTTGCCATTATTGTGGACGCGGACTTCTACATCTTTGTTATTCTCAGTTACGGTAATCGTAATTTCTCCGTCGGTTGCAGGGCAAAATTTTAGAGCATTTGATAATAGGTTGTGGATCACCTGGATGATTCTTTCCTCGTCATAAAAGGCTTTTATTTCTTGCGAAGCGGCATTGAATGTTACACTAATGTTTTTATTTTTTATTAATTGGCTGACCGAGTCTATTGTATTTTTTATGGTTTTTGAAATGTCGTTTTTTGATAGGTAAATTTTATGCTTACCTGTTTCAAATTTTTCTAAATCTAAAATTTTATCAATCAAGCGATTCAAGCGATCTGATTCTGATATAATACTTTTCAGAAATTGTTTTCTTACTTCATTTGGAATTTCATCATCGTCATCATGTAGGATTTCGGTTGCCGCACGTATCGCAGTAATGGGTGTTCGGAGTTCATGCGTAACGGTGTCCAGAAATTCGTCTTTTTGAATGTCTTTTTGAATGAGTTCCTCATTTGCGTGTTTTAACTGATCTGATATTTTCTTGAACTCATTCGAAGTATCGGTCAGTTTTTTGTTGATGATAATGCGTTCTTTCGATTCCTCTAGGATACGTAATACTTCTGGAAGACTTATTTTGTCTTCTTTAATAACACTTGAAATTAAAATTTTGGCGGAAGCCGTACCAATATGACCGGTCAATAAATTCTCTGCAAATTTTATAAATCGGGCATCGGCAGTGGTGATGTTTTTATCGATATTGTATTTTACGTTAAAAATGTTCAGTGCACGTTTTGTTCTGTCCTGCCCCAGGAAACGTTGCAAGACTTTTTCAATGTCGGAGATGTAGGCGGTTCCTTTCCATACAAATGCATTCTCATGATTTGTGATGTATTTATCGATATCCACAAACATTTCGGCATAGTTGCGCTCTCTGTAATTTCCCTTGAAACTTACTGAAACAGCGAGATAACTCATCGTGTTTAGCAGCATGCTCCAAAAAAAGGCATGTTGAATAGGCTCTAAATAATCCAGTCCAAAAAGCTGAAAAGGCTTTAATATTTCAATTGCCCAAGGTCCTTCTTGAATGAATGTACTAGAAGAAGATGTGATTCCGATGGCATAGGGAAGCAATAAGGTGTAAAAACAGACAAGGAAACCAAGAACGATACCTGTTATAGCACCTTTTTTAGAACCTCTTTTCCAAAATAAAGCACCAAAAAAAGCGGGTGCCAATTGTGCAATGACGACAAATGAAACTAAACCTATAGAAACTAATGAGTAATCTAAAACAAAAAATCTATAGATGAAATAGGCTAGAATGATCAATGAAAAAATAGCTATTTTTCTAGAGTTTAAGATTCTTTTGTTGTTTTTTTCTTGCGAAGTATTTTCTAATGAACCCACAAATCCATAAGGAATCAGTAAGTTATTGCTTAGCATAGTGGATAAGGAAATGGACGAAACAATAATCATTGAAATGGCTGCCGAAAACCCACCTAGAAATACTAAAACGGTCAAGGTATTATTGTTGAAGAACTGTGGAATCAATAGCGAATAAGTATCTGCATTTAAACCTTGTCCTTCAAAAAGAATGTTGCCACCCCAAGCAATAGGGAAGACGAAAATATTGAAAAGTAATAAGTACAATGGGAAAAGCCATATCGCTGTTCTAATGTGTGTTTCCTTATTGTTCTCAACAATTGCGGTATGAAATTGTCTTGGCAAAAGAAAAATAGCAAACATGGACAAAACGCAAAGAAAAAACCAATTGATACCTTCGGATAGTCCCCCGATAGTATTTTTTTTGTCAAAGTTATCAAGTAGTGCTGCTTTAGCATAGATGTCATCAAAGCCATCAAATACAAAGTAAGTTACATAAATACCAATGATTAAAAAGAAGACTAATTTTAAGATAGATTCCATCGCAACAGCGGTGACAATTCCGCGTCTTTTCTCGGAAGCATCGACATATTTTGTTCCGTAATAGGATGCGAATAAAGCCAGTGCAAGACATACGTAAGTCGTGGTATCACTAAAGATATTGGAACTCGACTGTGTGTTGGTTACAATATTAAAAGTGTCGGAAATGGATTTTAGTTGTAATGCAATATACGGTAAAACTCCAAAAATACATATTAAGGTTACTAGTGCTCCTAGAAACCTGCTATTGCCATAACGCAAAGAAATAAAATCGGCTATACTAGATATTTTGTTTACTCTTGAAATGCGTACAATTCTCTTAAGAATTATCATCCAAGTTGGTATGATAATGACTGGGCCCAAATAAATAGGGAGGTAACTTAAACCTGATTGTGCAGCAACACCAATGCTTCCATAATAAGTCCATGCAGTACAGTAGACCGCTAAGGAAAAAGAATAGATATAAGGGTTTGTAGTCCATTTAGAATTATTCCTTTTTTCTGCCCAATGCGCTATGTAAAAGAGAATCGATACATAGAGGGTTAAAATCAATAAGAGACCAATACTACTCATAATATTTTTTTATGATTATGTACGATATCGCTATAGAGAACAACCATGCCGAAAAGATATACACGTAGATTATTGGAAACCCAAAAAGAGATTTTGAATTATCAAATAATAGCAATAGCGGAATATTCAATGCTAATATTAAAAGCATTGAAAGGATAACCAACTTTTGTTCGTGTCTTTTTTTCATGTTGTTAAATAATACAATCTCTACAAACAAATGTAGAGATTGTATAGTTTAAAAATAATTTTTATAACCTATTTAATAATTTTTAATGTGTCGCTTCGCCAGCACCAGAAGGAATTCTAATGTGCTCTACAATATCTTGAACATCTTGTGGAGGCGCTGGTGTAAAACTTTTAACAGTAAATGCTACGGCAAAGTTTACAATCATTGCTATGGTCCCAAAACCTTCAGGAGAAATTCCAAACCACCAGCTTTCTTTTAAACCGGCAACAGCATCTTGTCCACCATCAAAAAGACCAAATTTGAATTTCAACATGTAGAAAAGCATCAATAAAAGTCCGATAACCATACCTGATATAGCTCCTTCTTTATTCATTTTCTTATCAAAAATTCCAAGGATAATCGCAGGGAAAAGAGATGCAGCGGCTAATCCAAAAGCGAGCGCCACAACTGCGGCGACAAAACCTGGAGGATTGATACCAAAATAACCTGCAATAACTACTGCAACTGCTGCAGCTCCACGGGCAGCCCAAAGTTCTCCTTTTTCAGAAATATTTGGGTTGATCATTTTTTTGATAATATCGTGAGATACAGACGCTGAAATTACTAGTAATAAACCAGCAGCAGTAGATAAGGCAGCAGCTAATGCTCCAGCTGCAACTAATGCAATAACCCAGTTTGGTAAGTTAGCAATTTCAGGATTAGCAAGTACCATGATATCTTTATCAATAACTAACTCGCTACCTTTATTTCCTTTTGCTTCTTCAGCTGCTAAAAAGGCAGTGTCTTTAGAGGCATCATTATAATATTGAATTTTACCATCTCCGTTTTTATCTTCAAAAGCTAATAAGCCGGTCTTCTCCCATTTAGTAAACCAGGCTGGCATTGAAGTGTAGTCTTTTCCGTTAACAGTTTCAATTAAGTTTGTTTTTGCAAAAACAGAAATTGCCGGTGCAGTAGTATATAATATGGCAATTAAAATCAATGCATATCCAGCTGATTTTCTAGCATCCTTTACTCTTTTAACGGTAAAGAAACGAACAATAACGTGAGGTAATCCTGCAGTACCAACCATTAAGGCTAATGTGATTGCAAATACATCTATCATTGATTTTGTTCCATCAGTATATACTGCAAATCCAAGATCTGTAGAAAGACCGTTTAATTTGTCAAGTAAATAGGTGTCAGCCCCTAAAACTTTTCCTCCCATTCCTAATTGCGGAACTGGGTTACCTGTCATTTGTATAGAAATAAAGATAGCAGGAACCATGAAGGCGAATATTAAGACACAATATTGTGCTACTTGGGTGTATGTAATCCCTTTCATTCCTCCTAGAGTGGCGTAGAACAAAACAATTACCATTCCTATGATAACTCCAGTGTCGATGTCAACTTCTAAAAATTTAGAAAATACGAGACCCACACCACGCATTTGCCCGGCTACGTAGGTAAAAGAAACCACTAGTGCACAAACGACAGCAACGGTTCTAGCACTATTAGAGTAATAACGTTCTCCAATGAAATCTGGCACAGTAAATTTCCCAAATTTTCTTAGATAAGGCGCAAGTAATAGGGCAAGTAATACATATCCGCCCGTCCAGCCCATCAAATAAACGGCCCCGTCATATCCATCAAAAGAGATGATTCCAGCCATAGATATAAAGGAAGCGGCACTCATCCAGTCAGCGGCTGTAGCCATACCATTTGCTAATGGCGAAATTTCTCCACCGGCAACATAAAATTCTTTAGTCGATGTCGCACGCGACCAGATTGCAATCCCAATGTAGAGGGCAAATGTTACTCCAACAAGTATATAGGTCCAAGTTTGTAAATCCATGATATTTTATTTTTTTATAGTTTTTAAATTATTCGTCGTAGCCGTATTTTTTGTCTAGTTTGTTCATTAAATAAACATAAACAAATATTAGTATGACAAATACATAAATTGAACCTTGTTGTGCGAACCAGAAACCAAGTGGGAAGCCACCTAATTTAAAGGAATCTAATGCTTGTTTGAAAAGGATTCCTGCCCCGTAGGAAACAGCAAACCAAATACTTAATAAGATTAGAAGGTATTTTAGGTTTTCCTTCCAATACGCAGTTGCGTTGTCTTGTTTATCGCTCATGATAGTTGTAATTAAAAAGTGAATAGATTATAGGTAAATCATTGCTTGCAGCGTAATTGTATTTACGGCTTTGTTTGTACCATATTTTAAAGTTTGGTATTCTAAAGTTAGTTTAGAATTATGACCGCTAAAAAATGCATTAGCACCAATACCTACTTGAGAAGCATTGTCGTTTATAGCATCTATTTGTCTTTGGTCATAAGACACATACGGTTGAAAGCGAGTTTTTGATTTTCCAGGAAGAACGTAACCTAGGTGTCCATGAACCATTGATCCTGTTTCATAAGTTGTCCCTAGTCTGTAGTCTTTTCCGTAATCATTGTTTTGATATAAGGCATATGCTGTAAGAGCAGCGCCTTGAGTTCCTACTGGCACATCATAAAAAGCATCAAGTCCGAAAATAGTAACGTTTTCTCCGCTTAAATTTCCAGCTGCATCAGCAATTACAGAACCATTAGGATGTGAAAAGAAACCAGCTCCTATGTTGAATACTTTTTTTGTTCCTAAATAAGTACCTACTTTATAAGGTAAGAAGTTGCTTTCAGAATCTAAAAAGCCATATTCAAAATAACCAGCGTATGTTCTTCCTGCTTCTTTTGAACCCAATAATCTTGTACCAGTATAAGTTGCTGGACCATTATTTGTTGGTACTGTAGTGGCTTGTAAATTGTTAGTTTCCGCACCGTTTATAGCAACGCGATATTGAAATTTCCCAAAAGCTCCTTTGGCGTATACCCCAATATGTCTGGCAAATTGATCAGATAAACCTAAAGTCGCCCAAGCTTGTCTTTGGTTGTCTAAGGTCATTAGGTTTAAGGTACCTTGGTTGTTCAAACGAGAGATTCCGTTCCAGTAATGTAATCCACCCCCAATAGCATTGTCTTTTCCAAGGCTGTATTGAGCCCAAACATCATGCATGAATAATTGTGAGCCATCACCTTTTCCCGTTGGACTCATTGAATCTGCGTTTAGACTATTAAGTCCAAAATGAGTTACAATTAAAAAGTCTTTATTAATTTGTGCATATAACAATACACGTGCTCTTCTTACACTGAAATCTAAGTCAGCTTGTTCATTCCCGTTTCCGTCAAGTGGACGGTCTGAATTGTATTGTCCCCAAATTTGCGCCCAAGATATCACTCTAAGATACTTTGAGCCATCCTCATCAAGGTTAAATTTCATTCCGGCTCCATAATCAGGAGAGCCTTGTGAAAAGCCTTTTAAGGATAGAAGCAGGACTGCTGCAATCAAATAAACTTTTTTCATAATTAATTATTAGTTTGGTTAAGAGAAGTGGTTAGTTTCTAGACCGCCAAAGTCTAATTTTTTGTTAAGAAAAAAAAGTAAGGTATATATTTGTGTAAAAAGCTATAGTTAATCTTTGAAACGTTCCCATTTTATAAGCATAAACTTATCCCCTAACTCGGTTATTATCATTCCTGCTCCTGATAGTAAATCTTTGTTTTTGATATATTCTACTAGTTCTAAGTGATTAAAAATCTTGTAAGTAGGATGGTAGTTAGCATGAGAAGGTTTTTTTATGTTAAAAGACTTTACCCAGTTACTGATGGTAACATGGGACACCCCAATAATACGCTCGATTTCGCGATAACTCAATCCTTCTAGGTACAGCTGTAATGCTTTGGTGACATAGTAATCATCGATCTTTTTTCCGATTTTATTAACAGTAAAAAAATAATTGCATTTTTTACATAAATACCTTTGTTTATTGTTGATTACACCGCTTTTGATGATGTGGGTTCCTTGGCATTTCGGACAGGCTAAAAGTTCCATATATATAAAATTTGCATAAATATAGTAAATTAGCAATTATACTAAACGAATAATGTAAATAAAATGGGTTTAATTTATAGGAAGTTTATTTATAACAATAATTTGTTGAGGTTTTAGCGGTTTTAAGCGAGATTTGCTCTTACTTTTTCTGGAGTTTAATTAGTCTATAGTTAGAACCTTGTCTATTTTATGTAATTTTAGATATCAATAAACAGTTTATGAAAAATTCAATAGCAGAACGAGTAGCCGATTTTTTAAAAAAACACCCTCCATTTTTGAGTCTTAGTATGCCTGATTTGATTACCATCTCCAAAGAATCTCAGGTGGTTTATTTGGAGAAAAATCAGGTGCTTTTTAATGTGAATGACCAGCCTCATTCTTTTTTTTATATTGTTAAAGACGGAGCAGTGGGCTTGTCGATTTCTTATGATGAAAAAGAAATCCTCATCGATAAATGTGATGAAGGCGATATTCTAGGGTTGCGTCCTTTCTTTGCTAAGGATAATTATTTGATGGATGCCATGGCTCGGGAAGAAAGTTTGCTTTATGCTATTCCAATTGCTGTTTTTAAAGCCTATATTTTTCAGAATCCGGAGGTTTCTGAGTTTTTATTAGAAAGTTTCGCGTCTAATACACGAAATCCCTACGACAAAGAGAATAAGGGGAAACTGATTTCAGAAAATGTAATTTATAACGAACAGGATGCTATAATTCAGTATTTCAAACCCATTTCGCATACTGAAAACCCGATCACGGCTAACAGAAAAGTAACTGTAAAAAGTATAGCTGAGATGATGGTGAAGTATAAAATAGGAAGTGTTGTTATTGAAGAGAATCAATTGCCAATTGGTATTATTACCGACAAAGATTTGCGTTCTAAAATTGCTACGGGAATGTTTGCTATCAATGATACCGCGGACCAAATTATGTCAACACCGGTAATTACTGTACCATCAAATCGATCTGTTGCTGAGGTCCAGTTGCTAATGATGCAGCATAATATTGGGCATTTGTGTGTGACTTCAGATGGTACGACAGCATCAGAAATTATAGGGATTATTTCTGAGCACGATGTTTTTACTGCTCAGGCTAATAACCCTGGAGTGCTTGTGAAACAAACAAAACGTGCAAATACTGCTTTAGAACTTCAAGGGATTAGAGAGAATTTAACGCAGTTGATTCAGAATGCGTTATATGAAAATATTCCTATCGGACATATTTGTCAGATTGTAGGGGAGATTAATACGGCTATTACAAAAAGAGCCATTGAATTGTCTATTTTAAAAATGAAGGAACAGCCTCCCGTTCCATTTGCATGGTTGAATATAGGAAGCCAGGGAAGAAAAGAACAATTGTTATTGACAGATCAAGATAATGCCTTGGTTTTTGAAGATGTAGCCGCAGATAGATATGATGAGGTTAAAAAATACTTTATAAAATTAGCAGAAAATGTGACGAATGTATTAAATGTAGTAGGCTACGAATTTTGTCCCGCTGAAATGAGTGCGAGTAATCCATTATGGTGCAAGTCAGTAACAGAATGGAAGGAGCAGTATGAGACTTGGATTCACAGCCCGGGAGAGAAAGGGATTCTAATGTGCTCCATTTTTTTTGATTATGACTTTGTTTATGGAGATAAAACGTTAGTTGACGCAATTACGGAGGCTATTTTTAAAAATATAGATAATAATCAAATCTTCTTTGCTTATTTAGGAGGAGATGCTATGAAAAGCCCACCTCCATTGGGTTTCTTTAGGCAGTTTTTAGTAGAGAAAGATGGCGAATATAAAGATAGTTTTGATGTTAAAGGTCGGGGGTTAATGCCTTTAATTGATGCGGCCAGATTACTGTGTTTGAATCAAAAAATTACTGGGACTAATAATACTTTGGTACGGTTTAAAGAATTATCAGCTTTAGAGCCGCAAAACGCTGCGATTTATGAGGCTTGTTCAGAGGCGTTCTCTGTATTGCTAAAATTTAGAACTGAAGAAGGTTTTGCAAATAATTCCGGTGGACGATATCTAGACTTAAATAAATTATCAAAGCTAGATAAGGTAAAGCTCAAAAATGCTTTTCAGCCGATACACGAGGTGCAGGAAATTCTCAAAACTCGATTTCAACTCACTTATTTTACTTAAATGAAGCTATTTAATTGGTTTAAAAAAGATAAAAAAGTCTATCCTGAATTTTGGCAAAGCTATTTGTCCTGTTTTGATTCTAAAGTAAAAAATAATTTAGAACAACGCAGTGTGGCTTTTGATACAGAAACTACAGGCTTGAATTATAGAACAGATGTGATTCTGTCGATTGGTGCTGTTGGTATTTATGAAAATACCATTAGTGTAAGCGATTATTTAGAGTTGTTTTTGATTCAAGATATTTTTAAAAAAGAAACAGTGGCTATTCATGGAATTTTAAAAGAAGGGAAGGAAGAAAAAATAACAGAAACTGAAGCAGTGATGCAATTTCTCGCTTTTATAAAGGATGCTGTACTTGTGGGTCATCATGTGAGTTTTGATGTTAAAATGATAAATGAGGCATTAAAACGAATGGGGCTGGGTAAGCTTAAAAATAGAAGTATTGATACTGATGCGATATATCAAAAATTTAAAGGGCTACAGGAAGATCAGCATACAGGTTTGGATGAATTATGTGGAATTTTCAAGATCCAAAGTAGTGACCGACACACGGCAATTGGGGACGCGTACATAACAGCATTGATTTTTTTGCGACTTAAAAACAAATGGAAGTAGTATTGTAGTTTTGTGATTTACTTATGTATGTTATTGATAGTCAGATTATTTGATTGTTATTTGGAAAAGTTATTTTAAATTTGAAGAACCATATTTCACTTTTTAGTTAATGATTGAAAGTGTCCGTATTCGGAATTGGTTTTTTTGATAACAATTTAAAATAGAAGCTATGAAAAAAGTAAATGTTATTTGGATAGTATTGATGGCTTGCGCAATGACGATTACACCTATGTTCGGGCAATCTCGTGCGAAGAAGAATAAAATTATTGCCGATAGCAAGATGGCGAAAGTGGAGTTTATTAAAACGGATCCTCTTATGGAAGGACTTTTTGAAAAAGCGTATGGCTATGCCGTCTTTCCTAATGTAGGTAAAGGTGGGTTTGGCATAGGAGGAGCAGCTGGAAATGGAGTGGTCTATGAGCAAAGTGCCTTGGTAGGTATGGCAAAGCTATCGCAACTGAGTATAGGGTTTCAAGCAGGTGGACAAGCATATCGGGAGGTGATATTTTTTGAGTCTAAAAAGGATATGGAACGATTTAAAGACAGTCAATTAGAGTTTGCAGCTCAAGTTTCGGCAGTAGCGGTAACGGCTGGAGCCTCGGCAAATGTAAAGTATGCTGAAGGCGTTATGGTATTTACGATGCAGAAAGGTGGGCTCATGTATGAAGCGTCAGTGGGTGGACAGCAATTTAAGTTTAATGATTTGTAAGCGACTTTGCTGTTAGTTATGACTAGTGCTAACGGAATTTATGCTTTGGTTTAGATATTGCTCATTCATAATGTAATGAAGGTTTGTAAATATGATAAGCGATTATTGAGCTGAAAAGAAAAAAGGAGCAATTTGCTCCTTTTTTTTATGATATAATTAAGTCTCAAATATTATAAGACTTGTCAGCTTAGCTATTGTAGTAAATTGATTTAAAAAGTAGATTTATAAAAAAAAAACCTATGCGATAAGTTGTTAACAAATGGATTTATAAAGGATAGACGTATTTTTACAGTATAAATATCATACTTGTAATTAAACGACTAATGGTTATATCTATTAAATTAAGTTTTTTTTATTTTAAAACTTATGTTAATAACTTGGTTTCATCTTTACTTTAAAAGGTTTTATCTTTGAAAAACTATTAAAGCAGTAGTTAGTTTAAAACAAAAAAGCCAAAGCTGGACACTTTGACTTAGTTGTGTTAAACTATTTGTTTAACTTATAATTCACGAGATATGAATATAATTGAATATTTAGGTTGTTGGCTTGCAATCTACATTGTAGCCCAGTTTGTAAAAGAGATTAGAAAACTTATCCTAGCTTGGAAAAAGTAATCTTAAAACTTAGACCCATTTGCAGGAGCAGGTGGGTTTTTGTTTATATGCAAATCTACATATAATATTAATATTTTTAGTAGCTGCACGAAAATTATTTTACCAGGATGTCTTAGGTGTTGATTAATCTTTATTTAATTTTTCACGAATTGATTTTAAGCAAGTAGTAATCTGTTTTTTTGTTAATTCTAAAAACAACAACATAAATATTGATTATTCAATACTTTATTTGCTTGTTCCCCAAGTTTTGAACTTGATCCGAGATAATGCATAAAATAGATTTTTAAAACAAAAAACCCGAATATTTCTATTCGGGTTTTAAAGTGGTGCCTCCAGGGATCGAACCAGGGACACATGGATTTTCAGTCCATTGCTCTACCATCTGAGCTAAGGCACCATTGTTGCTTTTCGTAAGCTGTAATGCTTGCTGATTGCGGGTGCAAAGATAGAATGTTTTTTAGTATATCCAATACATTTTTTTAAAAAAATCAATTCGTATCTTCGCGAAATCAAAATTCAAATTATGATTTTAACAGTTGATGTAGGGAATACAAGAATTAAAGCTGCTGTTTTTGAGGGGGATAAGCTCTTACAGCATTTCGTTTTTATGAAAGAGGAGCTCCAAAAAAACATTGAAAATATTTTAAAAAAATTTATAAATACTTCCCATTTGGTTGTGGCATCCGTTGGAAATGTCGAAAAACAGGCTTTTTTAAAGTTTGAAAAAGAGGTTGTGGTTTATTTTATTTCTCATAATGACTCTTTTCCATTTGTTAATGGGTATGAAACACCAAAAACTCTGGGGATTGACAGAATGGTTCTTGCTGCTGGAGCAACTTTTCAGTTTCCGGGGAAAAATAGATTAGTCATTGATGCTGGAACCTGTGTTACATTTGATTTTGTAAATGAGAATGACAAATATCTTGGAGGTGCTATAGCCCCAGGATTGCAATTACGATATAAATCATTGCATGATTTTACTGCTAAGCTACCATTGTTGTCGTTAGAAAGTCCTAAAGATTTAGTAGGGAATTCAACTTCGCAATCAATTCATTCTGGAGTTGTAAATGGATTAGTCTATGAGATTGATGGTTTCATTGATGAATATCGAGGTCTTTGTTCAAATTTTATAATAATTTTAACGGGTGGGGATACAGAATTTTTGGCTAAACGATTAAAAAATACCATATTTGCCAATTCAAATTTTCTTTTAGAAAGTTTGAATCAAACATTTCAATATAAAATCAAAAATGATTAAAAAAATTATAATAAGCGCTTGTTTGCTTTTGTCGTTAGTTTCCTTTGCTCAAGAAGGTACTTCATCACCTTATTCTTATTATGGAATTGGAGACATTAGATTTAAAGGAACAGCTGAAGGTCGTTCTATGGCTGGAGTAGAGGTAGAACAAGACAGTATTCATATTAACTTACAAAACCCTGCAAGTTTTGCTAATTTAAAGCTTACCACTTTTACACTAGGAGGAACTTATAATACGACAACATTAAAATCAGATTCTAAGAGTGAAAAGGCAAGAAGAACAACTTTAGATTATCTTGCGGTTGGATTGCCTTTCGGAAAAATAGGAGTTGGATTTGGATTAATTCCTTATTCTTCTGTAGGCTATAAAATTGAGTCTGTTTCGGAAGATGTTAATACAATCAATAGAAGATATAATGGTACAGGAGGATTGAATAAAGCATTTCTTGGATTGGGGTATAAAGTAAATTCCAATTTTAATATAGGAGCTGATGTTCAGTATAATTTTGGAAGAATTGAAACGAATAGTTTAGAGTTCATTACTGGAACTCCTGTGGGAACCAGCGAGAAAAACAGGGCTGATTTGTCTGGGGTAAATTTCGACATTGGAGCGATGTATAAGGTTAAGTTAAAGAATAAGCTAAATGTGTATGGGAGTCTTAATTACACATTCCAAAACACCTTGACATCTCAAAATACAAGGGATATAGCTACTGTAGATTACAATTCAGGGTTTAATATTGTGGATGTTTTGGGAGAACAAAAAAATAATGTTGACTTGAAGTTTTCAAGCAAGACAACCTTAAGTGCAGGTATTGGTGAATCTCACAAGTGGTTAATTGGTGGGAAAGTGGCTTATTCAAAATCTTCAGGACAAGCTAATACCTATAATGACTTTGGTAATGTAGGATATGGAAAGTACGGAAATGTGAGTTTAGGAGGGTATTATATTCCTAATTACAATTCATTTTCAAGTTATGCAAAAAGAATTGTTTATCGAGGGGGTTTGAAATATGAAAAAACAGGCTTGGTCGTTAGTGGGGAATCTATAAATGATGTTGGACTTACTTTAGGATTGGGATTGCCTATTACGGGTACTTTGTCTAATGTAAATATTGGATTCGAGTTAGGGAAAAGAGGAACTACATCATCAAACTTGGTTCAAGAGAATTATGCTAACATTAGTGTAGGGTTTTCATTGAATGACAAATGGTTCGTTCAAAGAAAATTCCAATAATAAAAGGATTACAGTACATTTCACCTTGTCGATATTGACGTATGGATTTATTTAAAAGATATAAAATAATTAACGTAGTCACAGTTTTTGCTGTGACTACGTTTTTTGGGTGTGAAAGTAATTTCAAGGAAGTTCAAAAAATCAATGTCACGGAATTTACGCCAAGTGGAGATGCTGATAAAGTAAATTTAAAGTATACTGATTCGGGGCTTATTAAAGTTGTTTTGCTTAGTCCTAAAATGTTGGATTTCTCTACTGTTAATTTTCCTTTTACGGAATTTCCTAAAGGGATAGATGTCACATTGTATGATGACAAAGGAAAAAAGACTCGCGTTACGTCAAACTATGCTATATCTTATAAGGTTACTGGTATAATTGATTTGCAGGGAAAAGTAAAGATTACAACTGAACAAGGGCAAACACTCGAAACGGAGCAATTGTACTACGATCAAAAAAATGAGTGGTTTTTTACTGAAAAAAAGTTTAAATTTACAGATATCAAAGGATCTTCAAACGGACAAGGAATAGATTTTAGTAAAGATTTCAAGATTATTAATTCACAAAGATTAACGGGCGAATTTGATTCGGCTCAATAAAAATCAAATATTTATATTATGGGTTACTTAAAATACACGCCTTACATTTATCTTATTTTTGCTTTGTACTTCATTTATGAAGCTATTGTAAAATGGAGCGATCCTGAGGCTACTCCTTGGTTAAGTGTGATGATTGCCGGACTTGCAATTTTTATGTTTTTTTTCAGAAGGAAATATGCAAAGAAGATGCAGGATCGTAATGACCAATCCTAATCTATGGAAATTGGTGTCATAATAGTATGTCTAATACTAAGTGCCTTTTTTTCTGGAATGGAAATTGCATTTATTTCTTCGAATAAAATTTATCTGGAAATAGAAAAAAAACAAGATAATTTTCTTTCTAAAATCCTTACTAAACTTACCGAAAAACCTTCAAAATTCATAGCCGCTATGCTTATTGGGAACAATATTGCGCTGGTAGTTTATGGTTTTTTTATGGGTGCGTTACTGATGCGTCAGATAGATTCGCTAGGATATCATTTTTCGGACTTATTGAATTTGCTTATCCAGACGGTGCTGTCTACCTTGATAGTTCTAATAACAGCAGAGTTTTTACCGAAAGTTTTTTTCCAAATTTATGCAAATGGTCTAATCAAGTTTTTTGCGCTACCAGCCTATGTTTTCTATGTACTTTTCTATTTTATTTCTACTTTCTTAATCTGGGTTTCTGATTTTGTTTTAAAAAAATTCTTTAGAACAGACGGTGATCAAATACAACTTTATTTTAGTAAAGTGGAACTTGGAAATTATATTACGGAGCAAATGAGTAGCGTTGAGGATGATGATGAGGTAGATTCAGAAATTCAAATGTTTCAAAATGCCTTGGAATTTTCAGGGGTGAAGGCTAGAGATGTTATGAGTCCTAGAACGGAACTCGTAGCCATCGATTTATTTGATACAATAGCAGAACTTAAAGAATTGTTTATCGAAACAGGGTATTCTAAAGTCGTGGTCTATCAAAATTCATTAGATGATATTGTAGGTTACGTACATTCCTTTGATTTGTTTAAGAAACCCAAAAGTATTAAAGCTGTCGTTATTCCTGTCGAATTTGTTCCTGAAACAATTTACATTAAAGATGTTATGAATTTGCTTACTAAAAAGCGAAAAAGTGTTGCGGTAGTGCTGGATGAATATGGCGGAACTTCTGGTATAATAACGATTGAAGACATCGTGGAAGAGCTTTTTGGAGAGATTGAAGACGAACATGATTCAGATGAAGAGCTGATTGAGAAGGAGCTGGGTGATGACACTTATGTTTTTTCGGCTCGATTTGATGTAGAATATCTGAATCAAGCCTATAAGCTTAACATACCTGAAAGTGATTCTTATGGTACTCTAGGTGGTTTTATTGTCGATTTCACTAACGATATTCCGTTAAAAGGAGAGGTGATTACCATTGGTACTTACCATTTTGTAATAGAAGAGGCTACAAATAAGAAAATAGAATTGGTTAAATTAACCATAAAGGACTGATTTATTTTATAAAAGTATTTTTTTTGTAAAATAAAACGCTACGAGTATAATTATTAATTAGATAATTGTATTTTCGCAAACTGAATATAAAATTAACAACAATAAAAATGGCAGTTTTATCAAATATTAGACAACGTTCCGCTTTAATGATTGCAGTTATTGCATTTGCATTATTTGCATTTATCATCGGCGATTTATTCAACAGTGGAAGCTTTAACAGTACATCAAAAGATGTAGGGAGTATCGAT
Source organism: Flavobacterium frigoris (assembly GCF_900111075.1). Classification (GTDB taxonomy): domain Bacteria; phylum Bacteroidota; class Bacteroidia; order Flavobacteriales; family Flavobacteriaceae; genus Flavobacterium; species Flavobacterium frigoris. The sequence continues at coordinate 606,891 of NZ_FOFZ01000001.1, forward strand.
GGAAAGGATATTTCATTTGAAGATTTCAGAATTAAAGTAAGTAATGTTGAAAAAAGTCAGCAAGGAATTACTTCTACAGCAGCAGCAAACAGAGTTTGGGACCAAGAGGTTTCTGTAGCTTTGTTAACTTCTGAATTTGAAAAATTAGGTTTAAGAGTTGGAGAAAAGCATTTATTGGCGGTTTTACAAGCTGATCCTAATATTGGGAAAAACCCAATGTTTGTAAATGAAGCGGGTATGTTTGATATCGCTAAATTTAAAGAATACTTCAAATCTAACCCTGCTCAAGCACAATACTTGAAAGACAGAGAGAAAGATGCTGAGCTTAATGCCAAATATCAAATCTATAACAGTTTGATAAAATCAGCTGTTTACACGACGCAAAGCGAAGGCAAGTTAAAATATGAAATGGAAGCTAACAAAGTGAATTTTGCTTATGTTGCCGGTTTATATTCTACTATCAAAGACAGTGACGTAAAAGTGACTGATGCTGAAATATTAGATTACATGAAGAAAAATGTAAAGAAATTCAAAGCAGACGAAACTCGTGAAGTAGAGTATGTTTTAATTGAAGATAAAGCTTCAAAAGAAGACGAAGCTGAAGTAAAAAATAAAATTACTGGATTATTGTCAGGAAGTGTAGTTTACAACCAAGCAACTGCTAAAAATGATACTTTGGCGGGATTTAGAGCTGCTAAAAACACTATCGAATTTGTAAATTCAAATTCAGATGTGCCTTACGATTCTACTTATGTAGCGAAGAAAGATTTACCTGCTGTTGATGCAGATCAGTTATTTAATCTTGCTCCTGGAGCAGTTTATGGACCGTACGTTTTTGGGAACTACTACTGTGTTTCAAAATCGATGGGTAAAAAACTAGGAGTGAATGCAAAGGCAAGTCATATCTTAATTAGTTATGAAGGAACGCAAGTTCCAAACAAAAAAGAAAAAAGAACAAAAGAAGAAGCAAAAGCAAAAGCAGAATCTATATTAGCTCAAGTAAAAGCGAATCCAGATAGTTTTATGATGTTGGCTTTTTCTAGCTCAGATGATTCATCAGCACAACAAGGTGGAGATTTAGGATATTTCAGTCAAAATCAAATGGTAAAACCATTTAACGATTTTGTTTTCAATAGTAGTATTGGTTCAATTGGTTTGGTAGAAACTCCTTTTGGATTTCACATTATCAAAGTGACTGACAAACAAGATGGAATTCGTTTAGCGACGGTAGCTTTAAAACTGGAAGCTTCAGAAGCTACTGCAGATAAAGCGTTTACACAAGCGACAAAATTTGAAATGGATGCAACTGATAAAGATTTCAATGCCGTAGCAAAAGGAATGGGACTTGCAGTAGTTCCAGGAGTTACTGTGAAACCAATGGATGAGAATTTTGGACCGTTAGGAAATCAAAGAGCGATTGTAAGATGGGCTTTTGAAGATGATTCTAAAGTAGGTGCAGTAAAAAGATTTGAAGTAGCTAACGTTGGACATGTTATCGCAACAGTTAAAAACATAGATAATTCTGGTTTAGTTTCTATTACTCAAGTTAAACCTTATGTAGAGCCAATTCTAAAAAACAAGAAAAAAGCGGAGTTAATCAAAGCTAAAATGACAGGAAGCTCTATTGAGGCTATTGCTAAAGCAGCAGGCTCTACTGTGCTACAAGCAACTGATGTTACTATGGAAAACCCAATGTTAACAGGCGTAGGACTAGAGCCAAAAGTAGTTGGAAATGCATTCGCATTGGAAGCAAATAAAATATCTGCACCTGTAGAAGGAAATACTGGAGTATATGTTGTTAAAAACATAAGCACAGTGAAAGCACCAGCATTAAAGGATCATTCTCCTTATGTAGCTAAAATTAAAGCGCAGTCTGCTGGAGATGTAAACAGAGTTTTACCAGCGCTTAAAGACAATGCAAAAATTGAAGACAATAGAAAACAATTTAATTACTAAATGTATATAAAGTAATTATTAATTTCATAAAAAAACCCGATGCATTGTATCGGGTTTTTTTAGTTTGAATAAGTTTTGAAGTACTGTTTATTGCCAATCTAACGTAGTATCATTTCATCATAAGGAATGACGGTTTCATAACCTTTTTGTTTAAAATAATCCGTCGGATCTGACTCAGAAAGAACCATCACGAAATCACCACCCCAGGCGCCTAGACTTTTTACTACACCATTGAAATCAGGAAATAACGTTTCTTTAACCGTTTTCATTTTTAGAATTATGCTCAGTTTTGCCTCGTGTTCTTGTAAAGCATTCGCGAAATTTTTAAGTGTATTTGCATTTAATACCGCTTGCGTTATTTGATTGTTAGTGGCAATTATTTGTTCCAAATTGTTGTTTCTCTGACTATAGTATGATTGAATTGCTGCTTTACTATTTTGCTTTTTATTGAGATAGACAAAGTACAAATTTTCCAGAAAGTTAGGATTAAAAAGCACTTTTTCCACTATAGGCTTGGCTCGCTCCAGATGATATATAACAGGTCCGTTGTTTTGCGCGCAGGCAATATCGTAACCGCTACCTCCAAAACTATTATTCAGCAGTACAAAGGCGTCAATTTTTAGCCATTGTGCAATATTGTTTATTAAAGTAGACGAAGTTCCTAGTCCCCATTGTTTTGGAAAAGTGAGTTGAGTAGTAATGGTATATCCCGAATCATCCTTTATAAAACTAGGATTTAATACATAGGCTTCATGAAGAATAGATAATAAAGTTGTCTTTATAGTATCGGGTTCTTGTGGTACTTGATTCTGGATTTCTGAAAACGAAATAGTATCTTCAAACCAGATTTGTCCGTCAGCATCAAAGCTTTTCCAATGAATTTCATGATTAGGGTTGTTTTCGACAATTAAGTTCTGTCCGAATTTAGTAGGTAATGCAAAAGCTTTCGCACCGTCTAAAACCAGATATTCTCCGGTAATCAAAAGTTTTCCGTTACTATAGAATGTTTCTTTCATTTAGGGTGAATTTATTGCAGTATTTTTTTTAGCCCCGATAGCAGCGGTATCCTTTACTTGATTTCTTTAATCAAGTAAAGATTTAGCGTATAGCGGGATTAGCTTCTAATTATTATTTTCTTAAATTCTCAATAAAGTCGACAACTGCGCTGTGTGAAACCGCATGGTGCTTGAAGTGTTTTTGAATCAAGATACGCTCGTTCTCGTTAGCTTCAAACTGATTCAAGATGTTGTTTAAATGCATTTTCATGTGACCGTCCTGAATACCTGTTGTGGTCAAGGAACGCAAAGCAGCAAAGTTTTGTGCTAAACCAGCAACTGCAACGACCTGCATTAACTCTTTAGCCGACGGCTTTTTAAGCATTTCTAATGATAGCTTAACTAAGGGGTGTAAAGTAGTTAGTCCGCCTACGGTTCCTAATGCCAATGGTATTTCTAGCCAGAAGGTGAATATGCCGTCTTCAATTTTAGCGTGGGATAAGCTAGAGTATTGACCTGATTTTGCTGCATAAGCATGGATTCCAGCTTCAACGGCACGAAAATCATTTCCTGTAGCAAGCACCACAGCATCGACACCGTTCATGATTCCTTTATTGTGGGTTACGGCTCTAAAAGGTTCTACTTCGGCAATTTGAACCGCTTGTACAAAGCGTTCTGCGAAATCTTGTGGATTGAGTATGTGTTTTTCGGCTAAATCGGCTACGGGACAAGAAACTTCGGCACGAACGATGCAATTGGGTACGTAATTAGAGAGGATACTCATGATTACCGTAATGTCTTTTTCTAGTTCTGAAAACAGCACGTAGGTCTGGGTTTCTTCTTTTAATGTTTTGGCAAATTGCTCTAAACAGGAATTAATGAAGTTAGCTCCCATGCTGTCTTTGGTTTCAAAAGTTGCATGGAGTTGGTAGTAGTTAGGAAGAAGGTTAGTTTTGTCCTTTAAGATAATGTCCAGAATTCCGCCACCTCTTTTTTGCATATTTTTCGTTATGCTTTCGGTTTCAGAAAAGAATTTTGCTTTGTTTTGAGCAAAAAACAATTCCAGTTTTGAAACATCACCCTTATAAAGAAAGTGGACTTGGCCTATTTTCTCGGTATTAATTACTGTTGCCTTAAATCCACCTCTAGTAGACCAATATTTGGCTGATTTTGAAGCTGCAGCAACCACCGAACTTTCTTCGATTGCCATCGGAATGGTGGTGTATTTTTCGTTAATTAGAAAGTTAGGGGCGACACCAAGTGGAATATAGAAATTAGTGATGGTGTTTTCTATAAATTCATCGTGTAGTTTCTGTATTTTTTCGTCTGAGTTCCAATAGTTTTTCAGTAACGCAATGGCTTCTGAAGGAGTTGAAAAATATTCTTTGGCGATCCAGTTTATTTTTTCTTCTTTGGATAATTTTGAAAATCCGGCAACGGGCTTGTTCATTCTCAATAGATTATAGGGTAATTAGCTGCAAAGATACGTTTTTCGAGGTTTTGTATCCATTAAATTATCGTCATTAAAGGATGCTTTAAAATATTGTTTTTAATATTTAACACTTCAAATGTGATATAATTGTAATTTTTTCACTAAAATTGGGCTCATTTTTACATATAACTTAATAGTATGAAGTCTAAGCAGTTTTCGGTCTTATTTTTATTTTTATGTTTCGCGGTTTTTGGACAGCAAAAAATTTCAGTTGAGCAAATATTTAGCGGAACCTTTCGTGCTCAAGGAATGGACGAATTGCAGTCCTTGAAAAATACAAATCAATATACAGTATTAAATGTAGATCGCTCCTCTAGAACGATGCAAATAGACTTGTATGATTTTGGGACTCTTAATAAAACAGCCACTTTAATCAACACAAAAGATCATGCGGGTATGCCGATGATTGATAGTTATACTTTTGACGCGACTGAAAAAATGATTTTGATAGCTTGTAATTCAAATCAGATTTTCCGACATTCTTTTACAGCAGATTATTTTCTATACAATACTGCAACTAAAGAACTGACAAAGTTGTTCGATTTTCAAGTGCAGGAGCCCACTTTTTCTCCTGATGGAAAAAAGATTGCCTTTGCGAGAGAAAACAATCTCTATGTTTATGACTTAGCGTCAAAAACAACTGCACAAATTACTACTGACGGAAAGAAAAATTCGATCATTAATGGGATTACAGACTGGGTTTATGAAGAAGAGTTTGCTTTTGTAAGAGCCTTTGACTGGAGTAAGGACAGCAAAAAACTGGCTTATATTCGTTTTGACGAAAGTGAAGTTCCGGAGTTTTCCATGTCTATGTTTCACAAAGATTTGTACCCTACAATCGAAACGTTTAAATATCCAAAAGCGGGAGAGAAAAACTCTCTAGTTTCCTTACATGTATACGATTCTAATTCGAAAGCGACCAAAGAAATCAATTTGGGTAAGTATAGTGATTTTTATATCGCTCGCATGCAGTGGACTAATGATAGCAATGTATTATCGGCTCAGGTATTAAACCGTCATCAGGATAATCTAGATTTACTATTTATTGACGGAACAACGGGAACTTCAAAAGTAGTTTTGAATGAAAAAGATAAAGCATATGTTGATGTCACAGATAATCTTACGTTTTTAAACGACAACAGTTTTATCTGGACGAGTGAGAAAGATGGTTTTAATCATATCTATTTATACGATAAGAACGGAAAATTGCGCAATCAAGTGACCAAGGGGAATTGGGAGGTAACTTCGTATTATGGTTTTGACGAAAAAACAAATACTGTTTTTTATCAGTCTACGGAGAACGGATCAATCAACAGAGCAATTTATAGAATAGCGTTGAATGGCAAAAGTAAATTAGCTTTATCCAATGCGATAGGAACGAATGACGCTACTTTTAGTCCTAATTTTCAATATTATATTAACACGTTTTCTAGCGCTGCTCAACCAACGACGTATGCGTTAAATGAAGCTAAAACAGGAAAGCAAATAAAAGTCATTGAAGATAATGGGGCATTGGCAACAAAATTAAAAAACTACGATTTGCCTAGCAAAGAGTTTTTTGTCCTAAAAACAGAAAAAGGAAATGAATTAAATGCATGGATTATTAAGCCCAAGGATTTTGATGCTTCAAAGAAATATCCGGTATTTATGTTTCAATATTCAGGCCCAGGATCACAACAAGTAGTAAACGGATGGGGAAGTTCTAATGAGTATTGGTTTATGATGCTTGCTCAGCAGGGATATATTGTAGCTTGCGTCGATGGGAGGGGAACTGGTTTTAAAGGAGCTGACTTCAAGAAAGTGACGCAATTAGAATTAGGAAAGTATGAAGTGGAAGATCAAATCGACGCTGCAAAAGTGATTGGAAATTATTCGTTTGTAGATCAATCTAGAATTGGTATATTTGGCTGGTCTTATGGTGGATTTATGGCTTCTAATTGTCTTTTTAAAGGCAATGATACATTTAAAATGGCAATTGCAGTTGCGCCAGTAACAAACTGGAGATTTTATGACAGTATTTACACAGAGCGTTACATGCAGACTCCTCAAGAGAACGCAAGTGGGTATGATGAGAATTCACCGATCAACCATGTGGATAAATTGAAAGGAAAATTTCTTTTGATTCATGGTAGTGGTGATGATAATGTTCACCTTCAAAATTCAATGCAAATGATGGAAGCCTTGATTCAAGCAAACAAACAATTCGACTCACAGATTTACCCTGATAAAAATCATGGGATTTATGGAGGAAATACCAGAATTCAGTTATACAATAAGATGACTAATTTTATTAAAGAAAATCTTTAATTCTTAAATGAATACTACAAATCCATCTTTAGAAGAGATTCAAAACTTTAAAGGCAAGTACCCAAAACAGTTGTGGTACTTGTTTTTTAGCGAAATGTGGGAACGTTTTAGTTTCTATGGAATGCGTGGAATGCTGGTTATTTTTATGGTGAATCAACTGGCCATGAATGATAGAGTTGCTAACTTACAGTATGGTGCAACACAGGCTTTTGTTTATGCATTTACCTTTATCGGGGGTCTTTTTGCCGATAAAATTCTAGGGTATAGAAAATCCCTTTTCTGGGGTGGTTTACTAATGATTGTTGGAAGTATGATTCTTGCCTATGATCCAAAACAGTTTTTCTTTTTTGGAATTAGCTTTACCATTATAGGAACTGGTTTTTTTAAGCCTAACATTTCTACTATGGTGGGAAAACTATATAAAGATGAGGATCACAGGAGAGATGCTGGTTTTTCATTGTTTTATGCAGGTGTGAATTTAGGGGCTTTAATTGGTGGTTATTTGTGTATTGCTGTCGCCAATGGTTCGATGTTAACCTCAATCGTTCCAGAACATTTGAGATGGAATGTTGCCTTCGGATTTGCAGCATTTGTGATGTTGATCAGTTTGTTGACTTTTACACAAACACAAAAAAGTTTAGGATCAATAGGACTTTCTCCTTTGGCTGACTTAGAAAAATCTAAAAGAAAAACACTTGAAATTGTTACTTACATTGGCTCTTTAGTAATTATTCCAGTAGTTATGACGATGGTTTCTAACACAGAGTATACAGATATATTCATGTTCATTATTGGCCCTGCTTCGTTGTTGTATTTGTTTTATGAGATGAGAAATTTTTCATTGGCACAAAATAAAAAGTTAGTAGCGGCTTTAGTATTTATTATTTTCTCCATATTCTTTTGGGCTTTTTTCGAACAAAGTGGCGGTTCTTTAAGTTTATTCGCAGCACATAATCTTAATAATACAGTTTTAGGAATACCCTTAGACCCTAATGGAGTTAACAATTCAGCAAATTCGTTTTTTGTGATTGTTTTTGCAGCGTTAGTAGGTTTGGTATGGATGTGGATGCACAAAATAAAAATTGAACCTAATACGGTTGTTAAATTTGGATTAGGGTTTTTATTTTTAGCGGGTGGTTTTTATGTATTTTATTACACCAAGTTCTTTGCCGATGCTTCTGGAAAAACTTCTTTAGATTTATTTACTTTTGGCTGGTTTATAATTACTTTTGGAGAACTGTGCTTATCGCCAATAGGAATGTCAGTAATGACTAAGCTATCACCACACAAAACACAGGCTGTAATGATGGGAATGTGGTTTCTAGCTAGTGCTTATGGCCAGTATTTTGCGGGAATACTCGGAGCTAATATTGCCGAAGCTTCTGAAAACGCGTCAAATTTAGAAAAATTAACGGTATATGCCGATGGATATAAAGACTTAGCAATTTATGCATTAATTGCTGGATTAGTTTTAATTGCAATTTCTCCTCTGGTGAAAAAATTAATGCAAGAAGTTAAATAAAATACAAACCAAAAAACAAATTATGTCAAATACTACTGCAGACGCTCATTTAAAATCAACTTTGTTCGGTCATCCGATCGGACTATACATCTTGTTTTTTACAGAAATGTGGGAGCGTTTTTCTTATTATGGAATGAGAGCTTTACTTGTTCTTTACATGACTACAGAAACAATGGGTGATTCAAGAGGCCCAGGTTTAGGATGGACAAGTCAAGAAGCACTTGCCTTATACGGATGGTATACCATGTTAGTTTATGTGATGTCTATTCCGGGTGGAATGATTGCCGATAAATTACTAGGTCAAAAGAAAGCAGTTTTACTTGGTGCTGTGATACTATGTATTGGTCACGGTGTTTTAGTATTTACTGATACTTGGGCATTTTATACCGGTTTAGGATTAGTTATTCTAGGTGTTGGTTTATTAAAGCCTAATATTTCTACGATGGTAGGAGGATTATACGCACAAGGAGATATTCGCAGGGATAAAGGATTTAGTATTTTCTATATTGGGATTAACACAGGTTCTTTATTAGCCACAATGGTTATTGGGTTTGTTGTAGCACAATGGGGCTGGCATGCAGGTTTTGGTTTAGCCGGAATTGCAATGGTTTTAGGACTTGTTGTTTATTTGTGGGGACAAAAATACTTAACGCATGTAGGTAATTTAGAAATTCAAGAAAAAAATACAGTTGATGAAAGTTCGTATGGAGCGCTTTTTCAAAATTTATTGACTTCAAAAAAACAATTGACATTAACGATTATATTAGCCGTAGTTTCTCTATTTGGATGGTATAGTTTAGGATGGGGATTTGGCTTACTGTTTATCTTTTTGACAGTGATTGCTGCTTTAATGATGATGATTTACAAAGAATTAGATTCACAACAAGATAAAGATCGCTTTTTGGTTTTGCTATTATCTTTTATCATGGTAATCATTTTTTGGGGAGCTTATGAGCAAGCTGGAGGGTTAATGAATTTATATGCCGACTCAAAAACGGATAGAATACTTTTAGGTATGCAAGTTCCTACGGTGATGTTCCAAAGTTTAAATGCAGGATTTATTATTATTTTTGCTGCTATTGTGGCTTCTTACTGGGCTAAAAGAAAATTAAAAGGGAAAGAAGCTTCTTCGTTATTTAAAATGGCAATTGGTATTATAATCATGGGATTTGGATTTTTATTCATGGTTTTTGCTACGATGGAATTTGAAAAAGTAGGTTCTTCAAGTATGTTATGGTTAGTAATGGCTTATTTATTCCATACTATTGGGGAGTTATGTATTTCACCTGTAGCCTTGTCATTTATCACTAAATTATCGCCGGTTAAGTATGCTTCATTAATGATGGGAGTTTATTTTGCTGCAACAGGTTTAGGGAATAAAGTAGCTGGTATTATTGGAGAATCGGCTAGTGAATTAGGAGAGTATTCAGTATTTTTAGGGATTTTAGTTTTTACGATTGTTATAGGTACTTTGTTCTTAATGTTACTAAAACCACTAAATCGTTTAACTCACGGTGCTGAGGATAACGAAAAATAATATAAATTAAATAATTTAAGAACATGGTTCAAAATACTAACGAAGATTTTTTTAAAAGTAATGTTTTAGGGCATCCTGCGGGATTATTCGTTCTTTTCTTTACAGAAATGTGGGAGCGTTTTTCTTATTACGGAATGCGTGCTTTATTAGTGCTTTTTTTAACGTCAACAATCGCTAAAGGCGGTTGGGCATGGAGCGTTGAAGATGCATTAGCTTTATATGGAACGTATACAATGTCAGTATATTTTACCCCAGTTGTTGGTGGGTTTTTGGCCGATCGCTATTTAGGATATCGTTGGGCCGTTATTTTCGGAGCTTTTGCAATGACTTTAGGACATGCTTCGATGGCAGTTGAAACCCCTTTGTTTTTATATATTGGTATAGGATTTCTTATTATAGGGAATGGTTTATTTAAGCCTAATATGACCTCAATTATTTCTTATGCATATGAGAAACATCCGGAGAAAAAAGACGGGGCGTATTCTCTTTATTATATGGGTGTAAATGCCGGTGCCTTTTTGGGGATTATGCTTTGTGGTTATATAGGAGAAAAAATTTCTTGGAGCTGGGGCTTTGGATTAGCTGGAATTTTTATGTTTTTTGGTATGTTGCAGTTTTATTTCACCCAAAATATTTTTGGAGAAATAGGTCTGAAGCCAACAACAGCCTCCAAAAAAGAATCTAAAGAAAAAGCTGCAGCAGAAAATACACCTGCTAATATTATACGTGATCGAATTATTGCGGTTTTAATATTTTCAGTTTTTACTATTTTCTTTTGGGCTGCCTTTGAACAAGCTGGAGGTTCAATGACTATTTTTGCAGATAAGTATACTCAAAGAGAATTGTTTGGAACAAGTGCTTTTATGTTTAAAATTGCGGATGCTTTACTAACGATAATTCCACTTCTGGTTATTAGTTATGTTTTGATAAAATTATTCAAGCAAACTTTTAAAAAATATGCTTTAGGGAATATTATTTTAGCGACAAGTTTTGTTATAATTTGGGGAATCGTTCTTTGGAAAGTAGGTAGAGAGTATGCTGCTATAGGTACTGAAGTTCCAGCAACTTGGTTTGGGATCTTAAACTCTTTATTTATTGTATGTTTTGCACCTGCTTTTTCTAAATGGTGGGAAAGTAAATACAATCTTTCAGGACCTATGAAGTTTGGTCTTGGGATGACTTTGTTAGGCTTAGGGTTTGGATTTCTAGCTTATGGAAGTATGGGAATTAATCCTGATTCTGTAGTTAGAGTAAGTATGTTTTGGTTAATTGCAGCTTATCTATTCCATACACTTGGTGAATTATGTATTTCTCCTGTGGGATTATCGTATGTGAGTAAATTAGTTCCTGCAACTTGGATTGGAATTATGTTTGGAGTATATTACTTGTTCATTGGAATGGGAAATAAAATTGCTGGTTCTATGGGCGGAATGATTGAAACTATTAGTACTAAATATAGCTTGTCTACCTTTTTCATGATTTTCACCGTAGTTTCTATCGGAATAGGTATAATAATGGTGTTGTTAACTCCATTGATGAAGAAATTAATGCATGGAGTAAAGTAGGCGGCATTTTATGGTATCGTTTTTGTTTAATTTGCAGAAAATAAATAATTTATGAAAAAAATATATCTAATAATAGTGTTCTTTATAGGGATCGTTTCTTCAGAGGCACAAGAATTAAAATGGCACACGAATGTTAATGAAGCAATTGCGATTGGAAATAAAGAGCATAAACCATTATTGTTGTTTTTTACCGGTAGTGATTGGTGCGGATGGTGTATCAGATTACAAAAAGAAGTGCTATTGACACCAGAATTTGCAAACTGGGCAGCAAAGAACGTTATTCTCGTAGAGTTAGATTATCCAAGAAGAACTTTTCAAGCTCCTGAAGTGAAAAAACAGAATAATGAATTGCAACAAGCTTTTGGAATACAAGGGTTTCCAACGATTTATTTCGCGAATGCTAAAAATATTGAAGGGAAAGTCAATTTTGAAGGATTAGGTAATACCGGTTATGTGGCCGGTGGTCCAGCAGCTTGGTTAGCAGTTGCAGATAAGATTATAAACGGCAATAAATCGTAATTTTATTATTTTTATAGAATTCGCATACTATTTTTTCTTACTAGTGAAATATTTCTTTTTTTTTGTTAAATTTATAGAAATTTTTCAAACCGAATTTTATGACTAAGAAATTACTTATTTCGTTTTTATTATTGTTGTCTTATGGTATGCATTCTCAAGTTTTAAATTGGAATGTTGATGTTGTTAGTGCGATTCCAGTTAGCAATCAAGAACGCAAACCGATGTTGCTTTTGTTTACAGATAACAATTCTAATAAAGGGCCATTAGATGCTCAGATCTTTAACACTTTAGATTTTGCACTTTGGTCAAGAGATAACGTTGTTTTGGTAAAATTAGATCTTACAAATGATCCTTCAAATGAATTTTTAGAACGTAATTTGTCATTAAAGAGAGCTTTCGGAGTGGAAGATTTACCTGCTATTTGTTTTTCAAAAGCTGATGTTCGAAAAGATAAGATAAATTATCAATTACTTGGTAAAACAGGCTATAGGCCGGGTGGAGTTAAGTCTTGGATTTTAAACTCGAAACAAATTCTTATTGGATCTGTAGAAGAATAAGTTTATTTTAAGATATAATATCCCTTTTCAGCAGTAGCATGAAAAGGGATTTTTTGTTTTTTACAAGTTTTGTTCCAGTATTTTTGAATTGTTTTATAATTTGATGCATCTGCCACAACCAGTTTTGGTTTCAATAGTTGAATCATACGGTCTAAATTTATCTTTGGAGACTGGGTTAGTAGAATTAGACTAGGTCTTATATTATTTGGATAGACTCCTGTGCTGTCCAAAATCAGAATGCTTTTTTCCTTAAAAAAGGCAGTGTTTTTCATTTTCTCTTTGGTGCCCAATACACTGAAATTTGCCGTTAAATATGATTGAAGAATACTGTTGTTTTTTGAGGTTTTTGTAATGCTGTCGTTTGCAAATAGTATTACTTTGTGTCCATGACGCTCCGTTATCATCGTGTTTCTTTTTAGATTAAAAATCACCCATTCTTGTTCGTTTTCGATGTGCCATTGGGTATGCACATATGCAATCTGTACGCTAATGATAGTAAGGAAAACGAATATCAATTTATGAAAGGTGGGTTTTTTGAACCAAATTATAATTGTCACAATAAGCAAATAGGAGCTGAGTAATAAGTAGCTGTTTAATGGAATGTCCTTAATTATAAATTGTTCGAAAGAGGCTATCGAATTGACTATCTTATTCAGATAATGAATGCCCCATTCTAGTGGTTTGGAAAGGAAAAACGGAACGCAATTAAAAGCGGCTAATGTCATAACTAAAACTCCCAGTATCATCATAAAACTTAACAAAGGGATGATAATGATGTTGGTGATGAAAAACAAACCTGGAAATTGGTGAAAGTAGTATATACTCAAAGGCATGGTGCCAATTTGTGCCGCAAAGGAAACAGTGAGAATTCCCCAAATATAATTTAGGGGTTTGTTTTTTGGTTTCCATATTGAAGCTAGTAACGGCTGTAGCCAAAGTATAAAGAACAAAGCGATATAACTAAGTTGAAAACCAACATCAAACAAAAAAGATGGCTGGAAGAGCAAAATCAGTAATATAGAAACTAGTAGGGTATGGTAAATATTGACACTACGGCGCAATTGATATCCGATGGCTACAAATGAAAACATAGTTACGGAGCGCACAACCGATGGAGCTAGCCCCGCGATTAATGCAAAAGTGGCTAATGATAATAGAATTAGAAATAATTTGAGTAAGGCACCTCTTTTTGTGTTGGGAATCGGGCTGAGGATAAAAGTTAAAAATAGCAAGAGGAATCCAACATGTAATCCTGAAACCGATAAAATATGTATCGCACCAGCATATTGGTAGTCTTGGAGAATATCGGGGGAGATGTCTTGTTTTTGACCCAAAATTAAAGCGATAGCGACACTTAGTTCTTTTTTATGGAAATTGTTTTTCTCTAGATTATGAATAATTTTTGTCCGCAATTTAGAAGTATAATACCAGATGTCTTTCTTTAAGTCGGCACTAATACTGATCTGATCAGCGTCAGTGAATAGTTGGGCGTAAATTTGTTTTTTCGAAAGGTATTCGCCGTAATCGAATTGATTAGGGTTGTTTGGTAGTTTGTTTTTATAGAGTACGCCTTTAATGGCTAGTAAAGTTCCAGTTTCAAAGCTAGGATGGGCGCTGTCCTTTCTAATATTCAACAGTATTTTTCCTGAGTAGTTCTTATTTTCAATTTGATTAATGAGAGCGATATAGCGGTCGCTAAAATGGCTTCCCTTTAATTTTTCTCTAACCACTAGAGACACAAACTGTGGTTTTTCAAAAACGCTGCTATTGTGTGTGTAGTTACTTTGTTGATAAGAATCAGTGTGAACTATCAGGGTCGCACCTCCAATCAGAAAGGATAGTAGATAACTGCTTAATCCAAAATAGATTGTGTTTTTAAGAATGTTTTTTTGTAAATAATAGCTTGTGCAAAAGAGCAGCAAAGTGATAGCTAATAAACCAAAAAGGAACGCAGGAGCGGGTTTTATGTAAAAGGTGATTGCTATCCCTAATACAAAACCTATTGTAATTCTCGCCAAAGGGAACTGCAGTACTTTCATTGTTCTAAAGTACAGAATTTTAACAATAAAAAACTGTTTATTTTATTGTTTGAAAAATTCAGATTTTGGCGCTAAAGAAAATGGATATTCTGTTTTATTTTAAAACACGATTCACTTGAACAAAAGTGCTTTGATAATAAGATTCCCTCATAGAAGAGACGATAACTCCTTTTGAGGTAGAAGCGTGTATGAATTTTATATCATCGTTTTCCACTTCAGTAATGATTCCCACATGATTAATTTGAGATCTTCTATTTGTTTTAAAAAAAATCAGGTCTCCTTTTTTGGCCTTTTTTAGATTTTGCCCTAGTTCAGTTCCTATTTTTGATTGTTCATAAGATGATCGCGGAAGATTGATGTCATATAAACCAAAAGTGGAGTAGACTAATCCGGAACAATCATAACCTGTCTTTGTAGTTCCTGCCGTTTTATAGCGAATCCCGATATTTTCGGATGCTGAACGTATTATTTTATCAATAATTTGATTTGAATTTTCCTTCTTGCTGTCAGCGGACGAGCGGGTAACGAGCGAAGAAGATTTGCACGAGGCAAAGAAAACAAGGACAGTTAGTATGTATAATGACTTTTTCAAATGATTTTGGCTTTTAAGGATTCAATCGCTACTAATTGTTTGGTAATAGATTTATTTTAAGGCTGCAACAATCAGCTTGGCTGTTTTTTCGCTTGCTCCGGTACCGCCTAGTTTTTTTTCTAAGACATCGTATTTTTGCAATAGTTGTGTGCGATAAATGGGCTGCAGTATTTTTTGTAATTCTGTTTTAATATTTTTTTTATTAAAGTCTTCCTGAATTAACTCAGTGACCACTTCCTCATCCATAATTAGATTGACAAGAGAAATGTATTTTAATGTTATAATGCGTTTTGCAATTTGGTATGAAGCCCAGCTTCCTTTGTAACACACTACTTCTGGAACTTTAAACAAGGCTGTTTCTAGAGTTGCGGTTCCCGAAGTTACTAACGCAGCTGTAGCGTTCTTCAATAAATCATAGGTTTTATTCGAGATGAATTTTATATTTTCATTCTTGATGAATTGTTGGTAAAAGGAATAATCTTGGCTTGGCGCACCAGCAATAACAAACTGATAATCTGGAAAATCATCAACAATACTTAGCATTCCAGTAAGCATTTTGGTAATTTCTTGTTTGCGACTACCAGGAAGCAAAGCAATAATAGGTTTTTCACTCAATTGATTTTCAGTTTTAAAAACCGTAGAATCTATTGATGGGTGATTATGAATAGCGTCAATTAATGGATGTCCTACGTAGGTTACATCATAATTATATTTTTCATAGAAAGGTTTTACAAAGGGTAAAACCACATACATATGGTCAATAGTGTTTTTAATCGTTTCTACTCTACTCGCTCTAGATGCCCAGACCTGTGGGCTTATGTAGTAAAAGGTTTTAAATCCTGCGGGTTTTGCCCATTTAGCAATTCGAAGGTTAAAACCAGAATTGTCTATAAATATTAAGGCATCGGGTTTGTAATTTTGAATGTCTTCTTTGCAAGTCTTTATAAAATCTAAGATGGAAGAAAGGTTTTTTATGATCTCCGCAAAGCCCATAAAAGCACGTTCTTTGTAATGAGAAACTAATTGGGCTCCAGCCTGTTGCATTAAATCACCACCCCAACATCTTATTTGTGCCTCTTTATCTTGTTTGAATATTTCTTTAATCAAATTAGAACCGTGCAAATCGCCTGATGCCTCTCCGGCTAGAATATAGTATTTCATTTTAAGGACGTGAATTAGTTTTAAAAAACTTCGGTATTCAAAATTAGGTGTTGAATGTTCATCAATCAAGCAAATCAGCTATTATTTTTAAATAAACAAAGTCAAAATGGTTAAAACAATTACTGCTAGTACAACGCCTCGCGCGATATGATCTTTGTTGAGCTTTAATAAAAACAGTAAAGACAATTAAGTTTAGAATAGAACCGAGTGTAATTAATTTACCCAACGTCCCCTGAGCTTTCATAATTTGAATTCTTTGTATGAAATTATAAGGCGTAAACAAGGTAGTGTAAATAAAAGCACCCAATTAATACCAAGTAGAAATACTTTAAATAATGCGGTTTTATTCATTCCACTTCCAGGTGTTAAGTTCTTGTGTCGCATGATGTGCTGTTAAGTCAAACTGAACGGGAACCACAGAAATATATCCGTTTTCTAGAGCCCATTCATCAGTGTCTTCGCCTTTATCTTGGTTTACAAACTCCCCTGCAAGCCAATAATAATCTCTTCCTTGTGGGGTTTGTCTTTTATCAAATTTTTCTACCCAACGGGCTTTCGCTTGACGACATATTTTAATTCCCTTTATGTTTTCTTTTGTTAATTTCGGAAAATTCACGTTTAAAACCACTCCTTTGGGCAAGCTGTTTTCTAAAACTTCTAAGGTTATTTTTCGAATAAAGGGTTTCATAGTCTCAAAATCGGCGTTCCAGTTGAAGTCTAAAAGAGAAAAGCCTATTGCGGGAATTCCTTCAATACCAGCTTCGACGGCGGCACTCATTGTCCCTGAATAAATTACGTTTATGGAAGAATTAGAACCGTGATTTACTCCAGATACGCACAAATCTGGTTTTCTTTTTAGGATTTCATTTACCGCTAATTTACACAATCTACTGGTGTTCCAGAGCAGCTATATTCTTGGATAACATCATTTTCTTTCGAAATTTTGTCCAGATATAAGGTGCTGTTTGTGGTTATGGCATGACCCATCCCGCTTTGAGGTTTGTCCGGTGCGACCACCAAAACATCTCCTATCTCTGCCATTACGGCAATTAATGCTCGGAGTCCAGGAGCCGAAACGCCATCGTCGTTTGTTATTAAAATTAAAGGTTTTGCTTTGTCCATGTTTTTGTTTTTTTTAGGCTATAGTTCGTGCTTTGGCAAGCAAATTGCAGTGGATAAATTTGTATTGTTCAAACAAAGAAAACAAAATTTATTAACTTGGATGAATAAAGCAAAACAAAAAAACAATTTTATATCTTTAACAAAAATTTATGGAGGACTTGCGGGGGGTGGCATAGTTTTTACCGTATATTAGTTTAAAAATTTGGATGAATACTATTCTTAACTTTATGAAAAGAAATTATAAAATATTACTTGCAATTGTTCTTCTTTCGGCGACATTATTTGCATTTAATTTAAAATCAGGGGTTGATGCCAATCCTGATAAAGACAAACTACGATTAGAATTATTATCTTTTGTACTTGAAAGATGGCATTACGATCCAGCAACTATAGATGATACGTTCTCAAAGGGTATTTATAAAGATTATGTTCAGGCTCTAGATCCATCAAAACGTTTTTTCTTACAATCTGATATTGATGAATTTTCAGAATTTGAATTGAAATTAGATGATGCATTAATTAATAGGGACTTGACTTTCTTTAACCTTTCTTACGATCGCTTGATGAAAAGAATGGAGGAAAGTAAAAAAATATATAGTGGGATAATGCTTGTGCCTTTTGACTATTCAATTGATGAGAGCTTTGACACTGATTATGACAAAGCGCCTTATGCAAAAAACACTACTGAACTTACTGAAAGATGGAGAAAGCAAATCAAATTATCTGCGCTTGCATCTTTGACAGATCGTTTGCGTATTCAAGAAAACAAAAGTAAAGGCATTGACGTAAAAAGTGACATATCTAAGGATAATGAAAAGCCGAAAACATTTGTTGAATTAGAAAAAGAAACACGTGAAAGTGCTAAAAAATCTTTGGATGAATATTTTGGTTTTATGAATGATTTAGACCGAGACGATTGGTTTTCAGTTTACATAAATTCTATCACGGCAGGTTTTGATCCACATACTAATTATTTTGCTCCGGAAGAAAAAGAACGTTTTGATGTAAGTATTAGTGGAAAATTAGAAGGTATCGGGGCACGTCTTCAAAAGAAGAATGATTTTACCGAAATATCTGAATTGATTTCAGGAGGTCCGGCTTGGAGAGGAAAACAGCTCGAAGCAGGGGATTTAGTAATGAAGGTAGCTCAAGGAAATGCGACTCCTGTTGATGTTGTAGGAATGCGACTTGATGATGTTGTCAAAAAAATTAAGGGTCCTAAAGGATCAGAAGTTCGTCTTACCGTTAAAAAAGTGGATGGTACAATTGCAGTTATTTCTATAATTAGAGACATCGTAGAGATTGAGGAAACTTATGCTAAGTCTAGCATTGTGACTAAAAATGGCTTGAAATACGGGGTCATTTATTTGCCTAAGTTCTATATTGATTTTGAAAATAAAGAAGGTAGAGATGCTGGGAAAGATATTGCTTTAGAAGTTGAGAGACTAAAAGGAGCAAAAGTAGATGGTATTGTTCTGGATGTTCGAGATGACGGCGGAGGTTCGTTATCTACTGTTGTTGATATTGCTGGATTGTTCATCGAGCAAGGTCCTATTGTTCAAATCAAATCAGCCGGAAGAAAGAAGGAAGTTTTGTACGATAGAGATAAAAAAATTGAATGGGATGGACCGTTAGTAATTATGGTTAATAGTTTCTCGGCCTCAGCTTCAGAAATATTAGCTGCTGCAATCCAGGATTATAAAAGAGGAATTATTATTGGTAGCAAACAAACATATGGGAAAGGGACGGTACAAAATGTTATCGATCTAAATGAGTTTGTACGAAATAGTGATGTTGGAGATTTAGGGGCATTAAAAACAACAACCCAAAAATTTTATAGAATAAACGGAGGTTCAACCCAATTAGAAGGGGTGAGTAGTGATATTGTTATGCCAGATAGATATGCTTATTTAAAAATGGGAGAACGAGATGTAGAGCATGCTATGCCTTGGGATAAGATTGATGCTGCATCTTATACGGTATGGGATAAAACAGCTAATTTCAACAAAGCCGTTTTGAATAGTAAAGAAAGAATTGCACATAATGAGCAATTTAAATTAATCGAGGATAATGCTAAATGGATCGATAGCCGAAGTAATGAAAACACGTACAGTTTAAATATAGAAAAATTTAAAATGGCGCAAAATGCAATTGAAGAAAAAGCTAAAAAATACAAACCTATTTCGCAATATAAGAATTCATTACAGTTTGTTTCTCTACCATCTGAAGTAATTGAGACTAGTAAGGATAGTATATTGAAAGAGAAAAGGGATAGATGGCATGAAAATTTAGCTAAAGATATTTATGTGGAGGAAGCATTAAATGTTTTAGATGATTTACAAACGAAAATTATTTTAAAAAAAGAAGGTTCTTCTAATCCAAAAAAAGAAAAACTAGCTAAATCATAAGTGTATACTTCTTTAAAATGAATAATACAACACAATCATTAACTGCAATTGCGCTCCATAAATTCAAAAAGAATTGTTGGGGCGTTTTCAGTTTTGCGTTCATCGTAATATTACTTTTCGTTTCGATTTTTGCATATGTTCTCGCACCTGATAATTCAGAAAATGCAAATCAAATGCATCTATCCATACATTCAAAACCGCCAGGTTTTAATGTGACGATGCTGTCTATTCCTTTAGATTTAAAACCAATAACGACAGTTAAAAATTATTTTATGGGCTTTCCTAATAGTGTGACGGAGGTCGCTGTTGAAAGCTATAAGGTCATCGGAAACACTATCGTGTATGTTGAGTATAATGATGAGCCGTCATTAAAAATGGTTAAAGAAATTGATCTAAAGTCTTTTGCTGGACAAAACACAATTGCATCAGTCGAGCAGAACTTTATTAATAATAGAACTTTTTATCTGGGTACAGATAAATATGGTAGAGATTTGCTTAGCAGGATGTTGATCGGTTCGAGAGTTTCGATTTCTATCGGTATTGTAGTCGTCGTAATTTCTCTAATTGTAGGAATTTTTTTTGGTGCAATAGGCGGGTATTTTGGCGGTAAAGTGGATGCATTAATTATGTGGTTGGTCAATATCATTTGGTCGATACCTACACTTCTTTTAGTAATAGCGATAACCTTAGCACTAGGAAAAGGGTTTTGGCAGGTTTTTGTTGCAGTGGGCTTAACAATGTGGGTTGAGGTGGCGCGTGTCGTGCGTGGTCAAGTGATAAGTGTGAAGGAAATGCAATATGTTACCGCTGCCAGAGCTTTAGGGTTTGGTAATTTTCGAATTATATTCAATCATATATTACCTAATATTATGGCACCGGTAATTGTAATTTCAGCTGCTAATTTTGCTTCAGCTATTTTAGTGGAAAGCGGGCTTAGTTTTTTGGGCTTGGGGGCGCAACCACCAATTCCTAGTTGGGGGAGTATCATAAAAGACCATTATAGTTATATTATTTTAGGTAAGCCCTATTTAGCAATGGTGCCCGGTATTGCGATTATGTTGATAACATTAGCGTTTATGATGATGGGTAATGCTTTGCGTGATGCCTTAGATGTTAAAGGGTAATAATTATTTGTAGATGAAGTACGCGCTGTTATTAATGTTCTCAATAGTATGTTTGTCGCTCTTATCATCTTGTAAAAAAGATTTTGAAAGCACTAAGGTAATAAGCAACAATTTATTGACTGATACATTAATAATAAAAAATACGGTAGTTACATTCAATGTCGCATTCGACTATTTACCAGCAGTTTCTTCAAACGAAATAGTCAAGCACAAGTACTTTACTCTTTCGTATAACGAAAAAGCGGAGCAGGCAGAGTGGATGGCTTATGAATTAAAGAAAGAGTACGTCACCAAAAGTAATTTTAGAAGACCTTACTTCATTGAAGATCCAAAAGTAAAAAGTGTTTCTGCTGACTGGAGGAATTATAAAAATTCTGGATATGATAAAGGGCATCTCTGTCCTGCAGGAGACATGCAGTTTGATATAGATGCATACGATGATACTTTTTATACATCTAATATTGCTCCGCAAAATCATGAGTTTAATACAGGGTTTTGGAATCGGCTGGAACAAAAAGTGCGCTATTGGGCTGTTAGATATGATGGTGTTTATGTAGTTACTGGCGGAATTCTTAAGAATTCGACTAAAACAATTGGTAAAGAAAAAGTGGTTGTTCCAGATTCTTTCTACAAAATAGTATTAAAAAGGAGTAATGGTGATTATAGAATGATTGCTTTTCTAGTTCCAAATGAACCAAGCGAAAAGCCACTCTATAATTTTGTAGTGTCCGTGGATAAAATTGAACAACTAACGGGGATTGATTTTTTCCCGAAGCTAGAAGATATAATTGAAAATGACTTAGAAAAGAACACTGATTATAGTAGTTGGGTTTTTAACTAGGAATCAAGTTTTCTTTAGCTAGACTACCATTCATTTACTTTATTGGCGTCCATTTTAAGGAATATAAAGAGTAAAATAGTAAATCCCCAAAGTCCTGATCCTCCATAGGAAAAGAAAGGTAACGGAACTCCAATTGTAGGGAAAACACCAACTACCATTGCGATGTTTACGAAGAAATGGGTGAATAATATACCCGCTACGCAATATCCATAGACCCGACTAAATTTTGTTTTTTGCCTTTCGGCCAAATAAATAACCCTAAGAAATAAGCTTACAAATAGTGCAATTACCACAAGAGATCCTGCAAAGCCCCATTCTTCACCAACAGTGGTAAAAATGTAGTCGGTATGTTGTTCTGGTACAAATCCTCCTTTTGTCTGAGTTCCTTCAAGGAAACCTCTTCCTAGCCATCCTCCAGAACCAATTGCAATTTCTGATTGATTAGTATTGTATCCAATTCCTTTTAAGTCGACCGTTTTACCTAATAATATATTAAAGCGATCTCTATGGTGTTGTTTAAATACATTTTGAAAAACATAACTAACAGACAATACAAAGCCTGAAATTATCGCAAATAGAATACTACTTAGAACGATATTTCGATCTCCTAATCTTGATTTAAAATGTATGATTAAGATCACTAGTAGTGATAGTAATATTACGTATTGTGGTTGTAAAACTAATGTTAGCACAAATAAAGTAATAGCAACAAAACCGGTCCATACATACCAAGATGGGAGTCCTTCACGGTATAAAACAATAATAAAAATACTATAAATGAGCGCACTACCAGGGTCTGGCTGTGGTAAGATAAGAAGAACGGGTAAAAACACAATCGCTAATGCTTGTATTTGACGGTTTACTTCTTTTAAATTAATTTGTGAGTCACTTAAAAATTTTGCTAAAGCTAAAGAAGTTGCTGCTTTAGCGAATTCAGAGGGCTGTAATGTGAAACCACCTATTGCATACCAGCATCGCTGTCCTGCTATTGTTTTTCCAAATAAAAACAGTCCTGCTAGTGAAAGGAGTGAGACGCCAAAGATGATGCTCGCATATTTTTCATAAAATTTACCATCAATAGTAAGTAGTATGAAAATTAGTGGAATAGTCAATATAATAAATAAAAGCTGTTTCTGGTATGTGTCTTCTATAGAGGACAAGGAGGAGGAGTAGATGTTTAACCAACCCATTATCACAAGTGCACTATAAATTAGTATACATGTCCAGTCAAGATTTTTCTTTATACTTTGGTTTTTCATTTGAAACGAATCTCTTTTTAATTTTGTTTAATAGAATCAATTGGGGAAAAATTGGTCATCCCATTTTTATTTCCAATAGAATCCTTAGGGGTAGTTTCGATGGCACTTGCTTCCTTCATTCCTCCTAATTTTGCATATCTGTCTTTTAAGCTAGTGTTCAGTATTTTAGTTTCTAAATCTGTTCTTGTAATTTTTTTTCTGAGGTATTTTTCGATCATTAAGCTGGCGATTGGTCCTGCTATTGCAGCTCCATAGCCCCCGTTTTCAACTAGTATAGCTATGGCAATTTTGGGGTTGTCTTTAGGAGCAAAAGCCACAAAAATGGAATGATCTTCAAGTTTTACTCTTTTTCCTCCAATTTTGGCAAAATTTTCTGCTGTACCCGTTTTACCAGCAATGTCGATTCCTTCTACTCGCAATGCACGAGCTGTACCTAAATTATAAACGTCAAATAGACCGCTAATCATAGGTTTGAAATATTTTTTGTCGATAGTTGTTTGATGTTTTACCTTGAATTTAGGGTCAATTGCTGTTCCTTTAATTTTCTTGATGATATGAGGTGTGTAATAATAACCTTCATTAGCAACCGTGGCCATCATATTGGCTAATTGAATGGGAGTCATAAGAACTTCTCCTTGTCCTATAGAGTTTGATATAATGGTAGTACTTCTCCAGCCTCCGTTAGGATAGATTCTTTTGTATGTTTTTGAATCCGGAATATTACCTCTTTTTCCTGTTGGTAAATCGTAACCCATAAATTGGCCAAGACCAAAACTTTTCACATGATTGCTCCAGACGTCCACAGCAACCGATGGCTTCGCATATTTATTGATAGTTCTCATGTAGACGTTAGCAAAATAAGTATTACAAGAATTGTAAATTCCGTTATTTAACTGTTGACTAGGGAGATGACTGTGACATTTCATAAAGCGCCCTCTTCCGTAACTAAAACCATGATGACACATAAATGTTGTTTGTTCGTCGACCACTCCTTCCTGTAGCCCAATCAATCCTGTTAATATCTTAAAGGGAGAGCCTGGGGGATATTCTGCCAAAAGCCCTCTATCGTAAAGTGGTTTTGCTATAGAATCATAATACAATAAGGTATAGTTTTTAGAGCGTTGTCTCCCAACTAAAATCGACGGATCGTAAGATGGTGCGGTGACAAGAGCTAAAATTTCACCAGTTTTAGGTTCGATAGCTACAATTCCTCCTCTTTTGTTAATCATTAACTGCTGACCGTACTTTTGTAGTTCAGCATCAAGAGTAAGATTTATATCTTCTCCTTGTACAGCGATAGTGTCGTATTTCCCGTCTTTATAGGAACCTATTTCTCTATTGTATTTGTCTTTTTGAAAATATTTAACCCCTTTTATTCCTCTCAAAATTTCCTCGTAACTTTCCTCAACTCCTTGTGTTCCTATTAAATCACCACTATTATAGTAAGGATTTTTAGCAATTAATTGTTCGTTGACTTGAGTGATACCTCCAAAAACATTGGCTCCAAAATCTACTTCGTAGTCACGTAGCGAGCGTTTTTGAAAGTAAAAGCCCTCAAATTTCCTTAATTTTTCTTGGAATGCTGCAAACTCACTCTTATTTAATTGTGGTAAAAATACCGAAGGAAGTCGCGGGCTGTATACTTTAGCTTTAGCTAGTTTTTCGATAAAATCCTCCTTGGTAATATTTAATAATTGGCAAAACTCCAGCGTGTCAATGTTTTTTAACTCTCGTGGAATTACCATGATGTCGTAAGATGCTTGATTTGAAACTAATAGCTTACCATATCGATCAAAGATATAACCTCTTTCGGGATAGTCATATTTTATTTTAATGGCATTATTATCTGATTTTAATTTGAAGCTGTCATTAATCACCTGCAAATAAAATATCCGAATCAGCAGCAACAATGCTCCAACGATAATTAAGGAAGGCATCAGAAATTTTCTCATCTTTTGTTTGGCTTGATTAGGTATATTATTATGATACAGCTAATGATAGTAAACACAGTACTTAATAATGTTCGGATTAATATATCCCAGAAGAAACTGACCTGGAACGCTTCTAATATGAATAGCGTAAAATGATGAATTACTACTGAAATTAATATAAAAGAAAATCGTTCAGGGGTTAAAACATCATTTAATTTTATGGTTTGGTATTCGTAACTAATCCCAAACGAAAATTTAAATATAGAAGGTCTTAGGTATGCTAGAGTCAAACAGGCGGCAGCATGTACTCCTCCTGAATTAGAAAACACATCCATCGTGAGCCCTAACAGAAAACTAGCTAGTAAAAGCGCTGCTCTGTTTCCGTTAACAGGATATAAAACAATAAATAACATATACGGAAGTGGCATTATAAAACCTAAAAAATTCATATTGTTAAAAATAACAATCTGTACGGCCAATAATAAAATAAATCGAGAAATGTTGACTAACAATGTGCTATTCATTTTTCGTTGTTTTTTCTAGATTATTTAGTTCTTCTCTATTGTTACTTTTTATAATGTATACGTGACCTAAATTAGTCATGTCGTTAAATAGCTTAACAGTTATTGTATAGTAGTGAGTTTGGTCATCGATTTCTACTTTATCAATTGTTCCAATGTTGATGTTTTCGGGAAAAATAACGGATTGTCCTCCGGTTACGATAGTATCCCCTTTTCTAATTGCTGCTAATCTTGGTACATCTATCAATTGAACGAAACCAGTACTTTTACCGTCCCATATTAAAGAACCAAAATGATTTGATTTTTTTATTTTGGCATTTATTCGAGATTTGACATTCAAAATGCTGATAACAGTGGAATATTTTGGAGAAGTATTGTCTATGATTCCTACCAATCCTAAATTATTAATCACTCCCATATCAGATTTCACGCCTTGTAAAGCGCCAGAATTTAGGGTTAGGTAGTTTTCATGAACATTGTAAGAGTTATGAATCACTTTTGAAACCACAATATCGTAAGGTTGATTTTCCTTTGTTTTTTCTAATTTTGTAATCGAAATAGAGTCGGTAGTAGCAAACAAAATACTTTTTAGTCTGGCGTTTTCAATTGCCAAAGCATCATTTTGGGTTTTTAAATTCAAATACTCACTTACATTGTTGATGTTTTCATACACGCCGCCACTTAAATAGTTAGCGGAGCTTATTATTTTACTTCTATGGTAAGAGTGAGCTTGTATAGTAAGCAAAAACGAAATGCACAATAACAGCAAAAACAGTATTCTAGTACTGTTTCTGAATATAAAATTAAATATTTGCTGCATTCTCTTGTATAATTATTTTGTTTCAGGATTTGCTTCTAAACGGAATTCTTTAAAAACTTATTTTATTAAGATACTTTTGAATTTACTAATGTTTTTAAGTGCCATACCTGTTCCTCGAACTACTGCTCTCAATGGATCTTCTGCAATGTAAACAGGTAGATCTGTTTTTTGAGAAATTCTTTTGTCTAATCCACGCAACATAGAACCACCACCAGCAAGGTAAATCCCAGTATTGTAGATGTCTGCTGCTAATTCTGGAGGAGTTTGAGATAAAGTTTCCATAACCGCATCCTCAATTCTTTGAATCGATTTGTCTAACGCTTTAGCGATTTCTCTATAAGAAACCTCTACTTGTTTTGGTTTACCGGTAAGTAAATCTCTTCCTTGAACAGACATGTCTTCTGGAGGAGTTTCTAAGTCTTCGATAGCGGCTCCTATTTGTATTTTTATTTTTTCAGCTGTGCTTTCTCCAACAAATAGATTGTGTTGCGTACGCATATAATATACGATGTCATTTGTAAAAACGTCTCCAGCAATTTTTACTGATTTATCACATACAATTCCACCAAGTGCAATTACTGCGATTTCAGTCGTACCTCCACCTATATCAACAATCATATTACCTTTAGGTTGCATAATATCGATACCAATACCAATTGCTGCAGCCATAGGTTCATGAATTAAATAGACTTCTTTGCCATTTACTCTTTCACACGATTCTTTCACCGCTCTCATTTCGACCTCAGTAATTCCAGAAGGAATACATACAACCATTCGTAGAGCAGGAGTGAACATTCTTTTTTTTAATGCAGGTATGCTCTTTATAAACATACTTATCATTTTTTCTGAAGCATCAAAATCAGCAATTACACCGTCTTTCAAAGGCCTTATTGTTTTAATGTTTTCATGTGTCTTACCCTGCATCAAGTTGGCTTCTTTACCAACAGCAATGATTTTACCCGAGATCCTGTCTCTAGCAACTATTGATGGGCTGTCAATTACGACTTTATCATTATGTATGATTAAAGTGTTAGCGGTACCAAGGTCTATCGCAATATCCTCGGTCATGAAATCAAAAAATCCCATAAGTTTTTCAGGGGTTTAAAAAGTTAAAAATTAGGAGCGTACAAAGTTAGACAAATTAATGCTTAAAATGACGTGTTCCTGTAAATACCATTGCAAGTTTGTTCTCATTACAATAGTCTATGCTTAATTGATCTTTTATGGATCCTCCTGGCTGAATAACAGCTGTTATGCCGGCGTCTTTTGCAATCGCCACGCAATCTGGGAAAGGGAAAAAAGCATCACTAGCCATGACAGCTCCGTTTAAATCAAAACCAAAAGTTTTCGCTTTTTCAATTGCTTGAAGTAAAGCATCAACTCTTGAAGTTTGTCCGGTACCAGATGAAATTAGTGTTCCGTTTTTTGCAAAAACAATAGTGTTAGACTTCGTGTTTTTACAAATTTTGGAAGCAAAAATTAAATCTTGAATTTCCTGTTCTGTAGGAGTGGTTATAGTAACGGTTTTTAGATCTTCTTTATTGTCTGTAATATTATTTCTTTCTTGAATTAAAAGTCCGTTTAAGCAAGATCTAACTTGTTTCTGAGGTAATTCTACTTCGTTTTGAACTAATATAATTCTGTTTTTCTTTTCTTGCAAAAGTGTAATAGCGTCAGCATCATAATTTGGAGCAATAACTACTTCACAAAATAATTTATTTATTTCAGTTGCTGTAGCAACATCGATTTTTGTGTTTGCAATTAATACACCTCCAAAAGCGGATGTTGGGTCGCATGCTAAAGCAACGTTATAAGCATCACTTATCGTTTTTCTTGTGGCTAGACCACATGCATTATTGTGTTTTAATATGGCAAAAGTAGGGTCGTCAGTTTTGAACTCACTAATCAAAGTTACAGCTGCATCAACGTCTAGTAAATTATTGTATGATAATTCTTTGCCGTGTAATTTATTAAACATGGCGTCAAAATCACCAAAGAAGAATCCTTTTTGATGCGGGTTTTCTCCATATCTTAATATTTGACCATCTGCAATACTTGCTTTAAAAATAGTTTCATCAGTATTAAAATAGTTAAAAATAGCAGTGTCATAATGGGAAGAAACATGAAAAGCTCTTGTTGCCAATAGTTTTCTGTCTGCAAGGGTTGTTGCGCCATTTTGATCTGTTATCAAATCCAAAAGCAAATTATATTGATCTACTGAAGCAACAATAACGGTATCCTTGAAATTTTTTGCAGCAGCACGAATTAAAGAAATTCCGCCGATATCTATTTTTTCAATAATATCACTTTCACTAGCTCCAGAAGCAACTGTTTTTTCAAAAGGGTACAAATCAACAATTACTAAATCGATTTGGGGAATATTAAATTCCTCCATTTGTTGAACATCACTTTCGTTATCTTGACGATTTAAGATACCTCCAAAAACTTTCGGGTGTAATGTCTTAACTCTTCCGCCTAGGATCGAAGGGTAAGAAGTAACATCTTCTACAGGTACTACTGGAATACCTAAGTTTTTTATAAAATCTTCAGTTCCACCTGTAGAATATAAAATAACATTTTGAGAATGTAATTTTCTAACTATGGGTTCTAAACCTTCTTTTGAAAATACTGAAATTAATGCTGATTGAATCGTTTTAGTTGTATTCATTATGTAGTTATAGTTATAAAGTGCAAAAATAGTTATTTTTTGATTATAAATTTATATGAAGTGTTGTAACATTATCTTAAAAGATCATACCAACTTGTAGTGCCGTTTATTATTTGGTTTTTGAATAATATTTTCGGATTTTTACGATAACACAAAAAAGATTTTATGCTAGTATATCTCCGATTATTGAAAGAAAGCTTTGCTTTTGCAATAAATGCGTTGCGAAGTAATATGTTGCGAACGTTACTTTCTTTATTGGGAGTGACTATTGGGATATTCTCAATTATAGCCGTCCTTGCCGCCGTAGATTCATTGGACAGAAAGATCTCAAAGGATTTAAGTGGTTTAGATAAAAATACTATTTATTTAATGAAATTTTCTTTTGGGCCTTCTGAGATTCCGAAATGGAAAAGAGAACAGTTTCCGAATATTAAGTATGATGAATACACTTATATGAAAGGGGCGATGACCAATACGGATCAATTGGGTTATCAAATTTTCACTAAAAGAGAATCCCTAAAATACGATTCAAATACAGTCAGTGATGTTAATATGGTGCCGGTTTCCTATGAATTTATAGATATTCAAGGATTGGAATTTGATAAAGGAAGGTTTTATAATGAGTCGGAAGCGAATTCAGGAGCGAAAGTTATTGTTTTAGGAAGCGAAATTGCAAATTCACTTTTTGATGGAATAGAACCTATTGGAAAGGAAGTAAGAGTATATGGTCAACGTTTTAATGTAATTGGCGTGCTAAAGAAAAAAGGCGCTGAATTGTTTGGAGACAGTGATGACACTTCGGTATACATCCCAGTTAATTTTCTTAGACAGTTGTATGGAGATAATAATGAATCGTTAGTAAATGTTATTGTTTTTAAACCCAATAAAGGAGTTGATATGGCGGCATATAAGGCTGAAATTTCACAAAAACTTAGAGGTTATAGAGGGGTGAAAGCGGGTGAGATTGATAACTTTTTCATCAATGTATTCTCTGGGTTTACGGATTTAATTGATGGGATAATCTTAAATATGAAATTTGGGGGATGGATGATTAGCGGATTTTCGCTTTTAGTGGGAGGATTTGGTATTGCTAATATTATGTTTGTTTCCGTAAAAGAGCGCACGAATCTAATAGGAATTCAAAAATCATTAGGGGCTAAAAATCGTTTTATCTTGTTTCAATTTTTATTCGAAGCAGTTATATTGTCTGTTATTGGGGGTGTGATTGGATTGTTTTTAGTCTGGATTATTGCATTGGTATTGACTAATGTATTAGATTTTGAATTTGTTTTAGGGATGGGAAATATACTTTTAGGGACATTATTAGCAGGATTAATTGGTTTGATTTCAGGAATATTGCCTGCGATTACTGCTTCAAAATTAGACCCTGTTGAAGCGATTAGAACGGGGATGTAATACGAAACGAAGTTTTGTTTCAGCATTGCTTTTGTCTACTTTATTGCCCTAGCTGCATGATTGCGCCTAGCGTGGGGATTTTAAGAAACATAATTATGAAAACTACAATTTTCTTAGTAGCCCTGATCGCAGCGACATCCTTTTATCTTGTCTCGTTTTTAGAACGAGACAAGATAAAAGATATAGCGTAGAGCAGGAGGGATGTCTCTTGAAAATGAGAATCACTCTGCTTCAAGAAAAGAATTAATGCCAAAAACAAGTACAATATAGTCCAAACTAATTTTTGGCACATCGAGCGGAGTCGAGATGCAATAGTGGTTCTCGACTCTGCTCGAACTGACAATTGGGCTGTTTTATAAAAAGTACTGGTATAAGTTTTAGGAAAGTTAGGTGCAAAAAAAAATCCCAAGAAGTGCTTCTTGGGATTTTTTGGTATAGGTAGTTTTAAAACTATCTAATATCATTATTTTGAATCAAATCGAGATATAAGTTAATCTTGTTTTTTAATTCTTTTCTAGCTGTAATAAAGTCTAGGAAACCATGTTCTAAAAGAAACTCAGCAGTTTGAAAACCTTCAGGTAAATCTTTACCCGTAGTGTCTCTTACAACTCTAGGTCCAGCGAATCCTATTAATGCGCCTGGCTCAGAGATATTAATATCTCCTAACATGGCATAAGATGCTGTAGTTCCGCCTGTTGTAGGATCAGTACATAGTGAGATATAAGGCAGTTGTGCTTCAGCAAGTTGTGCTAGTTTAACCGATGTTTTTGCTAATTGCATCAAAGAATACGCTGCTTCCATCATTCTTGCACCACCAGATTTTGATATCATGATAAAGGGAAGTTTGTTTTTAATCGCGTGATCAATTCCTCTTGAAATTTTTTCACCTACAACAGCTCCCATTGATCCACCAATAAAGGCAAAATCCATACAACAAATCACTACATCTTTACCTTTGGATTTTCCAACTCCAGTACGCACCGCGTCTTTAAGTTTGGTTTTCTCCATAACATCTTTAAGTCGGTCTGCATATTTCTTTGTGTCAACAAAGTGCAAAGGGTCTTTAGACGTTAAGTTTTTATCTAATTCAACAAATTCATTGTTGTCAAATAAGATTTCAAAATAGGTTGCACTACCAATTCTAACATGAAAACCATCTTCTGGACTTACAAATAAATTGCGTTCCAACTCGTCGGCATCAATAATTTTTCCTGTAGGAGATTTGTACCAGAGACCTTTTGGAACATCCATTTTGTCTTCAGTCGCAGTTGTAATTCCTTTTTCTTTTCTTTTAAACCAAGCCATTTTTCTAGTATTCAGTGTTCAGTAATCAAATATTCAGTGTTCAGCTTTTAGTGTTTAATAATCAGTTTGCTAACTGAATACTAAAAACGGAACACTGAATACTATTTTTAAAGTGTATTCACGTTGTTCAAGTCGGCAAATGCTTGCTCTAGTCTTGCGTTGAAAGTCATTTCGCTTTCACGCAACCATTTTCTTGGGTCGTAATGTTTTTTATTTGGAACATCAGCACCTTCTGGGTTGCCAATTTGAGTTTTCAAATAGTCAATGTTTTTAACCATATAATCACGTCCACCTTCAGTAAAGGCAAATTGTAAGTCAGTATCGATGTTCATTTTTATCACTCCGTAGCTAATTCCTTCTCTGATTTCTTCTAGAGTAGAACCTGATCCACCATGGAAAACAAAATCAACTGGATTGTTTCCTGTGTTGAATTTCTTTTGAACGAAATCTTGAGAGTTTTTCAAAATTTTCGGAGTCAATTTTACATTACCTGGTTTGTAAACGCCATGTACGTTTCCAAAAGCAGCAGCAATAGTAAATCTTGGGCTTATTTTAGATAATTCTTCGTAAGCATACGCTACTTCTTCTGGTTGAGTGTATAATTTAGAACTGTCTACATCTGAGTTGTCAACACCATCTTCTTCTCCACCTGTGATTCCAAGTTCGATTTCAAGAGTCATTCCCATTTTGCTCATTCTAGCTAAGTATCCTTTGCAAATTTCAATATTCTCTTCGATTGGCTCTTCAGACAAGTCAATCATATGTGAGCTAAATAATGGTTTACCAGTTGCAGCAAAATGTTCTTCAGAAGCATCTAATAATCCGTCAATCCAAGGTAATAATTTTTTAGCACAGTGGTCAGTATGTAAAATTACTGTAGCTCCGTATGCTTCTGCTAAAGTATGGATGTGTTTTGCGCCCGCAATACCTCCAGCGATAGCTGCTTTTTCATTAGTATTAGAAAGTCCTTTACCAGCGTTAAATTGCGCTCCTCCGTTAGAAAATTGTATGATAACAGGTGCGTTTAATTTTGCAGCAGTCTCAAGAACTCCATTTATGGTGTTAGAACCAGTAACATTTACTGCAGGTAGAGCAAAGCCTTTTTCTTTTGCATAATTGAAAATTTCCTGTACTTGATCTCCTGTAGCTACGCCCGGTTTGATGTTATGTCCCATTTTAATTTTTTTTAGTTGGTTTTTTTGTTTTTAGTTCAAGACTGCAAAAATAAGAATTAAATAGCATTAGAAGGGGTAATTTATTCCAAAATTTAAAACAGAGTGTCCTAAATTGTATTCTCTAAACCATTTTTTGCCAGGTTCGTTGGCAGGATTATAGGTTTTAAATCCGAAATCAAATCGGATAACAAAAAAGTTTAAATCATATCTTAATCCGAATCCAGTTCCTAATGCGATGTCCTTTAGACTTTTAAAACCACTGAAAGTTGACTTCTCATCAATCACGTTGTCGTAAACATTCCAAATGTTACCTGCATCAGCAAAAAGAGCTCCTTTTAAATCTCCTAAAAGTTTAAATCGGAATTCACTACTCAATGCAATTTTCATATTTGCTTCGTTAAAATCGTCTTTTGCTCCACTACGTCCAGGTCCTAAACTATAAGGTTGCCAAGCTCTGTTGTCATTTGAACCCCCAGAAAAGTAACTTCTGGAAAACGGAACGTAATTAGAATTTCCAAAAGGAATTGCTATACCAAAGAAAGTTCTGACTGCAAACACCTTTTCTTTGGTTAAATCCCAGTGCTTAATATAGTCGAATTCGGTTTTAATATATTCTGAGTACTCTATATTAAAGAGTTCAAAATTGCCGTTTTTATTTTCAACTTGATTTGTCGTATTTGAAATTAAAGTTAATAATGTTCCAGCAGATTCAATTTTTGTTTTGAAGAGATAAAAAGTATTATCTAGTAAATCAGTCTTGGTGGTTTTTGTAAACGTGTAACTGGTGGCTAAAATAAAGTCATTTTCAGTCAGTCTTAACCTTCTTTCTTCAATACTTTTTACAGCAGCATACTCTTTATCTGAAACAGTCAAGGCGGTTTTTCCAGATAATACATCGTTAATGAATCCTGATGTTCCATTTTCAATTATCAAGTCTCTATCGGTTGTGTTATTAAAATAGCTTGGTTCTGTATTAAATGTTTTTCCAATTTCATTCAAAGCTTTGTAGGATGAACCATACACATTAAAATAGTTTTGCGGATTCAGATTTTGGACAAATTGGGCGTTAAAAAGGTCAAAACGAGCAGTGTTGTTTTTCTTGGGCGTCCAATTATAGGTAAAGGCTCCAGTTAGATTTTCTTTGTCTAATCCAATGTTTGTTTGTCTAGAAAATCCAATAGCCATTAGCGTAGAAGGAATCATACTTTTTTTAATTATTTTTTCGGTAGAGAAAGGCATGAAAATCCTTGGGACGTTTAATTTTAAGTCCACTCCATATTCTGAAACATTAAAAAATTGATTGTTTGGATTAGCTAAATCCTTGGATGAACCAATGTTTGCACGACCTGAAAGTTCTAGTGTTTCAGCACCATTAAAGACATTTCGTATTGATAGTGATGGACTAAATGCGATTCCAATATCTTGAATATTAGAATGTGTTACGTCAAAAGAGGCTCCAAAACTATATTTTTTTCTTGGTGTCAGGTATATTTTGGCAATCAACGAACTGTAAGTAGTGTCTCTAGTATCAATTTCATATTGTACACTCGGATAATTGAATATTTTAAGGTTATTTAGATAACGTGTGGTTAAAACTGTTTTGTTATCTGCAAAAAGGCCTCCTTTAGTGATAAATATGGCATCTGTTATTGCATACGGCTTGTATTTTAATTTTTTTTGGCTGTATAAATTAAAATTTTTAAACGTGGTGCTATCTGTAATTTTTAAATTACTGTTGTTAGGGGAATAGTCCGTATAGATGTTTACATCGCTTATTTTATATAGTTTGAAGGGCTCGGTTCTGGTAGAATCCTTATCCTGAAAGGAATAATTATTGATGATTACATTTACATTAGCTTTATCTCCTTTTTGAATGGTGTCGATATCGAAATTGATATAGGTAGGCTGAAAATAGTAGGCGCCATTATTTCTAAAATGGGTAGTAATACGGTTTTTCTCCTCGTCAAAATCGATTGTTTTGTATTGATTACCCGATTTAATGACTGACTTGGATTTGATTGTTTCATACAAGGAATCTAATACTGGCGTAGCAATGGCTGTTTGTATAGTATCCAGCATGTATGGTTTTCCGGTACTAATCGCATATTTTATTTTCGCCTTTTTTAAGCTTATTGTATCTACTTTATAAGTTGCATTTACATTAAAAAAACCATTATTGAAATAATAATACTTTAATCGCAAAATAGATTTTTCAGTTTTGCTACTGTCAATTAGCACTGGAGCTTCTCCTGTTTTTTCAAGAAAATCATGAATCCCATGATACCAAAAAGATTTCCCAAGCTTATCTACTTGTTTTGCTGAAAGCCATTTTGATTTTCTCTCATATTTTCCGGGATGATTTCTAAATTTCGCTTGGTAGGTTGAATCTGGATTCAGATTAGCCAAATTGTACAAATGCAAACGCAGACGAAAACCTAATAACAAAGTGCTATTTGGTTTTTGATACAACTGATTAAAGACATTTTCGGCCGTTGTCGCTTTCTCGTTTACTATAATTTGGTTTTTAGTAAGGAGTTGTTTTCCGTCAGGAACTCTTTTTACGACATTACAGGCGCAAATAAATATTGCAATTAGAATAAATGCTGCTATTTTTGTAGAAATCTTCTTCAAGTGTTATAAAATATTTAATTCAAAAGTACATTATTTTATGGTTAGTAAAAACCAAATAAAGCTTATAACGAGTTTACAGCAAAAAAAATATAGAACCATCAATAAATTATTTTTTGCCGAAGGCGTAAAAGTAATTCAGGAACTGCTAGATTCAAATTTCGAATTGGAACATTTGTATTCCACTCAAAACGATTTTGAGGCTGTAGTGGCATCAAAAAAATCATTGATTCACGATGCAGATTTGAAAAAAATCAGTGCATTAGCAACAGCAAATACTTGTTTGGCAGTATTTAAAATACCCAACGAGAAAATAATGGAGGAGTCAGGATTAATGATTGCTTTAGACTCTATACGCGATCCGGGTAACTTAGGGACGATATTGAGATTGTGTGATTGGTTTGGTATTAAAGAAATTGTGTGTTCAAAAGAGACAGTAGATTTATACAACCCAAAAGTGGTTCAGGCAACGATGGGTTCCATCGCAAGAGTTAATGTAAGTTATGTTGATTTGAATTCTTTTATTTCCGCTACTCATTTACCAGTTTATGGTACTTTTATGGATGGGGTGAACATTTACAAGACTACATTGCCGCTGGAAGGTATTGTTGTCATGGGCAATGAAGCAAATGGTATTTCAAAGGAGCTTGAAAAAATGATAAAAAACAGGATATCGATACCTCGTTTTGGAGAAATCCAAAAAACAGAAAGTTTAAATGTAGCAACTGCCACAGCCATTGTACTAAGTGAATTTAGGAGGTAGAGTTTAAACTCTTTAATGAAAGGTGAAATTAATCAATACGGCTCTCGTTTTTAGAGATTGAATGTTTCCGGTCCAAGGGCTGTTAGGATTGTTATCCCGTATCAACTCATCATTAATTCCAAAAACACCTCTTATAGAAGGGGAGAATATGAAATATTCAGAGAAAAGATCAATTCCAAAACCTACTTCGTAATTTGTAGTCCAGGGTTTTACTCTGAATTTTTGTTCGTAATTATCGTCAATTGATTTTGAATTGCTCGACAAATTTAAAGTAGCAGAAACTCCTCCCACAAGATATGGACGAATGTTACCTGTCCTTAAGGAAGAAAATTTTAATAATAATGGGAAATGAATATAGGTACTGCTTACTTCTCTTAAAATATCTGTTTTTCTGGTAAATCCAGGAAAGTAAAGGTCTCTTTGGGTATAATATAAACCAGGTTCAAATCGCAAATTTATATATTCTTGAAGTTTCAAATCGCCTACAATTCCCACGTTAAATCCGGTGGTTTTTTTTACCAGAATGTCCGGATTTACATTTCTATAGTCTATTTTGAAGTCAAATGAGTTGAATCCTAAATAAAAACCATAATAGACTGTAGATTTTTGAAAATTTTCTAAATTGATTATAGGGTCTTTAGCAAACATGCTTTTTTTAAACTGTGAGTTTCCTTTAGTAGACAAAACGAGTAAAAGTAAGACAATAAATTTTTTCATGTTTGGGCTAAATGTATTTTCGTATTAGTTTTTAGATGCCGAATAAATGGTAGCTACCCCAAATGTTTGCGGTAGGGCTATCACATCTATAAACCCAATTTTTCTCAATATATTGTTTAAAGCTTCTCCATAAGGAAATGCAGCCGCTGATTCTGACAAATAGCCATAAGCCACATCATCTTTTGAAAATAGTTTGCCAATGATCGGTAGTATGTTTTTACTGTAGAAATTATATCCTTGCTTGTAAGGCGTTTTATCTGGGACAGAGGTTTCTAAAATCACAAAAACGCCATTTGGTTTTAAAACTCGTAATATTTCTTTTAATCCTTTTTCAAGTGTTTCAAAATTACGTACACCAAAGGCAACCGTTATTGCGTCAAAATAATTGTCTTCGAAAGGCATGTTTTCAGAATCTCCCAAAACCATTTCTATCGTATTTGACAGTTTCTTGTCGGCAATTTTTTTAACGCCTACTTCGAGCATTCCTGCAGAAATATCTAACCCAATAATTTTTTTGGCATTGGTTTGTGTCATTAAAATAGCTAAGTCACCGGTCCCAGTTGCAATATCCAAAATAGTCTCTGGATTTGATTTTGCAACTATCGCTAATACCTTTTTTCGCCACTTTATATCAATTCCAAAAGAAATAACACGATTTAAATTATCGTAATTCCCAGAAATCGTATCAAACATTTTTGCAACCTGTTCTTTCTTGCCTAAATCGGAATTTTTATAGGGAGTTATGTTTTTTGACATTTTTTAAATTTTCACAAATATAATACAATCTATTTTAAACTGTAATCTAGATTTCAAAAGACTACGAAAAAAATATAAGTATATTTTAGCTCGAATTTGTGAAGGAATAGGTTTAAAAGATCGGTTTTTGAATAAATTGAAATATCACTAAAAGTGGGTATTGTATGCAATTTTTTTTATATCGAAGTTTACAGCATAAAATTATAATAATTTTTCAATGATTAAAAGGGAATTAATGATCCAAAGCAGGTGGTTGCTTTTTGCGCTAGTTATATCACTTGTTCTTGTATGCGGGTTTGACGGTACTGTTGTAAAAAACGGTAGTGTATCTGTTGCGCAGCACACGTTCTTGGGATTAAATTTGTTTTTGGAAATTTTAATTTTTTTTGTCTTTAGTACCTTCGTGGTATTTGGTATTAAAGGCTTTTTTGAGATGTACGCTCAGAAAACATCAAATGTTATTATCTTCATTTCTGGAGTTTTATTAACATTCGTTATTTTTGGATTGTGTTATCAAATACTGTTTCAAGAGTAGGTCATTTTCCCGATCATTGTTTTAAAAAGAAAACACCCTTTTTTAGGGTGTTTTTTTATTTTCTAACGTAGGTTTGATAGGTATAATCAAATTGATGTTTGTCGTCCTTTGGTTGAAATTCAGAATTTACTATTTCCCAATCTTGAGGATTTATTTCAGGAAAAAAAGCATCCGCTTCAAAGTTGTGATGGACGCGTGTCAATTCGATTTTGTCTGAAAAAGGAAGTCCTAAATTATAAATTTCCCCACCTCCTATAATGTA
This sequence comes from Flavobacterium frigoris, assembly GCF_900111075.1. Lineage (GTDB taxonomy): Bacteria > Bacteroidota > Bacteroidia > Flavobacteriales > Flavobacteriaceae > Flavobacterium > Flavobacterium frigoris. Next base: position 645,384 of record NZ_FOFZ01000001.1, read on the forward strand.
TACTGATTCACCTAAAGGGCATATTTCGATCGCCTTTGCCATACTTTTAACGACGATACAACCTTGTGGTGCATAATTTTCTTGACGGCTTATTACGATATGAGTTCGGTTAGGTAGTGGCTTAGGGAAGCTTTCGAAAGTTTTTCTTCCCATTATGATATGATGTCCTGAGGTAAGACTTTTGAATCTTTTGAAATCATTCGGTAAATGCCAAACCAATTCATTATTTTTTCCAAGTGCATTATTTTCTGATGCTGCCGCAATCATTATAATCATGTTTCTAGTGCTTATATTGAAGTGTCTTCAGTTATGTGTGCTTGTAATTCAGCTATTTTGTTTTTTTGTAATGAAACCAGTCTATCAATTTGCTCTCTTTCCCAGTTTTTATTCATAAAACGATCGGTGATGTACACTTTGATGAAATGTAAAAGAAAAATAAAAAACCATACGGTAATGAGGTATATGTACCAATTTGAATCTATGCCAAAATTAAAAATTTTGGTGGATACAAACAAAAATAAGCTAGCTAAAAATAGAAGAACAAAATGAAAATACAACCCTTTTTTTTGTTTTAATCTTTTTCGGGCATATTCATATAGTTCATGTTGTTCTCTTTCCATAAGTTGCTTTTTTGTTTATAAAGATAAAATTTAATTTGGAAAGTCATCATTTAAGATATATTATATTTATTATGAAAACGTTTTCTTTTTTATATTACAAAATTAAAGGTATCGATATTTAAATAATCAGCTAAATTTTAACACAGTTTAGGTCATTCTATTAAATCTTTGTTAGCTACGCTCAAAGCTCGTTAAAATGTGTTTACTTTGTTATATAACATTAAAAATGAAATAGTTATGGCGATTAAGAAGCGATTTATAAAGACAAAAGCAGTATGTAAGGTTACTTTTTCAGTGGAGGCAAAACAGGCTAATGAAGTCGCGGTTATAGGAGATTTTAACAATTGGAGCCCAGAAGAAGGGGCGTTAAATAAGTTAAAAAACGGAACTTTTAAAGGCGTTTTTAACATAGAAAAAGATGCTGCCTACGAATTTAAGTACGTAATAGACGGTGACTTTGTAAATGAATCTGATTCTTTCAAATGGAACGAATTTGCAGGAGCAGAAAATAGTGTTTTAGAGGTTTAACTCTAAAGCACTTTTTTTATCTATTATACGGCAACAGTTCCTTTAATTAGCGCATGAGGTTCGTATCCTTCTAGCGTGAAATCATCAAATTCAAATTTGAATAGGTCTTTTATCGCTGGATTCAAAATCATTTTTGGTAATGATTTTGGCTCTCTTGATAATTGAAGTTCTAATTGCTCGATATGATTGTTGTAGATGTGCGCGTCTCCAAAAGTATGGATAAATTCACCTGCTTCCAGATCGCAAACTTGTGCGATCATCATAGTAAGAAGTGCGTAAGAGGCAATATTAAAAGGGACTCCTAAAAAGATATCAGCACTGCGTTGGTACAATTGACAGGATAATTTACCATTGGCTACATAAAATTGAAAGAATGCATGGCAAGGCGGTAATGCCGCTTTATTGTTTGCTACATTTTCCTCAAAGGATTTTGTGGTGTCTGGAAGTACAGAAGGATTCCAAGCGGAAACAAGCATTCTGCGACTGTTTGGATTCGTTTTTAATTCAGAGATTAAATCTGATATTTGGTCGATCTCTTCACTATTCCAGTTGCGCCATTGATGTCCATAAACAGGACCTAGGTCGCCATTGGAATCAGCCCAAGCATCCCAGATTTTTACTCCGTTTTCTTGAAGATATTTAATATTTGTATCTCCTTTTAAGAACCAAAGCAATTCATAAACAATCGATTTGAAGTGCAATTTTTTAGTGGTTACCATTGGAAAACCTTCGCTTAAGTCAAAACGCATCTGATAACCGAAAACACTTTTTGTTCCTGTTCCAGTACGATCTCCTTTTTGACAACCGTTGTCTATAACGTGTTGTACTAAGTCTAAATATTGCTTCATTGAAATATTTGTTTGATAATAGATAATCGGATGTTGAATTCAAAAACAACCAAATTAAAGTTTATACAACTAAGATTCTCTTCTCGAAATTTCGTCTCTTATGTTAGCTGCTTTTTCATAATCTTCGTGCTGTACTGCCTGTTCAAGTAATTCATTTAATTCTTGAAGGCTATGCTTCATGTAAATGCGACCAGACTGATTGCTTTCTTGCTCATTGCCAAAAGTTTCGGGGTTTGAAAGAATATCATCTATTTCCTGCGAGTCTTTGTCGGCCTCTTGTGGATTTGCGTTTAGATAGATTCCGGCTTTATCCAGGATGTTTTTATAAGTAAAAATTGGTGCGTTAAATCGCAATGCCAATGCAATTGCATCAGAGGTGCGTGCATCTATTATTTCTTCAATTTTGTCTCTTTCGCAAATAATACTCGAGTAAAATACACCATCAACAAGCTTATGTATGATGACTTGTTTTACAGTAATATCAAAACGTTCTGCAAAGTTTTTGAATAGATCATGCGTCAACGGACGAGGTGGTTTAATTTCTTTCTCTAAGGCGATTGCTATAGATTGTGCTTCAAAAGCACCGATGACAATTGGTAGTTTTCTGTCGCCATCAACTTCGTTCAAAATAAGAGCGTAAGCTCCATTTTGTGTTTGGCTGTATGAAATTCCTTTTATCGATAATTTAACTAAACTCATATTTACTGAAATGAAAAGTACAGAGTACCTAATTTAAAGATTTAATTTTGTTATTAAATTTGGGTACAATTTTAATAACAAAATGGCAGACAAAAAAACTGCCTGAAAACAAAGGTACGATTATCTTGTTTTCAGGCAGCTATATTTCTTGAAGAATATTACATTACGATTGTTGTGCCTTGAATGCTTTAAATTTCTCGATTAATGTAGGAACAATGTCAAACGCATCACCAACAATTCCGTAGTCTGCCACTTTAAAAAAGGGAGCTTCTGGGTCACTATTGATAACTACTTTTATTTTTGAAGAACTTATTCCTGCAATGTGTTGGATTGCTCCAGAGATTCCTATTGCAATATACAAGTTAGTTGCTACTGGTTTTCCAGTTTGACCAACGTGTTCTCCATGAGGTCTCCAGCCTAAGTCAGAAACTGGTTTAGAACAAGCAGTTGCTGCGCCAAGGACAGTTGCTAATTCTTCAATCATTCCCCAGTTTTCTGGTCCTTTTAATCCACGACCTGCAGAAACTACGATGTCAGCATCAGCGATAGATACTTTTCCTGATAATTTTTCTACTGATTCTACTTTTACTCCAAAATCATTTTCTCCAATAGTTGGATTAAAATCTTCTTCAGTAAGTGTGGATGGAGTTTCAAAAATTCCATAAGAGTTTTTGGCGAGTCCAAGAACTTTTACGTCAGTGCTAATTTCAGTTATATTAAATGCTTTGTTTGAAAAGGCATTTCTTTTTACTTGAAAAGGAGAAGTACTTAATGGCAATCCCACAACATTTGAAGCAAAACCAGCTTCCAAAGCTACTGCAACAAGTGATGAAAGGTAGATACTGTCTGTTGTTGATGAAAGTAAAATCACTTTAGCGCTTTCTTTTTGTGCTGCTTGTTTGATAACATCAGCATACGCTTTAGCAGTAAAACCGGCTAATTTGTCGTTGTTTACTTTTAATACTTTGTCTACTCCGTATTTTGATAATTCCGAAACATCACCAGCGTTAACTGTTACTGCTGTTACAGTTGTTCCTAAAGATTCGGCTACTTTTTTTGCATAAGAAGCTAATTCAAAAGCTACTTTTTTGAATTTTCCTTCCGCAGATTCTGCATATATTAATATTGACATGATTTATTTTTTTAAAGTTTAAAGTTTCAGGTGTAAAGTTTATCACTGAACACTGAATACTGAACACTGATTTCTATATTACTTTTGCTTCGTTGTGTAATAAGTCGATTAGTTCATCTAGATTGTCTGCAGAAATTAATTTCACTGCTGATCTAGGTGCTGGTTTTTCAAATTTTACTGCTTTAGTATTTACGGGAGCGTCAATAGGTTCTACTATAGTTAATGCTTTACTTCTAGCAGTCATGATTCCTCTCATGTTTGGAATACGCAAGTCTTTTTCTTCCACTAAGCCTTTTTGTCCACCAATAATTAGTGGAAGTGCAGTAGAGACAGTTTCTTTTCCGCCGTCAATTTCACGAACTGCTTTTACAGCGGTTCCATCAACGGTAAGGGCAGTACAAGAATTAATAAAATTGTAACCAAGGATACCTGCAATCATTCCAGGAACCATTCCTCCGTTGTAGTCTAATGATTCTTTTCCTGCGATCACAAGGTCGTAACCACCGTTTTTTATCACGTCAGCAAGTTGTTTTGCTACAAAAAAACCATCAGTAGGAGTCGCGTTTACACGAATTGCTTCGTTTGCTCCAATGGCTAATGCTTTCCTTAAAGTAGGTTCTGTTTCTGGTCCTCCAACATTTACAACAGTTACTGTTGCTCCTTGTTGTTCTTGAAACCATATTGCACGTGTTAATCCGAATTCGTCATTTGGATTAATTACATACTGTACCCCATTGGTATCGAATTCTGAATCACCATTGGTAAAATTAATTTTTGAAGTAGTATCAGGAACGTGACTGATGCAAACTAATATTTTCATAGGATTGTTTTTTTTATTTTTCTAAAATGCTTTTACAAATTTAAAGTAATAAATTGAATAATATACTATGCGTGCATAGTTTTTTTTAGTGAGCTATTACGTTTTCGTAGCCCGGATAGCAGTGACATCCTTCCTGTGGTCTAGTTTTTTGGAACTAGACCACAGGAAGATATAGCGGATAGCCGGAAATAGCTCCTGATTATTTTACAGTAATTTATGCATAAAAGTGATTTAAAAGATTTATTTTTGCTTTTCGAAAAATACACAGATACAATATCATATATGAGAACGATACAATTTAGAGAGGCCATTTGCGAAGCGATGAGTGAAGAAATGCGTAATGATGAGTCTATATATTTAATGGGTGAAGAAGTTGCTGAATATAATGGTGCTTATAAAGCGTCTAAAGGTATGCTTGCCGAATTTGGAGAAAAAAGAGTAATTGACACTCCTATTGCTGAGCTTGGTTTTACTGGAATTGCAGTAGGTTCAGCAATGAATGGTTGTAGACCGATTGTAGAATATATGACCTTCAACTTCTGCCTGGTAGGAATTGACCAAATTATAAACAATGCAGCCAAAATGCGTCAAATGACCGGTGGTCAGTTTAACGTGCCTATTGTTTTTCGTGGCCCAACAGCTTCGGCAGGACAATTAGGAGCGACTCACTCGCAAGCATTAGAAAACTGGTTTGCTAATACACCAGGTTTGAAAGTAATAGTTCCCTCTACTGTTTATGATGCTAAAGGGTTGTTAAAGTCTGCTATCCGCGATAATGATCCTGTGATTTTCATGGAGTCAGAGCAAATGTATGGTGATAAAGGAGAAGTTCCAGATGGTGAGTACACTATTCCAATAGGTGTTGCTGATATTAAACGTGAAGGAACGGACGTTACTATCGTATCTTTTGGAAAAATTATAAAAGAAGCTCATATCGCTGCTGAGGAATTAGCCAAAGAAGGAATTTCTTGTGAAATTATCGATTTGAGAACAGTACGTCCTATGGATTATGACACTATTTTAACATCGGTAAAAAAAACAAATAGATTAGTAGTTCTTGAAGAGGCTTGGCCTTTTGCAAGTGTTGCTTCTGAGATTACTTATATTGTTCAAGAACGTGCTTTTGATTTTCTTGACGCGCCCATTCAAAGAATTACAACTGCTGATACGCCGGCACCTTATTCTCCAGTCTTGTTGAAAGAATGGTTGCCTAATGCAGATGACGTGATTAAAGCGGTTAAAAAAGTAATGTATAAATAATACAATTAATATGATATTAAAGCTTCATCATTCGTTCGTTTGATGAAGCTTTTTGTTTTAAATAGAATTATGAAAAAGAATTTTTTATTTACTGTGTTTCTTTTATTGATGATGACCAATGCTGTTTTTGCGCAAACAAAAGTGAGCGGTATTGTAGTGGATAAATCAGACCAGCCTGTTCCTTTTGCAAATATTGCTTTTAAAGATTCTAATGAGGGAGCCGTTGCTAATGAGGATGGTCGTTTCTATATTGAATCTACTAAAACATATACGACTTTAGTGATTACTTCTGTTGGTTTTTCAGATCGGGAGATTGCTTTGGAAAAAGCGGTAAGTTATAATTTTAAGGTGTTGTTGAAAGAAGCTGAAAGCTTAAATGAAGTAGTTATTTTTACAGGTAAAACTTCAAAAAAGAACAACCCCGCGCTGGATATTCTTAGAAAAATATGGGAAAGAAAACGTAAAAATGGATTGTATCAATTTGATCAGTACCAAATGGAGAAGTATGAGAAGATTGAGTTTGATATGAACACAATCGACAGTGCTTTTATGAAAAATAAACTGTTCAGAGGAATGGAGTTTATCTTTAATCATGTCGATACTTCTAGGGTTACCGGAAAGACGTATTTACCTATTTTTATAAACGAAACCATGTCAGATATTTATGGGGACAATAAACTAAAAAAAGTAAAAGAAAAAATAAAGGGAAATAAAAGCTCTGGTTTTAAAGGGAATCAGCAATTGCTGTCTTTTGTAAAAGATTTGTATTCAGATTATAATGTGTATGATAATCACCTTACTTTTTTTGACAAAAGTTTTACCAGTCCTATTTCTACAACGGGAATTGATGTCTATAATTATGTCCTAAAAGATAGTGCATATATTAATAAAAAGTGGTGTTATAATATCGTATTTTATCCACGACGTAAGAATGAATTGACTTTTAAAGGTGATTTTTGGGTGAACGATACGACCTATGCCATTAAGAAAATTAATATGGCGGTTACTAAAAGTGCCAATATTAACTGGGTTAAGGATATTTATTTAGAACAGGAATTTGATGTTGTGAATGATTCCGTTTTTCTATTAACCCGTGATTATTTGATGTCAGATTTTGCAGTAAATAAAAAAGAAGATTCAAAAGGACTTTATGGAAAGCGTACTTCCTTCTATGGCAATCATGAGTTCAATAAAGAAAAGCCAGCTTCTTTTTATAAAGAAGAGGTCGCTTATGCTAACGATTCTATATACAATAAGTCAGATCAATACTGGCATAAAAACCGCTATGAAAATTTAAGTAAGGATGAACTTGGAGTTTATAGAATGCTTGATACCTTACAAACGGTTAGGAAATTTAAACAGATCACAAGTCTAGTAACTGTTCTTGCCAGTGGATACGTAAATTACGGAAATTTCGACTACGGCCCTATTTTTTCCTCTTTTGGTTTCAACGAAGTAGAGGGAGTTCGATTGAGAGCAGGGGGAAGAACCTATTTTGGTACTACCGATACTTGGAGACTACAAGGCTATACGGCCTATGGCTTTAAAGATAATAAATTCAAATACGGACTTTCAGGAAAGTGGATGGTCGACAAGAGAAATAGAATTATCCTGTCAGGGGGAAATAGGCGGGATGTCGAACAAATAGGCGCAAGTTTAACTACTACAAATGATGTTTTGGGTCGAAGTTTTGCTTCTTCCTCTTTATTTTCATCAGGGAGTAATGGCAAGTTGACAAATATAAATCTAAGTAATGTTGCTGTCGAAATTGAACCTGTCAAAAACCTGACCTTTCAAACTGGTTTTTCTTATCGAACATTAGAGTCGGCTTCGCCAACATTTAGTTTGGATTACTATACAGATGCTGGACAAACCGCTACAAGAAGTGATGTAAAACAATCAGAAGTAAATTTTCAGATAGAATATACGCCAAAACGAAAAACGATTGGATACGCTGTAGAGAGAGACAATGTAGACAGCCCTTTTAGTCGGTTTTTTGTGAACTACAGTCATGGGTTTAAAGGATTACTAAACAGTGATTTTAAATATGAAAAAATCCAATTGTATTATAAACAACCTTTTATCATTGGGCCGCTAGGACGATCAAATGTGACTGTGGAGATGGGTAAAACCTTTGGTACAATTCCTCTAGGTTTGATGAGTGTTATTCCTGGGAATCAAACTTATTTTACTATCGGTAACACCTTTAGCAACCTTAATTTCTACGAGTTTGTGTCAGATCAGTATGCAACGGTGCAATGGGATCATAATTTTGGCGGACGTATTTTTTCTAGAGTTCCATTTATGCGAAAACTGAATTGGAGAGAAATCATTGGAGTAAAGGGAGTTTACGGTACCATTTCAGATGCTAACAGAGCGATAAATGCTTCGGGTCTACAATATATTGCTCCCGAAAACGTGTATTGGGAGTATAGCGCCGGAATTGGGAATATCTTCAAAGTATTCCGGATCGATTTCGCCTGGAGAGGAAATTATTTAAACACACCAGATACACAGCGATTTTCAGTAAAAGGATCTTTTGGTTTTTATTTCTAGGAGCTATTTACTTCGTCAGTTCGCTTCGCTCGTATCCAGCTATTCGTTGCAATCTTTTCCTTTTTAAAGAAAAAAGGAAAAGGATTTCCACTTCTATCTGGGCTAAAAAAAGCAGCGCATGAAAGCAGCTATTGAATATCTTTCGGCAGTAGACCCAATTTTCAATATCATAATTGAAAAATACGGAATACCAACTAGACCAAAACGGCCACAAGGTTTTGAGACGCTAGTGCTACTGATTTTAGAACAGCAAGTATCTATTGATTCAGCCAAAGCTACCTTTTTAAAATTGAGAGAAAGGATAAAGATTTTTGAGCCGACTATTTTAGTTGAAGTAGCGGATGAAGAGTTTAGACTCCTTGGCATAAGCCGGCAAAAATCGTCCTACATTAAGGCATTATCATTAGCAGTACTTAGCAAGAACATAGATTTAGAATCTTTGGCAAGCAAAACTACAGATGAGGTGCGTGAAGAGCCTATTAAAATCAAAGGAATAGGAAACTGGACTATTGATGTCTATTTAATGTTTTGTCTTCAAGCTCCTGATTTGCTTCCGCTAGGAGATGTTGCAGTGGTAAATACGATGAAAGAATTGCTCAATATTCACGATAAAGAAGCTATGGAGGTACATGCTGAAAAATGGAGTCCGTATCGTTCTGTTGCTACTTTTCTATTGTGGCATTATTATCTCAAAAAAAGAAAGAGGACAATAGTGTATCAATATTAGTTTCTTTGCTATTTAATGTGTAGATAAGAGCGATTTTATATTGTAAAAACAGATGGTTTGCTTATTTTTGTTGCGATTATTATAGAAAATAAAATTAAAATGACTGCAGACAAAATAAAAACTTTCGATGTTCTTATCGAAATTCCAAGAGGAAGTAGAAACAAATATGAATACGATTTCGAAATAAAAAGAATGCGTTTCGATAGAATGTTGTTTTCATCAATGATGTATCCGGCAGATTACGGATTTATTCCTGAAACTCTTGCACTAGATGGTGATCCACTAGACGTATTGGTTTTAGTAAATGAACCTACTTTTCCGGGATGTGTTATGGAAGTAAAACCTATTGGTGTTTTCCACATGGCAGATGATAAAGGACCGGACGAAAAAGTAATTTGTGTACCAGTGTCTGATCCAATTTGGAATTCATTGAATGACTTGTCAGATATGAACCCGCATTTGTTAAAAGAAATTGAACATTTTTTTCAAGTGTACAAAGATCTTGAAAACAAAACAGTTGATGTAGGTGGATGGGGAGATGTAAACGAAGCATACGATATCATTAAAAAATGTACCGATCGTTTTGATCAAATTGAAAATAAACCAGAGGGATTATTTAGTATTAAATAATAAATACCCTTGTATTTTATAAAAAAAGCAACATTCTGTTTAAGAGTGTTGCTTTTTTGTTTACATTCGTTTTTGTACTATATTGATTATTAACCAAAAACCAAAAAACCAAATTTATGAATACAATTATGATTTATTTGCCAATAGTAATGGCAATTATAGGACTTCTGTTCATGTGGATTAAAAGATCTTGGGTATTAAAACAGGACGCCGGAGATGGTAAGATGAAAGAAATTTCAGATTATATTTACGAAGGTGCATTAGCTTTCTTAAAAGCAGAATATAGGTTACTCGCTTTCTTCGTAGTGGGAGCAAGCATCGTTTTAGCAGGATTATCTTATTTTGTTCCTACGACACATATTTTAATAGTTGTTGCCTTTGTTTTCGGTGCTGTTTTCTCAGCTCTTGCAGGGAATATGGGAATGAAGATTGCAACAAAAACAAATGTTAGAACGACACAGGCGGCACGCACAAGTTTGCCGCAAGCATTAAAAGTTTCTTTTAGCGGTGGAACCGTAATGGGACTTGGTGTGGCTGGTTTAGCTGTTCTAGGTTTAACTTCTTTCTTTATCTTTTTCTTCCATTTTTTTATGAATGGAACATGGACTTCAGCTGAGGACATGACAATCGTCTTAGAAACATTGGCGGGTTTTTCTCTTGGAGCGGAATCCATTGCCTTGTTTGCTCGTGTGGGCGGAGGTATTTATACAAAGGCGGCCGATGTAGGAGCTGATTTAGTAGGTAAAGTTGAGGCTGGAATTCCAGAGGATGACCCGCGTAATCCTGCTACAATTGCGGATAACGTAGGAGATAACGTAGGAGATGTTGCCGGAATGGGAGCTGATTTATTCGGTTCTTACGTAGCAACCGTTTTAGCGGCTATGGTACTTGGTAATTATGTTATCAAGGATATGGGAGGAAGTTTAGATGATGCCTTTGGAGGTATTGGACCTATTTTATTGCCAATGGCAATTGCTGGTTTCGGAATCTTATTCTCGATTATAGGAACTATGTTAGTTAAAATTACGGATGAAAATGCTAAAGAAGCACAAGTACAAAAAGCGCTAAACATAGGGAACTGGGTTTCTATAGGTTTAACAGCAGTAGCTTGTTATTTTTTAGTACAATATATGTTGCCAGCCAATATGAAAATGGAATTCTTTGGTGAAGGAATGCAGGACATTTCCTCAATGAGGGTTTTTTATGCAACGATAGTTGGACTCGTAGTTGGAGCTGTTATTTCATCTGTAACTGAATATTACACAGGACTTGGGACAAAACCAGTGATGGCGATAGTTCAAAAATCGAGTACCGGAGCGGGAACGAATGTAATTGCAGGTTTAGCTACAGGAATGATTTCGACATTTCCAACTGTTTTGTTATTTGCAGCTGCCATTTGGACTTCTTATGCACTTGCAGGATTTTATGGAGTAGCATTAGCCGCTTCAGCAATGATGGCAACAACGGCTATGCAATTAGCAATTGATGCTTTTGGTCCTATATCGGATAATGCAGGTGGAATTGCAGAAATGAGTGAATTGCCAAAAGAAGTACGTACACGTACTGATATCTTGGATTCTGTAGGGAATACGACTGCGGCTACTGGAAAAGGATTTGCAATTGCTTCGGCAGCATTGACTTCGTTAGCCTTATTCGCTGCTTATGTTACTTTTACAGGGATTGACGGCATCAATATTTTCAAAGCGCCTGTATTGGCAATGTTATTTGTAGGGGGTATGATTCCAGTTGTTTTCTCTGCTTTAGCGATGAACTCTGTTGGTAAAGCCGCTATGGATATGGTGAATGAAGTACGTCGCCAGTTCAAGGAAATTCCTGGGATTATGGAAGGAACTGGCAAACCAGAATATGCTAAATGTGTTGATATTTCTACTAAGGCTGCACTAAGAGAAATGATGTTACCTGGAATTTTGACAATTGGATTTCCTATAGCAGTTGTACTTCTTGGGAAATTAGTTTATGGGGACAACAATCAATTAGTCGCAGAAATGCTGGGAGGATATATGGCAGGAGTTACTGTTTCAGGTGTATTGTGGGCAGTATTTCAAAACAATGCTGGGGGCGCTTGGGATAATGCCAAGAAATCTTTTGAAGCTGGAGTTATGATTAACGGTGAGATGACCTATAAAGGATCTGATGCGCATAAAGCTGCCGTAACCGGAGATACTGTTGGAGATCCATTCAAAGATACATCTGGACCATCGATGAACATCTTAATTAAATTGACTTGTTTGATAGGATTAGTAATGGCACCAATTTTAGGAAGCGGAAGTCATACCATAGCTCAGAATGCGACTTGTTGCATTACTACTGGTGCATGTACTTCGATGTCTAAAGAAGAATGTGTTGCTAAAGGTTGTACTAATGCAGCTTGTGAACATATGATGGGCGCTAAGATGATGCATGAGGTTTCTAAACAAGTGACTATTGAGAAAACAAATGTAGATGGTGCTGTTAAAGCAACAGTAACTACAGTTGCAAATGGGGAAGAAGATGTTCAAGTTTTTGAAGGGACTGATGCTGAAGTTCAAACAAAGATTGATGCTTTGAAATAGCTGTATACTTTTTTATAAATAGAAAATGCCTCGCGAAAGTGAGGCATTTTTTTATGGGCATTTTATTTTTTATATTTTTAACCAGGGAAGAAAAAGATTAAAACAATCCATTTAATTCGGCATCAATTCGGTTAATAATTATTCCTAAATCTTCTGGATTATCTACAAAATTAATATTGTCGACATCAATAATTAATAATTTTCCACGATTGTAGGTATGAACCCAAGCCTCATAGCGTTCGTTTAATCGGCTTAAGTAATCAATAGAAATAGAATTTTCATACTCACGGCCTCTTTTATGTATTTGACCTACTAAATTAGGAATTGAACTTCTTAAATAAATTAATAAATCAGGTGCTTTCACCGTAGATTCCATTAATTCAAAAAGAGAGGAATAATTCTGAAAATCACGATTGGTCATCAAACCCATCGAATAAAGATTTGGCGCAAATATGTGGGCATCTTCATAAATCGTTCGGTCTTGAATTATTTTTTTTCCGCTTTCACGTATTTGCATTACTTGACGGAAACGACTGTTTAAGAAGTAAATCTGCAAATTAAAAGACCAGCGTTCCATTTGGTGATAGAAATCATCGAGGTACGGATTATCAACTACATCTTCATAATGAGGCTCCCATTTAAAATGTTTTGCTAGTAAACGCGTTAAAGTGGTTTTTCCTGAGCCTATATTTCCTGCTACTGCTATGTGCATTACGGTGTTGTGATTTTATAATTTATAATTCCTTCAGATGTAAAAATAGATAAAATTTGGTCTTTGTAATAGAAATTTTTAAACGTTTTTTTTGAAATCTCAATTTCATGTTTTTGCTTTTTTTCCAAGTCTTCAAAAAACAGAGCATTGTTTTTTGAGTAGATATATTGAGATTCATTAATGATTTCAATAACGTCAAAATCGGGGGTTTTACCTCTGGTTTTTATTTTTCCAAAAATATCGCAGGAATACCAATTGTTTTTGTTGTCGATCCAATAGAAGGTATTGAAATCAGTTTGATAGTATTTTAAGCTTTCTGGAAAAGAGGTGGATATTGTTTTATAGTCATTTTTTATATAATCAAAAAGACCAATCTGTTGATCTAAAATATTGTAGACCCAAAGCCGATTTTGTGAAGCAATTCCTATTGCTGACACCGTTATAGGAATTGTGTTTTCTGAAAAATTTACTTTTTGGATCTCATTTAATTGATTGTCAAGTAAGATAGCTACATTGAAATTCTCATAGAAAACAACGATTTTTAGCGGATTTTGGATATCGACTTTCGTTATTTTTCCAAGTGAAGGGTTTTTATATTGTAATGATTCTTTGCCTTTTGTTTTATGTAAAACGTCATCTTTTATATAGTAATAAAATGCAAATTGATCGTAACCAATAAAATTATCAGCAATGATATTGAGGGTGTCTGTTGTATTGGCGTAAATTTTTTGGTTTTGTCCAAAGGCAACTGAAAGGGAAAAGAGAAAAAAGAAGGCGATAAGCTTTTTCATATGGTGAGCAAAGTACAAAAAAACGTCAATAGTTTTGAATTTAAATTATAATACTTTGGTCTTGAATGTAGTAAGTGCTTATAAAAAGAAAACCAGCTCAATTTGAGCTGGTTTTCTTTTTATTTTATTTGAATCGAATTATAATCCAAAAGCTTCCTTCACTTGATCAACAAAATCTAATTTTTCCCAAGTAAATAACTCAACTTCAACAGTTTTTGTCAATCCTCCTGGAGCAGAGAAAGTTTTTGTTACTGTTTCTGGCGTACGTCCCATGTGTCCGTAAGCAGCAGTTTCACTATAAATAGGATTTCTTAGTTTTAAACGTTGCTCAATAAAGTAAGGACGCATATCAAAGATTTCTTCTACTCTCTTAGCGATTTCTCCGTCTCTTAAGTTTAGTTTAGATGTTCCGTATGTATCAATGAAGATTCCCATTGGTTTCGCTACACCAATAGCATAAGAAACCTGAACTAAAATTTCGTTTGCAACACCAGCAGCAACTAAGTTTTTAGCGATATGACGTGTAGCATAAGCGGCACTTCTATCCACTTTACTTGGATCTTTTCCAGAGAAAGCACCACCACCGTGAGCTCCTTTTCCTCCGTAAGTATCTACAATGATTTTTCTTCCTGTAAGTCCTGTATCTCCGTGAGGTCCTCCAATTACAAATTTACCAGTTGGGTTAATGTGATATTGAATAGTGTCATTAAATAAATGAGCGTGTTTTGGGTTTTTTGCAATGATTCTAGGAATCAAGATTTCCACAATATCTTTTTTGATTTTAGCAAGCATGCTAGCTTCTTCATCAAAATCGTCATGTTGTGTAGAGATTACAATCGCTTCAATACGCACTGGCACATTGTCATCGCTGTATTCTAGTGTAACTTGAGATTTAGCATCTGGACGCAAATAAGGAATCTCCTTGTTCTCACGTCTCAAAATCGCCAATTCTTTCAATAATTTATGAGATAAATCTAAAGCCAATGGCATGAAGTTCTCTGTTTCATTAGTAGCATAACCAAACATCATTCCTTGGTCACCTGCTCCCTGATCTTCAGGATTAGCTCTGTCAACACCTTGGTTTATATCTGCTGATTGTTCGTGAATAGCAGAAAGAATGCCACAAGAGTTGGCTTCAAACATGTATTCACTTTTTGTATAACCAATTTTTCTGATTACTTCACGTGCAATGTGTTGCACATCTAAGTAAGTATTTGATTTTACTTCACCTGCTAAGATTACTTGTCCAGTAGTTACTAATGTTTCACAAGCTACTTTTGAATCAGCATCAAATGCCAAAAAGTTATCGATTAATGCGTCTGAAATTTGATCTGCAATTTTGTCTGGGTGTCCCTCACTTACAGATTCTGACGTAAATAAATATGCCATAATAAATATAAATTTAAAATTAAGGGAGGAAAAATAATTGCGGGAAAATACTAAAGAAGAGTTTCTGCTTTAGCATTTTTTCTACTGAAGATTTTTCAGCATCCATAATGAATTCGTTTCATTATGAAGAGGTTGCAATCAGTTCAAATTTTTCCTCTTGTAATTGAGTGCAAAGGTATGAAACCATTTTGAATTGTAAATTAAACTTAAGTTTTTTTTTTTTGATTTGGGTAGAACTGTTTTTTTAATTAACGAAAAGCTTCTTTGTATAATTATCAATACAATGCTACTATTTAGTTTAGTATTTTTTAATAGTAAATTAATGATCTGTTTACTTATGATTAGAATCATAGATTTATTTTAGCATTACTATAACTTTCATTCGTATGGAATGATTTTTATAACTTTTTTCTGAACTGCAACCCTTTAAAAACGTTATGCATCTGATATTGTAGTATTTAAACGAGTTTATTTAGTCGAATACTTCTAGTTTGTTAAATTTGGTATAGCTTAAATCTAAGGATTCAAATACAGTTTTTTTTTTAGATTATATGTTTTATTCTATTTTTAAAACTTTAAATAGCAGCTGGTTATTGCACATACATTAAAATTAAGGAAGGAATAAGTAACAATTTATAAACCATAAAAACATTTTATCATGAGAGCAAACGAAAAGGTTTTAGTAATTGAAAACACAGAATTAAGAAAGCACAACACTGGAAGTGATAAATGGGATCGTTACCTCGATGATTATAATAATTATGTTAAAGAATATAATAAGCATTATTTAAATGCACTAAAAGGGGATGAACGATCAATATCATTGTATCCCTATATGAAAGAGAAGTGGGAAGAGTTGAAAAAGCGGCTTATAAAAGCATACAACAATAAACGATTAAGTGATAGACAAATTAGAAGAGTAGTTAAAATTAACATGAAAATTGTTAAGGCGTGCTTTAAGTGAAATTACATTTTGGGATTCTCTTTATTTAAAATTTAGTATGGCGTTTCCATTTTGTAAAATAGCATAAGTACCCATATTTTTCAATTGTTTTTTTAGCGGTTGTTTAGTAGTAGCAATAGTGTAAATTAGAAGAGATATGAAAATTTAAGCAATTTGATTTGAATAGCTTAAATAGAGGGAAAGGAAAAGCAAATGGCTAAAAATTATCATCATGAAAACATCAAAAACAACTTCGGGAAATTCAGATTTTAAATTCAGTGGGCAAAAAGGAGAAAAAGGAGAACCAATAAATAAATTAGTTCACCCTAGAATCAAAGCCAAAACAACGAACTCTTTTGGGGCTAAAAATGCTTCAAATTCACTATTGCTTCAAATGTATTGTCAAGAAAATGAAGTTTTGTTTATATAGTTGAACGGAATCCTACATTAATGAAACATAATATGAGCAAAAATACTTTGTAGCATCTGTAAATAGATCTAATATTAAACTCAGCATGAAGTTTAATTAATTTTTTTATAAATAATTGATTATATGTGTTTTAACAGAAACAGCTTTAATTGTTATTTTTTGAAATATATTAGGATATATAAATTATTGTTAGCAAATTTGTTCCAAGAAAAAACCAATACAATGAAATTAAATGTGTGTAATATGTCAAAAACCATGAAGGAAAATTCCTGAGGGTAGTCTATTGCTTCAATTTAAAATTTTAAATATAGCAAAAAGCTTCCCTCAAAAAGGGAAGCTTTTTTTTGCACACTAAACAAAACCTTTTTTTTTAAATAAATAACAATTCAAAATGATCAATCTAAATTTTAAACAAATCAACCCATCAATTGTCAAATCTTTGATTTGCACAAAATCTTTGATGTGTGTTTGTTTTAGGTGATCCAAAAGTATAAGTTTATAAGACAACTTAAAACCCTTTTGGATAACTATCTAAAAGGGTTTTTAAATTATTAAAAAACAATAAAACCAAAAAACTAAAATTATGAGTATTAATAAATTTGAAACAAACGCATTACATGCCGGACATGATGTAACAAAACACGCAGGAACTAGAGCAGTTCCTATTTACCAAACATCATCCTATGTTTTTGATAATTCTGAGCACGCGGCTAATTTATTCGGCCTTTCTGAAGCAGGTTATATTTATACAAGATTGAATAATCCAACAAATGATATCTTGGAACAACGCCTTGCAGCATTAGAGGGAGGAATAGGAGCTGTAGTTACCGCTTCTGGAACAGCGGCTATCACAACAGCTTTATTAGTATTGTTGAAAACGGGCGATCATATTGTAGCTTCAAGTAGTTTGTACGGAGGAACATTTAATCTATTGCAAACTACTTTGCCTAGACTTGGGATCACAACCACTTTTGTAGATCCTTCTGATCCGGCTAACTTTACTAAGGCAGCGAATGAAAATACAAAAGTGTTTTTTATCGAAAGTTTGGGTAACCCAAAGTTAGATGTATTAGATATTGAAGCTATTTCCGCTGAAGCAAAAGCGTTAAAGTTGCCTTTGATTGTTGATAACACTGTGGCTTCTCCTTATTTGCTAAATCCGATTGCGCACGGAGCAAATATTGTTATTCATTCTTTGACCAAATATATTTCAGGTAACGGAACTTCTTTAGGGGGCGTTATTGTTGATGCGGGAACTTTTGACTGGAGTAGTGGTCGTTTTCCTGAATTCACGACACCTAATGCTGGTTATCATGGTTTGGTTTATCACGAAGCTTTAGGAAACGCCGCTTTTATTGCCAGAGTTAGAATCGAAGGATTACGTGATTATGGTGCTGCTTTGAGTCCGTTTAATGCGTTCCAAATTATTCAAGGTTTAGAAACATTAGCCGTTCGTGTAAAAAGACATAGCGAAAACGGATTAGCACTAGCACAATGGCTAGAAAGTCAAGACCAAGTAGAGTGGGTAAATTATCCAGGTTTACAATCGAGTAAATATCATGACTTAGCAAAACGGTATTTACCAAAAGGACAAAATGGATTAGTAACCTTTGGTTTAAAAGGTGGTTTTGAAGCAGCTAAAAAAGTAGCAGACGACACAAAACTATTTTCGTTACTAGCAAATATTGGAGATACAAAATCTTTAATTATTCATCCGGCAAGTACAACGCATCAGCAATTATCTGACGAACAACAATTAGCTTCGGGTGTTTCTAAAGATTTGATACGACTTTCTGTCGGTTTAGAAGACATTGAAGATTTAAAAGCCGATTTAAAAGCTGTTTTTGATTCATTTTAATTGCCCCATTTTTAAAATTTATGTTAATTATTTATGTGATTTTGGTTGTGATTATTGTCAAATGTTAATATTGTCCATTTTTTTAATTGCATCGATGAAATTAGCGTTAATTCATTGTGAATAATTTGGAAATTAGAAGATTAAACGTGACATTTGTTGAATAAAAATACTAAAGATGAATTTTACTATTTATAAACAATTTGTAGTCGTATCGAAGAAATTCGGGAGCTTGCAATTGCCTTAAATTATATAAAAATATAATATAGCAAGAGCCTCCTAAGATAATTGGGAGGCTTTTATTTTTAAACAAATTTCAGCTTTCATAATAAAAAAATAAATGAAGATATTTTCAAATAAGAAGATTCAGATCCTTGTCGCAACGTTTTGCGTGGAAGTCTGTTGATACTAAAAGTATAAGTTTTTATGACTTAAATCCTTTTGGTATTTTTTCCAAGAGGATTTTTTTTATACTAATATCTAGATCAAAGAATAATAATAGAAAACAAACAACTTAAATACATATATCATGAGTGCAGCAAACAAACTTTCAAGGGCATGGGGACTTCTTAGAAACATGAGGGGTAATAAAAACAGCAACAATATAATTGCAATTGATGAACTAGTTAATCCAAGATTAGGTATGAACATATCAAACGGGAAAAATGCTAAAGATATCGTTAATTCATTGCAACTTTTGATGTATTCAAAGGAAAATGATACACTTTTTATTTAATTGAAAGTTATAAGACATAGCTTTTTACACGCGAGTAATTTCTGAATTGTTTGATTCAGCGAGGTCTTGCGTTTTTTTGTTAAATATATTTTTCGCTAATAATGACAATGGTAAAAGTTTGGTTGTTATAAAAATATGTAGTTAATTTGCAGTAATAAGTTCACACACGTATTGAAATGTTATAAAGAAAGGACGAGGGATTAGACCCGATGAAGCCTTAGCAACCCTTCGAGAAATCGGAGAAGGTGCTGCATTCTACCACTCCTAAAAGTGGAAAGATAACAACAAGAATTTCTCTAGTATTTACCTAGTTTTTTCTTTCTAATATTTCCAAATACAAATCAAAATCAATAAAAGATTTGAAATTGGAAAATAAAATATCCCATATTACCATCCAAAATTTCACCACACACAATGGTGCTTTTTATGCTACCCTAAACTTAAGTTTTCAGGTTTTTGGAGCTCCTTTGCATACTGCTCCCATTATTTTAATAAATCACGCCTTGACGGGAAATTCACAAGTAATTGGGGAATCTGGATGGTGGAATGATATCGTGGGAGTAGATAAAACCATAGATACTAGAAAATATACTATTGTCTCTTTTGATGTGCCTGGTAACGGTTTCAATTCGGCTACTATCGAAAATTACAGAGATTTTATCGCAAGAGATATTGCTAGAATTTTCATCGAAGGGCTTCGCGTTTTAAAGATTGATAATTTATTCGCTCTCATCGGAGGTTCTGTTGGTGGTGGAATTGCTTGGGAAATTTTGGCCTTAGAGCCTAAACTAGCGCAAAACTTTATTCCCATCGCCACAGATTGGAAAGCGACGGACTGGTTGATTGCTAATTGCTATTTGCAAGAGAAAATCCTTAATAATTCTAAAAAACCTATTGAAGATGCGCGTATTCACGCAATGTTATGTTACCGCACGCCAGAATCTTTTAAAGAGAAATTCAATAGAGACATTAATGTGCAACTAGAAACCTTTCAAGTGGAAAGTTGGTTGAATTACCACGGCGAAAAACTAGAAAAAAGGTTTCAACTGTCGGCATATAAAATGATGAACCAACTTTTAAAAACGATTGATATTACTCGCAATCACGAGTCATTAGAATCAATTATATCTAAAGTGGACGCGAACATATATATTGTAGGAATCAATTCGGATTTATTTTTTACAGCGAAGGAGAATCGAGAAACCTACAACGAGATTAAAAAATTTAAAAATAATGTATTCTACAGTGAGATTGACTCACAACACGGGCACGATGCCTTTTTGATAGAATATGAACAATTAGACAATTTATTAGAAGTTGTTTTCAAAAATAAAAAGCAGATGAAAATAGTAAAATTTGGCGGTAAATCTTTGGCAAACGGCGATGGTATCGATAGAGTTTTGGATATTATTGAGGGTAAAATAAAACAAGAAGAGAAAATTGCAGTAGTAGTTTCGGCAAGAGGAAAAGCAACAGATGAGCTGGACGATATTCTTACTATTGCAGCCAAAAACGGGAATTACAAACCGCTTTTAGAAAGTTTTAAAACCTACCAAAAAGATGGTTTTGATAAAGTTGATTTTTCAACTGAATTTGATAAATTAGATAAGCTTTTTGAAGGCGTTAGCTTGATTGGCGATTATAGCGTGAAGATTCAAGATCAAGTTTTAGCACATGGCGAAGTACTTTCGGCTAAATTATTGGTGTTTTTATTGAATGAAAGAGGTATTCCTGCAAAACTTGCAGACACCAGAGAATTAATTATAACCGATTCTAATTTTGGTGATGCACAACCATTAGACGCTGTTTCGAAAAAGAATTTCATCCAAATTTTTAAAGAAAACAAAGATGTTGTTTTGGTGATTACTGGTTTTATTGGTTCGAATGCAAAACACGAAACCACTACTTTAGGTAGAAACGGAAGTAATTATACGGCATCATTAGTTGCCAGTTATATCAATGCCGAAGAATTGCAAAACTTCACTCATGTTGACGGAATTTACACTGCCAATCCTGAATTAGTTTTAGATGCAAAAAAGATTGAATCTTTGTCTTATAACGAAGCAAATGAAATTGCTAATTTTGGAGCGAATATTTTGCACGCCAAAACCATCATTCCGCTGTTAGAAAAAAATATCCCTCTTCGAATTCTGAATACGTTCAATCATAAAAATAATGGAACTTTAATCACGTCAAATTCTAATGCGAGCGGAATTAAAACATTATCTGTTTTAGAAAATGTTTCTTTGGTGAATTTAGAAGGAAGAGGTTTACTTGGAAAAACAGGAGTTGATGCTCGTATTTTTAGAGTAATGGGAGATAATGATATTAGTGTGAGTATCATTTCGCAAGGTTCTTCTGAACGAGGAATTGGACTAGTGGTTGCTGCTGATAAAGCAACAAAAGCAATGATTGAATTAGAGAAAGAATTTGAAAACGATTTTTATTCTAAGGATGTCAATAAGATTACAGTGGTAGACAATGTATCTGTGATTTCAATAATAGGTCAGGATTTGAGCACGTTTCACAAGCCTTATACGGCATTGATAAAAAACAAAATTGTCCCTATTCTTTTCAATAATACAGTAACGGGTAAAAACGTGAGTTTAGTGGTTAAAAAATCAGAACTAAACAAAGCGTTGAATGTTATTCATGGAGAGATTTTTGGCGTAGCCAAGAAAATAAACATTGCCATTTTCGGACATGGATTAGTGGGAGGTACTTTGATTAATCAAATATTAGAGTCAGCTGGAGCTATCGAAAAACGAAAAGATATTAAACTCAACGTTTTTGCTATTGCCAATTCTAAAAAAGTATTGCTTAATAAAAAAGGAATTAACGCTAACTGGAAAAAAGAGTTACATACTGATGGAGTTGCATATACTTTAAATGATATTATCGCTTATGCAAATGAACATCATTTAGAGAATTTGATTGCCATTGATAATACGGCAAGTGCAAGTTTTGTAGAAAATTATATTCCGCTGGTTGATAGTAGTTTTGATTTAATTTCATCCAATAAAGTGGCTAATACATTGAGTTATGGTTTTTATAAAGAACTAAGAGGTGTTTTAGAAAAAAATCAGAAGAATTATCTGTACGAAACTAATGTAGGAGCAGGATTACCATTGATTGATACTATTAAATTATTGCATCTTTCAGGTGAAAATATTACCAAAATAAAAGGGGTGTTCTCAGGAACCTTGAGTTATTTGTTTAATAATTTCTCTTCTAAGGATGTTCCGTTTAGTGAAATCTTGAAAGAAGCAATTGATAGCGGATTCACAGAGCCAGATCCAAGAGAGGATTTATGCGGGAATGACGTAGGTAGAAAATTATTGATTCTTGCAAGAGAATTAGACTTGCAGAATGAATTTGAAGAAATAGATATTCAGAATTTAATTCCAGAACATTTACGTGAAGGAAGTGCCGCTGATTTCTTGACTAAATTAAAGGAATTTGACCCTATTTACAATAAAATAAAAAGCGAACAAAAACCAAATCACGTCTTGAGATACATTGGGGAATTATCTGGAGATTTACAGCATGACAAAGGAATTTTGGAAGTAAAATTAGTTTCCGTACCTTCGGATACTGCTTTGGGAGGATTGAAAGGTTCTGATTCGTTCTTCGAAATATATACCGAATCGTATGGAGATCGACCAATTGTAATTCAAGGCGCAGGAGCCGGTTCTGCAGTTACTGCAAGAGGGGTTTTTGGAGATATTTTGAGGTTGTCTGATAAGGGATAGAAAAGTGTTCAGTTGCTGAGTATTCAGAAAAATAAATAAAAAATCCGTTGCAATCGTTTTTAAATCCGCGTCATCCGCGTTCAAAAAAAAAGCGTGAGCAACGTTCAAAAAATACAATATGAAAATTACATTAAACAGAGTAAATGACAACTTCCATTTCGAATTAAAAAATGAAAGAGGACATATAGTAAACGTAGACAGCCGTCCAGAATTTGGTGGCGATGATCAAGGGCCAAGTCCAATGGAATTAGTTTTAATGGGAGTTGCAGGATGTAGCGCCATTGATATGATTTCGATTTTAAAGAAACAACGTCAAGAAATTACTTCATTCAAAGCTGAGGTAGAAGGCGAGCGGGTGCAAGTAGGAGAGGCAAAACCGTTTAAAGACATCTACTTGGTGTTTTCTTTAGAAGGCGATATAAAAGAAGACAAAGCGGCAAAAGCAGCGCAATTATCTTTTGACAAATATTGCTCGGTTTCTAAAACGTTAGAGCCAACAGCGACGATACATTACAAAGTAGTTTTAAATGGAGTGGAATTAGCAAAAGTCTAATTTACCTCCTTTTAGAACTAAATAAAATTCACTATTATTTTGTGAGCCTCTGAGTTTCCTTCGTGAATCTTTGTGGAACACTTTTAACAAACAACAGCATGAACGAAGAAGAATTTGGTTTTGAAACCGAAGCCATCCGCACCCAATTAGAACGTACCCAATATTTAGAGCACTCCGTACCATTATATTTAACCTCTAGTTTTGTATTTGAAGACGCCGAAGATATGCGTGCCTCATTTGCCGAAGAGAAAGACAGAAATATTTATAGCCGCTACAGCAACCCGAATACTAATGAGTTTGTAGAGAAAGTTTGTAAGATGGAAGGAGCAACTGCTGGTTTTGCCTTTGCTTCAGGAATGGCTGCGGTGTATTCCACTCTGGCTGCATTATTGAAATCTGGTGATCATATTGTCTCTTCCAGTAGTGTTTTTGGAGCGACACATTCCTTGTTTGTTAATTATTTTCCAAAGTGGAACATTCAAACATCGTATTTTGATATCAACGAGCCAGAAACTATTGAAAGTTTCATCACGCCTGATACAAAGATTCTTTTTGCTGAATCGCCAACGAATCCTGCAGTTGATATTATAGATTTAGAATTGCTCGGGAATATTGCCAAAAAGCACAATTTGATTTTAGTAATCGACAACTGTTTTGCAACTCCTTATTTACAGCAACCTATAAAATGGGGAGCGCATTTGGTAGTGCATTCGGCTACAAAGTTAATGGATGGCCAAGGAAGAGTTTTGGGAGGAGTAACGGTTGGTGATCCTGAATTGATTCATAAAATATATTTGTTTTCCCGACTTACGGGACCTTCTTTATCTCCATTTAATGCGTGGGTTTTATCCAAGAGTTTAGAGACATTAGCCATTCGATTGGATAGACATTGCGAAAATGCTCTGAAAGTGGCTGAGTTTTTAGAACAGCATCCAAATGTGAATCGCGTAAAATATCCGTTCTTAAAATCGCATCCACAATATGAAATTGCCCAAAAACAAATGAAAGCGGGAGGTAATATTGTCGCTTTTGAAATAAAAGGGGGACTTGAAGCAGGGCGTAACTTTTTAGATAAAATAAAATTATGTTCGCTTTCGCCAAACTTAGGAGATACCCGAACTATTGTAACGCATCCAGCTTCAACAACGCACAGTAAATTATCAGTTGATGAAAGATTAGCGGTGAGTATTACTGATGGTTTAGTGCGTGTTTCTGTAGGTTTAGAAACCGTGAAAGATGTTATCGCTGATTTGGAACAAGCTTTGGCTTAGATTTGTGATTAACGAATTTTGATTGTAGATTTGGTAATAATATTTTTATCATCATTCAACAATCACAAATCCTTACAAATGCTTTCAAAGAAAACAAAATACGGAATTAAAGCGTTGACTTTTTTGGCTCGCCAAGAAGATCAAACACCTGTTGCTATTGCTGATATTGCAAAAAGTGAAAATATTTCGGTTAAGTTTTTGGAAAGCATATTATTGCTTTTACGACATTCGGGTTTTTTGGGTGCCAAAAAAGGAAAAGGTGGCGGATATTACTTAATCAAAGACCCTAAGGAAATTAATATGGCCAAGGTCTATCGTATTCTTGAAGGCCCAATTGCATTATTGCCTTGTGCAAGTCATAACTTTTATGAAAAATGTGATGATTGTAAAGATGAGGTTTCTTGCGCAGTACGCAAGTTAATGACGGAAGTCCGTGATAATACATTAAAAATATTAGAGAATAATTCTCTTGCAGATATAGCATTTTAATTCTTAAGTATAACAATAAAAGACCCTTTCATTAAATAAATAATGAAAGGGTCTTTTATTGTCAATTAATTATTTTTTAAGCCATAAAAACAAGTTTGTAACCTACAAAGAATAACATTCCTGCAATGGCATTTCGAAGTAATATATCGGGTACTTTACCACTTAACATGCTGCCGATGAAAATTCCTGGAAGCGATCCTATTAATAATTGCCCTAAAAGTCCTAAATCTAAATTCCCCATGGTAGCATGTCCTAAACCGGCAACTAAAGTTAAAGGAACAGCATGTGCAATCTCGGTGCCTACTAGTTTTGGTGTTGCTAAAATTGGGTATAAGAAAAATAAGGTAACAGTTCCAAGTGCTCCAGCTCCAATTGATGTTAAGGTTACAGTAGCACCTAATAAAACTCCAATAGCAACAGTCAATACGTTTTGCGTTTTACTCTCACTATGAAATTTATCTCCTGAATGCTTTTGAGAGAAGTTTAAAAGCTTCTTTTTGAATAAAACGGCTATGGAAGTCATTAGTAATGCCCAACCTAAGCTACATTTAATTACTGCGTTTAATGCCGAAACATCTGTTTTTATGCTATGTAAAATCCATAATGTTACTAAGGCCGCTGGGACACTTCCTAACGAAAGCCAACCTGTGATTTTCCAATTAATATTCTTTTTTTTATGATGTACATATACACCACCCATTTTAGTAAATGCCGCATACAATAGATCAGTTCCAACAGCTGTTGTAGGTGGAATTCCGAACCATAATAAAATGGGAGTCATTAGTGAACCGCCTCCAACACCTGTTAATCCTACAATAAAACCAACAGTTAAACCCGCGATGACTAATCCTATTTGAAAATCCATACAATTAATTTTTCGTCAAAATTAATAACTATTTAACAACTATCCTATAGGGAAAGTAGACTAATTGAAATATATTTTAAAAATTGAATATTAATGGAGATAGAACAGTATTATTTAGCAATAATAGAAAAGGAAGTGCCAATAGTTATTGATTCAATAATTATTGGCTTATAAAGGTCTAATGTGCTTTTTTTGAGTCTATAAGGTATTATTTTATTTAGAATAAAAAATCCAAATTTTGTTTTGTACTTTAGAAATAAGTATTACTTTTGCCTTTAAATCTACTAAACCGATAGGGTAATAGATTTTGTAATAAATAAAATAAAATGAGCACAACGATCGTACAAACATTAATAGAAAAAACAAAAGACTTTTCAATAGAAGAGGCTTTTATTTTTTTAGCAAATGAATATAAAGACAAAGTGGTTTTTTCAACTTCTTTTGGACAAGAAGATCAGGTGATTACGGCTTTAATTGCTAATAGTAACGCTTCAATCAATATTTTTACTTTAGATACTGGACGTTTGTTTCAAGAAACTTATGATGTTTTTCATAAGACATTAAAAAAGTATAAAAAACATATTGAAGTATATTTTCCTGAAGCTGCTGATGTTCAAAACCTATTGAATGCAAAAGGACCGAATAGCTTTTATGAATCGGTTGAAAACAGAAAAGAGTGTTGTTTTATTCGAAAAGTAGCGCCATTAACAAAAGCTTTAAAAGGAAATTCAGTTTGGATTACAGGATTAAGAGCCGAGCAATCAGAAAACAGAAATGACTTGCATCTTTTAGAATACGACGCCAAGTTCGAAATAATCAAATTCAACCCATTATTAAAATGGTCATTGAAAGAAGTAGAGGATTATTTAGAAAAAAACAATGTACCACAAAATGCTTTACACAAAAAAGGATTTGTAAGCATTGGTTGTGCGCCGTGTACAAGAGCAATTGCAGAAGGGGAAGACATTAGAGCCGGAAGATGGTGGTGGGAATCGAGTCACAAAGAATGCGGTTTGCACCAGAAATAAGGTTCGAAGTACGAACATAGAGGTTCAAAATAAAATTTAAAAACGAATATAATTCCGTTTGCTATCGCCCTCATTCGGAGGGGGTTGGGGGGAGGGTAAAAAATAAGCTATGAGTACAATATTAAAAACAAACGCATTAGAAAGCGAAGCGATATACATTTTTAGAGAAGTAATTTCTCAATTTGACAAACCAGTATTGCTTTTTTCTGGAGGAAAAGATTCAATTACTTTGGTTCGCTTAGCACAAAAAGCATTCTTTCCAGCTAAAATTCCTTTTCCGTTATTACATGTGGATACCGGACACAATTTTCCTGAAACAATTGAATTCAGAGACCGATTGGTTAAAGAATTAGGATTAGAGTTAATTGTTCGAAATGTACAAGATGCAATTGACGAGGGGAAAGTAGTAGAAGAAACCGGAAAATATTCTAGTAGAAATAGCCTGCAAACCACAACACTTTTAGATGCTATCGAAGAATTTAAATTTGATGCTTGTATTGGTGGTGCACGTAGAGACGAAGAAAAAGCAAGAGCAAAAGAACGTATTTTTTCGGTGCGTGATGATTTTGGTCAATGGGATGAAAAAAACCAACGTCCGGAGTTATTCGATTTATTAAACGGGAAAATTGAAAATGGTCAAAATGTGCGCGTTTTTCCTATTTCAAACTGGACTGAATTAGATGTTTGGAGTTATATCGAACAAGAACAAATCGAAATTCCATCCATTTACTTTTCTCACAAACGTAAGGTATTCTTGAGAGACGGAATGATTTGGTCACACTCTCCTTATGTGTACCAAGAAGAAAACGAAGAAATTGAAGAAAGAATTGTTCGTTTTAGAACCGTTGGAGATATGAGTTGTACAGCTGCAGTTGATTCTTATGCAGCTACAATATCTGAAGTGGTAGGCGAAATTAGATTGTCAACTATATCAGAGAGAGGTGCCAGAATTGATGATAAACGTTCTGAAGCTGCAATGGAGAAAAGAAAGCAACAAGGATACTTTTAGAATGAAGTTAATTAAAATACTGTTGAGTTTGTTTTTGATGAGTATTGGGGTAAAGGCGCAAACAGAGAAAGTGGTAGACAAACAAAGTTTACTTTGGGTGCGATATTACAATCAGCTTGAATTAAATGCTAAATGGGCCGTTCACACTGAAATTGATAATAGGATTTTTATAAATCCAGTAACGCAAAACACATTTATTAGTCGGCTTCAAATCAGGAATAAAATAACAGATAAGGTAGAGTTAGGAGCTGGGTTTGCTTATTTCTCTGTGGCAACACAAAATCCTGAAGTTAAAAATGAGTTTCATGTACCAGAATATCGAGCGCAGCAGGATGTAAGCATAAGGCAGGCTTTAGGAAAAGTAAATCTAACGCATAGGTACCAATTAGAAGAGCGGTTTATCCGCAATGCAAGTAAGTTGCAGTTAGAAGATGGAACTACATTTTACCTAAGGTTTAGATACCGAATTTATGGTGATTGGACTTTTTGGAAAAAAGATAAACGATTTTTAAAAGCGATATTTTATGATGAAATAATGATTAATGGTGGAAACAAAATTATCAAAAATACATTTGATCAAAATCGAATTTATGCCGCAGTGCAAATAGGGGTTAGTCCAAACGTTGCATTAGAATTAGGTTATTTAAATAGTTTTCAAGAAAGAGTAAACGGAGTTGATTATTTTAATAGAGATATAATTAGATTCAGCCTCATTCATAAAATTAAAATATAATTCAGATTAAAATCTGTTTAAAAAATAAAAATAAAAACATTCAGATTTAAAGGTTTTTATAAAGGCAATCAATGAAACTTGAAACCTTAAACTTTTAAACTTTAAACAAAAAATAAAATGGAAGTTTTAAAAATAGCAACGGCAGGAAGTGTAGATGACGGAAAAAGTACATTAATCGGAAGGTTATTGTACGATACACAATCTTTGACTACAGACAAACTAGAAGCAATAGAAAAAAGCAGCAAGCAAAAAGGATACGATTATCTAGATTTTTCTTTAGCTACAGATGGTTTAGTGGCAGAGAGAGAACAAGGAATCACCATTGATGTGGCGCATATTTATTTTTCTACAGCTAAGAAAAGTTACATTATTGCAGATACTCCAGGGCACGTTGAGTACACGCGTAACATGGTTACAGGAGCTTCAACTTCGCAAGTATCTATCATTTTGATTGATGCTCGTAAAGGCGTAATTGAGCAAACGTACCGTCACTTTTTTATCAATAATTTATTGAGAGTAAAAGAAGTAATTGTTGCGGTTAATAAAATGGATTTAGTTGATTATTCAGAAGAAATCTATAATAAAATTAAAGCCGACTTTGAAGCATTAAACGCCAAAAGTACTTTTAAAGAACAAAATGTAAGTTACATTCCATTAAGTGCTTTGACTGGCGATAATGTAGTAGAATCATTGGGTGGAATGCCGTGGTACGAAGGGCAAACAATCTTAGAACACCTAGAGGCTTTAGAGCCAGCAGATGTTTATGAAAAAGGGAAAGCACGTTTCCCTGTTCAAACAGTAATCCGACCGAAAACAGAAGAGTATCACGATTTTAGAGGATATGCTGGTAAACTACACGGAAACAATATTAAAGTGGGAGATGCAGTGACTGTATTACCTTCTTTAACAGAATCGAAAGTGTCTAAAATTCACTTTTTTGATAAACAATTTGATGAAGCTTCTGTGGGATCTTCAATTACGATCGAATTAGAAAATGACATTAATGTAACTAGAGGAGACATGATAGTAAAATCATCTGAATTGCCTAAAGTTGAAAAAGACATTAATACTACAGTTTGTTGGATGGACAGTAAAAAACTCGTCCCTGGTGCAAAATATTTTGTGCAACATAACACCAATAGAGTTTTGGCTAAAATTGACAGCGTGAAAAACGTGATTGCAACTGATTTCTCAGGAACAACCGAAGCGTCTCAATTAGCAATTAACGAAATAGGAGAAGTAAATATCAAGTTAAGCAAAGCAATTTATTTTGATGCATACAACGATAATAAATCAAATGGTGCTTTTATCTTAATCGATGCAGCAACCAATACAACAGCAGGAGTAGGGTTTATTAGGTAATCCCCACCCCGGCCCTCCCCGAAGGGGAGGGAGAGATTGTCGAAAATGTTTGTAGATAAACTTGGTGGTTAAGTATTTTAGACTAGGTTATAACAAGAATCAAGCTCCTCAATGGCTTTTGTCTTTTTGAAATTGAATAGTAAAGATGAATTGAAAATTCAGAACCAGAATATAACATAATAAAGCTCCTCAACGGCTCCCCCTCCTTCGGAGGGGGCTGGGGGGAGGATAATAGTAAAAATAGGTATGGAAAGTTTTAGAACCGAAATAGAGAATCCGATTGTTCAAAAAGAAATAATCGATTTAGAAAGAAAAATTGCTTTATTCAAAGATGGTAAAATTGATGAGGAACGTTTTCGTTCGCTGCGTTTAGCACGTGGTGTTTACGGTCAGCGTCAAGAAGGCGTACAAATGATTCGTATTAAATTGCCATTTGGTAAAGTAAGCAGCGAGCAATTAATACGTATTAGTAAAGTTTCTGATGAATATTCTACGGGGCGTTTGCATATCACAACGCGTCAGGATATCCAGATTCACTATGTGAGTTTAGATAGAACTCCAGAACTTTGGGCACAATTAGCAATCGATGACATTACACTTCGCGAGGCTTGTGGTAACACTGTTAGAAATATTACAGCAAGTGAATTAGCAGGAGTTGATGTAGATGAACCTTTTGATGTTTCGCCCTATGCACACGCCATGTTTCAGTTTTTCTTGAGAAATCCTATTTGTCAAGAAATGGGACGTAAATTCAAAATGTCATTTTCATCTTCAGATAAAGATACTGCCTTGAGTTATTTGCATGATTTAGGATTTATTCCAAAGATTGTTAATGGTGAGCGCGGATTCAAAGTAATGCTAGGAGGAGGATTAGGTTCGCAGCCACATCATGCCGAATTATTATCAGAATTTATTCCTGTAAACCAAATTATCCCAACAACTGAAGGGGTTTTGAGAATATTTGATCGCTTTGGCGAAAGAGCCAAACGTTTAAAAGCACGTATGAAATTTCTAATCAAAGATATTGGTCGCGATGAATTTTTACGTTTAGTTGACGAAGAGAAAAAAGCACTGTCATACCAGTCTTACGAAATTGACACAACTGATTTTGATGTTACTATTCCAGTGACTTTATTAGAAGTGCCAAAAGTAACTATTGAAGATACAGCCGCTTTTGAAGCTTGGAAAAAATCGAATGTAATTGCTCAAAAACAAGCAGGGTATTACGCCATTGGTATCAAAGTACTTTTAGGAGATTTTTATACAGATAAAGCCAGAGCATTAGCTGATTTAATCAAAAATTACGGTGCTAATGAATTGCGTTTTTCACTAAAACAAAACATTGTACTTCGAAATATAAAAGAAGAAAATCTAGCTTTCTTTTACCAAGAATTAGCCAAATTAGACTTCGTGACACTAGGTTACGATACAATTAACGATATAACCGCATGCCCAGGAACAGACACCTGTAATCTTGGAATTGCAAGTAGTACTGGAATTGCAGAAGAATTAGAAAGAGTTTTAAAATTAGAATTCCCACAATATAAAGAGAATCGAGAAATCACGATAAAAATTAGTGGTTGTATGAATGCTTGTGGGCAACACAATATGTCATCAATAGGTTTTCAAGGAATGTCTATTAATGCAGGTAAATTAGTGGCGCCAGCATTACAAGTATTACTTGGAGGAGGAATCCTTGGAGATGGGAAAGGACGTTTTTCAGATAAAGTTATTAAAATTCCAAGCCGTAGAGGACCTGATGCATTGCGTTATATCTTAAACGATTTTGAAGCGAATGCTAACGGAAAATCCTTCTTAGATTATTATGACGCTCAAGGCGAAAAGTACTTCTACGAGTTCTTAAAACCTTTGGCAGATGTAACTAATCTTACTGACGAAGATTTTATCGACTGGGGAAATGCTGATAACTATGTAAAAGCGGTTGGAATAGGAGAATGCGCGGGTGTTGTAATTGATTTAGTGGCCACTTTATTATTGGAGGCCAAAGATAAATTGACTTTTGCACAAGAAGCTTTCGAAGATAAAAACTGGGCAGATGCTATTTATCTTGCCTATGCAGGTTTTGTAAATGGTGCTAAAGCCTTGTTACTTTCAGAAAACCAAAAAACAAACCATCAAGCGGGAATAATAGATTTATTTGATACTGTTTTTGTAGAAACGAATAAAATTCCATTGCAATCCACATTAAAGGACTTAGTATTTCAAATCAATAAGAATGAACCATCTGAAGAATTTGCTGTAAAGTACATTCAAGAAGCAATTGCTTTCTTTGACACCATCGAAGCATTCAGACTTAAAGACCTAAAAGATGAAAAATAAAATAGAACCTCAGGTAACACTAGTAGGAGCAGGTCCAGGAGATCCAGATTTATTGACCATCAAAGGGGCAAAAGCATTAGCTGAAGCGAATGTCGTTTTGTATGATGCTTTGGCTAATGAAGAACTGTTGTCTTTTGCTCCTAAAAAAGCATTGAAGATATTTGTTGGGAAAAGAAAAGGATGTCATGCGTATTCTCAAGATGAAATCAACCAGTTAATTGTAGATAACGCACTTACTTATGGTAATGTAGTACGATTAAAAGGTGGTGATCCTTTTATCTTTGGAAGAGGAAGTGAAGAAATAGAATTCGTAGAAAGCTTTGGAATTCCTACATTTGTAGTTCCTGGTATCTCATCGTCTATTGCGGTTCCAGCTTCTCAAGGAATTTCTTTGACAAAAAGAGGCGTTTCAGAGAGCTTTTGGGTGATTACTGGAACTACTTCAGCACGAAAATTATCTACAGATGTAGCTTTAGCGGCCCAATCGACGGCAACAGTCGTCATTTTGATGGGGATGAGCAAGCTGGATCAGATTGTGGCGTTATTCCAAAACGAATCCAAAGGAGCAATGCCCGTTGCGATTATTCAAAACGGAACTACGCCAGAAGAGAAAGTGGGAATTGGAACCATCGATACAATCCAGAAAGTTGTAGCGGAGAATAAATTAAGCTCGCCTGCCATAATTGTAATTGGAGAAGTGGTTGGGGATAGTAAGAAAAGAGCAGGTTTTTATAAAGAATTAAAATCAAACCACAATACAGTATTGGTATATGGAAAGGAATGAATTGTATCCGATATTTTTAAAAATACATCAAGTCAATGTACTTATTGTAGGAGGAGGAAATGTAGGATTAGAAAAATTGACATTCATGCTGAAATCCAGTCCAGATGCTAATGTTGAGGTTGTTGCTCCAAAATTTTTACCTGAATTAATTGAGTTAGTCAATAAGCATGATTCGGTAAAACTGACCATGAAGAAATTCAAGAAAAAGATGCTCAAGAAAAGGCATATGGTTATTGCTTGTACGGATGATCTTGAAGTGAATAAAAGAATTTATGATTTATGTAGGGAAAGATATTTAATTTGCAATATCGCTGATACGCCAGAATTATGCGATTATTATTTGGGAGGAATCGTAACCAAAGGAAATGTCAAAATTGCGATTTCAACAAATGGGAAATCACCTACAACAGCCAAAAGATTGCGCGAGTTTTTTGAAGAAATAATACCAGAAGATATCAACCAAATGGTTTTGAACCTGAATGAATACCGCAAAACCCTAAAAGGGAATTTTGAAGAGAAGGTTCAAAAAATGAATGAGGTTACCGCAGCGTTAAAAAATAAATAGAGATAAAAATAAGCGAATGATAAATATCATTTGATGAAGTAAAATTCAATCGTTAATTTGCATTAAATTAGTTTAGCATAATAGAAAGTACATGAAGAATATAGAAATGATTAAAACAGATATCCTTATTATAGGAGCCGGGCCAACTGGTTTATTTGCCGTTTTTGAAGCAGGATTATTAAAATTAAAATGCCATATATTAGATGCATTGCCACAAGTAGGGGGACAGCTTTCAGAGTTATATCCTAAAAAACCCATCTACGATATCCCAGGATTTCCAGAGGTTTTAGCTGGGGATTTAGTAGATAATTTAATGGAACAAATCAAGCAATTCGAACCAGGGTTTACACTTGGAGAACGCGCTGAAACAATAGACAAACAAGAAGACGGAAGTTTCATTGTTACCTCTAATAAAGGGACACGAATTCATGCCGCAGTTGTTGCTATTGCAGGAGGTTTGGGAAGTTTTGAGCCTAGAAAACCACTAATTGACGGGATCAATTTTTACGAAGACAAAGGCGTGAAGTATTTTATCAAAAACCCAGAAAAATTTAGAGATAAAAGAGTCGTTATTTCTGGTGGAGGAGACTCCGCTTTAGACTGGAGTATCTTCCTTTCGAATATTGCTTCCGAAGTAACTTTAATTCACAGAAGAAATGAGTTTAGAGGAGCATTGGATTCTGTAGAAAAAGTGCAGGAATTAAAAGATGCTGGAAAAATCAGGTTGATTACACCTGCTGAAGTAGTAGGGCTTAATGGTGCAGAGCATATTGAATCCGTTGTACTTGATGAAAATGGCGCAAGAAGAACCATTCCTACAGATTACTTTATTCCTCTTTTCGGATTGACACCAAAATTAGGGCCAATAGGAAACTGGGGACTAGAAATTGAGAAAAACGCCATCAAAGTAGACAACGCATTGGATTACCAGACGAATATTCCAGGGATTTTCGCCATTGGTGATGTAAATACGTACCCAGGGAAATTAAAATTAATTCTTTGTGGTTTTCATGAGGCGACATTAATGTGTCAGGCTGCCTATCAAATTATCAATCCAGGTAAGAAATATGTGCTAAAATACACAACAGTTTCAGGAGTCGATGGTTTTGACGGGACTCGTAAAGAAGCTCCAAAAGCAGTGGTTAAAGCCATTGTATAACAATTCGCATAAAAACCAATAAAAAAATATGGCGTTAATACTTGCAAGTGTTAGCGCTATATCTTTTCTTTGCAGTGTTCCTATATTTATTGATCGTTATCACGAAAGGCGGAGGGAAAGACCCAATGAAACCTTAGCAACCCTTTATCTTATAAAGAAGGTGCTACATTCTACTTTATGCTGAACTTACTTCAGTATCTAAGATAGATAACACAAGAATACTTCCATAGTATTTCTCAAACCTTTTCTTGACAACTTTTATATTATTTTTTTTAGAGCGAATGATTGGTGCTTTTTGCCATCATCCTTCCTGCTGTACGCTATATCTTTTATTCTGAACCCCAGAATAAAAGGATGCCGCTTCCATCAGGGCTAAAGAATTTATATAGTGAACTTTTGTAATTAGTAATCAAAAGTAAAAATCCCAATTCCGATTGTGATTTTCAAGAAATAAAAAGTTATGTCCAATATTCACGAAGCCATTAAAAAAAACATTCTCATCCTCGATGGAGCTATGGGAACCATGTTGCAACGCTATAATTTCTCCGAAGAAGATTTTAGAGGAGAACGTTTCAAAGACTTTCCACATTCTCTAAAAGGAAACAACGATTTGTTGTCTATAACCCAGCCACAAGCGATTCGCGCCGTTCACGCAGCCTATTTTGAAGCGGGAGCAGATATTGTAGAAACCAATACTTTTTCAAGCACTACGATTGGTATGGCCGATTATCACTTGGAAGATATTGTTTACGAACTCAACTATGATTCGGCAAAAATTGCCCGTGAAGTAGCCAATGAATTTACAGCCAAAAATCCAGATAAACCTCGTTTTGTTGCGGGTTCAATTGGGCCAACAAATAGAACAGCGAGTATGTCACCAGACGTAAACGATCCAGGATACAGAGCCGTAACCTTTGATGATTTGCGTATTGCTTACAAGCAACAAGTGGAAGCGCTGATAGACGGAGGAAGTGATATCTTATTGGTCGAAACTATTTTCGATACTTTAAATGCTAAAGCGGCACTTTTTGCCATCGAAGAAGTCAAAGACGAGCGCAATATCGATATTCCAATCATGGTTTCAGGAACGATTACTGATGCTTCAGGAAGGACACTTTCAGGACAAACAGTAGAAGCATTTTTAGTTTCTGTTTCGCATATTCCGTTGTTGAGTGTAGGTTTCAATTGCGCCCTTGGTGCCGATTTATTGAAACCGTATTTACAAACTTTGTCACAGAATACTTCATTCAATGTATCAGCGCATCCTAATGCAGGATTGCCTAATGCCTTTGGAGAATACGACGAAACACCCGCAGAAATGCAAGCACAAATAAAAACATATCTCGACGATAATTTAGTAAATATCATAGGTGGATGTTGCGGAACAACCCCAGAACACATCAGGTTAATCGCAGATATTGCAAAGAATTATAAACCAAGAGTTTCTACGGCGGTGATGTAAGACGGAGTAGAACTATACTATTTTGTCATTCTGACGAAGGAAGAATCTCTACAAGTTGCTCACATAACAAAGATTCTTCGTCCCTCAGAATGACAAAGAAGAGAGAATAACAATAAGTAAAAATGGTGAGGTTAAGGCAAGTTAACTTTGTTCTACCTACGAAGTAATCTGATTTAGTGGTTTCGCTAGCGCAAGCGTCTCGCTTGTGCCCGTAAAGAGAATAAAAGTATAGATTTTAGCTTTGTCATTCCCAGGAACGAAGGAATCTCGTAGCGAGAGTGACTCATGTAATTCTTCGTTAAAGTGAATGAGGTAAATGTTATACTGTTGATGGATAAGCTGGATGCGATTGCTTTGCTTCGTTCCTCGCAACTCCTCGCAATGACAAAAAGGGATGACATAGAATGCACAAATCCGCGTGAGGGATAGTAGTGGAGCTCCTTTTTCTTGACTTGCGTCGGGTTTAAACCCGAGGCAATTCAAGAAAAAGAGCGGGAACGAATAGCCCGACCCTTTTTGGGTCACGCCCAAAATAATAAGATAATAAAGCTGAGCCTCCTTGGTTTTTAAACCTTGAAGGATTAAAAATAAAAAAAATGGCAGAAAAAGAAACTAGAAGAAACCTTGTATTGGCGGGATTAGAGCCTTTGATTATTACGCCAGATAGCGTATTTGTGAATATTGGGGAACGCACAAATGTTACGGGTTCTAGAAAATTCCTTCGGTTAATTAAGGAAGAAAAATACGAAGAAGCACTGAGTATTGCCAAGGAGCAAGTGGAAGGTGGCGCGCAAATCATCGATATTAATATGGATGAGGGGATGCTGGACGGTGAATATGCCATGACAAAATTCCTGAATCTAATCGCTGCCGAGCCTGATATTTCGCGTGTGCCCATTATGATTGATAGCTCAAAATGGGATATCATTGAAGCGGGATTAAAAGTCGTACAAGGAAAAAGTGTAGTGAATTCGATTTCGCTAAAAGAAGGCGAAGAGGCTTTTATTCATCATGCTAAATTGATTAAGCGATACGGTGCTGCGGCAATTATTATGGCTTTTGACGAAACAGGCCAGGCTGATAATTACGATCGTAGAGTAGAAATATGTCAGCGTTCGTATGATATTTTAGTTGATAAAGTGGGTTTTCCGCCTCAGGATATTATTTTCGATTTGAATATATTTCCGGTAGCAACTGGGATGGAAGAGCACCGATTGAACGCTTTGGATTTCTTTAGAGGAACCAAATGGGTTCGTGAAAATTTACCGCATGCACACATTAGTGGTGGGGTGAGTAATGTGTCGTTTTCGTTTAGAGGGAATGATACGGTAAGGGAAGCGATGCACTCGGTTTTCTTGTATCATGCGATTCAAAACGGAATGACGATGGGGATTGTAAACCCAGAGATGTTAACCATTTATGATGATATTCCGAAAGATTTATTGGAGCATGTTGAAGACGTGATCTTAAACAGACGAGATGATGCTACAGAACGCTTGCTAGATTTTGCCGAAAATGTAAAAGGAGATGTCAAGAGCAATGAAAAGGGAATTCAAGAATGGCGTTCGGGAACAATTCAGGAAAGACTGACTCATTCTTTAGTTCGAGGAGTAGATGAATTTATACTTTTGGATATTGAAGAAGCGCGATTAGCCGCAACCAAACCTATTGAAGTAATCGAAATCAACTTGATGACGGGAATGAATGTGGTAGGAGATTTGTTTGGTTCGGGAAAAATGTTTTTGCCACAAGTGGTAAAATCAGCTCGTGTAATGAAAAAAGCAGTGGCTTATTTATTACCGTACATAGAAGCAAGTAAACAAGCGGGAGACAAACAAGGAAATGGAAAGATATTGATGGCAACTGTAAAAGGCGATGTGCATGATATTGGTAAAAATATTGTTTCGGTAGTGTTAGCATGTAATAATTATGAGATTGTAGATCTTGGTGTGATGGTCGCTCCCGAAAAAATTATTGCTGCTGCCATAGAACATGAAGTAGACATTATTGGACTGAGTGGTTTGATTACGCCTTCGCTAGACGAGATGGTGTATCTAGCGAAAGAATTAGATAAAAAAGGAATGAAAATTCCGGTGATGATAGGTGGAGCAACCACTTCGCGTGCGCATACAGCCGTGAAAATTGCACCTCAATATAGAGAAACAGTCATTCATGTTAATGATGCTTCGAGAGCGGTTACCGTAGCCGGAAGTTTGTTAAACAAGGATAAAAAAATATATGCGAGCGATATAAGAGCAGAATACGATGCGTTTAGAGAAACGTTTTTGAATCGTTCTAGAGACAAGAATTTCTTAACTATTGAACAAGCACGTAAAAACAAGTTGCAATTAGACTGGGATAATTTTACGCCTGTGAAACCAAATAGCATTGGCGAACAGGTAATTGAAGTGGAGCTAGATGTTTTGGTTCCGTATATTGACTGGACACCATTTTTTAGAACATGGGAATTGTTCGGGAAATATCCAGCGATTTTAACGGATGAAGTAGTAGGAGAGCAAGCGACTTCGGTTTTTGCGGATGCCAATGAAATGTTGGACGTTATTTTGAAAGAAAAGAAACTAACTGCCAAAGGGATTTACGGAATTTTCCCTGCGAATCAAATCAACGATGATGATATTGCGCTGACAGATGAAAACGGAAAGCCATTACAAACATTCTTGACTTTGCGTCAACAATCACAAAAAACCAAAGGAGCACCAAATATAGCTTTGGCAGATTTTATAGCCCCAAAAGATTCTGGAAAAATAGATTATATGGGTGCTTTTTGTGTGACTACTGGTTTTGGAGTTGATGAATGGGCGGCTGAATTTGAAAGAGATTTAGACGACTATAATTCGATTATGGTAAAAGCATTGGCAGACCGTTTTGCAGAAGCCTTTGCGGAATACTTACACGAAAAAGTACGTAAAGAAGTTTGGGGTTACTCGGCTGATGAATTGCTTAGCACCGAAGACATGATTGCAGAAACCTACAAAGGGATTCGTCCTGCGCCAGGTTATCCTGCTTGTCCTGACCATTTAGAAAAACCTACCATTTGGAAGTTATTAAATGTAGAGCAAGAAATAGGAGTGACTTTAACGGAAAGTATGGCAATGTGGCCAGCATCTTCTGTTTCGGGATATTATTTTGGGAATCCTGAAAGTAAATATTTTGGACTCGGAAAAATAAAAGAAGACCAAGTGATTGATTACGCAAAACGTAGAAGCGTACCAACTGAAGTAGCTACGAAATGGTTGAGTCCAAATATAGCAGACTAGAATAGTTGTTTAAAAATTAATGTTTAAAATTACTTAAGAGAACATTAAACATTAATTTTTAAACCTGAAACAAAAAACAAAATGAAAGTAACAGAACATATAGCAGCAGCAAAAGGGAAAACATTATTTTCGTTTGAAATTATTCCGCCCCAAAAAGGGAAAAGTATTCAAGAATTATATGATAATATTGATCCTTTAATGGATTTTAAACCGCCATTTATAGATGTGACTACTTCTCGTGAGGAGTTTATTTATGTGGATAAAGGAAATGGATTATTAGATAAAAAGTTGACAAGAATGCGCCCGGGAACATTGGGGATTTGTGCTTCGATAAAGCACAAATACAATGTGGATACTGTACCACACGTACTTTGTGGTGGATTCACAAAAGAAGAAACTGAATATTTATTAGTAGATTGTCACTACCTAGGAATTAATAATGTGATGGCTTTGCGTGGTGATGCAATGAAAGACGAACAGTCTTTTGTAGCAAAAGCAGGCGGGAATAATTATGCTGTAGACTTGGTACAGCAAATTAATTTATTAAACGAAGGGAAATATTTGCATGATGTGATGCATGTCGATAATAAAGCTGATTTTTGTATTGGTGTGGCGGGTTATCCTGAGAAACATTTAGAATCACCATCGTTGATTTCCGACTTAAAAAGGTTGAAAGAAAAAGTGGATGCAGGTGCTGATTACGTGGTAACACAGATGTTTTTTGACAATGTTAAATACTTTGAGTTCGTTGCTAAAGCACGTGAAATGGGAATCACCGTTCCTATTATTCCAGGCATTAAACCACTTGCGGTACAAAGGCATTTGCAAATTTTACCACAAATCTTCCGTATTGATTTGCCCGAAGATTTGATTGATGCTGTAGATAAATGCAAAACGAATACTGATGTAAAACAAGTAGGAATCGAATGGGCAATTCAACAATCACTAGAGCTTAAAGCGGCAGGTGTTCCTGTGCTGCATTATTATTCGATGGGAAAATCAGAGAATATTAGACAAATCGCTAGCAAGATTTTTTAGGAGCTTTTTCCAGCTGTGCGCTATATCTTTTTTGTCCCGTAAAAACGGGTCAAAAAAGGATGCCGCTTCCATCTGGGCTAGGCGATTTAATATAATTATAATGGTTCATCGTAAAACAAGTTCTTTATATAAAATTGTATTTTTTATTTAGGTTTATTTGTTCGTTAATCCTATATCATTAGTGATGTGTTTTTTGAGGGCTCGTATTAAAATCTTATATTTGAATTTATTAATGAAACAATCTCAATATGAAATATTTTTATGGTGCTTTTTTACTAGTCGCTATAACGGCAACTTCTTGTAAAAAGGAGGATACGGCACAACAAAAAGGTGACCCAAGGTTAGTAGTGCCTTTTACTCAGCAAACAAATTCAGGTATTGAGAGCCAATCAACACCTATTGCAACATCACAAAATCATAATTTATTTCATGAGAATAATACCGGAACAACACCATCGGTTGCCGCAGGTATTAATCCGGCTCATGGGCAACCCAATCATAGGTGCGACATAGCTGTGGGTGCGCCATTGAACACTCCTGCAAATGGTAGTGCTCAAGCGTCAACCACAAATAGTCAATCTCCGCAAGTGGTACCAACTACACAAACTAATGTTGTAAAAACAACAACTGCCAAAGGAATGAATCCTCCTCATGGCGAGAAAAATCACCGTTGTGACATTGCTGTAGGAGCGCCTTTAAATGCAAAGGTCGCTTCAACAAATAGCAGTACGAGTTCAGGTCAATACTCTGAGCAAATTAATGTGCCCCAAGCTTTGCCAGCATTATTATCGACTAATTCTGCAAATGACGAAACCCCTGAAGGAATGAATCCAGCCCACGGAAAAGCAGGACATCGTTGTGATATTGCAGTAGGGGCAGCTTTGCCAAAATCATAGCTGAATTTTAACACCATTCAAAAAAGCTCGTTTAATTTAATTAAACGAGCTTTTTTGGTGGGAAGTAAGCGAAGAAAGAGGTGTTCTCTACTTTGTAATTTCTCTAAAAACAGCTTCCAAATTTTTATTTTTTTGATTCAATTGCAGCGTTTTTAAACCATTTGCTGTAGCAAAATCAAAAACGGCAGGACGCATGTCTTTGTCTGACAGGAAAGTCAGTTCCCAAATCA
Organism: Flavobacterium frigoris; assembly: GCF_900111075.1. Taxonomy (GTDB): domain Bacteria; phylum Bacteroidota; class Bacteroidia; order Flavobacteriales; family Flavobacteriaceae; genus Flavobacterium; species Flavobacterium frigoris. The sequence goes on from NZ_FOFZ01000001.1 coordinate 687,447, forward strand.
TGTCATGTGTATTTTTATAGGAAGTAATGTTTTCTATTTTGGCAATCGCCTGTTCTTCTATTTTAAAATCAAACTCCACTTCGATAACTTGTTCTTTATCAGCAGAAATTAAATGATCCAGTTTTTTATCGGCTACAATTTTCCCGTTATTGATGATGATGACACGGTCGCAAATTGCTTCCACTTCCTGCATGATGTGTGTGGATAGAAAAACAGTTTTATCTTTTCCTGCATTTTTGATAACGTTACGTATTTCGATCAATTGATTCGGATCTAAACCAGTGGTTGGTTCGTCGAGAATCAAAACATCAGGATTGTGTAGTAAAGCGTTGGCAAGTCCTACACGTTGACGGTACCCTTTAGACAGTTGACCTATTTTTTTATGACTTTCGGTAGTTAAGCCAGTCATTTGTAATACTTCTTCGATGCGTGATTTACTAACTTTATAGATATCGGCATTAAAAGCTAAATATTCCCGTACATACAAATCCAAATATAACGGATTATGTTCCGGCAAATAACCGATAGAAAGTTGTACAGCTTTTTGATCAGAGGTTACATCATGTCCGTTCACCAAGGCAGTACCCTCATCGGCAGCAATATAAGTAGTCAGTATTTTCATTAAAGTAGATTTTCCTGCTCCATTCGGACCCAGAAAACCAACGATTTCTCCTTTTTTAACAGAAAATGAAATGTTGTCTAATGCCTTTTGGGCACCATAACTTTTAGATATATTATTTACTTCTATTGACATGACTTAGTATTTGTTGCAAAAGTAAACAGAAAAAGGATTGATTTGTTGTTTTTTGAATACATTTGATAATGAATTTACTATTATTTGTTGTCCCGTTAGGGACGATCTATTGGTAGAATAATTTTTAATCAGGGCAATTTTGTCCCGTAGGGACTTAACAAATTATGGCAAATACATATACCCAAATACACATTCATTTTGTTTTTGCAGTAAAATTCAGAAACGGAATTATCGAATCGCAATGGAAAGATTCCTTGTATAAATACATAACGGGAATTATACAAAACAATAGCCACAAGCTTTTAAGTATAAATGGCATGCCTGATCATATTCATATTTTGGTCGGTCTTAGACCATCTCAATCTATTTCGGATTTAATGAAAGATGTTAAGCAAGGATCTTCTTTATGGATTAATGAAAATAAACTTGCGAGATGTCATTTTGAATGGCAAGAGGGGTTTGGAGCATTTTCGTATAGTAAATCGCAATTGCCAAATGTCATACACTATATTGAAAATCAAGAATTGCATCATAAAATTAAATCTTTTAGAGAAGAGTATTTTGATATTCTTGAGAAATTCGAAGTAGACTTTGATGAGAAATTTGTTTTTAAAGAATTGGTTTAAATTGGGATAGTCCCTAACGGGACAAAAAAGCGAGAATTTATTTTGTTTCTACCGATAGAAAGTTCCTAACGGAACAATTTAAGATTGAGAATTATTGATGATGAATAGTTCTGTTTAGTGTCCTGTTGGGGACTTTCTATTGGTAGAACTAACGGAAGAATTTAAGGTTGAAAATTATTGATGATTTAGAGTTCTGTTTAATGTCACGTTAGTGACTTTCTATTGGTAGAACTAACGGAGGAATTTAAGGTTGAAAATTATTGATGATTTAGAGTTCTGTTTAGTGTCCCGTTAGTGTCTTTCTATTGGTAGAACTAACGGAGGAATTTAAGGTTGAAAGTTATTGATGAAGAAGAGTTTTGTTCAGTGTCCTGTTAGTGACTTTCTATTGGTAGAACTAACGGAGGAATTTAAGGTTGAGAATTATTGATGATTTAGAGTTCTGTTTAGTGTCCCGTTAGGGACTATCTATTGGTAGAATAATTTTTAATCAAGACAATTTTGTCCCGTAGGGACTTAACAAATTATGGCAAATACATGTTCTTATTGGTAATGTATTTTATTTCTACTGATCGAAAGTGCTAAAGTAACAAGGTTAGTATTTGAAATAAATATTTATATCGTGAATCGTGATTAAAAGAATAAGATAACAAACAGTATCGTTTTCCCAATTAGATTAATATATTTATAAAAATTTAAAAACAGTATAGTATATGAGCAAAGTAACTAGTGATTCGAGTAGTTTATTTAAAACTTATAGTAGTATCATATGGCTCCTTTGCGGGATTACAGCAGGGAGTATACTGGGCTTGGTTTTTGGTAAAGATGTAGAAATTATAAAGCCATTAGGAGATATATTTTTGAATTTATTGTTTACTGCAATTATTCCTTTAATTTTTTTTACGATTGCGTCCTCCATCGCTAGTCTTGAGAAATCAGAAAAATTAGGAAAGCTCTTTGTAATTGTAATTGGAGTATTTTTAAGTACAGTTGTTATTTCGGCAATTTTAATGATGATTGGCGTATTACTTTTTCCTATTCATCAGGATATTATTATTTCTAAAATTCCATTAGAAAGTATGCAAAGTGCGAGCGGAGGCTCTCAAATTACGCAATTGCTTACCGCCAATGATTTTTATGAATTACTTTCTCGAAAAAGCATGTTGGCATTAATCATCTTTTCTTTTTTAATTGGATTTGCTAGTTTGCGTTCAGGAGAAAAAGGAGCCAGCTTTAGAAGTTTTTTGAGCTCAGGGGATGAGGTGATGAAACAATTGCTACATCTGATAATGAAAACGGCTCCAGTGGGATTAGGTGCTTATTTCGCATATCAAGTAGGGATTTTTGGACCTCAATTGTTTGGTGCATATGCTAAGCCATTGGGTCTTTATTATGCAGTTTGTGCTTTTTACTTTGTAGTTTTCTTTAGTCTTTACGCGTTTATCGCAGGAGGGACAAATGGACTGAAAGTGTTTTGGAGTAATAATATTACACCTTCTTTAACCGCTTTAGGAACTTGTAGCAGTATTGCTACAATACCTGCCAATCTGGAAGCAACAGAGAAAATGCACATACCAACACATATTAGGAATATCGCTGTTCCACTAGGTGCTCCTTTACACAAAGACGGTTCCAGTATGTCATCAATTATAAAGATTGCCGTTATTTTTGCCATGTTTGGAAAGGATTTTACCGACCTACATAATTTACTGATTGCCTTGGGTATTACAATAATTGTTTCTGTGGTTGAGGGCGGGATCCCAAACGGCGGCTATATAGGAGAAATTCTTGCTATTACTATTTATGGTTTTCCAATGGAGCAGGCTTTACCGGCAGCCATGATTGTAGGAACATTAGTAGATCCGATGGCGACGCTATTGAATGCTAATGGCGACGTAGTTTCGGCGATGTTAATCACCCGAATTGCAGAAGGAAAAAAATGGCTTTCGAATACCTTGACTGCATAATCAGTTTTTGTGAATTTATTTCAAACAAAAGCGGCTGTTTTTGTTACGGAACGTGTTTATAAGCAGTTGCTTAAATATTGTTTTACACTAGGTTTATTGACTATTGTGTAATTAAAAAGTAGTTTTAGAGAGAATTCCTTTTTTGTTTGGTGAAAAATGATTTTTTTTTTGGTGGGCCCGAAATAATTGATACATTCGCATAGAATTAATACACACACAACACAAAGCATACCATGTTAAACAACCGATTTTATTTTAGCAATACTTATTATTTCTTCTGGAAAGAGGTTAGGGATTGTCGTATGGTTATTTAATTAGAAAATTAAATTGATAATTATAAATATACAATCCCGATGAAAATCGGGATTTTTTTTTGCTTAAAAGTTTGTTATATGAATGCGAAAATTGCAATACAGGGTATAAAAGGTTCTTTTCATCATCAGGTGGCACAGGAATATTACGAGAATAGTGTAGTAGTAGATGAGTGTTTGTCTTTTGAAGAATTGGTAGACAGCTTGCTATCAGGTAGGTCTGATCAAGCGGTTATGGCAATAGAAAATTCAATTGCGGGGCCTATTATTCCAAATTATGCATTAATAGATAAACACAATCTACATATTATAGGGGAGCATTATCTTAGGATTCATCAAAATTTAATGGCGCTTCAAGGGCAAAAAATAGAAGATATTGTGGAGGTGCATTCACATCCGATGGCTTTACTGCAATGTATGGATTTCCTTAAAAAATATCCAAACATAAAATTAGTTGAGGATAAGGATACTGCCGAAACAGCACGCAGAATTCAGGATAAACAATTAAAAGGGATAGCGGCAATTGCCAGTGTAGCAGCTTCTGAAATGTATGATTTGGAAATTTTAGCTCCAGAAATTCAGACGATAAAAAATAACATGACGCGTTTTGTTATTATTAAAAAAGAAAATTCATTTCTGGCTGAAGAGGATATCAACAGAGCTTCTTTGAAATTTGAATTGGATCATAAACGAGGTAGTCTGGCAGCAGTGTTAAATGTCATGAGTGACTGCAAGATGAATTTAACTAAGATTCAATCCTTGCCAAAAATTGAAACGCCTTGGAAATATTCTTTTTTTGTGGATGTTACATTCGAAAAGTATGCTGATTACACTAAAGCAAAATCGCTATTAGAAATTATGGCGGAATACTTTAAAGTGTTAGGGGAGTATAAAAATACAAAACCATAAATTCTTAAGGAATAAAAGGTAAACGATAAGAAAAAGATAAAGTTCCCATTTTCCAGAAATGGCTTGGGAAAAGAAAATACAAATAACATGATTCAAGCAGCGAAACGTTTAGATATAATTGAAGAATATTATTTCTCTTCTAAATTGAGAGAAGTACGACAATTAGCTTCAGAAGGAAAACCGATTATTAATATGGGAATTGGAAGTCCAGATTTACATCCGTCGCAAGCTGTTATTGATGCTGTAAAATTGGCGATGGACGATGAAAACGCACATCAATACCAGAGTTATCAGGGATTGCCAGAATTGCGAAAAAGCATGGCTGATTTCTATCTTAATAATTATAATGTGGCTTTGAATCCGAATACGGAAATTTTGCCTTTGATGGGTTCTAAAGAGGGAATCATGCATATTTCATTGGCTTTTTTAAATGAAGGAGATGAAGTTTTGATTCCGAATCCGGGATATCCAACGTATACTTCAGTAACAAATTTAGTGGGAGCTGTTCCGGTTTATTATGATTTGAAAGAAAATATAAATTGGGAACCAGATTTTGAAGCATTAGAAAAATTAGATTTATCGAAAGTGAAAATTATGTGGATTGGTTATCCTCATATGCCAACAGGTGCTAGAGGAAGTATCGCTTTGTTTGAAAAGTTAGTGGCTTTCGCCAAAAAACATGAAATATTGTTGATTAATGACAATCCGTATAGTTTTGTTTTGAATGACAAACCGATGAGTTTGTTGCAAGTGGAAGGAGCTAAAGAGGTGGCGTTAGAACTCAACTCTTTGAGTAAAACCTTTAACATGGCAGGTTGGAGAGTAGGAATGGTTTTAGGAAATGCCGAAGCTATTGACGCTATTCTGAAAGTGAAAAGCAATATGGACAGCGGTATGTTTTTCGGAATTCAAAAAGGAGCGATTGCTGCGTTGAATAGTGATAAGTCTTGGTTTGACTCGATGAATGTTATCTATAAGAAACGCCGCATTTTGACAGAGCAGTTAGCGGAGAAATTAGGATGTAAAGTATACAAAGAAGGAGTTGGCTTATTTGTTTGGGCTAAATTACCGGAAGGAATAGCATCGGCAGAAAAGTTTATTGATCAGATTTTACACGAGAAATATATTTTTATTACACCGGGAACTATTTTTGGAAGCAATGGAGAAGGATACATTCGATTTGCATTATGTGTGAAAGAAGAAAAAGTACAGGAAGCAATTGATAGATTTAACTAAATGAAAATTTACATAATAGGAATTGGATTAATAGGCGGTTCGATGGCATTAGACATTAAAACGTTATACCCAGATGCTACCGTTTACGGAATTGATAGTAATGAAACGCATTTACAGGAAGCACTAGATTTGGGAGTTGTAGATGCAGGGGCGCAAATAGATAATCTGTCCGATGCAGATTTTGTAATTCTATCGGTTCCGGTAGATGTTGCATTGACTTTACTACCAAAAGTTTTGGATGCGATTGGTGATAATAGCATTGTTTTTGAGGTAGGTTCGACAAAAGCGCCTATTTGTGAAGCGGTAACAAATCATCCGAAAAGGAGAAATTTCATCGCGACACATCCTATTGCAGGAACCGAGTTTTCAGGACCGTCGGCAGCAATAAAAGGATTGTTTGAAGGAAAAACCAATATCATCTGTGAAGTAGAGCGTACCGCTTTTAAATTACAGGAAAAGGCATTGGAACTTTTTAAAGCGATCGGGATGAGAATACGTTATATGGATCCAAAAGCGCACGACAAACATATTGCTTATGTCTCTCATTTATCTCACATTAGTGCTTTTATGTTGGGTAAAACAGTTATAAATAAAGAAAAACACGAACAAGATATATTTGATATGGCAGGATCAGGATTTGAAAGTACCGTTCGTTTAGCCAAAAGTTCACCAGCGATGTGGACGCCCATTTTTAAACAAAATAAAGTGCAGGTGATAGAAACTTTGGAAGAGTATATTTCAAATCTTACCCAGTTTAAAGATTTGCTGATAAAAGAAGATTATAATGCCATTTTTGAAGAAATGGAAAGCGTGAACAGAATAAAAGAAATTTTGAATGGTATGAATGTCAAAAAGTAATGACTATTCAGACCAAATTTAAAGTTCAGAAAAGAAGAACAACACAAAAAAAATAATAAAAAAAATAATTAGAAAAGATGGAAAACAAGAAAGAAATGAGAACATGGTTGAACGATTTCAATTTAACTCACCCATTTGTAATTGCGGGACCTTGTAGTGCAGAAACAGAAGAACAAGTATTGAAAATAGCTCATGAATTGAAAGATTCTGATGTAAGTGTTTTTAGAGCAGGAATATGGAAGCCAAGAACGCGTCCGGGAGGATTTGAAGGTGTAGGTGAAATTGGATTAAAATGGTTGAAAAAAGCAAAAGAAGAAACAGGATTGCTAATGGGAACTGAGGTGGCAAATGCGGCTCACGTAAAATTAGCTTTAGAATATGATATTGATGTATTATGGGTTGGAGCCAGAACAACGGTAAACCCTTTTGCAATGCAAGAATTAGCAGATGCTTTACAAGGAACTAAAAAGATTGTACTGGTAAAAAACCCTGTTAACCCAGATTTATCTTTATGGTTAGGTGGAGTAGAGCGTTTGTACAATGCAGGTATTGAAAAATTAGGAGTAATTCATAGAGGTTTTTCTACTTATGAAAAAACAAAATACAGAAACATTCCAGAATGGCAGATTGCTATCGAATTGCAAAATAGGTTCCCTGATTTACCATTACTAATTGATCCATCCCATATCACAGGAGATCGTGACATGATTCTTGAGGTAACGCAAGAAGCTTTAGATTTGAATTATGATGGTATGATTATCGAAACTCATTACGATCCGGATAATGCATGGAGCGATGCTGCTCAACAAGTAACACCAACTGCTCTGAAACAAATTTTTGTGGATTTGAAGGTAAGAAAAGTAAATGATGCTTCTGATGAGTTTACACAAAAAATGGCTAAACTTAGAGCAAACATTGATGTCTTAGATGCTAATTTGTTAGAATTATTAGGGAAAAGAATGAAGGTGGCTGACGAAATTGGTCAAGTAAAAAAAGACGCTAACGTAGCGGTATTGCAAAACAAACGTTGGAATGAAATTTTAGGAAAAATGATCCTAGAAGGAGAGAAAAAGGGACTTACAGAAGAGTTTGTGCTTAAAATGTTTAAAGCAATCCACCAGGAGAGTATTGGTCATCAAGACAAAGTGCTTAATGCTTAATTAGTATTTAATTGTATCGAATGAATCCCCACTTTTTTTAAAATTGTGGGGATTTTTTTATCTATGATTGTGTAGCAATCAAAAACTTTACACTTCATACTTTAAACGTGAAACAAAGAATTATCTTTGCAAAGCATTTATAGGTGCTTAACGGCATATTCAACGCCGAATATCGTAAATAATAAAAATGACAGGACTCGTATATAAATCTACAGGAAGTTGGTACACGGTAAAATCAGAACAAGGTGATTTTATTGAATGCCGTATGAAAGGGAAATTCCGAATTAAAGGAATTAAAAGTACCAATCCTATAGCTGTGGGGGATATTGTGGATTATGAACTGGAAGAATCTTCGGATACAGTAACAGGAACCATTCATAATATTCATGAGAGAAAGAATTACATCGTTCGAAAATCAGTGAATTTATCCCATCAGATGCATATTATTGCGTCTAATATTGATCGCGTTTTCTTGTTAGTTACCATAAACAATCCACCTACGACTTTCAATTTTATCGATCGGTTTTTAGTAACTGCTGAGGCCTACGGAATAGAAACTATTTTAGTATTTAATAAAATAGATACTTTTGATGAAGCTACCTTGGATGAACAATTGTACATGCAGCATGTGTATCAAGAAATCGGTTACAAATGCCTTCGCGTTTCCTCTACAGAAATGAAAGGAATAGAAAAGTTGAAGGAAATGATGATTGGTAAAGTGAGTATGTTTTCAGGACATTCTGGTGTAGGAAAATCAACTTTGGTTAATGCTATGGAACCTTCGTTGCATCTAAAAACAAAAACAATCTCTGAAGCAAGTAAGCAGGGGCAACACACAACGACTTTTGCCGAAATGTATGATTTGTCTTTTGACGCCAGAATTATCGACACGCCCGGAATTAAAGGTTTTGGAGTGGTAGATATGGAACCGGCAGAAATTAGTGGGTATTTTCCTGAATTTTTTAAATTGAAAGAGCAGTGTAAATTCAATAATTGCTTGCATAAAGACGAACCAAAGTGCGCTGTGAAAGAAGCATTAGAAAAAGATGAAATTGCCTGGTCACGTTACAATAGTTATCTTAAACTGTTAGAAGGGGATGATGAAAATTATCGTACTGATATTCACAATGAAGATCGAGCAATAAGTGACGAAAATAGAAAGTAGTAAAGAACCTGATGAATCAGGTCTGTTTAAAATAATAAAATGAAAATTGTCCTCCAAAGAGTTTCCTCGGCATCTGTAACCATTGAAAGTAAAGTAGTAGCCGATATTCAAAAAGGGTTGCTAATTTTAGTTGGTATTGAAGATATGGATGGTCAGGAAGACATCGACTGGCTAGTGGGAAAAATCACTAAAATCCGCGTTTTTGATGATGAGAATCATGTGATGAATTTATCCGTTCAGGATATCGACGGTGATGTAATTGTAGTGAGTCAATTTACACTTCATGCCGCTACCAAAAAAGGCAATCGTCCATCGTACATTAAAGCGGCAAAACCTGACATTGCCATTCCGCTTTACGAAAGTTTTATTGAAAAGTTAGAGTCAGAAGTGGGGAAAACAGTCCAAACTGGTGTTTTTGGTGCTGATATGAAAGTCAGTCTGTTAAATGACGGGCCTGTGACTATAATTATGGATAGTAAAAATAAAGAGTAAATTACACTTTTGGAACTTCTGATAACTATCGGAAATGACTTTGTGTCAAAACATAACAACATGAACTTAAAAGATTCCCAACTAGACGTAGACAATTGGATTAAAGAACACGGCGTTCGATATTTCAACGAACTGACTAATATGGCACAACTTACCGAAGAAGTAGGTGAAGTAGCGCGTATTATTGCCCGTCGTTACGGAGAACAATCCGAAAAAGAAAGTGATAAAAACAAGGATTTAGGCGAGGAATTAGCCGATGTCGTTTTTGTGGTTTTGTGTCTTGCAAACCAAACTGGAATCGATTTACAAGCCGCTTTCGATAAGAAAATGGATTTTAAATCGGTACGAGATAAGGATCGTCACAAAAACAATGAAAAGCTGAAATAATTTGTGGATTATAAATTATGAATTATAGCCGTGGAGTGGTAAATTGCGTGCTTGAATTCTACGGATTATAATTCTAAATTTATCACTCATAATTACAACATGAATTTACTGTTACAAACTACCCATTCCAACTTACAAGCGCAAATTGCAGTTACTGGATCGAAAAGTGAAACCAATAGACTTTTATTGTTAAAAGCACTTTTTCCTGCTATAACATTAGTAAACACATCCAACTCTGATGATAGCGAGGTGATGGAAAAAGCACTTATAGGAAAGGAAGAAATTGTAGATATTCATCATGCGGGAACGGCAATGCGCTTTCTTACCGCTTTTTTTGCAGTAAACGAAGGTCGTGAAGTGGTCTTGACTGGTTCACAACGTATGACGGAGCGTCCTATAAAAGTTTTAGTGGAAGCATTGGAACAACTAGGTGCGAAAATCACGTATGAAAATGAAGTGGGATATCCGCCTATTCGAATCAAAGGACAAAAGATAACCGCTTCTAAGGTAAATATTCCAGCAAACGTAAGCAGTCAATACATTTCGGCTTTAATGTTAGTAGCGCCAAAATTAGAAAACGGAATCGAAATAAATTTGGTTGGGGAGATTACTTCTGTGCCGTACATTAAAATGACTTTGGCTTTGCTGAATGATTTAGATATTAAAACAAGCTTTGAAGGAAATCTAATCAAAGTATATCCAAAGGATGACGTTGAAGCAAAAGAAATGACAGTAGAATCCGATTGGAGTTCCGCTTCTTACTTTTTTAGTTTAGTGGCTTTGTCAGAAACGGCCTCAATCACTTTGAGTAGTTATAAAGAAACAAGTTTGCAAGGAGATTCCGCTTTGGTGGAAATCTATAAACAAATGGGAGTGGAAACTCATTTCGACGGGAATAAAATGACTTTGGCTAAAGTGCCTGATTTTAAATTTGGAGATGTGGATTTCGAACTTAACAACACTCCAGATATTGCGCAAACTATTGTTGTCACTTGTCTTGGTTTAGGTATTGGTTGTCATCTTACAGGACTACATACTTTAAAGATTAAAGAAACAGATAGACTAGAAGCACTTAGAATTGAGCTTACAAAACTGGGCGCAAATATTTCGGTAACAAACGATAGTTTAACGCTTATTGCTTCAAATAGAATCAATCCTAATATTAAAATTGCAACCTATAATGACCACAGAATGGCAATGGCATTTGCTCCTTTGGCGCTAAAAGTGCCAATAATAATCGAAAATGCCGAAGTTGTTTCTAAATCATACCCTGATTTTTGGGAAGATTTGAAAATTTTAGGTTTTAATATTGCTGAACTGATAGCGTAATTGTCAATGTTTACGGGGGTAAACACTTGTCGCTTTGTTACTTTGCAAATTTGTGTCTAAATTAAACAGCAAAACACTTGACAACGCCTATCTCACAGTCGTATATTTGCATTCTTAAATAAGTTTTACTATAGGGCTAAATAAGTAGGTCTTATACTAGAAACTTTTAAACAAAAATATAAAGATGAAATTATCACATTTTCAATTTGATTTACCTAAGGAATTGTTGGCAGAATTTCCGTCTGAACACAGAGATGAAGCTCGCTTAATGGTTATTGATCGTAAGAAACAAACTATCGAACATAAAACGTTTAAAGACGTTATCGATTACTTTGACGATGGCGATGTTTTAATTTTGAATAATACCAAAGTTTTTCCGGCACGTTTATACGGAAACAAAGAAAAAACGGGTGCGAGAATCGAAGTTTTCTTACTTAGAGAACTAAACGCTGAACAACGCCTTTGGGATGTTTTAGTAGACCCGGCACGTAAAATCAGAATCGGAAATAAATTGTATTTCGGTGACGATGATTCATTAGTAGCTGAGGTTATTGATAATACCACTTCTCGTGGAAGAACATTGCGTTTCCTTTACGATGGTTCGTATGAAGAATTTAGAAAGAAATTGACAGAACTTGGAGAAACTCCAATCCCAAAATACATAAGCAGAGATGTTACTCCAGAAGATGCGGAGCGTTACCAAACAATTTATGCTAAAGAAGAAGGAGCTGTAGCGGCACCTACTGCAGGATTGCACTTCTCTAAGCATTTATTGAAAAAATTAGAAATCAAAGGAATCAAATTTGCTGAGGTAACTCTACACGTTGGTTTGGGAACATTCAATCCTGTTGAGGTAGAAGATTTGTCAAAACACAAAATGGACTCTGAGGAATTAAAAATTACTCAAGCAGCCTGTGATATTGTAAATGACGCTAAAGTGCATAAAAAACGTATTTGTACTGTAGGAACTACTTCAATGCGTGCTGTAGAAAGTTCGGTTTCTTCACATGGAACACTAAATCCGTTTGATGGTTGGACAAACAAATTTGTTTTCCCTCCTCATGAATTTACAATTCCTACCTGTATGATTACCAACTTTCATACGCCAAAATCTACTTTATTAATGATGGTTTCAGCATTTTGCGGACATGATTTAATGAAAAGAGCCTATGAAGAAGCAATAAAAGAAGAGTATAAGTTCTATTCTTATGGTGATGCCATGTTGATCATCTAATAAAAATAAAAGGTTAATTCACAAATCTCGTCAGTAATGGCGAGATTTTTTTTTGGGCGTGCCCCAAAAGGGTCGGGCTATTTGTTACAATCTTTTTTATAATTCCAGTAGCCACTAAATTATAAAAAAGGATTTCCACTTCACACGAGCAATAGCGAACTGGCGAAGCAAACCCTCACGCCCTTGTGTGTAATTCCATTTTAGCGAAATAATCTAATCCACCTGATACACTAATTTTATTGTAATAGTGGCTGTTTTGTTTTTAGAATTGGTATTAAATGAACCGCCATAAGAATAATCTTCAGAGGAGTTTTGAGCTATAATTTGGAAAACTCCCATATCCGATTTCTTTAAATTGCCTAAAGCAGCATCAGCATTCTCAGCAATACTTTTAGCTCTGGTACTAGCGTCTTTTGTGGCTTCGGCAATCATTTTTATTTTTAATTCAGCCAGTTTCGTATAGTAATATTCAGGAGCGTTCGAGTAAAACTCAACTCCTGTGTTAATTAATTCGCTGGATTGTCTCGAGACATCTTCAATTTTATTTACATCCTTAGACTGAATACTGACATTTTGGTTTAAGGTGAAACCAGTAAATAAAGTTTGTCTAACGGTTCCGTTTTCATTATAACTGGTCTCGTAGTCTTTGTTGAAAGTAATTGCTGAGAAAATAATATCAGCAGCGGGGATTCCTTTGCTCAATAAATAATTTTTAATTTTTTCTCGGTCCGCGTCTAAAGATGCGTAGGCCTCTTTTAAGGTGTTGCTTTTTTTAGAAAAAGATCCTTTCCAAACAATTAGATCCGATACAAAATCTGTTTTTCCTAATCCGGTAACACTTATGGTGTCACTGCTTTTATTTCTGTTCTGGAAAGCGTTAGAAAACAAAAAAGCAGAGATGACCACGGCTATAGAAAGAATAATTACGTTTAGGCTGTTTTTAAGCATGTGACTTATATTTAAATGTAAGTAAATATACTTAAAATTTAGGAGTTAAATGATTTTCCTTATCGGAATCTTCCAATTGGCATTTAACTTCATTTAACTTGTTAAATAAAGCATTGGCACTTTGCGCAGCAATAAATATTAGTTATTTTTACAAAACTAAATTATATCCATGACTTTCGAAAACACTAAAGAATTTGCAAAGAAACTTGATTCACAAGACAAATTAAATAAATACAGAGACGAATTCATTTTTCCAAAAGTGAATGATAAAAAAGTAATTTATTTCACTGGGAATTCATTGGGCTTGCAGCCCAAAAGAACAAAAGCCTATGTTGATGAAGTAATGGATGATTGGGCAAATCTAGCGGTTGAAGGCCATTTTTATGCCGAAAAACCATGGTGGGATTATCACGAGCGTTTTGCTGCGCCATTAGCTAAAATTGTAGGTGCGCTTCCGTCAGAAGTTACCGTGATGAACACATTGACCGTAAACCTTCATTTAATGATGGTGTCTTTTTACCGACCTACAAAAACGAGATATAAAATCATTTGTGAGGAAAAAGCATTTCCTTCAGATCAATATATGTTTCAAAGTCAGGTGGATTTCCACGGATACAAAACAGAGGAAGCTATTGTAGAAATTAAACGACGCGATGGAGAGCATAACATCCGTTTAGAAGATGTCTTGGCTAAAATTAAGGAAGTTGGTGATGAACTGGCTTTGGTTTTAATTGGCGGAGTGAATTACTACACGGGTCAGGTTTTTGATATGAAAACGATAACCGCTGCAGGACATGAAGCGGGTGCCGTTGTAGGTTGGGATCTTGCCCATGCTGCCGGAAACATAAAATTAGAACTACACGATTGGAATATTGATTTTGCTGCATGGTGTAGTTATAAATACATGAATTCAGGGCCAGGAAATGCTTCGGGATGTTTTGTACATGAAAAACACCACGACAATCCGGATCTACCACGATTTGCTGGTTGGTGGGGACACAACAAAGAACGCCGTTTCAAGATGGAACCTACTTTTGATCCCGTTCATGGGGCAGATGGTTGGCAAATAAGTAATTTGCCGGTACTTTCTTTGGCGCCTTATTTGGCTTCTGTTGAAATGTTTGATGAAATAGGGATGGACGCGCTAATTGAAAAAAGAGATAAAATAACTTCCTATTTAGAATTTGTTCTTCAGGAGATCGACAAAGAAGTTGACAGTAGTTTTGAAATAATTACACCAGCAAGTTTAGATGAAAGAGGATGTCAATTATCCGTTTTACTTCACGGAGAAGGACGCAGTTTGTTTGATTATTTGATGAAAAATGGAGTGATTACAGATTGGCGTGAACCTAATGTAATTCGGTTTGCACCAGTTCCTTTGTACTGTTCTTTTGAAGATATGTATGATTTTGGGCAAATATTAAAAAAAGGAATTCAAGAAGTACACTAATAGAATTAAAAACCCATTGACAAGTTAAATATTCTATTTGTCAATGGGTTTTATTTCTAGATCTCTAGCATTCAAAAATAAATTCAAAAGCAATAAAATTCCATGAGTTTTATTTAAAAAATGATTTTGTTGGAGTGTCTTTTCTAGCATATTCAAAACGGTCAATTAACTTGGGTAAGCAATAACCATCAATGCCATTTAAAGCAACTACATTTCCTTTTTCTATTTGTAGCCAGCCATCTTCATGTCTTAATTTTTCATCAAAGAATAGCTGTTCTATTGAGGCAATAATATGTATGGTGTCATTTTCTTTAATGTAATATTCATTTACATATTTGCAATACAACTGCACTGGACTGCCTTTTGTAAAAGGAACAGAAATCCCTTCTTTCCATTCTTCTTCAAGATTTGTTTTGCTGAATTCAGATACCCCACTTTCATAATTAGCCGATGTATGATGTGCGTCAACAATCATATTCTCGGTAACATGATTCACGGTAAAATGTCCCGTGTCTTTAATGTTTTTATACGTGTCACGGGGAATTGTTGTGGGGCGCACAATAAACCCTATCAACGCAGGATTACTTCCTAAATGGGTTATGCTACTAAAAATCGCAACGTTACTTTCTCCTTTCAGTGATTGTGTGGCAATTAAATTCGCTGATTTGTAACCCGTGCAAGAATTAATTAAATTTAATCGTTCCACTTTTTCAAGTTTAGAAAGATCATCTTGAGAAATTGCAGTCATAGTAGTTTATTTAAAATAATTTTGTTTAACAAAAATACAATAATAATAAACAATAGTATTGACTGATTGCGATTTTAAATTTTGAAGAGGATGCATTTTGGTAATTACTGAATTCTAACTCATTTTTAAAAATTATTTTTCTAAATTAAAATTTGTTTCAGTATTGCTGCAATATTGAGCCATAAGAAATTAAAGAATGATTTTTCAGGTATTCTTTCGACGTTGGCCTCAGTATGAATAATTTTGCCTTTGGAATCATTTTTAACAATCAAATTGACCAGTGCGCTTTTTAGTTTGTTCTTCTTTTCTGGAGCTCCTTTTCTATAAAGAGTTACTTTTAAACCATGGTATTGTAGCGAGGCATTTTCATACGAATTCAAATTATTTCCTTTTATGGTAAACTTCAGTTCATCAAATGTACCTATCGTAGTGACATTGATATATGGTTTTGTAAATTGAGATAAATCCTCGGTGTTTAGATTAGAAACAATTCCATGCACCGTAAAGCGATCTTGTTTGTCCAAAACATTAAACCTCCAATTGAGTTTAAAAGGAGATTTTTTCATGAATTTGCAGCGTATGTCAATGGAAACATCGGCGAGCTTTTTTTGTTGATACCCACTTTGTATGTGAGTCGCCTTCAGATTAAAATTATTAAAAGTCAGTATGCCGGGGCCTTTATGGAAGTTTATTTCTTCTTCATAGACTAAAATAGAATTACGTATAGCAAGAGTATCTACCTTCAATGGAAATTGTAAATCCCGAAGGAGTTTACTGTAGAATGGTTTTCTGCTTAAGTTATCGGCAGGTAGTTTGTTTCTATAGATATTTGCTGATAGTTGATCTATTGCAACTGAGTTGGCATTAAAGAATATTTTATCATCTTTAAAACCCCAATTTATCGTATTGATTTTAATAAATTCTGATTTTAGTGTGAAAAGGTCTTTTTCTTGGTCTAGTTTTTTAACAAATTCCCGTCGGCTGTATTCTGGGAGTAATTCAAATTTTTTGACAATCAAACTTTTAGTAGTAGCTTGGAAATTTTGTACCTTAAGATGGTAATTATCATTTACACGATAATAGATACTATCAGTTTTGATAGTGTATCCCTGATAGGAAAAAGGAATCTTCTTTTGTAATAAGTTATCCGTAATTACAATCCCATCTATATTTAAATTCAAGTTGACGACACTGAGAATAGGTTTGTTTGTTTTTGTGTATATAATTTTAAGACTACCTTTATTCAGTGCGATGTTTGAAACCATAATAATTTCTTCAAATGGTTTTACTACCTCAGTACCTAAACTCTTAGAATTATTAATTGCGTGCTGTGTTTTCTTGTAAAGAATAACTTCTGGAGTTGCAATAATAATGCTTCTTGCTTTAATGCGATTGTTAAAAAGAACATCCCATATTTTAAATTCATTTATTTCAACAGATCCTATTTTAGCATAAATACCTATTTTTTTTAAACTGTCTTGTGATCTTCTTTTGGGAGAAATGGTTAATCGGGATGCCTTGATATTTTTTGATAAGAGATTAATTTGTAAATCGCTATAAGTAATAGCATAAGATGTCGGGTTCTTTTCAGCAATAATTTTAGGAACCTGCTTTTTTAACCAAAAAATCAATCCATAATTTAAGGTTATGATTAATATAATGAGGCCAAAAATAACTATTACTATTTTTTTTATTATAGTCATGAGCTTTTATTTCTTAAAATTATAAAAATACGATTTAGTCCATTCTAGTATTTTGAGAGTATAAAAGAACAACTATATTTAGAGAATTTGATACTAAGACTTTAATTATATAAATATTTTTTCGAATTCTGTAACTTTTTGTTTTAGTTTTTTATGTTTCTTTGTAGATTATTAATTATTAAAAATAAAATCATGAAAGCATTATATTTTATAGCATTGTCTCTGTTAATTGTTTCTTGTAAAAATCAAGGAAAAATGGATTTAGAAGCTGCCAAAAAAGCAACTGTTGACTCTATGGAAGTTGCAATGGAAAAGCAAAAAGTGATTGACTCTATGCAGGTGGAAATGACAAAAGTAGAAATGCAAAAAGAAACTATTATAGTTAATCAGCCAGGAACTAACACTACGACTACTACGACGACCACTACAGAAAAGAAAGGTTGGAGCAGTACAGCAAAAGGAGCTGTAATTGGTGCAGGAGTTGGTGCAGCTACCGGAGCGATTATAAGTAAGAAAAAAGTACAGGGAGCTATAATCGGTGGTGTGGCTGGAGCTGGTATTGGAGCTGGTACCGGTGCCATTATTGACGGAAGCAAAAAATAATAATTTTTTTTTTGATAAAAGAGTGTTTAGATTTCATATTGGAATTTAGGCACTCTTTTTATTTTTTTTAAAACGCAGTTTTATAATGAAATGAATAAAATAGAATTCACTCAAATACATGCGAAATTATTTATATTTGTGAATCATAAATCATCAAAATGAAAGTAGTCAAAAAAACCCTCCTAGTTTTAGTTTCATTAATAGCGATTCTAATTGTTGGAATGGTACTGTATGGTTTTTACCTAAAACCTAAATACGAAGGTAAAGTGGAACTGAAAAGTATTCACGATGAAACAACAGTATATTTTGATGGCTTCGGGGTACCTCATATATATGCCAATAATTCTAAAGATGCGATGACTGCTTTGGGATATGTTCATGCACAAGATCGATTGTGGCAAATGGAATTGATGAGACGTATAGCGCCGGGTCGTTTGTCGGAGATTTTTGGAAACGTTGCTTTAAAGAACGATAAATTCTTTGCTGGCCTTGGTATTGAAGAAGCTTCGGAAAAAGCGATTGCAGCTTTAGATAAAAATAGCGAAAGTTATAAATTGACAGCGGCTTACGTGGAGGGAATCAATCAGTATATGGAAGCAGGTGTGACCCCAATAGAGTTTCAGTTGGTCGGTGTGAAGAAAGAGAAATTCACGATAAAAGACGTATATAATATTTTCGGATATATGTCCTTTAGTTTTGCCATGGCACAAAAAACGGATCCATTATTGACAGATATTCGTAATAAATATGGGGTGGAGTACCTTAAGGATTTTGGTCTTGATGGGGAATTGAATACTACAATAATTAAAAACGCAAAGGAGAAACCACAAGAGTTTTTATCGATTTCAAAATCAATAGCGGCCTTATTAGATAATTCACCTATTCCTCCATTTGTGGGAAGTAACAGTTGGGTGATTGCGCCAAAGAAAACCAAAAACGGAAAAGTGATTTTTGCCAATGACCCGCATATTGGATTTTCGCAACCAGGAACATGGTACGAAGCTCATATAGTGACCCCTCAATTTGAATTATATGGCTGCTATCTGGCAGGAACGCCTTTTCCTTTATTGGGACATAATAGGGATTATGCTTATGGCTTAACTATGTTTGAGAATGATGATATTGATTTGTACCAAGAAGAGAATAGTCATGATAATGCCAATAAATATAAAACACCCACAGGTTTTAGTGATTACATAATTAGAAAAGAAATTATAAAAGTAAAAGATAGCACAGATGTAGTGATGAACGTAAAAGTGAGTCGTCACGGTCCCGTCATGAACAATTTGATAGTTGGTTTAGATGATAAGAAGCCAGTGGCGATGTCTTGGATTTATACCCAGCAACCCATCCATATTTTGGATGCAGTTTATACCCTTTCTCACGCAAAAAGCAAAGCTGATTTTCAAAGAGGAGTAGCACTTATTTCAGCTCCAGGATTAAATGTGATGTATGGGGATGCTAAAGGAAATGTAGCCTGGTGGGCAACGGGCAAATTATACAAGCACAATGACGGAGTGGATACTCATTTGATCTTGAATGGTTCGTCTGGAAAAGATGATATTACTGAATATTTGGATTTCTCCAAAAATCCTTCGGCAGAAAATCCAGAATGGAACTACGTGTATTCAGCCAACAATCAACCTGAAGCGGTTGATGGATTTTTATATCCAGGCTATTACCTTCCAGAGGATAGAGCCAAAAGAATCACCCAATTATTAGAACCAAAGTCAAACTGGGATAAAGAATCTGTTGGTAAGATGATCACTGATAACACTTCGTCAGTGGCTCCAGATGTGGTTAAGAATTTAATTGCCGGTTTAGAGGTCAATTCACTTTCGAAAAATGAAAAGGAAGCAGTTACTATTTTAAAATCTTGGAAAGGAACAAATAACACAGAAGATGTAGCGCCTACGATTTACAACAAGGTAATTTATATGTATTTAAAAAATACGTTTAAAGACGAGTTAGGCGAAGAGGGATTCACTCAGTTCTTAGCAACACACATAATGAAACAATTAATTGCTAAAGTAATTGTAAATGAGAAATCATTGTGGTGGGATAACATAGATACCAAAGACAGAAAGGAATCTAGAAGCGAGATTCTTGCGAAATCCTTTAAAGAGGCAATTTCGGCATTAGAAACACAATTAGGGAAATCAGTTCCGGCCTGGACTTGGGATAAAGTACATGTTGTAGAATATCAGCATCCGTTGGGGAAAATCGCTATGCTAAGAAAAATATTTAATGTTGGGCCATTTGAGGTATCGGGGTCTAATGAAGTAATCAACAACCAAATGTTTGATTATACAAATGAATCGAAATATGTAGTAAAGGGAGGTCCGTCCTCGAGAAGAGTTATTGATTTTTCCGATATTGAAAATAGCTGGAATGTTCTGCCTACAGGGCAATCGGGCAATCCATTAAGTGCTCATTACAATGATCAATCAGAAATATACAACACGGGAAATTTTAGAAAAATGATGCTCAATAAGGAAGAGATTGTTAAAACTTCAACAAAATTGGTTTTTATACCCGTTAAAAACTAAAGGTTTGTAAAGCCGTTAAAATAATAAATCAGTAATTTTGCCTAACTTTTATAAAAAATAATGCAAACTCCAAAAAAGATAGCAGTTGTAGGTTCCGGTTTAGTCGGTTCTTTATTAGCTATTTACTTACGCAAAGCAGGGCATACTGTTCACATATACGATAGAAGCCCTGATATTAGACAAATTCAGTTCTCAGGACGTTCCATAAATTTAGCAATGTCAAACAGGGGGTGGAAAGCATTAGATGGTGTTGGTGTTGGGGATTCGGTTCGTGAAATCGCAATACCCATGGACAAACGCGCCATTCACTTGGTGGATAAACTTAATTTTCAAAATTACGGTCAAGAAGGAGAGAGCATTTACTCCATTTCAAGAGGGGATTTGAACAGGAGAATGATTGATTTGGCGGAACAAGCTGGAGCCGAATTCTTCTTCGATCAAAAAATCTGGGACGTTACCTTGTCTGAAGCTACTTTACACATTGGAGAAACGGAGCGGGGAGCTTGGGAAGAAAAGAAATACGATATGGTTTTTGGTGCAGATGGTGCTTTTTCGAGAATACGCCACCGTATGCAACGCCAAAGTATGTTTAACTATTCGCAAGAGTTTTTAAATATTGGATACAAAGAATTGAATATTCCTGCAAATCCTGATGGTTCTCATAAATTAGATAAAAACTCCTTTCATATTTGGCCGCGTGGGGAATATATGTTAATTGCGTTATCTAATTTGGACGGAAGTTTTACCTGTACTTTATTCATGCCTTTTGAAGGTGAGAATTCTTTTGCTTTGCTCGAAAATAGAAAAGATGTGGAATTATTTTTCGAAAAAAACTTTCCGGATTCGATTGATGTAATTCCAAAATTAGCCGAAGATTTTTTCAAAAATCCAACAAGTACATTGGTGACTATGAAATGTTATCCTTGGACTTATAAAGATAAAATTGCCTTAATTGGAGACGCTTGTCATGCCATTGTTCCTTTTTATGGGCAAGGGATGAATGCGGGATTTGAAGACATTTCGATTTTAAATGAAATGATGGAAAAATACGGAGACGATTGGGAAATGATTTTTTCAGAATACGAGAAATCACGTAAGCCCAATGCTGATGCTATTGCAGAACTTTCGTACCGTAATTTTATGGAAATGAGTTCTAAAACAGCCGATGATAAATTTCTATTGCAAAAGAAGATTGAAAAATGGTTTTCAGACAAACATCCTGATAAATGGATTCCACTTTATAGTAGGGTGACATTTAGTGATCGTCCTTATGCTGAAGCTTTAGCCATCGGAGATGATCAAAATGCCATTATGGAGGAGGTTTTAAAAATAGAAAATATAGAGGCCGTTTGGGATAGCAAAGATGTTGAAAGTAAAATTTTAGCTCTTTTAAATGAAAAAGAAACCGCCAAGAATTAGATATTCAATTCTTGACGGCTGTATTTGTTATTCATGATGTACTTTAGTGAAATCAAACGTAGGTTTTCATATAGCTAACATCAACATTAATAATGATTTTTATTTTTTATAGCGACTAAATTAAAGTGCGGTAAAATTAATGGATCCTTATTTTCCATTAAAATACACTACTTTTTTTAGTTTTGATACTTTCAAAAATATAACTATTCACTTTTAGGCAATTCTTTGTTGTTTTTCATAACAACAAAGAACAAGATCGTTAGTAACACAGCAATAACAATTCCAATAATATCTGAGGTTACTATGTCTAAACCAAAACCTATGGTAGGATCATAAAAAAGGAAAGACCCGAGAACAGATGTTATGAAAAACGCAGGTACTAACGCAATAATATAAAGGGTTTTTCTTTGGTACAAATAGACGGTTCCAATCCATAAGGCAATTGCTGATATACTTTGATTTGCCCAGGAAAAATACCTCCATAGAAGTTGAAAATCTATTTTAGTTAGAATAAAGGCAATTGCAAAAAGGGGTATTGCAATCATAAACCTGTTTCTAAGAGTCTTCTGGTCAATTTTCAGGTAATCTGCAATGATCATTCTTGCCGCCCTAAAGGAAGTGTCTCCAGAAGTTATAGGTAAAACAATAACACCTAAAATAGCAATGGTTCCGCCAATAGTTCCTAAAAATACCGTTGCAATTTTATGCACTACTCCAGGAAGCCCCTCATTCGCGAGCAAAACACTAAGGTCTTCTCCGTTCATGAGGCTCATTGCAGCTGCAGCCCAGATCATAGCAATAATTCCTTCTACAATCATCATCCCGTAAAATATTTTCCGTCCGTCTTTCTCATTTCTAATCGTTCTGGCGATTATTGGAGATTGGGTTGCATGAAATCCAGATAGAGCGCCACAGGATATTGTTAAAAATATGACGGGGTAATATGGGATATCTTTCGGATGCATGTTGGTCAGAGTCAATTCTGGAATTGGATGTCCATACATAAACATTCCAAATGCTACACCTACGGCACTTAACAATAATAGAAGTCCAAGAACGGGGTATATTTTTCCAATAATTTTATCGATGGGTAAAATTGTTGCAATCATATAATATACAAAGATAGCAAGTACAATTAGGGTAAACATATTTAAATCTTTACCTATTAGGTCATCTATCATACTTGCCGGTGCGGAAATGAAAACAGTTCCTACCAAAAGAAGCAGCAATACGGTGAAGAAATTTACGACGTGACTAAAGGATTTACCTAAAAATTTAGATGCTAAAGCAGGTAGGTGAGCGCCTCCATATCTTATGGAGATCATTCCTGTTAAATAATCGTGGACAGCCCCAGCAAAAATGCAACCAAGTACTATCCAAAGGAAAGCTACCGGTCCGTATAAGGCTCCTAATATTGGTCCGAAAATGGGGCCGACTCCTGCAATATTTAAAACCTGTATTAATGAATTTCTATTGCTGTTCATGGGGACGAAATCTACCCCATCTGCGTGGGTATAGGCGGGAGTCGCTCTATTGGGATCGGGTTTAAATATATTTTCAACAAATTTACCGTAAAAAACATATCCCAATACTAGTAAAATTATGGCTGTAATAAATGTGATCATAATGTCTATTCTGTTAATTAATACTATTAAACGTTGTCAATATAGATTAATTAAAAGCTTTTAATGTAATTAAAACAATATTTTTTTTTTATAATCACAATTATTACAAGAAAATTAGTTTATATCTATATTATAGGAGATGTGTAATTGACTCGAAGTGATATCTTCAAAAAATATAATGAAATTAATAGATCAGTAGAATAATTTTTGTTTCAGATGAATCGATAGTATCACTTGTAATTATCACATATGCAGATGTGATTTTTCATTAAGGAAATATTGTTATGGCTGGTTGAGCTAAAGTAGCAGTATATTGGGTTTTGTTTTTTATTGATTTTAAAACTAAGCTAGAGATTTCTGTAAATTCTATTTTAATGTCGACTTGACATTAATCATTTACGAAGAGGGTGTCGGAAATCGAGGGGACAGTTGTTGTGTTATTAGTAAACTAATCAGATGTTTGAGGGTAAATATATAGCCCCGCTATTCATCAAAAGTACAAACCGTAGATAAGTTAATATTTGTTTGCCACAAAGACAATAGGAAGTAAGTGAGTGTTATTTTGGAGATGAGTTCTAAAATACCAGCTTGAACATGTTAACTTATAAATTCCTCCTGTAGGAAAAGTTTTTTTTAGATATACACTCTGATATGTAGGTTCCACTTTATAGTAGAATAGTATGTAGTAATTGTCCTTTTACTGCTGCTCTGGCAAACTGAGTTGATTAAAATGGTATTATTGAGGAAGTTTTAAAAACGGAAAGTAGAGAGGCTGTTGGCGATAGCGAAGTTGTCGAAAGTAAAATTATAGGTCTTTTAAATGAAAAAGTAACAGTCAAGAACTAAGGTTTAATTCTTGACTGTTTTATTTATTATTCGCGATGCGCTTTAGCGAAGTCAAATGCAGGCTTGCATATAGCAATATACTCACATGGTTCGCCAAACGGATTTGAGTATTGAACGCGGGTATTCTTTTCTATTTTTATAGATTGTCCAGCTTCAAGGACTATAATGTCCCCCTCGATACTAAACTGTTTTTTACCTTTTATGATGTACGTGTATTCTTCAAACTCTGGAGTTTGAAATGGTTCGCTCCATTTAGGGGGTGCAATCATATGAGCAATTGATATTTCGGGATTGTTAGTTGTGGCTAAGCCATGGTGTTCTTCAATCAATTTTCCATCAGTTGTTGGGACTATGAATGGAGCGCTTTGGACAAAATACTTTTTCATTGTATGTTTTTAGTTAAATAATACTCTCAAATGTGATTCCGGGTTTTGTTGTTTTTAAACAGGATGAAAAATGCCTTTATGTAGGTCTTCTTTTCTAGGAGACTCTTTTGATACGTCGCTTTTTGGTCTCCAATATTTCCGTTTTCTACTTGGTCTCTTAATTAGAACTGAGTATAAGTGACAGGGGTAATTGGGGATGACTAAAATATTCTTTATAATTTATTGCGTTATTTTTTCATCAATTTTGATAAAATCCCCAATGCTCCCCTTATAAATGTGGCACTAGTCAAAACCTTTAAGACGGATTTACCTACAGCATCTGTGGTGCTTTGCCCTTGCCTTTGCTTAGATTTGGTTGCTGCTTTAGCCTCTTCTTTCTCTTTTTCTTCTTTAGCGACTTCCGTATCTATAACGGCAATTTTTTTGTTAAGCATCTCATACGCGCTTTCACGATCAATAAGTTCGCTGTATTTTTTTACTAATTTTGATTTGTTGTTGATATCCTGAATTTCACTCTCGATTAAAACATCCATTCGGCTCATCGGTGCCCGCATCATGGTAGCTACAAGGGGAGTAGGGATTCCTTTTTCATTTAAAGCGGTAACAAGTGCTTCGCCAATTCCTAAACTGGTCAATACTTCACTGGTGTTGTAATAATCAGAAGTAGGATAGTTGTCCGCTGTTAGTTTTATTGATTGTCGGTCTTTAGCCGTAAACGCTCTCAAAGCATGTTGTATTTTCAGACCTAATTGCGCTAATATACCGCTCGGGACATCCATTGGGTTTTGGGTTACAAAGTAAATTCCAATTCCTTTTGAACGAATTAGTTTTACGATAGTCTCTATTTGTTCCAATAACGCTTTGCTGGCTTCGTTAAAAATCAGATGTGCTTCGTCAATAAAAATCACTAATTCAGGTTGTTCGGAATCTCCCTTCTCTGGCATTTGTTGGTATATTTCAGCAAGAAGACTCAACATGAAAGTCGAAAATAATTTTGGTTTATCTTGAATATCCGTTAGCCTAATAATATTAATATAGCCTTTTCCGTTTTCGTCAATTCGCATTAAATCGTCGATATCAAAAGACATTTCGCCAAAAAAAAGTTCAGCGCCTTGCTGTTCTAGTTCGATTATCTTTCTAAGAATGATTCCCGTAGTCGAAGTAGAAATTTTGCCGTAGTTTTCTGTGATTTCATCTTTTCCTTCTTCAGTTATGTAATTGATGACTTTTTTGATGTCTTTAAGATCTAATAAAGGCATTTTGTTATCATCACAATATTTAAATATTACTGAGATTACACCAGACTGCGTATCATTCAAACCTAATATTCGTGAAAATAACACTGGCCCAAACTCTGAAACAGTCGCGCGCAGTCGTACTCCGTTTTGTTCGGATAGCGTTAATAGCTCGACTGGGAATTTAGCGGTATAATATGGTATGTTTATTTTGGCATGCCGTTCGGTAATAAATGGTTTTTCTTCTCCTTCTTTGGCTATCCCACTAAAATCGCCTTTGATATCCATCATTAATACAGGAATTCCAAATGATGACAATTGTTCTGATAAAACTTGAATGGTTTTGGTTTTACCTGTTCCAGTAGCACCGGCGATTAATCCATGTCTATTGAGGGTTTTTAATGGGATTTTTACATGCGCGTCCGGCAAGGCGTCGCCATCAAGTACAGCTCCTCCAAGAATAATACTTTCACCCTTGGCAGTGTACCCCTCAGTAATATGCTTTATAAAATCTTTTTTTCTGTTCATAACATTGATCGTGTTGATTTTACATGCAAGATATTATTATTATTATTTGAAATGACGTAATTTCGATTTTTACTGTAATTTTATTCCCTTTTTATTGTTAATAGTGGAAAAATTTATTTTGACAGATTGAATTGTGTTTATTGAAAGATTGTTTTAATATTTCACAAAATGATAGTTTATATTTCAAAAAACATTAAATTTGTTTAACGATGTTGATTAAAAATCATAGATTTAAAAATCCTGGGTTTTTTTTAAATAAATTAAATTCGAATAAAATTAAAAAAAGTTTTTTTATTTGAACTAAACATATAAATTTGCGGAACTACAAGTTTATTACAACTAAAATAAATTATTTAAAACTATTAAAATTAGAAAAAATGGCAAACGTTAAAAAAGAAAGCACTTCAAACGGTGGAGGAATGGTTTCAGGGCTTATTATTGTTGCATGTATTGGTGTTGGTATTATGATCTGGAAATTTATCATGGGTAATCCTTCGAATTTTGAAGGAGGAAATGTTGAGACAGGACATCCTTTGAATCTTTTAGGTCAAGTTTTTCATGGAGGTGCAGTTGTGCCAGTATTATTAGGAATGTTATTGATGGTTCTTGTTTTTTCTATTGAAAGATATGTTGTTATATCTAAGGCAGCTGGTAAAACTAAATTAGATACTTTCATGACTAAGATACAAGCAAGTATCAAACAAGGTGAAATTGATGAAGCGATTGTTTCATGTGATAAACAGCAAGGATCTGTTGCAAATGCAATTAAATCTGCGTTAGTAAAATACCAAGCAGTTAAGAAAGAAGGATTTAATAGTGAAGAAGCAGCAGAGACTATTCACAAAGAAATAGAAGAAGCTACTTCACTTGAAATGCCAATGTTACAAAAGAATATGACAATTATTTCATCTTTAGTTTCTTTAGGAACTCTTATTGGATTGTTAGGAACTGTATCTGGTATGATTAAAGCGTTTGGTGCATTGGCAGCAGCAGGAACTCCTGATCAAGCAGCGCTTGCAAATGGTATTTCTGAAGCACTTATTAATACTGCAACTGGTATTGGTACTTCAGCTGTAGCGATTATCTCTTACAATTTCTTTACTTCTAAAATTGATGATTTAACGTATTCAATCGATGAGGCTGCTGTTTCAATTGTAAATACTTACAGAAGATTCAGAGGAAGTTTGAAGCAATAATATGTTGATATTTATATCAAATAAAAAACAAAAAGAATGGCTAAAATAATAATAAAGAAAAATCCTGGGTCTACTGATATGACCGCGATGTGTGATGTCGCATTCCTTTTGCTTACCTTCTTTGTGATGACTTCGACAGCTAAAATTCCTGAGGCATTGCCTGTGGATACTCCTTCTTCAACAGTTCAGACTAAATTGCCTGAAACTGATTTAGCTACATTAACTGTAGGTAAAGGAAAGGTGTTCTTTGATTTGAAAGGAAAAGAAGTTCGAATGAGAACGTTAGAGTTAATGGCGGAAAAGTACGGTGTTACTTTTTCTGATGCTGACAAAAATACTTTCTCAAGGATGGATGATTTTGGTGTGCCAATTCTTAATCTTCAACAAATTATTGAAATGAAAGCATCTGATAGAAGTAAAGCAGGGCAACCTGGGATACCTACAGACTCATTGGATAATCAGTTGAAAGAATGGATCTATAATGCGCGTATTGCAAATATAGAAGTAAATGATAAAGAATTGCAGGTCGCTATTAAAGGTGATGCAAAAGAAGAGTATCCAGCTATTAAAAAAGTAATGGATATTTTACAAGAGCAAAAAATCAATAGCTTTAGTTTAGTTACTGGTTTAAGAGGAAAAGATTTTTAATAAAAAAAAGACACTAAAATGGCTGAATTAAATACCGACGACGGTGGAGGCAAAAAAGGTGGTAAAGTAAGAGCTAAAAAAGCGAACGCAAAAGTAGATTTAACTGCGATGGTGGATTTGGCTTTCTTATTAATCACATTCTTTATGCTTACCACGACGTTGTCTAAACCTCAATCGATGAGCTTGGGGTTGCCAGATAAAGATCCTAACAAAGACAATGTGGATATGAAAGTTGACGAAAATCGTACTATGACAATTTTGTTAGGTGCTGATAATAAGTTAGTTTACTATGTTGGTTTGTTGGCTACTCCTATTGGAGGTCCTAAAGATTTGGCTTTTGGAAAAGAGGGTATACGTAAAGAATTGTTGTCTAGGCAACAATCAGTTTTGGCGTATTCCGCAGCAAAAGGGAAGCCTAAAAACGGATTAATTGTGATTATTAAACCAAGTAAGAAATCAAATTACAAAAATTTAATTGATATACTTGATGAAATGGCAATTGTAGGGATAGGAGATTTTGGTAATTACGCTATCGTTCCTGAATTCTCTCCTGAAGAACAAAAATTGTTAGAAGGAAAATAAGTGTATTCTTATTCCCCAATAACCTAATAATTAAGAAAAATGAAATTAGACATATTAAAAAACCAATGGCTTGATATCGTATTCGAAGGACGTAATAAAACTTACGGAGCTTATGAGTTAAGGAAGTCAAACAGAAAAACTACTATTAAAGCGCTAGTTTTGGGTGCTATATTATTTAGTGTTGCTGTGGCTGCTCCCCTTATAATAAACTTAATTCCTAAAGGTGGGGAGCAAGAGATTGACAGAGATATTAAAATCACTGCAATAAAATTACCACCTAAGAAAGAGGAGCCTAAATTAAACGTTCCGCCACCACCGCCACCACCACCTAAAGTGGATGTAGTTAAGTTTGTGAAACCAGTGGTTGCTAAGGCAGAAGAGGTAACTGAAGAGCCGCCTAAAATTGTCGAGATTAAAGAAAAAAAGATTGGAGCTGAAACCATAAAAGGAGATCCAGATGCAGTTTTGTCTGTGGCTCCAGTAGGTCCAGGACCAACTAAAATTGTTGAAGAAGACAATCAAATTTACAACACAGCAGGTATCGAAGTAAAACCTGAATTCCCAGGTGGTATGGATAAGTTTTATGGCTATGTAGCTAAAAACTATCGTGCACCAGAAGAAGAGGGTCTTAAAGGTAAAGTATATGTTACTTTTGTAGTGGAAAAAGATGGTTCGTTAACAGATATCAAAGTATTAAGAGATATTGGTTATGGTACTGGAAAAGAAGCGATACGAGTTCTTACTAAATGCCAGAAATGGAATCCGGGAATTCAAAATGGAAAACCGGTTAGAGTACTTTATTCTCTTCCGATTACTATTCAAACAGCGGATTAATGTTGGAAAAAATATTTAAAAATATTCAGAAGAAATCGCTCAAAGAGCGATTTCTTCTCGTTATAGCAATTTTGTTTTTCGTAGTTTATTTTGTTTTGGGATTATTTGTTATCTTTATGAAGCAATTTCCAATAAACATGACTATCGGTTATAGAATAGCATTTGGTGTGTTGCTCATCGTGTATTCTATTATTAGATGCATTCGTATTATAAAAGATAATAAAGATTAACTATGAAAAATTTCGCAACACGTCCTTATGTATTGATTCTTTTTATTTTTCTGTTATTTTTTGGTTGTAAGAAATCAGAGGGCGAGAAAGAGAGTATACTTAAAGGTACAGCCACTATTTTAGTTGATGAGACTTTAAAACCTCTATTGGAAGATGAGATTACTATTTTTCAAAATGGATACAATGCTAAGATACTAATGGAGGTGAGGTCTGAAAAAGAATTGATGCAAGCGTTCCTTAGAGATACCTCGCGCATTGTTGTTTTGTCCAGGAAATTAAATGAAGAAGAGTCTAAATATTTTGAACAACTTAAAATAAAGCCTAAAACAACTATCATCGGTACTGACGCAATTGCTTTTATTTCTAGTAAGTCCACTAACGATAGTTTGGTCGCTTTGAAGGATATTATTCTTTTCATGCAAGGGAAACCGCAAACAAGAGTTAAGGGGTTGGTCTTTGATAATCCAAACTCCAGTACGGTTCGCTATATGAATGAGTTGGCGGGCATAAAAGAAATACCTTCCGAGGGAGTATACTCGTTTAAGTTCAATAAAGACGTTGTGAAGTTTGTAGCTGAAAACGATGGGATGATTGGAGTTGTTGGCCTTAATTGGCTGTATCAGCCATCGCCTGACATGAAGGATCTTATAAAGAAAATTAACGTATTAAGTGTTAAAGGAGAGAGTAGTGCGGCATATGTAGCGCCTACGCAAAATAATTTAGCCGAAGGAACGTACCCTTTGGCACGTGATTTGTATATAATTAATTGTCAGGGATACTCCGGTTTAGGAATGGGGTTCGCTTCATTTGTTGCTGGAGACATAGGGCAAAGGATAATTTTGAAAGCGGGACTACTGCCTGTGCGCGTGCCTCCAAGAAAAGTTATATTTAAAACCAAATCAAAAAAAAAAAATGAAAATGAATAAATCAAATAAAGTTAAAATGAACAAATTTAAAATTTTAAGTGTTGCCTTTCTGACCACAGTATCCGCAATGAAGGCTCAGGATATAGATCAAGCTAAAAAAGCAATTGACGCCGAACAATTTGAAAATGCTAAATCGACTTTAAAATCGATAATCAAATCTGACCCATCTGAAGGTAAAGCGTATTTTCTTTTAGGAAACATATATCTTTCTCAAAAGGTAGCGGATTCAGCGAAAATAACTTATCAAAATGGCTTAACGGCTAAAAATGATGAGCATTTCAATTATATTGGACTAGGGCAAATGGACCTTAATAAGGGTGATGGTGCTGCAGCTAAAGCTAAATTTGAATTGGCTAAAAAAGAAATGGGTAGAAGAGATTTTTGGGAGTATGTGTATATTGCACGTGCTTATATGAATGCTGATAATCAGGATTTTAAAGCGGCTATTCAGACCCTAAATTTGGCTAATGAGAAAAATACAGCAGAGCCTCAAGTTCTTTTGGCTTTTGGAGATGCACATTATGGTGATAAAAACCAAAATGCGGCTTATTCAGCTTATCGTAATGCTTTTCAAGCTGACAATACGTTGATTAGAGCAAAAATGCAATTAGGAGTTTTGCTTAAAGGCGCTAAAGCATACACTGAAGCTGTAAAAGCTTTCAATGATGTTATTGCGACGAACCCTAATTACGGACCACTATACCGTGAGTTAGCTGAAACATATTACTATTGGGCGCTTAATGTTCCTTCTAGAAATGATGAATATATGAAAGAAGCATTGTCGTATTATGAAAAATACATGAGTCTTACTGATTATTCTTTGGCTTCACGTATGCGTCACGCTGACTTTTTGATTGTTGCGCACGATTATAAAGCTTTAGAAATTGAAGCTGAAAAAATGAAACAGATTGACAAAGTCAATCCTAGAATTTTACGATACTTAGGGTATTCTGCGTACTATAATGATAATGTGGATGTGGCTATTAAATCGTTACAAGATTATACTGGAAATACTGCAAATAATGTAATTTCTCTTGATTATTTATATTTAGGTTTAGCTAATGTAAAAAAATCTACTATGGGTACAGACATTATTGCTGCAGAACCGGTATTGTTTAATATAGGAATTGAACTTATTAAGAAAGCAGTTGCCATGGAAAGTGCTGCTGTAAATGATTTAAGTGAGGCGGGTAAAGGACTTTATGAGCAGAAACTATACAAAGAGGCCGCTGCAGTTTTCGAAATTTCGACCTCAAATAAAGAATCAAAAAATTTCTTGCTTGATAATTTTTATTTAGGTAATTCAATTTATTTTGACAATACGAAAGCTGGGGCAGTGAAAGATACTATCGCTTTACGTAAAGCAGATATTGCTTTTGGAAATGTGATTGAAGCATCACCAGCAACTCAAGATGCTTATGTTTATCGTGCAAGAACGAATACGTTGCTTGGAGATGATGAACAAATGATTAAATATTACCAACAATATATTGATATTGTAACAAAGAAAGGTCCTGAAGAAATGGCTAAGGCCGCTGTAAAGGGGAAATTAATTGAGGCTTACAATACAATGGCTGCGGGTTATGCAAACACTGACAAAGTGAAAGCTATTGAATACTTCAATAAAACTCTTGCGATCGATCCTGAAAATGGGTATGCACAGCAATCAGTAGATTTGCTTAAGAATAAAAAATAATAGTATTATTTTACAATAGAAAACCGATAGTTGAAAAGCTATCGGTTTTTTTTATGCGAGGACTTTTTTGTCATTAGTATGTTTTAGCTTGTTGTTCTGTGGTAGAAGTTAGACTGTAGCTTGTTAGACAATAAGAGTTGAAATTTACATTTCTGGTTTTCGTGGTTTAGTGCTTCGATATTATAATTTCATGGAAGCAATTTGATATTATTAATTTAAGTCCTTTTCAAATGACCTATCTTTGTACTTTAAATTACAATGATGTTATCAAAAGAAATACAATTAGAAGTTAATAAAGGTGCAATGCTTCCATTGATGGAAGAGTTTTATACAATTCAAGGAGAGGGTTTTCACACGGGAACTGCCGCTTATTTTGTAAGAATTGGAGGTTGCGATGTAGGTTGCCATTGGTGTGACGTTAAAGAAAGTTGGAATGCGGAATTACATCCGCCTTCAAGCATCGATCAAATTGTGGCTAATGCAAAAAAATATGGAGAGACAGTCGTGGTAACAGGAGGAGAACCACTAATGTGGGATATGACCTTGCTGACACAGACGCTAAAGGATAATGGACGAAAGGTTCATATTGAAACTTCAGGTGCTTATCCTCTGACAGGAATGTGGGATTGGATTTGTCTGTCTCCAAAGAAAAATAAGCTGCCCACTCAAACAGTTTATGATAATGCACATGAGTTGAAGGTTATCATATATAATAAACATGATTTTATTTTTGCGGAAGAACAAGCGGAGTTAGTTAATGACGATGCAATTTTATTTCTTCAGCCAGAATGGAGTAAAAAGGAGGAAATGACGCCCCTTATTGTCGACTATGTTATGAATAACCCGAAATGGAGAGTGTCACTTCAAACACACAAATATCTAAATATCCCATAAAGAATTTAGAAGAAATGAAAAAAGCCAAACAATTATTGTTTGGCTTTTTTCATTTCTTTTTCAGAGTATGTGATAGTTAGTTTTTTTTTATGTTTTTGATTTCGCTGCTATAGGGAAAGCCTTGCTAGATAATCATAATGTTCACCTTCAAGAATTAATTCGGCTTGTAATTCATTGGCGAAAGCCGCATTTTGCAGCGTATTGTAGTCAATGTACATCCAGTTGAAAGGTTTTTCTTTTTCACCCTTGTAGCCAATATTAAAAACTACTTCCCCATAATATTCATTGTCAGATGGAATCCATTTTCCTCCGTCTTCATCATCATCAAACATATAAATAATGTCTGAACTATCTAATAAAATTTGGCCGCCTGGATTCAATAGTGATTTTAGTTTTATTAGGAAATTTGGAATATTTTTCAGTTTCCCACACATTCCTGCGCCATTCATCAGTAATAAAATCGTATCGTATGTTTCATTTTCTAATGTCATAACATCCTGTATGCGGGCATCTTTGATTCCTCGAAGGGAACAAGCTTTTATTGCATTTGGCGAAATGTCTATCGCAGTCACTTCTAAATTCAATTCATTTTGTAAGTGTAAACTATGGCTTCCTGCACCGCAACCTACATCTAGGACTTTTCCTTTGGCAAGTTGTAGGGCTTTTTGCTCCATAGTCGGCATCTCTTTGTAGCAGCGAAATAAATAAGCCACACTCATTTCATCTTCTTCAGATATAGTTGTTTCTGTAATTAAATCTTCAGGGGAATTATTCGTTTGATAATCAAGGATGGCTTTGCCAAAAAGGTCTTTCATTGTTTGTATTTCAAAATTCAACATTCATTAATCATAGTTCATCGTTCAAAAAGTGTAGTTTTGCAAAGAATTTTTAAACTCTGAATTTGAAACCTACTTTAAACGAACTTGGTAAACTTGCCAAAGATAAGCATATAGAAAACAAAAAGTATTTCGATAAGCTTAAAAAGAAGACGCCCAAAAATTTAGATTATGTGATGCAAGACCTGCATGATGCGGAATTCAAGAAAACGGATTGTTTAAAATGTGCGAATTGTTGTAAAACTACAGGGCCTTTATTTACATTAGCCGATATTGAAAGGGTGTCAAAATACCTTAAGCAAAAACCACAGCAGTTTATAGCGCAATACCTTCGCGTTGATGAAGATCAAGATTATGTATTGCAGAGCGTGCCTTGTACTTTTCTAGATCATGAAAATGCCTGTATGATTTATGATGTCCGACCAAAAGCATGTAGAGAATTTCCACACACTGATAGAAAGAAGTTTCAGCAAATAACAGATCTTACTTTAAAGAATGTGGCGATTTGCCCTGCTGCCTTTAATATTGTCGAAGAAATGAAGAAAAAATTGCCGCTGTAGTTCCTGCTATTTTTTTTCTAATAGATCAAATATTTTTCTCTCATTTTCTTAAATTGGTCTAAACCGGTTTTCCAATTCTTTCTTATCTCAGATTCTGATTCTCCGGCTTCGATTTGTTGTTGCAATTGTCTTGTTCCAGCTAGTTTTGTAAAAAACGGATTAAAGAATTTTGATTTGTCTGTTGTGTTAGTGTACGCTTTGATTAGCCATTTCAATTCCAGTTGGCGTACTTCAGTTTGTGTTGACAAATCTTCGCCAAAACAGGTTGTTCTATTGTAAACTGGATTTTGTGCTCCCATATTTGGTTTTGGAATAAAGCTAAAATTGCTTTTAGGTAGATAAGGAGAACCGTAAATTTGAAATTGTTTTTCAGTTCCTCTTCCTACACTAACATTTGTTCCTTCAAAAAAGCACAGGCTAGCATATAGGTTGATCGATTGATCGTTTGGTAAGTTAGGAGAAGGTTTTACAGGTAGACTGTATCTCATTTTTCTATTATAATAAGAACATGGGATTACAGTTAGTTTGCAACTAATTCCGTTCGTTAGCCATTGCTCTCCATTAATCATTTGCGCATATTCACCAATGGTCATACCGTGTAAAACAGGAATGGGATGCATTCCTACAAAACTGCTATATTCCTTTTCTAGAATCGGTCCGTCAACTATGCTTCCGTTAGGATTGGGTCTGTCTAAAATGATCAAAGAGATGTTGTTTTCTGAACAGGCTTCCATTATGTAATGCAGTGAGGAGATGTAAGTGTAAAATCGTGCTCCCACATCTTGTAAGTCAAAAACCATAATGTCAATTCCGGTTAACTGTCCTGAATTTGGTTTTTTGTTATTGCCGTAAAGCGAGATAATAGTTATTCCAGTTTTATAATCCGTTCCGTCAACAACATGTTCTCCTGCATCTGCAGTGCCACGAAAGCCATGCTCTGGTGCAAATATTTTTTGGACATTGATTTTTTGGTCTAATAAGAAATCAACTAAATGGATTTGCTTTTTTTTACTCTTGAGACTTATGGAAGATTCTTCTATTAAAACTATACCCGATTGATTGGTAACTACGCCTACTTTTTTGTCTTTTAGAAGAGGTAGATATTTTTCATGATTATCAGCGCCGGTTTTAATCGAATGCGTTACGGTAACTTTATCTGTTAAAGACTCTGCTTTTAAATTTGTAGGGATTGAAGCGGGGCTATCTTTCAATTTGTTCTGCTGTAATTCTTTTGTTCTGTTGATTGAGCTGGAGCACGAAAGTAAAACTACTGTTAGAATAAAGGCTAATGGAATATTTTTGAAAATTGAAATCATATAGTAGATTAGAATAAAATTAGTGGCAATTAGCGTTATTCGTGTTTTAGGTGTATTTTTGAATCCAAATCAGATACTTAATCAAATTGAATTTAGAATACTTTATTGCCAAAAGACTTATAACTGCTAAAGATTATAAAAGTAGTATATCTGCGCCTATTATAAAAATTGCAATTTCGGCCATTGCCATCGGAATGGTGATGATGATTGTGTCAGTGGCGACAGGAATTGGTCTACAACAGAAAATCAGAGAAAAAATTTCCGCTTTCAATGGACATATTAGTATTTCTAATTATGATAGCAATCAATCTGAAGTTACCTTAGTTCCCATTTCGAAAAAACAAAATTTTTATCCCAAATTTAATACTGTGGAAGGGATAAATCATATTCAAGCTATCGCCAGTAAAGCCGGTATTATTCGAACCGAGAATGCTTTTGAAGGGGTCGTATTCAAAGGAGTAGGAGAGGATTACAAGTGGGATAATATAAAGGAGTATCTTGTTGAAGGAAAACTGCCTGATTTTTCTAAAAAGTTAAATGAAGACGTGGTGCTATCGCAATTCCTCGCTAATAGGTTAAAACTTAAAGTAGGAGATGCGTTTAATACCTTTTTTATGAAAGAAGGTCAGAATAAATTACCTAATATCAGGAGATTTAAAATTGTCGGAATCTTTAATTCTGGTTTTCAGGAATTTGATGCGACCTATGTATTAGGGGATATACGCCATATCCAACGCATTAATAAATGGAAAGCGGATCAGGTAGGAGCATTTGAAGTCTTTGTAGATGATTTTGATAATATAAAATCGGTAGGTGGACAAGTGTATCAGCAAACGGGATCTACGCTTGATACTAAAACAATTATCGAAAAGTACAGTTATATATTCGAGTGGCTTCAGTTGTTTGATTTCAATATCATTGTCATATTAATAGTTATGATATTAGTTGCCACAATCAACATGGTGGTGGCTTTATTGGTGCTTATTCTAGAACGAACACAGATGATAGGAATATTAAAAGCGTTAGGAGCTAATAATTGGAGTATCCGTAAAATATTTCTGTACAATGCGTCCTATTTAATTCTTCGAGGATTATTCTGGGGAAACCTAATTGGAATAGCGGTTCTATGGCTCCAGAAATATTTTGGGATAGTCAAACTGAATCCTGAAAATTACTATGTCGATCAAGCGCCGGTATATCTTAATTGGGGATATATTTTATTATTAAACGGCCTTACGATAAGTGTTTGTTTTTTAGTGTTGCTAATCCCTTCTTATATAATAACCAAAATTTCACCGGTTAAAGCGATTCGTTTCGACTAACAGATAATTTGGGCGTTCCCCATTATAGAAAAAGAGGCTATACCTATATATAAAGGAGTAGCCTCTTTTTTTTAGGAGCTATTTCCCGCTATTCGTTACAATCTACTGAGCCAATCCCGATGTTTCGGGACTGGCTCAGTAGGATTTCCACTGCTATCGGGGCTAGGGCAATTGTTTTTAGCAGGGTTATTTCGAGATTATCGATAAAGTCTCTAAAAATACAATACCTAGTTATATAGTAGTAAATAAACCAAAAGCACTAAATGATATGGGAATAATGAGTGGTTTAGCTGTACGGTATTACTAAGGATTCAATAAAAACAGCTGTATTTACATAGAAATAATGCAAACCACGTCCTCAAAGGCTCTTTGTCCTTTGGAGAGGGTTTGGGAGAGGAAAAAACTTTCGTCTTCAAAAAGCGTATTTCCAGCGAGTTAAACCCAAGGTTAAGAAAGCGTCAAAAAATAGTCAATTAAAAGTATTGAATAACGTTATAAAGAGTCTACTTTTGCACCCGCAACAGCGAATAAGTTCATTAAAAAGATTGGCAAGTGATAAGGGGGTTTAGGATTAGAAATCATTTCTAAAAATAAATCAAAAAAAGCTTGTGAGATTTGATTTTGCTTATTACTTTTGCACCCCGCAAAACATGCAAAGTTCCTTGAAACACTGGTAAGAAAAGATAGAGAAAACGAAGATTTAGATCTTCAAAAAAACTTTAAATTTTTCTTGCGAGAAACAAAAGACTTTGTTAGTTTTGCACCCGCTTCGAGAAACACGAAAAGTGATTATCGAGGAGATAAAAAGAGAAGAACACGTTCCTAGACATATTGAATTGACAGCCGTCTCGTCCACAAGACGAGACAAAAGAATAAAGAGTAATAGAATCGAGAGATTTGAAAAA
>NZ_FOFZ01000030.1 GCF_900111075.1 Flavobacterium frigoris
AGTTATTCTGAATTTGATGACAATATTCCTCAAAAAAATTAACTTTGAATAACTATTAATAAATGGACTTGTTGCGATAGGTCCTTGAATCCGCCTGCTAAAAATCATTAATGTATTAACAATTTGCATTTGTCAAAAAAATCGTTTAACTTTGCATAGTAGTATCGTATACGATACTACTATACAGCCTTTAAAATTATTTCATCTCTTCAGAATATTCATAGTTATTTGCATTTGTCAAAAAAATCGTTTAACTTTGCATAGTAGTATCGTATACGATACTACTAATAAGTATTTAAAATTATTTGGAAAATGCGAAAAGAATCGTTTAAATCTGCTGAGCAATTAATAAAAAACCATCTCTACACGGATGATTTGAAAGCTTATACTACATTTGATTTAACAAAAATATTTCAAAATAAACGTGAAGAATGGAATATCGCAGATTATAGAAATCAATATCATTTTATGAAATTTTTAGAAGATGCAAAAATTTTAAAAAACATAAAACTCAAACATCAATCAACAGCAACTATCAAACAAATCTATGAAGAGCCAGATGCATCATTATTCAATATTGCTTTAACAATAAAAAAAGATGGGTATTTAAGTAATTATACTGCGATGCAGATACATCAGTTGACACTGCAAATTCCAAAATCAATATATGTAAGTTATAGCAAAAGTCATAGTTATCCAATTAATCCCAATGATATTGAATTGGAACAAAGCTCAATTGATTCTGCATTTTCTAAATCGCAAAGAATGACTTCAGAAAGTTATAAATCTGAGATTGACAACACAAGGTTTTATTTTATACAAAAAGGATATATAGAAAACAATGTCGGAATAACTACTGAAAATAACTATTCCTATACTGACTTAGAAAGAACTTTAATTGACATTGCTATCAGACCTGCATATTCAGGTGGAGTTTTTGAAGTTTTAGAAGCATATGAAATTGCACGTGATAAAGTAGATATATACAAAATAAATGAATATTTATTAAAACTAAATTACATATATCCATATCATCAATTAATAGGTTTTTATATGACTAAAGCAGGATATGACCAAAAAATTATAGATGATATTTTTAAAAAAAATATTACTTATAATTTTTATCTAACATATAACATGTCTAATAAAGAATTTGATTCTAAATGGAAAATATTTTATCCTAAAGGCTTTTAATCTTTTCAACTAAAGCCATTGTATAATCAAAATAGAAATCAAATCCTTCATTTTCTGAACTCAAAGTATCTTCAACACTATTCCAATTTTCTTTCTGTAAATCTTTATATTGAGGTAACAATTCTAAAAAATTTATTGGAACTTTCTTTGCATTAAATATTTCGTGTAATAAAATTACCTTTTCTTCTGAAGTAAAATCTATTGGATATTGCTCACAAATATTCCAAATATCATAAAAATCTCGAGCACGTCCTTTAATGTTTGCACTTGGAATAATCGCTTTATATTCAGGAATTGATTGACATAGTGCGCGTAGTTTTTCAAGAACAATCATTTCCGGCGTATAAACAAATAATACTGTTCCATCTAAATCTACTTTTTTTGCATTTGCAATATACTCAAAGCTACTAATATCAACAGAAAATTTTGTGGACTGATCTAAAATTTTTATTGCATTTCTTCTAGTTTTATCTAAATCATCGTCGAACCAATCTTTTTCATGAGTAACTTTAAATTCAATATTATAACCTTTCCAAATTTTCTCTTTATTAGTTTTAGGTTTTTCTATAAATTTTATATCAAAAGCAATTAATTTTTCGGACTGAAATTGTTCATTAAGTAAAGAATCTAAAATCCCATAAATTCTTTGAAAATCGAGTTCAGAAAAGTCACCTTCAATTGAAAAATCAATATCCATAGACGCTCTGTCAGTAATCTCATATACTAGTTGCAAAGCATTTCCACCTTTTAAAACTAATCCATACATTAATTGCTCATCATGCATTAAAGCTTTTAAAGTTAATCTCTTGATTTTATCTAGCATTTTTTTTGTTTTATATGCTAAAATACAATTATAATATTAATTATTAGTCTTAAAAAAAACGGCATATAACAGCTAAGGATTCGTTGGGCTTGAAAAGCCAACAATGAAGCCGCGGTTGAACGGAACCGATTACATGCCGTCAACACTATGGAGTTATCGTAAAATGGGTAGAGTGATTACAAGAGGCTAAAACGCCTCTTTTTTTTTGCAGTAAAATTGAGTATGGTTTTTCTAGTGTTTTCCTTCATATCTGAATACAAAATCCCTTACCCATAAAGTTATTTTTTACAGGGAATTGAACTGTGGCTACCGCCAAGATACCAAGCAGGCGGACCACGCTGGTCGAAAACCGCTATTCGGTGTAAATTACCCGTTTTGCAACAAGGACATTTGGGCAAAAATGGTTTCTTTTCTGCTTTTTCTAGCACTTTTACCTTTAGCTTTTCCTGCAAAAGCTTGAGCTTTTGACGTTTCCAAGTGCTACTCAAAAAGCCATAGTGACGGATTTTTACAAAACGTTTGGGCAAAATATGCAACGCAAAACGCCTGATAAATTCTTCGTGCGTCAGTGTCATTTGTTTCTTAAATCCGTTTTGACGGTAATCTTTATAGCTAAAAGTTACGTTTTGATCGTCAATTCGTTGGATTCGGTTATTGCTAATGGCTATTTTATGGGTATATCTTCCTAAATATTCAATTACTGATTTTGGACTCCCAAAAGGTTTCTTAGCAAAAACCACCCACGGTTTTCTCCATAAATCCTGCCGGATTTGTTCGTATTTTAGGGGTGCTTTTTCTTTGAGTTTGGCGCAATATTTAGCCCTAAAAACTTTGGACAGTGCCCTTACGGGAAACAAAAATGTACCATCGCCTCGCATGTTTTGCCACTTGCCATTTTTGTCCACGCCACCGCCTGGAACAATGCAATGCAAGTGTGGATGCAGGGATAAATTTTGTCCCCATGTGTGTAAAACAGCGATCATTCCGCTTTGGATTTCTTTTTTTTTGCCAAAGGTTTTCAACGTTTCCCAAGTGGACTCAAAAAGAATATCATAAACCAATTTTGGATCTTGCATCGCTAGACTATTGATGCTATCTGGCAAGGTAAAAACAACATGGAAGTATGGTACCGGCAAGAGTTCTGTTGTTCTAGCTTGTATCCAATCTTCTCGGTTTTTACCTTGACATTTGGGACAATGACGGTTGCGACACGAGTTGTAGCTAATATTGATTTTACCACAACCATCACACGCATCAATATGCCCGCCTAAAGCCGCAGTTCTGCATCTTCGAACGGCTGACAAAGTCCGTAATTGCCAAGTATTAAGTCCTAGATTTTCTATTTTATTACCCAATTTTTCTAGTACATGAGCAACTTCGCTTCGACTGCGCTCAGTGCTTACAACTCGACTTCGCTCAGCACCTATTTGCGGCTGCATTTCTCAAAAAGTGTATCTAGCGGACTAAAAGCTTTTTTCGTGTCGAGTTGGGCAATGTGCAAATATTCCATCGTGGTCTCAATCTGCTCATGCCCCAAGAGATTTTTTAGTGTGATAATATCAAGTCCGTCCTCGAGTAAATGGGTAGCAAAAGTATGTCGAAGCG
Source organism: Flavobacterium frigoris (assembly GCF_900111075.1). GTDB lineage: Bacteria > Bacteroidota > Bacteroidia > Flavobacteriales > Flavobacteriaceae > Flavobacterium > Flavobacterium frigoris. The sequence goes on from NZ_FOFZ01000030.1 coordinate 3,623, forward strand.
TATGCACGCAAACCTCTTTAGTAATGCCAGCAGCTTTAGTGGCTTGTTTAAATGCCCATTGTACACCTCGTTGCGAATAACGACTATCGAAATCTCCACCTGCTCTGCCTTGAGGTTGTCCGTTGAAGAGATACACTTTGGGTTTTTCGGCTTCAATATAAGTTTGGAGTCCTCTAATTAAATGTTTGGATAGCGGAACATAGCGGTCTTTTTTACCCTTGCCTTGCACCACTTTGAGTTGCTCGCGATCAAAATCCAAGTCTTGCAAACGCACACTTCGGGCTTCCATGCAACGTAATCCACATCCATACAAAAG
>NZ_FOFZ01000010.1 GCF_900111075.1 Flavobacterium frigoris
AGTTATTCTGAATTTGATGACAATATTCCTCAAAAAAATTAACTTTGAATAACTATTAATAAATGGACTTGTTGCGATAGGTCCTTGAATCCGCCAATGCGCAGAAAAAAAATTGGAATCTAAAAAAAATATATTGCCGAAATTGGAACGGAATAGTAAAAACTTTAAAGTAGGCGATAATTGTTCAACTAACGAACTAATGACTAGAAAAATAAAATTCATCATATTAATTGTATTTATTGCAAGTATAGTAACTTATTTGGATTGGAAAATATCTACAGATCTTGATTTTCACTCAGGGAAAGATGGCGGACTATTTTATACATTTGAATCAATATTGCTTTTAGGTTCATTATTTTTCGTTGTTATGGCTAAAATCAAACGGATTCTATTTATATTTTTGGGCTTCTTTGGTAGCCTTTTTTGTAGTATTGTTGTTTATTTGGTGTTAGGTTTTAGCAATTTAATTGACAATTTACCATTTCACATAATTTCTTGTCTTTCATTCATCGCTCTTTTTTTTTATTTAGAAAAACTATTTACTAAGTCACCAACGACAGCCAAAACACAGTAAGCGTCATTGCCGAATATTTAGGTAACTTAGGAATTGTTTACGAAAAATGTTCTAAATTTCCGAAATTTTCAGTTCGCTTTAATTGATAAAGATACCTAGTCCGAAAAGGTTGAAACGGAAAAGCAGAACCTTAAAAGTTGGAATCTAAAAACCAAAATACGAAAGTTGAAGCGGAAAAACGAATCGCCAAAATTTGCTGTTGTATTACAATTTTGACTAAAAACAACCAGCCTACAACACTGGTTTAGCATGATGGGGAATTTAGTGGAATTACCATTTAATTTCATATATTCGTACAGCCAAAAATAATCTGCTTAAAAGTTCCCCACCAAGCTAAGCCAGGAACCGTTGTAATATATTTTAACACTGACAAATCCTGAAATAGGCTGACTAAAATTTAAACACCTTTAGTAACCAATGGAAACACCCGAAAATCAGCCCGTCCGAAGAAGAAACGGCAAACAAGTAAGTTTTGAATACAAACTTTTTGTAATTCAACAAATCAACAATGGACAAATTTCTTTAAATTACGCTTCTAAAAAATACGATATTTCTAAAAGCACAATCGAATACTGGATGAAAAAACTAACCAATTACGAACAAACCAACAAAGGCATTAGTAAAGACGATGAAATTCGTAAACTAAAAAGCAAAATAAAAGATTTAGAAGGAGTTAAAGCTTTTCAACAAGAGCTAATCATTGAATTTGAATCTGTTACGGGGGAAGAACTTTCAAAAAAATACTTGCCCGAATGGTTAGCCGACGAAATTCAGAGAAAGAAGAAAAAGCTTTTAAACTAAAATGGATTTACGAATCACTCGGGCTAAGCAAACAAGGGTATTATCAACGAATTGCTACCGATAAAATTAAAGAAATTAGAAACAATACCGTAATTGATTTAGTATTAGAAATACGCGAAAGAATGCCTGGAACAGGAACCAGAAAACTCTTAGATCATTTAAAAGAAAAACTTGTTCAAAACAACATTAAAATGGGAAGAGATGCCCTATTTGATTTGCTTAGATGGAGAGGGTTATTCATAAAGAGGCCCAAACGCTTTCATATTACAACTGACTCTAAACATTTCTATTACAAATCACCTAACCTACTATACAATCTACCAGTAACACACGCTGAACAAGTTTTTGTTGCCGATATAACCTATATAAAAACCGATGCAGGACATGCCTATTTAGCTTTGGTTACAGATATATATTCTAGAAAAGTAATGGGCTGGGCATTAGAAGATAATATGAGAGTAGAAATGGTAAAAAACAACCTTAAAATGACTCATAAAAATTGTGTTTTCAGCCATAAGAATATCATTCATCATAGCGACAGAGGCATACAATATTGTTGTACAGATCATAGCGAATTTGCTGAAGGAAAAGGCTTTATATTAAGTACAACCCAAAAATATGACCCGTACGAAAATGCAATTGCAGAGCGAATTAACAGAATCTTAAAATATGAATTTGGATTAAAAAGAACCCTTAAATAAATTCAAATAGCTAAAGCTATAACCAAAGAAGCTATAGAAATTTACAACAATGAAAGGACTCATTGGAGTCTCGATCTAAAAACACTACAATACGTTCATTTACAATATAATAAACAAAAAAATAAATCCTATAAAAAAGTAAAAAAAGTTGCCGTTTAATCGCCAATTTAGTACTATTATAACTCTATGTGAGGATGGAAACGAGCAATGCTGAGGAGCAACTCGAATAGTGCCAAAATTATAGTCAAAGAAAATGAAGATGGCATTTTCAAAATGCCACTTCTTTTAATCTTCATTTTTTTTGATGAAAAAACTTAAAAAACCTAACCAAAAATTGGTAACCCAATTTATAGTTTTAAGCCTAATTTTTAACAAAAAAAGGTCAACGTAGGATAGGACAAGACACCGAAAAAAGAGAACATTATTTTTTTTATATTACCAAATTTTGGTAACTTTACAAAAATATTAAAGTCATGGGACGAAATACATCGGTTTCTTTAGGAAATTATTTTGAAAATTTTGTTGATAACAGGATTTCAGAAGGCAGATTCAAAAATACAAGTGAAGTCATTCGCGCTGGTTTAAGATTGTTGGAAGAAGAGGAAAATAAAATTATTGCTTTAAAAAATGCAATAAACGAAGGAATTGAAAGTGGAATAGCTAAAAATTTTGATCCAAAAAAACATCTTGAATCTTTAAAAGTCAAAAAAAGAAATGGCTAAATATGTTTTTACAAATAAGGCTGTAGAAGACTTAACGAAGATTTGGGATTATACGTATGAAGTTTGGTCAGAAAGTCAAGCTGATAAATATTACGAAGGACTTCTTGAAAATTGTCAAGACATAGCTGAAAACCAAAATTTTGGAAAGAATTATAATGAAATTAGTCCAGATATTTTTGGTTGTAAATCTGGCCAACATATAATATTTTATAGAAAATTAAGCGAAACTAAAATTGAAGTCACAAGAATTTTGCACTCAAGAATGGACTTGAGAAATCGAATTCAAGAATAAAACTACAGTTAACATCTAGCAAACTAGGCGAAAAAAGCCCCGAATTTGATAACTTTCGGGGCTTTTTTTGCTTAGTTTGTGTTGACTGAGTGCCTCCTTTTTTTGAGTTTATCGATTGGAGGTTTAGTAGCTTTTGGATTTCTTTTGACCAGTTTATTGGACAACCAAAAAGCAATAATTGAAGCTTTTTTGTGCTTTTAGAACACCGCTTCTCCCTACCCATAAATGGAGGAGTATCATTTCTAAAATATCTTGGGGTCACTCGCTGTTTTTGCAACTCCTATGCACAAGGCGAAGCCTTATTTTTTGTATTTACAATTCTCTGAATCTCATTTACATCTTGTGTTTTAGTTTTAAAATACCGCACCGTATTTACAATTTGCAAACGACCTTGAGTGCAACACGGACATTTAAAAATATTATTGCCATATTTTTCGAGTATGCGTATCGCTACTGGAATTTTTACGATTTTCGGCATCGGCGAGAGTTTCATGCATTGTCTGATTTTCTGTAATCGAGCTCGCTTGCAGTGGTTTTGCAAAAAACCGTACTGCCTTATTTTAGTAAAACTTTTGGGCAAAATATGCATTTCGAACCGACGCAAAAGCTCGTTGGTGCGGTTCTCGATCCATTGTTTGCCTTTGAGTCTGCCGCAGTTCGGGCGATGGTAGTTGCCACAACTGTGGTATTTTTATTGGTAAGGCGTACTATTGGTCAGTAACGGGGTTAAAATTCTGATCATATTTCTTTTAAAATGAATTAATGTTTTGCCTTTTTAGAAATCTAAAAAACAATAACAAAAGAGAATTATAAGTTGTAATCGCAGTTTAATGATAAACTAGGATTTAGTGTACTTATCGACCACAATACAGTGAATTATAAATCCTTTCCCAAACAATAATCGGATTTAGATAGTATGATTTATCCTATGTAGAAATGAAAAATTTTATAGAAATTATTATAGAATATTATAAATTAAAACACAAACTGATTTAGATCATAAGATTGCTGCGTTCCGATAGCTATCGAAGCTCGCAATAACTCATTTTATGGAGTTTTTTTGTCGTTTTTTTACACCCAAAACGTAGATGCGCTGCTATATTTGGACTGTATGCGCGAAATTCTGAAAAATGACAAGCTGTGTGGAAAAACTTTATGAATGGCTGACCTCTCTCTAAGAATGGCCGCGAAATAAAACTTATATAACTTATATAGTAAAAAAACTTTGTGCCGCTCTGTGTTTACTTTGCGATTCTCTGCGAAACAAAAAACTTAACGTCTTACTGCGAAACAAAAAGTTACTATATTTACCATTCACAAAAAAAACAGCCACGCAAATAAATTTCTGCTTCGTGAAATCAAAATACTTACTTCCTCTTTTCCTTATTATCCAAATAATTCTGCTGCAGCTTATTCCGTTTTTTCCTGAAAGTGTGGAGCGTTATTACAGTAATGGACTCTATCTTTCCATCTCTCAATTTTCAAGAACAGCATTAGGCAACATGCCTTTTTCAGTAGGAGATTGTCTTTATATCCTTTTAATTTTCTTTGTTTTGAAATGGTTCTGGGACAAAAGAAAATCCTGGAAACAAAACTGGAAAGACAATAGCTTGCAGCTGCTTAGTGCTTTCTCCGTTTTTTATTTTTTGTTTCATATTCTGTGGGCACTGAACTATTATCGCCAGCCATTATTTGAAAAAATGGAAATTAAACGAGAATACACCGATGCTGATTTGTTGGGCTTTACTAAAAAGCTGATTACAAAAACCAACCAGATCCAAATCCAACTTACAAAATCAGATAGCTTAAAAGTAGTTTTTCCTTATTCACAAGAACAGGTTTTTACAATGAATTTAAATGGTTACAATAACTTATCCAGGCAACACCAAAACTTTCGTTTTCAAAATTTAAGCAATAAAAAATCATTGTTTAGTGTGCCCTTAACTTATATGGGATTTGGAGGATATCTAAATCCGTTTACTAACGAGGCGAATGTGAACTATTTAGGCCCGATGTATAGTTTTCCCATGACTACCAATCATGAAATGGCACACCAAATGGGATTTGCCAACGAAACCGAATGCAATTTTATTGGTTTCCTCGCTTCTGTAAAAAACGATAATTTGTATGTTAAATATTCAGGCTACAGTTATGCCTTGCGGTATTGTTTAGGAATTTTAGAATATAACAACCCCGAATCATTTGACCAATTACTAAAAACGGTTCACCCCGGAATATTAAAAAACTATCAGGAAAGCATCAATTTTAGAAAAAAATATAAAACACCTATTGAAACCGGTTTCTACTTATTTTATGATCAATTCCTGAAATTGAATCAACAAAAAGACGGCATAGAGAGTTACAGTAAGTTCGTGAATTTGATGGTGAATTATTATAAAGACAATCAATTATAAACGGTATTGATTATCAAATATTCAGGAATTATTTCTAAACCTCATCACTGGTAAAAGCAGTAAAACTTTTCTTTTTATACGGTCTGATAATCAAACGGCCTTCCCGGTCAAAACGAATATAGTTATAAACCCAGTTTAAGAACACTACGGCTTTATTTTTAAATCCAATTAGGGAGAATAAATGTACAAACATCCATACAAACCAAGCGAAAACACCACTGAAATGGTAATTAGGTAAATCTACTACGGCTTTATTACGCCCAATAGTCGCCATCGATCCCTTATCATTATATTCAAAAGGTTTCATTTGTTTTTTAGCTATCAATTTGATCAGGTTCTCCCCAAGCAGCTTTCCTTGCTGTAACGCAGGCTGGGCCATCATGGGATGTCCTTGTGGGAACTCCTCTGTTTCCATAGAAGCAATATCGCCTACAGCAAAGATGTCATCATAGCCTTTTACCTGGTTAAACTCATTCACACGGATGCGCTCCACTTTTTCCACCAAAGAATTAGCATCGAGACCCGCTACTACTGCTCCTTGAACACCGGCAGTCCAGATTAAAGTGGCAGTATCAAAAGTCAAATCAGAATTAGTGGTTATGGTACGACCATCATAATTAGTCACACGAACATTTTTCCAAATCTTAACGCCAAGATCAACTAGGAATTTTTCGGCGGCTCTTGATGACTTTTCGGTCATGGTGTTAAGAATTCGATCCCCGCTTTGAATCAGGTTAATTTCCATTTTTGCAATGTCTAAATCGGGATAATCTTTTTGTAGAATCGCTTTTTTCATTTCGGCAAGAGCGCCAGCCAGTTCTACTCCTGTAGGCCCACCTCCTACTAGTACAAAATTGATTAAACTATTCTGTTCAATAACATCAGTCGTTAAGACTGCTTGCTCAAAGTTCTCCAGAATAAGACTTCGGATATTTAATGATTGCGGTATGGTTTTCATCGCCATACTGTAGCGTTTAATGTCTTTATTACCAAAATAATTGGTTTTTGATCCTGTAGCCATAACCAGATAATCATAGCTTAATTCTCCAATTTCGGCAATTATTTTTTTATTCTTAGTATCTATTTCTTGCACATTTGTTAGTCGGAAATAACAATCATCATATTCCTGAATTACTTTACGAATTGGATACGCAATAGAACCTGCTTCAAGACCACCCGTAGCCACCTGATACAATAGTGGTTGAAAAGTATGGTAATTGTGTTTATCTAAAAGAACGACTTGTACTTTTTGATTCTTTAGTTCTTTGGCTAATGCTATTCCTGCAAAACCACCACCAATAATTACGATTCTAGGTAAAGTTGAATTAGGGATATTCATAATTATTTTTTATTTCTATTTTTAAAAATCAAATATACAAAGTTTAGGGTTTGTTGTTGAAATTTACAACAATTGAAAATGTGCTTTTGAAAAATATTCGTTGGAAATAGCCCCGATGGAAATGGAAATCCTCCCGTTTTTAGGGAGATTGTAATGTACAGCGGGACGAGGCGAAAATGTTAAAATAAGGCTTTTTGCTCCTAAAAAATGAATTACTTTGTAACAAAATAGAAATGCAGTACACTAATGAATTATGAGTGAAAATCTAGAACATTCTTTTGTTACACAATTGAAGGAGAATCAGAATATAATCCACAAAATTTGTCGGTTATATACTGATTGCGAAGATTCTCATAAAGACTTATTTCAAGAAGTTACGATTCAATTATGGAAGGCTTTTCCAAAATTTAGAGGCGATAGTAAATTTTCTACATGGGCCTATCGCGTAGCGCTGAACACAGCAATCACGTTGTACCGAAAAAACAAACGATCATTATCTACCGTTGAGTACGAAGGCAGACAACATTTTATTAAGGACGTCGAATATAACTATGAAGAGGAGGAGCAAATTAAGCTGATGTACAAGGCTGTTTATCAATTAAACGACATTGAGAAAGCGTTGGTTTTTATGTATCTAGAAGATAAGGACTACCGCGAGATAGCAGAAACATTAGGAATTAGCGAGGTGAATGCCAGGGTGAAAATGAATAGAATAAAAGGAAAACTAAAAAAAATACTAAATCCTTAAAGAATATGAAAGAGCTGGATTTATTAAAAAAAGACTGGCAAAAGAACAAAGATTCTTTTGAGCAGATATCAGAAAAAGAAATTTATAAGATGATTCACAAAAAATCATCATCCATTGTGAAGTGGATTTTAATCATCAGTATATTAGAGGTTTTGTTGTGGACTTGTTTAAGCTTAATTACCAATACCGATGATTATCTTGATAAAATCAATAGTAAGGAATTCGTTTCCTACATAAAGATATTCTCCTATTTAAGTTACGGGGTAATCGTGATTTTTATCTATTTATTTTATAAAAATTACATCCGTATTTCAACAATAGCGTCGACAAAACAATTGATGAAAGACATTTTAAAAACTCGTAAAACGGTGCAATATTATGTTTGGTACAATCTAGGAATGATTGTTTTTGGTTTAATTATAGGATTTATAATCGCCTTATTTTACAATCCCGAAACCATTGTTTTAAGAGAAAAAATAGAAAGTGACCCAAAAATAATGGCAATCACTGTTGGAATATTAGCCTTAGTTACCATCGTGCTGTTTGGATTGTTTTGGCTGTTTTATAGACTGTTGTATGGTATTTTACTGCGAAGATTACACGCCAATTATAAAGAACTGAAGAAAATAGACTTGTAGTAGTGGTACTTATTTTTTTCAAATAAAAAACCCAGCAATTTTAAGTAATTGCTGGGTTTGTATTTTTATAAAAAAAGGTATTTATTAAGCTCTCAATATTCCCATTTTCTGAATTTATTTAATTTCTCCTGCTCTTCGATTTCTTCGACTGGAATTACCTTTAGAAAAGAACAGTGTTGCTCGATTGCAAATTCTACTTTCTCTACGATTTCATCAATAGAATCATTGTCATAGTCAATTTTAAGCGGTTCTTTGATGATGAACGATTGCAGAATTCCTTTCTTTTTCATGCGCAACCCTTTTTTGTCAAAGGAACGGCGGAAACCATCGATAACAATAGGAACTACTATAGGACGGTGTTCTTTAATTATATGCGCCGTCCCTTTACGAACTGGCTTGAATGATTTAGTTGTTCCTTGCGGAAATGTAATCACCCAACCATCTTTAAGTGCAATTTTAATATTTTCGGTATCATTAGGATTTACATCTTTTTTATCGCTAACATCCTTGCCTTTTGCACGCCAGGTTCGTTCTACGCTAATTGCACCTGCATAAGCCATTATCCTTGGTAGTAAACCCGCTTGCATCGTTTCTTTGGCTGCCACATAATAAATATTTAACTTAGGATTCCACAAATACAATACATCTTTTATATTGTTCTCTCTCCCTTTTAAACTAGCGTTAAATACATGAAACATGGCTACTACATCAGCAAAGTAAGTTTGATGATTCGAAATGAACAGCACGTTAGTGTCTGGTAAATTTCTAATAATCTCTGAACCTTCAATCTGTAATTCGTTGAAACCTCTATATCGTCTATGGGTAATCCCCCCGAAAATTCGAATCAACCATCTCTTCACGAAAAGGATGTGACCAAAAGGATTTCTCTTAAATAACCCCATATAATTGTATGTTTATCTTCTAAATTTACTTTACAAACTTACGAAATTTATTTTTGTACTCTAATGTTATCAATATATGACGAACTGAAATAACAACCTTGATTGCACGCCGTATATCATTTTATTTTTGTGAATACAAAACTGATTTCAATACATCTTTTAACTCACTAAGCATCATTGCCGTAGCTCCCCAAACCACATGTCCTTCGATCTCAAAGGCAGGAACATTAATGTTTTTGGCATAGGAAGTCGTTAGCTTTGCCTCAATAATTATTTTGTCGCTCAGGAAGACCGATAATGGCAATTCAATGATACTAGAAACTTCAGTTGGATCAAGCACAAAACAAGCTTCTTCTTTACAGATTCCAAAAAAAGGATAGACCATAAAGTTACTTGGAGGAATGTAGGTAGGCGTAAATAACTTAATAATCTCCATCTGATTAGGCCGTATTCCCACCTCCTCATGTGTTTCCCGCAACGCTGTCTCAGAATAATCTTTATCTTCTGTTTCCCATTTCCCGCCGGGGAATGCTATTTGTCCCGAATGAACGCCTTCATAAGAATTCCGAACAATTAAAACCAAATGTGTCATTCCATTCTTTGGGTAAAACAACATCATAACCGCCGCCATCCTTGGGACTTTATTTTCACTAAATGCATTTTTTAAGCTTTCCATTCTTTCAAATGGAGCCATTTTAAGATGCGCCTCCATTGCCGGGAGTTTCGCTTGAGCGAAATGAGGAACATATTCTAAAAAATGTTGAAAATCCATAATCAAAGTCTATTTTTGCATATTAAAGTAAATATACTCTAGAAAATTAAAGTGCGCAAATTTTCTAATAATCAAACAATCAAAATGTATAGCAAAGAAGAAACTCAAAAATTAAAGAGAGAGTTCTGGGTCACATTCGCAGAAAAATTTCCAAGAAAATGGGTATTATATGACACCAAAATTAAAGACTTCTCTTTTAAATTTTATGTAGATAATAAAAAAGCCCAAGTTATAATTGATATTGAGCATCGAAATAATGATACCCGAATTGCTTATTTTGAAAAACTAGAAGCTTTAAAAAGCATATTAGCGGAAGAATTCATTGCCGATTTAGTATTCGAAAGAGATTATGTTCTTGAAAACGGAAAAACAATTAGTCGTATTTGGGTTGAAAAACTAGGAGTAAGTGTTAGTAATAGAAACTACTGGGACGAAATATATTCTTTTTATAACGAGAAAATGGCTGCTTTAGAGCTTTTCTATTCAGAATATGATGATTTTATAAAAGACATAACATAGTCTAAAAAAGCTGGTTGCATTAGGTTTTTTCGTGTTTAAGACAGCACTCATGCTATATTCTTACGAGTAAAAAAGCGATTGTTAAATAGAATTTCCTCTATTCAACAATCGCTTTTATGATATATATTTAAAAAAACTACAACGGAATATTTCCGTGTTTTCTATTGGGAGTAACACTAACTTTATTTTCAAGCATACTGTATGCTTTAATCAATTTTCTGCGTGTATCTTGGGGTAAAATAACCTCATCCACAAAGCCTCTTTGCGCTGCAGTATATGGATTGGCGAACAGCTTTGCATATTCTGCTTCTTTTTCTAATAATTTAGCTGCAGGATCTGCTGCTTCGTTAATTTCTTTTTTAAAGATAATTTCTGAAGCTCCTTTTGCTCCCATTACCGCAATTTCGGCGGTTGGCCAAGCATAATTCATGTCGGCACCAATGTGTTTCGAGTTCATAACATCATAAGCACCACCATAAGCTTTACGCGTAATAACCGTAATTCTTGGCACGGTCGCTTCGCTTAACGCATAAAGTAATTTGGCTCCATGGACAATAATTCCATGCCACTCTTGATCTGTTCCCGGTAAGAAACCTGGTACATCTACCAAGACTAACAAAGGAATATTAAAACAATCACAAAAACGGGTAAATCGTGCTGCTTTAATCGAACTGTTTACATCCAAAACTCCGGCTAAATACAACGGCTGATTGGCCACAATACCAATACTTCTTCCGCCTAATCTGGCAAAGCCTACAATAATATTCTCGGCATAATTTTTATGAACTTCGAAGAAAGAATCTTCGTCAATAATCCCAGCAATAACGTTATGCATGTCATACGGCTTGTTCGGATTATCAGGAATAATCGTTGCCAATTGTTCGCGTACCTCATCGTTTAGCTCATAAGGCAACTTTGCAGTCGTCTCTTTATTACTTTGCGGTAAATAGCTCAACAATTTTTTTAGATCTTCCAGACATTCTACATCATTTGCAGAAGTACAATGTGCCACACCAGACTTAGTAGAATGCGTACTTGCTCCTCCCAGTTCCTCAGAAGTTACGGTTTCGTTAGTAACCGTTTTAACTACGTTAGGCCCAGTCACAAACATATAACTAGTATCTTCTACCATCATGGTAAAATCAGTCATAGCGGGAGAATATACCGCTCCACCGGCGCAGGGTCCCATGATAGCAGATATTTGCGGAATCACTCCACTTGCCTGTACGTTTCTATAAAAAATATCGGCATAGCCACCTAAAGAACGAACCCCTTCTTGAATACGAGCACCACCTGAATCGTTTAATCCGATCATAGGCGCTCCCATTTTGACTGCCATATCCATCACTTTACAGATTTTTTCGGCATGTGTTTCAGACAACGCGCCACCAAAAACAGTGAAATCCTGAGCAAAAACATAGACTAATCTTCCGTTGACGGTTCCGTACCCGGTAATTACACCGTCTCCATAATATTTTTCTTTCTCCATCCCAAAATCAGTGGTACGGTGTGTTACCAATATTCCAATTTCTTCAAAAGAACCTTCATCCATCAAATAATTAACACGCTCTCTGGCTGTTAGTTTCTTCTTTTGGTGTTGTTTTGCAATTCTGTTTTTACCTCCACCCAAATGGGCTTGAGCAATTTTATCGTTTAATTCTTTTATTTTAGACTCCATAAATTTATTGATTTGGTAATCGTACTATTTTTTGATCTTCAAAATATTGTTTCAAAGCGATCATAGCGGCAATTTCCGCTTCTTGTGCCAATTGGTTTTTCAACAAGTCTGCACTATAATATTTTTTCACGAAATGAGTGTCAAAATTCCCCGAACGGAAAGCTTCATGTTCACATACAAATTTCCCGAAAGGCAAAGTAGTTTGTACTCCTTCGACCAAATATCCATCAATTGCTTTGATCATAAGTTGGATAGCCTCTTCACGTGTTTCGCCATACGTAATCAACTTAGCCAGCATCGGGTCATAATAGATGGGAATATCCATTCCTTGTTCAAAACCGTTATCAACGCGAATTCCTTCGCCAACAGGCAATTGGTACACCTCTAAATGGCCAACACTTGGAAGAAAATCATTCATAGGATCTTCGGCATATACACGCAATTCTAATGCGTGACCTTTAATCACTAAGTCTTCCTGCTTAATCGTTAAAGCCTCTCCACGAGCCACTTTTATTTGCATTTCAACTAAATCAGTACCTGTAATCAACTCGGTTACTGGATGCTCCACTTGCAAACGCGTATTCATTTCAAGGAAGTAGAAATTATTGTTTTCATCCAATAAAAACTCCACAGTTCCTGCTCCTAAATAATCGCAAGATTTAGCCACCATAACGGCAGCTTCACCCATTTCTTTGCGCAATTCAGGTGTTAAAACTGAAGAAGGAGCTTCTTCGACTACTTTTTGATGGCGACGCTGAATACTACATTCTCTTTCGAATAAATATAAAATATTCCCATGACTATCGGCCATGATTTGTATTTCAATATGACGAGGAGAAGCAACGTATTTTTCTATAAAAACAGAACCATCACCAAAAGCATTTATAGCCTCGCTGATCGCTCTTTTCATTTGGGATTCAAACTCTTCCTCATTCTCGACAACGCGCATTCCTTTTCCACCACCACCAGCAGAAGCTTTAATCAAAATAGGGAAACCTATTTCTCGGGCAACTCCTTTTGCTTTTTCAATATCGGTAATCGCTTCGTCTAAACCAGGAACCATTGGAATATTATAAGCTTTAACTGCTTCTTTCGCAGCCAACTTACTTCCCATTATATGTATGGCTTTCGATTTTGGCCCAATAAAAATGATATTGTTTTTTTCTGCTTTTTCAGCAAAATCAGCATTTTCACTCAAGAAACCGTATCCTGGATGAATAGCGTCCACGCCCAATGATTTGGCCACTTCAATAATTTTATCTCCTAATAAATAAGACTGGTTTGAAGGTGATTCCCCAATCCAAACGGCTTCATCAGCAAATTTGACATGTGGTGCATTTCTATCGACTGTTGAATAAACAGCCACTGTTTTAATACCCATTTTCTGGGCGGTCTTCATTACTCTAATGGCAATTTCTCCCCTATTGGCAACTAATATCTTTTTCATACGCTTATTCAAATTCAATTAATAACTGCCCTTTATCCACAGCATCTCCCAATCCTACCGATATCGATTTGATAATTCCGTCGCGTGGAGAAAGAAAACTGTTTTCCATTTTCATAGCTTCTAGAATTAACAGACTGTCATTTTCTTTTACCGTTTGTCCTACTACCACACTAATTTCCAAGATCAATCCCGGCATAGGTGCTTTGATTGCATTGACCTGTTTAGTCAATCCTACCTCAAATCCCAATTCATGGATAAGCTGATCTAAATCATTAGAAATAGCAACAGTATAACTATTGTTATTTACTTTGACGGTATAGGTTTTATGATTGAAATCAGCCGAGATAATCTCCGCTTTGTAGGGCTTGCTTTCTTGTAATACATGGAATGTTTTAGCATCCATATTTACAGCGTCAAGCCGCGAAATTTGTTCCTTATCAAAATCAAATTGAAAAGAATCATTTACTTTTACTTTATAGCTATCACTCATTAATGCAATTTTTATGGTCGTAAAAATAGGTAAAAGAAAACGTTTTCGTAAGATAAAAAGAGAGATTTATGCTAAAATGATATAGTTGCGCAACTATATTTAAAAAATATAAATTTAACTCATTCCTTTAATCTTTAGAATTATATAAAAAACTCTTTTATGAAAAAAGTTAGTATAGCTACTAAAGAACCAACAACCCAAACTCCCTTAAAGTGTTAATTGGTTTTGAGTACCAAAACAATTCAAAGTCCTCTAGCTTAGTTTCAAAATCAGCTTTAACTTCCTGAAATGAATAGGTTTTAGCGTTTGAAACAGTAATTTTCAACAACATTTCCACAAGCCATTCTCCTTCTTGCTTATTCGTCTGAATGGTAAAACTTTCTTTTTTATCGTGAAAAGTCAGTGTCATCATTTCTTTAGTCAGCATAGTTTTTTGCCCAAGGTCTTCAGGAACACCCTTTTTTATTTTATCGGAAGAATATTTTTTTTTGGGTGTTTCCCAAGTATTCCCTTTTTTTGATTTGGTAAAATGATCAACAGAAGGCTTCCCTCCCAACCAAACAATTTTGGCTGTGGATTTAATTTTAAAATCTTCCGCTACTTCTAAAGCATTAAAAATGTAGTCTTCCGGGATTTTAGTCTTCGGAATTTTAAATTCAAACCAATCTTGCAACTCATAGTCGAAACAGATTCCGTGCATGAAATTGAACAATGATTTTTTGAGTCCAAAACTAAACTTGTCATGGTCGATTCCTGTCGAGTCAATATAGTTAATATCATTATTGGCAAAAGTCCCAATGACTTCCGTTTCTTTGACAACGCCAAATTTCTCTGGATACATCCCAACAGGACTGTGCGCCGTCATAGCAAACTGATGCCAAAATCCAGACTGCAGAACACCTGCTTCAAATAATTGGCGCACCATTTCCAGACTGTCTACTGTTTCTTGAACCGTTTGCGTTGGATAGCCGTACATCAAATAAGAATGCACCATAATCCCTGCTTCGGTAAAATTGCGGGTCACTTTGGCTACTTGCTCCACCGTTACTCCCTTGTCTATCAATTTCAACAAACGATCGGAGGCTACTTCGAGACCACCAGATACCGCGATACAGCCGGAAGCTTTTAGTAATAAGCACAAATCTCTGGAAAAACTTTTTTCGAATCGAATATTAGTCCACCAAGTCACTGATAATTTTCTTCGAAGTATTTCGAGTGCTAATGCCCGCATCAATGCTGGAGGTGCTGCTTCATCCACATAATGAAATCCATTTTCACCAGTTTGCTCCATCATTTGCTCCATGCGATCGCAAAGCAAACTAGCCGCAACTGGTTCGTAAATTTTGATGTAATCCAATGAAATATCGCAAAAAGTACATTTCCCCCAATAGCATCCGTGCGCCATGGTGAGTTTATTCCAGCGTCCGTCGCTCCACATGCGGTGCATGGGATTTACGATTTCGATAACCGAAATGTATTTATCCAAAGGCAAATCAGAATAATCTGGCGTACCTACTTGCGCTTGCTTGTAATCTGATTTTAGGGAATTATTTTTATAAATAACTTTCCCGTCTTCTAGAAGAAATGTTCTTTTGAAAGAGTTGTGAGCTGGGTTTTCGATATTATTGATCAATTCCTCAACAGGTACTTCGCCATCGTCTAAAGTAATAAAATCGAAAAACTCAAAAACACGTTCGTCCGAAAGGGAACGTAATTCGGTGTTAGGGAAGCCGCCTCCCATGGTAATTTTAATTTCAGGATGATGGTTTTTGATCCATTGCGCTGATCTAAAAGCACTGTATAAATTCCCCGGAAAGGGAACAGAAATCAAGAATAAAGTAGGCTGAATCGCTTCAATTCTCTCTTTTAAAATGGATAATAAAAGTTGGTCGATATAAGTTGGTTCTTGCCGTAAAGCTTCGTACAATTCGTCAAAAGAATTAGCACTTCGCCCTAAACGCTCTGCATAACGGCTGAAGCCAAAATTATCATCCACGCATTCCACAATAAAATCGGATATATCTTCAAGATATAAGGTCGCCAAATGCTTGCCTTTGTCCTGCGTTCCCATCGTACCGAAAGCCCAATCGAGTTCTTCCAGTTGCGCAAAACGAGAAGCTTCGGGCAGATAATCTTCTTGACAGATTTGGAGTGCTAAAGTTGGATTTTTCCCTTGTAGAAAACGGATTACCGCATCAATCGTTTTGATATATTCCTCTTGCAAGGCAAAAATTCGTTTGGAATTATCTGAAATAGCATTGTCTATAGTTGCAATTTTAAATAAATCTGATAATCCTACTTTAGAAAACAATTTCAAAATTACTTCAATCCCTAAATCCGCCTGAACAGAATCAATGTTTTTAGTATTCAGAAACCCTTTTATATAGGCAGTTGCTGGGTACGGTGTATTCAATTGGGTAAAAGGAGGCGTAATGAGAAAGAGTTTTGTTTTCAAAAGGAAATTGTTTTGTGCAAAAATAAGGGTTATTTGTGTTCTTTCCACCAAAAGATTAAAAGACAAATTTATTGTGGTTGTATTAATTTTAAAAAAGTGTGTCATACTAAAAAACTATTTGGGTTTCTACATATTTATCTATATTTACAATCTACACTTCAAAATAATATTTTTCTTTCAACACGTTTAAAAATCTATGTTTAAAAACTACAAACTCGGTATATTAGCTTTAATAATTATATTCGCTCTCAATATAAAGACCTACTCTCAATCTATAGAGTGGGAAAATACAATTGGAGGAAATAATAATGACTGGAGTGATTTTATAGAATTATCAAAAGATGGAAATTATATTTTGGGCGGTTATTCCTATTCAAATATCTCTGATGATAAAAATGAGAATTCAAGAGGTGAAGGAGATTATTGGTTAGTAAAAATTGGTGACATTTCAGGTAATATAATATGGCAAAAAACGATTGGTGGTAATAATTTTGATCATTTAACTTCTGGAAAGGAAACTAAAGATGGTGGATATATACTAGGTGGATACAGTTCTTCGAATATATCAGGAGAGAAATCACAAAATTCTAGAGGCCGGGATGATTATTGGGTGGTAAAACTTGACGCCGATAGAAATATTCTTTGGGATAAAACTTATGGAGGAACAGGTGTTGACCGATTAACTACAATAATAGAAACTAATGATGGAGGATACTTAATGGGAGGCTCGTCTGATTCAAATATATCAGGAGAAAAAAACAACAACTCACAAGGTATGCTTGACATGTGGATTATAAAGACAGACATATCCGGGAATATAATGTGGCAAAAAACATTTGGCGGCAGTAATTCTGATTGGGTACAATCAATTATACAAACTACCGATGGTGGTTACATCTTAGCTGGGTCATCCCATTCAGGTATTTCAGGGGATAAAACTGATAGTTCAAGAGGCGGAGGCGATTACTGGATCATAAAAATTAATTCTCTAGGCTCAATCATATGGCAAAAAACTTATGGAGGGAATAATGGTGATTATTTAAAATCTATAATAGCTACCTCCGATGGCAATTATATTTTAGGAGGAGACTCTTTTTCAAATATTTCCGGAGACAAGGCGGAAACAACAGTAAATAACTCAAATGACGTTTGGCTTTTAAAAATAAACGGCCTAGGGCAAATAGTATGGCAAAAAGATATTGGTGCTAGTGACACTGACAATCTAGCAGATATTCGTTTAACCTCTGATAAAGGTTTCATACTTGGAGTCATGTCCTACTCTGGAATTTCCGGATTCAAAACAGAAAGTTCAATTGGTGATCGTGATTACTGGCTAGTAAAGCTTGATCAAACGGGTAAGTTTGAATGGGATAAAACGATAGGGGGTGATAATCTTGACCAGCCTCAATCTATTGTCCAAGCAAAAGATGGAGGATATGTAACATTGGGATGGTCTCAATCTGATAAATCAGGAGACAAAAGTGAAAATAAAAGTGGGTTGCAGGATTTATGGGTAGTTAAGCTTAAGCTATGTTCTCAAAGTTTATCCGCAAGTAGTAATTCTCCAATTTGTGAAGGTAAAACCATACAACTCTCTGCTAATGGTGGAACAAACTATTCTTGGACGGGTCCAAATGGCTTTTTATCCACTGAACAAAACCCATTCATTCTTAATGCAGCTCTATTGCAAGGTGGTCAATATACATGCACTATAACAGGACCTGGCGGATGTGACGATACAAAATCTACTATTGTTGTAATCAATAGTCTATCAGAACCAGTAGCAACTTCACCGCAATCATTTTGCATTACCGAAAATGCATCTTTAAACAATATAATTATAAACGGCCAAAACATAAAATGGTACGATTCTCTGATAACAGGATTACAAATTCCTGAAACCACAGTATTAAAAAATGGAGGTAATTATTACGCTTCACAAACTATAGCTGATTGTGAAAGCAATCGAGTTTTAATAAACACCCGAGTTTCTGCAGCTGCAGATTGTGATTTAATACTAAATAATGATACCTCATTAGCATACTCAAAGTTCTTTACGCCAAATGGCGATGGCTTTAATGACAGCTGGAAAATAAAATTTTCAGACTTAGAGACAACGCTAATTATAAAAATATTTGACCTATACGGTAAATTCCTAAAAGAATTAACCCAGAACAACTCTTGGGACGGAACTTTCAATGGACACGAACTTCCGGCAACAGACTATTGGTTTGTTGCAACAAGATCGAATGGAAAAGAATATCGAGGTCATTTTAGTTTGAAGCGATAGTCCATTATCTATCATTAAAACTTATGCTCCTCCTTACTAATCATTAACAATGAAAATAAAGAGATACAAGCTGCAGCACTTAAATAAAACCCAACATAAGTTAAACTATAATGCGTTGCCAGCCATATGGCAATCATAGGTGCAAATGCAGCTCCAATAATACCAGCCATATTAAAAGCTAACGAAGTCCCTGAATAACGAACGCTAGTAGGAAACAATTCTGACAGAAAAGTTCCTAATGGACCATAAGTAAATCCCATCAAGGCCATTCCAACACATAAAAAGAAAGTTACAAGAAGAGGGTTTCCTGAGTTTAGAAATAAAGAAAAAACGAAACCAAAAAGAGCAATGGCAATCGTAGTGTAAATAAGCATTTTTCTGCGCCCAATACGATCAGCAATTAAAGCCGAAACTGGAATAAAAAGTGCAAAAAACAATACAGAAAATAACTGCATTAAAAGAAAATCTCTTTTGGAATAGCCCAAATCTGAAGTAGCCCAGCTAAGCGTAAACACTGTCATCAGATAAAATACTAAAAACGTAGTAATGGCAGCAAATGTGCCAAAAATCAATTGATTTTTATAAAATTTTATTAAAGTAAAAAACGGAATCTTCACTTCTTCTTTTTCCTTTTTTGCATTTTCAAAAGCGGGAGTTTCAGTAATTTTTAATCGGATATAAAATCCAAGTAATACTAAAAGAGAACTCGCTATAAAAGGAATTCTCCATCCATAATCAAGAAAATCTTGGGAACTCATCGTGTCCGTTAAAATCAAGAAAGTTCCACCAGAAAGCAACAAACCTATTGGCGCACCTAATTGCGGAAACATACCGTACCAAGCCCGCTTGTTAGGAGGAGCATTTTCTATTGCTAATAATACAGCTCCACCCCATTCGCCCCCCAAACCAACTCCTTGACCAAAGCGACATAGCATTAATAATAAAGGTGCTGCAATTCCTATGCTTGCATAACTAGGTAAAAAGCCAATACTGACCGTTGAAATCCCCATGGTTAACAAAGCAATTACCAAGGTTGTTTTACGTCCCACCTTATCCCCATAATGACCAAATACCGCCGAGCCTAATGGTCTTGACAAAAAGGCTATTGAAAAAGTAGCTAAGGATAACAAAACGGAATTCGTACTATCTGAAGAAGGGAAAAATAATTGAGGAAACACCAAGACCGCTGCATTAGCGTATATATAAAAATCAAAAAACTCAATTGTTGTTCCAATTAAACTACCAAAAAGAACATGTTTTAATGAGTTTTCTTTTTTCGGATTTGTATTATCTTTCATAGGGAAAATAAAATTTTTCTGTAAAATTGACATTAATTTTCGGAAGTAACAAATGAATTTAATCCTAATAGATTTCAGCTTATTTACTCTAAATACCCTACAAAGTCAAATGTTTATTTATTCACAAAATTATAAATATCATCAATAACAATTGGCTCAACATTTCCCTTTATCAAATACTCTTTAGGTCCCGAGTTGTCCTCTCCACTCATGAATAAATGATTCAGTTTTGGGTAACTAATGAAAGTCGCTTTATTATTGTTTTTCATTGTACTTTTCCATAGCTTAAAATCTTTCATGGTTACTTGATAATCTCTTTCGCCCTGAAGAATTAATATTGGCATTTTCACTTTCTTAATTTCTTTTAACGGATTATAATCTAATACTGATTGCCAGTAGTATCCTGATAAATTAAATGGAAGCTTATCTTTAGGACTGTTTAAATTAAATTCTTTTGCTTTTAGAACTGCAATCTGCCCTTTAACTTTATTTACAGCCTCCAGTAATTCTTCTGACGGATTGAGTTTATAGAGATAATCGTATTGTTCGCCAATAAGAACTTCTAATGGTCGAGCATTTCCAGCCATCAGTATTATTTTTGAAATTTGTTTTGATTTGTTTGCAATTCGAGCCATTAAATTAGCCCCTAAACTATGTCCTAATACAATAATTTCATAATCCTTAAACCGCTTGTCTTCCTTGAAATAATTTATAATCGCTAGGATATCATTGGTTACTTCATCATCAATCGTGCTTTTTTCATTAAAACTTTCCGGATTCGTTAGTGTCCTTTTATCAAATCGATAGGATGCAATTCCTTTCGTATATAAACTTTCTGCTATATCTTTAAAAGGTTTGTTTTCATAGATAGTTTCATCCCTGTCTTGTGGACCAGATCCATGAACAAAAAGCACTAATTTCTTAAAATTATCCTTTTCGGGTAGGAGAATAGTTCCTTTCAAATCGATATTACCGCTTCGTATATTGAGGTCTTTTCCCAATGAATTTACTTTTTTGAATTCTTTATGAGGAGTAAAGAAAAAACCTACGATCTTACTATTCTCATTAAATGTTATTTTCACATCCAATTTAATTTTTTCAAAATCAGAATAATAAAAATAGGTACTAGCTTCATTATTAACTTCAATTATAGCTTTAAATCCTCCCAATTGATTATTCAATTGCAATTCTGTATCCTCTAAAACTTTTAAAGATATCTTACTTTTTACTGTCTCCTCAAAATAGGAATACGCTTCTTGATATTTTTTTTCTTGAAGCAATAGTTTAATAAATGACTCTCCAGTTTTTTTATTATTATCTTGAGAAAAAGAAAGCATTGAACTTACTAAAAGTACTATTGTCAGAGTCTGTTTCATTATTTTAAAATTATTTTAAAATTGCATATTCAGTTAAAAGGTGATCCTGTTCTTTATTTATAAAATCAATTCTACTCCTTTAGTTCTCTAAATTTAATATAAGAATAAACGACTGGCACTATCGAAATGATAGCAATAATTGTGATAAGAATGTAAATGAAAATGCTTTTATCTAAAGTCAAACTCCCTAAGACAATCAATAAACCGCCAACAATCCAAAGTTTACCCGCCATTATATGCGTTAATTTCCATACCTCTTTATTCTCCAAAGTCCAAGGTGTTTTAATACCAATAAAATAATTGGGCTGAATTACTTTGAAATAATTACCCAACGCGATAAACAAAACACCTATGGGAATGAAAATCAAATTCGCACTTGAAGTGGATTGATTTACCGATATATGCAAAATAATAAAAGCTAAAGTCGACATGAACAAAACCAATATAAATTTCAATTGATAATACTTCCCTCCCATTTGCTCAATTTTCTTTTTCGGGTCAATTTTAGGGATGACCACCATTAAAACATAAGTCAAAACAGGCAATAAAAACAATAGGACTATCAATGAATATTTATCCCCCCATTTATCAACTTCTCCTTTGTAATTCCAATGTGTCGGTACTTTCTCCGGTAGTATATTCCAAATAATAGCCAAATAGACGAAAGGTGCCAATACAATTCCAATTAAAGGCAGCTCTTTTTTCAACGTTAATTTCATGATTTTATTTTTTAAAAGTTAATATCCATTGCAATACATCCTCCATTACTGTTGTGTTAATGGAATAAATGATGAATTGCCCATTTTTTTCGAAAGTGATCAAATCTGCACGTTTCAAAATATCTAAATGATGTGAAATACTCGGTTTTGAAATATTGAAATGAGCTGCAATTTCACCTGCAGATAAATCTTTTACTTTCAAAAGCTCTAGTATCTCCCTCCGAGTCACATCATTTAATGCTTTAAAAATAGCATTCATTTTTTCTTGTATTTATATATTTAGACAAATATCTAAATATTATTTGAAATAACAAAATTAAATTTGAATTTAGTACATTTACACAAATTACTAAACTATGCCTACCGACTGTATCAGCTATCAAAATTCAGGGTATTTCTCCCCTTTGATGAACGATTATTTAGATCAAAAAAACAATTTACACTCTTTATACAACCGCTTCCCTACACCTGAAAACTTTGAGGGACAAATCCTCGAAAAGCAGGCCAATTTCGACAATTCAAATAGAGTCACTTTAGTTTCGGTTCTACAAAAACAATATGCTAGTATTGAAACCTCTCATTTAACACTTCAAAATATTGAAGCTTTGAAAGTGAACAATACTTTTACAGTAACTACCGGACATCAATTGAATCTATTTACTGGTCCTCTATATTTCCTTTATAAAATTATCTCCACGATTAATCTTACCAAGGAATTAAAAGCAAAATATCCTGCCTATAACTTTGTCCCTATTTATTGGATGGCGACCGAAGACCATGATTTTGAAGAAATTAATTATTTTAATTTTAAAGGAAAAAAATTCAGGTGGAACAAGGAAAGCACTGGACCCGTGGGAAGGTTATCTACTGAAGGATTATCAGATGTTTTTGAATTATATTCCCAGGAATTGGGTTCAAGCACTAATGCTGAAACCTTGAAGAACTTATTTAAAGACGCCTATCTAAATTACGACAATTTAGCAGATGCCACACGTCATCTAGCGAATGCACTTTTTGGAGCACAAGGTCTGGTAATTCTTGACGCAGATGATGCCGATTTAAAGCGTAGTTTTATTCCTTTTGCAAAAGAAGAATTGCTAAACCAAACTTCACATAAGGCAGTACTTGAAACAACTGAAAAATTAAAAAAATACAACATACAGGTAAATCCACGCGAAATCAACTTGTTTTATATCGAAGATAAAATGCGAGAACGCATTATTCCGGAAGAGGGGAAATACAAAATAAACAATACTAAAATTGAATATTCTGAGGACGAGATCTTAACATTACTAGATACCAACCCAGAGATGTTCAGCCCTAACGTGATTATGCGTCCTTTATATCAGGAAGTGATTTTGCCTAATCTATGTTACATTGGCGGAGGTGGAGAAATCGCTTATTGGTTAGAATTAAAATCATTTTTTGACACGGTAAAGGTTACTTTCCCAATGCTATTAGTACGTAACTCTGTTCTTTTAGCTACCGAAAAGCAACTTAAAAAAGCAGACAAATTAGAATTAACTTGGAGCGACTTGTTTTCTAAACAAGCCGATTTAGTAAATACTAAAACAATACAATTATCGGAATTCCCAATCGATATGTCCACTTTAAAACATCAGTTGGAAGAACAGTTCAAAGCATTGTATGAGATTACTAAACTAACGGACAAGTCTTTCGTTGGAGCTGTAAAAGCGCAGGAAGTAAAACAAACAAAAGGACTAGACAACCTAGAAAAACGTTTGCTAAAAGCACAGAAAAGAAAACTAAGTACCATTTTAGAACGCATCACCGACTTACAAAACGAACTATTTCCGAATAAAAGTTTACAGGAACGTCAAGCTAATTTTTCAGAATTCTATTTGGAATCAGGCGCTAATTTAATTCCAACAGTAATTGATACCTTGAAACCTTTAGAACAAAATTTTAATATAATTACACTTTCATAAAGGAATACAAGCATTAAAAAAATAGTACGTACTTTTAATTATAATCAAAAGAAAATCAATGGCAAAAGAACGCTTAATTTCATTGGATGTATTTAGAGGTCTTACTGTTTTTTTGATGACCATAGTCAATAATCCAGGTGATTGGTCCGCCATATATCCACCGTTAGAACATGCAGATTGGAATGGCTGGACTCCCACTGACCTAGTTTTTCCTTTCTTCATTTTGATCATGGGGGTAGCAATTCCATTTGCTTTACCAGCAAAAACTTTTGATGTCGCCACTTTCATTAAAATACTGGCGCGCTCGCTGCGGATAATTTGTTTGGGAATCTTTTTCAATTATTTTGACAAAATCCAACTTTTTGGTTTAGAAGGCGTTCCTTTATTAATAGGAAGACTTGTCATAACCTTTGGCGTAGGCTATGCCCTTTTGGGTAATTTCAATTCGAAAATCAAATTGTACCTCGCACTTACCATTCTGGCGGCATATCTATTTTTAGCTTTCGGCGGTATTGAAGCCTATAAAGAAGTGAGACTACCAGGCGTACTGCAACGCATAGGGATTGTTTATTTTTTCATATCACTTTTGTACCTCAAAACAAATCATAAAACACAAATCATAACAGCGATAGCTTTATTGTTAGGTTATTGGGCGTTAATTACATTAGTACCAGTTCCTGGAATTGGCGAAGCAAACCTTGAAAAAGGGACCAATTTAGCCGCCTGGATCGACAATGCCGTATTAAAGGACCATCTTTGGGTGTATTCAAAAACATGGGATCCAGAAGGGATTCTAAGCACTCTACCTGCAATTGCCACAGGACTAATAGGACTGCTGATTGGTCAATTGCTGAATAGCGACTCCAGCAAACTTGCCATTATAAAAAAAATGATAATTACAGGTAGTGTACTAGTGCTCATAGGAATGATCTGGAACACCGTTTTCCCAATAAACAAATCGCTTTGGACAAGTTCGTATGTTTTATTTACAGCTGGTCTAGGCATACTCATTTTTACCTTTCTCTATTATATAATTGACATTGTAAACATCAGGAATGGGTATAAATTATTCTTAATTTGGGGGGTGAACCCAATGATCGTTTTTTCATTTTCCCAAATCATACCACAAGGATTAAGAATGATTCAATTTCAAAACCCAAACATTCCATTGGAACAAATTAACCTCCAGCAAT
The DNA here is from genome assembly GCF_900111075.1 of Flavobacterium frigoris. Lineage (GTDB taxonomy): Bacteria > Bacteroidota > Bacteroidia > Flavobacteriales > Flavobacteriaceae > Flavobacterium > Flavobacterium frigoris. Next base: position 25,318 of record NZ_FOFZ01000010.1, read on the forward strand.
ATCTTTATAGTTTTTGGGTCCTTCCCTATTTCGACAACCCCATGGCGGCATCTTTGGCTGGGGCTTTAATTTATTCCTGCATTTGGACTTTTATTTTATGGCTGTTTTACAAAAACAGTTTAATTTTTAAAGTATAGAGCAAAAAAAAGACCTGATTAACAAATAAAAAAGCCTAAACTGCTGATTTCCTAATTTCAATTCAAAAAAAAGTCTACTTTTGCACAAATTTAAAAAATACAAAACAAAATGGCTACAAATAGAACATTTACAATGATTAAGCCTGATGCTGTTGCTAACGGACACATCGGAAACATACTTGCAATGATTACAACTGCAGGTTTCAAAATTGTTTCTTTGAAATTAACTCAACTTACTGTAGCAGATGCTCAAGCATTTTACTCAGTACACGCTGCAAGACCTTTCTATGGTGAATTAGTAGAATTTATGTCAAGAGGTCCTATTGTTGCTGCTATTTTAGAAAAAGACAACGCTGTTGAAGATTTTAGAACATTAATCGGTGCTACTAACCCCGCTGATGCTGCTGAAGGTACAATCCGTAAAGCTTATGCTACTTCTATTGGAGAAAATGCAGTTCACGGTTCTGACAGTGATGAAAACGCAGCTATCGAAGGTGCTTTTCATTTTGCAAGAAGAGAGCAGTTCTAGTATTCAGTTTTCAGTTTTTTTAGTGTTCAGTTAAAATAACTGAATTAACAAAAACTAAACAACATATAAAATCCCGTCCGCTGAAAGCGAGACGGGATTTATTTATATTAACACTTAAGTTCTACCTCCCCCTCCTTCGGAGGCGGCCAGGGGGAGAATCTATCTCAACACTACATCCTTCACCACATCGCGACGTAGTTCTTCATTTATCATGGTCACAATTTTAGTTCTTCCATGACTTAACTCTTCACGCAACACAGACGAAGTCAACTCAACATACAGCGTACTTCCTTTAAGCACCACATTTTTAGTATAACTATTTACCCCATTTCCCATCAGGTTTTTCCAGGCATCTTTCACATCAATCTGGTCCATTCCGGGCTGTAGTTTATTGACCTGAATAATTTGCTTTAAAACATCTCCTACCGTACTTTGATTATTTAGTCTTTTCGCCATCGCCTGTTAGATTTATTGCTCCCGTTTTCTTATAATGATATTCCTTTTTCTCTTCATTTCGCACCACTAACTCCTTATCAGAAATGGCAATTAATTCTTCACTCCATTTTGAGTAAGGGGTAGAATAATCTAAGAATGCTTTACCATCCTTAAATCGAACATTTACATTTTCATACGCATCATTCACCAAAAAAGTACCGTTTAATTGTGGCATTACTTTCTTTCGAATCCCCTTATTATTCTTGTCAATTTCAAAAAAATCATAACTTTCATTCATTTTATAATCCTTGTCTTCGCCTTTGTCAAAAACCACTTTTTCTATTTCCCAATAGCCATTTATTTTGGCAACATCAGTAGGTTCAATCTTTTGCTGACAGCCCACAAAAAGGAAAGACAGCACTAAAATTCTAAATGTATTTTTCATAATCAATTATCTGGTTTTTTAGGAGCATTTTCCTGCTTTCCACTACAATCTTTTTATCTCGTCCTAAAAACGAGATAAAAAGGATTTTCGTTTCAATCAGGGCTAGGCTTTTTGATAAATAAGTTTAATATTTTTATACCACAAAGCTAAGCTTATTAAATTCAAAGAAAACAAAAATAGCAAAACACATTAAACTATTTTGATTATTTTTGATTAAAGAAAGACTAATCCCTACAAGATGCCAAAATCGATACAATGTCTGCTAATCCTGCTATTATGCCTTGGATGCACCAAAGAAAATACAGAAACGAACCCTACTCCTTCTGCAACCAACTACTTCCCTCCTTTAACGGGAACGCAGTGGGAAACAAAATCCATAGCCAGTCTGAATTGGAATCAAGGAGCTGTTCAACCTCTATTAGATTATTTAGAACTCAAAAATTCTAAGTCTTTTATTATTTTAATCAATGGTAAAATAGTCATGGAGAACTATTTTAATGGACATTCAGCAACAGCTAATTGGTATTGGGCAAGTGCTGGAAAAACACTTACAACTGCAGTGACAGGAATTGCAGAACAGGAAGGGTATTTAAACATCAATTCTAAAGTTTCAGATTATATTGGTGCTGGATGGACGAGCCTACCCTTGGCAAAAGAAAACTTGATTACTAATAAACATTTGCTGACCATGACATCCGGAATTGAGGATATTACAAATGGTGACGATGTCACTCCAGCAAGTTTAAAATATAAAGCAGATGCAGGAACACGTTGGGCATACCATAATGTATACGTCAAACTTCAAGATGTTGTGGCTAAAGCAACAAAACAAACTTGGAGCAACTATTTCAACACTAGACTAAGGGATAAGATTGGCATGGATGGCGCTTGGTTTGATTCTGGCAATAATTCCGTTTATGCCAGCACAACCAGAAGCATGGCCCGCTTTGGACTATTAATGCTTAATAAAGGGAAATGGGAAAATACGATAATACTCAATGACAACTATTGTAATGACGCTACTACAACATCGCAAAACATCAACCTTAGTTACGGCTATTTATGGTGGTTAAATGGAAAAAGTAGTTACCACTTGCCGCAATCACAATTGCAATTCTCGGGAAGTATTATTCCATTTGCCCCAAATGATATGTACATGGCTTTAGGAAAAAACGATCAGAAAATTTATGTTATTCCAAGCAAGAATATGGTAGTAATAAGAATGGGGGACGCCGCCGATAATATAAATCTGGCATTATCCGATTTTGATGAAACCTTATGGATAAAAATAAAAAGTCTCTATCAGTAAGAGCTCATTATTTCGTTTTTCTTTTGGCGATAAGCCCGAACAAAAAAACCGTAAAACCCATCGAAAACAAAAAAACATATCTGAATACACTCCAAATATGTTTTTGTAAAAAGCCAAGTATAAACCTTATTTTTTAAATCTCATCTTCTAAACAAACATCAAAAAACAAAATAACATTAGTCTTATAAAATCGATACGCTGAAAAATGGCTCTCAATATCTGCCCTAAACCTTGTATGATTATTCAAATAAAAGGTCTCACATTGCACATCATCACACTCCCGAATCATTTCTAATTTATTAACAAATCCTAATAAATTGTTATTGTATGATTCGTTAATATTCTCAACGTTAGTTAGATCAATAATCAAATTCTTCTTTTTTTGCTCATCGCAGTTTAAAATTTTAAAAATAGAAGAATATAGCATTCTCTTAAAAAAAAGAATTTCTATTCTAATAAGAGAAACGTCTTCTTTCCATCTTTCAATATCTAAATCCATGAACTTCATTTGAATATCATCGATTGTCTCGTGCTTATAAATTAAATCTTTCATATTGTTTCATTTTCTATAGTTCTACCTTTTTGCTGTACTCCAATAATCTTAATCGTATTAATCCCTGATGGAAACTGCCATACAATTTCATCTCCAGTTGCATAGCCAAACAGAGCCAATGCCATCGGTGACAAAATAGATATTTTGTTTTGTTGAATATTACTTTTTTCAGGCGTTACAATTTGATAACTGCGTTCCACATTATAAGGAGTTTTAATACATACAATAGAATTATACCTAATCACATCTTGCGGCATAACGTCATAATCGAGCATTTTTGCCGTCAACAGTTCTGTTCTTAGTTTTTTCATTGATTCTCTATAAACTTGATCTTCTTGATCTTGAGAATTAGCTATGCTTCGCATCAGTAAGCGGTACTCTTTTATATTTACTATTAGCTGACCGTATTTCATAAATTAGTTGTAAAGTACAAATTCTAAAACCTTTATAGAAATGGGTAATAACTATAAAGGTTTTTAAAATCTGACAGAATTATTAAAAAAATTTAAGGAAAAATACCTCTTTGAATGTAAGCGGTTTCTATTCTTGTAATTGCTAAAATATAAGCTGCAGTTCTCCAATCTATTTTGCCTTCCTTAACCAGCCCTTCCACTTTATAAAATACCTCTGAAAGTTTTTTATCAATCTTTTGCATCACTTCATCAAGTTGCCACAGTTCTCCATTCCTATTTTGCAGCCACTCAAAGTAGCTTCCTATAACACCTCCAGAATTACACAAAATATCGGGTATTATGGCAATTCCATTTTGTAATAATATTTTTTCACCTTCCGTATCGATTGGCCCATTAGCACCCTCAGCGATAACATCTGCTTTGACTAAATAAGCATTATCCGCTGTAATTTGATTTCCTAATGCAGCAGGAATAAGAATATCACATTCGACTCCAAAAAATAACTCTGGGTCAATTTCTTCTGCCCCTGTGAATCCTTGTATAGATCCTTTTCTTGGTTTCGAATGTTCAAATAATTCTTCAACCGCGATTCCCTTTTTATTAATAATAGAGGCATGAGCATCTTGTACAGCGACTAAAATAGCTCCTTCTTGTGTTAAAAAATGAGAAGTCCAATAGCCTACATTACCAAAACCTTGAACAATAAACTTTTTGCCTTCCAAACTTTCGCCTCTACTTTTGTACAACAATTTAATTGTCAGATACACTCCGTAACCAGTGGAACGATTTCTCCCTTCAAGACCTCCAGAACCGACTGGCTTCCCTGTTACGACATGCTGATTACGAGAGCGCTCTGATGATGATTTAGTAGACATGAAAGTATCAGCCATCCATGCCATCGTTTGTTCATTAGTATTGACATCTGGTGCTGGGATATCATGTTCAGGCCCTATATTTTCTCCTAAAGCATATGTAAAACGACGTGTAATTCGTTCTAATTCCCCTATCGAATAATCTCGAGGATCAATTTGAATCCCTCCTTTTGCACCACCATAAGGCAAACCTGCCAATGATGTTTTCCAAGTCATCCACATCGCAAGCGCTTTAGCATCGTCCACATTTACAGTTGGATGATAACGCAACCCTCCTTTATATGGTCCCAATGCATTATTATGCTGGACACGATATCCTGTAAAAACCTGAACTCCACCATTATCCATTTTTACGGGAAAATGAAGTATAATTTCATTATTTGTTATTGATAAAATTTTTCTAATGTTTGAGTTTAAGTTGATAGAATCAGCTGTTTTATTAAACTGTTCCATTACGTTGTCAAGCATGCTTCTTTTGGTCGCTTCTTTTATAGCCATCATATTAATTTATTGATAATGTTCACAAAATATTTTGTTATTACGTTGCCAAGTGCAATGGATATTGCTATCACAATTGATACATAATCCAACGTTCACTTCTCCTTTAAAAGCTGATTCTTCTTTTGCAACGGCAGAAAAATCCAAGTCAATGATCATTTTATCTCTTTTGACTTTTCTTTTAATGGCTACAGGAATAGAATCAATCCCTTTTTTCTCTAGAATGTTCATCTCATCTAATTTTAATGTTTGTTTAGTAAAAAACAGCATTTGTTTCCATAACAATAGACAAACTGCATGCCAATGGGACATATCAGAATAGCACAAACAACAAAACCCTTGAAATCAAAGGGTTTATAAAAAACACAGATTGTATTATGCGAAAAAGTAGTGGGGAGAAATTACCCGAAAGAGGAGAAATTCCTCGGATAAATAAGAGAGATTACTCTATTTTTTGACGTAGTGTTTTTCGATCAATTTGAAGAATTTCAGCAGCTCGCGTTTTATTATTATCAACTGCCGCAAGCACTTTTAGAATATGCGCTTTTTCAATATCTTTTAATGTTCTAAGTTCTTCTTTTTCAAAAGGCATAGGGTATTTTAAGTACTCAGGCACATCCGCAACTTCAATTTGATCACCACTCATGATAATCATTCTTTGAATTACGTTTTCTAATTCCCGCACGTTTCCTGGCCAAGAATGACGCATTAAAACCAAAACAACCTTCTCTGAAATAGTTATTTTAGGTTTACTATACTCAGCGCCGTATTTATAAAGAAAAGTAGTTATCAATAGCCTTATGTCGCTTTTACGATTACGAAGCGGTGGTGTTTCAATATTCACTACATTTAATCTATAATAAAGATCTTCACGAAAACTGCCCTTACTACACATTTCATATAAATTATTGTTAGTAGCAGCAATAATTCTCAGCTCTATTTTTTGAGTTTTCTGAGAACCAATCATACTGACCTCCTTTTCTTGCAATACTCGCAGTAATCTGGTTTGAACTGCTAATGGAGCCGTTCCTATTTCATCTAAAAATATAGTACCACCAGCAGCAGCTTGGAAAAAACCATCTCGGGTATCATTTGCACCGGTAAAAGCCCCTTTTACGTATCCAAAAAGTTCCGATTCCATTAAATTCTCGGGTATAGCGCCACAATTTACAGCAATAAAAGGTTTCGAAGAAAAAGCGCCTTCATAATGAATTGCTCTAGCAACTAATTCCTTTCCTGTGCCACTCTCTCCTTGGATTAATACGGTAGCTCTATTGTCTTTAACGCGTTGAATCAAATCTACCAATTGGACAATCTGTTGCGACTGCCCAACGATTCCTGCGTATTCCGTTATATTATCTGTAGAAGGAATACTCGTTTCATTAGTACTCGTTTTAGCATCCTCTTTCGAATCAATTAAAGCTTGCACTGCCTTTTTTAACTCATCGTTGGTAAACGGTTTTGCCAAATAATCCAAAGCGCCTGATTTTACCGCCTCAATCGCGCTATCTACCGAAGGAAATCCTGTAATAACGAGTTTAGGAATAGTCGGGAAATGTTCTTGAACATATTTTACTAACTCAATACCATTAATACCTGGCATTTGCAAATCAGTAATTAGCAAATCTATGGTGCTGAATTTTAATATCTCAATTGCCTCCACAACGGAAGAAGCTTTATAAGTATGAAAATTTTGAGCTTTCAAATTGCGATGAAGCAACTCAAGCATATCATAATTATCGTCAACAATTAGAATGTTTTCTTTCTTTAATTTCATTACATCATCTTTAAGGGTAATCTCACTTGGAAAATAGTTCCTTGAGGTACATTATCAATAGAGAGAATATCCCCTTTATGGCTTTTAACAATTCCATGTACTACACTAAGTCCTAAACCAGAACCTTCTCCAATAGGTTTTGTAGTAAAAAAAGGTTCAAATATTTTAGACTTCAATCCTTCTTCTATACCAGGTCCCTGATCGGCTATTTCTATAACAAAATTCGATTCCTCTGAATACACTTTTACTTTAATAACCGTGTCTCTAGGCGACACATAAATAGCATTTATCAGAATATTAAATAAGACTTGAGTAAGTTGAATAGAATCTAGCTGTCCTTCTAATTGAGGGTCATTAAAGTCAAACTCATAGCTAATTTCGGCTTTCTTGAAATTTGGTCCCAATAAACTTAATGCTTCTGAAACAATCGGTATAATTTTAACAAACTTCATGTTTTGTGGCATTTCGCACGAAAAAAACATAAGCTTCTTAACCACTTCCCTGGAATAGATAGCCGCCTTAATAATCTTATCGGTGTCTAATTGCGATTGTTTATCTTTAGTTCGTTCTCGAATGAACTCTGCAAAACCAAGAATGTTTCCTAGTGGCGTATTTAATTCGTGAGCGATACCAGCTGTAATTTCTCCTAAAATAGAGAGACGATCTGCTCGTTCAACACTTCGTTTCAACAATTCTTCTTTCCCCTTATTTAATTGTCGCTCATAAAACACACTAATATCTGAAGACACTTTATTAAGTAGCTTTTGCTCATCGGCCAAAAAGTGATCTTTTGAAAACTGACCTGATGGATAATGCACTTTTACATATCCTTTATTTTCATTAAAAATGATTATAGATGACCTTTGAAAAACAGTGTTTTGTGGGATTACACTCGTGGCGTAATAATAATTCTCTAGCTGCAATTCTACAATTGATTGCTCTGAAAATCGCCAAGCATTTTTTAAAATAGAACAAATCTTATCTAAAGTCTCTGAGATCGATTCTTCATGCTGAACAATCACTGACGAAACATCATACAAACAAGATAATTCCTTAATTCGCTCTTGAAGTATTTCTTCTGTAGATATAGTGGAATCCATAGTTCCTAAAGTGATAGATTATATAGAAAATCAGCTTAAACGTAACCTGTGATTACAACAATACTTTTAAGTCACTTTTTCCTGGCTCTAAAGAAACCAAAAATAAAATATAATCCCCCTGCAATTAATAATACATAATAAAGAACAACATTTTTATCTCGAATCACATTTGACAAAACAAAGCAAACAACACTGATTAAATACAAAATGATCGGGTTCGTATTTTTAATTGAAGAGAAATTCATAGGGTTATTTTATTTAAAGAAAGAATCTACAAATTCGTGTTTATTGAATACTTGCAGGTCTTCTATTCCTTCGCCTACTCCAATATATTTTACAGGAATTTTAAATTGATCTGAAATCCCAATGACAACGCCACCTTTTGCAGTACCGTCTAATTTGGTTACAGCAAGTGAAGTCACCTCAGTAGCAGCTGTGAACTGTTTAGCTTGCTCAAAAGCATTTTGACCGGTTGAACCATCCAAAACTAATAAAACGTCATGAGGAGCATCAGAAACAACTTTTTGCATCACGCGTTTTACTTTGGTCAATTCATTCATCAGATTGACTTTGTTGTGTAAGCGTCCTGCCGTATCAATTATTACGATATCAGCATCTTGAGCAACCGCTGATTGCAAAGTATCAAATGCCACCGAAGCAGGATCAGAACCCATGTTTTGTCTAACGATAGGAACTCCTACCCTGTCAGCCCAAATTTGTAATTGATCTATTGCAGCGGCACGAAAGGTATCTCCAGCACCTAAAACTACTTTATAACCCGCTTTTTTAAATTGGTATGCAAGTTTTCCAATAGTCGTTGTTTTACCAACACCATTTACACCTACTACCATTAAAACATATGGTTTTTTATCTTTTGGAATTACAAATTCTGTTGCTTCTCCTGTATTGGTTTCAGAAAGCAGACCAGAAATTTCTTCTTGCAGAATTTTATTAAGTTCTTCAATACCTAGATATTTATCAGCCGCCACACGACTTTCTATACGGGTAATGATTTTAAGGGTGGTATTCACTCCTACATCGGAGGAAACTAGAATTTCCTCTAAATTATCCAACACAGCATCATCAACTTTAGACTTTCCTGCAACAGCTTTACTTAACTTAGAAAAGAAAGTTGTTTTTGATTTTTCGAGACTTTTATCTAAAGTCTCTTTTTTTTCCGATGAAAATATTCTTTTAAAAAAACTCATTGTATTACCAGTGTTAGGAATGAAGCATTAGACACAATGAACTAACACGCTCTTCTGAACGGTAAAGATATAAAATAAAAAAGCTACTTCCGAATGAAAGTAGCTTTTCTATATAATGCATTTCTTAATTAATTCTTTTTCAAGAATTCATCAACTAGTTCAGGTGCCATTATAGATTCTACGAATGTATAAGCCCCAGTTTTTGGAGATTTCACCATCTTGATGGCTTTTGATAATCTCTTAGAAGATGTTTGTAACGTTGCTACTGTTTTCTTTGCCATGATTCAAATGTTATTTAAATTTAAACAAAATCTACAAATGTGACCACTTGAGATTTATATTAAAATCTCTAATTATTACTTAATTTCTTTGTGAAGAGTTACACGTTTCAAGACTGGATTAAATTTCTTAATCTCTAATCTATCTGGAGTATTTTTTTTGTTCTTCGTCGTTATGTATCTTGAAGTTCCTGCAACACCACTAGTTTTGTGCTCAGTACATTCTAAAATTACCTGGATTCTATTACCTTTCTTTGCCATCTTGCTATTTTTTTTTTAGAATTTAAAGATTATTTAATAAATCCTTGCGCTTGAGCTTTTTTCAAAACTGCAGCAATTCCATTTTTATTAATTGTTTTTACCGTAGATGCTGCTACTCTAAGAGTAATCCATCTATCTTCTTCTGGAAGATAAAAACGCTTTTTCACTAAGTTAACAGAAAATTTTCTCTTAGTTTTATTCATAGCGTGAGAAACGTTATTTCCTACCATCGCTCTTTTACCTGTAAGGTCACAAACTCTTGACATTATATATCTCTTTTAATCGTTATTCAAAATCAGGGTGCAAAGAAAAGAAAAATAAACCTATAAACCAACAAAATTATAGGACATTTTTAAAAATTTCTTTCTTCAATAACTCTAAACTTTTAATCACCGCTCTATCTATCACTTGCTCACGGGGTTGACCAAAATTATATTCTTCAACAATAACTTCATTTGGCGTAGCCAAGGCGATAAAAACAGTCCCTATTTCGGCATTTTCATACCCTTTTGTCGGACCAGCGTTCCCAGTTGTCGCAATCGCATAATCAGCATTCATAATTTCTTTTACCCGCAAAGCCATCGCCGAAGCCACTGCTGCACTTACTACCGAAAATTCTTTAATTACACTCTCAGGAATCCCTAAAACGTCAGTTTTAACTCCCGTAGTATAAGACACAACACTTCCCTTAAAATATTCTGAAGCGCCCGCTATAGAAGTTAATACCGATGCGATTGCGCCTCCCGTACAACTTTCAGCGGTAGCTAACGTCTTGCGCTGTTGTTTTAACATTTTTCCTATAACATATTCGATGGTTTCCTCTTCTTCAAAACCAACAATTATATCATTTATAATTGCATCTAACGAGTTAACATATTGCTCCAATGCGTTTTCTAATAATTCTTTGTTCGTACCTCGCGCTGAAAGTCGTAAACGAACTTTTCCTGGACTCGGTAGATAAGCTAGCTTTAAAAATTCCGGAAGGCTATTTTCCCAATCTTCAATTCGTTCCGAAACTAGACTCTCCCCTTGCCCATAGGTAAGAATAGTTTTATGTATGATATACGGCCGACTATATTCACGTACTACTTTTGGTATTATTTCACTTTCAACCAGATATTTCATTTCATACGGAACCCCCGGAAGCGAAATAAAAACAGTATTTTCTTTTTTCATCCACATCCCCGGAGCCGTTCCCACCGCATTGTGCAGCACAGTACATTTTGACGGAACAAGCGCCTGATCTTTGTTGATTTGAGTAATCGCTCGCTTATAAAAACCTTCTATCATCTCAGTTACATGTACCAAAACAGATTGGTTCACAACCAATTCATCTTCGAAATAATCGCAAAAAGTTTTTTTAGTTACATCATCTTTTGTTGGCCCAAGACCTCCAGTAATAATGACTAAATCGACGGTGTTTTGAAGCTTTTGAAACGTATCTAATATATGTTGTTTATCATCGCTAATCGATATCATTTCGTTGATTTCAACTCCAATTTTATCTAGAGACTTTGCTATAAAAGCTGAATTGGTATCAATAATTTGCCCAATTAAAATCTCATCTCCTATAGTAACTATGGTTGCCTTCATTTTTTTTCTTTGAATTTAGGTTTTGCTTTATACCTAAAATTCAACATTCAAATAATTTGAATGTTGAATTTTAGTGTTTAAAAATAAGGATTGACACTTCTTTATAAGTCAAAATCCTTTTTTATTTCTTTGATGGCATCTTTTACCTGAGTCTTTATACTCTTAAAAGTATGATCTATATCTTTTCTTTTTCCTTCAATTTTTGTCCACGCTTCCACCTGAAGAATTTCCTCAAAGGCCACATTTAACCCGAGCAAGTCTAGGGTTGGTTTTATTTTATGTGCATAAGCATAGGCGTGCTTATGATCTTTCTTTTTAATTCCTTCTTTGATTTGTGCCAAATCTTCTGGAACTTCAGTAACGAACAACGTTAGAATTTCATTTACAAATTCTGGGTCGTTATCTGAAAGTGCGTACACTTTTGCAAGGTTGTAGTTTAAAGCCATTATTTTACTTGTATTCTAAATAGTTTTTGTCCTTCTAAAAATCCTTCTAACACGTCGTCTGGTTTTACAGCAGCCACCCCTTCAGGGGTTCCTGTAAAAATAATATCTCCAATTTTCAATGTAAAAAATTGAGAAACATATGAAATAAGCTCATCGATTTTCCACAACATGTAACTGGAATTACTTATTTGAACCGTTTTACCGTTATTGGTTAACTCAAATGTAAGATTTTCTAACGAACTAAATTGTTCTTTTGGTAAAAAATCGCCTACTACCGCTGAACCATCAAATGCCTTCGCTTTTTCCCAAGGCAATCCTTTAGCTTTTAGCTTTACTTGTAAATCCCTGGCAGTGAAATCAATCCCTACGCTAATCTCCTCATAATATTTATGAGCAAACTTAGGTTCTATGTATTTTCCAACCTTATTTATTTTAACAATAATTTCAATTTCATGATGTATATCCTCCGAAAACTCCGGAATCACAAAGGGATGTTGCTTTAATAAAATCGCCGAATCGGGCTTCATAAAAATAACAGGCTCCGTAGGTCGCTCGTTCTGCAATTCTTCTATGTGGTTAGCATAATTTCTACCAATACAGATTATTTTCATTTCTTTATAGTGAATAGTAAATAGTAATTAGTAAATAGTCTATTTCACTAATCACTAATTACCTAGTTTTTAGTATTCAGTTTTCTAAGTTTAATCGCCGTTAACACCTTTTTAGTATATAAAGGAAAATCTGCATTTTGTATCCAACTAAAATAGCCCGGTTCTGTTTCTAAAATTTTATCAACTTTTACTCCTTTGTGTTTTCCAAAAGCAAAAATTTCTTCATCGTCTTTATCAAATGCAATCATTCCTGCAAAATCAGCAATTTTCTTTCTTGTCGAGAATTCCGATAACGCTTTCATGTCATTCTGTAAATCTGGATAACGTTCTAACTGCGCTTTTAATATTTCATAAGTCGCCATAGTATCTGCCTCCGCTGAATGCGCATTTTCTAAACTTTGCCCACAATAGAACTTTAAAGCTGCACTTAACGTACGCTCTTCTTTTTTGTGAAAAATCGTTTGAACATCTACAGAAACACTATTTTTCATATCAAAATCAACTCCTGCACGAAGTAATTCTTCTGCTAACAAAGGAATATCAAAACGATCAGAGTTAAATCCAGCCAAATCACAGTCTTTGATCATCGCATGAACTTGCGAAGCTAACTCCTTAAACGTAGGCTCATTCGCTACTTTTTCATCCGTGATTCCATGTACAGCCGTTGTTTGCGCCGGAATAGGAATAGTAGGATTTACTAACCAGGTTTTACTTTCTTTATTTCCGTTAGGAAAAACTTTGAATATTGCTATTTCTACAATTCGGTCTTTTCCAACGTCAATTCCAGTGGTTTCAAGGTCAAAAAAGCAGATTGGTTTATTAAGTTTGAGTTCCATTTTTTGTTTTTATTATCATACAAATGTAAATTTTAAAGCTGAATTTCACCAATTATCAGACATTAATTTCGTCTAAAAGAACAAAGCTTTTTGCTGCGGAAGTCTATTTAAAAAAACAAAACCCAACAAATTTAAAAAATCTGTTGGGCTCTATTATGTATTTATTTCAATATTAAATATCTCTATTCACATCAAATGCTTCTAGGTATTCAGCAACTCGTTTTACGAAGCCACCCCCCAATGCTCCATCTACAACACGATGGTCATAACTGTGCGAAAGGAACATTTTTTGACGAATTCCAATAAAATCACCTTCCGGGGTTTCTATCACTGCTGGTACTTTTCTAATCGCTCCAAGAGCTAAAATCCCAACTTGCGGCTGATTTAAAATTGGCGTTCCAAAAACACTTCCAAATGTCCCTACATTGGTAACCGTATAAGTTCCGCCTTGTGTGTCATCCGGTTTCAATTTTCCTGCTTTAGCACGTCCACCAAGATCATTCACGGCTTTGGCCATTCCTACCAAGTTCAATTGATCTGCATTTTTAATAACAGGAACAATTAAATTACCGTTAGGTAATGATGCAGCCATACCCAAATTGATGTTTTTCTTTTTGATGATATAATCACCATCTACAGAAATATTCAAACCTGGAAAATCTTTCAATGCTTTAGCCACCGCTTCCATGAATATTGGAGTATAGGTCAATTTCTCCCCTTCTCTTTTTTCGAAAATATTTTTATTTTTTTCTCTCCATTTTACAATGTTAGTCACATCTACCTCGATGAACGATTGCACGTGTGCTGAAGTTTGTACAGAAGCGACCATGTAACCCGCAATAAGCTTGCGCATTCTGTCCATTTCTACAATCTCATCACCACCGTTTACCGAAACAGGTGCTGCTTTTTGTGCTAATGGAGCTGCTGCTTGCACAACCTTAGGAGCTTCAACCGTTTTTGCCGGAGCAACAACTGCTTGACTTCCTTTATTTTTAACGTATTCTAAAATATCATTTTTAGTAACTCTTCCGTCTTTTCCTGTACCATTAATCTGCTCTAATTCAGCAACAGAAATACCTTCTGCTGAAGCAATATTTTTCACCAATGGAGAAAAGAATTTATCAGAATCAGAAAAATCAGTTGGTGTTGCCACGCTATCTTTAGCGGCATCAACCGTTTTTGTTACTTCGGCTACAGCCTCTGGAGTTGCAGCTGTTTTAACAACTGAAACCATCTCTCCACCTTCGGTTTCAATAATAGCAATGGTTTGACCCACTTGAACTAAATCATCTTTACCAAATAATTGTTCCACCAAAATACCTGAAACCTCACTCGGTACCTCACTGTCAACCTTATCAGTTGCAATTTCAAGTACCGCTTCATCCGCTTCAATTTTGTCGCCTACTTCTTTTAACCAGTTTGTAATGGTTGCTTCTGCGACACTTTCTCCCATTTTAGGAAGTTTTAATTCAAATTTTGCCATATTGTTAACCTAAGAAGGCGTTTTTGTTTTCAGTTTGCGAAATTACTAAATATTTTAAACATAAATTACATTAAATGTAATTTATCACTCTAATTTTACAATCGCTCCTCTTTCATTAGAATTATCACTACCTATAAGAAAAGCGGTGTTTTTTGGTAATAATTTAAAGGATAACCCCTTGTTTTTTAACGATTCTATAAAATTTATAATCTCCTTAAAAGAAACATAATTATTATCAAATACCATTTCTGTTTTTGTATCCAATGAAATCTTTGACGAAATTACCATTTTTTCTGTTTTCAAATCGTGAAAAAATACTTTTTTTTGAAGTTTTGACACTATTTTTTCAATTAACTCATCACTAGAAGAATATAAGACATAGGACTGTGAGATCTTTTTTTCTTTGGCTTGACCTTGAAACATTTTAATAAAAGAAAAAAACAGAATTCCTGTTTTCATAAAAAACGAAAAAAACCTCGAAACCTCGAAGTGTTTTTTATAGAAAAACTCCATGGCTTCCTGAAACCGCTTCATGTAAACTCCGTCCTTAATAGTGCTTTCGCCCTTAAAATGCATCACTGTTGTTTTGGGATAATAATAGTTCGATTTTCCTTTAAGCAGCATTCTATAGGACAAATCTATGTCGTCTGAATACATGAAACAGTTCTCATCAAACCCCCCTAATTCCAGATATAAATTGTGTTTCATCAGCATAAAAGCGCCAACGAGAATATCTACTTTCGCCGTTTCGTTTTCCGATATATGTTGTGCATAATACTTTCCTAGGACTTTCACTTTTGGAAACGCCTTGTAAAGTCCCATCATTTTAGTAAAAGCGACAAAAGGCGTAGGCACCCCTCTTTTACTTTCAGGCAGAAAATTACCTGCTCCGTCGATTAGTTTTACCCCCACGATCCCTAAGTCTTTTTGCCTTTCGGCGAAAGCCAATACTTTTGTAAAAGTATCCTCGGCAACCACGGTATCGGGGTTCAAGATGCAAATATATTCGCCCTGAGCGGCGGCAACCCCTATATTATTCCCTTTTGGAAAACCGTAATTACCTTTGTTTTCTATGAGTTTTACATTTGGAAAACGCTGCTTCATCATTTCGCAACTATCATCTTGCGAGTTGTTATCGACGACGATTATTTCGCCCTCAATATGCTCTAAAGCACTTTGTACACTTAAAACGCATAATTCTAAGAAATAGCGCACGTTATAGTTGAGGATGATTACTGACAATTGCATGTCTCAAAGATATCTTTTAAGATGTAAAATCACAACGGTAAACTACAATACAGTAGCAATTGTCTAAATAAAACCTAATGATTCAATCTCAATTCTAATTTTAATCCCGCGAATAAATTACTTTTGAAAAACAAAAGACCGCAACAAATCTATTCCAAGTCATTGAAAAAAGCATTTTTATTAGTATTCCTATTTTTGATCAGTCAAATGCATGCCCAAATTTTGGGATGTACTGACCCATTGTCAAAAACCTTCAATCCGTCCGCAACTATAAATGATGGTAGTTGCAGCTATCGTTCAGCAAAAGTAAAACCGAGATATTCTGCGCAATTGCCAGCAGTTCTGCATGAAACATCTGGTTTAACCTTTAGCGATAATCTATTATGGACGACAAACGATGATACGGACACCACGATTTACGGAGTCGATACAAGCGGAGTGATTAAAAAGAAAATAGGACTGCAAAAAGTAGCTACCAAAGACTGGGAGGAGATTGTGCAAGACAGCAGCTATTTCTATGTTGGTGATTTTGGAAACAATGTCTCCGGAAACAGAAAAGACCTTCATATTTTAAGAATTGAAAAAAAATCTATTGAAGGGAATATTCAGAAAATTGATACCATCTCATTCTCGTATTCTAATCAAACTAACTCTACAAAACTAAAATCTAATACGACTAATTTTGATTGTGAAGCCTTTGTTGTCATCGATGACAGCATCTACTTATTTACAAAACAATGGAAGCAAAAAAGAACGACTGTATATGTCATCCCAAAAATTCCCGGCAATTATACGGCACGATTGAAAGACACTTTTAATGTAAAAGGCTTGATTACGTCGGCTACAATTCTACCCGATAAAAAATTACTTGTCTTAAGTGGCTACAGTAAATCGCTATCTCCGTTTGTCTATCTTTTCTATGATTACGACCATTCAGCATTCTTTTCGGGTAACAAACGAAAAATAAAAATAGCGCTTCCTTTTCATCAAATTGAAGGGATTATTACCCAAAATGGCCTTCAGTATTATCTAACCAACGAAAATTTTACAAGAAAACCATTTATAGCTGTACCGCAACAATTACATCAGTTGGATCTAAGTCCCTTTTTGTCGCAGTATCTTCAAAAATAATTCCAGTACAACTATTATTTTTATGTTTCTCTTTTATAAAAAAAACGGTTTTCTGAAAAATATTCCACAATAATTACTTACATTTCTACTAGTTACGAAGTCCTTTTAAACTAATAATATTCATGAAAAACAACCTCGGATCGATCTCTTTATTTGTTGCCTTCGGAGGCCTAGTACTTTTTGAATCACTACTGCGTTTGGACATTCTAAACCATCAAGGATGGAAAATTGTCACAGCAGGTTTTGAGGCGGCAACCATCGGTGGATTTGCTGACTGGTTTGCAGTTAGTGCTTTGTTTCATGAAATTCCAATTCCCTTTGTACGTAAGCACACAAACATTATCGCCAAAAACCGAGAAAAACTGACAGAAGGAATCGTCGATTTAGTGACTAATAAATGGCTTTCGCCTGACGTTATTGCTGAGAAACTAAATGAAGTGGACTTGGCTAAAACCATTTTGAATTTCATCCAACAACCCAAAAATCAACAGAATGCAATTCATTTGATTCAAAATATAGTTTTAAAATTAGCCAACGAATTAGACAATCCAAAATTTGCATATGCTTTGCAAAAAATATTACGAGAGCAGATTCTCAGTATAGATTTGGCTTCCCCGCTGGGAACTTGGATAGAAAAATCCATCAAAAACGGAGACCATCACCAAATATGGGAACTGATTATCGAGGAGAGCGCTTCCGCTCTTACTAATCCCGAGACAAAAAACTTGCTTCTTTCTAAGCTTAAAGATGCAGCCGATGAATACTCGGATAAAGGTTTTCTCAAAAAAACAGCCTTGTTTTTAGCCGAAAAAAGCGGAGGAATAGATTTAGACCTTATTGCAGATGAACTTCTGACTAAAGCAAAAGAACTCATATCTGAAGCCAAAACAGATGTTAATCACCCCATTCGTGCCAAATTTGACAACTGGATTCTTGAATTTGCTAAAGAACTAACTTCGGGCGATGAAAAGTCTATCAAGCTAATCCAGAACCTAAAAGAACGTGTTATGCAGCATGTGGAAGAAGAAAAAGTGATTCATACTCTTTTAAGTCGTTCCAAACAAACTCTTGCAGCGCAGCTTGAAAATAATGAAACTCCATTGATGCAATTCTTAATTTCGAATCTAAATCGCATGTTAGCTGATTTACAGCAGGATTTAGACGCCCAACAAAAAATAAACATTTGGATTCGTGAAACCATTTCTGAAATGTTGGTGAAATTCCATAGTGAAATCGGCAATATGGTTCGCTCTAGCATGATGAAACTCAACAATAAAGAATTGGTCGAACAAATCGAAGATAAAGTTGGCAATGATTTGCAATATATTCGCTTGAATGGCGCTGTTGTGGGTGGTTTAGTTGGTATTATACTTGCTTTATTGAAATTGCTTTAAGTTAAAGGATAGAATGTCACACAACCGTCAGGATTTCCTGTGAAGATTCATTTAACCAACTTAAATTGGCTGAATTAGAGAAAGTTCTTCTTTCCAAATAATTTTAACCTAAAAATAATAAACTACCTTTGCACGGTGGTTTTTTTTTGGCGTCTTATAATTAGTAATTTAAGTAGCCTTTACACAGCAAAAAAAGCCCTAATCATAACAAATACATCTAGTTACACGCATGAATTACTTATCAGTTGAAAATATCTCGAAATCCTACGGAGAGAGAACGCTTTTTGAAAACATCTCTTTTGGGATTAGCAAAGACCAGAAAATTGCCTTTATAGCCAAAAACGGTTCGGGAAAAACTACTATAATGAGTATCATTAATGGTTTGGACGAATCAGATACTGGACAGGTGGTTTTGAGAAAAGGAATCAAAATGGCTTTCTTGTCTCAAAACAATAATCTACAGGACGAACTGACCATTGAGGAAAGTATTTTTGCCTCGGATAATGAAACTTTGAAAGTAATTGAAGCCTACGAAAAAGCATTAGAAAACCCAGAAGACGAAGAAGCGTACCAAAAAGCTTTTGACGGAATGGATCAACACAATGCATGGGATTTTGAAACCCAATACAAGCAAATTTTGTTCAAACTGAAGTTGGAAGACTTCAAACTGAAAGTAAAAAACCTTTCGGGTGGACAGCAAAAACGTTTGTCTCTGGCTATCATTTTGATCAACCGTCCAGACTTACTGATTCTGGATGAACCTACGAATCACTTGGATTTAGAGATGATCGAATGGCTTGAAGCTTATTTTGCCAAAGAAAACATTACCTTGTTTATGGTGACGCACGACCGTTTCTTCTTAGAGCGTGTTTGTAACGAAATCATCGAACTGGACAATGGAAAATTATATTCCTACAAAGGAAACTACTCTTACTACTTAGAGAAAAAAGAAGAACGCATTGCTTCTGAAAATTCAAGTGTGGACAAGGCTCAAAACCTTTTCGTTAAAGAATTAGAATGGATGCGACGTCAGCCGAAAGCGAGAACGACTAAATCGAAATCGCGTCAGGATGATTTCTACGACATTAAAGAAAAAGCACAAAGTCGCCGTAAGGAAAACAAGGTAGAACTTGAAATCAATATGGAACGTATGGGAAGCAAGATTATTGAGCTTCACAAAATCTCCAAGAAATTCAAGGATCATGTGATCATGGATAATTTCAGTTACGACTTCCAACCAGGAGAGCGTATTGGAATCATTGGAAAAAACGGAACTGGAAAATCAACTTTTTTAAATTTATTAACTGGATCACTTCCGCTTGATGCTGGAAAAGTAGTGATTGGTGAAACAATAAAAGTGGGTTATTATACTCAAAGCGGAATCAACCCGAAACCGGGACAACGTGTAATTGATGTCATTAAAGAATACGGAGAATTTATTCCGTTGATGAAGGGAAGAATTATTTCGGCCTCGCAATTGCTAGAGCGTTTTCTTTTTGATGCCAAAAAACAATATGACTTTGTAGACCGATTGAGCGGGGGAGAATTAAAACGTTTGTATTTATGTACTGTTTTGATTCAGAATCCTAACTTCTTGATTCTGGATGAACCAACAAACGATTTGGATATTGTAACCTTAAATGTATTAGAAAGTTTTCTTTTGGATTATCCAGGATGTTTACTAGTGGTTTCTCACGATAGATATTTCATGGACAAAATTGTAGATCACTTATTCATCTTTAGAGGCGATGGTGTGGTCGAAGATTTCCCTGGGAACTATTCTGATTTCAGAGCCTACGAAGACAGTACAGATGTGGCTCAAAAAGAGGAAAACAAGGCAGAGAAGAAAGACTGGAAGCAAAACAACCCAACAGGGAATTTGACTTTTAACGAGCAAAAAGAATATCAAAAAATAGAAAAAGAAATCAAGGATTTAGAAGTTCAAAAAATTGCAATCGAGCAATTATTCACGGACGGAAAAGTACCCGATAACGACATATCAAAAAAAGCAAAAGAACTCGAAAACATCAATAATAAAATTGAAGATAGAGAAGAACGCTGGTTTGAGCTGAGCGCAAAGATCGAGGGATAAAATCCCCCTAGCCCCCGAAGGGGGAATAAAAAGACATACTTTATAAAATTAAACCCTCAACATTTTTAGCAAGATTGCTTGAAAGTGTTGGGGGTTGTTGTTATTAGGTAATTTTCTTATTAATAAAATTTTTTGTACGACAAATCAACTATATTTACTTTCGTTTTGTGCAAAAGTAATTTAGATCGAAAATAGAAATAACTACATTTCGTTTCCATAAAGTTGAGAAACAAATAACAACCAAAAACAACAATAACACAAGCTTGTTCGAGTATCTATAATCTTTAGTCCAAAATGAAATACAAAACTATTTACACTTAAAACCCCATGAAACAAACCCTCAAATTGAATACAAACTGGGAAAAATTTATAGTGGGAACACTGTATATTATGTTTACAATGACTTTAGTTTTTACACTAATATCGCTATATGTTCCCCTAAAAGGACTATTCCTTGGGAAAAATTTTACGCTAATCGAATTTCTTTCCTACATAGAATTAAGGAAGTATATACCAGTGATTATTACCGTATCTATTGCGATAAATGCTAAAGAATTTAGAAAAAAAAAACAATTATTTCTCCTGACCACAAGGATTAAAAACAAAAATATTCGCAATCTATACCCATAAAATTATTCAAGGAAAACTAAAAAAGCAAAGAACCCATTAAAAGAACATTTTAAAATTCGAGTATTCATCTGTATATTTGAACTATAAATACAATCTCATGGATATCAAGCAAATTTTCGAAAATAACCAAAATTGGATTGCAAAACAACTTGAAACCGATGCTACTTATTTTGACAAATTAGCCAAAGGACAATCACCAGAATTTCTATACATAGGTTGTTCAGACAGCCGTGTTTCTGCCGAAGAGCTAATGGGTCTGCAACCCGGTACTGTTTTTGTCCATCGCAATATTGCTAATATGGTACCAAATACCGACCTCAATTCCATGTCGGTAATTAATTATGCAGTGACAAATCTAAAAGTAAATCACATTGTGGTTTGTGGTCATTATGGGTGTGGCGGTGTACTGGCAGCCATGCAACAAGTAGATTTAGGAATATTGAATCCTTGGTTAAGAAATATTCGTGATGTGTACCGGATTCATGTAAAAGAACTAGACGCCATAACTGATGAAGAAAAAAAATACAAAAGACTGATCGAATTAAATGTTCAGGAGCAATGCATCAATGTCATCAAGACAGCAGAGGTTCAAAAAGCAAACAGCGAACGAAATTTAAAAGTCTACGGTTGGATTTTTGACATTCACACTGGAAAATTAATTGATTTGAACATTGACTTTGATGAAATATTAAAAGACATTACAAAGATTTATAAAATAACAGACTAGTCAAACCCAAGCACATCAATCACAAACGCCATTACGGAATTACAACTAATGTCTGTAAAATGAAACAAAAGGCCGCAACAGAAACTATTTGAGTTGTTATTGAAAAAGAAGAAATATTACCTTGCTTACGAACTACTTTGGAAAAAGCAATTTTAGAGACAAAATTAATTAACACTAAAAAAAAATGAAGAATAATCATTACCTTTTTAATTCATCATTCAAATCATTATCAAGAACGCCTAATAAGATAATGCGAGGATTTATACTGATGGCCCTTATTGTTTTTTGTATATTTCAATTAGGAAAAGATTGTGCAAATTATGACAAACGACATTCAGGATATGTAAATAAAACCCGATAACCTAGATTTAAACTCTCCCGAAAGGGATATGATTAATCAATAAAAACCGTAAAAGAGTCTATTTCTGTTGCGGTTTGTAATTTATAAAATTCCACAATTATAAAATGCCTTTGTATCTTCGCGTTTCCTTTGTGAAAATCCGTGTAATAACCGCTATGCTATTCCAAATCAAATCTTACCTAAAATTCCTTTGGCATTCTAAGAATGAGCATGCCGTACACTCCCCTTTTGTATTCAGTTTGATTACCAAATGTTTTTACGACCGCAAGCCAAAACTGGAATACCAAGTTTTAAAAGACTATCGAAAGGCACTTTTAGAAAATAAAAATACAATTGAAGTCACTGATTTTGGGGCGGGTTCGAAGGTCTTCAAATCCAACAAAAGAGAAATATCAAGGATTGCGAAAACCGCCGGAATCACACAGAAACGAGGGGAATTATTGTTTAGAATCACAAGCTATTTTCAGCCTGATGCAATTTTAGAAATTGGTACATCATTAGGATTGGCAACTGTTGCCTTATCCGTTGGAAACCCAAAAGCACAAATAACGACACTTGAAGGTTGCCCAGAAACATCAAAAATTGCCCAAGAGCAATTAGAGAAATTTGGCTTAACCAATGTAGAATTTGTAGTGAGTGAATTTAGTAACTATTTAGAAAAAGTGAATACTTCAATGGAGCCCTTTTCCTTAATCTACTTCGACGGCAACCATCAAAAGAAAGCTACGCTAGAGTACTTTGATCTATTATTGCCCACAATAACTAATGATACGCTGTGGATTTTTGACGATATCCATTGGTCTGCAGAAATGGAAGACGCTTGGGAAACGATAAAAAAACATCCAAAAGTTACGGTAACTATTGACACCTTTCAGTGGGGATTCGTTTTCTTTAGACACGAACAGCCAAAAGAACATTTTATCATCCGAGTTTAATCCACAAAAAAAAGACAGCCATCACTGACTGTCTTTTTCTAACATGAATTAGTAAAACCTTATTCTTTAGCTTCTTTCATTTCCTCTGTTTTTGCTCCCATTCTGTTCAATGTGTACATTGGCGCAAATTTCAATTTTAATGATGCGATTTTTCTATTATCCTCTGATGTAAGCCCCTCTTTTTCAACAGTATTTTTTCTGTTGTCTAATGCTTCATACATCAATTTAATTTCATCCCAGTCTTCACGAGAATATTTATCTTTGTTATCTTCAACAGTATGAACAAACTGTTGGTATACGCCATGAATATTGGCTGCATTTACCCAGTCAAAATTCATATCATCACCAATTTTTCCTTCACCAAACAATGAATTTCTCATTTGTTGTTTAGAACTTGGCATTGAAGCTTCCATATCTGCTTTCATTCTAGCCTGCAATGCAGCATATTTTGCTTTACTAGCTTCTATTTTTGCTTTAGCTTCTTCATTTTCTTTTAAATCTACAAGTGCTGTTTCAGCTTGACTACTTCTTACTTCATAGGTAGCCTCAATTGAAGACCAGTTTGCTTTAGCATCCACTGCTGCTACATTTTCTAATGAGTCAACATAAACAACATAAGATTCAACTGTTTTATTTGCTTCCTCTGTCTTTTCGTCTTTACAAGATGTAAATCCTAAGGCTATAACCGCCATTCCTAATACTAAATTTGTGCTTTTCATAATGTTTGATTTTATTTTTATTAAATATTATAAAGCGAATGTACAGCGGATTGTATTGCATTCAATATAAACATGTTAATTATATAAACAATTCCCAAAATTGTGAAATAAATTAAAATTAACACCCTATTAAGAGCTGCAAAACAGTATCAAATTTACCCGTTTTAAAAATATTTCGCTATAAAACGACTGCTATTGTCAATAATAATCAGCCTAGTGCGCCATTAAAGTATAACGTCTCTTTACAGTGTGCTTAACAATGATATTAATTCATTATATGTACAAAACGAGCCTTCAAAAAATATAAAAAAGGCTATCCTATATTTTTTTGTAACAAAAATGTATTTTAAGCAACTTACCTATAATTCAAAAGTGTTTTGTACTTTTAAAATTCAAAAAACATAATTCACCAATTGCAAATAACAATGTCAAATCCATTAATAAAAATAACCAATATCAAAAGAGATTTTGTCCTTGGTAACGAGATTATTTATGTACTGAAAGGTATTGATTTAGAAATTAATAAAGGAGAATATGTCGCATTGATGGGACCTTCTGGTTCCGGAAAGTCTACCTTGATGAATCTTTTAGGTTGTTTAGACACGCCTACATCTGGAACATATATTCTAAATGGCCAAGATGTAAGCAAGCAAAAAGATGATGAATTAGCCGAAATCAGAAATAAAGAGATTGGTTTTGTTTTTCAGACGTTTAATCTGCTACCCCGCACCACAGCACTGGCCAATGTAGCTTTGCCAATGATCTATGCAGGATATTCTAAATCAGAACGAACCGCTCGCGCTTCCGAAGTATTAGAACAAGTCAACCTTGGTGACCGAATGGATCACCAGCCCAATCAATTATCGGGTGGACAACGCCAGCGTGTGGCCATTGCCAGAGCTTTAGTCAACAAGCCTTCTATCATTCTCGCAGATGAACCTACAGGAAACTTAGACAGTAAAACCTCTGAAGAGATTATGAAGCTTTTTAATGACATTCATGAGCAGGGCAATACCGTTATTTTAGTAACTCACGAAGAGGAAGTTGCCGCTTACGCACATAGAATAATTCGTTTACGCGACGGTATGGTGGAAAGCGATATCACAAAATAGTTTTTTTTTCAGGAGCTTTTTCCGGCTATTCATTACAATCTTTTTTATCCTGAACTGCATTCAGAATAAAAAAGGATTTTCACTTCTATCCGGGCTAGGGGAATCGTTTCCAAAATAGCATCCAACTAACCCATTACACTATTCGAAAATGAAAATTGCCTTACTAACCTGCGGAAAACTGCCTGAATTAACGCCACAAGACCAACTTTTAATTCCTGAACTGGCCAAACATAACATTACTGCAACTGCCGTAATTTGGGATGATGCAAGTATAAATTGGAGTGATTATAACTATTTAGTTTTTAGAAATACTTGGGATTATTTCGAAAAAGAAACCGAATTCAACCTTTGGCTTGATCAAATAGAACAATTAGGAATTAAAACACTCAATCCCATTGCAATCATAAAACAGAATAAACACAAGTTTTATTTACGTGAAATGGAACAGCAGGGAATCAAAATACTCCCTACCGTATTTATAGATAAAACCAATAACCTGAATCTAAAAGAACTAATACCCTTCCATTGGAAAAAAGCGGTTATAAAACCCGCTTTTTCTGCCGGATCTTATCTTACTGAAGTCTTTGAAACAGCCGAAGCTGACAAAATAAATACCCAATATAAAACCATAGCGTCTCAAAAAGAATTGTTATTACAGCAGTTTATGCCAGAAATTCAAACGGTAGGCGAAACTTCCATCATATTCTTTAATAAAAAATTCTCCCACGCAGTCAATAAAAAACCTGTCCCAGGTGATTTTAGGATTCAAGTACAGTTTGGCGGGATATACAGAGTAACGCATCCCGATGCAGAGCGTATAGCCAAAGCGCAAAAAATTGTCGATACCTATGCAGGAAAGTTATTGTACGCCAGAGTGGACGGAATTGTAATTGACAATGAGTTGCATCTCATGGAAGTAGAATGCATCGAACCAGATCTATATTTTAACCTAAGTGAAGGTTCCTTAGAACGATTTGTTAACGCGATAGTGGAATTAATAAAGTAAATTTGGTGTTCCTTGGAAAAACAAGCAAATCCACGAATAAACAAATAAACAGCATATGAAAGTATATACTAAAACCGGCGATACAGGAACAACGTCACTTTTTGGAGGGACACGCGTTCCTAAAGACCATATTAGGATTGAAAGTTATGGAACTGTAGACGAATTAAACTCCTATATAGGACTGGTTCGTGACCAGGATATGAACTCGCATTACAAAGACACCTTGGCAGAAATCCAAGATCGCTTATTCACTATTGGAGCGATACTGGCAACACCTCAAGAAAAAGAGGTGAAGAAAAACGGAGAACTTCGTTTAAAAAAATTGGGAATTGTAGAGAGTGATATTGAGTTGTTAGAAAATGAAATTGACAGTATGGAAAGCGAACTGCCTGAAATGACTCATTTTGTCTTACCCGGCGGACACACTACTGTGTCATATTGTCATATTGCACGATGCGTCTGCCGCCGTGCAGAGCGCCTTGCCGTTCATTTAAGCCATAATGAGCCAGTAGCTGAAATTGCAATTAAATACCTGAACCGCCTTTCTGACTATCTTTTTGTATTGGCACGAAAGTTGTCTCATGACTTGAACGCTAAGGAAGTTAAATGGATTCCAAGGAAATAGTAATCAGTTAAAAAGTATTCAGAACGCAGTTAAAAAAATCTGAGAATACGAGACGTTTACAGCATAAGCTGAACACTAAAAACTGACTACTGAACACTAAAACAAAAACGTTCTTAACTTTTTTTAAAAATAAATAGATTTTTACTTGTCTTTTTCGGTAAAATTTTTATTTTTGCACAAAACTAAACCGACAAAAAATGTATTGGACATTAGAACTAGCATCTTATTTAAGTGATGCACCGTGGCCCGCTAACAAAGACGAACTTATTGACTACGCGATACGTGCAGGAGCTCCGTTAGAAGTAGTAGAAAATCTACAGTCTATTGAAGACGAAGGAGAGATATATGAGTCGATGGAAGAAATTTGGCCGGATTACCCCACTGACGAAGACTATCTTTGGAATGAGGATGAATATTAAATACATAATCAAAGAAAAAGTCTCAAAAGAGGCTTTTTTTTTGGTTAAATTTACATTTTAAAATAATTAGAAATACAACCATATTATGAGTTTCATAAATAGTATAATTAAAGCCTTTGTTGGAGACAAATCCGAGAAAGATGTTAAAGCTTTACAACCTTACCTTGACAAAATTAAGACTTTTGAAATCAGTCTTATCGCCCTTTCGCATGACGAATTAAGAGAGCGCACCTACTTTTTTAAGGAAAAAATAAAACTGAACCGTGCTGGAATCGATGCTAAAATAGCAGCGCTTAAAGCGGATGTTGAGGCGGTTGAAGACATCGACAAAAGAGAAGATATTTATCTTGAAATCGATGCTTTAGAAAAAGAAGCTTACGAATTATCTGAAAAAACATTATTGGAGATTCTTCCTGAAGCCTTTGCAGTAGTGAAGGAAACTGCAAGACGTTTCAAAGATAATTCAGAAATTTCTGTTACAGCAACGGCAATGGACAGAGAGTTCTCTGGAACTAAAGCCTATGTTAGCCTTGAAGGAGACCAATCCATCTGGCAAAACAAATGGAATGCTGCTGGAAAAGAAATTACTTGGGACATGATTCACTATGATGTTCAATTAATTGGTGGAATGGTACTTCACGAAGGAAAAATTGCAGAAATGCAAACAGGTGAAGGAAAAACATTAGTAGCTACTTTGCCACTATACTTGAATGCACTAACTGGAAACGGAGTGCATTTAGTAACAGTTAATGATTACTTGGCTAAACGTGATAGCACCTGGAAAGCACCTTTATTCGAATTTCATGGTATGACTGTGGATTGTATTGACAACCACCAACCAAGTTCTGAAGGAAGAAAAAAAGCATACAATTCTGATATTACGTACGGTACAAATAATGAATTTGGTTTTGATTATCTAAGAGATAACATGACACATTCTCCTGATGATTTAGTACAAAGAAAACATAATTATGCTATTGTCGATGAGGTCGATTCTGTATTGATTGATGACGCAAGAACTCCTTTAATTATATCTGGTCCAGTACCACAAGGAGATCGTCATGAATTCAATGAATTGAAACCAAAAATTGAAAACTTAGTAAGTTTACAACGTCAATTAGCAAATGGTTTTTTATCTGAAGCTAAAAAATTACTTAAAGAAGGAAAAACTAAAGAAGGTGGATTCTTGCTTTTAAGAGCCTACAGAAGTTTGCCTAAAAACAAAGCTTTGATTAAGTTTTTAAGTGAGGAAGGAATCAGACAATTGCTTCAAAAAACGGAGAACACCTACATGCAAGACAACAATCGCGAAATGCATAAGATTGATGAAGCCTTGTATTTTGTAATTGAAGAAAAAAACAATCAGGTTGAATTAACTGATAACGGAATTAAATTCCTTTCGGGAGATACTGACTCTGACTTTTTCGTTCTTCCAGATATCGGAACTGAAATTGCCGCTATCGAGAAGAAAAAATTAGACAAGGATGCTGAAGCCGAGGAAAAAGAAAGATTATTCCAAGATTTCGGAATAAAAAGTGAACGTATTCACACTTTGACTCAACTTTTGAAAGCATACAGTCTTTTTGAAAAAGATGTAGAGTATGTAATCATGGACAACAAAATCATGATTGTTGATGAGCAAACAGGTCGTATCATGGATGGTCGTCGTTATTCTGATGGATTACACCAAGCGATTGAAGCTAAGGAAAATGTAAAAATCGAAGCAGCAACTCAAACTTTTGCTACGGTTACTTTACAGAATTACTTTAGAATGTATAACAAACTTGCCGGTATGACCGGTACTGCTGTTACTGAAGCAGGTGAGTTATGGACAATATACAAATTGGATGTAGTAGAAATCCCTACTAACAGACCAATGGCAAGACAAGACAAAGAGGATTTTATTTATAAAACGACTCGTGAAAAATTCAATGCAGTTATTGAAGATGTAACACAATTATCAAATGCAGGAAGGCCAGTTCTTATTGGTACGACTTCTGTTGAGATTTCTGAATTACTAAGCCGAATGCTTAAAATGAGAGGTGTTGCACACAATGTCTTGAATGCAAAAATGCACAAACAAGAAGCGCAAATCGTAGAAGAAGCAGGTAAAGCCGGAGTGGTTACTATAGCAACTAATATGGCTGGTCGTGGAACCGATATTAAATTATCTGCCGAAGTAAAAGCAGCTGGTGGACTTGCGATTGTAGGTACAGAGCGTCACGATTCACGTCGTGTTGACAGACAGTTGAGAGGTCGTGCTGGTCGTCAAGGAGATCCAGGAAGTTCACAATTTTATGTGTCTCTGGAAGATAACTTGATGCGTTTGTTTGGTTCTGAAAAAGTAGCCAAAGTAATGGACAGAATGGGACTTGAAGAAGGTGAAGTGATTCAGCATTCTATGATGACCAAATCTATCGAGCGTGCACAGAAAAAAGTAGAAGAAAACAACTTTGGTGTCCGTAAACGTTTGTTGGAATACGATGATGTTATGAATGCACAACGTGAAGTAGTTTACAAACGTCGTCGTCATGCTTTATTTGGAGAACGTTTGAAACTGGATATTGCTAACATGTTATACGATACTTGTGAGTTAATTATACAAGACGCAAAAGCAACCAATAATTTCAAAAACTTTGAATTTGACTTGATTCGTTACTTCTCGATTACTTCTCCAGTAAGTGAGGCTGATTTTATGAAAATGACTGACATCGAGTTAACAGGAAAAGTATATAAAGAAGCGTTAAAATACTATCAAGAGAAAACAGAGCGTAGCGCAAGAGAAGCGTTTCCTATTATCAAGAATGTATACGAAGATAAAAACAACCAGTTTGAACGTATCGTAGTACCATTTACTGATGGTGTGAAATCATTGAGCGTGGTTACTGATTTGAAAAAAGCGTACGAGACTGAAGGAAAACAACTGATTGCTGATTTCGAAAAAAACATCACTTTATCGATTGTTGATGAAGCTTGGAAAAAGCACTTACGCAAAATGGATGAGTTGAAACAATCCGTTCAACTTGCCGTTCACGAACAAAAAGATCCTTTACTTATCTATAAATTTGAAGCATTTAACCTTTTCAACGCTATGTTGAACGGTGTAAATAAAGAAGTAATCTCCTTCTTATTCAAAGGGGATTTACCACAACAAAGTGCTCCTGAAATTCAAGAAGCTAGAGAAGAAGTTCGTCCAAAAGAAAATTTGCAATTAAGCAAAGATGAGATTACAAGTAGTGAAAGTGCCAATCGTGAAGCCGGTGAAACGCAACAAAGACAAGTTACTGAAACTATAGTGAGAGATATGCCAAAAATTAATCGTAACGATACCATTACGATTCAAAATGTGGCTAACGGTCAAACGCAAGAAATGAAATACAAAAAAGCCGAAAGCTTAATCGCTAGTGGCCAATGGGTTGTTGTAAAATAACAACTCCTTTTCTGTTATCGTTTTTAGGTCTTGAAAAAAAGCTGTAAATAATACAATCCCCAATTATGAAAGTAGTTGGGGATTTTTTTGTTGTTTTTTTTAAGGAGCTATCCCCGCCATACGCTTCAAGCTATTTGGTGACAAACCCTTTTTCTAGGCGCTGGTAGGAGCTTCTTTTGGTCGCTCTACCACCACCAGAAAAAA
Organism: Flavobacterium frigoris; assembly: GCF_900111075.1. Lineage (GTDB taxonomy): Bacteria > Bacteroidota > Bacteroidia > Flavobacteriales > Flavobacteriaceae > Flavobacterium > Flavobacterium frigoris. The sequence continues at coordinate 56,135 of NZ_FOFZ01000010.1, forward strand.
GTAGTTTCAAACCTGCATAGGCTTTCCACTGCTGTCAGGACTAAGCGTTTTGTAGAATAATGGAAGTGATTGTTATACTATTTGACTTTTGAAAATACTGCAATAAAATACAACTACAAACTTGTCATTCCGTCTCGTTTTTTGGAACGAGAGAGCAATCTCATCAAACTGCTCACGTTACCGAGTTTCCACCTTCATCGGAATGACAAACTAATTGTTAGATTTAGCGTTTGGAAAATTTTACAGTAATTCCTAAGCTTAAATGGTATTACTTCCAGTAATAATGGCACATAAAATACTATCTGCTAATATTGTATAACCCCATAATAAAAGTATTCAATTCTAGAACCAAACTATACCTCATAGTTTGTCACGCTGAAAGCGTCTCAAGATAGGTGAGTTTCTTTACAAATGTTTCAGTCCCTTAAATAATCGGACACAATTACAAATAGAAATCTATAATTTTGTACGATGGAAAAGAGAAAATTTACCAAAAAAAATAATACGGCACTTTAGACCTAAGTGAAAGATGTGGTTTGGGTTTCCTTGTTCACATCAAAAAAATAAAAAGTAAATGGATTGTCATAAAAATTACTTTTTTTTCTATAATGACTAATCTACTTTGTCGAAATGCTGGATGAGATTGCTTCGTTCCTCGCAATGACTTTCGTTTAAAGGAGATTAACCGTAACAATCCAATTAACGTCAAACAAGTAGCTACTGGAAATACGGAATCTATGAAATATAAAAAAAGCGGAAAATCTATTGACTTCTATCTACACCGTAGTTGGGTTTTTTTTATATTTGAAACTTCTTAAAATCAAACGTCTTTGAAAACTGCTACTACCATCTACAACGACCTGTTTATTACAAAAGAACTTATATATGACCCCTGTGGTTTTAATTTTTCTTCATTAGAAAAAGAAGTCGAAAGTATTGAGTATGGAGCTGCTACTTTTGAACTTAACGGCGTTTCCGTAACATTCAGAAATGCAAAAATAACTCCAACTAAAACAGGCCAATTTGTTACATTGTGGAAAAGAATTGAGAAAGGGCCTATTCAACCCTTTGCCTATACAGACCCGATTGATTTCGTTATTATTAACACGAGAAAAGGCCAGCGTTTGGGTCAATTTATATTTCCAAAATTGGTATTGTGTGAACGAGGCGTAATAACGACAAGCAAAAAAGAAGGCAAGCGAGCCATTCGAGTTTATCCTCCTTGGAATCAAGCAAACAATGCACAAGCACAGAAAACCCAAAAATGGCAATTGGATTATTTCTTAGAAATCCCATCTGACAAACCAATCAATATAAACCGTGTAAAATTGCTTTACGGCCTATAAAGCAGTTTTATTATTTTCTAAAAAATACCTCTCCTCTATTCGTTTAATATCTTTGATGGAGTTCTTGGCCCACGCCAATCTTTTTACTAGAATTTCGTCTTCAGACAAATGCCAATCAATATCTGATTTTCGCAATCGGTTTGTTAAATCTTGAATGATAATCGCAGCTGACACAGAAATATTCAAACTCTCCGTAAAACCTACCATCGGAATTTTAAGAAAACCGTCGGCACGCTGTAAAATCTCTTCTGATAATCCATCACGCTCCGTTCCAAAAAACAAGGCACTGGGTTTCGAAATATCAAAATCTTCTAGTAAACAGTCATTATCGTGTGGCGTGGTCGCAATGATTTGGTACCCTTTGTTTTTGACTGTATCTAAACAATCCGTAATACTGTCGAAAGTATTAATATCAACCCATTTCTGGGCACCCATTGCAATTTCCTTGTCGATACTTTTACCATAGCGCTGTTCGATTACGTTCAATTCCTGAATTCCAAAAACTTCACAACTGCGCATTACCGCACTCGTATTGTGCATCTGGAAAATATCTTCTACGGCAATGGTAAAATGATTGGTTCTGTTTTCTAGTACTTTCAAGAATTTCTCTTTGCGGTTATCGGTTAGGATATTTTCAAGAAAAGCGAGGTAATCGATATCAATCATTTCGGATTATTTTTTATGCAAAAATAGTAAAAAATAAAAAATAGCCACAGATTCACTGATTTCTTATTTAATACCAAATATAAAACCAAAAATGAAACAAAAATTCATGGCAAATTCGCAGATTAAATTGTTTTTCTAATCCAACAAAAATCTTGAAATCTGTGACAAAAAAAAATGTAAACACTAAAATTTCCAATTCTTTTTAATAATTTTAACCTTTCTATTTAAAGCCTAATTCAAAAAAAATCTGTGAATCTGTGGCGAAAAAATATAACTATGAAAAAGAAACTCGTAGTCTTAACCGGAGCAGGAATAAGTGCAGAGAGTGGCATCAAAACTTTCAGAGACAGTTATGGACTTTGGGAAGGACATAATATCCAAGATGTTGCTACACCCGAAGGATGGGATAAAAATCCCGCTTTGGTTCTTGATTTTTATAATCAAAGGCGAAAACAACTCAAAGAAGTGCAACCCAATTTAGGACATCAGATTTTGGCTGAATTAGAAGCTCATTTTGACGTTTTTGTAATTACGCAAAATGTAGATGATTTACACGAACGCGCAGGCAGTAAAAATGTATTGCACTTGCATGGCGAATTGTTAAAAGTACGAAGCAACGCGAATCCAAATTACATTTTAGATTGGACAGAAGATTTAAACTTTGGTGATTTAGACAATAATAAAAATCAGTTGCGTCCACATATTGTTTGGTTTGGCGAGGAAGTTCCTGCTCTTGAAGAAGCAATCAATATTACGGAAACTGCGGATTATTTTGCTGTTATTGGCACTTCATTACAAGTATATCCTGCTGCGGGGTTAATTGATTTTACAAATTCAAAAACGCCTATTTATTACATTGATCCAAAACCCATAAAAATTCCGAATTTGAGAAATCCACTCCATGTAATTCCAGAAGTCGCTTCTGAAGGAATGAAACTTCTACAAAAGACACTTATTGCCCTTATTTAAAAAAACAATCCTTTTCGAAATTGCCTTTAAAGGTTTATATTTGTGCCTTTCGAACAAACAACAAAACAATGACTACTTTAAACGAATTGAATGCTATTTCTCCAATTGATGGAAGATATAGAAACAAGACTCTTTCTTTGGCTCCTTTTTTCTCGGAAGAAGCATTAATCAAATACCGCGTATTAGTTGAAATTGAATATTTCATTGCTTTGTGCGAAGTGCCTTTGCCACAACTTTCAGGTGTAAATCCTGATCTTTTTGATACTTTAAGAAATATCTATAAAAACTTCTCTACTGAAGACGCGCTTTGGATCAAAGAAACTGAAAAAGTAACCAACCACGATGTAAAAGCCGTAGAATACTTTATCAAAGACGCTTTTGAAAAATTAGGCTTATCGCAATACAAAGAGTTCATCCACTTTGGATTGACTTCCCAAGACATCAATAATACAGCAATTCCTCTTTCTACAAAAGACGCATTCGAAAAAGTATACATGCCTTCGCTAATTACTTTGACTTCTAAATTAAAAGATTTAAGTGTCGAATGGAAGGATATACCAATGCTAGCACGTACACACGGACAACCGGCCTCTCCTACTCGTTTGGGTAAAGAAATCAGCGTTTTTGTGGAACGTTTAGAAGAGCAAATGCGTTTGTTGTTTAATATCCCATTCGCTGCTAAATTTGGTGGTGCAACAGGAAATTACAATGCACATCATGTGGCTTATCCGCAAATCGACTGGAGAAAATTTGGAGGTAAGTTTGTTGAGGACATTTTAGGTTTACACCACTCTTTCCCAACAACTCAAATTGAGCATTACGATCATTTTGCAGCCTTTTTTGATGCTTTAAAAAGAATCAATACTATTATCATAGATTTAGACAGAGATATCTGGACTTATGTGTCTATGGAATATTTCAAACAAAAAATCAAAGCGGGAGAAATAGGATCATCAGCGATGCCACACAAGGTAAACCCGATTGACTTTGAAAACTCTGAAGGAAACTTAGGGATAGCAAATGCTATTTTCGAACACCTTTCGGCTAAGTTACCATTGTCTAGATTACAACGTGATTTAACTGACAGTACGGTTTTACGAAACATAGGAGTTCCTATGGGACATACTTTAATTGGTTTTGAATCTACTTTGAAAGGACTGAGCAAATTATTGTTGAATGAGCCAAAATTCCACGAAGATTTAGAAAAAAACTGGGCCGTGGTGGCGGAAGCGATTCAAACTATTTTGCGTCGTGAAGGGTATCCAAATCCTTATGAAGCCTTAAAGGGTTTAACTAGAACAAATGAAGCGATTGATAAAAAAGCGATTCACGGTTTCATTGCCACTTTAGACGTGACAGAAGAAGTACGGGCAGAATTGATGCAAATCACGCCAAGTAATTTTGTAGGGATTTAATATCCGTAGCTGAGAATCGTGAATTGTTACTTTATATTTTTATGAAATTCAAAAAAATACATCGAGGATTGGTATATTAAATAAAACCAACTCCAAAAAAAGCTATCTTTAACGATAGCTTTTTTTTCGGAAATCCTTCTATTAAAACAGATTAAATCAAGGAACGAATTGAGTTTAGCCCAGACTGCAATGGAAAGCCTTGCCGGATAAAAACTATTTTTATGGCAAATTGCAGAGCGACCAACGGAAGCTCCTGCAATTGTCTAATAAAAAAGGTTTTAGACAAAAGCTTGCAATGAAAGGCTGGAAATAGCTCCTAAAAAAATAAAACATGAGTACTGTAGCAACAGTTGCTGAAGCATCACAACATTTAAAACCACTTATAAGCGACCTGGGACTCATACTCATGACAGCGGGAATTGCTGTGTTAATATTTAAATGGTTAAAGCAACCCTTAGTTTTAGGGTATTTAATCGCCGGTTTTCTTGCCGGAACTCATTTTGATTTCTTTCCGTCCGTAAAAGATGTTAAGAGTGTTGAAGTCTGGGCAGAAATAGGGGTGATTATTTTACTATTTAGCCTCGGACTGGAGTTTAGTTTTAAGAAACTGATGAAAGTGGGCGGTACCGCTTCTATAACTGCTCTTACCCAGATCATCACGATGGTCTTAATGGGATATTTAGTAGGGCAATGGATGGGTTGGAAACAAATGGACAGCCTCTTTTTAGGAGTAATTCTCTCTATTTCCTCCACTACCATTATTCTAAAAACTTTTGAGGAACTGGGCGTAAAAGCCCAAAAATTTGCGGGAATAGTAATCGGTTCATTGATCGTTCAGGATATTGTGGCCATTTTGATGATGGTTTTATTATCTACTGTGGCTGTGAGTCAGCAATTTTCAGGAACTGAATTAGTACTTTCTGTTCTAAAATTGATTTTCTTCCTGATCATTTGGTTTGTCAGCGGGATATTTTTTATTCCAACCTTACTTAAAAAAGCAAAACATTTACTAACCGATGAAATGATGCTAATCATTTCCCTCGCTTTGTGTCTTATGATGGTTATCCTAGCCTCTAATGTGGGATTCTCCCCTGCCCTAGGTGCCTTTATAATGGGATCCATCATTGCAGAAACTACTCAGGCAGAACTCATTGAACATTTAGTAAAGCCTGTAAAAGACTTGTTTGGCGCAATCTTTTTCGTATCCGTTGGAATGCTAATTGATCCTACAACGTTATATGAATATGCATTTCCGGTGCTAATTTTAACTCTCATCACTATTTTTGGACAATCAATTAGTTCAACTATTGGTGCTTTAATTTCAGGACAACCTTTAAAACAATCCGTACAAACGGGAATGAGCTTATCGCAAATTGGAGAATTCTCCTTTATTATTGCTACTTTAGGAATGACAATGAATGTTACTAGTAGTTTCCTCTACCCAATTGTCGTAGCAGTATCAGCAATTACTACGTTCACGACCCCATTTATGGTAAAAATGGCTACTCCTTTCTCGGAATTTTTAGAACGGAAATTACCCCGAAAATGGTTAAAAAGAATAACCCGATACAGCACAAATACCCAAGCTATTAAATCAGCGACTAACTGGCAGGTGGTTTTAAAAGCCCATCTTTTACAAATAGTGATTCATACTGTAATTATAACTGCTATAATCCTGCTTTCTTCTAAATTTGTTTTGCCATTAGTGGAAAGCTCTAAATTTGGAAATGCGATCACGGCTTTGTTTACTATCATCATTATTTCGCCGTTTTTATGGGCGTTATCGTTACGCAGAGTCGCTGTAAAAGAGGTGGAAATATTACGTCAAGAACGGAGATATAGAGGACCAATCATGATGATGGTTTTCTTTAGAATGGGATTAGCAATATTTTACATTGGTTTTTTACTGAACATCTTTTTCTCTCCGCTGGTCGCTTTCTTCGCATTAATTATTGCCATTGGAGTTTATTTCTTTTTTCCAAAGAGATTACATCGTCAATACCTTAGAATTGAAAATCACTTTCTACAGAATCTAAACAAAAGAGAGATCATCAACATAAATAGAAGATATGCTAGTTTAACCCCTTGGGATGGGCACATGACGACCTTCACCATTGCAAAAGAATCAAATATCGCAGGTAAAACCTTAAAAGAATTGCGCATGCGAGAGGATATGGGAATCAATATTGGTTTTATAAAAAGAGGAGGTATAATGGTGAAAATCCCGACTAAAAATGAACGCCTCTTTCCCGGCGACGAAATTTGCGTGATTGGTACAGATGCGCAAGTTAGTGAATTCAAGAATTATCTCCATCAAAACGAATTTGAGCCTCCTAAAAATGTCGAGAAAACCGAAATTATATTGCAACAACTGGAACTAAATAAAGAAGAGCTAATTGGGAAAAGCATAAGTGAATCTCAAATTAGAGAAAGGGCTAATGGTATGGTTGTGGGTCTCGAACGAAATGGGAAACGCCTTCTAAATCCAGAATCTGATGTAATATTACAGAAAAACGATATTTTATGGGTAGTAGGTGATAAAAAGCGAATGAATAAATTCTTTAAGGAGTAAGTTCTGGGAAATTAGTTTTGGGAATAATGGATAGTATTTCTGAATCCTGATTTTCTATTCTATTTATACTTTGCAATTGCAAACAGGCCATGGATTCAATGCATAAGACGATCAATTGAACAAAAAAGACGAGAAGTTCTAGTAAAATATTTGGAAAAATGCTTTACTAACGATATGATGACAAATGAAATTAATCCCTATTTTGAAATTTGAGATAATGGAAATTCAATCCGCATTGAAATAGTTGAACTAATTTCTCCAGATGCCGAATTAGATTGGGATTGCAATTGGTTAAAATCAATAATTTCGATTAAAGCTGGAGGTTTTTTTGGGTAAATTTAAAGCTAATTTAATGACCACTGATTTTGAACTATTTAAGTTTGAGTTAGACAAACTTTACGATAAACTGGATGGGACTGCCACATTCGCTACTCTTGAAGGTCAAGTTGAAATGAAAATTATTGGTGATAGCCTTGGAAATCTAAAAGCAGATTGCATGGTAATGGACAATGCTGGATTTGGTAATAAATTAGAATTTAAAATAGCTTTTGACCAAACAAAAATTCCAAAAATAATCAATCAACTGGAAAAAATAATGAGTAAGTTTCCAAAAAGTGGAGACTTAGATTAATATATTCTGTCGCTAAAAATAAGGATTCCCTATATTAACAGCTCTAAAAAAAAACCGCTCTAACGTACTACTACGTTAGATCGGTTTTATATTTTATCCTACTCTTTAACTTATCTAGAATAATTAGGAGCTTCTTTTGTAATGGTTACATTATGCGGGTGACTTTCGTTGATACCACTTGCGGTGATACGAACAAAACGTCCTGTTTCCTGTAAAGTTGGAATATCTTTAGAACCACAGTATCCCATTCCGGCACGAAGACCGCCAATGAACTGAAGCATACTTTCGTTTAGTTCTCCCTTGTAAGCCACACGACCTACAATTCCTTCGGGAACTAGTTTCTTAACATCATCTTCTACATCTTGAAAATAACGGTCTTTAGAACCACCCTCCATCGCTTCTACAGATCCCATTCCGCGGTAAGATTTGAATTTTCTTCCTTCGAAAATAATAGTTTCTCCAGGAGATTCTTTAGTTCCTGCAAGAAGTGAACCTAGCATCACACAATCAGCACCTGCAGCAATTGCTTTAGGAATATCTCCTGTGTAACGTATTCCTCCATCAGCGATTACTGGAACTCCAGTTCCTTTTAATGCTGCTGCAACTTCAAGAACTGCAGAAAATTGAGGAAAACCAACACCCGCCACGATACGTGTGGTACAAATTGAACCAGGTCCAATTCCTACTTTCACACCGTCAGCGCCGTTTTCAACAAGGAATTTTGCTGCTTCAGGAGTAGCAATGTTACCAACAATAACATCTATTTGAGGGAATTTAGCTTTTACTTCTTTTAATGTATTTACCACACCTTGCGTATGTCCGTGAGCCGTATCAATAATAATGGCATCAACACCTGCATTTACTAAAGCGGTTGCTCTTTCTACTGCGTCACCTGTAACGCCAATAGCTGCTGCTACACGCAAACGCCCGTAAACATCTTTGTTAGCAATTGGTTTTTGAGTTAATTTAGTGATATCTCTAAAGGTGATTAAACCCACTAATTTACCTTCTTTATTGATAACTGGGAGTTTCTCGATTTTATGACCTTGTAAAACTACTTCGGCTTGTTCTAATGAAGTTCCTTCGGCGACGGTAACCAAATTTTCACTTGTCATTACCTCAATAATAGGTCTTGTATTGTTTTTCTCAAAACGCAAATCTCTATTGGTTACAATTCCTTTTAATCTTTGATCTTCATCGATAATAGGAATACCACCAATTCCGTATTCTTTCATCGCATTTTTAGCGTCCGCTACTGTAGAAGTAAGCGGTAAAGTAACTGGATCGATAATCATACCTGACTCCGCACGTTTTACTTTGCGTACTTTGGCAGCTTGTTGCTCGATTGTCATATTTTTATGCAAAACACCTATTCCACCTTCTTGAGCCATAGCAATTGCCATAGCACTTTCAGTAACGGTATCCATAGCTGCGGATACAATAGGAACATTAAGCGTTATATTTCTTGAAAATTTTGTTTGGATACTTACCTCTCGAGGAAGCACATTAGAGTAGTTAGGAACTAATAATACATCGTCGTACGTTAAACCTTCGCCGATAATCTTGGAGTTATGTGCTATCATGTTGCAATTTGTAGTTGAATTGCGTGCAAATATAGCAAATTATTTTGATTTAAAAAAGTGAAAAAATAAGGTTTCAAAAAAAAACCGACAACATGGTAAGAAAACAATACCGCTCGTTTGCACTAATCTTCTTTAAAAAATAATTCATTAAGAAATTGAAATAATTACAATCAGATTAAAGAAATAGATATCAGTGCAAAAAAAACACGCTTAGTACGGCGAATTACTGTCTTTAAAAATAAAATTAAAACCAAATTGAAAGGACAAACTATTGGCTTTCGCCAAATCCCTATATTCTAAAAGATTATCAGCCATGAGGTAGACATTGAATGCCCCCAACGTGCTTGACATTCCTAAACCTATATTTTTATAGGAATAGGAATCTACTGTATAGGTAGCTTTCATTTCCAACTTATCGAATAGGTTTCTCCTATAATACCCAGTCAATGCTGCCATAGGTGCTCTAGGAGTAGTCATTACAAACAGCTGTGCGCCTATTGCATTTTTATATTGCGATTCTGACACACTGCAATTACAGTCTGCTCCTCCTCTTGAATCATTAAAAGAATATTGATACGAACTATTGAATTTTATAGGTCTCCAAGTTTTGTATGCGTTGTAAATCGTGTCTAGCGGAATCGCATCAACAAACTGCTGATACGCATTGTCTGGAGTATTTGTACCATCGAAATTTGGATTTACGCCTTCATATTTATAATAGCCTTTATAGGTAAACGTCTCAACATCTTTGCTGTGTTTTACAAATCCAACATCTAGGATACTGGCTGTAAACTGAATGTTCTTTTTAGGGTAATACGTTAGTCCCAAATCAAATCCGAGTCCTAAGTCTCCACCAAACAGCATCTTTTTTCTGATATCGCGGGCTACATCCCCTTCATAACCTTCGGCAGTATATGCTGCAATTCCGGCCGTATTCAATTGCAAATCCGAATAAATAACTTGTTCATATGCAGTAGTCGTACCTGGAACCGTATAAATATATCCTGAATTTTTAGTCGAAGTTGCGTTAAAAGCACTTGAATATATTTTGGCTCTGCCCCCAAGGACAAGTCTATCGGTTACATTTTTATGAAATCCTACATGCAGTACCGAAAGCATCTCTGTTTTTAAACTCAAATCCCCTAAATTAAATGATTTACCTAGATAATCTCTATTTCCCTCCAAAGCAAGTATAGCAACATCTTTAGGCATAAACATCATGAAATCAAACTCCTGATACATTCCAAACGAAATATATCCTTTGTTTTCTAACCAGTCTCCTAATTTAAAACCGCCGCTAAACACTTCTAATTGCTCATTGAAAACCAATTTGTCATTTTGCGAAGAACGGTGTACTACATTCAGTAATTTAGTATTAAAATCTACTCCGTTATCCGCAAATAAGTCATAGGCTGAAAAACTAGTAGATCCAACATTCCCAGAAATACCCGATAGCAATGGAACTCCAAAATAAAATTTATAGCTGACATCAGCACCAGGATTAGTCATTAAAGACTGAGGCACTGTAGTGAAATTATATAAAATTTGTTTATTTTGAGAAAAACACCCCGCAGCTATAAACACCATCAAAAACAGATATACTTTTCTCATTCTACCAACAGATAAACAGTTGCACTTGAACGCAGTTTTAAGCTTCCCGGACTATTCGCATTTAAAGCAGGACCAGCACCCATTGTTATAACAAATTCCATTTTTTTGGTTCTTTTTAATAAGTCTACTCTAGCATTCTCAAAAACTTCTGTTTGAGTGATTAATTTTTGTGTTCCTGAATAGGCAGGCACAATAAAAGAAATAGTCTCTAGTAGTTGGTCATTTCCATCCAATAATAGAATATCTATGGTATAAGACTTATTAATAGTATTATTAATTTCAAAAAAAAAGTCGGCTCGTCTTAAATTCTTTTGAAAAGAAGCATCCCTGAAAATATCAAAATCCTTAGCGCCAAAGACCATATTCTGCTCCATTCCATTCACAACAAATTGATTGGCAGGAATTTCAAAAGCACTCAAATTTGCAATAAAAACAGGTTCTAATTTAAAATCGTTTACTTGATCAAAATCTAACTTACTGCTACATGAAAAAGAGAGCAGCATAAGTAGCATCAATCCTAAAATTTTATTTGGGTTGTATTGATTCATATCAAAAGTGTAAGTAACAAAAGTAAATCATTGATTGCAATAACAACGATGCAGTTGTTAACTTATTATTACATTTATAGAATATTATAGCAATTTCATTATTCAAAGTTTTCTAATGAAACTCTCCAAATAGCTTAGAAGCCTCATTGTAAGCGCTTTCAAAACTTAATGGATTTAGATTTGTAATTTCTTTTTTAGCAGTAAAATAGGACAGTAACTTCTCCGTTGGCATATTACCCGTTAAATCGTCTTTAGCCATTGGACAACCACCAAATCCCTGAATAGCACCGTCATATCTTCGGCAACCCGCATTATAAGCTGCATCTATTTTCTCAAACCATTTATCTGGTGTGGTATGCAAATGAGCTCCCAACTCAATTTCGGGATATTTTGGAATCAAATTAGAGAACAAATAACTGATTACGTCTGGAGTAGAACTCCCCACAGTATCCGACAGCGACAAAATCTTCACTCCCATATTGGATAACTTCTCCGTCCAATCCCCCACAATTTCTACATTCCAAGGATCTCCATACGGATTTCCAAAACCCATAGACAAATAAGCAACTACTTCTTTATTGGTTTTATCGGCAATTTCCAGAATTTCTTCCAAGGTAACTAGCGATTCTGCAATGGTTTTGTGTGTATTACGCATCTGAAAATTCTCAGATATCGAAAAAGGATACCCTAAATATTGAATTTCAGCATGCTCAGAAGCCATTTCCGCTCCTCTAGTATTAGCTATAATAGCCAGTAATTTGCTTGTTGTTTGCGATAAATCCAATTGTGCCAATAGTGCAGCGGTATCCACCATTTGCGGAATCGCTTTTGGCGACACAAAACTCCCAAAATCGATCGAATCAAAGCCTACTCTCAATAAAGATTGAATGTACGCTACTTTTCTTTCGGTGGGGATAAATGGCTTAATGCCTTGCATGGCATCACGCGGACATTCTATAATTTTTATTGGCTCCATAGGTTTTCAAAGATAAGAAAACTTAGAAAGTAGCAAAGACTAAGATTATAAAATTTTTTAGGAAATAAAAATGCGTAATTCACAATGAAGAATTACGCATTTTGATAATAGTGTAAACCTATCCCTTTTACATGCGGCTTAATATCTTTTGATTTATAGCTTTCACCAAAGCGGGTCCTTCATAGATAAAACCAGTGTACAATTGTATTAAACTGGCGCCTGCTTGTAGTTTTTCTATCGCATCATCTGCAGAATGAATCCCTCCCACTCCGATAATCGGAAAGGCTTTGTTGCTTTTTTGAGACAGAAAACGAATCACTTCAGTAGAACGGCTTGTCAATGGCTTTCCTGACAATCCACCCATTTCTGTTTTATTTTCAGATTTCAAACCTTCGCGAGAAATAGTCGTATTAGTAGCTATAACTCCTGCAATTTTAGTTTCCTTCACAATATCTATAATGTCCAATAATTGCTCATCCGTCAAATCTGGAGCGATTTTTAGCAATATGGGTTTCTGTTTTGGCTTTGCCAAATTCTTATTTTGTAAGGTTTGCAGCAATTGAGTCAAGGGCTCTTTGTCTTGCAATGCCCGAAGATTAGGCGTATTTGGCGAACTCACATTCACCACAAAATAATCAACATAATCAAACAAGGCTTCAAAACAAATTTCATAATCTAAGGTCGCGTCTTCGTTTGGCGTCAGTTTATTTTTTCCAATATTTCCTCCAATTAAAACCCCAGTATTTTTTTTAAGTCGTTCCACAGCTTCTAAAACCCCACCATTATTGAATCCCATTCGGTTAATAATAGCTGAATCCGCTTTCAAACGAAACAGGCGTTTTTTTGGATTTCCTTCCTGTCCTTTTGGCGTAAGCGTACCTATTTCAATAAACCCAAAACCAAAGTTGGATAATTCTTTGTACAACTTAGCGTCTTTATCAAAACCAGCTGCAAGTCCTACCGGATTTTTAAACTTCAACCCAAACACTTCGGTTTCTAATCGCTGGTCATTGATTTCATAAAGCGATTTAAATAGAGAAGAAAATCCTGGAATCCTCGATAAAAATCGAATCAGGGAAAAAGTAAAATAGTGTACTTTTTCTGGATCAAACCAAAAAAGAATGGGACGAATAATTAATTTATACATGAGTGTTTTGTTGTGTGCTGCAAAAATAGAACTATCTCGCCGATAAATAAATCTTTAGCCTTAAAATTTAATTTTACTATCCCATAAACAACATTGATGGATAAGAAAACAGTAATGCAAAACAAAGAATCCTTAATTAATTTCTAAATTAGCCTATGAAATTAATATCCAAAAACATGAAAAATTACTGCAGCTTTTTACTGTTATTTCTGACCGTTGGCCTTTTTGCGCAAGCAGAAAAACCAACGCACATTTATTTAGTTCGCCATGCTGAAAAAATAACAAGCGATAAAAAAGATAACAATCCATTACTGACTGAGGATGGAAATCAAAGAGCCATTGCGCTTGCTGAGAAATTACAAAACACACCATTAAACGCAATTTATAGTACAAACTACAAACGCACTGAGTCTACCGCAAAGCCAGCATCCGAAAATCAGAAAAAGAAAATAAAAGTATATGACGCAAAAAAATTAAACGACGCAGCGGCAATGATCCTCAAGGAAAACAAAGGGAAATGCACTTTAGTCATAGGCCATTCTAATACCATTTTAGAAACGATTGAAGCCTTCGGAGCCAAAAGACCAATACCAACTATTGAAGATCAAGAGTACGATTACCTATTTCTAGTTACTATTCGCACCAATGGAAAAATAAAAGTAAAAGTGATGCATTACGGAAAAGCAAATTCTCATAAAGAAGGAGCACAAATGATGCCCTAAAACAATTACTTATTGTTAGCGGTATTCTAACTCAAAATGGGAGTTTTGAACCCTCCTTTCTAAATAAACCTTATATTTGTACCTCATTATAAAAATACTTTATGCAACATATTATAGACCGTTTTATCAGTTATGTTACTGTTGACACGGAATCAGATTCGAATTCGGAAACAACACCAAGCACAGCAAAACAATGGGTCTTAGCCAATCAATTGGTTGAAGAACTTAAAAAAATAGGAATGCAGGACGTGACCATAGATGACAAATCTTACATCATGGCAACCTTACCGAGCAACGTAGATCACGAAGTACCTACAATCGGTTTTGTATCGCACTTTGACACGACCCCTGATTTTACAGGAGCCAATGTAAAACCTCAAATTATCCCAAATTATGACGGTAAAGACATCGTTTTAAATGCGGAACAAAACATCGTTTTATCTCCTAGCTATTTCAAAGATTTATTGCAATACAAAGGACAAACCTTAATCACAACTGACGGAACTACACTTCTGGGTGCTGATGACAAAGCGGGAATTACAGAGATTGTTACTGCAATGGAATTCTTAATCAACAATCCAGAACTCAAACACGGAAAAATCAGAGTTGGTTTTACACCTGACGAAGAAATTGGTCGTGGAGCGCATCATTTTGATGTAGCCAAATTTGGTGCTGATTGGGCTTATACCATGGACGGAAGTCAAGTAGGTGAATTAGAATACGAAAATTTTAATGCGGCTGGAGCCAAAATTACTTTCAAAGGTAAAAGTGTGCATCCCGGTTATGCCAAAGGAAAGATGATTAACTCTATGTTAATTGCTAATGCTTTCATTACGGCATTACCTTCAGATGAAACACCAGAGGAAACAAAAGGATATGAAGGTTTTTATCATGTTCATCACCTAACAGGAAGTATCGAAGAAACTGTTTTAGAATTAATAATCAGAGACCATAACAAGATTAAATTCGAAAAACGAAAAGAAAAAGTAGAAAAGATTGTTCGTAAAATCAATAAGAAATTTGCGAAACAATTTGGTGAAGATGTTGCAATAGCTGAGATCAATGATCAGTATTACAATATGAAAGAAAAGGTAGTTCCTGTAAAATACATTGTTGACATTGCCGAAAAAGCGATGAAGGAATTAGACATTAAACCATTAATCAAACCCATTCGTGGAGGTACTGATGGTTGTCAATTATCATATATGGGATTGCCTTGCCCAAATATTTTTGCCGGTGGACATAATTTTCACGGAAAGTACGAGTATGTTCCTGTTGAAAGTATGCAAAAAGCAGTAAACGTTATAGTAAAAATAGCCGAACTGACTGCAATGCCCAACTTTGGATTGGATGAAAGTAAATCAAAAAAGAAAAAGTAAAACTCTTGATTCTGGAGAGCGAGGGTTTAAACGATAACTACAAATAAAAAAAACAATCTCTTTAACTTATTTAAAAAGTCCCAATCCCAATATCGGATGGGACTTTTTTATTTGCCGATGTCATTATATTTGGCTCGAATAATTTCACTACTTCACATTCACGTTTTACTCGACTGTCCAAAGTTTTGAAATAATTATATTTACTAAAAACAATTAAATTTCATAAAAAATTAACATTATAGATGAGATTAAATTATTATATTTAATGTCCTTTACAATGACAATAAAAATTGTCCCTGCTAATTGTTGTTAACAATAATTTATTTTAAAACTAACACTTGAAATTATGGCTGTAAAAAAAGAAAAAGTTGCGGAACAAAACACAACCGAGAAAATCGAGACAGTTCCCCCAACTAAAACTAGAAAACCCCGGGCAACCAAGACTACTGCAGCGCCTAAAACAGATATTGTAAATCCCACTGTAAAGAAAGTAATCACTTCTGAATACGAAACTATAGAAAAAAAGGACAATATACTTAACCCAGAAGTAGAAAAGAAGAAGAAAAAAAGTAAAGCAAAGAAGAAGAAAGAGAAAGCTAAAAAGGCCCATGCAAAAGAAAAAGCCAAAGCTAAAAAAGCCAAAGCTAAAAAAGAAAAAAAAGATAAAGCTAAAAAGGCAAAAGCAAAAGCTAAATTAAAAGAAAAAAAAGCAAAAGCGAAAGCAAAAAAGGCGAAAAAAGCTAAGAAGAATAAAAATAAGAAAAAATAAGACACTTTATATCATTAAAAAAGTCCCAATCCGAAATATCAGTTGGGACTTTTTTATTAGTTAAAAAATAAAATTATTTTTTAGCAAGTGTAGCGCTCATTTCCATAGAAATTGCAGAACGCTCCATTTTTAATTTTCCAGACATTGTTTCAATTACAACTGTAGTATCTGCAAGCTCCGAAACTTTACCGTGAAGTCCACTTTTAGTGATGATTTTATCACCTATTTTTAATGTGCTTTCAAATTCTTTTTCGTTCTTAGCTTTTTTCTGTTGTGGTCTGATCATAAAGAAATAGATCACTACAAACATTAATAAGAAAGGTGCAAATTGAGTTAACTGTTCCATAATTTTAAATTCTTTTTTTATTATTAGTGTTACATTAAACCGCGACCGGTTTTGTTTAATTTTTTATTGACTTCTAGCTCTTTAACTAAATTATCAAGAATTCCGTTGATAAAAATACTACTTTTTGGTGTAGAATACTCCTTAGCAAGTTCTAAATATTCGTTTAGCGTCACTTTTACTGGAATTGAAGGGAATTTTAAAAATTCACAAATAGCCATTTTTAAAATGATTGTATCTACTTCAGCAATCCTATCACTATCCCAGTTTGGCGTTTTGTCCACAAACTCTTTTGCAAGCTCTGCTTCATTCAAAATTGTTTTTCTAAACAAATCTTTAACGAAAGCCTTATCATCACTATCCTTGTATACTTTAGGCACGCTAAAATTATCATCCATGATAGGTTTCATTGCTTTTAACTGCTTAATGATTTGAGTGTTTACCAATGGTATATCATCAATCCAAGTCAGTTTATCATCTTCCAGATATTCGTACAATTTTTCATTAGGTACAATTACTTCAATGAACAAATCTACAATAAGCTGCTTGTCTTCCTCGAAAGAAGATGCTGGATTACTCATGTAATCCGCATAAAACTTACTTGCTTTTATAGCATTAAGCAACAACAAAATATAGTCGTCATTTAAAGTCCAAGCGTCAATCTTACGTGTTTCCATAGCAATGCTAAGAGAATTGTTTTCGGCAAAAATTTGAAAGATGCTGTTCTTAATGAATTTTTCGTTGGGTTTACGCTCCTCAGGAGTCGCAAGATGCTTAAGACTTGATTTATGTAAAAATTCGGATTCTTTTTTACATATTTCCGATAAGGAAGAAATCATTGTAAGGTATAAATCTTGAATGTTGTCGATACTATAAAAAAGGAATTTTTCTTCTTTTTCTAGATTATCAGAACCGTTTTGATGCATTGCATAAATGGACTGCATGACTTTAACGCGAATGTGTCTTCTATTTACCACCTTGTAAGAACTTTTATTAAATTAGTTTGCAAAAATAAGCATTTCCTTTTTCAAAATAAAATTAAAACATCAAATAAAGATTTTGCTGCTAATTTTGTTTCCTTTATACTAAAAAAGTCACAGTTTCCGATGCTATCCTGAAAACTGTGACTATTAACATATTAAAAAATAAATTACTTCGTACTGTTCTCTATTTTTCTTTGATCAATGCGGTTTTGGGCAATGGTAAGCGCCGCATGATGCGTCGTAATTCCATTGGCAACAGCATAATCTATAATTTCTAAGGTTGTATTGTAGATGTTTTCTGTTTTGCGCATGATTTCTTCTTTACCATAATGCGCTAATTCAGCATAAACATTAATGATTCCACCGGCATTAATCAAGAAATCCGGAGCATATAAAATACCGCGCTCTTGCAAAATCGCACCATGAACATCTTCGTTTGCTAATTGATTGTTAGCAGCACCCGCAATTACTTTTGCTTTTATTTTATGAACTGTCGCGTCATTAATGGTTGCTCCCATTGCACAAGGCGCATAAATATCTACATCAGCTGTATATAAATCAGGTCCTGTGAAAATTTGAGCTTTGTACTTAGTTCCCATTTCATAGAGTTTCTCTTCATTGATATCTGCAATGGTGACAATAGCTCCTTCTTTAGTCAGATAATCTACTAGCGTTTCCCCAACATGACCAATTCCTTGAACCAATATTTTCTTTCCCGTAAGTACATCAGATCCAAATTTATGTTTCGCAGCCGCTTTCATTCCCATGTAAACTCCATAAGCAGTCACAGGTGACGGATTACCTGCTCCTCCTCTTTCTTCAGAAATCCCTGTAACGTAAGGCGTAACATCGCGCACGATATCCATATCCTTCGTCTCCATTCCTACATCTTCTGCAGTGATATATCTTCCGCTTAAACCGTGGACAAATTCTCCAAACTTACGCATCAATTCAGGTGTTTTCTGAGTTTTGGCGTCGCCCATAATAACAGCTTTTCCTCCTCCAATGTTCAGCCCTGTAATTGCTGCTTTAAAAGTCATTCCGCGAGAGAGACGTAACACATCATTCAATGCTTCCCACTCATTAGCATAATTAAACATACGAGTTCCTCCTAAAGCGGGTCCCATAACCGAATTATGAATACCAATAATTGCTTTTAAACCCGTATCTTTGTCGTTGCAAAATACAATTTGTTCGTGATCATCAAATGATAATTGTCCAAAAACGGGATCCATTTTTTGAAGTTCCTTTCCTGTTGTGAAAGTTGCATCCATAGTATTAATTTTTATAGTGATAAAATTATGAATTTGTCAAAAAGACAAGTCAAAATTACACAAAAAATGAATATATATTAATATTATTAATAAAATTTACTGATTCAATAATTCGCCGCAATAAAAGCAAATTGTACAATTAGTAAAAAATTAAAAAAAATCATAAAAATAAAACGATTACCATACAGAATATCTTAAAAAAATGAAAGAATTACTTTATTTAAACAAATACTTCGTCAAATATAAATACAGTTTTTTACTGGGTATTATATTCACAATCATCGCACAAATTTTCATGCTGTTCACCCCTAAATTGATCAGCAGTTCATTTAAAGTAATTGAAGCATTTTCTAAAGACAAGAACATCTCGGCATCTGTTATTCGGGAAGAGTTAATTTCGAACATTCTATTAATCATTGCCACCACTATAATTGCTGGTTTCCTGACTTTCCTGATGAGACAAACACTAATCGTTATGTCCCGTCACATTGAATTTGATCTAAAAAATGAAGTTTTTAGGCAATATGAAAATTTATCCCAGAATTTTTATAAGAGGAACCGCACTGGAGATTTGATGAATCGCATCAGCGAGGATGTTTCAAAAGTGAGAATGTATGTTGGTCCCGCCGTCATGTATTCCATCAATACGATTATCCGTTTTACTATCGTTATTGTGTACATGTACAATGTTTCCCCAAGATTAACATTATATACCATTCTTCCTTTACCTTTATTATCTTATGGAATCTTCAAATTGAGTTCAGAAATCAATAAGCGAAGTACCATTTTTCAGCAATATTTATCGAAAGTATCGAGTTTCTCCCAAGAAATATTTTCAGGTATCCGAGTAATCAAAGCCTATTCACTAGAAGACCAACACCAAAACAACATGGTGTCCCTAGCTAAAGAAAGCAAAAGTAAAAGTTTAAATTTAGCCAAAGTGCAATCTTTATTCGGCCCATTAATGTTGGCTCTTATAGGAATTAGTAACCTAGTTGTAATTTACTTTGGAGGTTTGATGTATATTGAAGGTACTATTAAAAGTATCGGTACTATCGCTGAATTTATTTTGTATGTCAACATGCTTACTTGGCCTGTAGCTTCATTAGGATGGGTTTCATCAATGGTTCAAGAAGCAGAAGCTTCCCAAAAGCGTCTGAATGAATTCCTAAAAATTGAACCGGAAATAAAAAACAAAAACCCAAATAAATCAATCATCAACGGTTCGATTTCTTTCGAAAATGTAAGCTACACTTATGAAGACACCAACATAAAGGCACTTAAAGGCATCTCTTTTACGGTAAAAAAAGGGGAAACATTAGCAATTCTTGGAAAAACAGGTTCGGGAAAATCAACCATTTTATCATTGATATCACGACTGTATGATGTAACTGATGGAAAAATTACCGTTGACAATCAAGAGATTAGTCTTTTAAATCTTAATGATTTGAGAAACAGTATTGGGATCGTTCCACAAGATGCTTTTCTCTTTTCAGACTCAATTAAGAACAACATCAAATTTGGCAAAGAAGACGCTACCGATGAAGAAGTTATGGCTGCCGCCAAGAGTGCTGTGGTACATGATAATATCGTAGGATTCAAAAAACAATACGATACTGTTCTAGGTGAACGAGGGATTACACTTTCCGGCGGACAAAAACAAAGGGTTTCCATTGCAAGAGCAATCATTAAAAATCCACCAATCTTACTTCTTGATGACTGTTTATCAGCTGTCGATACAGAAACCGAAGAAACTATCCTGAATAACCTAAACGAGATCTGTAAAGATAAAACAACCATTATTGTAAGCCACAGAGTTTCCTCTGCCAAGAATGCCAATAAGATTATCATTATAGACGAAGGTAAAATTATTCAACAAGGATCTCATAACCAGTTAGTAAATCAAGAAGGCTATTATGCTTCTTTATATTTAAAACAACTTTCAGAAAAAGAATTGCTGTAATTGTTGTTTAATACATATATTTTTATGATTTTTGATTGCGATTTAACAACCATAAATTGAGAGAAAGGATTATGAGAGAAAATGATATGTTAGAAAAAGAAGAGATATTTTCTAAAGTTTTACGTGCTGGAAGAAGAACCTACTTCTTTGATGTAAGAGCGACAAAAGCAGATGATTATTATATTACGATTACGGAGAGCAAAAAATTTACGGAAGAAGATGGATCGTTTCACTTCAAAAAACATAAAATATATTTGTATAAAGAAGATTTTTCTGCTTTCGCCGAAATTCTTGGAGATATGACTTCTTATGTTTTGAACCATAAAGGTGAAGAAGTAATTTCAGAGAGACATCAGAAAGATTTCAAAAAAGAATACGCTACTGAAAAAGTAACCGCAGATGAAGCGTTGCCAAACATATCTACTTTTACAGATATTGATTTTGATGATATTTAATTTATAAATATGAACTAAACACTTTACTTACTTAAGCAAAAAGTCCAAAAATCAAACGGTTTTTGGACTTTTTACATAGTTACAAAACCCTTTTACAACTAAAAAATTATAGTATCCATGCAGGAGATTTTAATGAAATACACAGACAAATACGCTGAACTTATCATCCCATGGCTATTAACCAGCGGACTTAAAATCGTATTTATTATCATAGGTTCTTTAATTCTAAATAAGGTTATTATAACCTTTATCGAAAAAGCAGTGCGAATTGCCGTAAGACCTGATGGAATTTCTTCTAAAGATGCCGAGGAAAAAAGAGAAAATACGCTAATCCAGATCTTTACCACTACCTCTAAAATTGGATTACTGACCATTGCTGGTTTGATGGTCCTTCAAGAATTTGGAGTCGAGATCGCCCCTATCTTGGCCGCAGCCGGAATTGTCGGCTTGGCATTTGGTTTTGGAGGTCAATATCTTATCAGAGATATTATTTCCGGTCTTTTTATTATTCTCGAAAATCAATACCGCGTGGGTGATATCGTGAAGTTTGACAACGCAGGTGGTACTGTTGAAGAGATCAGTTTGAGAAAAACAACTTTAAGAGACTTAGACGGAACCGTTCACCACATTCCTCATGGCGAAATAAAAAAAGTATCAAATCTTTCCAAGGATTTCAGTCGAATAAACTTAGACATTGGCGTGGGATATGGATCTAATTTAGAACACGTTATCGGAGTAATAAACAAAGTCGGAACCGAACTTTCCACTGATCCTTTATGGGAAAATTACATTATCCTCTCTCCCCAATTTTTACGCGTTAATGATTTTGCAGATTCTTCCATTATGCTAAAAATATTAGGAGAAACATTACCAAGCAAGCAATGGGAAGTGACCGGAGAGCTGCGCAAAAGACTAAAAATTGCCTTTGACAATGAAGGAATAGAAATTCCATTTCCGCAAGTGGTGATGCACCGACCAAAAGGTGTTGAAGAAGCCAAAGTTAAAAATGACGCCAACGAAATTCAAAAATCGTAATCGCATTCATTTAGGAAACTAATTTGCCCCAATAAAAGCATGATTTTAAAAGTCTGAAAGTCTTATGATTTTCAGACTTTTTATTTACATTTATCCAACATAACTTTCAATCTCTCCTGTTTTGAAAAACATCAGTCGCACCGTCTGGATTTTATCTTTAATAAGCTTATTTACAGACACGGCCAGTGAAATGCTATATCCTATAATGCCGATTTATTTAAAGTCAATTGGTTTCTCCATTGTGCTTATTGGGATTCTTGAAGGTGTTGCCGAAGCTACTGCTGGATTAAGTAAAGGCTATTTTGGAAAGCGTTCAGATGTGAGCGGAAAAAGAGTTAGGTTTGTTCAACTAGGTTATACATTTAGCGCTATTTCAAAGCCTATGATGGCATTATTCGTTTATCCGCTATGGATTTTCTTTGCGCGAACAATCGACCGTTTTGGAAAAGGAATCCGAACTGGAGCAAGAGACGCCATGCTTTCTGACGAAGCAACTGCGCAAACCAAAGGAAAAATATTTGGTTTTCATCGTTCTATGGATACATTGGGCGCTGTCTTGGGTCCATCATTAGCATTGCTATACCTCTACTTTTATCCTGAGAATTACATTGCCCTATTTTACATTGCGTTCATTCCAGGACTTTTTGCCATAGGCGCTACCTTTTTGTTAAAAGACAGAAAAAGAACCAACACAATAGAAAAAAAAGCAACTCCTTTCTTCTCGTTTCTAGACTATTGGAAAGTAAGCCCTCCTATGTACCGCAAGGTCGTTATCGGACTTTTAGCTTTCACATTATTTAACAGCTCCGATGTTTTCCTTCTACTTAAAGCTAAGGAATCTGGATTAAGTGATACGCTGGTTATTGGTGTTTATATTTTTTACAATCTCGTTTATGCTTTATTTGCTTTCCCAATAGGAATCTTGGCCGATAAAATTGGGCTAAAGAAAATGCTGATTTTTGGAATAGGGATTTTCTCTATTGTCTATTTTGGCATGGGATTCAACCAAAATATTTATGTTTTCGCTGGACTTTTTGCGCTTTATGGAATCTACGCTGCCGCAACGGAAGGTATATCCAAGGCGTGGCTCAGTAATATTTCAAACGAAAAGGACACCGCGACCGCTATCGGAACCTATTCTGCTTTTCAAAGTTTTTTCACTATGCTCGCCAGTTCTATGGCGGGAGTTATTTGGTATCAGTTTGGAGCGAATGCTACATTTATAGTGACCGCATTTGCTAGTGTTTTAATTGGTCTTTATTTTATTTTCATGACTACTGAAAAAGCATAATTTGAATATTTATACTCTGATTACACTTTTTGTCTCATAAACCATGGTCTATAAAAGGTATACTACAACTAAAAATCTTATATTTGAGTGGCAATATTTATTCACAAAACTATGTCTATAAAAATTAATATTCCCGAAAACATCATCGGCTTGACTGATGAGGAAGTTCAAGCTTCAAGGAAAAAATTTGGTCAGAACAAACAAATTCACAAACAAAAGCACAAATGGTGGATAGCTCTTTTTGACTTGTTCAAAGAGCCCATGTTGCTATTATTGATAGCCGTAGCAATCATTTATTTTATCATGGGACAAAATAACGAAGCTTATTTTATGCTTGCTGCAATAGTGGCAGTCTCTGGAATTTCTTTTTACCAAGATAACCGCAGTCGGATTGCGATGGAAGCTTTAGAAAAATTGAATGAGCCCCTGAGTACGGTCTTGCGAAATGGAGAACCTACAAGAATACCCACTGCAGCAATTGTTATCGATGATCTTGTAGTAGCTGCGGAAGGAAACACAATTAATGCAGATGGCGAAATTATACACAGTAATGATTTTTCAGTTAATGAATCCCTATTGACCGGCGAACCGTATGCTGTTTTCAAATCAGAAAAAACAGAGCTAAAATCTGTTTTCAGTGGTACCTTGGTCGCCTCTGGTTTAGCGGTTTACCGAGTAACCAAAATTGGCTCTAATACAGAAGTTGGTAAATTAGGCAGTTCGTTACAAAACATCAAAGAAACATCTACCCCATTACAAGTTCAGATTCAAAAATTTGTAAAAGTAATGGCCATTATGGGTATTGCTGTTTTCTTATTAGTTTGGGGCGTCTATTTTTGGAAAACACATAATGTATTAACCAGTTTACTTAAAGGATTAACCCTAGCGATGTCCATTCTTCCAGAGGAAATACCAGTGGCATTTACGACTTTCATGGCCTTGGGGTCTTGGCGATTAATGAAAGAAGGTGTTATAGTCAAAAAAATCAGAACGGTAGAAACCTTGGGAAGTGCCACTACCATTTGTACGGATAAAACAGGAACGCTGACTCAAAACAAAATGAGTCTGCAATCCGTTTACGCTTTTAGCAGCGGCAAATTATACGAAAATGAGCAATGGGATACGGAAGATGCTAAAAAAGTTATTGAAATTGCAATGTGGGCTAGCGAACCTGTGCCTTTTGATCCGATGGAAAAAACGGTGCATGAGGCATATGAAAAAACGACAACCATCGATACACGTAGACAATTTTCCATGGCACATGAATACCCGCTTGACGGGAAACCGCCGATGATGACTCATGTGTTTGAAAATAAGGAAGGGAAACGCATTATTGCAGCCAAAGGTGGACCTGAAACGATTATAAAGGTATCCAACCTCAGCACGGAAAAACAAGAACAAATTAATGATACAATTAGTACACTGGCATCCAAAGGGTATCGCATCCTTGGTGTTGCTTATTCTGATTATTCCGAAACCAGTTACCCAAATGACCAACAGGAATTACCTTTTCATTTCGTAGGGTTGGTGGTGTTTTACGATCCTCCTAAAGCGAACATAAACAGTGTCATTCAAAAATTCTATGAAGCGGGCATCCGAGTAAAAGTTATAACAGGAGATAACAGCTTAACCACAAAGGCCATTGCTGAAAAAGCAGGAATTAAAAATACCGAAAGTGTTATGGAAGGAGAGCAGCTCATGAAACTGAATGAAGTCGAAATGCTAAAAGCCATTCATGATACCACTCTTTTGACCCGCATGTTTCCAGAAGCTAAACTGGCCGTTGTAAATGCCTTAAAAAAAGACAAGCAAGTGGTAGCAATGGTAGGCGATGGCGTAAATGATGGCCCTGCATTGAAGGCCTCAAATATTGGCGTCGCCATGGGAAAAAAGGGAACTGAAATCGCAAAAGAAGCCGCAGATCTTATTTTGGTAGATGATGATTTATCAAAAATGATTATCGCGGTAGCTGCAGGACGTCGCATCTATTCCAATCTTAAAAAAGCTATACGGTATATCGTTTCCATTCATATTCCTATCATATTGACCGTGTCCTTACCCTTGTTTCTGGGATGGATTTATCCTGATATTTTCACGCCTGTTCACGTCATTTTCTTAGAATTAGTGATGGGTCCCATGTGTTCCATTGTGTATGAAAATGAACCCGCTGAAAAAAATAGTATGCAACAAGTACCTAGACCTATAGGCAGCACCTTTTTATCGTTAAAAGAATTAGGAATAAGCATCGTGCAAGGAATTGGGATTACCATAGGAATTTTATTTGTGTACCAATGGACCGTACAAAATGGAGGTAACGAACAACTGACACGAACAATGGTGTTTACCACTTTAGTTTTTTCGAATGTGATTCTGTCATTGGTAAACCGTTCATTCTATTATTCTGTTTTCGCCTCCTTGAAAAATAAAAACAACATGATGGTAATTGCCAATTCGCTGACCCTGATTTTCCTAGCCGTGATTGTATACATAAGTCCAATTGCCCGTTTCTTTGACGTTCTTCCGTTACAACCCCATCAAATTGCATTTTGTATTGGTGTAAGTGGCGTTTCGGTGCTTTGGATTGAGATTTGGAAATGGAACAAGCGAAACAATAACAAACAATCAAACGAAATATAAAAATGATGAAAAACCCAATAGTATCTGTAGCCTGGCTTCATGAACACCTTCAAGACACTGAATTAATTATTCTGGATGCTATTTTGGAAATGCCACCTGAGGATATCCAAATAAAAGGAGCCAGAACTTTTGACATTAAAAACAAGTTTAGCGATACCAATAGTCCGCTACCCAATACAGTACCAAATCCAGAAGCCTTTGCGACAGCCTGCCAAAAACTAGGCATTCACAATGGCAGTAAAATAGTGGTTTATGATACCAAAGGGATTTATTCGAGCCCTAGAGCTTGGTGGCTTTTTAAAGTCATGGGACACGAAAAAGTTTGGGTTCTCGATGGTGGTTTACCTGCTTGGATAAAGGAAGGCTATCCCACTGAAAAAAGACAGGAAAAATCATATGAAAAAGGGAATTTTACTGCAAATTTCCAATCTCAGCTGTTTAAAACTAAAGAACAAATTTTAGAAAACATACAGTCTAAAGAAGCCTTGCTTGTCGATGCACGATCCACGGACCGCTTTTTTGCAGAAACGGAAGAACCCAGAGCAGGATTGAGAAGCGGACACATTCCCGGTTCGATAAATATTCCCTATACCCAAGTCCTAAAAGACGGGAAATTTTTGCTCAAAGAAGAATTAAAAAAAATTCTCCCATTGCAGGACAAACCGCTATTGTTCACTTGTGGATCTGGTGTAACGGCTTGCATAGATTTGATCGCCTACGAACTGGTTTCAGATAACCCCAAAGCAATTTATGATGGTTCTTGGACCGAATGGGGACAGGAAGAAAATTTACCGATTGAGAAATAGAGAGTTAGAATTATGAGTGAAAAAGGCAGTAACAAATTAGACAATCCCGTTTGGCATTCGTTATCAGAAAGTCACAAAGAATATGCAATAACCTATGACGATACTCAGTTTTACGATCCTGAATATTGCCCTTTTGGAGCTACACTAAATACTAAAAAGAGTTCCAATGCCATTGCCCAATATTCTAATTTATCCGATAATTTTTTTATTGTCGGCGAAAAGCCAGAAATCCCCGCTACTTTAAAAATAGCGAATGAATTGGTTTGTCTACAAATGATGATTCGGGAACCAATAGACATTCCGATTATCGACACTATTATAAAACTGGAAGAAAATCACAGAGAAGATCTTCTGGGATTAGTCAAAATAGTCTATCCTGAATATTTTAAATCTAAAACAGCCACATTAGGGAACTATTATGGTATTTACAAAGACAGCCAACTGGTCGCTGTTACTGGTGAGCGAATGCAAATGAATACTTTTATTGAAGTCAGTGCGGTAATTACACATCCCAATTACCTTGGAAAAGGATATGCAAAACAGCTGGTAGCGCATACCGCAAATACAATTTTGAATCAAAATAAAACCGCTTTCTTGCACGTATATGAAAAAAACTTTGGCGCTATTAAATTATACGAAAAACTAGGATTTGAGACGAGACGAAAAATCAGTTTTTGGAACATCACTAGAAACGAATAACAGAAGTTGGCTAAACCCAACTTTGTTTAAAATTACTTTTTCTAAATTCGGCACTATTAAAAAGTATCAAACATTAAACACTATAACGCTATGAAAAGCATAAAAACCTTCCTTTTTCCTTTCTTATTAATTGTTCTTCTTCTTTCCGCCTGCTCTTCGAAGCAAATTTCTACCCGCGAAAAAGAGTATACCTACACTCCAGACGACCAAGAATTGTACGACGAAATTATCGGTATGGACAGTACTTTTTTCCATGCCTACAACAATTGCGACATGAACAAACAGGCAGCAATCTATGGGGACAGCCTAGAATTTTATCATGACAAAGGCGGTTTGATGACTTCAAAACAAGAAATTTTGGATGCCACGAAAAGAAATATCTGTGGCAAAGTAACCAGAGAACTGGTAAAAGGAAGTATTGAAGTGTATCCGATCAAAGATTATGGCGCCGTGGAAATAGGATTGCACAAATTTCACAACAATCAGGAGCCAACCGGAACTCCCTCAAAAGTAAGCAAGTTTATAATAATGTGGCAGCATAAAAATACGGAATGGCACATTGCAAAGGTGATTAGCCTACATTAACAACACAAAATAGCTGCCTTCATAAAAAGCAGCTATTTCGTTTTTTATAACCATCAGCTTATTTTTTATACAAGCCTATCAGTTCCCCAGAGGAAATAATATGTGGTTTCATTGCTGCCGTAAGTTCTTTTTCATTGGTACTTGGTGGCAACGCACTCAGTTTACTGTCCAAAGCATATACTTTAAAATGATAATGATGTGTTCCGCTTGGAGGGCAAGGACCTGTATATCTATTTTCTCCCATGGTATTTCTGCCTTGGATGCCTGGAACGCTATCTTCTTCAACAATTCTTTCGGGTAGAATATCCCATACCAACCAATGGCAATAGATGCCGGAAGACGCATCTGCATCATCCACAATAATAGCTAGACTTTTTGTATTTGCAGGAAGCTCTTCTATAATCAGTTCTGGGTTAATATTCAACCCATTACAAGTATATTGCGAAGGGATCATTTCATTGTTCTTAAAAGCCGAACTTTTTACAATTAGGGTAGTACTTACAGTTTTTGCCATGATAAATAGTGTAATAAGGTTTATATTTTTTATTCTGATTAGTTGTTTATTAGTGCTACGGAGCATCCTTTATAAAATGACATTGCTACTCTCTATGCGCCAATTCATGTTCATGGCACATCTCTGCGCATTTACGGCAGGCCTCAGCACATTTTTTACAATGCTCCATTTGCGGGTATTTTTCGCACTCAGAGGCACATCGTTCACACATCACTAAAGTTGTTTTTAAAAAAATATCGATATTCTCTGATTTTCGTTCTAATACTTGTGCAGTCAAACGACATAAATCAGCACAATCCTGATCGTGCATCATACAGGCACTCATATCCATTTCCTTTTCTAATTGGCATGCATCATAACAATGTGTGCATTGTGCAGCACAAAATTGCAATACCTCAATCATTTTTTGCTTTTCCATTGTAATTGGTTTTTAGATTTATATTGTTCTTTCTATTTTATACTCCAAACGGGAATGTTTCCGGCATTTGATTTCCATCCGGTTTTGTGTGTAGCGGGTGCAATGCCGATGTTTCGTCCAAATAAATGAAAGCATTATAGCGATAGGGAATCTTGCTTGGTACATAATTGCCAAAATGCTCGTATTGTGGTCGATAAACGACGCCTATGGCACGATGCCCAAATTCCCGCTCTCCAAGGTGCTCTTTCATTGATTCGGTCATGAACACAATCCTGTCTTTAGCCTCAAGTTTGTGTAATTCATATTCCCAACTATGCTTTACCGCTTCCGGAATCCTCATAACCTGCATGACATCGCCCCACTCCCGACCGGCAATAACAGTCCCCTGATAGGAGCCGAAGCCTACAGAAAACACCTCTTCCGGTTTGTGCTCTTCGTTTATGATTTGCCCTACATTTACTGTTCCGTCGTCAGCCATATCTGTAGCCCGCGCATCACCAATATGAGTATTGTGTTCCCAGATAATTCCTTTAGCCTCTGCGCCATGAAATTCCATGAGGTTTTCTAAAGTATGAACCATATGACGATCCCGAATATTCCAGGATTTTGGCCCTGCAGTTACCATTGCGCGATAGTACCGTTCTGCGTTAACAATTACCTGTGCATTTTGTCTGACGTTCATAATATCTTCGGGATCGCCGTTATGAGTGGGAATATGCCTCCTTATTTTTGTCAGCAGATTAACCACTTCATCTTCGCAAGACAACGAAACCATCCGTGCCGCCCGTGCATATTCCTGCCCTTCGCCTCTGCTGTAGGGTTCAAAACAATTGAAGGCATCTAAGGCGGCCTTTCTAGTTGTGGGATCTTTTTCTTCTAAATATTTAATAACCTCATCAAAGG
This sequence comes from Flavobacterium frigoris, assembly GCF_900111075.1. Lineage (GTDB taxonomy): Bacteria > Bacteroidota > Bacteroidia > Flavobacteriales > Flavobacteriaceae > Flavobacterium > Flavobacterium frigoris. Next base: position 86,375 of record NZ_FOFZ01000010.1, read on the forward strand.
ATTCCCAAAGACTGTAGACATCTAAACCATAAAACCCTACTTTATGCCCCTTAGACTGACTGTCATTATGTGCCCGAAGCCATTCTCCCAAGGCGACCGTTTCCCAGTTGGCCCACATCCAGGTCGGCCATCTATTGAAAGAGTGAAGAACATCTAAAGCAGAATCCCCAGAGTCAGGATAATTTTTTACATAGCGGTTCAGCTTATAACAATCAGGCCAGTCCCCTTCCACTGCAATAAATGAAAACCCTTTTTTTTCTATTAATTTTTTGCTGATTTTCATGCGCCAAGTGTAATATTCATGTGTCCCATGAGAGGCTTCCCCCAACAATACATATTTAGCATCGCCAATTTTTTCAATTAGTTTATCGAGATCACGCTCTTCATTTAATTCTATTGAATTATCAACAATTAACTTTCTCACATCGAGAATTTCAGGTGGTTTATGTTTTGAGTCAGACATTTCCATACTATTCTACATATTTAAGTCCTTTATTAGGATGGTTACAAATCAATTTCAGAAGCGTAAAAAGTGTAGGTAACCCTAATAGCAGTTAACGATAATTACTACTATTGTATAAATAACTCAGCTGCACAGCCGTTATTTTTATACCAAGGAATGATTACTCATCAGTCGATTGCTAATTAATTAAGCGAAAAAATATTTGGGGCGAAAAAAATACTAGATCAATCAAGTCTATAGTGAAGTTACAAATAAATTTTGATTCAAATAACTGATTAATAACATATTAACATTTTTATAATTAAAGTTTTAACTACAAAAATGTTAAGTATTAATAGAAGTAAGTAGGATGATCTTTACTATGTATTTTAAGATATACATTCGAAAGGAGGAATATAATTATTAACCTATTCGGAGCCCATTTTCAATTTTAAAGTCGGGAGCTAGAAGAATCACATCTCCTTCTTCTCCTACTGCGCCAAGCACGAGACATTCGCTCATGAATTTGCCAATTTGCTTTTTTGGAAAATTAATTACGGCAACAATCTGGCGGTGGAGTAAATCGGTATTGGAATAGCGCTTGGTAATTTGTGCCGAGGTTTTTCTTATTCCGATACTTTCTCCAAAATCTATGGTGAGTTGGTAAGCCGGTTTTCGGGCCTCCGGAAAATCATTAACTTCCACGATGGTGCCCACGTGCATTGCCACTCTTTCAAATTCTTGCCAAGTTAAATTATTCTCCATCTTAAATTTTGGTTTTATTCCAATGAATTATAAAAACTAAAAATAATCATTTCAGACTAAAAGCAATCCTTTTTTCTTAACTTTAAACCCTGTAATTATAAAAAAACATCAATGTCACGAACCCCATCAAATATGGTCGCCCTGGGAACGAAGGCTCCCGAATTTTATCTGAAAGACATGAAATCTGGAACAGAGTCGTTTTCTTTTTCCGATTTAAAAGGAGAAAAAGGAACGTTAATCCTATTCATTTGCAATCACTGTCCATTTGTGCTTCATGTGATTGAAGAGGTCGTTATGATTGCTAATGACTATCGTGTACAGGGACTTGGTGTTGTCGCGATTTCGAGCAATGATGTAGTGAATTATCCGCAGGATTCGCCAGAACTTATGACGGAATTTGCTTTCGAAAATAATTTTGAATTCCCTTATTTATATGATGAAACACAGGAAGTAGCTAAAGCGTACCATGCTGCCTGTACCCCTGACTTCTTTTTATATGACAGCCAGGATAAATTAGTCTATCGCGGTCAACTTGATGACAGCAGACCAGGAAATGGTATTCACCTTAGCGGTAACGATTTGCGCGGGGCAATTGACAGCGTTATTTACAATCGTACGATGAACCCCAATCAGAAACCGAGCATTGGGTGTAATATCAAATGGAAATAAGGTTAGAGGTTAGATAAAAAATCGATAGTCACTTCTACTATTTTTGGTGTGAAAATTTAAAAAAAAAGATCCCATTTAGCTAAAAGATATCAATCAGCTTCGTCCTGTAAAATGGTTCTCGATACTTCGCAGCAGTTTTCTTTTGCGAACCGCTGCTCAGCACGAACTGAGGAATAGCAACATTTTATCGCATAAAAAAATCCCAATTATCTAAAATGATAATTGGGATTTTATATTATGTAAACTGCCCACTAAAAAACGGATCACTAAACACTATATTACTTAACGTCCATTAATTCTACGTCGAAAATCAAAGTAGCGTTTGGTGGAATTGCTCCTCCAGCACCGCGAGATCCGTACCCTAAATGAGATGGAATCACAAAACGTGCTTTATCCCCTACGCGCAATAAAGCGATACCTTCATCCCATCCTTCAATTACATTTCCTTGTCCTAATGGAAATTCGATTGGTTTTTTTCTTGGATACGAACTATCAAAAACTTTTCCAGATTCTAAAGACCCTTCATAGTGAACCGAAACTGTTTTACCAGCTACAGCTTGTTTTCCTTCACCTCTTTGAATGAATTGGTAACGCAAACCGCTTTCTGTTTTTTCAAACCCAGCAGCTAATTTTTCCATTGCTGCTTCTGCATCTGCTTTCAAAGCGATATCACGTTTGTTACGAGCTCCCTTGAAAGTGATAAAAGCTTCGATAGCATTCCACTTTTCAGCTTCTTCTCCTACTCTTACGATTTCTACACTTTCTAGAACATCTCCTTGAGCGATAGCATCAACAACATCCTGTCCTTCTACCACATGTCCGAAAACAGTATGTTTACCGTCTAACCATGAAGTAGGAACGTGTGTAATGTAAAATTGAGAACCATTTGTTCCTGGACCTGAATTAGCCATAGCTAATATTCCCGGTTTATCATGTTTTAAACTTGGGTGAAATTCATCATCAAATTTATATCCAGGATCACCAGTTCCAGTTCCTTGTGGACATCCACCTTGAACCATAAAATCAGGAATCACTCTGTGGAATTTCAATCCGTTATAAAATTTTGTTCCTTGCGGTTTTACTTTATTTTCTAAGTTTCCTTCAGCTAATCCTACGAAGTTACCAACAGTTCCTGGTGTTAATTCGTGCTCTAATTTTACTAAAACCGACCCTTTTGCAGTGTTGAATTTAGCATATATTCCATTTTCCATTGTTGTATAATTTTTATTGAAGTGCAAATTTACGAATTAATTTGTTATCCATTGATGCTTTCTAATGCTTTACGTTTGGATTTATAGGTATAGGCATACACAGAGAACGCTAATACTGATAATAATAAACACCCTAAGGTTACAGCATGCCAGCCACCCAATCGCCATAAAAACAATCCAAAGGCAGAGCCTGCAGCTGTTCCTAAAAAACTAAAAGACATGAATACTGTATTCATACGGTTTGTCGCTTCAGGCATTATAGAATAAACACGAGTTTGATTTGATATATGCACCCCTTGCAAACCAATATCTATGAAAATAATCCCAAAAATGATTCCGACAACACTTGATCCTGAGAAATAGAAAATCATAAAACTAAAAGCAATTAACATACAGCCGTATCCTACTGCAATTCTAGAATTTCCTTTATCACTTAATTTCCCAACCAGAGGAGCTGCCAGTGCACCCGAAGCACCTACAATACCAAAAAGTCCTATTGTAGTACTAGTGAAATTGAAAGGTTCTGCCGAAAGTAATAAAACCATGGTAGTCCAGAAAGCGCCAAATTGAGCAAAACTGAATACATTAATTAAAGTCGCTTCACGCAATAAAGGTTGCTCCTTGATTAAGGTAAAAAGTGAACCAATCAGTTGTTTGTAAGAGCCCTCAAAAACAGGTTTATTATAAGGAAATTGTTTTTTTATGATAAAAAATAATACCAGACATAATCCTGAGGCAATCCAAAACATGGCACGCCAACCAAGAACATCTCCTATAAAACCACTTAAGGTTCTTGATAACAGAATTCCTACTAAGAGTCCGCTCATAATTGTCCCTACTACTTTACCTCGTTCTTCTGGTGCACTTAAAGAGGCGGCTAACGGTAAAATAAGTTGAGGAACAATAGAAGTGATTCCTATTAAAAGGGAAGCAATTTCTAAGATAAGATAACTTTGCGCTGTGGCTGCAATTATCAAAGCAATGACAGATGCAAAAGTGGTATAAAGTATCTGACTTTTACGTTCTATCTTATCCCCTAGCGGAACCATAAAAAACAAACCAATAGCATAACCTGCCTGTGTGAGATAGGTTATTGTTCCAGCATCAGCATGAGGGATTTTAAATTCGTCTGCTATTAATATTATTAATGGTTGGCAATAATACAAATTAGCTACTATAAGTCCAGTAGCCGCCGCCATAAACAAGACATTCTTTTTTGATAAATTCATCGCGCAAAAATACGTTGTGTTTTTAGATTATTGTTTTAAACAAAAGCCAAATTTTAAGACAAAAATAGAAGTACACCAATTAAAAACACACTTAGAAGATTTTCTCATTTGAGGGTATTAAAAAATAGTTCAATTTAATTATTACTTTAGAGAATCAAGAGCTGCCAAGATATCTTTAGCCTCTGCTCTATTTCTATATTCAGCATCTAAAAACGTATAGACAATTACTCCATTTTGATCAATCACATAAGTCGCCGCTAAGGGTAATTCATCTGATTCGTCACCATTAAAACCATGCAAATCAAATCCTTTTTGATATGTATCAGCAACAGCATCAGTCAATTTAAAAACGATACCATATTCCTTCGCTACTTTGTTACCCACATCACTCAATACTTCAAATTGTAATTCGTGCTTTTCTACCGTAGACATAGATTTATCAGGTAACTCAGGCGTTAAAGCCAATAAATTAGCTCCTTTTAACTGAATATTTGGCAATTGCTCTTGCAAATAATGCAAAGTCATATTGCAATAAGGACACCACCCGCCGCGATACCACGTTAAAACAACTGGCCCTTTTTTAAGATAATCACTTAATTGCACTTCTTTTCCTGTAGCGTTTGTAAGGATAAAGTTAGGTACTATATCATGATTTTTCTTAGCGTTTACAACCACATTTTGACGTGTTACATCAGCAATTCCTTCAGCGTATATTTCTTTAATTTGTTCTGGTGCTTTTGCTTCCCATGCGTTTTTTGCATTATCTAAAGTTGCTTGTAGACCGTTTGTTATATTTTCTATACTCATAACTTATTGTTTTACTATTTCTCCAAAAATTCCGTTAGAGGCTCAATGAACTTGTCAAAACTTTCTATATGTGGCATGTGCCCAATATTAGGTATTTCAACAAGTTTTGAATTTGGTATTTTCTTTTGTGTTTCTTTTCCTAAAACAGCATACAATCCCATTGTTTTCCTAACCTCTTCATTAACTAAGGGTTTCCCCAAAGCGGTTCTGTCTCTGGTTCCGATGATTAATAAAGTAGGACATTTCAAATTCTGAAACTCATACACTACAGGCTGGGTAAAAATCATATCATACATCAATGCCGAATTCCATGCTACTTTTTTGTAATCAGAGTTCAAAGTCCACCCCGCCAAAAGATTAACCCATTTGTCATATTCTGGTTCCCATTTACCGTCATAATAACTGTCCATTTGGTATTTTCTGATTCCGTCATAACTCTGTTTTAATTCATTTTGATACCACCAATCAACGGTTTGATACGGCACTTTAAGTTTCCAATCTTCCAAACCTATCGGATTTTCAAGAATTAATTTCTCCGTTACTTCCGGATATAGTAATGCAAAACGAGTTGCGAGCATACCTCCCATAGAATGTCCTAAAACAGCTGTTTTTTGAATACCGAGTGTATCTAAAATTTGTTTTGTATTTTGTGCTAATTGCTGAAATGTATATTGAAAATAATCTGGCTTATCTGACTTCCCAAAACCAATCTGATCCGGAACAATCACTCGGAAACCTTTTTTAGTTAAAGCAGCAATAGTCGTTTGCCAATAGGCTCCGTTGAAGTTTTTACCATGGAGCAACAGAATATTCTTTCCATTATAATTGTCCGGCATCACATCCATATACTCCATTTTGAGTACTTGCTGTTGCACGTTTAAAGTTATAAAATGTACTGGATACGGATACTCATAATTACTTAAATTGATATCCAACCATTTTAATTGGTCTTGTTGGGCAGAAGATCCTAGCGTTATAAGAAAGAGTCCTATCAAAAGTTTAAATTTCATTTTCAATATTTTTTATTAGAATTGTAAATTTAAGCAGAAGAATTCCTACTGGAAAACTATTAGGAAAACTTTACAATTTGGAAACCAAAACATAATTGCTAGTACATACGCTAGCCCAGATGGAAACGGCATCCTATTGTGTATCGTCTTTTTTTGGACGAGACACAATAGATATAGTGTACAGCTGGAAATTGCTCCTAAAAAAAATGGCATCCATTACGAATGCCATTTTAATTGGTAAAATTAGATTACTTATCAGAAAGTCCTGCATTTCTTAAATATGGTTCGATTTCCATATCGTGTCCTATGAATTGTTTGAAAGCTTCATTTAAATCTACACTGTTCCCAACTGATAAAATGTATTTTCTAAAACGCTCACTATTTTTTCTTGTTAGACCACCGTTTGCTTTCATCCAGTCGTATACATTATAATCTAAGGTTTTAGACCAAGTATAAGCATAATAACCCGCTGAATAACCTCCACTCCAAATGTGTGCAAAGTAAGGCGTGTGGTATCTTGTAGGTACTTCATTTACTAACAAACCATATTTTTCTAGCGCTTCGTTTTCAAAAATTAAAGCGGGCTTGAAATCTGCTTCGTTTTCAACACTATGCCAGTTCATGTCTAATGTGGAGGCCGCCAAAAGTTCAGTTACATCATAGCCTTTATTAAACGTTTCGGCTTTTTTAATTTTATCAATTAATTCCTGAGGAATCACCTCTTTAGTTTTATAATGAAGTGCATAATTTTTTAAAACTTCAGGATCTAAAGCTGCGTGCTCATTGATTTGAGAAGGAAATTCTACAAAATCACGTGGCACAGCCGTTCCAGAAAGACTCGTATAGTTTTGATTTGCAAATAAACCGTGTAAGGTATGCCCAAACTCATGGAACATAGTCGTTACATCATCGAAACTAATTAAAGAAGGGTTTCCGTTTACTGGTTTTGCAAAATTATAAACGTTTACAATTACTGGTTTTTGTTTTAAATAATGAGATTGATCTACAAAATTGCTCATCCAAGCACCACCATTTTTATTGTCTCTGGTATAGAAATCTAAATAATAGATTGCCATTGATTTTCCGTCATTGTCAAAAACCTCATAGGCAACAACATCTGGGTGATAAACCGGCAAATCTTTGCGTTGTTTAAAGGTAATACCGTACATTTTTTTGGCTGCAAAAAACACTCCTTTTTCTAATACTGTTGTCAACTCAAAATAAGGTTTTATTTGACTTTCGTCCAAATCATATTTGGCTTTACGTACTTGCTCTGAATAAAAATTCCAATCCCAAGGTTCTAATTTAAATCCGCCATTTTGAGCATCGATTAATTCTTGTATTTCTTTTGCTTCAACTTTTGCTTTTGCAACCGCTGGACCAGCGATTTTTGCTAATAAGTTCATCGCTCTCTCTGGAGTTTGCGCCATTTGGTCTTGCAATTTCCACTCAGCAAAATTCTTTTTGCCCATCAAATTGGCTTTTTGCAAACGCAATTTCGCCATTTTTTCTAATACCTCGCGAGTATCGCCATCATCATTCTTTTGGGCACGTGTCCAAGACGATTTGAATATTTTTTCTCTAGTTGCTCTGTTAGTAAGACTTTGCAATAATGGTTGTTGGGTTGTATTTTGTAATCCTATTAAATACTGTCCTTCATGACCCGCTTCAGTTGCTTTTGCTTTTGCAGCAGCAAGGTCATTAGCACTTAAACCATCTAAATCAGTTGCACTATCAAACAAAACGGCACCGTTTTTACGGGCAATCAATAATTTAGTACCGAAAAGCGTACCTAAACTGGCTAGCTCTTCATTAATTTTTTTCATTTTGTCTTTATCGGCATCAGATAAATTAGCTCCAGCAAGTTCAAATTCTTGCACATAATACGTTGTTAATTTTTTATCCTCCCCTTTTAAAGTAGTAAGATCGATTGCTTTAAAGCGCTTGTACAATTTACTATTTAAATACATTTTATCGCTATGCGCCGAAAAGATAGGTGCATATTCCGCTTGTAAAGCTTGCAAAGTTGGATTGGTATTAGAACCAGTCAAATTATAAAACACACTTGTAGCTCTTTTTAAATCTACTCCCGAAGTTTCTAATGCTAGCACAGTATTTTGAAAACTAGGTTTAGCAGGATTATCTGCTATTGCCATTATTTCTTTATCGTGAACTCCTAAACCATATTCAAAAGCTGGCTTGAAATCCTCCTCTTTAATTAAATTAAAAGGGGGTGCTTGATACTGCAGCGTACTTTTTTGTAAAAGAGGGTTTGTCATTTTAACCGAATTATTTTGTGCTTGAATCGTGTTTGTTTGTAATGAGGCCGCAAAAACAAGTATTGCGCTTGCCAGATTAATTTTTGAAAAGATTTGCATATTTTAAGATTGATTAATTTTCCAGCCATAAAAGTAGTTAAAAAAAACAGTTACTAAAACGATCTCATAACTATTGTTCGTCATTAACATACAATCCAATAGTCTATAAAGCAGTGAAAATCCCTTTCTTTTTTTCTCTAAAAAGAAAAAGATTGCTATCGCGCCTTTAGGGTGAGACTGCGATTAGCTTCTGAAAAAAAACTTTGTACCTTTGCGCCTTCAAACTTAGATATAAAATCATGCGCATTGATATTGTTACTGTTTTACCTGAATTGCTAAGAAGTCCGTTTGAGGCTTCCATTATGAAACGTGCTATTGACAAAGGATTAGTAGAGGTTCATTTTCATAATTTACGGGACTACACAACTAACAGACAGAAAAGTGTTGATGATTACCCTTATGGCGGTGGTGCCGGAATGGTAATGACAGTGCAGCCTATTGATGCATGTATCACGCATTTAAAAAGCGAAAGAACCTACGACGAGATCATCTATATGTCACCTGATGGGGAAACCCTAAATCAAAAAATGGCAAATACCATGTCCATGTATGAGAATATTATCATCTTATGTGGTCATTATAAAGGAGTGGATCAACGCGTACGTGACCATTTCATCACTAAAGAAATCTCTATTGGCGATTATGTTTTATCAGGAGGAGAACTAGGAGCATTAGTCTTGTCAGATGCTTTAATCCGATTGATTCCCGGTGTATTGAGTGATGAAACCTCAGCATTAACAGACAGTTTTCAAGATGGTTTACTGTCGGGACCTATATATACAAGACCTGCGGACTATAACGGATGGAAGGTACCTGAAGTTTTAACCAGTGGAAATTTTGCCAAAATCGACAAATGGCGCGAAGATATGGCTTATGAGCATACTAAAAATCGCCGTCCAGATTTATTGGAAGAGTAGTCCCTCTACCCCCAAAAGGGGAAACTTGAAAGCTACTAAGTAAATTGATTAGAACATTATAGAGGAAATGCTTTAAACTTTAAACTTTTTTAATTACTTTTGCGCCCACATTAGACTAACCTCTGGCGAGATCCGCGTATGTTGCTCTAATTCAAAACCATAATTAAAATTATCATGGCAGATTTAATGAAATTCGTTAAAGACGAATTAGTAGTAAGAAAAGATTTTCCTGTATTCGGAGCTGGTGATACTATCACTGTATACTACGAAATTAAAGAGGGTGAAAAAACTAGAACACAGTTTTTTAAAGGAGTTGTTATCCAAAGAAGAGGTTCTGCTAACACAGAAACTTTTACTATTCGTAAAATGTCTGGTGCTATAGGTGTTGAGCGTATCTTCCCTGTAAACTTGCCAGCTTTACAAAAAGTTGAAATCAACAAAAAAGGTGCAGTTCGTAGAGCTAGAATTTTCTACTTCAGAGAACTTACTGGTAAAAAAGCAAAAATTAAAGACAAAAGAAGATAGTAAAATATCTCTTTATCATAAAAGTCCTGACACTGTCGGGACTTTTTTTTTTGCTTTTATTTTGCTTTTATTTTAAACCTTAAATTCTGCCACAATCAATCATAAAAATAACATTTTGAGACCAACACGTTAGTTATCTTAAAAATCATAATTTATGTGTCAAACCGAGTCTGTTTTCGGTCTGATTTCCTTATATTTGCTATGCTTAATTTTTAAGCATAATATACATTTCACATCCTATTTAATAGGGATACGATTATAAAAATAAAAAAATGATACAAAAATCAAAGATTGTTTACACCTTGACTGATGAGGCGCCTTTGTTGGCCACTTATTCTTTTTTACCAATTGTACAAGCATTTACTGCAACTGCAGCTATTGAAATAGAAACGAAAGACATTTCACTAGCTTCTAGAATTTTATCTAACTTCCCAGAGTTTTTAAATGAAGACCAAAAAGTGAAAGACGCTTTATCTGAACTTGGAAAACTAGCCAATTCTCCTGAGGCAAATATTATTAAATTACCAAATGTTTCTGCATCAGTCCCTCAACTAAAAGAAGCTATTGCCGAATTACAAAAACATGGTTATAAAATCCCAAATTTCCCTGAAGACCCGAAAAGCGACGAAGAAAAGGAAATTAAAGCCAAATATTCAAAAGTATTAGGCTCAGCAGTAAATCCGATTTTACGTGAAGGAAATTCTGATCGTAGAGCTCCTAAAGCAGTAAAAAACTTTGCAAAAGCCCATCCTCACTCCATGGGAGCTTGGTCTGCAGATTCAAAAACAAAAGTAGAGGCTATGAAAGATGGTGATTTTTACGGAAGTGAAAAATCCATAACCGTTCCTGAAGCTACTGACGTAAAAATTGAATTCGTAGGAAAAGATGGCACGACTAGCATTTTAAAAGCTAGCACACCACTTAAAGCGGGCGAAATAATAGATAGTTCAGTGATGAACTTAAGAGCTTTAAAAAGCTTTGTTACTAATGCAATTGCAGAAGCTAAAAAAGAAAACGTTTTGCTTTCTGTACACTTGAAAGCAACAATGATGAAAATTTCAGATCCAATCATTTTTGGCGCTATCGTTGAAGTTTTCTTTGCAACCGTATTCGAAAAATACAAAACTTTATTTACTGAGTTGAACATTGATACCAGAAATGGATTAGGTGATGTTTATGCAAAAATTGCAGGTCAGCCACAACAAGCTGAAGTAGAAGCTGCCATTAATCAAGCAATTGAAAATGGTCCTAGTTTAGCCATGGTAAATTCAGATAAAGGAATTACAAACCTTCACGTTCCTTCAGATGTTATTGTAGATGCTTCTATGCCTGCAATGATTCGTACTTCAGGACAAATGTGGAACGCAGCAGGAAAATTACAAGACACTATCGCTTTGATTCCAGATCGTTGTTATTCTGGTGTTTATGAAGCAACTATTGATTTCTGTAAAAAGAACGGTGCTTTTGACCCAACAACCATGGGAAGTGTGCCAAACGTAGGTTTGATGGCACAAAAAGCAGAAGAATACGGATCACATGATAAAACATTCCAAATGACTGGAGACGGCGTTGTTCGTGTTACAGACACTAAAGGAAACATTTTAATGGAACAGCCCGTTGAAGAAAAAGATGTCTTCAGAATGTGCCAGGCCAAAGACGCTCCCATTCAAGACTGGGTAAAACTAGCTGTAAACAGAGCTCGCGCCACAAACGTGCCTACAATATTCTGGTTAGACGAAAACAGAGCACACGATAGAAAAGTAATTGAAAAAGTCGAAAAATATTTAAAAGAGTACGACACAATTGGTTTAGACATTCGTATTTTAAACCCTATTGACGCTACTAATTTCACATTAGAAAGAACTAAAGCAGGATTAGACACCATCTCTGTAACCGGAAACGTTTTACGTGATTATTTAACAGATTTATTCCCTATCCTAGAACTGGGAACTTCAGCTAAAATGTTATCAATCGTTCCATTAATGAGTGGTGGTGGTTTGTTTGAAACTGGCGCTGGTGGATCTGCTCCAAAACATGTTGAACAATTCACTTCTGAAGGGTATTTACGTTGGGATTCTCTTGGAGAATTCTTAGCCCTTGCCGTTTCATTAGAACATTTAGGCTCTGTTTATAATAATCCAAAAGCATTGGTATTATCAGAAACTTTAGATCAAGCTACAGAGCAATTTTTACAAAACGATAAATCTCCGGCCCGTAGAATAGGACAAATAGACAACCGTGGCTCTCATTTTTATTTAGCAATGTACTGGGCAGAAGCTCTTGCAAAGCAAACTAAAGATGCTCAGCTTAAAGCTATATTTGCTCCTATCGCAAAAGAACTGGAAGAAAACGAAGCGAAAATTAACGCTGAATTAATTGGAACTCAAGGAAGACCTCAGGATATTGGTGGGTATTACCAGCCTAATCCCGAATTAACAACTAAAGCAATGCGCCCTAGCGCTACATTTAATGCTATTTTAGCTAAAATTGCTTAATTCTATTTACTACTTAGCTATTCAATAAAAAAGGCAACTGGAAACAGTTGCCTTTTTTATTGAATAGCTAGTAAAAAACCATTCTTTTACCGCTCTTGTCCTATTATAACTACTACGGTACGGCATGACTTTTAACATATAATAAAGACAGCTAGATATAAACAACTCTTACAGTACTTTTAAAGCGTTATAACAGAGTAAGAACTATTGAAATAAACTCCTTGTCTAATAACATAAGAAAAAAGTTTTAATTGCAGCAAAAAGGCTGCCATATTTGGCAGCCTCCTTTATTTTATCTCTTTGATTCAAATAACTTTAAAACAAATTTAAAAAAACTCTATAGCGTTTCCTACGGTTGAGATATACCAGAAGCCTCTAAAGAAACAATAACAACAACAATCCCGCTAACCTTCATGCCATTATTAACATTTGTGTAACTAAAATTGAATTTAAGTTTTTTCGTAGTTTCATCATAACTAAATTCTGATATCGCAAGGCCTTGCATATCTGGTCCATTATCATAACTACTATAGGTAAAGTTATTACCTTTAACATCTATAATCTCTATTTGTAGATTCGAATTAAGTGTTAACAACTGAGAAGCAGTACCAAAATCTTGAACACCCAAATGCAAAAATAAATTTGTTCCAGCAGGTTCCCAAGGAGTACTACTAGACACATTTACTCTTTGCAAATCAAATCCATAGTCTACTCGCCCATTGTCATACACCTGTTTAGTAACTGCCGAAGCATATCTTACATTTCTAGAAACGAACGGTAACTTATTTGTTTGATCAAACTTTGTACCGTCTGTTTCTTCTCCAGAAACAGTTAAAGTTATGGCACCAAACTTCGCTGCCTCATCAAAACCAACACCAGCTGTTCCTGTTGCTCCTGTTGCTCCTGTTGCTCCTGTTGCTCCTGTCGCTCCAACTGCTCCACTTGCTCCAACCAATCCTGTTGTACCTGTTACCCCTGGTATCCCTTGGATTCCTTGGATTCCCTGAATTCCTTGAATCCCCTGAATCCCCTGCGCTCCATCTTTACCATCAATACCATCAATACCATTTTTACCATCTTCTGGAGTACAACTGAAAACCAACACTCCCAAACCACAAACTAGAATACTTTTACTTATTCCTTTTAATAAATTTTTAACCATAATTTCTTTATAAATTAGTTATTTTTTACGCAAATATATATACTATTTAAAAAAAAGAAAAAAGATAAATTAAAAGATAAAATACATAACATAACGCACTAATACTGCTTTCAGAGGCTATTTTTTTTCGAATCTTATTCATTTTGCTTGATAGTATGGAGCTTCTACCCAACTTATCAGGTTTAAAAAAAAACTCAAAATCATCTTGCTGCATCAACGACAGAATCACCTCATCAATAAAAAAAGCTTCATTATCTAGCTACTGCAACTTTAATTTTCTTATTCCTCTTAAGTCCTTAATTTAGGTTTTAATATTTGTACTTAAAGCAACTGCCTTCCTTACTGATTTTACCTATAATGTTTACTTTTTTAACTGTATATGTATTATGATTGATTTCCATGTAGAGGAGTTGTACAAATTAATAACTGTAGATCTCCTTTTTATTTAGCGATGTATTGAGCTAGCCACTTTAACAACTCAAGCCAAAGACACGTAATTACAAGTTATGTTTACTCCTATTATAAAAGAATTCGAAGAAAACGAAACAAAAAATTATTATTGAATTTATTGCAGCCTTAGGAAAACCTCAACATATAAGTCTTTATTACCAGCCTAACCCTAAATTAACAGGCAGGGTAATGCGTACTAGTCCAACATTTAATGCTATTTTAGCTAAAATTACTTAATTAATACGTTCACTTACTCTACTTTAAAAGACAATGATCAACGGTTGCCTTTTTTATTATTAATATTTTTTTAACCTTTGTTTAATAGCATTTCACTTACCGTTACTCCAAATTTGTAATTCTAAATAAATAGTATGTTTTTCAAGAAAATTATCATCTTAATTGTCGGATTCTTATTTACACTATCCTCCTATTCTCAAGATAAATTTACACTTAGCGGTGTAATTACAGATATAAAAAATAACGAAACACTTATTGGTGTGAATGTTTACATTCCTGAAATCAAATCAAGTACTACAACAAATGAGTATGGATTTTATTCGATAACACTTCCTGAAGCTACTTATACCGTTTTAATTAGCTACATCGGGTTTCAGATTGAATCCCAAAAAATAGAATTATCTGAAAATAAAAAAATGAATTTCAGTCTATCTGAAAGTGGTGAAATCCTTAAAGAAGTAATCATTACAGATAATAGTCCCCGTAGCGCTATTCGTTCTCCAGAAATGAGTCTCAACAAACTTTCCATTTCTGCCATCAAAAAAATGCCTGTTGTCCTTGGTGAAGTCGATGTCCTAAAATCACTTTTACTACTCCCCGGAGTAACGAACGCGGGTGAAGGAGCTTCTGGATTCAATGTACGTGGTGGTGGTGCAGATCAAAATCTGATTTTACTAGATGAAGCTACCATATTTAATTCCTCACATGTTTTTGGTTTTTTCTCCGTTTTTAATCCTGACGCCATCAAAGATTTAAAATTATATAAAGGAGGTATTCCAGCAAATTTTGGAGGTCGGGTTTCTTCCGTTTTGGACATTTATCAAAAAGACGGAAGCAGCAAAGGATTCCACATGAATGGTGGTATAGGATTAATCTCGTCCAGGCTTTTACTGGAAGGTCCATTAGTAAAAGACAAAGGCTCTTTCTTGATCGGCGGTAGAAGTTCTTATGCCCATTTATTTTTAAAACTTTCTGAAGATCAAAAAGATAATTCTGCTTATTTTTATGATTTGAATACCAAAATCAGCTACAAATTAAACCCAAATAACAACTTGTTTCTATCAGGATATTTTGGGAGAGATGTATTTTCATTAAATAAAAGCTTTACTAATATTTATGGCAATTCGATTTTGAATCTAAGATGGAACCACCTTTTCTCAGACAAACTGTTTTCAAACCTATCCCTTATCTATAGCGACTATTACTATGGATTAGATTTGGATTTCGTTGGATTCAAATGGGATTCAGGAATTAAGAATTACAATATAAAATATGATTTCAAAAATTATATTTCTGATAAATTCAAATTAAATTATGGTGTAAATGCCATTTACTATGATTTTAATCCAGGAACCATACGGCCATCTAATAGCGACTCAGGAATCAATTTCGACCAATTGGACAAAAAATATGCATTCGAACCTTCTGTCTATATTAGTGCAGTTCAGGAAATTTCAACTAGGTTCTCTCTTTCCTATGGACTTCGATACAGTCAATTTTACAGATTAGGATCGTCGACAGTGAACATTTATGAAAATAACAGCCCACTAAATTTCAATACGGATTTACAAATTTATGAAAAAGCAACACCTATAGGAACTAAATTCTACGACAAGAATGAGGTGATTCAAAGTTACAATAATCTTGAACCTCGATTCTCAGCTTCTTATCAGCTAAACGATGCACAATCAATAAAAGTAAGTTATAATAGAATGACCCAATATTTACAATTAATTTCCAATACGTCATCTCCTACCCCACTAGATGTATGGATGCCAAGTGATAATTTTATAAAGCCACAAATTGCAGACCAAGTGGCTATTGGTTATTTTAGGAACTTTAAAGAGGATAGCTACTCGCTGGAAGTAGAGACCTATTATAAAGAAGTCAAAAATAGATTGGATTATATTGATGGCGCTAATTTAATTGCAAATAAAGCCATCGAACAAATAGTTTTGAATGGTCAGTTAAGATCTTATGGATTAGAGCTCATGCTCCGTAAAAACGAAGGGAAATTAAACGGATGGATTTCCTATACTTTATCAAAATCAGAGCAACAAACTCCAGGAAGAACAGCAGAAGAGTCAGGTATAAACGGCGGTAAGTGGTACAATTCAACTTATGACAAACTACACAACATTGCGGTTACCGGTTCTTATAATCTAAATGAAAAATGGTCTTTTGGAGCTAACTTTGCACTTCAAACTGGGCAACCTGTCAGTTATCCAAATGGACAATACGAATACTTAGGTATTACTGTTCCAAGTTATGGACTAAGAAATGAAAACCGACTTCCTACCTATCATCACCTTGATATTTCTGCTACTTTGACCCCGAGAAAAAACGAGGGTAGAAACTGGAAAGGAGAATGGGTTTTTAGTATTTATAATCTATACAACAGGAAAAATGCGGCTTCCATTAATTTTAGAAGAAACGATGACACCGGAAATAATGAAGCTATAAAAACTTCTATTTTCGGGATAGTACCCGCCGTTAGTTACAATTTTAAATTTTAAGAACGGAAACGGAAATTAAAACAAATAACATGAAAAAAGCAATTCAATATACAGCACTATTATTATCCTTTCTCTTAATCAGTTGTGAAGAAGTTGTGGATGTAAATTTAGATACTGCCTCTCCAAAACTAGTTATAGAAGCATCTATCAACTGGCTTAAAGGAACCGACGGAAATTTGCAAACAATACAATTAACGACAACAACAGGCTACTTCAGCAATACAATTCCAGTCGTATCGGGAGCAACAATATTTATTACAAACAGCTCCAATGCCCAATTTAATTTTATTGAAACCCCTAAAACGGGAGAATACATTTGCAATAATTTTATACCCGTGATCAACGAGACCTATGTCCTAACGGTAATACACGATGGAGCTACTTATAACGCTACAGAAAAGCTAAAATCAGTATCCCCAATTTCTGAAATCGTTCAAAATAATGAAGGAGGATTTACTGGAAAAAATATTGAAATCAAAACCTATTATACGGATCCAGCTGACGAATCTAATTATTATCTATACAAATACATTTATTCAAACCAAAAAAAGAAAAATTATTATGCAGATGAAGATACTTTTTTTCAAGGAAATAAATTTTTCAGCATTTCACAAAGCGATGACTTAAAGGTAGGAGATGAAGTCACTGTAAGCCATTACGGAATTTCTAAAGCCTATTATAATTATATTAATGTAATAGTGAGCATTGCCGGTGGCAATGGCGGAGGACCTTTTCAGTCCCCACCTGCAACTGTTAGAGGAAATATTATTAATACCACTAATGCAGCTAATGCAGCTAACTACCCATTGGGTTATTTTGCTGTAAGTGAAACGGACACACGAACCTATACAATACAATAGTATCCTTAATCAGATTTTGATTAACTTTGCAAAACTGAAATTCGATTGCCTTTCAATCTAATTTTAAATTTTAAAAATAAAACCGAAATCTATTCTCTAAAATGTCCTCACACCACATCGTTCGCGACGACCAAGAACCCGCATTAATAATAGCAAATGGTGCTTCTTGCGATCCAGAATTACTCGGGCAATTATTAGAATGGTCACCACTAGTGATTGTACTAGACTCTGCTATGGAAAGAGTAATGAAACTCGATATAAAGGTCGATGTCTTATTAGGAGATTTTGACCGAAATTTTGATGCAGAGTCCTACAGAAAATCTCAGTATCCCATTGAAATCGTACATACCCCAGACCAAAGTAAAACAGATCTCGAAAAAGCCTTTGATTACTTGTATGAAAGAAAAATTCCTGCAGTAAATGTTGTTTGGGCAACCGGAAAACGCACGGATCATACGATAACAAATCTTACTAATATCGTTCGCTATCGCGAAAAATTAAAAATTGTAATTCTGGACGACCATTCCAAGGTTTTTTTATTATCCAAAAGATTCGAAAAATGGTACACTGCAAACACCCCTATTTCACTAATTCCAATAGGTCATGTTACTGGAATTCACTCTGAAAATTTATTTTATCCCTTAAAAGATGACAGTTTAACCATTGGTTATCGCACTGGTAGCAGCAACCACGTGGTAAAAGACGGGATTGTAATTATAGAACATGATGCAGGTGATCTCTTGATGATGGAGTGCAGTGATTAATTTTTAATTCCAAAAAAATAAAACAAATCTTTAGTAAATCACTAAAGCAACACTTTTTTACATAACTTGCTACAAATCTTGATTTTAAAAGAAATCGCCATATTTGCCTTGAAATAAAAGAAATGACACCTAAAAAGAATACTGAAAAAACAAATTTACACCCAAGAAATCAACACCGATTTCGATACGATTTTAAACTTTTAATAGAAAACTGCCCAGAATTAAAAGCATATGTTTCTATAAATGAGCACGATATTGAAACGATTGATTTTAGTGATCCAGAAGCTGTAAAGGCTTTAAATAAGGCATTATTAGTTAGCTATTACGATATTAATAATTGGGATATTCCCGCAAACTATCTTTGTCCTCCCATCCCTGGAAGAGCAGACTATATTCATTATATCGCTGATTTACTAGCTGGCAGTAATAATGGCATAATCCCAAAAGGCAATGCAATTCAAGGTTTAGATATTGGCGTTGGCGCTAATTGTATTTATCCAATAATTGGAAATGTAGAATATGGTTGGAGTTTTGTAGGAACGGATATTGATGAAAAAGCAATTGAGAACTGCAGTAAAATAATTGAAGCCAACCCAAAATTAGTTGATTTTATAAGTCTGCAACAACAAACTGAAGCTCGTTTTATTTTTAAAAACATTATTACACCTGAAGATAAATTTGCATTCACGATTTGTAATCCGCCTTTTCACAAATCACAAGAAGAAGCCACAAAAGCTTCTTTGCGAAAAGTGAATAATTTAGAATCTCGCGATTTTGTAAATAAAGCAACAAAGCCCATTTTAAATTTTGGGGGTCATAATGCGGAATTATGGTGCGAAGGTGGAGAACTAGGCTTCATTACCCAAATGATATATGAAAGTGCTAAATATCCTATGCAATGTTTTTGGTTCACTACTTTAGTTTCAAAGCAATCCCATCTTTCTAGTATCTATAAAACATTGAACAAGGTTAATGTTGTGGAAATAAAAACTATTGATATGGCTCAAGGCCAAAAAACAAGCCGCATAATTGCTTGGACGTTTCTGAGCGAAGGACAACAAAAACAGTGGAAATTTGAATAATTAAAACTTTACCGATTAAAAACAAGCTTAAAACGACAAAGCCCTTTTTTATTATAAAAGGGCTTTGTCGTTTTTATTATATAAAAATTAAACCAATACGACCTACTCCTAAAAAAAAAAATCAAATTCTACTACTAAAATGGAACTAAAAAGATTTATCCGCAAAAAAAAGACCGAAACAAAAGAATACAATAATACCCAAACTTAAAAATAACATAAAAATGCTGTTTTGTTAATAATTAACATAAAAATAACATTTTCGCTATTTTAATTGTAAATTTGCTGTAAACTCAAACAATCCCAAACTATGAAAAAACTACTATTTATTTTAACCTTAATTTTTTCTGCAGGATTAACTGCGCAAGAGATTAAAGTTTCAGGAGTCGTAACAGACAACACAAAAGCCCCTTTACCAGGTACATCAATTCTGGTTAAGGGAACAACGAAAGGATCATCAACCGATGCCGACGGAAAATATGTAATATCTGCCGCTATCGGAGATGTTTTACAATTTTCTTTTGTAGGATTTGAAAGTAAAAGTGTAAAAGTTACTGGAAGCACAGTAAATGTATCTCTAGCTGAAAGTGGAGAAACACTGCAAGATGTAGTGGTATTAGGATCGCGAAGTGCTGCAAGAACCGTTACAGAATCTGCTGTGCCTATTGATGTGATTAGTATGAAAGACATTGCTTCACAAGGACCACAAGCCAACTTAAATCAAATATTAAACATGGTTGCTCCATCTTTTACATCAAACACTACAACTGTAGCTGATGGAACGGATCATATTGACCCAGCTCAATTAAGAGGTTTAGGGCCAGACCAAGTATTAGTATTAGTAAACGGAAAAAGAAGACACACATCTTCTCTTGTAAACATTAATGGATCACCAGGAAGAGGGTCTGTAGGAACAGATTTAAATGCTATTCCTGCATTTGCAATTGATAAAATCGAAGTATTAAGAGACGGTGCTTCTGCACAATACGGATCTGATGCGATTGCTGGTGTAATTAACGTAAATGTTAAAAAAGCAACAAATAAGTTAGACATTAATATCTTAGGGGGAAGTCAAGTTTCTAAAGGTTCTAATGACCATAGAGGTGGTAACGATGGAAACAACTTACAAATAGATTTGAACTACGGTACGGGTCTTGGTAAAGAAAAAAGTTTCATCAACGCAACTGCGAGTTTTCAATTAAGAGGACAAACAAGTAGAGCAAATGATGTAACTGGTGGACTATTCAGTGCTTTTAATGCTATTGAACAAAGAGCTACAGAAGCTGATACTAATATCAATGCTTTATGGGGAAATATTAACAACACTCCTAATTCTGAACAAATACTTACTACTATTAAAACTTATGCACCGCAAATAAGTTATTTTACTGCAGGACAACAAGCATCAATTCTTGGTGCAACTTCGATAAGCTCTATGCAAACTGCATTAAACTTTGATGCAACTGCTGGAGAATTAGCTTATAGAAAATTAGAAAGAAGTGCTTTCAATATGAAGGTGGGACAATCATCATTACAAAGTGCGCAATTTTTCTTGAATGCTGCTTACCCTATCAACGAGAATCTTGAAGTATACGCTTTTGGAGGTACTAGTCATAGAACAGGTGAAGCTGCAGGTTTTTACAGAAAACCAAATCAATCAAGAGCTTACACAGCTTTATACCCTAATGGTTTCTTACCTGAAATTCACTCTACAATTAATGACATTTCTGCTGCTGCTGGACTTAGAGGTACAATCTTTAAAGATTGGAAATTTGATTTAAGTAATACTTTTGGTAGAAATGGATTTGATTATAACATCGAAAACACATTAAATGCATCATTGAGAGAAAACTCCCCTACTGAGTTTGATGCTGGTGGATTGGCTTTTTCTCAAAACACAACTAATTTTGATATATCAAGAAAAATTGACAAATTAAACGTTGCTTTTGGAGCAGAATTCAGACATGAAAACTTTCAAATTAAAGCTGGCGAGGAAGACTCATACAATCAATATGATATTAATGGAAATGTTGTAACAGGAACAACGCCTTCTAATATAAAAGTTACTGATTTTTACAACGGTGTATTAGGTGGTTACGCTGGAGCTATCTACGGATCAGCAACTACTGCTTACAACGGACAAAGAGCTGGTGGAGCACAAGTATTCCCAGGATTTAAACCTGTAAATGCAGTTGACAAAGGACGCAATAGTGGTGCTGTTTATGCTGACTTAGAATACGATGTAACTGAAAAATGGATGATTAACGGAGCATTACGTTATGAGAATTATTCTGATTTTGGTGGAACTACAAACTATAAATTAGCTTCTCGTTACAAACTAACAGAGAATATCAATCTACGTGGAGCGATTTCAACTGGGTTTAGAGCTCCTTCATTACACCAAATTTATTTTAATTCTACAGCTACTCAATTCGTAGGAGGTGTACCATTTGAAGTAGGAACATTTAGTAATGATTCACCTGCAGCAAAATTATTAGGAATTCCACAATTAAAACAAGAAGAGTCTCAAAGTGCAAGTATTGGTTTTACAGCTAAAATTCCTGAAGCTAAACTTACGATAACAGCTGATGCTTATTTTGTTAAAATTGCCGACAGAGTTGTACTTACTGACCAATTTTCTAGACCTAGTTTATCAACTAGTAATGGAGGTGTTGCACCAAATTATTTTTATCCTACTGGAACTACACAAAGAGATTTGCAAAATCTTTTTGACAATGCAAACGCAACAGCTGCAACATTTTTTGCTAATGGAATTGACACAGAGTCGAAAGGTATCGATATTGTAATTAGTCACAAAGCTTCTGTTGGAAATGGATTAACATTAAAAACAGATTTATCAGGAACAATATCAAATACTCAAAAAGTAGGCGACATTCACGGTTCTCAAATATTAAAGGATAACGGACAAATTAACAGATATTTCTCTGAGACTAGTAGAATCTATTTGGAAGAAGCGGTACCTAGAGTAAAAGCAAACTTGACGAACTCACTTGCATACAAAAAATTCGATTTCTTTTTGAGAAACGTATATTTTGGTCAAGTAACAGATCCTAATATAGCAGATACAAACGGTGACGGGAAAATTAATGCAATTGTTGTAAATGGTTCTGCTGTTGAAAATGAACACCCAATTTGGTCTGGCAGAGTAATTACTGATTTATCTGTAGGATACAAAGTTTCAGAATCTACTAAAGTTGTAATTGGTGCCAATAACATTTTTGATGTTTATCCATCTAGAAATTTAGGACCGCAAACAATTGCTCAAAGAGCTTCTGGAGTTGACTCTAGTGGAAATGTTGTTTATTCCCCTACTACATCTTCAAATAATTCAATTGATCTATCAAACGCAAATCAATTTGTATATTCAAGAAACGTTTCTCAATTTGGACAAAACGGAAGATTCCTTTTTGCTAGATTAAGCTTTAGTTTCTAATAAAAAATATTTTATTTAATCAAAACCATCATGCGAACATGATGGTTTTTTTTTGGTTTTAACTTTCGATTAGAATGATTATAAACTTTGTAACTTTGCAGTTCTAAAACTTTTGTACCCCAATACCAATGAATTTCCAAGTAGTATCAGATTATCAGCCCAAAGGTGACCAGCCACAAGCCATTGAAAAATTAACCCAAGGGATCATTGACGGCGAGAAATTTCAAAACTTATTGGGAGTAACTGGTTCTGGTAAAACATTTACAGTCGCTAATGTTATTCAGGAAGTACAGCGCCCTACCCTAGTTTTAGCACATAATAAAACGTTGGCTGCGCAACTGTACTCTGAATTTAAGCAATTCTTTCCAAACAATGCAGTAGAGTATTTTGTATCCTATTATGATTATTACCAACCTGAAGCTTTTATGCCTGTTACCGGAGTTTTTATTGAAAAGGACTTATCCATCAATGAAGAACTGGAAAAAATGAGAATGTCAACAACTGCCTCGTTGCTTTCCGGACGAAGAGATATTTTAGTAGTTGCATCGGTTTCTTGTTTGTACGGTATTGGTAATCCTGTAGAATTTCAGAAAAATTTAATTCCTATTGAGAAAGGTCAAATCATTTCTCGAACTAAATTGTTACATCAACTAGTACAAAGCTTATATTCCAGAACAGAAGCCGATTTTAATCCTGGAAGCTTCAGAATAAAAGGCGATACAGTAGACGTATATCCTAGTTATGCAGATGAAGCTTACAGAATTCATTTCTTTGGAGATGAAATTGAAGAGATTGAAAGTTTCGATACAAAAGATTCTAAGGTTCTTGAAAAATTTGACAAATTGACGATTTACCCAGCCAATATGTTCGTGACTTCTCCAGATGTGCTACAAGGTGCTATTTGGGAAATCCAACAAGATCTAGTCAAACAAGTCGATTATTTCAAAGAAATCGGAAAACATTTAGAAGCAAAACGATTAGAAGAGCGTACTAATTTTGATTTAGAAATGATTCGAGAACTGGGCTATTGCTCTGGAATTGAAAACTATTCCCGTTATCTAGACGGAAGACTGCCCGGAACAAGACCATTCTGCTTGTTAGATTATTTTCCTAAAGATTATTTAATGGTGGTGGACGAAAGTCATGTAACCCTTTCTCAAGTTAGCGCCATGTACGGCGGAGACAGAAGCCGAAAAGAAAATTTAGTAGAATATGGTTTCAGACTCCCCGCTGCTATGGACAATCGCCCCTTGAAGTTTGAGGAATTTGAAGCGATGCAAAACCAAGTTATTTATGTTTCGGCAACTCCAGCCGATTATGAATTACAAAAAACGGATGGCGTAGTAGTAGAACAGGTTATTAGACCAACAGGATTATTAGATCCTGTAATTGAAATTCGACCAAGTTTAAATCAAATAGATGATTTAATCGAAGAAATTCATGCGCGTAGTGAAGTTGACGAAAGAGTTTTAGTAACTACCCTAACCAAGAGAATGGCAGAAGAATTAGCGAAATATTTAACAAAGGTTAATATTCGTTGCCGCTATATCCACTCGGATATCGATACTTTAGAGCGAATTGAAATCATGCAAGACTTACGAAAAGGAATGTTTGATGTTTTGATCGGGGTAAATTTACTTCGTGAAGGGCTAGATCTGCCTGAAGTATCGCTTGTAGCAATTTTAGATGCCGACAAAGAGGGATTTCTACGTAGCCATCGTTCGCTGACGCAAACTATAGGTCGAGCCGCTAGAAACCTTAACGGGAAAGCGATTATGTATGCTGATAAAATAACGGCTAGCATGCAAAAAACAATTGACGAAACCGATTACCGCAGAACAAAGCAAATTAATTTTAATACACAAAACAACCAAGTTCCACAAGCGCTAAACAAAAAAATTGAGAGCGCTTTTACTAAAAATCCTTTGGCGGATTACGAATTAGGACTCACTTTAAATGCGGCTGCCGAATCAGAAACAGAATATCTATCGAAAGCAGAAGTAGAAAAGCGCATTCGTGAAAAAAGAAAGGCAATGGAGAAAGCTGCAAAAGATTTGGACTTTATGCAAGCGGCTAAATTACGTGATGACATCAAAAAATTACAAGAACAGCTTACCTAGTTACGTTCTTCTCTAAAAATTCTCAATAACACATCAGCAGGAATGGCCGTATTGGGAGCTTTTTCTATTTTTTTTACCACAAGTTTGGCAGACTCAGGATTCAATCCCATACGTATTGCAATTTGTTTAACGGCCGTAGCTTCGTTACCGTGCAAAATCGCATCGCTATGCATTAATAATGCCAATCTATAAAATTGTTGAATTCTTTGAAGTTCATTCTTAATAGGCAATTTTGGTAATTCCTGATGAAATAAATCGTTAAATCCTCCTTTTTCGATATTCAAATCATTAGCAATTAGAAACAAAAATTCATATTCTTTTTTATGTAAATGACCATCAACTGTTGAAAAAGCAATCATTTCTAAAAGTAGCCTCTTTTTTTCTTCGTACATATTCATCAAATTATTAATTTTAGCTAAAATATGGCTTTTAAATTTAAAACCCTAAAACAAGCAGGCATTCAACAATTTATCCTAATTAAATTGTTTTTTTTGATGACTATCAAATCATTTGTTTCGTAAAGTGTTCATCAAAGTATATTTCATTCAAAAAAGCCAGAAGGCCTAGAGACAGCTATAAAAACATCCTTTGATTCTAAACATCTATACCAGAACAACAATCGAATGAGGAGAAAGGAACAAAAAAAAAGAGAACCAAATTAGTTCTCTTTTTTACTATTTATCTGAAATGGGTATTAATCATCATACCTATCATCATGATCTCTTTCTTTATATTTTTTCCCTTTATGCCATTTTCCATGATGCTTTTTATCGTCGCATCTTCTTTCATCATACCATCTATCTTCATCATAATCTCTATTATCTACATAAATGACGCGCTCCTGTTGATATTCAACAGTTCTTCTTTGTGGTTCGTATCCACGCTCATAATGACCCGATAGAACTATTGAAGGCAATCCAATATTTACACCCACTGAAACTTGTGCATTTATTGTGCTTGAGGCAAAAAAGGCAATTCCTAGCATTGCGAGTATTTTTATATTTTTCATATTTCAAAATTTTAATTAATAACTATTATGGCTAAAACCAATAACTGTGCCACTAAATGATTCTAAAACTACTACAGTTAACCAAAACAAATAAAAAAAATATACAATCACATTATAATCAATAAATTACAGCAAGTTAAAGTAAAGTAAAAAAGACAACCGAAATCCATTCCTTGGACAAAAACATTATTCAAAGTAATTAAAACTAACAAATAGAATACTCCGTATAAATAAAGTCCAGCATAAAAATCTACTAATTTGATTTATAGAATAAGAGCAATACTTAATAAAAAGCTATCGTATTTTAGCTTGATTCAAAATCAAATTATAAAAATAATTACTATTTTTAGCTACGAAATTGTTTCCAAATCAAAACACAAAATAATACTTAATGATTAACCGACTCTTCCTCCTTCTTGGATTATTTTTTGCTGTAACAAATATAACGGCGCAAGAAAGCACTACCTCAAAACAAGTTTCTACTTTTACGATTGAAGTCCCACAATTACAGACAACAAAAAAAATATGGATTTACCTTCCAAAGAATTATGAAAACACAAAGAAGAAGTATTCCGTTCTTTATATGCACGATGCGCAGAATTTATTTGATACAAAAACGGCCTATGCAGGCGAATGGAATGTTGATGAAAAATTGGACAGTATCAATGCACAGCTAATTGTTATTGGCATCGAACATGGTAATGATAAACGCATGGAAGAGTTGACACCCTTCAAAAATGAAAAATATGGTGGAGGAAATGCCGATGCTTATCTTGAGTTTATTGTCAAAACATTAAAACCACAAATTGACCAAAAGTACAGAACTAAGACAAAAAAGAAAAATACGCTAATAATGGGCAGCTCTCTAGGTGGATTAGTGTCTTTTTACGCAATTTTGAAATACCCGCAAGTGTTTGGAAAAGCGGCCATTTTCAGCCCTTCCTTTTGGTTCTCAGATAAAATATATGATGTAGTCGAAAACACAAAAAAAATTAAAAGCAAAATATATTTTCTGTGTGGCGACAATGAAAGTGAAGATATGGTGTCAGACCTGAACAAAATGGAAAATCTCTTAAATACAAAGCGCTGTTATTGTTTAAACTTGAATAAAAAGAAAATCGTAGAAGGAGGCCAACACAATGAAAAACTATGGCGTGATGGATTTACAAAGGCCATTATTTGGCTGGGATATTAACTAATTCGTTATATTTACAAACCATTGTCACTACAGATTTACATAAAATTATAAATCCACAAAACCAATTATGGAATTAATAATAAGAGCATACGACCTTAAGTTAAAACATACGTTTACTATTTCGAGAGAATCAATCGATTTCCAACCTTCTTTAATTGTAGAATTAAAAAGTGAAGGATTTTCGGGTTTCGGTGAAGCAACATCAAATCCGTATTATAATACGACTGTACCAGTAATGACGGAAGATTTAAACAAAATTCGCAGCATTATCGAAGACAGCGATGGTGAAACCCCTGAGGTTTTTTGGAATAAAATGCACTTTCACTTAAAAGAGGACATGTTTGCGTTATGCGCTTTGGACATGGCATACAATGATTTGTACGCTCGAAAAAAAGGGAAAAAATTATATGAATACTGGAACTATACAATAGAAAACAATCCATTAACCGATTATACCATCGGGATTGCTTCTATAGACAAAATGGTTTCTAAGATGAAGGAATTGCCTTGGCCTATATATAAAATTAAACTAGGAACCCACGAAGACATCGCCATCGTAACAGAGCTTAGAAAACATACTAATGCTATTTTCAGAATTGACGCTAACTGCGGATGGGGAGTTGAGGAAACAATCAGAAATGCTATAGCATTAAAAAAATTAGGTGTTGAATTCCTGGAGCAACCTATGAAAGCGGATAATTGGGAAGGACATAAGGAAGTTTTCAAACATTCTGTGCTACCAATCATAGCCGATGAAAGTTGTATCATTGAAGAAGATGTCGCTAAATGCCACAACCATTTTCATGGCGTAAATATCAAATTAGTAAAATGTGGCGGTTTAACTCCGGCCAGACGCATGATTCAAGAAGCAAAACAACTAGGTTTAAAAACAATGGTGGGATGCATGACGGAATCTTCTGTAGGTATTTCAGCCATCGCTCATTTATTACCACAATTGAATTATGTTGACATGGACGGTGCCTTACTTCTAGCAGAAGATATCGCAAATGGTGTAACCATCAAACACGGAAAAATTACCTATTCTGAATTGAACGGTACGGGAGTTGTTTTAAAATAATTACAAATGAAAATCAATCAGTTTCCAGACAGAATAATTGAGGTTGAAAAAGAAAATTATTTATACTTTGGCGGAACAGCCTATTTAGGAATGCCTGCCAACCCAGAATTTCAACAACTGATTGTGAAAAACATACTACGTTGGGGCTCCGCTTACGGAAGTTCCAGGAATTCAAACATACAACTTACAGCTTATGAAAAAGGGGAACAGTTTTTAACGGAATATATTAATGCAGATGCTACAGTTACTGTTTCATCGGGAATGCTTGCCGCAAAATTAGTAATTGAAGAACTTACGTCACATACAGATATTTTCTTTAGCTTTCCAAATAATCATACGGCTCTAAAAGTCCCTAATAGTTTACCGTTTTTTATCGAAAACGAATTAAATCCCCGCTTACTAGACGATACAAATGAAAGAATAACTATTCTAACAGATGCCGTCGCTAGTTTTCAGATAAAAGAAGTTGATTTAGCCGCTATCGATTTGATTGCTTCGAATAAGGAAATTACTTTGGTTATTGATGAATCTCACTCTTTAGGTGTTTTAGGAAATAACGGATGTGGAATTTTTTCTACGATCCATCATAAAAATATTAAACGAAAAATTATGGTCGCATCGCTAGGAAAAGCAATGGGCGTTACCGGCGGTGTTATTGCATCTGATCAATCTTTTATTGATCAAATAAGGAATAATCCTTCATTTGTTTCAAGTGCAGGAATGAGCCCTGCGCTGATTGAGGCACTGGCAGAAGCAGGCAGAATCTACAAAAGCCAACATATAAAGTTAAAAAACAATCTAAAATACATTGATAGTATTTTGGTGAAAAATGAAGCGTTCGCATTTAACCCTGCATATCCTGTAATCTATCCCGAAGTAGAAGGAATCAATGAACTTTTTAACACCAATAAAATCATAGTTACTAATTTTAAATATCCTACTGGCGGCAAAGATTTGAACAGAATCATATTTACAGCTAATCATACAGAAGATGATTTAAACAAAATAATTAGCATTCTAAACCAATACCAATTCTGAACCTAAAATTACGACCACTTACTTTTTAAACGTACATTTGTAAAAAATTAGAATATGATGACAAATAACGATATCTTCAAAAAACTACGCGTTGCATTAATGTTACGTGATGACCAAATTGTTGAAATATTGGAATTAGTAGACTTTAGAATTACTAAATCAGAATTAGGTGCTTTTTTCCGTGATGAAAAACATGAAAATTATATGGAATGTGGCGACCAAGTGTTACGCAATTTCCTGAATGCTTTAGTTATCCATTTACGTGGAACGAAGGAAAACCCTAAAAATCCAAATGACGTTTTAGCAAAACATAAAGCGCAAATACCTGCAAAGGAAGGATCTAAAGACAGACCCGAATTTAAAGCAAAACCAAAAGATCAAGAAAAGTCAAGAGGTGATGAAGCTCCTTCGAAAACAAAATCTGCGACAAAAAAACCGTCTAAGAAAGATTACCCTAAAGGAAATTCAAAAACGCAGGTAGTAGAAAAGGTAAAATACAATTTCGGAAAGAATAAAAAATAATTCAATTATGAAAACTGCTTTGATTATTGGTAGTACTGGCTTAATTGGTTCGAAATTATTGGATATTCTTTTAGAAAGTCCAGCCTACGATAAAGTCATTACTTTTGTAAAAAGAGATACTGGAAAAACACATACCAAATTAACACAACATATTATAGATTTTGATAAACAGGATACCTATCAAAATTTAGTTGTTGGTGATGATTTTTTCTGTACCATTGGTACCACTATCAAAAAAGCAGGAAGTAAAGAAGCCTTCAGGAAAGTAGATTTCGGTTATCCGAAGCAGTTTGCCACTTTCGCTCTAAAAAATGATATTAAGCAATTTCTGACTATTTCATCGCTTGGTGCCGATAAAGCTTCTGGGAATTTCTATCTGAAGACTAAAGGAGAAATAGAAGACTTTTTGAAAAATTCGAGTTTTGAAAGTGTTGCAATTTTGAGACCTTCTTTACTTCTAGGAGACAGGAAGGAATTTAGACTGGGAGAAAAATTAGGTTCTGTTTTTATGAAACTATTTTCATTTATATTTATTGGAGGACTAAAAAAATACAAACCCATAGAAAGTGACGCCGTAGCAAAAGCTCTTTTTAGAATTGCACAAAAAAACAAAAAAGGTTTTAGCATATATGAATCCGATGAAGTTCAAAAAATCGGAAATTAATAAAACAAAAAATCCTGTTCGCCACGGCCAACAGGATTTTTTTGTACATTTAACTTATCATAAATCTATTTTATCGCTTCAAAATGAAATTATACCAAACAATATTATTGTTATTCGTTACTACACTAAGCTTAGGACAAAATAATAGATCTAAAGAACCTGCCACGTTCCTTGATTCTGCATTTATTTCTGCTAATACAATGAACTATATAAATTCTGAAGAGATAGAATCTGTAAACATTATTAAAAATGACACGATAATTAACAATAACAGCTATGCTGGACAAATACATATAACTTCTAAAAACCCTAATAAATACATTTTTTTAAGCTTAGAACAAGTCAAATCTGAATATACTAAAATTAAAAAAGCCGATGTCATCTATATGATAAATGGGGAATTCATTAAAGATAATATCGAAACCTTCAAAATAGATAAAAACTATATTTTAACGGTTGAAGTTACGAATTCAAACGAGTTTTACAACATAAGAAAAAGCGACAGGAAATTTGACATGATTAACATCTTGGTGAGAACCAAAAATAACTTAGATAATAAGAATCAAATTTTATTACGAGGTTATGAAGCAGTTGGTCTTAAATAGATTTTATAAAAACAAAAAATCCTGAGCTTTCACTCAGGATTTTTTTATATCTACTAATTTTCTAATTAAGAAAGAGCTGCTTTTACTTGGTCAGCTGCTTCTTGGAATTCAACAGCCGATAAAATTGGCATTCCTGAATTATCAATTAATTCTTTTGCAATTGCTGCGTTAGTACCTTGTAAACGAACAATAATTGGCACTTTAATAGCATCTCCCATATTTTTGTAAGCGTCAACAACTCCTTGTGCCACACGGTCACAACGAACGATTCCACCAAAAATATTAATTAAAATCGCTTTTACGTTTGGATCTTTTAAGATAATACGGAAAGCAGTTTCAACACGTTTTGCATCAGCAGTTCCACCTACGTCAAGGAAGTTTGCAGGCTCAAAACCAGCATACTTAATTAAATCCATCGTTGCCATTGCTAATCCAGCTCCGTTCACCATACATCCAACTGTACCGTCAAGATCTACATAGTTTAATCCTACTTCTTTTGCTTCTACTTCGATTGGATTTTCTTCAAGAATATCACGCATCTCAGCATATGCTTTTTGTCTGTACAAAGCGTTATCATCAATATTAACTTTAGCATCTACAGCTAAAATTTTATTGTCAGATGTTTTTAAAACTGGGTTGATTTCAAACATTGATGCATCAGAACCAATGTATGCATTATACAAAGCATCAATAAATTTCACCATTTCTTTAAAAGCATTTCCAGAAAGGCCTAAGTTAAAAGCAATTCTTCTTGCTTGAAAACCTTGAAGTCCTACAGAAGGATCAACCTCTTCAGTAAAAATTAAATGCGGAGTATGTTCTGCTACTTCTTCGATATCCATTCCACCTTCAGTAGAATACATAATCATATTGCGACCTGTCGCTCTATTCAATAAAACAGATACGTAAAATTCTGAAGTTTCACTTTCACCAGGATAATAAACATCTTCAGCAACTAAAACCTTGTGTACTTTTTTACCTTCTGCAGAAGTTTGAGGCGTAACCAATTGCATTCCAATAATTTGACCTGCAATTTC
Organism: Flavobacterium frigoris; assembly: GCF_900111075.1. GTDB lineage: Bacteria > Bacteroidota > Bacteroidia > Flavobacteriales > Flavobacteriaceae > Flavobacterium > Flavobacterium frigoris. The sequence continues at coordinate 118,616 of NZ_FOFZ01000010.1, forward strand.
TTCTACTTGTTGTAAATTTTTGGCAAGTTTTACTCCTCCACCTTTTCCACGTCCACCTGCATGAACTTGCGCCTTAATTACAAACCAACTTGTCCCTGTTTCAGTAGTTAATTGTTTTGCAGCAGCAACAGCTTCAACTGCATTATTAGCAACGATACCGCGCTGAATGCGAACTCCGTAACTAGCTAAAATCTCTTTTCCTTGATATTCGTGTATGTTCATAATATAGAATTTGTCTGGATCCTGAATTTATTTCAGAATATAAGTGGCACAAAAATAGCAAAATTCATGGTAACAGAAAAATCTTTTCCCTATTTAAATTTCTTATAGTACAAGTTAAACAATAAATTCAAAATTACAAGGAAAAGTAAGTTATGAGAAAAGTAAAAGTCGAGTAAAATATTGGAGTAAAAGCTACTATATCGTTTGAAATTTGATGCGAAAATTTAGTGGTATCTACGATATATTACAATATATCTTCATTACAAATAAGTCAGGCTGTCGATTTTGTAATTCACGTCCACCTAAATATAATTATTATCATTTATTAAACGTTATTCTAATTTTACTGTAAAAATATTTCGTTTTAGCTCTGTTTCATACATTATATTTAATGAAATCGCTATTTTTGTATAAAAAAATTATAAAGCATGAAAATTAAAGAACAAGGCCTTTATTTGCCTGAATTTGAACATGACAACTGTGGCGCAGGATTTATTTGTAATTTAAATGGAATTAAATCTAATGACATTATTCATAAAGCACTCGATATCTTAATAAAATTAGAGCATCGTGGTGCAGTGAGTGCAGATGGACGAACCGGAGATGGAGCAGGAATTCTTTTTGATATTCCTCATGATTTTTTTAAAAAAGTATGTGACTTCACTATTCCAGAAACGAGAGAGTATGCAGTGGGAATGGTTTTTTTACCAAAAAAGAAAAACCAAGTTGAATTTTGCAAAACTACCTTTGAAACTGCTATTCGCAATCAAAATTTGAATATAATCGGATGGAGAGATGTTCCTGTAGATGTATCCAACCTTGGACAAATAGCCGCCGAAAAAGAACCAACAGTAAAACAAGTATTTATTGGAAAGAATGGATTGGAATTAACCGAACAACAATTCAATGCCAAATTATTTGCAGCCAGAAAAATAGCAGAACACGCTATCCTGAATTCAAAGATTTCAGAAAGCCACATGTTTTATTTCTCTAGTCTGTCTACTACGACTATTATATATAAAGGTCTATTGATGCCAGAAGATATCAGCAGATACTATACTGATTTAAAGGACGATGATTTAGTAACTCGACTAGCTTTAGTTCATCAACGCTTTTCTACCAATACATTTCCGTCTTGGGAATTAGCACAACCGTTTAGGTACATGTGCCATAATGGAGAGATCAATACCCTTCGTGGAAATGTAAGCAGAATGCGTGCCCGTGAAGAATTGATGCAAAGTGATGTTTTTGGCGAAGACATCAAAAAACTATTCCCTATAATATTAGACGGAAAATCAGATTCTGCTTCTATGGATATGGTTGTCGAACTATTATTAATGACAGGACGTTCCTTACCGGAAGTTATGATGATGGTCGTTCCTGAAGCATGGGAAAAACACCAAACCATGTCAGATGATAAAAAAGCATTTTATGAGTACAATGCTTGTATTATGGAGCCTTGGGATGGCCCTGCATCTATCCCATTTACAGATGGGAATGTGATTGGTGCACTTCTTGACAGAAACGGTTTACGTCCCTCTCGTTACACACTTACCAAAGATGGCTTTGTAATTATGGCGTCTGAAATAGGTGTTCTGGATATAAAACCAGAAGATGTAGTGCAGCATGGTAGATTAGAGCCCGGAAAAATGTTCTTAGTTGATATGAACGAAGGTCGAATTATTGAAGATGATGAGATTAAGAATGCAATTGTAACCAAACGTCCTTATAGAAAATGGTTAGATGACAATTTATTAAATTTATCACAAGTACCATATACCAATAATAGCACTCCTACTGAAAATATAGATTATGAAACGAGATTGCGTTTGTTTGGATATACTATTGAGGATTTAAAGACAATAATTATCCCAATGGGTGCTAAAGGGGCTGAAGTTATTAGTTCCATGGGTAACGACACTCCATTAGCGGTATTATCAGATAAACCACAACTGCTCTATAATTATTTCAAACAATTATTTGCTCAGGTTACCAATCCACCACTGGATGGAATTCGTGAAGAAATAATTACAGACGTTAGTTTGGCTATTGGTGGAGATTATAACATTTTTGACATTGTTCCAAAACATTGTAAAAAGTTAAAAATTCAGAATCCGGTAATTTCAAAAGAAGATCTGGATAAAATAAGAAACATTGACCATCCTGATTTTAAATCACAAACCATCTCTACCTTATATGAAATAGAAAAAGGAGTAAATGGACTGGAGCGTGCATTAGAAAAATGTGTTCAAGCAACCTTTAAGGCAGTACAAGGAGGACACAATATCATTATCCTTTCTGATAGAGGCGTTAGTGAAAAAATGGCCCCGATACCAATGCTACTAGCTTGTTCTTATATCCATCATTCGATGAATATTCTAAAGGTTCGTTCTAAATTCGGAATAATTATTGAATCTGCCGAACCGCGTGAACCACATCATTTTGCCTTATTATTTGGTTATGGCGCAAGTGCTATTAACCCATATTTGGTAAATGAAATCATTCGTGACCAAGTAGATAAAGGTTTCATTACAGGAATAACACCTGATTATGCTATTGCAAATTACAATAAAGCTATAGCAAAAGGAATCCTGAAAATCATGAATAAAATTGGGATCTCTACTTTACATTCGTATAGAGCTGCTCAAATTTTTGAAATTTTAGGTTTAAACAAAACTTTTACTTCTAAATATTTCCCATATACCCCTTCTCGAATTGAAGGAATTGGTTTGATGGAAATTGAAAAAGAAGTTAAAAAAAGATACCAGAAAGCATTTCCAAATTCGACTGTTGCCAGCTTATTATCTCTAGAAATTGGAGGTATTTATAGATGGAGAAGAACCGGAGAGAAACACATGTTTAACCCTACTACTATTGCTAAATTACAACAGGCAGTACGTTTGAACAGTCCAGAAAGTTATAAAGAATATTCCACTATGGTTAACGACCAAAGTAAAAACCTAATGACAATCAGAGGGTTATTTGAATTCAACAACTTGGATCCTATTTCAATTGAAGAAGTAGAGCCTTGGACAGAAATTGTAAAAAAATTCAAAACTGGAGCCATGTCTTATGGATCTATCAGTCAGGAAGCCCATGAAAACTTGGCAATTGCCATGAACAGAATTGGTGGAAAAAGTAATTCTGGAGAAGGTGGAGAAGATCCTAAACGTTTCCAAAAAGAATTAAATGGAGATTCAAAAAATAGTGCGATTAAGCAAGTTGCTTCTGGACGTTTTGGTGTATCTATCAATTATTTGACAAGTGCCAAAGAAATCCAAATTAAAATGGCGCAAGGTGCTAAACCGGGTGAAGGTGGACAACTACCAGGTGAAAAAGTGGTACCGTGGATTGCCGAAGTTAGGAATTCAACTCCTTATGTTGGATTAATTTCCCCTCCTCCGCATCACGATATTTACTCTATTGAGGATTTATCACAATTGATATTTGATTTAAAAAATGCCAATCGTGAAGCCCGTGTAAATGTTAAGTTAGTTTCTGAAGTGGGTGTTGGAACAATAGCTGCCGGTGTTGCAAAAGCAAAAGCAGATGTGATTTTGATTTCAGGTTACGACGGAGGAACTGGTGCGGCACCATTAACTTCCTTACAGCATACAGGTATTCCTTGGGAACTTGGACTTGCCGAAGCACAACAAACTTTAATATTAAATGATTTAAGAAGTCGTGTGGTATTAGAATGTGACGGACAATTAAAAACAGGGCGTGATGTTGCAATTGCAGCTTTATTAGGAGCAGAAGAATTTGGTTTTGCCACTGCGCCTTTAGTAGCTTCCGGTTGTATCATGATGAGAGCTTGTCATTTAAATACCTGTCCAGTTGGTATTGCTACTCAAGATCCTGAGTTAAGAAAAAATTTCAAAGGAACTCCAGAGCACATCATTAACTTCATGTATTTTATTGCCGAAGAGTTGAGAGAAATCATGGCTCAGTTAGGCTTTAGAACCTTGAAAGAAATGGTAGGACAATCACAAAAACTGAATGTCAACAAAGCCATTAAGCATTATAAAGCAAGTGGTTTAGATTTGTCTACAATTTTGTACAAACCTGAAAAAGCAAAAACAGTACCGAATTACAATACAACAACTCAAGACCACGCATTAGAGAATGTACTTGATTTCGCAATCATAAAAGAAGCAATTCCTTCTATCTATAGAAAAGAAAAAACAAGAGTAAACTTTAAAATTAAAAATACAGATCGTTCTGTAGGTGCCATTTTAAGTAATGAAATCTCAAAAATATATGGTGCCCAAGGATTACCGGAAGATACTATCCTTGTTGACTTTGAGGGTTCTGCCGGACAAAGTTTTGGTGCTTTTGCTACTAATGGATTGTCATTTAAAATTCGTGGTAATTGTAATGACTACGTGGGAAAAGGACTTTCAGGAGCAAAATTAATCATCAAAGTCCCTCCTACCGCAACGTTTAAACCAGAAGAAAACATAATTATCGGTAACGTAGCATTGTATGGTGCCATTACTGGTGAAGCATATATTAACGGTATGGCTGGAGAACGTTTTGGGGTCAGAAATTCTGGAGCAACAGCAGTTGTAGAAGGAATCGGAGATCACGGATGTGAATACATGACCGGAGGTATTGTAGTGGTATTAGGTAAAACAGGAAGAAATTTTGCTGCTGGTATGAGTGGTGGTGTTGCTTATGTTTTTGATGAGAAAAAACAATTCGAAAATGGATTGTGCAATATGGAAATGGTCGCCTTAGAAACATTGGAACAAGATGACTTGGAAAAACTGAGACGTTTAATCAAGAATCACTCGATGTACACTAATAGTCCATTGGCAACAAGAATATTGGAAGATTGGGAAAACCAACAAAAACATTTCATCAAGGTAATGCCTAAAGATTATAAAATAGCATTACAACGATTAGCAGAAGAAAAGAAAATTGAAGAACTAATAGCATAGTCATGGGAAAGATAGGTGGATTTAAAGAATACGATAGAACTAACGAAAGTAATGTAGCAGTAAAGGAACGTGTCTCAAATTACAGTGAGTTTACAATTCCTTTAGCAAAAGATAAAATAAAAGAACAAGGATCGAGATGTATGGACTGTGGAATTCCATTTTGTCATAGTGCATGTCCATTAGGAAATTTGATTCCTGACTTTAATGATATGGTACATCAAGAAGAATGGCAAAGTGCCTTGGAAATTTTACAATCAACAAATAACTTTCCTGAATTTACAGGTCGCTTATGCCCTGCCCCATGTGAAAAATCATGTGTGTTAGGTATTATCGAAGAGCCTGTAGCAATCGAAAATATAGAAAAAAACATTATAGAAAGAGGATTTGCTGAAGGCTGGATCAAACCACAAACTCCGCTAGAGCGAACAGGTAAAACAGTAGCAGTAATAGGTTCTGGACCTGCCGGATTAGCAGCTGCTCAACAATTAAACAGAGCGGGACACACCGTAACTGTTTTCGAAAGAGACAATGCTATTGGAGGACTCTTGAGATATGGAATTCCAAACTTTAAATTAGAAAAAGGAATTATTGACCGACGCGTACTAATATTAGAAGCGGAAGGAATTGTTTTTAAAACCACTGTAAATGTTGGGGTAAACTATAGTGTAGAACAATTGAATGCTTTTGACTCTATCGTATTGTGCGGAGGAGCTACAACTAGTAGAAGCCTACCGACGAAGGGGATTGAAAGCAACGGAGTGGTTCAAGCGATGACTTTCTTGACTCAACAAACAAAGTCGTTATACGGAGAAGTAATTCCAAATCAAATACTAGCTACTGGCAAGGACGTTATTGTTATTGGTGGTGGAGATACGGGTTCTGACTGCGTAGGAACCTCTAACAGACAAGGAGCTAAATCGGTTACCAATTTTGAAATCATGCCAAAACCACCCGTTGGAAGAAGCGAAACAACACCTTGGCCTTTCTGGCCTTTGCAATTAAAAACATCTTCGTCACATGAAGAAGGATGTGATAGAAATTGGCTAATCAACACCAAAGAATTTATTTCTAATGAAAAAGGGCAATTGGTAGGTTTGAAAACCGTAGAAGTAGCCTGGAAAATGACACCGGGACAACGACCTGAATTAATCGAAAAAGAAGGTTCTGAGAAAATATGGCCTTGTGATTTAGCACTTTTGGCTCTTGGTTTTACAGGCCCTGAAAAAACATTAAGTGATCAATTGGGTTTAGAAACAGATATGAGAAGCAATTATAAAGCGACTAATTATCAAACAAATGTACCACACATTTTTACTGCTGGAGATATGAGAAGAGGACAATCATTGATTGTATGGGCAATCTCCGAAGGTCGTGAAGCGGCAAGAGAAGTTGATAATTATTTAATGGGATATACAAATTTACCAACGAAGGGCAATGGAGACTTACCTGGTTTATAAATCATAATAATACTGAAAAATGGCTGTCAGAATAGTTTTTCCGACAGCCATTTTCTTTTGGGGGTGACCACGCCTCCACTCTCGTTCCAGCTTGGTCGGGCTATCCGCTACAAGTCCTCGTCACTTTCGCAAAAGCTCTAGTGTCTGTGGGCTATTCGCTCTTATCCCTCACCCAATAAAAACAACCTTAGAACAAAACATCTTTTTTGTTCAATTTATAACTTTTTGTTATAAATTGTTAGGAATTAAAAAATCCCTTGTGAAATCAATAAAGAATAATAAATTTGCTAAAAAATAATCACGATGCAATCAAAAGACCTACTTCAATTAGCCGAACAGTTTGGAAGTCCAATATATGTTTACGATGCCGAAAAAATAAAATCTCAATACAATAGATTAACCAAGGCATTTTCTAAGGTTGAAAATTTGCGTATCAATTACGCTATGAAAGCACTGTCTAATGTTGCCATACTTCAACTTTTAAAAGAAATGGGATCTGGTCTAGATACTGTATCTATACAAGAAGTTCAACTAGGTCTTCATGCCGGTTATGATCCAGAAAAAATATTTTATACGCCAAACGGAGTATCTCTTGAAGAAATTGAAGAAGTACATGCGATGGGAGTACAAATCAATATTGATAATTTATCAATACTAGAGCAATTTGGAGCCAAACACCCTAATGTACCAGTTTGTATTAGAATCAATCCTCATGTAATGGCAGGTGGAAACACCAATATTTCTGTTGGACATATCGATAGTAAATTTGGAATCTCTATCCATCAATTGCCTCATTTAGTTCGAATTGTTGAAAATACAAAAATGAACATCGTAGGTATTCACATGCATACAGGTTCAGATATCTTAGATATTGAAGTCTTTTTATATGCTGCCGAAATTCTATTTGATGCTGCAAAAAACTTTAAAAATCTTGAATTCCTAGATTTTGGAAGCGGATTTAAAGTTCCGTACAAAAAAGATGATATCGAAACGGATATCGAAGAGTTAGGTAAAAAACTATCCAAAAGATTCAATGCCTTCTGCGTTGAATACGGTAAAGAGTTAACCTTAATCTTCGAACCAGGTAAATTCTTAGTGAGTGAAGCAGGATCATTCTTAGTAAAAGTTAATGTAATCAAACAAACTACCTCTACTGTTTTTGCAGGAGTTGATAGTGGTTTCAACCATTTAATTCGTCCAATGTTATATGGTTCACAACATCATATTGATAATATCTCAAATCCTAAAGGAAAAGAGCGCTTCTACTCTGTCGTAGGATACATTTGCGAAACAGATACTTTTGCAAATAACAGAAGGATTTCAGAAATTAAAGAAGGAGATATACTAAGTTTTAGAAATGCTGGTGCCTATTGCTATTCAATGGCTTCTAATTACAATTCAAGATATCGACCAGCTGAAGTGTTGTGGATGAATGGAAAAGGTCATTTAATACGTGCCCATGAGACGTTTGAAGACTTACTAAAAAATCAGATTCCATTACCAATAGAAGGAACAAAAGCATAACAAAAAAGTCCCATCTCAATAGAAAAGAGATGGGACTTTTTTTAGTATAAAAGCTATTTTACTTATTATCTAAAACTTCTTCTAGAACATTTGCTTCAGTACCATTAGGAAATGAAACTTTTATCTTCTGAGCGATTGTAGGAGCTATTTGTGTAATCACTTTTTTATTAAAAGACTCTCCTTTTTTAATATGCCAACCGTAAAAAATAGCGGGCACGTGTGTGTCATAAGAATAACTTGTTCCGTGTGACGTCCCAGTACCTTGATATTCTATATATCCTGGCTTATCTAAAATCACCAAATCTCCATTTTGAGTTACATCATACCCTTTAGCAATGAAGTTTAAAAAATAATCATTACCCGTTGAACTTAAAACTTCTTCTTCAGTATACACCCTCTTTACGTAATCTTGAGTCATTAAGTAATTCTTAAATGCACCTTTAACTTTAACCAAGTCCAATTCTTTACTTTTAATTATTTCTCTATTAAAAAATAAATTAAAATTTGAATAATTCAAAACTAAATCAGCACCAAAAGTTTTCATAGAAAAGTCCTTTAGGTTATTTCTGATATCTTTTGGACTAACACTATTTACATTATATTTATGATCTTTTAAATAATTTACGTTTTCTGCACCAGCATGATCCGCAGTCATAAACAATAAATAATTATCCTTCCCTACTGTCTTGTCTAAGTAATTTAAAAAATCAGCAATAGTTTGGTCTAAACGTAAGTATGTATCTTGCAATTCCATCGATCTTGGCCCTAATAAATGTCCAACATAATCAGTAGAAGAAAAACTAACAGTTAAGAAATCAGTAATATTATCTTTCCCTAACTCCTCTTTCTCTATCGCTTTCATAGCAAATTCTGCTAATAGATCATTCCCAAATGGAGTTGAACGTATTACGCCAGCATCATTCTTGGCATACATATCTTTTAAATCATATGGGAAAACCGGAGCTGCACTATTATATAATTTACCTTCATAAGGATTATTATCTTCTAAGCTTTCATTGTAAGTTGCTTTAGATTTTAATAAATCCCATCCTTTATTTATGTAAGGCATATAATGTTTCTCATCATTAAATTTTTGAACCCAGTCCGGTAATTTTTCACCATAAAAAGAACTAGAAATAAACGATCCCGTTTTGCTATACCAAAAAGCCCAGTTTGCAAAATGACCTGCTGGTAAAATTGCGCCACGGTCCTTAAGACTCAGACCAATTACTTTCCCTTGAAAATTAGTTCCCATTCTTAATTCATCAGTAATAGTAGTGGTTAATAAATTTTTAGGGGACATTTGACCCTCCTCTTTAGTTCCATCACCCACGGTGCTTACACTAGCATCATCAGTACAGTACATTTCTTTACCTAACTTTCTACTAAACCAATCATTACTTACAATTCCGTGAATTGCTGGCGTAGTTCCTGTATAAATAGACGCATGTCCTGGAGCAGTATACGTTGGCATATAATTAAAATGCATATTTTGAAACGTATAACCGTTATCCATTAAACGTTTGAATCCATTAGCAGAGAAATCGTCTGAAAAACGATATAAATACTCCATCTTCATTTGATCCACTACAATACCAACTACTAATTTTGGTCTTTCTTGTGCTTGTAAATTTGACATAATAAGTACTGTCAAAAACAAAATGATTTTTTTCATCTTAAAATATATTTTTAAAGCAAAAATACACATTAAAGAACGAACTCATTTAAATCTATCGACGGAAAGTTAAACCACCAAACTGATTTAACATTTAATTAAAGCTAAGCTACATTTTACAACAAGAATAAAGAACTTCACTAAACGAAAAAGCGATCTCAATTTAGAACTGTGAGGAACATAGACTTTTTCCTTTTTAGGTTAACTAATATTTACGTCTAATTTTTGCTACTCCACAGGTTTTCGTTATGATCCCAGATTTCTTTCTATTCAGATTGTCTAATATTTTGCCTAATCCTCAACTTTTGAGATTGATCCAATATTTTTGCTACTCCACAGGTTTTCGTTGTAATCCGTAATGAGCTTAAAAACAAAAAACCTCTTTCTAACGAACGGGGTTTTTAAAGAAAGGCGACGAACCGAGCCCGAAGGGCGAACAGCGTTGTACCAAATAAACAAAAAAAACCTATCTTTTCAGACAGGCTTTTCAAAAGAAAGGCGACGACATACTCTCCCACATAACTGCAGTACCATCTGCGCAGGCGGGCTTAACTACTCTGTTCGGGATGGGAAGAGGTGAGCCCC
>NZ_FOFZ01000037.1 GCF_900111075.1 Flavobacterium frigoris
TTGCATCATTAAATATACAACTTTTCTGTCTAATAATTAGATTATTTGTTTATATTTGATAGAATTAAACGGAGGTTTTTTCACAGACTGACGTTAGCGGATAGCTTCAAAAAAACGCAGAATAAAAGAAATATATGGAAAAATACAAATTTTGGATTATTCTAATCTGTGGATTTATCACACCAATTTTGATATACTTATTTCCAGTTGATGGCGGTGGAAGTTCAATAATTTTTACAATTTCTGTTCCATTTTTTATTATAATAGCATTATTTTTCGCGTTTATTTACAAAAGAATTTCAAAGAAAACCGAAGTGAAATGGAAAAGGAATTCCGCATTTTCAGTTTTTGTTTTTATTATTCTGTTCTTGACATTCTATTCATTCCCTTGTTTTGACAGAAATAATCTCTGTCCTTGCGAAGTCGTTTATAATTCCGCAAAAGTATTGTCAAAATATGAACAAGTAAAGTTTGATGATCTTTTAATAGAAAAAAAACAATCAAATTATCCATTAATTGTTGTTGCTCAAAAAAAATTTAAATCTACATTTCCAAATAAAATTTATTACGTGAATTATGAAGGAAAAGAAACTTTTAGTTCAGAAAAATTTTATGTAATTTATTTTAGAAACGGCAAAATATTATCAAATAACGGAAACTTAGATATTGAATATTTAAACGACAATTATGTTAAGTTCAGTGAAACTTACAACAACGAAAAGATTGAATTTAAATCAACTAAAAATGGTTTCATAAATATTCCTAATGAATATAAAAATTATTATGACAATGGATATGAATACATAAATTTAGAAAAAGAGTTTAAAAATTTTAATCTTAACATTAGAAAAGAGCCAGAAAAAGACATTACAAAAGAATATGCTTTTTATAAAATACTATATTGGTTTTCATAAAAAGCCATCCGCTAACAGCAGTTACACAAGATTTGGGTTTTAGGCTTAATTTAAAGTTGGTTTTGTACTTGGAAAAGTTAGTGTTTAACCGAAATATAAATCTTAATTTAGTCCCAAACCTCGTGTAGCTGCAGGACGTTACAGGCAAGTTGGCCAAAAATGAGCAGAAAATATGTATATTATTTAATGAAGTATGAAACAACGACAATATAAAGTAAGAATACATTCTGTAAGTAGATTTATTATTCCAATGATAATTATACTATGTTCATTATCATTTTTATTGGTAGAGTATTTTCCGCACGTAGAAAATCAATTCATTTCATTTCTTCAATTTGTTCCAGTATTATTAATATCATTATTCATAGCGAATAAGATTGGTACAGCAAAAATAAAAATTGTATTTACTTCCGAAGCTATAATTCATACTTGGGAACGGAAATTTCCCCTAAGTTGGGAAAGAGATATTACTATACCATGGGGCATAGTTGACAATTATGTTTTTCAAAATGATAGAACTTTTGATAGCTTTATTATTAATCTTAAAAATAATACAAGATATAAAATTGACAGACAAAATATGTTCGCCGAAAAAGATGACTTCAAAAAATTGGTGAAAGAATTTCCGAGGTTATCAAATAATTACAGGAATAAAGAAGTTGCAGAAAATCAAAAATTTGAAATCATTGAAGGTAAAAGTTTTTATGAAAGTAAATCTTTTAAATGGATTTTTTATTTTCTTGTAAGTGCTCTTTTGTTGTTAATAAGCAACAAGATCATTAATCCTAACTCAGAGACACCATGGAGTGCAATAGGAATGTTAGGAAGTGGCTTACTATTTTATGGAACAATGATACGACGAAAAAACATTGATAATAAGAAAACCAGCCTGTAACAGCTGTTTTGATATAGCTGGAATTTAGTGGAATTATCGTTACGCATCAAGTTTTCGTTAAGCCAAAAATTGAGCGGTTACGAACTTCCAGCCATCTCAAAGCAGCAAAACGTTATAATAGATATTTCGCCAAATTTTGCGGTGAAAAAATCACTTGCTTCGCTCCTTCTCAGAAAATAATCTGCAATCCAAAAAAATGATGAT
>NZ_FOFZ01000038.1 GCF_900111075.1 Flavobacterium frigoris
CCTTAAATTAAAAACGTCGAAAAACAACGAAAAAACAAAGTGGCAGCGCTCCGCGAGTTGAGCCTGAAAGGCGAACGGCTCGGGGCGCGGAACGGTGTTTTGAGGTAGTTTTTAAGTTTTAAATTTTCAGGCAGTGAAATCGAAGATTCATGAATACAAAAAAACCAATATTAACCCATGAATAATTTTTTGTTACCGTCACCCTGAGCGAAGACGAAGGGTTCATCAAGGAAAAAAGTAAAATAGTAATTCAAAAAACAATATGCAATCGCAAGTGAAGCACTCGTCCCTTTCCCTTTTTTAATTTCACCTCGTCATTGCGAAGAATGAAGCAATCTGGTTCAAGTAAAAAATAACGTGATCGGAATCGATTCCTGCCCCGCCCTTAAATTAAAAACGTCAAAAAACAACGAAAAAACAAAGTGGCAGCGCTCCGCGAGTTGAGCCTGAAAGGCGAACGGCTCGGGGCGCGGAACGGTGTTTTGAGGTAGTTTTTAAGTTTTAAATTTTCAGGCTTGATTTTTTTGTTACTTTTTTCATCAAGGAAAAAAGTAAAATAGTAATTCAAAAAACAATATGCAATCGCAAGTGAAGTACTCGTCCCTTTCCCTTTTTTAATTTCACCCAGTCATTGCGAATAATGAAGCAATCTGGTTGAGGTAAAAAATAACGTGATCGGAATCGATTCCTGCCCCGCCCTTAAATTAAAAACGTCAAAAAACAACGAAAAAACATTTGAAATTAAAAGGAGGACAGTCAGTGGCTGTCAGGTAAAAAACAGTTTTTAAGTTTTAAATTTTCAGACTTGATTTTTTGTTGTGCCATCGGGTTACACATCATATTAACAAACCTTCCGGTACAATGCCGTTGTAATATGAAAACAGTATTCCGAATTCCTTCGGAATACTGAATTGAATACACAAACGGTATTTCTTTTGTATCAAGACAAAAGTAAAATATAATTATCATTCCACTTAATAAACTTCTACTAGAAATTAAAAAAAAACAGAGGTTTAGCCCCAACCCTAAAGGGAGCCCTCTGATTTTTTTAAAGAAAGATAACTCGTTAAAAAACAATCCCCTTTCCCTTTATTAATTTCTCCCAGTCATTGCAAAAAATGAAGCGATCTGGTTGAGGTAAAAAATAACGTGATCGGAATCGATTCCTCCCCCGCCCTACTATTTTTATCTCTAAAATCACGGCGTGGATTTTTGCGTTGGCCGGCGGGAGTGGCCCCCGAGTCGAGGAGGAACGACGAGCGGCTGGGGCTGCGATAGGGAAAAACCGAAATGAAGTGAGGTTCATCGAACACAAATAAAATAAAGGTTAAGTGAGATAAATTTGGCCGATGATTTCTGGGATAAAAATCGTGAGGCAGTGATTTTTTTGTTACCGTAACCCTGAGCGAAGACGAAGGGTTCATCAAGGAAAAAAGTAAAATAGTAATTCAAAAAAAAATATGCAATCGCAAGTGAAGTACCCATTCGTTTCTCTTTTTTAATTTCTCCCTTTAGGGTTGGGGAAAAAATTAAAAAAACCACTATTCTAAAACTCATCATTTAATTCGCCTCGCATTACGAAGAACCGAACAATCACAAGGCAAACCCAATTTTCTCTTTTTTAATTTCACCTCGGCATTGCGAAGAATGAAGCAAACTGGTTGAGGAAAAAATAACGTGATCGGAATCGATTCCTGCCCCGCCCTTAAATTAAAAACGTCGAAAAACAACGATAAAACATTTGAAATTAAAAGGAGGACAGCCAGTGGCTGTCAGGTAAAAAACAGTTTTTAATTTTTTAATTTTCAGGCAGTGAAATCGAAGATTATTTCATCCGTTCGCCTTTCAGGCTCGGGTCATGAATACAAAAAAAACAATAATAAAGCATGAATAATTTTTTGTTACCGTCACCCTGAGCGAAGACCAACGGTTCATCAAGATAAATCAAAGATTCAGCGAGTACCGCTAAAAATAAAAAAG
>NZ_FOFZ01000022.1 GCF_900111075.1 Flavobacterium frigoris
TTTTTCAAATCTCTCGATTCTATTACTCTTTATTCTTTTGTCTCGTCTTGTGGACGAGACGGCTGTCAATTCAATATGTCTAGGAACGTGTTCTTTTCTTTTTATCTCCTCGATTCTCACTTTTCGTGTTTCTCGAAGCGGGTGCAAAAGTAATAAACTCTTTTAATTCTCACAAGCTTTTTTTGAATTTTTAGAAAATAAATTTTCTTTATTATTTCATTTGCTTACCAGGATGTAAAGAACTTATTCGTTGTTGCGGGTGCAAAAGTAGCACCTTTATACCGTTAAACAATACTTTTAATCTCCTTTTCTTAATTTTTTAGAAACTTTGTTTTTAAGTCGCTGGAAATCTATTGTTTGAAAATATTGCTTTTTGGTTCCATTAGTTAAAAGTAGGAATTATCAGCACTTAAACGAAGTGCTTAGCACGTTTTTCAATTGATAACAGATCGCAATGTAGAATTTACTGCCTTTATTCAACATGTGAACCCAACTACTACTTTTCACAGGAAAGAAAGCGCTTGTCGATCCAGATTCAACTAGCTTAATAAGCTAACATGACAAATTCCAAACTAAATCGAACTGCCTAAACCCAACTGAAGAAGAATCAGGGTTCATTCACGTAGCTTGAAGAACGCTTATCTAGGTAAATAGTTTTGAAGCACAACATATTAGACCGCTTTACATTATAACAAGTACAAAACAACCAATAAAGCACAACTCCCCTAGCCCCGATAGCAGTGGAAATCCTACTGAGCCGGTCCCGAAGCTTCGGGACGGCGATGTAGATTGTAGCGAATAGCGGGAAATAGCTCCTAAAACAAACCACTCCTTCCTTATAATAGTAACAAACATTAAACTATTTGTTTTTACTCCTATACATATATATAACAAACCTTAACTATCTATTGTTTGTGTTTTTGTAATGGCCTATATTTGCATTCTTAAATTAATAAACAATGATTAAGATTACTTTGCCCGATGGGTCAGTTAAAGAGTTCGCTTCAGGCGTAACTCCGATGGATGTTGCTAAAAGCATTAGCGAAGGATTTGCCAGAAATGTAATTTCGGCTTCTTTTAACGGTACAACAGTGGAAACAACCACTCCTTTGACGACGGATGGCAGTCTTATATTATATACATGGAATGACGAAAGTGGGAAGAAAGCTTTTTGGCATTCGACTTCACATGTCATGGCACAGGTTCTTGAGGAAATGTATCCTGGTGTTAAGTTAACACTTGGACCTGCGATTGCTAATGGCTTCTATTATGATGTAGATTTTGAAGATCAAAAAATAACCGAGGCTGACTTTAAGAAAATTGAAGATCGTGTTCTTGAGATTTCAAGGGGAAAACACGAATTCAAACTTCGTCCTGTTTCTAAAGCAGACGCTTTAGAATTATATAAGGACAACGTTTATAAAACCGAAATGATTACCAATCTTGAGGACGGGACGATTACGTTTTGCGATCATGACACTTTTACTGATTTATGTCGTGGAGGACATATACCGAATACCGGCATCATTAAAGCAATGAAAGTAATGAGTGTTGCTGGTGCTTACTGGAGAGGTGATGAAAAAAACAAGCAATTAACACGTGTTTACGGAACTTCATTTCCTAAACAAAAAGATTTAACAGAGTACTTACTTTTACTTGAAGAGGCAAAACGTCGCGATCATAGAAAGCTAGGAAAGGAACTTGAATTGTTTGCTTTTTCACAAAAAGTAGGTCAAGGTTTACCATTGTGGCTACCTAAAGGAGCTGCATTGAGAGAAAGATTAGAACAATTCCTAAAAAAAGCACAGAAAAAAGCGGGTTACGAGCAAGTGGTTACACCGCACATAGGCCACAAAGAGCTTTATGTAACCTCTGGTCATTACGCTAAATATGGAGCTGATAGTTTTCAGCCAATATCAACTCCAAATGAAGGAGAAGAGTTTTTGCTGAAACCGATGAACTGTCCTCATCACTGCGAAATATACAATGTGAGACCTTGGTCATACAAAGATTTACCAAAACGATATGCTGAATTTGGTACTGTATACCGATACGAGCAAAGTGGTGAATTACACGGGCTAACTCGTGTACGTGGGTTTACTCAGGATGACGCACATATCTTTTGTACTCCAGAACAACTAGACGAAGAGTTTAAAAAAGTAATTGATCTAGTTCTTTATGTATTTGGCTCTTTAGGCTTTGAAAACTTTACTGCTCAGATCTCTTTAAGAGATAAAGAGGACAGAGAAAAGTACATTGGAAGTGATGAAAACTGGGAAAAAGCGGAAAATGCTATTATCAATGCTGCCGCAGACAAAGGATTAAGCACCGTTATCGAATATGGAGAAGCAGCTTTCTATGGTCCGAAGTTGGATTTCATGGTAAAAGATGCTCTGGGAAGACAATGGCAATTAGGAACAATTCAGGTAGATTATAACTTACCAGAACGTTTTGATTTGACTTACAAAGGATCTGATAACGAATTACATAGACCTGTGATGATTCACCGAGCTCCTTTTGGTTCAATGGAACGATTTATCGCGATCTTGCTGGAACACACTGCAGGAAATTTCCCACTCTGGTTAATGCCTGAACAGGCTATTATATTGTCTTTGAGTGAGAAATATGAAATATATGCGAAAAAAGTTTTAGATTTGCTAGAAAATCACGAAATTCGCGCCCTCGTAGACAACAGAAGTGAGACAATAGGTAAGAAAATTAGAGACGCTGAAATGCAAAAAATCCCGTTTATGCTGATTGTAGGCGAGGAAGAAGAGAAAAACGGCACTATTTCTATCCGTCGTCATGGACAGGAAGGAAAAGGCAACATCAGCGTTACGATAGAAGAGTTTGCTGCAATAGTGGACGAAGAAATCAAAAAGACATTAAAAGTATTTACAGTTTAACTTAAATTATAAAGTCATAGCAATAAGAAGCAACAGAGGTTATCAACCTCGCGTAGAAAAAAAGGATGCCCACAGAATAAACAATCTTATTCGTGGTGTACAAGAAGTACGACTTGTAGGTGAAAACATTGAGCCAGGAGTTTTTAAACTTTCTGAAGCTCTAAGATTAGCGGATCAATTTGAATTAGATCTAGTTGAGATTTCGCCTAATGCGGAGCCACCAGTTTGTAAAATCATGGATTACAAGAAATTTGTTTACGAACAAAAGAAACGTGATAAGATTCTAAAAGCGAAATCTACGCAAGTAGTCGTTAAGGAAATTCGTTTTGGTCCTCAAACAGATGAGCATGATTATGAGTTTAAGAGAAAAAATGCTGAAAAATTCTTGAAAGAGGGTGCTAAATTGAAAGCGTTTGTTTTCTTTAAAGGACGTTCAATCATTTATAAAGACCAAGGTCAAATCTTATTACTGAGATTAGCTACGGATTTAGAAGAATTTGGTAAAGTGGAAGCGATGCCCGTTCTTGAAGGAAAGAGAATGATTATGTTCATTGCTCCTAAGAAGAAAAAATAGTATTCAGTTTGCATTATCGAGTATTCAGTTGTACAACTTTGAACTTGAAACATCATACTTGAATCAAAATAATATGCAGAAGTAAATTCAGCATAAAGATAAGTAAGTAAGAATAAATTAAAACACTAGGAAAAAATGCCTAAAATGAAAACCAAATCTAGCGCCAAGAAACGTTTTAAAGTTACTGGTTCTGGAAAGATTAAAAGAAAGCATGCTTTTAAAAGTCACATCTTGACTAAAAAATCTAAAAAACGTAAATTAGCTTTGACACATTCAGCGCTAGTTCACAAATCAGATATGAAAAGCATCAAACAACAATTAAGAATTATATAATTTAGTAATCAGTCGTCAGCTCTTAGTAAGCAGTTTCTAACTGAACACTAAAATCTGAAAACTGAACACTTTTTTAAATTCTTTAGGTTAAAACAATTTAAAATAACCTTGGAGTATGGCCATTAAGTGCTTTTGATTAAATTCGAGCCGCCTGCTACAAAAAAACAATAAAATTATGCCAAGATCGGTAAATTCAGTTGCAAAAAGAGCAAGAAGAAAAAAAATAATGAAGCTAGCCAAAGGATACTTTGGTAGACGTAAAAACGTTTGGACAGTAGCTAAGAATGCGGTAGAGAAAGCAATGTGCTACGCTTACCGTGACAGAAAAGTGAACAAAAGAAATTTCCGTGCTTTATGGATTCAACGTATCAACGCTGGAGCTAGATTAGAAGGAATGTCTTATTCACAATTCATGGGGAAAGTAAAAGCTAACGGAATCGAATTGAACAGAAAAGTTCTTGCAGATTTAGCGATGAACCACCCTGAAGCTTTCAAAGCTGTACTTAATAAAGTAAAATAAACGTTTTATAAACTCAATTTAGATTACTTACTTATAGAGAGAAACCTCAATCGAAAGATTGGGGTTTCTTGTTTTTAATAAACCCTAAAAAACACTCTCATTTGTAAGTGTAGACTAATACTAAAAATAGTTAATCAAATAATTCTTCATCGTAAATAAATACCGTAATTTCGAGTTATGATCCCAAAGAAGCTACATTTTCTAATTTATATTTTACTTGTTATTTCTCTGCAAAGCTGCAAAAAAGATTTACAAAAAAAACCTAGAAAACAAAGCAATTTATCCCAAATTAACAGACTTTTAGAAATTGGCCATAAACATTATTGTAATCAGCAATATGACAGTTCATACTATTATTATAACCAAGCCAAATATGCCGCCGAAATAAAAAAAGACACTTCTAGGACTATACATTCATTAGGTTGGATGGCCCAAATACAACAAAATCAAGGGGATTACACTGGTAGTGAAATTACAAGTACTGAAGCTTTACCATATATTGAAAATTCTAACAGTTATCCATATGGACAAACTAATATATATATTGTACTAGGCAATAATTACCTAAATACTTTTGACAATGATAATGCAATATTTTATTTCAAAAAAGCAATAAATTCTAAAACTGATGAAGTTATAAAAGCTGGAATTATCAATAATATTAGCATAGCTTATGCACAAAAGGGAGACTATCAAAAAGCTATAGAAATCCTTCTTCCATTAACTTTAAAGAAAGAAATAATAAATGATCCTAAAATATATTCACAAACATTATCAAACATCGGGTATATTTATAATAAAACGAACAACTCCAAAGCAATTAATTTCCATTTAAAATCTTTGAAAATAAGTTTAAAATCAAAAGAAGTATTAGGTATTGCTTCAAGCTATTACAATTTGTCTAATTACTACAAAGAACGAAATCCCAATTTAGCAATAAAATATGGAACTATAGCCTATCAAGAAGCCACTAAGTTAAACAGTGTTGATGACAGACTCGGCTGCTTAAAATTATTAATAGAAATAACTAAAGGAAGTCAGCTTAAGAAATACTCTGTCAAATACGTAAAGATTAACGACAGTATCACCAAAGTTCGTCAACAGGCAAAAAATCAATTTGCAAAAATGAAATACGATTCTAAGAAAGAGAAAGAAGAAATTCTAAACCTGAAAGCCCAAAAAGCTGAAAATGCCTTGGAATTGCAATTGCAAAAAAGCACCACTTTGAACCTCTACGTTATAGTTGGAATCATTCTTACTATTACTGGTTTTATCTATTTCTATCTCATTGAAAAAAGTAAAAGAGAAAAAAGTAAAACTTCTTACGATACCGAAGTGAGAATAGCAAAAAAACTACACGATGAATTGGCAAACGATGTTTACCAGACAATGGTTTTTGCTGAAACTCAAGATCTCTCCTCTTCTTATAACAAAGAAATGCTTCTTGACAATTTAGATACTATCTATTCCAGAACGCGTAACATATCTAAAGAAAACAGTTTCATTCCGATGGGGCCTGATTTTATTTCTAGCCTACAAGAAATGATCTCTGGTTTTGATACTGAATACGTGAATATTTTGATTTACGGAGTAGATACTATCAACTGGTCTACTATTATAGATATTAAAAAAATCACGATATACAGAGTCCTTCAGGAATTCCTAATCAATATGAAAAAGCATAGTGAAGCTAGTTTAGTGGTGCTATCATTCAAGAAATATGAAAATAATTTACAATTAGATTATACTGATAACGGCGTGGGAGCGGCTATAGAGAAACTAAATTTAAAAAATGGACTCCAAAATGTGGAAAACCGTATTCTCGCTATAAAAGGAACGATTACCTTTGATACTAAACCGGGCAAAGGATTTAAATCAAGTATCACATTCCCTTTATAATCGACATCATTATGTTTAAAAAAGTATTAGTTGCCGAAGATCTAGACAGCATAAGCATTACTGTTATTCAAGCTTTAGAAACACTTTCCATAATGGAGATTCAACATTCTAAATATTGCGATGACGCCTTTTTACAAATAAAAAAAGCAATACAGGATAATAATCCCTACGACTTATTGATCAGCGATTTATCTTTTAAGGTGGATCATCGAGAGAATAAACTGACTTGTGGTGATGAACTTATTGAAGCTGTAAAAAAAATTCAGCCTGATATTAAAACTATTGTATTCTCCATAGAGGATAAGGCATACAGAATAAAATCCTTATTTAATAACTTAGGTATTAATGCCTATGTTTCAAAAGGAAGAAATAGCATCCCTGAACTTAAGAATGCAGTAGAAAGTATTTTTAAAACTGATGAGAAAAATATTTCACCAGAACTAGAATATGCTCTAAATGACAAATCACTTCATGAAATTGAAGCGTATGATATTTCGCTTTTGAAGTTGTTATCTAACGGATGCATCTTGGATGAAATTTCAGCAACCTTCAAAAATACAGGAATAATTCCTAATGGTAGTAGCAGTATAGAGAAGCGAATTAACAAACTAAAAATTTACTTCAAGGCCAATAATAATGTGCATCTAATAGCCATCGCCAAAGACTTAGGGCTGATTTAAAAATTCTACTCTTTCTTGTACTGCGCAATAGATTACCAAACTGCCGTTTATTTCAAAATTATTGTACTTTGAATAGATCTAATGTGCTAACCTCTATTATTGGGTACCAAATCTCCAATTAAACAAATTCATAAAAACATTAAAAAATTTAGCCTGTTACGGCTTTCCGTAAGGTAATATCACGTATTGCGTATAAATTTGCTTTTAGTTGAAAATCAGAAAGTCAACTATTTAAAAAATCAAATCATGAAAACAAGCAATAAAATAGATGTATTTGCTAATACTGAAGAAATAAATATTGATTTCATTGATAACAAATGGGGCAAACAACTTGATGATTATCAGAATTATGTCAAGGAATATATTAAGCACTATAAAAAAGCGCAGAAAGGAAATGAAGTTTCACTCGCACTCTATCCCTATATGCGAGTAAAATGGGAAGCTTTAAATAAACGTCTTAATTCTGCAACTAAACAAAATCTATTATCAGAAAAACAAATTAGAAAAGTTATTAAAATTCAAACTAAAATCGTTAACACTTGCTCTGAGTAATTACAGATAATCTGAATCAGCATTTGATTACTACATCCTAAAATGTTGCTTCAAAAGGAAATACATTGATTAAATTTGGATAATAGTAAGTACATAATACAACAAGTACGCATATCCCCTAATCAACTTAGAATAGAACACAGGTACTTCAATCTATCATTACAGCTTTAGAAACTACCCTGTTTTTTTTCAATTCTAGAAAAAACCACCCTCAATGAGGTTTTCCGTAAAGAAATCAATTTATCTACTTGTACATTTGAAAAAAAATCTAGATGACTACTATAAGTAACATGCGAATAGCCCTATTTTTATTGTCTATATCATTGGTTTCTTGTAAAAACCGAAGTGAATTAGTTAAGGTTCCAGATCAATCTGCTTCCGCCGTTACTAAAAAAATAGAACCGTTAGCAATAGATCAATATCAACAGCGTGTTATCGGTACTGATGAAAACGGAGACAATGTTCGAGGCTATATAAATATTGAAGGTGAAATTGGTCTTGGTACCCTTGTTAGAAAAGATATGAAGGAAATTGAAATTGTTGTAGAACGGGTTGGCAAACAAAAATTAATAGCCACTGATTTAGAAGGCTACAAATACAATCTGAAAATTAAGTGAATTATCGTCGCCGCTATTATAATAAATATCGCCCTTATCTCTTAACTATTCCTTATTTTTATATTTCAATTAAAAATAGAAGTCTAACACCCGTTCTTTTAAAATAATTGACTAGGTTGCATTATTTTCAATCTTAGTTTTTCGTAGATAAATGAAACATATTATTTTAGTATTCCTACTCCTTTTTTGCACTGTCCTTTACCCCCAAACTAAACTTCTCTCTTGGAATATTGAAAACTTCGGTCAATCAAAATCTCAAGTAGAAATTGCCGATATAGCACAGACAGTTAGAAATTATGATCTTATCGCCATCCAAGAAGTAGTAGCAGGTTATGGTGGCGCCCAAGCCGTTGCAAAACTAGCAGACGAACTGAACCGCACAGGAGCTAAATGGGATTATGTAATTAGTGCCCCTACGAGTAGTAGCGCTTATAAAACGGAGCGATATGCTTTTATATGGAAAACCGCCAAACTTAAAAAAATTGGTACTGCATGGCTAGAAAAAAGATTCCATTTAGAAATAGACCGAGAACCTTATTTTTGCACTTTTCAATTCGAAAATAAACAATTTACTGTTGTTAATTTTCATGCGATAACCAAAAAAATGCAGCCAGAAACCGAAATAAAATATTTTAAGTTCCTTCCTGATGAATACCCAACGCTAAATTTAATATTTGCCGGTGATTTCAATTGTCCGCAATCACATACAGTTTTTAATCCTTTGAGAAAAATGGGATACCAACCTATTTTGATTGGCCAAAAAACATCTTTAAAACAAAAATGTAAAAAATCCAGATGCCTAGCATCTGAATTTGATAATATGTATTATAAAACCTCTAAAATTAAGAGTATAAACTCAGGGGTTATTTCTTTTTACAAAAATTTTAACTCGCTGAAAGAAGCAAGAAAAATATCAGATCATATCCCTATTTGGTTTGAATTTTCGCTGAATTAATTAGCCGAACACTTCAAACGTATCGCCGTCAAAACTAGCAAAAACCATAGCAGGATGAGAATCTTGATGATAGATATTCCCTGCACTGTCAATGGCTATAGCGCCGGCAAAGCCATCATACGGTTTTAGTTCATTGAAGGTTTTAGCGAAAGCTTCTTTTAACGAAAAACCATCGGTCACACGAGTTACGATTTTGGTAGCAGTGGCATTACTCATAATGTCCTCACCTACTCCTGTTAAACTCACACCACAAAATGAATTGGCATAGTTTCCTGCAACCGTAGCCGAATCTGATATTCTACCGGGAACTTCAAATCCTTTTCCTCCTGTCGATGTGGCTGCTGCAATTTTTCCGTTTTTATCAAAAGCAACACAACCTACTGTTCCTAGGCCCAATGACTTTACTTTTTCTTCATGTTCTGCACGACGCTGTGGAATTTCGGTCGAAAACGATTGAAAACCATTTTTCCTTGCAAAGTTTGTTGCTCCGCTTCCACCTAGAACGCGATCGTCGTATTGCATTAATATCTGTGCAACTTGAACTGGGTTTTTTACTTCTTCGATATTGATAACACCGCTCATTTTTTGGGTTACCCCATCCATTATCGCAGCACTCATTCTGATTTTTCCGTCGCTTTGTATTTGGGATCCAATACCTGCATTAAACAGTTCATTGTCCTCCAGCAGTGAAACTGCAAAAACTACTGTTTCAAGTGCTGAATGTGTTTTTAGATAGTCATAAGAATCTTTAACTATTTGTTCTAAAGCGTCTTGTTTGGCTATTTTTGTCTCATTACTGGTTGAAGATTCTGAGAAAAAACCACCGTGTATAATTAATTTCATTATTTTTTTATTTCAGGTTGCAAATTGTTTAGTGTAGACTAGTTGTTCTGAAAACAAAACAGCAACATCTCGCTGGCTTTCGCACACTCTTAACTAACATTAGTTATATTATCAAGTATGAATTTGCATTTTATGTGTCCTAATATCATAAGTATCATTCATACTCATCACATGAACCACCAAATTATTTATTGAAATAGGTTGCCCTAATTCGACCTGCGTCAAATTCGTATCTTTTATATCGCGTCCATCAACTAAAATAACTAATCCAGATCCAATTGCTTCCATCGCATTATTATTAGTAATCAACAAACCTGTATCTTCTCCTAATCCAATTCCGAGGACTCTTGGATTACTTACAACTGTTTGAAACAATCGACCTATCCTTCCTCTTCTTACAAAATGGGTATCAATAACAACCCCATCGATCAAACCGAGTCCGCTTGTAATTTTTACTTCTCCCTTCAATAATGCTTCTGAACTACTTCCCTGATAGATCATATTATTAGAGGCTGCTGCAGCTCCAGCAGATGTTCCAGCATAAATAAACTCCTCGTTATGGTATTTATCCAATAAGATATCATGAAATGGAGTTCCGCCAAGAATTGAAGTCAAACGCAATTGATCTCCGCCTGTAAATATCACAACATCAGCTGCTTTTAATCGCGTCAAAACAGCTTCATCTGCAGCTTCTTCGCGTTTCTCAATATAAAGAACGTCTATGTTCTTCGCATCTAAATAAGAAAAAGCTTTCACATATTCAGGACCAATCTCCTTTGGAATATTTGAAGCTGTAGTAACTACTTCAATACGTGAATTTTCTTTATGTTTGGATTCGCTGATTATTCTTTTAAGTATTCCAGTTTCAAAAAAATTTAAATTACTGGCACTATTTTTATCTATATCGGTTTCAGTAAAACTTCCTTTGTCTACTGCTCCTCCTATTATTATCAATTTTCCTATTATAGTCATTCGGCAAAAATAAACAAAATAAGAAAAGGAGCTATTGAACTACTCTGTTTATTTTTAAAATTATAACATGCGATTACTGTTAATTAAAATACATAAATTTTGTTTCAGCTATAAAAACCTTTATATTGGTTGCAATATAGAATACGATTTCTTAACAGTAATTTGTTTCAACTAAAATAACCCTTCTGTCTTTATGAAAATAATAAAAGTACAAGCTCTTCGTGGGCCAAATATTTGGAGTATCCAAAGAAAAAAATTGATTCAAATGCGATTGGATTTGGAGGAAATGGAACAGTTCCCTACCAATAAAATAGAAGGATTTAAAGAAAGAATAGAAGCAATGTTTCCTACAATGATTGAACATCGTTGCTCCGAAGGTTGCCGAGGTGGATTTTTTTCCAGAGTAGAACGCGGCACTTGGATGGGGCATGTAATTGAACATATTGCACTTGAAATACAAACCTTAGCGGGTATGGAAACCGGATTTGGAAGAACTCGAGAAACCAAAACTCTTGGGACTTATAATGTTGTTTTCAGTTATACAGAAGAAAACGTTGGTCTTTTTGCGGCAGAATCATCTGTAGCAATTGCCGAAGCATTAATCACAGGAACAGAATATGACCTAGAAAGTGACTTACAAAAAATGCGAGAAATTAGGGAACGCGTTCGTTTGGGACCAAGTACTGGAAGTATTGTAGAAGAGGCCGTTTCGAGAAATATTCCTTGGATAAGACTAGGTACTAATTCATTAGTACAATTGGGTCACGGAATAAACCAAATGCGTTTTCAAGCTACCATTACTTGCAAGACCAGCAGTATAGCCGTAGACATGGCTTGCAATAAAGAACTGACAAAAAAAATGCTTGATATGGCCTCGATTCCAGTAGCCAGCGGAAGTATTTGTGTAGATGAAGAAGACCTAGCCGAGACCATCAATAAAATTGGCTACCCTATTGTACTGAAACCGCTTGATGGAAACCACGGTAAAGGAGCTTCTATAAATGTTACTAATTGGGAAGATGCTGTTTCTGGTTTGGCTTTCGCCAAAGAATACAGCAAACGTATTATCGTTGAAAAGTTCATTACTGGTTTTGATTTTCGAATTTTAGTCATTGACAATAAATTAGTAGCTGCAGCAAAACGAGTGCCTGCT
The DNA here is from genome assembly GCF_900111075.1 of Flavobacterium frigoris. Lineage (GTDB taxonomy): Bacteria > Bacteroidota > Bacteroidia > Flavobacteriales > Flavobacteriaceae > Flavobacterium > Flavobacterium frigoris. The sequence continues at coordinate 12,005 of NZ_FOFZ01000022.1, forward strand.
CATGTAATAGGAAATGCGAAAAATTCAATCCAAGAATTAATTGCTGTTGAAAACCTAGATCCAAGAAGAGGTTATGGACATGAAAATGTTTTAACACAGATTGATGTTGACAGGGATACCGAAGACCTACTTGAAAAACTGAACTATACTCTAGAAACTATACCAAGATCAGGTGAGATTGTGTTTTTGAAATCTACAGCTAACTTAAGTACAGGTGGCACCTCTGTTGATGTAACAGATATGATGCACCCCGAAAATATATTTCTAGCCGAAAGAATTTCAAGAGTAATTGGACTGGACATTTGTGGTGTGGATATTATGGCCGAGAATTTAACACAACCCTTAAAAGATAATGGCGGTGTAATTCTTGAAGTAAATGCAGCACCCGGTTTTAGAATGCACCTCGCTCCTTCTGAAGGCTTGCCTAGAAATGTAGCCGCTCCTGTTATTGATATGCTCTATCCTCCAGGAAAATCATGCCGAATTCCAATTATCGCTGTAACTGGTACTAATGGTAAAACAACCACTACGAGACTATTAGCACATATTGTAAAAAACAATGGTTATAAAGTAGGTTTCACTACCTCTGATGGGATTTATATTCAAAATCACATGATGGAAAAAGGAGATACTACTGGGCCTCAAAGTGCACAATATGTGTTAAGAGATCCTACTGTTGAATTTGCCGTTTTGGAAACTGCAAGAGGTGGAATATTACGCTCTGGACTAGGTTTCAGCATTTGTGACATCGGAATTATTACCAATATTCAAGAAGATCATTTAGGAATAAGTGATATTCATTCTTTGGATGATTTAGCAAGAGTAAAAGCGACTGTCGTAAAAAGTATCAAGAAAGACGGTTGGGCAATTTTGAATGGGGATGATGAACATTGTATAAAAATAGGTGCTGATTTAGGCTGCAATGTGGCTTACTTTAGTTTAGATGAAGAAAATCCGTTCATCAAAAAATTAAGCGCTGAAGGAAAAACAGTTGCAGTTTATGAGAATGGTTTTATCACAATCAAAAAAGGAGAATGGAAAATTAGAATCGAACGAGCCACTCATGTTCCTTTAACACTTGGCGGAAAAGCCAAATTCATGATTGCAAATGTTCTTGCAGCAACCTTAGCTAGTTATGTATGGGGATTCAAAACAGAAGACATTAGTTTATCCTTACAAACTTTCATTCCTAGTGCTGCACAAACACCGGGCCGTATGAATATTTTTGAGTTCAAAAAATTCAAAGTATTGATTGATTTTGCACACAATGCTTCAGGGTACAAAGGGGTTGAAGAGTATTTACAAAGTGTAGATGCCACTAAAAAGATTGGAATTATTGCAGGTGTTGGTGATCGTCGCGATGAAGACATTCGTGAATGTGCCACAATTGCAGCTAGAATGTTTGATCACATCATCATTCGACAAGAGAAATATTTAAGAGGAAGAACCGAAAATGAAATAATTGATCTAATATTAGAAGGAATTACTGCTTCAGGTAAAAATGTGACTTACGAAATTATTCCAAAAGAAACCGAAGCTATTAGACATGCCATCAATTGTGCTGAGGAAGGAAGTTTTATTACTGCCTTAAGCGATGTAGTTACTAATGCTATCGAAATTGTACAAGAATATTTGGACAAAGAAAATGAATATGGAACCGTTTAGTTTCATTTTACAAATAGAAGAGCTACTGGAAACAGTAGCTTTTTTTTTGCTAAAAAACGGACATCCCAGTTTTTGTCGTTAATAATTCTAAAGCATGCATACCCAATTCTGAATTTCCTTTTTTGTTTAATCTTGGAGACCAAGTAGCGACCACAAAATTATTCGGATATAAGGCAACGATTCCACCACCAATTCCACTTTTACCCGGCAATCCCACTTTATAAGTAAACTCCCCCGACTCATCATAAAAACCGCAGGTTTGCATCAAAGCATTTAATCTTTTTACTTGACTCTTTGTCAAAATTTGTTTTCCTTCCTTCGTTTTTCCTTCATTGGCAAAAAAGAAAAAAGAATGCGCCAGTTCGCTACACGTCATTTCTATTGAACATTGATGAAAGTAAAAATCCAAAACAGTATCAACATCATTTTCAATATTCCCGAATGACTTTAAAAAATTTGCCAAAGCGGCATTTCTAAAGCGGGTGTCTTTCTCCGATTGCGCTACGTCCAGATTATATTCAATTGTTGGGCTTCCAGAAATTAGTCTTATAAAAGCTAGAAACTCTTTTTTGGGATTTTTTAAACAGGAAACTAACATATCAGCTATAACAATTGCTCCCGAATTTATAAATGGATTTCTTGGGATACCCTTTTCATATTCCAATTGAATCAAAGAATTAAAAGCAGTTCCAGAAGGTTCAACGCCTACCCTTTTCCATATTTTTTCATCCAAAAAAGAAAAGGCCAAAGCCACAGTCAACACTTTTGAAATACTCTGAATAGAAAATTTTTCATTACTGTCTCCAATGCCAAAATTGTCCCCGTCGATTGTAGTCAAATGAATTCCAAATTTATTGGGGTGAACCTTAGCTAACTCTGGTATGGTTACCGTCACATTTCCCTTAGCTGGAAATCCATTTGATTCCTGTTTTATTTCCTGCAAAATTGATGCGTAGTCCATAATGTAATACAAGTTTTAGAAAGCGGTCCAAGTTAGGTTTTTTGTTTTTTCTTTCTGGCAGCAGGAAATAAAACGTTATTTAAAATTAAGCGGTAACCTGGTGAATTAGGATGCAAATCCAAAACTGTTGGAGAATCCCCCACCTGATGCTGAAAATCTTCAGGATCATGGCCGCTATAAAAGGTAAACATTCCTTTTCCTTTTTCGCCATGAATGTATCGCGCTTCCCCATTGAGTTCACAGGTTCCCATAATTAAAACATTAGATTTAATTAGTGCAGAATCAAAGGCAGTAGTTTGTCCCATAAATCCCTTTACGAGTTGAGTATGATTTTGACACAACATACTTGGAATAGGATCCCATTTAGCCGAAAATTCCATCAGCGTAAAATAATCTTTATCCATTGGGACACGGCGCTTCTCCGTCATGTCAATATCTGAAAATTCATATTTTTCCGGTTTTCTTTCGAGAATAAAATCTTTAAAAGCAAAAGAATTAGAATAGTTCATACTGGACTGATAATTAGCATCACTTGGATCACCATCAAACATTGGCTCACAAATATCAACTCCATCTGCTGCCAAAGCAATATCAAAACTGTCAGTAGCCGAACACATGGCAAACATAAACCCTCCTCCAACGACAAAGTCTCTTATTTTTTTGGCTACAGCTCCTTTTTCCTCTGAAACTTTTGCAAAGCCTAACTTGGTTGCTAGTTGCTCCGCCTCTTTCTTATCCTCAATATACCAAGGCACATTTCTAAAGGAGCCAAAAAACTTTCCATATTGTCCCGTAAAATCTTCATGATGCAAATGCAACCAATCGTAAAGTACTAATTGATCACTGAGGACTTCCTCATCATATATGGGTGTAAATGGAATTTCGGCATACGTCAAAACGAGTGTCACCGCATCATCCCAAAGTTGTTTCCCTTTAGGTGTATAAACTGCAATCCTGGGTGCTTTTTCAAGGATCACGGCGTCCATGTTTTGAGATGGACTAGCTATTTCATCTAAAATCTTGGCTTCTTCACTATCAGAAAGTACTTCAAAACTCACCCCTCTAATCTGACATTCTTTGCGTATTTCTGGAGCGTCAGGCAATAGAAAAGACCCCCCACGGTAGTTGAGTAACCAGCTGGCTTTATAGTTTTTTTCTAAACACCAAAACGTAATTCCGTAGGCTTTCAGGTGATTTTGTTGCGTAGTTTCGTCCATTGGCAACAAAATAAAAGAAGCTTTTGCTGCAATAGAAACTAGAAAAACTAGAATAAAAAAAACTCTTTTAGGAATCATTATATACGATTTTGAATCAAAGATAGAAAAGGAAAAGAATTATACTGCTCAAATATACCTTTTTAAATCAATTCAATTTCGCGATTACTGATTACAAGAAAAGGTTTAAAATTAAGTATAAAATGCAAACCATAAAAAAAGCCTATAAAAATAGGCTTTTAATACTTTCTAAAAAGGCATATCGCTGTCGTCATCGTCGTCATTGAGATTACTCCCGAATGCTTCATGCGCAGAAGGTAAACTTTTAGTCATAAACGAACTTTCATCTTGATTCATAGAAGAAGGTAAATCATCATAATTACCACTATGGTCTTCTAAATTATCAAACTTTCCAAGATGTCCAATAAACTTCAAACGAACGTTTTCGATACTACCATTACGGTGCTTGGCTATCATTATTTCTGCTTGACCTGCAGTAGGTGAAGCTTCATCATCATCCCATTCATCAATTTTATAATATTCCGGACGGTATAAGAACGATACAATATCAGCATCTTGCTCAATCGCACCCGATTCACGAAGGTCAGAAAGTAACGGTCTTTTACTGGACCCACGAGTTTCAACCGCACGCGATAATTGAGAAAGCGCTATTACGGGAACGTTCAATTCCTTTGCAAGGGCTTTTAAGTTTCGGGAAATTGTTGAAATTTCCTGTTCTCTGTTTCCTCCACCTTTACCATTTCCTCCGGCAGTCATCAATTGCAAATAGTCAACAATAATAATTCGGATTCCATGCTGTGAAACCAAACGTCTTGCTTTTGCTCTTAAATCAAAAATAGAGAGTGATGGAGTGTCATCAATATACAAAGGAGCTTTCTCTAGATTTTTAACCTTAGTACTCAGTTGCTCCCATTCGTGTTTTTCTAATTTACCGGTACGCAATTTCTCTGAAGACAAACCGGTTTCAGAGGAAATCAAACGCGTAATTAATTGCACCGATGCCATCTCTAATGAAAATAAGGCCACAGGCATTCCATAATCAATCGCCATATTTCTTGCCATTGACAATACAAATGCGGTCTTACCCATTGCTGGTCTAGCCGCGATAATAATTAAATCACTTGGCTGCCAACCCGAAGTAATTTTATCTAACTTTTCAAATCCAGTAGCAACTCCGCTTAGTCCTTCTTGCCCTGCAATTTCTTCAATTCGTTTTTTAGCTTGTAGTACTAAACTTTGGGCAGTTTCAGAACTTCGTTTTATATTTCCTTGGGTAACTTCATAAAGTTTAGATTCTGCTCTATCCAATAAATCAAAAACATCCGTAGTTTCATCGTACGATTCTTCGATTATCTCCGAAGAGATTCGAATCAAACTTCGTTGTATGAATTTTTGAAGAATAATTCTAGAGTGAAACTCGATATGTGCTGATGAGGATATTTTTTGCGTAAGCTGAATTAAATAAAAGTCACCACCGGCCAAATCTAATTTAGCATTTTTCTTTAGTTGTGCTGAAACGGTAAGTAAATCGATAGGCTGTGTTTCAGTAAACAGCTGAACGATTGCCTCAAAAATATGTTTGTGGGCGTCTTTATAAAAAGCATCAGGCGATAAAATATCAATTACATCATCTACCCCTTTTTTATCAATCATCATAGCACCAAGAACGGCCTCTTCCAATTCTAAAACCTGTGGTGGCAACTTGCCCTTTTCTAGGTTTATAATTGTTGTTTTATCGACCTTAACTGGGTTTATATTCCTGAAGTTTTCCATGTAGCGAAAGTAACAAAAAATTAAAAAATATTGCTGTTGACTTATTACAAATAATTGTTTATAAGTAACTGATTTTTGTTTATAACCAAAAAAAAACCCGTCTCGTTTGTAAACGAGACGGGTTTTTTTTATATTTATGAGATATTACTCTTTGTACTCACCCATTTTAGTGTATTTGTCCATTCTTTGAGCAATTAACTCTTTTGTTGATAAGTCTTTAAGTTCATTAAATGCTTTCATGATATATTGCTCCACAGTTACAAACGTTGTTTCTCTATCGTAATGCGCACCACCCAATGGTTCCGGTATAATATCATCAACTAATTTTTGTCTTTTCATGTCTGCAGAAGTCAATTTTAGTGCTTCAGCAGCTATTTCTTTATACTCCCAGCTTTTCCATAAAATAGAAGAACAAGACTCTGGAGAAATCACAGAATACCAAGTATTTTCAAGCATATAAACGCGATCTCCCACTCCTATTCCTAATGCACCACCTGAAGCTCCTTCACCTACAATAATAGTGATAATAGGCACCTGAAGACGAACCATTTCAAATATATTTCTAGCAATAGCCTCCCCTTGTCCACGTTCTTCTGCTTCAAGTCCTGGATAAGCTCCCGGAGTATCTATGAGCGTTAGAACAGGAATACCAAACTTCTCTGCCATTTTCATTAAACGCAAAGCTTTTCGATATCCTTCTGGATTTGCCATTCCAAAGTTTCTGTATTGACGGGTCTTTGTGTTATATCCTTTTTGTTGACCAACAATCATAAAAGATTGACCATCAATTTTCCCTAAACCACCAATCATCGCTTTATCATCTTTAAAGCCTCTGTCCCCGTGAAGTTCTAGAAAAGTATCTCCGCAAAGTGCTCTTATATGATCTAATGTATAGGGCCTGCTTGGATGTCTCGACAATTGTACACGTTGCCATGCGGTCAGATTTTTATAAATAGTCTTTTTAGTATCTATTAGCTTCTTATTGATTTGCTTACAAGTATTTGTAACATCAACATCTGATTCTTTACCAATAACGATACATTTTTCTAACTGATCTTCTAGTTCTTTTATCGGAAGCTCAAAATCTAAATATTCCATAGGATCTGTGCGTTTTTGTTTTTTATTTCGAACTGCAAATATAAAATTTTAAATCGTTCGCCGTCGTTTATTTTTTGTTTTAGTCCCAAAAGGCTCAATCAAAACTTAAATTAATTGTCTAATTCTCTAAATAACTCGGAGTCTCATTCGGTTTAGTAGTACAGTAAAAAGACAAATAAATCTATTGTACACTTTTTTCAGATTGATTCTATTAAGAGTATTAAAATCCACGTTCAAAACTAAAACCTTTACTCTTCATTATTATTTTTCAGTAGGTAATTCCCTGCGTGTTTTATACGCTTTAAGGTATTCTCCTTTAGGGGTTCCGTCATCAAACGAGCTAAATTTGACTAGCGTTCTTACTCCTTGACGTGCTGCTTCATTCGTGAAATTTTCATATTCAATTCGGTACAAAGCAGAGTACAATTCAGCTCTTCCTGTACCATGATAACAATGGATTAGCACCGGATAATTAGTAGTATTGTCCATTATTTTTGCAAAGATTTCAATATTTTTTTTGTTTGGAACCTGCTCTGATGGGTTACCAAAATAATTAACTCCTTTAATTTTTGCCACAGCATTCTTTTCTGCCTGAATTTCTCCAATTTTTTCAGGGTTTAAAACCAAATCATTAGTCCCTGGCATCCGCAAATCTACAATAGATTTGATGTGGTATTTCTTAACATAACTTTCAATTTCATCCGGAGGAATAACTCCAGATTTATAGACTTTACCTACTGTAATAGTCTCAAAATTATGATTGATGTTCATATCATAGACATACTTCCCTGCGAACACTAAAAGTAGCACAAGCAGCGAAAAACCAATTATCTTCTTTTTCATCTTTTAACTATAAATTACTAGCCGTAAAATTACTGAAATTTAACTACTTCGTCTATTGCTATCGATCAATCAGTTAACCCATGCAATCTTAAACGAAGGCTTTTTTCTTTAATTCGACCAGAACCCTCTTTGTAATAAAAAAAACTACTTAGTAAAGATTGCATAAAGTCCAATTGTATTGTACAATTTTCACATTACGTTGACATTATACTAAGGTTTTAGTACTAAAACATAAATTCGTTTGGTATAAATTATTGCTTTTTCTATCGAATGAATAACTGCTCTTCCTCCTGAAAACGGATAGCAAGTTTCGCGCAAATTAATCACACTTATATTACAATAGTAGGTCTGTGTTGGTAGTATTGGCAAGTTCCTTTTTACCGGTCTTGTGTTTGATAATCCCGTTTAATATTACCGTTATGATTATAATTACAGCGCCAATATAAAAGGAAAAACTCATTTTTTCTTTTCCCCCAATGATAAAATAGGCCAAAATAATGCCGTACACCGGTTCTAAATTCGTAGTTAACATTACTGTGTACGGACTCAGTTTTTCCATCACTTTTACAGAAGCCGTAAAAGCATAAGCCGTACAAATTGATGCTAAAATCAACATAAGAATCCAGTTATTAAAGCTGAGTACAAAGAAGTCTGCGGTGAATTTATTTTGGTACAAAAAATAAAGAGATATAAAAAACACACCCGCCATGAACTCATAAAAAGAGATTACGGTAGCGTCATGATTTTTAATTAATTTCCCGTTCATAAGAGTGAACAAAACCCCTAAAATAATCGAAACCAATGCGTACAACATTCCGTTTAGGTAATTCACCTCTACTTTCATGATCAAGCCTAATCCAGCTATTATTATGAGTCCAAAGAATACTTCGTACCACAACACTTTTCGACCATAAAACAGCGGCTCCAGCAAAGAAGCAAAAAAAGCACCCAATGAAAAAACAGAAAGGGTAATGGAAACATTAGAAACATGGATGGCATGAAAAAAAGTAATCCAGTGCATCGCAATCAAGAATCCCACAAAAATTAATTTCAAAAAGGAGTTTAAAGGAATTCGGAAGGATTTTTTCTTAAAAAGGATAAAAACGAATAAGAATGCTGCCGCTAAGAACATGCGATACCACACAATAGCATCGGCAGTAATTGTAATTAGCGCCCCTAAAATAGCCGTGAAACCCCAAATAAAGACAATTAGATGAAGGTTGATGTAACTTTTTAATTTATCGTTTTGCATTGCGTAGTAAAAATATTGCTAATATTCCGAAAATAATGTTAGGAAACCATACTGCCAGTAGTGGCGAAAACGTAGATTTCTCGGCTAACGTACCAAATATTTTATCAAAAAATACGTAGCCAAAAGCAATCGCAATACCTATGGTCAGGTTCATCCCCATCCCTCCCCTTCTTTTTTTATAAGAAACAGAAACGGCGATTATCGTTAAAATAAATGCCGAAACAGGAACGCTGTACTTTTTATACAAAACCACCATATAGATGTTGATATTAGAAGAACCCCGCTTTTTTTCTTTATCAATAAATTGATACAGTTTATCCAAGCTCAAGGTTTCTGCGATATAGATTACGGGTGTCAAATCTTCGAGATCAAAACTGAATTTGGTCTTTTTCTCAGGCATTTTTTCAATCTTATCCCCTAATACGCCTACTGTTCTTTTAGTGTAATCATACATGGTATACGTACTGTCCTGCGGATTCCATTTTATTCTGCTAGCAGTAACTTTAGAAACTAATTTCTCTTTATCAAATTTCTCTAGGGCAAAATTAAAGGCGACTTTAGAAACCGTATTGAAACTGTTTACATACAGAAACTCATTGTCGTTTATCTGGCGGTATACATCCGTATTATCCCCTCTCATCGCTTCCTGACCACCTCCTCTTAGATACGTGTACCTAAAATTATTAAAGCCTTCACTCGATGCTGGAACTACATAGAATCCCATGATTAAAACAAAAACAGAAATAAGCGAAGCCCCAATAATATAGGGTCTTAAAAAACGTGTAAATGAAATCCCCGAACTTAAAATCGCAATGATTTCTGTATTATTGGCCAGTTTTGAGGTAAACCAAATAATCGATAAAAACAGAAATATTGGAAACAACGAATTGGCAAAATAAATCGTGAAATGATAATAATAGATCGCAATATCTAAAATGGGCACCTTGTTTTCAATCATCTTATTCACCTTTTCTGAGACATCAATAACAATCCCGATAGGAATAAACATAAGCAACATGGCCGCAAAAGTGGCCAAGTATCTTTTCAGAATATATTTATCAATTATTGAAAGCATAAAGGCTAATTTGATTAAATCAATCTATCAGTGAGCTGCCTATTTGATTAAACAGCCCATCGATTAAAATGTATTACAGTCTCTGACTCATGTTACGAACCATCATTTCTTTCCAAGTTCTAAAATCTCCTGCTAAGATATGTTTTCTGGCCTCACGAACCAACCACATATAAAATCCAAGATTATGGATCGTCGCAATTTGTTTTCCCAAATATTCATTAGCAGCAAACAAGTGACGCAAATAGGCTTTAGTGTACTCTGTATCCACATAAGTGATTGCCATTTCGTCGATAGGAGAAAAATCATCTGCCCATTTTTTGTTTTTGATGTTAATCGTACCGTTAGCCGTAAATAACATTCCATTTCTAGCGTTACGAGTAGGCATCACACAGTCAAACATATCAACTCCCAAGGCTATATTTTCCAAAATATTTATCGGAGTTCCTACGCCCATAAGGTAACGGGGTTTGTCTTCTGGCAAAATTTCGCAAACTATTTCGGTCATGGCATACATCTCTTCTGCTGGCTCTCCTACTGAAAGTCCTCCAATGGCGTTTCCTACTTGGTTGCTGTTAGCGATATATTCTGCTGATTGTTGACGTAAGTCTTTGTAACAACTTCCCTGCACAATAGGAAAAAAAGCTTGGTCATATCCATATTTTACAGGCACTGTTTCTAAATGGCTCACACATCGGTCTAACCAGCGGTGTGTCATTTTCATCGAGCGTTGCGCATAACGGTAATCACAAGGATATGGTGTACATTCATCAAATGCCATGATAATATCGGCACCAATGGTACGCTGAATTTCCATCACATTCTCTGGTGTAAAAAAGTGAAACGAACCGTCAATATGCGATTTAAACTTCACCCCTTCTTCCTTTATTTTTCTATTTGCCGAAAGCGAATACACTTGGTATCCACCAGAATCTGTCAAAATATTACGATCCCAATTCATGAATTTATGCAAACCACCGGCTTTCTCTAGGATCTCCATTTGAGGGCGTAAATATAAATGATAGGTATTTCCCAAGATAATATCTGGGTTTATATCTTCTTTCAATTCCCTTTGATGCACCCCTTTTACAGAGGCTACGGTACCAACGGGCATAAAAATAGGTGTTTCAATAACACCGTGATCAGTAGTAATGCTTCCCGCTCTGGCTTTCGTCTGCGGATCTTTTTGTAATAAATCAAACTTCATCTGTTTCTTTTATTGTTTTTTTTTGCCGTCAGATGCAATTCACTAGCAATATCTTTTTTTACATTAAGATTATCATAGCTCATTTCATAGATGCTTTTTTCAGTGGGCAAAGATAGGTTAATTCGACAATTGCAAAATTAGATAATTACAAAAATTAGTTAAGTTTTAGAATTTCCTGCCAAAAACAGGGTTGTACTATAAAACTTTCTGTTGTTTGTACCCCATCGGTAGCCTCAAAAGCAGAATCATAAATCTAAAATCATTTGGGCATACTCTTCATGATTGCTTCCTCGTTCTGCTTCGCAATTTCACTCTGGTCATACTTCCTGATAGCGATCAGAATGCATCCAAACACAGAAGCAAACCAGCGATTGTGATGTTACTAAACATAAAAAGAGGCGCTCCACGGGAACACCTCTTTCAACATTATTTTATACTATACTTTATTGTGGTTGTACTACTGTGTTTCCATCAAGAATTACAGCAGTTTGCGCTAAAGCTCTTCCATTAAAAGATGCTCCTGTTTGAAAAGTTATTCCTGTTTTTGACAAGATAATACCTTCAAAATGAGACGTACTTCCAAAAGATGCTTTACCAGCTACCTGCCAGAAAATATTAGAAGCTTTGGCTCCACCTACTAAAGTTACTTTTGTTGCAGCACTCATAGCTAAATCACCTGAAATCTGGAAAATCCACACATCATCTGCTGATCCTGAAATGGTTATATTTGCTGGTACGGTTACAGAGCTAGTCCATTTATAAAGACCTGGAGATAATATTTGCCCCCCAATATTACCTGCTCCCAAATTGAGAACATCAGGAGAAGGACGTCCTGCGGCATCATTGTAAGCTGTAATCATATTTTCAACCGCCGTGGTAAGATTAGATGAAGTTGGAGTAACCATGTCAGCAGCAAATACTTTTCCGGTAACTTGTGCTGCCTTTGCATAACCTGTAAAATCTGTTAAAGATAATCCTGTAATAAACGAGGTAGCTGCTGGACTTAGTCCTAGATCTCCTGTAATTACAGACGTTGGTACGTTAGTAATTGTAGTTTTTGCAAGAATTACATAATTCCCTGCTGAACCAAGACTAACAGCTGCTAAGCCAACCGCCGCATTAGCCGTTGTTGTAAATTCCCATTGCTTGTTAGCGCTAAGAGCTTTTCCATCTGCACTTTTTACTCCTGTAGTTAGTGTAGCTGTATAAAGTGTATTAGCTGCAAGTACAGTTGCTGGAACAAACTTTGCAGTAGTACCTGAATATGAAACTGCACCTAATACTGTGGTTCCTGCTTGTTTTACTGTAAACGTTGTACTATTAATAGTTGATGCATCCATTGCGATACTAAAGTCTACAGAAACAACTTTATTTCTCGCTACATTTGTATCACTATTTAAAGGGCTAGTTGAAGTCACAGTTGGAGTTGGGGCCGGAGTTGGAGCCGGAGTCGATTGCGTGTTGTCATCATTTGAACAACCCGTAAATAAGACAACCATTACTATTGCGCAGGACGATAATAAATTTTTAATTTTCATGTTTATATGTATTTGTGAAGTTTCGAAATTATCACATTGCAAATGTAGGATTGCTTTATATGTTTCATGTTACATAACAATATCGTTAAGTTACATAATTCACGCTTTCCTTTTATCAGCCTAAAATGGTATCTGTCATTAAAGAATTGCTATCCTATATAAGAAGGAACATCTGGGAAATTCATTATCCCTAGATGCAAATTTCGTTTTTTCGAAGATTACTTTCGATTAATTTCTTCTTCACAAAAATGTGCACCTATACTATTGTCCATTGTATCAAGGTTTATACTCTAGTTTTTTAGCAGCTGGATTAATTTGGTCGTAATTTAGTACAGATGCGTTTTGAAGTAAAAATAGCGCTCTATTTTTTCTTTTGTGTATTACCTTTACTGCTATTTATGCTACTACTAGTATTTCTAAAAAGACCTTCTGTGTGAAAGGAGTTCCTTCCATTTTTGGAATTTAAAGTTTGTTTGTTTTTTAATAATTCACTTAATTGATACCACTTCCAATAAATAAAAGAGATTATAAGTAATGTAGTGCGCTAGTTCTATTTTTTATTAAGTTGCAATTTTCACTTCAACTTTTTTTTATTAATTAGATTCGCGAGTTCATCGTTTTTTTCTATACCAAAACCACCATCAGTAGCATCAAAAGTAAAATCATAAATTACTGTTCTAAAATTATTTGGGCGTACCCTTCGTGATTGCTTCATCGTTCCGCTTCGCAATTTCACTCAGGTCGGGCTATATGTTATAATCTCTCTTGCCTCGTTTCGTTTTAAAACGAGACAAGGCAAGAGAGGATTTCCACTTATATCCCTTACGCACAGCCACTTTTAGAATATACAAATACATTTAAATTTAAAATAGCCAATTATTTTTTATCCTATTCCATTAAAAGCCAATAAATTATAGTCTATTATTACTTATAAAGTAGTATTTTAGTTGTTTCATATACGCCTTATGCAAATAATTGTAAAAAAGATTTGGCATCGTGATGCAGATCGCATCGGACTTTTTTTTAAGTACGATAGCGCTACAATTTCTCAATTAAAAAAATTGGGAAGTATATATAGTCAGTCGCTCCGCTGTTGGTATTTTGATTACACTGCTGTAAATTATAAGCTGATAAGCAAATCCTTTGAAGATTTGGTTATAGACAACCCGAAAAATAATGAAACGCAACTGCTGGCCGGCCTTACCATAAGCCGTGACCTTCCAGCCATAGCCAAAAGCGAACTTCAGTTAGACGCAGCAACAGTGCTGAATAACCCTGAACATATAACGAAAACTAATTCGTTAGCACCTAATTTGCGTTTAGAGTTATTGCCTAATTTAGGCAAATATTGGGTTTTCAAGATGCAGTATTTCCAGCATATTAGCAGACAATTACTAGCCACAAAAGGAGTCTATTGGAATGCCAATTATAAAGTTTACATGGCTTTAAGACATGCAAATGTGCAAACGCTGGTAGAAAAAATACTTGACTCCCCTGCGTTTTTTCCTGAAAATGATTATTATAAAAACGAAACTGTCTTTCAGGGCGAATCCATTGTAATTAGACCACATCAAGAGGAACCTAAATGGATGGAAGTGTATATGCCACCCTTTCTTGTATTGCGCGAAAAGATAAAACGCTTCTCTATGGCTCGTTTTAGCACCATCAAAGATTGTTATTTACTTCCTGCGGCACCAAGCGTATATGAGGCGATGGTCATGCAGTTTGAACCCCATCAAGTCCTTGTAAGCAGCCAGCTTCCAAAGGGGTATTTGATGAAACAAAACATACCTAACAGGAAACAGCTCGATTTAAGCAAAACCAAAGCACAATTATTCAACCAAGTTCCAGATGCGGCACATGAGTACATTTCGTTACTAGTAGACACTATTTTGGCCTACAATTATAGCAGTTCCACGATGCGAACCTATACGAGTTCCTTTCTAAAATTCTTGCGTGATCACCAGTTTAAAGACCCGCATACGATTACCCAAAAAGAAATTACAAAATACTTAGCCTCTCTTATGGAGCGCGGTTTATCGGCAGCTTCGGGACATAGTATGGTCAATGCGCTATTATTTTACTACCAGCAAATAGAACATCAAAAAGGTTTTGAACTCAATATTCCCCGTCCAAAGAAGGAAAAGAAATTACCCTCAGTATTAACAATGGAAGAATGTTTGCAAATATTTAGAGCGGTAGACAACCCAAAACATAAATTATTATTGTTAATAGGCTATGGAGCAGGCTTGCGTGTAAGTGAGATCGTGACGCTAGAGTGGCGCGACATCTTATTCTCAGAGCATAAAATTCATATTAAAGATGCCAAAGGCAAGAAAGACCGTATGGTCATGTTACCCTACTCTATTGTGAGTTCACTGGATTATTACAGGAAATTATACCAACCCAGTAAATATGTTTTTGAAGGGCAGTATGCAGGTGAGCCTTACAGCACAGGCAGCGCACAGCAAGTGATGCGAGCAGCACTAAAAAAATCTGGTTTATCAAAGAAAGCTACCGTGCACACACTGCGACATAGCTTCGCCACCCATTTATTAGAGAGCGGAACAGACATTAGATACATTCAAAAGTTTTTAGGTCACGCCAGTATCAAAACCACCACGATATACACTCATGTTTCAAAAATGGCTACCGATAAAATAGCAAGTCCACTGGATCGCTTAGTAGATGAAAATAATAAGAAAAAACTTAGTGACTAGAGCAAAAGATCCAAAAAGATGTATATATTTGATGTTATATACAAGTTACCAGAAACCGAGCTACAAGCGAACGTCACACTTTACGTTATTAAGTCCTGATTCTGTTTTAAAATCATTTTCCCACTCTTGTTTTAAAAACCATTCTTCTGTTTTTTTAAGAAAAGATTCCATTTTATTTTTAGATGGTAAATGTCCCGCTTCGATATTATTTAGTAATCGATTATTATTGTTAAAATCAAAGTTTTCGCTTCCAATAAACATTTTTTTAAATCGCTCTTTACTTTCCTGGCTTTCTTCTCTTGCATAATGTTTTTTAGTTCGCATAAAATAATACGCTTCCATTACTGTAGGACTTCTATTTGCTCCAGCGTGACAATGAAGTATTACATTTGCTTTTTCTCGTTCGGCAATCCAAAGTATCTGCAATGCTCCAAAAATTGAATTTAAGCCAATATCTCCACTAACTTCGTCCATGGGAAACCAAAAATATTTTATTCCGTTTTCCATACATATTTTTTGGCAAGATGAAATATATTCACAAGAAACATTTATAACATATTTTGCTCCTGATTTTTTAATCTCTTCTGGCATTGGGTATCTCGATACTTTTAGTTTTTTATCAAACCATTCTTGAAATTTCATATAAAATGTTTTTAAAATTAGTAATATGTGGTATTCTGGTAACACGTGTTTTGCGTAATGCAAGGATTTTTTGGAATTATAGGTTCGCATCATATTTAGTGCAAAACCAAATATTTACGATTCCGTAGCCTTACACTACGCAAAGCACCAAACGTTAGCCCTCAGTTTACCGTGGAAACCGAAACCGAGGGCGGAAAATTTAATATAAACCTTAAAAATAAATAATAATGAAAAAAGTATTAGTAGTTAACATTACCAGCACCGCATCTTCTGCAAAACTTAGTAGTGGTAAATACACTTCTGAATTTGAATTAGTTGAACTAAATCAACATTTAGCCGATGGTTGGAAAATTCATAAATCAGAAATTGTAAGTAACCAAATAACAAGTACATTCAGTATTATTTATCAATTGGTTAAATAGTTAAATTATATCTACCATTTCTTTGGTTGACTTAAAAATTGGAAGCCAAAGAAATCGGTAAATAGTTACTGACTTGAAAAGATTGTTAGTTCCACAATCATTTTGAAATTTTGTGTGTTTTGAAAACATAATTTTGTGTTTTATTTTTGCTTTTCTCTTTATATCGGCGGAAAAACGAAACCGAAAATTGAAACCTGAAAATTGGAATAAACAAAAAAACCGAAGGGCTAACCGCTGTTTTGAGCTAGATGGAGTTTAGTGGAATTGCCGTTCCGCAATCATATTTTCGTTAAGCCGAAAATTGAGCGGTTACGATTTTCCATCCATCTCAAAGCAGCATAACGTTACCACCAATACTACACGACATCGTAATCGAGAAGTATTTTAGCAACTTGTTTTTTAACCATTTGATGATTATCATTTACTTGAAATGATTTTGGCTCTTTATAAAGCCCTTCAGTAATAAATGGAACTCCCAAAACTTTACTACTATCAACTTTAAACCCTAATTCTTCAACTATCCAAATCGAACCCTTTGAGCAAGAAACTGTATGTATTTCTTTTTCGTCCATTTCTAAAGTTGCGCCAATTGGTAAAATATAATCTTTGATAATTACATTCGTTTCTTTCAAGTAACTCAAACCTTTCCCTCCATTTAATGGACTTTTATAATTAAATTCAGAAAGTGAAACTGTGTGAGCATCTTTTATTTCAGAACGAAAGGCAACAACGTGTTTTATTTGTCCTTTAATTGTTGTCAATCTTATCGGATAACGGTGAGAATGTAATTGCACTTCGTAAGGTTTTATTTTTTCATCAGCAATAAAAACTCTCGTTAAATTTCCAAATTCAGTTCCGTCAATTACTAAAGAAAATAATCCTTTATGATGAACATCATTCATTGATAATTTTAAACTTTCTTGATTTGGATTTTTAAGTAAATCGAAAATCTTTTTTAAAAAATCTTGTTTTTTCATTTTATAAGTTATAAATATTAGTAATAAGTACTGGTGGTAACACGTGTTTTGCGTAATGCAAGGATTTATTGGAATTATAGGTTCGCATCATATTTAGTGCTAAACCGAAAGTTTACGTTTCCGTAGCCTTGCACTACGCAAAGCACCTTACGTTAGCGGTCACCCTATCGGATGTTCGTGCATCTAACGAAATTTTAAAATATGAGAAAAATTACACTATTGTTTATGTTGTTTTACGTAAGTGTGAACATTGCACAAACAAAAGTTTATATGACTAATGAAGGAAATGGCGTTTACACTATTCCCTGTAAAGTTAATGGAATTCCGTTAAAATTCATTTTTGACACTGGAGCAAGCGATGTTGTAATTTCATTATCAGAAGCACGCTTTATGCTGAAAAATGGATATTTGAATTCAGACGACATAGTAGGAACTTCATATTCACAAATAGCAAATGGACAGATTACTGAAAATACAAAAATAATACTTCGTGAAATTGAAATACAAGGACTTAAACTTTATGATGTAACAGCATCTGTAATACACGAATTGAGTGCGCCGTTATTGCTCGGTCAATCGGCAATTCAAAAATTAGGAAAAATACAACTCAATGGAAACGAGTTAACAATATACAATGGAGCAGTAACAAATTCTGATTGCTCTTTCGAAAGCATTATCCCTTTTAAGATTGGTATGAGTGATTTTGATATATCATTTATTGTCCTGAAAAACAAAGATTTTAAAATATCAGAAGATTCTTTTCTAGCGAAACAAAGAAA
The DNA here is from genome assembly GCF_900111075.1 of Flavobacterium frigoris. Taxonomy (GTDB): domain Bacteria; phylum Bacteroidota; class Bacteroidia; order Flavobacteriales; family Flavobacteriaceae; genus Flavobacterium; species Flavobacterium frigoris. The sequence continues at coordinate 30,189 of NZ_FOFZ01000022.1, forward strand.
TCGTAAAGAATATATAGACTATCTAAAAAAAGATGTAGCAAAAGGTTATTTGGTAGTGACGAAAAAATTTCAAAATTGTATAAACGCTGATATAACATATCGGTTGAGTTTAGTCAACGATTATTTATATAGAATTGATTTTGATTTTAGTGTAGGTACATCAACATCTGAAAACATAGAAAAAATGCTTGAAAATTATGAGTTTTTAAAAACAATAATTCCTGCAGAGTATGAATACATTTCCGAATATACTTCTACAAATCCTGATACAGGCTTAAAAATTGGAGAAGGTATTAGCTTTTACACAGCGGAAGGCCGTGAACAAAGAAAAAACAGCAAATATTTTAAGCCAAATGAATTCGATTTAGGTTATACCTTAAAACCTATTAAAGATTTTTCTGAAAAAACTATCATATATAACAATGCTGTTTTAAGAATTATAGATTTACGAAAAACCGTTTTAACTAATAAAGGCTTCTAGATGTGTACAACTGAATATGTAAAATACTCTCAAAAAGTTCTTAATATTATAATTCCAATATTTTGTGGTGTAATTGGCTGGATTGCAAATGTTATATGGGAAAAATCAAAATATAAAAGAGAACAAAAAACATATTATTGGAAAGAAAAAATTAACGCTGGCAAAAAAGCAACTGAATTTTATTTGGAATATATCAACTTACTTAATTTAATTAGATTGCAATTCAAATTGTATAAAGACAACGTCATCGAAGGAGAAAATCTATTAATTAACATTCAACAAGAAAACGTTGAGTTTTATTCGCAAAAATTAAAGCATTTTCCACATTACGAGTATCATCATATAAATTTATTTTATGAACTGATTGAAGACAATAATTTTAAAATTGTAAACGATAACTCTGAAATTCTTCAAAAAATAAATAAAATAAACCAATCGCAAATCATAAAAAATAATGAAATAAGTGAATTGTTTGGTAAAATGGAAGATAATTACGAAAAACTGTATAATAATGTACTATTACATTTAAAAAAAATACAAAAGGATTTAGAAAATGAAGTTAAATAGTGGAGTAATTATTAAATTTAATAAAAATAAGGGCGAACCGCTAACAGCCATTTTGAGCTAGCTGGAGTTTAGTGGAATTGCCGTTTCGCATCAAGTTTTCGTTTAGCCAAAAATTGAGTGGTTGCGAATTTCCAGCCATCTCAAAGTGGCCAACCGTTGGCAGTAATTTTACCGCAGAAACCTAAAAATTGAACTTAATTAAAATACAATAGAAAATGAAATTTATTACAATTGATTTTGAAACTGCAAACAGTAGTAGAACAAGTGCTTGTTCACTCGGGATTACATTTGTAGAAAATAAAAAAGTTGTTGAAACAAAACATTTTTACATTAAACCGACACCAAATTATTACAACTTCATAAATGTTGGAATTCACGGAATAACTAAAAATGATACTGACGACAAAAAAGACTTTAATGAATTATGGAAAGAAATAAAACCATATTTTGAAAATAATAAAGTTGTCGCACATAATGCGTCATTTGATTTAAGTGTTTTGAGAGCAATTTTAGAACATTATCAAATTGAATTTCCAAAATTAGAATATTACTGTACAATGTTGTTTTCAAAAAACACTTTAAAAGGTTTAATGAATTATCAATTAAGTACAATTTCTGAATATTTCAACATTAATTTATTACATCATAATGCGGAAAGTGACGCAAATGCTTGTGCAGAAATTTTTCTTAAACTAATTGAAAGAGATAATATTGATAGTTTCGAAAAATTATGCTTGCAGCATAATTTTATGAAAGGCGAATTATTAGAAAATTTTCGATACAAACCTTTTAAAGTAAAAAATAGTCAGTATAATTTTAACAGAATAGATGTCGATAGCATTGTTTGTGATAATGAAAACATTGACGAAGAACATCCTTTTTATCAAAAAAGAGTTGTTTTTACAGGCGAATTAGAAGCAATGACAAGATTAGATGCAATGCAACGAGTTGCAAATGTTGGCGGTTTAATAAAACCTCCATCTTTTAGTTCAAAAACAAATTTTTTAATTGTTGGTAATCAAGATTATGCAAGATTTGGCGAAGGTCATAAATCTACAAAAATGTTGAAAGCCGAAGAATTTATTGAAAAAGGTTATGATATAGAAATCATAAACGAAAGTCAATTTATTACGTTAGTTCAAAATGAAAATTCAAATTTTGAAATAACAATTGATTTAATATCTAAAAACTCAAAAGTACTACTTGAAAGAAAAGTCATTAATGAATTTGCTTCTAAAGACGTTTATTTTTCGGATAATTTTGAAATTCAAATTAATCAAGCGTTTCAATTAATAGGAAATTTAAGTGGTTATGGACATAATTATGATTTCACAACAGAAACAAATTACTTTATAATTAGTAATAAAGAAATTGAAGATTTAAAAAACAATATTAAATCAACAAAAATAAACGAAATTGAACAACATATGTATTTAAGAGTGAATGCAAAAGACAACGAGAAAAACAATTCAAATTTAATCGTAATAAGTGAACAATGTTTGTATGATTATTACGAAATAACTAATCGAAAAAGATAAAAAAAACTACTGCCAACACACGTTTTGCGCTATTGCGAATTTTGTGCAAGCCAGAAGTTATTCTTTCGCAAGAAATATATCTTTAACAGAAAATAAGTAGTTCCGAAGCTCGCAACAGCGCAAAGCGCGGGAACGTTATGTGTAACCTTAAAAAACCAAAATTGACAATAAAATGGTATCATCTGGAGACAAAGAATATATAGAATCAAAAGCAATAAAAAAAGGACTCAAAACAATGAATTCTCCTTTTTCTGACCTTGCAAATTGGATTGAAATTAGATTTGGAGTTAAACCTTTGAATATTGTTTATGATATTCTTGAACATAATAAACGACCTCGACTTCAAGTAATTTTTGAAAAATATAATGACATAGTTTCATTCAAAGCAGAAAATGGATTATTTCCAAATTCGGAAAGGCAATCCATTGTAGAAAATGCTTTCAGAAATTTAATTCGGAATGATAAGAAGTATTTTACTGACAACTTGTACGTAATATTCAACTCTTTTGAACCAATTGCGAAAGAAGAAGCAAATAGTAAAATAAATAATCTAAAACTTGACAAATTAAAAGAGGATTTAAAATCCGAAGAAATTTGGGAAATCCGAAAAAATTTTAATTCTGGTATTTTCTTTTTCTATACCGACGAAGCCCTAAATAAGAATAATAACATTGAAACTAAACAAAAATTTAAAAACGAATATTTTCAACTAATAAAAGAATGTGACGAATTTGGATATTTAGACGAAGTAAACTTTTCAATTAAACTTGACAGTAAAGAAAATTTCGATAACAACTATCAAAGTAATTGGTTTTACTACCACAAAGACAATTAAAAAGGCGACACATAACAGCCGTTTGGCGAGATTGGGGTTTTAGTGGAATTAACGTTTTTTATCATATCTTCGTTTCAGCAGAAAATACTCTGCTTTAAAGTCCCCAACCTCGCCAAGCGCCAAGACGTCAGGCTGTGAAAAAACTCCGTTTTTCACTTAATTAAGGCAAAAACAATCATTCTACACTTCAAAAGAAGCACGCTAAACAAGCTTATTTTT
>NZ_FOFZ01000007.1 GCF_900111075.1 Flavobacterium frigoris
ATCAATAAAAAAATGTAAATTTGAACAGAAATTAGCTCATTATTTTGTGGCACATCATGACCGGAATTAGTGGCACATCATGACTGGAATATACAATTACTGCGTTTGAAAAGCATTTGTTAGCAATAAGCCCCATATTAGCTGCCATATCGAGTGTTATTTCGGTAACTGAATTTCTTAGTTTTAGCGGTATTTTTTCTAATGTAGCAATTACTGTCTCTGCTTTGGTTCCAGCAACTAGGGCTACGATAGTGCCCTTTCTGCCTTTACTAGCTTTGTTGGTTACAATAGTATAGAGTTCTCCATTGGAGAGGGATTTTGCATCTATCGACAAACGTTTCCCAATATTTTGAGGAAAGACAAGCCATTTTTTTGCGTGCGTCTTTTGTTTCCAAGCTTTAAAATCACTTAAATAATCTTTGTACTGATATCGGAAATTCCTTCAAGAAACCCCGTAGAGATAGGCAATAGCATTACAATCATTTAGACTGGAATCTATTGATCTCTTTTAAAAAAGAAGCAAACTCCTGTGTTACGCGAGTTCCGTCCGCTACTAAATTCCAATCTCTAAAAACCACTTTTTCAGTATCTTCATTAAGCCATCTTCTGCGAGTAATATGAAGATATACCTGATGTCCGCGAATAGGAAAATCCTGAAGTGTAATCTCGTCATAGAAGCCTTTTTATACTATTTCAAGGGTATCAAACTCTTTTGGAGGCTTTATTTTCTCATCAAAATATAGGTGCAATATTTCTTCTGTGTTATTAGCAGAAACTACCTCAAAGTGGTTAACTAAAAAATCAGGTAGCATGAATTTCAAAAGGTCTATTGAAGTCATCACAAATTGTTAGATCGACAAATTTTTAAATTTTTTCCGAAATTTCTTCGTCAGGTTTCGTTGTTGAATCGTTTTTATCAAGACAATCCCCAGTGAGTATTATTTTTTATTGTAATTGAAGGAACTGCAGTTGTTTTAAAATTTTATAAGTCTCTATAGGGTAATCTCAGACTTGGTTTTTGTTAAATCAGAGGCTGGAGAAGGAAATTTTGTCTTATAAGTTCTTTTTGTATTGTAAAATGCTGATGTTAGATTTGTTTTTGGTAGCAATAATGCCAGCGAAAAGTGGAGCTCTGTTATCACATTTTTCAGAGATAAAAGAAAATCGATAATCGGTTGCTGAACTCATCAAGTGGCATAAAGAGTATTTGAAAGCTCCGCGACCTTCGGGAACACAGAAGAACGATTTTACTATTCACATGTATTGTTTTATTTTTCTAGAGCAAAAGCGTAAACATAAGGCGAATGATAGGTTCGTGACATAATTCAATTATAGATTTAGTGTAAGGATCTTCCATATAAAGCAGGCGGTAAATTTATTGCGAACATGTATTTTTTTGAGAAAAACAAAATTTAACGAACGTTCGCTTGTTTTATTAAAAACTTTGTTATACTATTGTACTATAAATATATAAGTACTATGGAAAGCACGCTATTAAGACAATCGAAAATTAACTTTTCTAAAGAGGTTACTAATTACTATCCAGAAATTCTAACTGATGAAGCGCTAGCATTTATTGTTGCGCTGCATGAGAAATTTAATGCTGAGAGATTGCAGCTATTAGAACGTAGAGTTGTACAACAAACAATTTTTGATAGCGGAAAGTTTCCAGAGTTTCCAAAAGAAACTGCAGCTATAAGAGATGGAAATTGGACCGCAGGTGCAATTCCGCAAGATCTGCAGGATAGGCGTGTAGAAATTACTGGTCCTGTTGAGCGAAAAATGATTGTCAATGCTTTAAATTCTGGAGCCAAAACATTTATGGCGGATTTAGAAGATAGTAATGCTCCTAGTTGGAAAAATACTATTGAAGGACAACAAAATTTAATAGATGCTAATAGAAAAACAATTTCCTTAGTTGATATAAAACGTAATAAATCGTATACACTAAATCAAGAGACGGCTGTTTTACTTGTTAGGCCAAGAGGTCTGCATTTAGACGAAAGACACATTATAATTAACAATGAACGAGCTTCTGGAAGTTTGGTCGACTTTGGCTTGTATGTATTCCATAATACGCAAACATTGATGCAAAATGGAACTGCACCGTATTTCTACTTACCAAAATTAGAACATTATTTAGAAGCGCGTTGGTGGAACAAAGTGTTTGAATTTGCGCAAGAATATTTAGGAGTACCAAATGGTACTTTTAAAGCAACTGTTTTAGTGGAGACAATTACAGCAAGTTTTCAGTTAGATGAAATAATTTTCGAACTTAAAGATCATATTGTTGGTTTAAACTGTGGACGTTGGGATTATATTTTTTCTTACATCAAAAAATTTAGAAATCATGCAAATTTTGTAGTTCCAAATCGGGATCAAGTAACCATGACTACACCATTTATGGATGCCTATTCAAAGTTGGTTATACAACGCTGTCATAAAAGAGGGATACTTGCGATAGGCGGAATGGCTGCTCAAATTCCGATTAAAAATGATGAAAAAGCTAATGATGCTGCTTTAGAAAAAGTGCGAAAAGATAAAGAGCGTGAAGTGAAAAATGGACATGATGGTACTTGGGTTGCACATCCTGCATTGGTAGCAGTAGCTATGGCAGAATTTAACAAACATATGCCAACATCTAACCAGTTGCATGTAACTAGGGATGATGTAAACATAACAGAACAAGATTTGGTTGAAATACCTAAAGGTACGGTAACTGAAGAAGGGATTAGAAAAAACATTAATGTTGGTATTTTATATACGGAAGCTTGGCTAAGAGGTCATGGCGCTGTTGCTCTTTATAATTTAATGGAAGATGCTGCGACAGCAGAGATTTCAAGAACACAAGTTTGGCAATGGCTACATAATGAAGTTGTTATAGAAGACGGAAGAACTTTTAATATGACTTTGTACAAAGACATTTTTGATGATGAAATAGAAAAACTCATTACCGAGTTTGGCGAAGAAAACATAAAGAATAGCAAGTTTGAATTAGCTATCGAGCTTTTTAATAAGCTAGTAATTTCCGAAGAGTTTGAAGAGTTTTTAACGCTTCCAGCCTATCAATACATTTAAAAAAAAATGTCCCGCAACTACTCCAATAGTATACGAGACTTAATTATAAAAATCTAGAACAACCTTAATAATTAAAAACAAAATTATGAAAAATTTAGCACAAAGCAATTACAGTTCCGCATTAGAGACTGTGAGAGACCTTAAAAAAAAGTATGGAGAAACTTGGAATGCAATAAATCCTGAAAGTGCGGCTAGAATGGCAACTCAGAATCGTTTTAAAACAGGTTTAGATATCGCTAAATATACTGCAGCCATTATGAGAAAAGATATGGCACAGTATGATGCAGATTCATCTCAATACACACAATCACTAGGTTCTTGGCATGGTTTTGTGGCTCAGCAAAATATGATAGCTGTGAAAAAGCATCATAAAACAACAAGTAAAAAATATATCTATCTTTCCGGTTGGATGGTTGCTGCATTACGTTCAGAATTTGGACCATTACCAGATCAATCAATGCATGAAAAAACGGCTGTTCCAGCATTAATCAAAGAAATTTATGATTTCTTACGTCAAGCAGATGCTATTGAGTTAAATGATTTATTTAGAAGACTTGAAAACGGGGAAGATGTGCAAAATCAAATTGATAATTTTGAAACACATATAGTTCCTATTATTGCTGATATTGATGCAGGTTTTGGGAATGAAGAGGCTACCTATTTGTTAACTAAAAAAATGATTGAAGCTGGAGCTTGTGCTATTCAAATTGAAAATCAAGTTTCAGATGCGAAACAATGTGGACATCAAGATGGAAAGGTTACTGTACCTCATGAAGATTTTATTGATAAATTAAATGCAATTAGATATGCTTTCTTAGAATTAGGTATCGAAGACGGAATTATTGTAGCTAGAACAGATTCTGAAGGTGCTGGTTTAACTCAAAAGCTTCCAGTTAGTAAAGAGTCTGGAGATTTAGCTTCTAAATATTTAGCGTTTGTAGAAGCAGATGAAATAGCTCTTAATGATGCCAAAGAAGATGATGTGCTCCTTAAAAGAGATGGTAAATTAGTACGTCCAGTGAGATTAGCAAATGGTTTATATAAATTTAAAGATGGCTCAAACATTGATAGAGTCGTGTTAGATTGTATAACTAGTTTACAAAACGGAGCAGATTTGTTATGGATCGAAACGGATACTCCAAATGTTAAGCAAATTGCTCAAATGGTAAATAGAGTTAAAGCCGTTGTGCCTAATGCTAAATTGGTTTATAATAACTCTCCATCTTTCAACTGGACATTAAACTTCCGTAATCAAGTGTATGAAGAAATGCTTGCAGAAGGAGACAATATGACTGGCTATGATAGAAATAATTTAATGGATGCACAATATGATGATTCTGAATTGTGTCATCGTGCAGACGATAAAATTAGAACTTTCCAAGCAGATGGGTCAAGAGAAGCTGGGATTTTCCATCACTTAATTACCTTACCTACATACCACACTACAGCACTTCATATGAATGACTTAACACAAGGCTATTTTGGAGAAGAAGGCATGTTGGCTTATGTTAAAGGGGTTCAGAGACAAGAAATTCGCAAAGGTGTTTCTTGTGTAAAACACCAACGTATGGCAGGTTCAGATCTTGGTGATGATCATAAAACATTCTTTGCTGGAGACAAAGCTTTAAAAGCTGGTGGACAGAAGAATACAAGTGAGCAGTTTGAAATCAAAAAAAATGTTACAGAAGAAGAACTTGTTTTAGAAAAATAATTTTTATTCTATTTATTGATAAAGGCAACATGTACGCATGTTGCCTTTTCAAATTTTATAAACTAAACAATTCTTAATTTATTACTAGAAAATATGTTTACAACAGCTGATCTTTGGGATAAGTATGAAACACTTCTTAGTTGTGTGGATCCTATTTTTAATCATTTTGGGAACAAAAAGATGTTTTCAGGAAAAATTATGACTATCAAGTTATTTGAAGACAACTCATTAGTTCGAAAGCAATTAGAATCTGACGGAAAAGATAAAGTGCTCGTAATTGATGGTGGTGCCTCTTTACGTTGCGCATTAATAGGTGATCAATTAGCTGCTTTGGCAATACAGAATAATTGGGAAGGAATTATTGTGAATGGTTGTATTCGTGATAGTGCTGTCATTAACTCAATGAATATTGGCATAAAAGCGTTAAACACTTCTCCTGTCAAAAGTGTGAAGCGTAATTTAGGAGAGATCAATATTCCAGTTAAATTTGGAGGAATTACTTTTATTCCAGAGGACTATATCTATGCAGATGGCGATGGAATATTGGTAAGCAAAAATAATTTATTAAAATAAAATAAAAATCAAATGAAAGCTAGAAAATTACTGATGATTCCTGGTCCTATAGAATTTGAACCAGAAGTTTTGCAAGCAATGGGAATACCTACGACAAGTCATGTAGCTCCAGATTTTATTGAAATTTTCGGAAAGAGCCTTGAGCTAATGAGAGAAGTTTGGATGTCTCCAAAGGGACAACCCTTTATTGTTGCAGGAACTGGTACACTGGCTATGGATATGGCTGCCGCCAATCTCATCGAACGAGGAGATAATGTATTGGTAATTTCTTCAGGTTATTTTGGTAAACGATTTAAAGATATTTTAGATTGCTATGGTGCAAATACAACGCTTTTAGAGGCGCCATTAGGTGAAATTGTTCCTCTTGAAGTCATAGAAAACGAACTAAAAAACAAACAATATAAAGCGCTGACTATTACGCATGTAGATACTTCTACGGGGATAATAGTAGATCCGAAACCTATAGTCCAATTAGCTAAAAAATATAATACATTAAGTATTTTAGATGGTGTGTGCTCGGTTGCGGGTGAAGAGTTAAATCAGGACGAATGGGAGCTTGATGTTGTCTTAACAGCATCTCAAAAAGCAATTGGTGTACCGCCAGGACTTGCGCTATTGATGGTTTCAGAAAAAGCGATGCAAGCTTGGGAAAATAGAAAAACGCCTGTGCCTAATTATTATGCAGATTGGAGCAATTGGTTACCCATAATGAAAGCTTATGAAGAAAGAAGACCTTCGTATTTCGGGACACCAGCAGTTAATTTAATTGTAGCTCTAGAAACTAGTTTGAAAATTATATGTAAAGAAGGTATCGAAAAAAGGGTGAAGAGGCATCAAAGTTTAGCAAAAGCATTTAGAGCCGCAATAGCTTCCTTGAACCTAACTATATTACCTAAAACTACTGAAATAGCTGCCAATACCTTAACAGCAGTATATTATCCTCAAGGTATAGACGGAGCCGCATTAAGTTCTAAAATGGTGGATAGTAATGTAATTATAGCAGGGGGATTACTACCAGAAATAAAAACCACTTATTTTAGAATAGGTCATATGGGTTCGGTTTCTCCAAATGATCTTTTAGCTGTATTAGGAGCCTTGGAGCGTGCTTTATCAGAATTAGGGCATTCATTAGAAGTTGGAAAGAGTTTGCAGACTTTTCAAAATGAACTCTTAAAATCAAATTAATTAGGCATTTAAAACTTATTTTTTAATATTTATCTGGTCGATAAAATTTCTTTAAGAAGAAGTTGCGTAATGAATTATTAATAGTGCGATTAAAATAGTAACAAATTAATTTTTAATAACATATTGGAGTTGTTTAGCCCCTTTCTGCCTAATGAAAAATCCTCTCTGTTTCGACAGTTAGGATTTTTTTATTGTAGAATAGCAAAAACTGATTATTCCGTTTCTGTATTCCATTAAATAAGACTTATTTTTGTACTGTTTAAAATAATTATAAAATTTCACTATGTCTGATACAATCGAAAAAATAAAATGCCTTATTATAGGTTCTGGTCCTGCAGGATATACTGCTGCAATCTATGCTGCAAGAGCAAATATGAATCCAGTTTTATACCAAGGAATGCAGCCCGGAGGTCAATTAACTACAACTAATGAAGTGGAAAATTGGCCTGGAAATCCTGAAGGGATAACTGGTCCAGAAATGATGGTGGGTTTACAAGCTCAAGCACAGCGTTTTGGTACTGATGTACGTGACGGTTGGGCAACTAAAGTTGATTTTTCGGGAGATGTTCATAAAGTTTGGATTAATGGAACTAAAGAATTGCATTGTGAAACTGTAATTATTTCTACCGGAGCATCCGCTAAATACATAGGCTTACCTTCTGAGCAGCACTATTTGAAAATGGGTGGTGGTGTTTCTGCTTGTGCAGTTTGCGACGGTTTTTTCTATAGAAATCAAGAAGTAGTTATTGTAGGAGCTGGAGATTCAGCTTGCGAGGAAGCGCATTATTTGTCTAAACTTTGTAAAAAAGTAACGATGTTAGTTCGAAGTGAAAAATTTAGAGCGTCAAAAATAATGGAAGCTCGTGTTCGTAAAACAGAAAACATTACGATTCTGATGAATCACGATACCGTTGAAGTTTTAGGAGACGAACAAGTAGTTACCGGTGTAAAAGCGTTGAACAAAACTACAAATGAAGAATTTGAGATTCCAGCAACTGGTTTCTTCGTAGCGATTGGACATAAACCAAATACTGATATTTTTAAAGATTTTATTTCTCTTGACGAAACTGGTTATATCATTAATACTCCGGGATCTTCAAAAACAAATGTTGAAGGTGTTTTTGTATCTGGAGACGCAGCAGATCATGTGTATCGTCAGGCCATTACGGCTGCAGGGACAGGTTGTATGGCAGCACTAGATGCAGAAAGATATTTAGCTTCTAAGGACTAAATTCGAAAGAACAATTACTATTCGAAAGAACAAGTTTTCAATAAAAAAAGGCCCCATTTACTTATGTAATGGGGCCTTTTTATTTCTCTTTCGGACTGTAATATCCCCACGCGATGCCTCGTTTTATTTTATTGGAATTTTAATGCCTCGTGGGCTCTGCACGAGGTGTTTTATTTTACCTTTTTAAGTAACTTGGCTTCGTCAGCAAATTTTCGTATTTCAATTTTTGGGTTGCCATATAGTTGAATTTCAGATTTCTCTCCAGCACTTATGCTTATAGATGTTTGTGCGTTTACACTAGCTTTAGAGTAACTCTCAGCAATTAATTCTAATTCTTTAACAGTCAATTTATCTCCTTTAAAATCAGAATTGTTATCCAGACGAATGACGCCAATCGTAGCGCTACCTTCTATGTTTGCTTTAGATTTTTGATATAAATCACATGTTAGTTTAGTAGTAGTAATTAAGGATTTTAAATCAGCATTTTTACTCAATACAATTTTTACCTTTTCAGATTTTACATTCAGTTCCATTTTTGATTTATCATCCGCTTGTAAAACGAAATTCTTTGTATTGATATTCAAAAACAGTTTAGAATAATCGATGCTTTTAAAAGTAATAGAGTCCAATTGCACTTCTTGTATAGCGTTTACAACAGCATCGTTTTTTGAAGAGACACTTTTTAATTCATTAGTATAAGTAACCTTTACTATCAGTTTTCTATATTTTGTCGCTTCCTTAGAAGTGTAAATTCGAAGGGTTTTATCTCTTAAATCCATTGAGATTATATCATGAAGATTATCATCTGCTTCAATCTTTATTCCTGGTTTCTCTCCTTTTTCAAGATAGACTTCAAGGTTATCCTCTAGTTCAAGGGAGTCGAAATTTCCAGTTTCTCTTAATTCAGTCGTAACGGTTTTTGAACCTTTTATTTTTTCTTTTTTTTGTGCAGAAATCAGAGTGGTTGACAGTACAAGTAGCGTGATGACTATATATTTTTTCATTTTATTTTTTGTTATGATTATTACAAATATAAAAAAATCATCCATTTTTGATGGATGATTCAGTTATTAATTGACAAATAAAAAGTTAAATTTTGTCTACACTTGCTCCAGAACTCGCTCTTTTTTCGATTGATTTTGGGGTAGTGTTATAGTCAACATTGCTACCACTCGAAGCTTTGGCTGTTAAACTTACAATAGGATGAACGCTAATAGTTGCTCCACTTGATGCTGTTGCATTTACCTCGTTAGCAAGTAGGTCTTTTGCATCAATATCACTTCCGCTGGAAGCAGTAGTCTCGAGACTTAGTGCCATTCCTTCAATATTTATGGAACTCCCGCTACTGGACTTACAACTTATATTGTCTGATTTCACCTTTAGGTTCATTGACGCAGCACTTGAAGTCCTAAGAATAATATTTTCACTCTTTAGTGTGTTTGTACTGTTTATCGAAGAAGCACTAGACGCTTTCAAAGCTTCAATAACAGGCATTTTAACAGTTACTTTTTTTGACTCGATATTTATAAAAGAATTATAATCACAAGCAACGATAAGTACTCCATTTTCGACTGTAGTAGTGATGCTTCTTTGTAAATTATCATCAGCTTCAACGGTAATCTCCGTTTTGTCTGATTGCTCAATTATTAGATCAATACCATTGCTAACTTCTATACTTTTAAAATCTCCTTGAACCGTCCTGTTCTCAGTAGTAACATGACCACTTCCTATGATGGATTTTATGTTTATCGAATGGTTACAGGATGCAAATAATAATGCAGTTAATGCTACCAGAATGAATTTAGTTATTATTGTGATGAGTTTTAACATGATTATCTTGTTTTTATAATTATACCATCTTTGTTTATTTTCAACTCTTTAATATTGCTATTGGATACGTTGACACTATCATCTGTAATAGAAACACCATTTTCAGTAATCTTAATTGATTTGTTCTCGTTATCTTCATCATAGTACTCACTTTCATCATCAGTACAGTTTAAGCATCTTACCTTATTGTCTTCTACTCTGTAGATTTCATTGCTAGAATTTGGATTCCATAAAAAGTAATCCTCATCTGTACGATCATAGTTTTTCATAGAATCGTCTGGTCTTAATAATGTCCCTTTTGGTAAGTATAAAGTAATCTCTATTTCTTGATCACGAAATTTATTTTTTAAATCGGTAATTAAATAGTTGTCTAAAATTAATTGATTTCCTTCAATTTTATAGCTGTATTTTATTTGTTCTGCTCTTTTTCTTGCTTCAGATAGAGACTTTCCTTTAGCCTCTTTTTCAATTTGAATATAAGGTAATTTTTCATCTGTTTTTTCTATTCTAAATCTAACGTCATTGGAATAGATTACATCTGCTCCTGTAACATCTTGTGCGATTTTGAAATCATCACGATCATCAACATTCTTAGCATAATAATCATTGTGCTTGAATTTAATGTAAAGCGTATCTGATGGTTTTAGGATAATATTTTCTTTTTGAACTACTCTTCCGTCAGCTGCAAATGCAGCTGCTTGTTTTACACCTATAGAAATAGCTAATGCAACTGAAATCAACCATAGTGCTAACAAAGTATATTTAGCAATATTTCCAATAGATTTCATATTTGGAGCCAATAGTTTGAATCCTAATATTGTCAAGAAAAAGAACGGAATACCAACTGCAAAGAACATCAAAAGTCCAAAAGCCCATATAGGGTAGTCAGTGAAGTTTCCTGCTTCTATAAAACCTTGCCAAGGAAAGTCGATAAAAGACGAAGATCCTAAAGTAAACATTCCTATAAATAAGGCCATTAATGTGGCTAAGCCAGTCATAATTAAGATGACCCCAAGAAATTTAGCGAAAATTTTAAAAACCGTCATAATAAAATCACCAAAAGAACTTCCTATTTTTTCGGCTCCACTTTTTATTTGGTTGCCATATTTGTCGTAATCAACATTTTTAAATTTGTCGGAAACATTTTCAAATTCTTCCCTTACTTTTTTTTCGATATTCGAAATATTAACGGGTTCTCCAGTCATTTCCAGTTTCTCTGACGTTGTCACTGCAGCAGGAACAACGATCCACAAGATAATGTAAGCAAGAACTCCTGTTCCCGCTCCCCATACTAAGAGAATAAAGATGATTCTAACCCATACAGCATCAATTCCAAAATAATGTCCTAGTCCAGCAGAAACTCCGCTTACCATCCCTTTTTCAGTATCTCGGTATAGTTTTTTTGTTCTTCTTGTTGTAGTACTGTTATAGTTTTGTGAAGCGTGGTTATCCTCTTCTATCATATAGTCTTCTGGTTGCCCCATAACGGCAATTACTTGATCTACATCTTTTAGACCTACAACGTGCTTGTCTGTTTTTTGATTTTCGGTCAGTAGTTCCGAAACGCGCATTTCAATATCTTTTATAATTTCTTCTTGTCCAGATGATTTAGATAACGATCGCTTTATGGCGTCAAAATATCGTGTTAGTTTTAGGTATGCATCTTCGTCTATATGGAAGAACATTCCGCCTAGGTTTATATTTACAGTCTTGTTCATGGCTATTATTTTTGGTTTGTGATTAGGTTTACAGCATCAGACAATTCAGTCCAAGTAGTGGTAAGTTCGTTTAAAAATGTTTGTCCTATTTCAGTAAGACCATAGTATTTTCTAGGTGGTCCCGAAGTTGATTCTTCCCAACGGTAGCTTAACAGTCCGTCATTTTTTAATCTGGTAAGCAGCGGGTAAATGGTTCCCTCTACCACTAGTAATTTTGCGTTTTTTAAAGTGTCTAATATTTCCGATGTGTAGGCATCTTTTTCTTTCAATACAGATAAGATGCAAAACTCGAGAACACCTTTGCGCATCTGGGCTTTTGTGTTTTCAATATTCATAATTCGTTTTTTTGATTTTTTCGTTGATTAAACTATTCATTTTTTGATTGATGATTTGTCATTGCGAGGAACGAAGCAATCTCATATTACCTAGTACTCTTTTCTTCTGGAGCTATTTGCTTCGCCAATTCGCTTCGCTCGTGTCCCGCTGTCCGCTATATCTTTTTTGTCTTGAAACAAGTTAAAGACAAAAAAGGATGCCGCTTCCATCCGGGCTAATGACTCCCTATTTGATAAAAGGAATCGTAATTGGGTATTTGTATTTCTCACCATTAGATGTTTTTATAGAAGCATAAATGATTAGAAAGAACTCGGCTATTTTTAAACAAATAAAAACAAATACAGTTGTTAACCCCAGTGTTATTAATGCTACGTTGTTTTCAAAATTGATATGATTGATTACAAAACTTTCCTCGTGAATCATGGCATTCAAAGAGACATTATTAAAGATGGTTATAATCAAAATAGGAATTGCGATAAGTGCGAGTGCTATGGTGTATAGTAACACACTCAATTGGAAATTTAGTATTTGTTTCCCACTGTAATCTACAAATTCCGACTTGTCTTTTTTTGAAGTCCAAAGTACGATTGGAAAAATATAATTCCCAAAAGGAATAAAGTATTGTGTTAATGCGCTCAGGTGCGTAAAAGTGGCGATGTTTTTTTCAGTAGTTGCTTCCATTTTTTTTGATTTTTGATTTTTTGGTTGATGATTGAAACTTTCAGTTAGTGTTGAACAGTAGTGCCTAGTAATTTCTTATGCAAATATATATCTAAAAGACAGTATCTTGTATCGCATAGTAGTAAAAGTTAACATATTTTTAACAAAATAATATTATATGTACGCATAGTATTTTTTTGTACATTAGCAAAAAAACCAGTGATAATGAAACTTACAGCGTCTAAACTAAATAAATTTTTATTTTTCAAATTGCCTTCCGCATTTATCTGTGGAGTTCGTGTAAAAAAAATTGATGAAACAGATTGTGTTGTGACAGTAAAGCACCGCTGGATTAACCAAAACCCGTTTAATTCGATGTATTTTGCAGTTCAAGCCATGGCTGCAGAACTTTCGACAGGAGCTTTGGTGATGTATCAAATACAAAAAAGTGGAAAAAAAATATCGATGTTGGTCGCGAATAATAAAGGAAATTTTACAAAAAAAGCTACAGGGAGAATAACATTTGTTTGTAAAGACGGTCATTTAATAGAGCGTGCTATTCAAGAATCTATAGCAACAGGCGAGGGGCAGACCTTCTGGATGAAATCTATAGGAACTGACGAAAAAGGAGTTCAAGTATCTGAGATGGATTTCGAATGGAGTGTTCGAATAAAAAAATAGATCAGTTTGAACCTTATATTAATATAAAAATGTCTCCAGATGGAGACATTTTTTAATATATAAAAAGTAAATTATGCTTTTTTAGTACAACACTTTTTTTCTTCTGTTCCTGCCATAGTAGCATCACATTTTTTTCCTTCAGCTTTGCATTTTGCTTTACATTTTGCAACTTCAGCAGTAGTCATTGCTTTTGAACCACATTTTTTATCGGCCATTGCAACATCACATTTTTTTCCTTCCGCTTTGCATTTGATTTGGCATTTTGCAATTTCATCTGCGGTCATTGTTTTTGCAGATTTTTTTTTCGCGCAGCAACTTTCTTTTTTTGCTACTTCTTTAGCAACAGTTTTCTTTTCTTGTGCGCTAGCACTAATAGTTAGCAAGACTATTGCCAAAAGGGTAAGTATTTTTTTCATTTTTTAGGGTATTATGTTTGGAAAAACATATATTAAGTGGCCAAATATAAAAATATTAATTTGGTTAAAATTGATTCGCAAAGTTAATATTTACCTAAGTGCTTATTTTTTTTGATTACTGCTTGAAAGACGTTCTTACTTCAAAATTATTTATATACCTAAAACTGTATGTTAAGTAAGTGTTCTATTTAAAATTGTGCCGAGATGTCTAAGGAATAATCATTTGTTTAGTGAAATATTCTGATGCTTTAGATTTTCACCTAATATGCAGAAAGAAGAATTGGCTGGTCTTAACGTCAATAAAATTATTTTGAGGGTAAGTATTTGAGGGTTTTTGGTAAAGAAAGGTACTATGCATTCCTCTAATTTAACATTCAAAAACCTCAATTTTTTATTCACATATTGCAATGAGAATGAATTATTGTATTCGCAGAGATAGCAGGGTCTATTTTAGAATCTACGAAGAATCCTTGGCTGCGGTTACTATTGCAAGGATGTTTTACTTACTAAATTAGTAGTGTTTACTGTTAAATAAGAATCAAAAAATTTTAGGCAGCTAAGGTTAATAGTTATTTTGTCAATACTAAGCAATTACTCTTTTAGTTACGTGATTCACTCCTTATAATAGGAATATTGGAGAATGTAGTGGCACGATACGTTTAGTCCTCGAAAAAAAAGGCCAAAAAATCGAAAAATAATTCCTAAATGATTTAAAGCAGCCTGTTAAAATTAAAATTCCTTGCACAAATTCCTCATTTTTTAAAAATCAGTGTTGTTATTTAGATTTTATCAAAAATTAAAAAAACCTTAAACAATTGCTGTTTAAGGTTTTTTTCTGTAGCGAGTACGAGATTTGAACTTGTGACCTCAGGGTTATGAAAATTGCTATATTTTTTATATCCACTCTTACTTTGTCATTTTATAGGACTTTACCGAATTTTGAATGTTTCGAGATTTGTTTTTTTTTTGAATATTCCTCACTCTTTTTCCTCACTCTTTTTTGTCTCAAAATTTACCGAATATTACTTTTGGTAGTTTTATAAATCAGAGGTCAATCTTTGAAAAATATAATGAATTTCTGGAAGGTAATTATAGAATTACTTGTATTAAACATCATTTTTAAAATAAATTAATCTAAATTTCTCGATTTGAGATTGTGATTTTAACATCTTGTTTTCACAATTTACTAGTATGAAATAATGGCTTCGCCGAAAATTTATTTATAGAAGTTCATTAAAATATGAAATTATTGATTTTAAATTAAAATTGGTTCGAATCCGATTATGGTTATAATACTTCCAATAAACATGTAATAATTGTTTTTGTCAAAGTGGAAAATAATGAGATTCAATGAAACTTTTTACAGGAAGGGATGAATGTTGTAGGGGAAGAATTTTAACAACCTTAAATAGTAGCGGAAAGATAGAATTTGGACGGCCGAAACTTTGAGAACTCAAATTTTGGTTTTGAAAGATATAATAAATATGTACTTCAGTTCGAATTCGAATTAAAAACATTCAAGGAGCAAATGGAAATGAGTAAAAAAAAGCTATCGAACAACAAAAAAAAAGGATATTGAAAAAGTTAAAGATATTGGTGACCGTTTGGTTAGACTTTTAGAATGATTCTTGATTTTCAGGAAGCTATCGAAAATAAAAAAGCCCCGAAGATAGTCGAGGCACTAAATGTTTTCACAACGGAATAATCCTTATTGTGAATTCCTTTCAAGACAAATATACAAAGTTATTTGTAAATAATATAGTTGATTCATAATATTTTTTTTTAAATTTTATTCGTATATTTCTGAATAAATAATGTTGAAAATTATGAGTAAAAATATATTAGGTTTAGATTTAGGGACAAATAGTATTGGGTGGGCGTTGGTAAAACAAGATTTTAAAAATAAAGAAGGCGAGATTCTTGGAATGGGATCTAGAATTATTCCGATGTCGCAAGATATTATTGGAGACTTTGGAAAAGGAAATTCTATTTCTCAAACAGCAGATAGAACTGCGTACAGAGGAGTTAGAAGATTACGTGAACGCCATTTATTGAGACGTGAACGCTTGCATAGAGTTTTGCATATTCTAAATTTTTTACCTAAACATTATGACCAACAAATAGATTTTATTCAACGCTTAGGAAAATTTAAAAGGGACTTTGAACCTAAAATCGCTTATTTCGAAAATGAGTTTTTATTTAAAGAGTCATTTAATGAAATGCTAGAAGATTTTAAGGTTCATCAACCAGGATTCTTACTAAATAAAAAAGGAGAAAACAGTTTAGTTCCTTATGATTGGACAATTTATTATTTGAGAAAAAAAGCGCTAACTCAAAAAATAGAGAAAGAAGAACTTTCGTGGATAATTTTAAACTTCAATCAGAAAAGAGGTTATTATCAGCTAAGGGGTGAAGAAGAAGAGGAAAGCCCAAATAAATTAGTTGAATTTCACTCTTTAAGAATTGTTGATGTAGTCGCTGATGAGCAAAAAAACAATAAGGGTGAATTTTGGTACTCCTTACAATTGGAGAATGGCTGGGTGTACAGAAGATCCAGTAAAATTCCGTTAGATGATTGGAAAAATAAAGTTCGTGATTTTATAGTTTCAACAGATTTGAATGATGATGGAACCGAAAAGATAGGCAAAGATGGTAATGTTAAACGAAGTTTTCGTGCTCCGAGTCCGGACGATTGGACGTTAATGAAAAAGAAAACTGAGCAAGAAATTAAAGAATCTGATAAAACGGTTGGAACATTTATTTATGACCACTTGTTAGCGCACCCAAAACAAAAGATAAAAGGACAACTCGTTCGCACCATTGAGAGAAAGTTTTATAAAGAAGAGTTACATAAAATTCTTAGTAAACAAGCTGAATTTCACAATGAATTCAAAGACTCTTCAGTTCTAAATGATTGTGCTTGCGAATTATATCGAAGTAATCATCTGCATCAAAAAATGATAGCTTCAAAAGATTTACTGTACTTGTTTATAAATGATATTATATTTTATCAAAGACCTTTAAGGAGTCAGAAATCAAATATCGGCACCTGTAGTCTAGAGTTTAGAGTTTCAAAAGATGAGAAGGGGCAAGAAATTGTCAGACCTTTAAAAGTTATCGCAAAATCGAATCCTTATTATCAAGAATTTAGATTGAGACAATGGATTCAAAATCTTTCTATTTATAGGAAAAATGATGATGTGAACGTTACTAGAGATTTTTGGGATAGTATTGAAGATTTAGAAAAGCTATTTGAATTTTTAAATCAAAGAAAAGAGATTGAACAAAAATTTTTAATAAAGTTTCTTTTAGAAAATCAAGATTTTAAGGGTAAAGCATTAACTGCGGAAATAGAAAAATATCGCTGGAACTATGTGCAAGATAAAAAATACCCTTGCAACGAAACTCGACATATGATTCAATCACGATTGGATAAAGTGAGAAGTACTTCGGATGGTTTTTTAACTTTTGAGAAAGAGATGGCTTTATGGCATCTAATTTATTCTGTAACTGATAAAATAGAATATGAAAAAGCTTTGAAAACATTTTCAAAAAAGAATGGATTGGAGATGGAAACTTTTGTAGATGCCTTCAAAAAAATTCCACCTTTTAATAGTGATTATGGTAGTTATTCTGAGAAAGCAATTAAAAACCTACTTCCTCTTTTGCGTTTTGGAAAAACTTGGTCATGGGAATCGATAAATACTGATGCGCAAAGTAGAATTGATAAGATTATTACTGGAGAGTTTGATGAAAATATCAAAACTCAAATTAGAGAAAAAGCAGAAAAGTATAAATTAAACAAGGAGAAAGACTTTCAGAATTTACCTCTCTGGTTGGCACAATATATTATGTATGGCAGACATTCAGAAGCGGCGTTGGCTGGTAAGTGGACTTCTGTTAAAGATTTAGAAGATTTTATAAAAGATTTTAAACAACATTCCTTGCGAAATCCGATTGTCGAACAAATAATTACAGAAACACTTCGTGTAGTACAGGATATTTGGAAGAAGTATGGAAAAGGAGCTGCTAATTTCTTTGATGAAATCCACGTAGAGTTAGGACGAGACATGAAGAATACTGCTGATGAAAGAAAAAGCATTACCAATATTGTTACAGATAACGAAAATACAAACTTACGCATCAAGCTTTTGTTAGCAGAAATGTCTTCTGATATTGCTGTAGATAACGTACGTGCCTATTCTCCAATGCAAGCTGAAATCCTGAAAATTTATGAAGATGGTATTTTGAAGTCTGATATAGAAATTGAAGAAGATATTTTGAAAATTAGTAAGACTGCACAGCCCTCTAGTTCAGAATTAAGACGATATAAACTATGGTTAGAACAAAAGTATAAATCACCATATACAGGACAGATTATACCTTTGAATAAATTATTCACTTCCGAATATGAGATTGAGCACATCATTCCGCAAAGTCGCTATTTTGATGATAGTTTTAGCAATAAAATTATCTGCGAATCTGCGGTAAATAAATTAAAGGACAATCAAATTGGATTAGAATTTATTAAGAATTTTCATGGTTATAAAATGCCTAATGGTACAAAAATCTTTGAAATAGATGAATATGAAAATTTTGTAAAGCTCCATTATAACAAAAATAGGAGTAAACGAAATAAGTTACTCATGGATGACATTCCTGAAAAGATGATAGAAAGGCAATTAAATGACACCAGATATATTAGTAAATATATTTCTAATTTATTGTCGAACATTGTCCGATCTGATGTGAATGATGATGGGTATAATTCAAAAAACATTCTTCCTGGAAACGGAAAAATAACAAACCGTCTAAAGCAAGATTGGGGATTAAACGATGTTTGGAATGATTTAGTTCTGCCAAGATTCGAACGAATGAATCAAATAACCAATTCGTCTGATTTTACTTCTTATAATGAGAACCATCAAAAGTTTCTCCCAACTGTTCCGCTCGAACTATCGAAAGGCTTTTCAAAAAAACGAATTGATCACAGACATCATGCAATGGATGCTTTAGTAATTGCTTGTGCAACTAGAGATCATATTAACTTATTAAATAATGAATCAGCAAAATCGGATTCAAAGAGATATGATCTGAATCGTAAGCTCCGCAAGTTTGAGAAAGTTGCTTATAATGATTCTAGAATTGGAGAAAGAATCGAACGTGAAGTTGCTAAAGATTTTTTAAAACCTTGGGGTACTTTTACTAATGATGCTAAAAAAGAACTAGGAAATATTGTCATTAGTTTTAAGCAAAATCTCCGAGTGATAAATAAAGCGACAAATTATTATGAAAAATGGGTTGATAAAAATGGAGAACTGACAAAAGAAAATGTAAAACAGGAAGGTGTAAATTGGGCAATTCGAAAACCGTTGCATAAAGAGACTGTTTCAGGAAAGATAAAATTGGACAGAATAAAAGTAGCAAAGGGCAAAATTTTGACAGCAACGCGAAAAATGCTTGATACTTCTTTTAATGAAAAAGTAATAGCTACAATCACAGACACAGGAATTCAGAAAATTTTACTCAATTATTTGCGACATAAAGAAGGCAATTCTGAGATAGCATTTTCTCCTGAAGGAGTGGAAGAAATGAACCTTAATATCAGTCATTTTAATGATGGAAAAGATCATCAACCTATTCTAAAGGTTAGGGTTTTTGAGCAGGGAAGCAAGTTCATTTTGGGGGAGACAGGTAATAAAACTGACAAATATGTTGAAGCAGCAAAGGGCACTAACTTATTTTTTGCTGTTTATGCTGATAATAATGGGAAAAGAAACTTTCAGACGATTCCTTTAAATTTGGTAGTAGAAAGACAAAAACAAGGTTTAAACTCAGTTCCGGAAGAAAATGACAAGGGTGAGAAGCTGCTTTTTACTTTATCGCCGAATGATTTGGTTTGTTTGTCAGAAATAGAAAGCTTCAAAGAACAAGATCTATACAAAGTTGTTAGTTTTAGTGGAAGCCAACTATTTTTTATTAAACATAATATGGCTGTCTCTATTGTTAACAAAATAGAATTTTCCGCACTGAATAAAATGGAAAGATCTGTTGATGGTATTATGATTAAAGATATATGCGTAAAATTAGAGGTGGACCGACTTGGTAACATTTCAAAAGCCTAATAATATGCTTAAACGCACCATATACATAGGCAATCCAACATATTTGAAGTTAAAGAACAATCAACTTAAAATTGAGGATGCAGAAACCAAAGAACTTAAGGGATCTGTTGCTATAGAAGATATCGGTTTTCTAGTGCTTGATCATCCACAAATTACGATTTCGCATCCAGTAATTTTGGCTTTACAGCAGCAAAATGTGGCTATTATCAGTTGCGACGAATCGCATTTGCCATTGGGATTAATGCTGCCTATGAGTGGTCACGTTGAACATTCGGAGCGATTAAGGCATCAGATAAATGTTAGTGAACCTTTGCGGAAGCAATTGTGGAAACAAACCGTCGAGTCAAAAATATTTCAGCAAAAGGAAGTACTTAGGAAATTTAATCTACAACATGATTCTATGCTCCAATATATGAATGATGTAAAATCGGGTGATATTACCAATATGGAGGGAATTGCAGCGCAATATTATTGGAGAAGATTGTTTGACGATTTTATAAGAGAGCGAAAAGGAGATGCGCCCAATAACTTTCTTAATTTCGGTTATGCAGTTTTGCGTAGTATGGTAGCTCGTGCTTTGGTAAGTAGTGGATTGCATCCAACTATCGGTATCTTTCACCGGAATAAATATAATGCTTATTGTTTGGCGGATGACATTATGGAACCATACCGGCCGTATGTCGATGATTTGGTAGTTCAATGGATGCAAATGCCCCAAGCTTCTCATGAGTTGGACAAAGCTGCAAAAGCGCATCTATTACAGTTGGCAACTCGCGATGTCTATATAAACGGATTGCAACGTCCCTTGTTGACAGCAATTAGTATCACAACAAGTTCGTTGTGCAAATGTTTTATGGGTGAAAGTCGAGTAATCCATTACCCATTGTTTAAATGAGTTTTAGTAGATATAATGCATACAGAATTATGTGGGTACTGGTATTTTTTGATTTGCCGACAGAAACGAAGAAGCAGCGAAGTGTTGCTACTAGATTTCGTAAATCCCTATTAGACGATGGTTTTGCGATGTTTCAATTCTCTATATATCTGAGACATTGTCCCAGTAAAGAAAATGCTGAGGTACATATCAAACGAACTAAAAAGAATCTGCCGCCAGAAGGAAAAGTAGGAATTTTATGTGTTACTGATAAGCAATTTGGTCAGATGGAATTATTTTTTGCTAAAAAGGAAACCGAATTGCCAAATATTCCTCAGCAATTGGAGTTGTTTTAAGTCATTTATTTCTATAAAAGCCCACTTAGGCACAGAGGAAATCTGTTGTTTTAGGTCAGATTACATCGGACTCTAGTAAAATGAGAGACCATCAAAATAAAATTACGGCCGTAGTACAATTGAAAAATGCCTGGGAACAATTGTTCTATCAGGCATTTTTTAGTTTTTTTACTTTTGTAGATTTCCTTCTCAATCCTCTATTTTATTGAGAAATTCTGAGGTTGGAACCATATTTTATAAATCTACAAAAATTTGAAAGGAATTCACAACATAAATCTGTTGGTGGTATTACTTTTCTTTGTTGGAACCATATTTTATAAATCTACAAAAATTTGAAAGGAATTCACAACGGTATAATATCCTTGTATTGATTTAAAGTAGTTGGAACCATATTTTATAAATCTACAAAAATTTGAAAGGAATTCACAACCGAAGGGGTGTCCATTAAAGAGAATTTCGAGTTGGAACCATATTTTATAAATCTACAAAAATTTGAAAGGAATTCACAACTATCCTAAGATTCATGTTATAAGGTGGTGAGTTGGAACCATATTTTATAAATCTACAAAAATTTGAAAGGAATTCACAACATAAAATCGTTGGCACTTATTAAACGATCAGTTGGAACCATATTTTATAAATCTACAAAAATTTGAAAGGAATTCACAACAGATGTTGCTGTGAAGCAAGAAACTGCATTGTTGGAACCATATTTTATAAATCTACAAAAATTTGAAAGGAATTCACAACCATTTGACGCTTTTATATTTTCAAACCTAAGTTGGAACCATATTTTATAAATCTACAAAAATTTGAAAGGAATTCACAACCATCGCAATAACATTCAGCCATTCCTTATCGTTGGAACCATATTTTATAAATCTACAAAAATTTGAAAGGAATTCACAACGGGTATGAGTAGAGTTACCACAATAGACATGTTGGAACCATATTTTATAAATCTACAAAAATTTGAAAGGAATTCACAACAACATAGGAATGTTTCCAGAAACTAGACCAGTTGGAACCATATTTTATAAATCTACAAAAATTTGAAAGGAATTCACAACATAAAATGAATGATATTTGCAAAAATCTTAGTTGGAACCATATTTTATAAATCTACAAAAATTTGAAAGGAATTCACAACAAGCAATTAATTTTGGAAAGTGAGGGCGACGTTGGAACCATATTTTATAAATCTACAAAAATTTGAAAGGAATTCACAACAAGGTTTTAGAAATAGCTAGTAAATCAACGGTTGGAACCATATTTTATAAATCTACAAAAATTTGAAAGGAATTCACAACGAAACTGGCAACTTAAATTCAGTTGCTAATGTTGGAACCATATTTTATAAATCTACAAAAATTTGAAAGGAATTCACAACGACCAAACGGTCGGAAATCCACGCGCCATAGTTGGAACCATATTTTATAAATCTACAAAAATTTGAAAGGAATTCACAACAGAGCGATTTGCTAACTCTGAATTTTTATTGTTGGAACCATATTTTATAAATCTACAAAAATTTGAAAGGAATTCACAACATAAAGCAAAGTGCAAATAAAGAGCACCATGTTGGAACCATATTTTATAAATCTACAAAAATTTGAAAGGAATTCACAACCCAAGATACAATCTACAATAACCATAATTCGTTGGAACCATATTTTATAAATCTACAAAAATTTGAAAGGAATTCACAACAGTGAATAGGTTTATAAACTTCGCATCCACGTTGGAACCATATTTTATAAATCTACAAAAATTTGAAAGGAATTCACAACGAACGCTCATAACTTCCTTTTTTACCTTGCGTTGGAACCATATTTTATAAATCTACAAAAATTTGAAAGGAATTCACAACATCAAGTTGAACGTTTAGTTTTTAAAAGTCGTTGGAACCATATTTTATAAATCTACAAAAATTTGAAAGGAATTCACAACTATATAGGAGGTGTTGACGCAAAGAACAATGTTGGAACCATATTTTATAAATCTACAAAAATTTGAAAGGAATTCACAACTGAATGGATAAGGGTAAATGCTTACGATACGTTGGAACCATATTTTATAAATCTACAAAAATTTGAAAGGAATTCACAACAGTAAATAGGTTTATAAACTTCGCATCCACGTTGGAACCATATTTTATAAATCTACAAAAATTTGAAAGGAATTCACAACAGGAAAGCATTTTCATTGTTTGTTATTTTTGTTGGAACCATATTTTATAAATCTACAAAAATTTGAAAGGAATTCACAACGGAGATAAAAAGCAAAATTTCACATTTGCTGTTGGAACCATATTTTATAAATCTACAAAAATTTGAAAGGAATTCACAACTTACTCGTAAGTGATAGTATCTTACAAAAAGTTGGAACCATATTTTATAAATCTACAAAAATTTGAAAGGAATTCACAACAACAACTTATCAGATACATTAGCAGTCATTGTTGGAACCATATTTTATAAATCTACAAAAATTTGAAAGGAATTCACAACAGTAATTTCGATGAACGGATTAATCAAACTGTTGGAACCATATTTTATAAATCTACAAAAATTTGAAAGGAATTCACAACTCATCGCATCAGCTTTAATAGAATCGGCAAGTTGGAACCATATTTTATAAATCTACAAAAATTTGAAAGGAATTCACAACTAGAAAGGGTACATTATCTACAACAATGGTGTTGGAACCATATTTTATAAATCTACAAAAATTTGAAAGGAATTCATAACGGTATATGTATAGTGAAATGTTTTACATTAAGTGAAATTATCATTTAATTCATTTATTTCGAATTTATTTTAAAATATATTTATGTGAACTTATTCTATTAATCCCTTTTCATAAAGGTAAATTGGATTAAGTAATTTAACTGTTATTTGTAACAAATTTTTTCTATATTTGTTACAAATAATACTGTTTTTAATGGCTCAAAGTGTTGATAAAAATATAAGAACTAAGATTTTAAAAATAAAACGAGGGAGTTTGTTGTTTCCAGAAGATTTTAGCAAATTAGGGTCTTCAGAAGCAGTACGTTTGGTATTGCATCGTCTTGAAAAAGAAAAAATAATTACTAGAATAGCACAAGGTATTTACGTGAGGCCAAAAATAAGTCAGTATATTGGCGAGGTATTACCTTCAGCGGAAGAGGTAGCTTTAGGCATTGCAAAAAGAGATCGAGTTAAAATTGTCCCTACAGGTGTTTACGCATTAAACGCACTTGGTTTAAGCACGCAAGTGCCTATGAACTTAGTATATCTCACAGATGGTGCTCCAAGAGTAATTAAAATAGGTAAACGAACTATTAAGTTTAAAAAAACAACTCCTAAAAATTTATTGGCAAAAGGAGAAATTAGTAGTCTAGTTTTACAAGCTTTAAGAGAAATTGGTATAGATAAAATTACCATTGATGAAGAAAAAATGATAATAGAATTACTTAAAAAAGAGAAAAAGAGCAACTTAATACATGATATTACATTAGCTCCCGTTTGGATACAAAAAATCATGAAAAAAGCAGACCAATGACAAAAATAAGTTTTCATAACCTTCCCGAAATTGAAAAAATAAATATAATACAGCAAGTCAGTAATATTCAAGGGCTAGCTCCTTTTGCGGTAGAAAAAGATTGGTGGGTTGTACAAACATTAGCTGTTATTTTTGAAATGCAAGTTGGAGAGCATTTGGTTTTCAAAGGTGGAACTTCATTAAGTAAAGCTTGGAATCTAATAGATCGTTTTTCGGAAGATGTTGATTTGGCTATCGATAGGAAATTTTTAGGTTTTGAAGGTAGACTTTCAAAAAAGCAAATTACGGCTTTAAGGAAGTCGGCGAATAATTATATTTCTGAAATTTTTTATATTGAATTACAATCGGAATTCATAAAGAAAGGATTTCTAGGTTTGAGGTGGGAAATCATAAAAACAATTGAATCTGATCAAGATCCTGTTATAATTAATCTCTATTATCCTCATAGTATTGATATGCCAGGATATATATTACCGAGAGTTCAAATAGAAATAGGGTGTCGGTCACTTAGAGAGCCTTTTAGCAAACAAAAAATTACTTCTTTAATAACTGCTCAATTTCCTGATGCTGTATTTTCTGAAGGACTGTGTAGTATTCCAACGGTAAATCCGGAGCGAACATTTTTGGAGAAAATATTTTTACTTCACGAAGAATTCAGTAAGCCTAAAGGCAAAATAAGATTTGAAAGATTGAGTAGGCATCTTTATGATGTATGTCAATTGTCAAGGACAGATTTTGCAGGAACAGCATTACACAACAAAGAGCTATATGAAACAATCGTACAGCATCGTCTTAAGTTTACGAAAATAGGGGATGTTGATTATAATTTGCACCAACCTCAGACTATCAATATTATTCCTTCTGATTCAATTATTGAGTATTGGAAAGCAGATTATGAAACTATGCAAGAACAAATGATTTATGGAGATTCTCCTTCATTCGAAACCATTATTTTAGAATTATTAGAACTCCAAAACAAAATTAATAGTCTTGATTGGAGGATTGACATAGTAAAATAAAAATAATTTATTATAATGTCTACTAGATTTTATGATTTTCAAGAGAGTGACTGTGCTTATATCATTAGTTCGAAATCTTATAATATCAAAAGGTGTTTTAGAAATTGTATGCTATTTTCAATTATCTGACAGCCCCTTTCTTTTTTTCTTTCTTCTTCTATTTTTCAGTTGGTTTGGCAAATAATCTGTAGCATATTCTGCTTGAATGAGCATATCCAATACTTTCACCAAATCAGGAATAGTGAGTGAATCTTTTTGCTGTTGAAGGTGATGAAATAATGATTCCTTAGAGGGAAGTTTTTCATGACTCTGATTTCTTTTTTCGTCACCAGTTATTTTTAATCCGCAACGTTCTTGAATCGCCTTCGCACTGTATTCTTTCCCTAAACTACTACCATTAAAAACACTTTTAGTCTTGTGGTCAACATAGGTAATACCATAAAGTAGGCCTTCTGCACTTTTTCGAAACACAGTATAAATTCCTTCTTTTTCCAAATATTTTGCCAGTTGGTTTGTTGACATTGTTCGCTCCTTTAGTAGTGCAATATCAATTGCGTTTTTTAGCCGTATTTTGTCCGGTATTCTTCTAACTTCATTATGCTTAAATTTTTCTTCTAGAAATTTTAAAGTTGGTTTACTATAAAAATCACTTGCTTTAATTGGAACTCCAATTGGTTTGCCTTGTTCATCCAGAATTCGGTATACCAATCCATTTGTTAAAAATATTTTTGAATTCTCGCTGCCTCGATCAGCCATTACATTATACTGTTTTAGAACTGTATTTAGTTCAGGAATACTTGCGTACTTGTATTGGTTGAGAACGGCATTCAAAACGTTCGATATGGCCTTCTTTGTTTCCATGCGACCATACTGAATCTTACCTACAGCAATAGGCTGCAATATAAATTCCTCTTTCTTTTTTCTTCCTTCCGCTTTAACGAGTCCAAAGAGTTCTTCAATTTCTTTACGGGCAGGTTCGGATTTCCGTATTCCCAAATGGTGTAAATCAATCCGCTTACCATCCCTCTCAATATTTATGGTTACAACATGTAGGTGAGGGTGTCCTGCATCGCGATGTTGGTATACTAAATATGGTTGTTTTCCAAAACCGATTTTCTCCATATAAGTATTGGCAATAGCTATTAGCTTTTCTTTGGAATGATTTTCTGATGGATCAAAATTTAGGGAAATATGCACACTATTCCGTTTTGCATTTTCGTTTAATTCTATTTGTTTTATAAAACGGTTTAGCTTTAAAGCATCACTCATTTTGTCAACATCGACAGGATAGTTTCCTGCCGAGATACACTCAGCTACACCAACTTTAACTTTGTTCTCATTGTAGTTAAAAATACTGCGGATTGAATGGCTAGTTTTTATGATTGTAACCATCTGTCCGAAATTTTTTGAATGTGTTTTTTGATTTCTTCTACTTTGTTGAAAAGGATTTTTTTATCCAGATCAAAGCTAATTATCCAGTTCCTGAATTCAGGAATCTGCTGCAAAGTGTGTAGTTTTTTTACAGCTTGATTAATATTGGTTCCAATGGCGTTCAGCTCATTGTGGAGTACTATAGTTTCTTCCATAAAATCGTCCAGCGATTGGTTGCGATAGGTAGTTACAATTGACTTATCGAAAAGGTGCTTACGGACGTAGTCACTTAATTTTCGGCACGTACTGGCTTTCCATTTGCGTTCAATTTTTGCATATTCTTCGGGAGTTAGGCGCAGCCCTATTATGCGCGTCCTGTTTGAATTCTCGGCTTCCATCATCTATCATTTTCATTGTTTTCAAACTCTTTTTATCCTTTCAGTGTCACTGCCCACGAGTTCCGAGTGTGGGGCAGCAAGATCCGGTTGTTTAACAACCGTTCATCTTGCCAATTGCAGGAACGTTGCAATTTCTTAGCTTTTTAAAGGATTGAGGCTAATTTAAAGCGAATACTCGAAATAAACAATCATAGCTATATTTCGGCTAGGATAGCACTTCGATAAATGAAAGGAGATAGCAGTACTTGAATCAGTCAGACTGCCCGTAAATTTTTCAAAAGAAAAAGAAAAAAAAGAAAGCAGTAAAAAATTGGATATACATCAATCGTAGTGCTATAAGTCCCGAAGGGTGGCACAGCGAAGAATGAGTGGTGACATTATGGGCACGTAGTTGATGAATGTCCAATACCTTGGTTGACCTTTTTATGATTTTTTATCGAGATGTTTTTAACGTCTTTAAGGTATATTAAAGCTGTAGGAATATTTATTTTAGGGGTCTTTGAAAGTGTACGCTCCCTTGTGCCAATATAGAAGAAAATGTTCCTAAATAATTATTAGATCTTGAATAATGGAGCGTACTTTTTCAAAAGAATATATTTTAATTAATGTTCAAAATTCTGACTGTTTTCAGGAAGGTTTCTGAACATGATTTGAAAAAAATTACCGCAATCAAAAATCATTTATTCTTTTGCTTGAATTAAGGAAATGGTGTCGGCAAGATCATGTTCTGTAATATAGTCTAAAATAAAAATTTCAACCTCTTTTGTATTGTCGGGAGAAGTGGAAAATGAGTTGAGATAATACGCTGTATTTTCATCTGCAATATGAATAATCTCAGTGTAACCTTTCGAAATTAAAGTGCCTTTTAATTTCAAAACTTTAAGCTCACTTTTATTATCAATTTCTTTTTTAACTCTTAGCTTAATAGTTTTATCCATGGGGTTATTCTTTATTGATGCGCAATCTTAAAATATTGCGCAGTTTTTTTAGATTTACTGTCTGTTATACAAACAAAAAAGAGACTTATGACGGTCTCTTCTTGGAATTAATTATATCTTTTATAAAATATTTATTTAGCCTTCAATAATTTTTCCAAATACTCGACCTTATCTTTTTCGGCTTGAACCAAACGTTCGTAAAGTTTTTTATTTTCGTCATATGCTTCAATCAATTTGTCAATAGGATTAAAAGTGCAGTTGAAGTTTAATGATGAAGCGTTATCGTGGTATGTATTGCCTATAATATTAAATACCGTTTCATCACTATAATTTTTAATCGCCTCGGCAGAAACTCCGAGAACTTCAGCAATGGCCTGTAATTTTTCATCGTCTATTGTTTCGCTTGCTTCTATATTAGAAACTGACTGTTGGCTTATGCCAATTGCAATAGCCAATGCTTCTTGTTTCATTCCTCGAAGCTCTCTAATTCGGCTAATATTTCTGCCTATATGTTTCGGTTTTGTTGCTGTGCTCATAGTCCAAAGATATTTAAAATTCTGTCAAAAAAAAAATATTGGTAAAACACAAGATTGCTTTGGTAAGATACAATTCCCATTAGTTCGGTACGGTACAATCTATGGCTTACTTGCTGTGTATTAAACAAAAATACAATTTTTCGGACTAGTATTAACTAAAAAATTAAAATTATGAAAGCAGTTGACAACGCAGGATTAAAGACAGTTAAGAACATTATTATTGAAAGTATCAGTACAAGTGGTGTTTACTGTTTTGGAGAGAGAAAGAAAAGCCAATCGGTTTTAAATCCTTTTTCAGAAAATAGTTCTAAAAAGGAAAGAAATACCCATTTTTATTTATTGGTTTTAACTGATCAATATATAATTAAAACTGTATCTGATATTTGTGATGTTATAAAAAACAGAACAAAAGGTCGCTATACGGTAACTATGTTGCTTCATAAAGGGAAATCGGGTAATTACCTCACACCGCATCAAACATTTTTTTATCATGAGGTTTTAACCAAAGGATATAAAGTGTACGAGCGTGAAAACATGCCTCCGAATATTGTCTTTAATGAGGTTCCAAAACGTAATGTTGATTATATCCGATCCTATTGGAAAAATAGAAATATAATTGCTGATAATTTTATAAATAGTCAGAATCAAATTGACTTATTGGAAAGCGCAGTGGTTCACGAAGCAATGATTCATACCGCTGTAGAACAAATCTGTCTCGGACTAATCAACGTATTTTTAGGATATCATCCCAATCATTTTTCACTAGCTTATTTGTTTGAAATCTGTGAAATATTCACGCCACTTGTATCTGAAATATTTCCACAAACTACTGGTGAAGATAAAAGACTCTTTGATTTATTAAAAACAAATCCAGGTTCACTTCGATGGTTTAAATTGAAAAATTCAAGTAGAATAGATACTGAGCTTCTAGCGAAAAGATGCAAGCTATTCCATGAACGAGCTTGCGAACTTGTAGAAGTCGAAATGGAGCGTATTGAGAATCTATATAATAAAGAACTCTAAAAACTTGAATTATGTATTACAATATTTTAACTCAGAAAGACTATCCAAACTATCGTCAAATAAAGAAAATAATCAAAATTTTAATAAAATTTATTGAAACAGAGGCCATTTATTTCTCACGCCATATCGATGAGAAAATCAATATAGGTATTATCACGGTTCTTGTCACTGAAAACAATCCGCATAGTTGGGAAGATATTGAGGAGTACTGCTCGAATTTTTTTAAAGCCTATCCTGAGTTTTCATTTCGAGTCTTTAACGCAAATTGGGTAAAGGGGTCGCTCAGGAATGGAAATATTTTTTTTATCATGCATTGTAGTGAGCACGAATTGGTTTACAGTGCTGATGAAAGTAGTAGTACTGTTGTCCTAAAAAAAATAAATGTCAAACGGCTTATAAAAAAGACCGAAGAAACGTTTCGCTTTGATTTTAAAGATAGTGGGATTATTAGGCGAGATCGAAACTTTCATTTAGGATGTGAAAACTATTCTATGGCAGCTTATACTATACATCATGAACTGCGCTTAATTTTTGTATTTGCCACATGGTTTCTGACGGGAGAATGGATAGGAGAACACAGTCTAAAAAAACTGCAAAAAGAGTTGAGTAAGTTCTCCAGCGTTTTAGGCAAGACATTTGACCCAAATAACGAAGAGGAGTGGTTCGTCTTAGAAGAACTGGAAAATGCTCGTGCTGCAATCCAATTCAATGCAAAAATCGAACCAATCAGTAATAAAACCGTGGAAGCAGCAGCTGCAAAAGTGGATTGGGTTGAAAAAGAAGTTCGAAGATTATTAGAGGTATATATTGAAAAAACAAAACAAAAAATTAAAGATCATGGAAGCAAATAAGATTAAAAACTTAGAGAATATTAGAAAATTAAGCGCTCGGTATTTCAACACGTTAAAGCCTATTACAGATAGAACTGATATTTATACTGCTGAAATCAGAGTACTAAATTATTACGAACTTACTTATGTTGTTTCTAACATGTTGAAGTTGTGTATTCTTGCGCTAGACCAAGAAGCTCCTGAAATTTCAAAGACGATCAAAAATACCTCTATTAATGTTGCCGTTGTCTTGGAAGTCGTTACGCAGTTGCTTCCAATAGATGAAATTGAATTCTTGGATGAAATACATCAAATGCTTGTAAAAGATCCCGAGATACTAGAAGAATGATATATTTAAAATTAATATTTAATTGCTGCTACTATGGAAACGAATGACATAAAAACATTGAAGGAATTGCACAAACTGTCGGGAAGAAGTTTTAAGACTCTTAGATCAAACCACCATAAGAAAGGTTTATATAGTGTTGACTTAGTTGTGGAAGGGTATTTGGATTTACTTTTCACTGTTGCTAATTTAATCAAGGTCTCCATTTTGGCTCTTGATTCAGATGAAACGTGCTCTAGTCAAGTACCGGATCCACCAACTAATATAAAGAATATGTTAGAAATAGCGCTTCAACTATTACCTTATGAAGAAGCAGAATTTTTAGACAAATCAAAGGAATTGCTTTTAAAGGAAAATCAGGATAGTATTCCTGAGAATTAAAACTTGGAGGGTAGATTTCTATTGTCTCCTATCCTCACCATATTTCAACTATGATTTAGACAAAAAACAATTCTATCTTTGAAGGAAGTGTGATTTATGAGTAATTAGTGAAAGACCCTCAAGACGTTCTTTTACTTTTAAAAAAGGAGATGTGTGATGAAAAATGAAGAGGAAAATGAAAAAAGAAGAATCACTCCAGAGAAAGCTTTGGAGTTGTTTTATAGGGAGAATGAGAGTTTAACTCTTGAAGTCGATAAAAAATCATTTCGCAATGCTAAAACAAATGATGAAAATAATCAAAGTAAGTCAAGCAATTTGTCAATTTTAACAATTCGAGAAGTTGCTCTGAAATTAAAGTTAATTAATAGCGAAGCAGCTAAAAAATGGATAGAAAAAAGAGGAATCAGAATTCATAAATTTTCTAAACAAAATATTGTTTACGAAATCGAAGTGATATGTGAAATTGATAAACCTTTTGTGAAATCTTTAAGATTAAAATACCCATTAAGATGGAAAAAAATATACAGAAATCTGGTTAAAGATAAGAATGTGTATGAACTATTGGTTTTACAACTAGAAGGAGAGTTAGATTACGTTCCAACCACTAAGGTGAAAAGGAATATAGAGGATGAGAAACTATATAATGATTTAATGAAATGAATAAGTTAGTATTACCAAAGAAAAAATATAAAGGAATTAAGATTTATTGTAGAATATGTAAAGTAGATAATCCTAAATGTAATCATTTTGAAAGCTTTACGTATAGAGTAAGAGTTCATATCCCAGGAACTCAAAAGAGTGTCAAGTCTAAAATATTAAACTCAAAGATTTATAGTGATGCGGTAATTGAAGCTATCAATTTTGAAAAGCACTTAAAAACCAATAATTATCAAACAATAGTAGCTGATTCGGCCGAAGGAAATGATTATTCTGTTATTGATTCCATAATAAAGTATAATCAGTATTTAAATGGTGAAAGTGAGTATGCTCAATTTAAAAAGAGTGTTACTAATGAACACCGTATAAGGGGCTAAACCAAACATACACCCAAATCATTAGACTTTAATATAAAAAAGGTTTAAAAAGGTTTAATTTCTATTTAATAAAAAGGTCGAAAAATTAAACTTATTCAAAAAAAGGTTTAATTTTTGGCTTTGATAGTTGATTTTATATACTCAATTTCTGCCTCTAAATCCCCTACACGGTCATAAAGTACCGTAGGGTCTGGTAACTCAAAGGAAAGGTGCATTTTAACAGCGATTACTTTAATTACTCCAGACGAATAACGCCTAAAACAATAGCTATGGCGTGAATTTTAGAAAGGTGCAATTCATACGGATCATAGGAAGGATTATCGCTTACAATTTGTATGTGATCATCGCTTCCTTTTTTTATGCGCTTAATTAATGCCCCTTGATCTGTATCAAGGACATACACTTTATTCCATTGAAAAAATATGTCGTTTAAAACTAGCTTCTTACAGGCTACCAAATCGCCACTATTGTATTTTGGATACATACTACTTCCTTTTACTCTAATCATAAAATCTACGTTAAGCTCTGTGAATTCAGGTACTACATACCTTTGTGTATCGTAATCCATAACCTGAACACCTCCAGAACCAAAACCTGCCATTGCATCAATTGGGATTAATGGGATTCCGTACTCTTCTTGTGGTTGGCTCAGTAAATCAGTAACATTTTTTATACTTTTCGTTTTGTCTGAAAATGTTACCCTTTTTGTTACCATTTCATTTGGTAACATATCTTTTATGTTTGGTTTTTGAATATCACCCTTTCCCTTTAGTAGAAAATTACCGTCAACATTTATGCATTTTGCATAAAGCAAGTCGATGTCAAAGGTGTTTCTTGTCTTCCAAGATGACAAAGTTTGTACTGAAATACCTAAAAAACCTGCAAATTCCGTATCAGACTTAAAGCCGTAATAACTCCTTAAGTCCTTTAAAATCTGTGTTTTATTAATTTCAATACTCATAAGTTAAATTTAATTTACGCAAAATGAATAAATTATTTACTCGTTTTGCGTTTTGTTTACTCATTTTGTTTAAATTTGTCCTACTTGAACGATACAAAGATATATAAAAATAAAAGCCATGAGCAAATTAATATTAGAAGCTAGAAAATTTAAAACATGGGAACTACTCCATAACATGACTGGACTTAGCAGATCATACTGTAAAAAAGTAATGATAGACACCCGTAAAAGGGATTCTGACAAGGCTAAACTAATCGTTGAAAAGTTCAATGAGTTAGAGAAAATGTTAATCAAGTAGTAGGTAGTACATGCAATTGTTACACAACGACATCCAAATACGTAATTATAAAGATGGTGAAACCCTATGGGTTTCTCACCGCTTGGTGTTACAAGTGTCTCAAGTAACAGATGACTACTTACGTAAAGCTAGAACCCTTTATAAAAAATCAATCCAAAAAGGCTACAAATACGGTGACTTTTTGCCTAATACAGGTAGCGCATGGCGTTGGGGCAAATCAAACGGAACATTTTACTATGACTTTGACTGTTTACCTGATCGTAAGCCAACGCATTACCGTTCAAAATTTGGTACAAAACACGAGCTTCTTACAGCGTATGAAGCTCTGTTAAGTACAGATAAAAACAACAAACAAAATCAAATCAATAGCTTAATTCAATCACAAGTAAACACGTTCATTGACAATACTGATATACGATACTTTATGTATGATGCAATTGTCGGTTACAATCAAATCCAAGCCTTTCAAATGGCTACGGCTAGAGCGTGGTGTATGTTTCTAAACAAGCAATTGTTTAACGACAATTTCAAAGAATTAGGGATCAATAAAAAAGGAGATTTTATACAAATCTGTGCCGATATGATTGCACCGCTACAACTGGAAGGATTCAAAGTAAATTCAGCAGCTTATTTGCGTAATAAAATCAATGAATTTCCGATCAATAATTTGACCGAACAAAGAAACTTCTTTGTCTCTGGAAAGTACGGAAATGACAACGCTCAAATCGTGGGTAAATACCCTTTAGTAGATGAGAGTACAGGACAAATTTACCAGTTCGATATTCATCAAGCAATGATGTTCAATTTGTATATGAATCCTGGGGGATCAACTAAGGAATATATCCGCACACTTTGGGAACGTGACTATTTCGAAGATGTAAAAGAATTCGACTTACAGCCTGTGGCCTATCGTACTTTTTGCCATCATTTAACTCGTTTTAACAAAACGATTTTAACAGCAAAAGCACGTCACGGTGAGGACTACTATAAAAAACACGTACAAACATACGTAACAACGGAACGTTTAGAATTTGCTCACTCTTTATTTGCAGGAGATGGTTCAGGAACGATCAACTACAAATACAAGAAACCAAACGGTAAATGGTCAACTATGAAGCTCTATGTAATTCTTATTACCGATGTAGCGAGTAGACAAATTGCAGGATGGTCAGCCGCTCCAGTAGGATCACACAAAGAAACCGAGCAAATGGTTAGAGATGCGGTAAAAATGGCAATCGAAAACGGTGGTAATCAAACCATGTTTGAATTCATATCAGATAACCACGGAGCGTTCACTTCAGGAGTTAGTAAAAGCTTCTTGAATCTAGCCTTTAACAAGGTTAGAACCATCGAAGCGGGTAACTCACAAGCGAATCCAGCCGAAACGCAATTCCGTTTGTTTAAACGTAGTTTAAAAGACATTAAAAACTTCCTTTCGACCTCGTGGGGAACTGGAATAGAAGGACAATCAAATCCCGATCATTTAGATATTGACGAATTACCAAATTACCAAGACGCTTTAATACAAATGCACCAGTTAATCACTCGTTGGAATACTACCAAACTACGTGATGGTGTATCGCCTGCGGAACGTTTCGCAATCAAACATACTGATTGCGTACCATTGGAACCAGTTGTAATGCGCTACTTATTTGCAAAGCACACCAAAGTAGACATAAGCTATATGCGTGGTTATGTAAATGTGTATCGCTCACAAGGGTACGAAAGCGAACAATTTCAATTTGAAATACCACAATACGGTGGTGCTGGTACCGAGATGATCGCCAAAGCAACGGGTTACACCTCAGGAGCTGAAGTAATGGTAGTATGGGATGATGATTATGCCGATTTATACACGCTTGATCAAAAGTTTATCATGACTTGCAAACGTGTAATAGGTGCTTCACAATCTCATGCCGAAACGGATGACACCAAAGCCAACGCTTTAGGCCATTTAAAAGGTAGAAAAGCCCGTCAAACTGAATTTATAGACGAGTTCGAAGCTTCACTTAATGAAGTGATAGAAGATTTAGGCTATAGCCATGCAATGGCACTTGGAGGAAATAAAGAGAATTACAACGCAAATAAAATAAATAACGAGAATACTAACCTTAAAAACACGACCAAAAAGAGAGTAGACAGGGATTTCAACAGCTCAGATTGGTCGGCTTAAATTATTCATTATGGCAAAGTTAACACAAATTCAGAAACTAGAAGTAATACCGCATGAAATCGAAAGGTATTTACACGACAATGCAACTACACAAGTAGCACTGCCACAATTAGCAGGCATCGATAAAGCCTATGTAAATCAAATCCTAAAAGGAAATGAAATGATTGGTAAAGCTAAGATAGCCGATAAATATTACGAGGCAATTGCATTGGCTATTGGGTTTAAATTGGAGAAAACGTACTGGAATCACTTTAACACCTACAATTTTAAACAAGCTATTATCACGTTTGAAAGAGCCAAAGAAAAGAAAATCCGTTTAGGATTAGATGGAGATACAGGACTCGGTAAGTCCTACGCTGCAATGATGTTTAAACGCAAATATCCTACTTCAGTATTCCTAGTGAAATGTTCTAGCATCGAAAACTCTAAAGAATTTGCAATCAATCTAGCTGAGGAGGTAGGTGTCGCTACCACAGGTACCAAAGGGGCTATCATCAAAAGAGTTTGTCAAAAAATAAGAACATTAGGAGGTAATCCGATGATCATTATTGATGAGTTGGAAAACTCCAAAGCAGGGAATATTCCAACGGTTAAAACTATCGCAGATGAATTACAATATTATGCTGCTGTAGTAGTAATTGGGATTGACGTTCAAAAAATGTTAGCCAAAGCAGCCGAACGCCGCAAAAACGGTTTTATTCAAACCAATCGCCGTTGGTCATTTGGCTGGACTTACTTAGATCCAGCAATTGGAGAAGACATTGAGAGTATTTGTATTGAATTAGGAATCACAAACAAACCCGCTCAAAACTGGCTTAAAGCAAGGGTAAAGGATTTTGATAGTTTAAAAAACATCATTTCAAATGCACTCGAAGAGGCTGAAAAATCAGAAGAAGAAGTAACTATTTCATTATTAAACGAATTGTACCCATGCTAAAAATTTACAACCCAACACAGCGCATCCTGATTGTTAAAAACAAAAAAGGAAAAATAGTAAAAGCTTACGGCGGTGCAATAGCTACTGAATACTGGCACAAACACTTAAATAAAATCGCTACTAACTCAATAAACTAAACATGATAGTATCCAAACAATGGTTAGAAAACAAGATAAAAGAACTTAATCAATGGCTTTTAGACCACGAAAAAGGGAATCATTTTGATTATGCTCCCAAAAGACAAAGCCGTAATTACTACGTACAAAAATTGATTGACCTCGAAGAAAACCAATTAGAAACAATTAAAATATAACAAAATGGAAGCAATTACAAAACAAATTCACGAAATGACATCAGCTGAACTAATCGAATTAGGGAAACAAAGAGCTGCTGAAGAAAACAAGAAACAAGACCAAAGAAAACAGGCTCATTTAAAGGACAAAGAGCACTTTTTGAGCGAAGTTTTAGAGCGTTACAATGATGCTCAAGCAATCTTAACTACTCTAAAAGCGGAAACCATAGCCCATGCCGAAAACTTCAATAACCTGAAGTACGAACTGGAAGGAAAACCAACCAAAGAAGCGAAGAGCTTCGAGCTGAAAAATGAGAAAATCAAAATCATAGTCGAGTCTCAAGACCGCTTTGATTTTAATGATGAAGCAATCGTTCACATCAATGCCATCAAGGATATTTTTAGAGAGAAATTCGAAAATAGAAACAAAGGATTCTACAACCTTTTGGAAAGTATTCTTATCAAAAATGCCAAAGGCGAATACGACGTCAAGATTCTAACCAAAGCACGCAAACAAGTGCGTGAGCTGGGCGATGACAAACTAATCGAAGAATTTGACAAGCTTAATGATTGTCTTATCGTAGTAGGTTCTACCAAGTACATTAGAGTCTACACCCTAGACGAAAAGAACAAATGGAAAGATGTTTCACTTAATTTTTCAAGTCTATGATAACAGGTTTTATAATTGAATTAGAGGATAATGGGCAGGATTTTTTGAGTTTTACTACCAATGCAAATGGAGTAATTGTAAAAACTGAACCATTTCAAGGAGATGTTTGGAATGGAGGTTACATACCTGTAGAGTCGCAAGAAGTAGGAAGACTTTGTATGATGCATAAACCGCCCAATATAGTATATGGTTATTTAAAACACGAAGTTGTTAAAATAACAGAATTAAAAGATTAAACCCATCCCAAATGGCATACGCTTACGTTCGAGTCGTAAGTGGGAGCGAAAAAATGAAAAATTAGTAAAAATGAAAGCAATTGGAATCACACAGTTCCTAGACAAATCCTTTGAAGTTTACGACTTCCAAGGTGATTGGCTAGAGAGTTTCGGTCAACCCGAAAAGAACTTCATAATGTCAATTTATGGAGGTTCTGGAAACGGTAAAACCGAATTTGCTATACAACTTACCAAACACATGGCATCATTTGCCAAAGTTTTGTACTGTTCGTATGAGCAAGGGATATCTAAATCATTGCAGGACGCTATTAAGCGTAACGATATGCAAGATTTAAAAGGAAAAGTAATGTTTACTTCAGGTGGTGTTTTTGATGATTTAATCCTTCGATTAAAACGTCCAGCATCGGGCAAAATTATCATTATTGATAGTTTGGATTATGCCAAATTGAGCCTTGATCAATTCAAAATCCTAAAGAAAACATTCCCACGCAAAAGCTTTGTTATTATCAGCTGGGCAAAAGGCGACAAACCACGTAATCAGCATGCAAAAGACATCGAATTTATGTCTTGTATCAAGATTCTAATCAAGAATTTCAAAGCGTACCCAGTGAGCCGTTTTGGCGGGAACAAACCCTTTGTTATTTGGGATAAAAAAGACACAACACCAGTACAACAAAAACTTTTTTAATATGGGAACTCCAAAAAAAAGACAACCAAGAACATTCAACACCTTTAGTGATTCTGATAGTGCGGTAAACAACTATCAAAACAACAAGAAAAGAGAGGTCGAAGCATCAAAACCAGTAAGCAGTCAATCGATATCAGCAGAAATGGAATTGACAATGAAACGCAAGCGCAGCAACATTCTTACAATCGCCACTAGAACGGGGATAAAAGAAGCCGATAGCTGGACAAAGTTCAATAGTTGGATGTTAGCTAGTAGTGTTCATCATAAAGCCCTTAATGCTTATGATTATAATGAACTAGACGAATTAGACAAGCAGTTTAGACAGTTAGAAATTAACTATGAACATAGTGCGCAAAAAGTAGGAAACAAAGCATGGCATCATGCTACAGGAATACCACAAAGCTCTCAAAATTAAAAAGAGCCCCTAATAATACTATCAGAAGCTCTATCAACTTGGCGGTTGTTTGAGCTTCAAAGATAGCTAAATGTCCTACACGAGAAAGAATTTTTTAAAAAGAGTTTTAAAAATCCAAGAAATTGCTTTGCATCATCGCAAACAAGGCCTGTTTTTTAAAGAAATCTATCATTTACACATCGAAAATCAATTCGATATCTGTAAGCGGACATTTGACTCCTATCTCGGTATAAATGCTAGAAAACAAATGAGAGAATTACACGAAAAATCACAAAATAACAATCAATTAAACCTTTTTTAAATGAAACACGAACTAAAAATCTATCCCGAACATTACAGAAATGTGCTGTTGGGATTAAAGAAAGTAGAAGTCCGTTTGAATAATCGGAATTACCAAGAAAATGACCTCTTACTTCTCAATGAATACGACCCCAATAAACAAAAATACACAGGTGGTCAAGTAATCAGGAAAGTAGATTTTATCATTAAAGATGTAGCGGGTTTAGCCCATAATTATGTGGTTTTGCAAATCTCTAAACCCCTTTAAAATGAAAATAAAACTAAGTCTAACACCTGAAAACGCCATTATCATAGCTGCAACAATCGAAGCGGTTTATAATTCAAAAGCGATATCGCGAAGGGAAAAATCAACTTTATCAATTGCACTTGATGTTGCTGCTAAGTTGGATGGTAAAGCGATTCATATTAAGGCAAAAATGAATCTTTTTGACGCAAAAAAGAAAATTAATGTCTCCTTAAAATTTCATGAAGCCGATATGTTAGAGTTACTCCTTCTTCAGCAAATCAAAGAAATTCATGAGCCATACGTTAAAATACAAATTCAAAAAACAATCAATGATTTAAACCAAAAACTAGCCTAATGCACAAGAAAGTAAAAGACAAAAGGCCTGTTTCAAAAATAGAAACAATTTTTGAAACCGAGCATCGATTAAGAGGGGAAGCCATACTAATATCAAAAACATTTGTACACACCAAACCGATTAAATTCCTATTAAAATGAGAAAAAAGATATACATAGCAGGAAAGGTTACAGGACTACTTAGTCAAGATGTAGAAAATAAGTTTTTCATAGCATCAAAAAACCTTTACGACATGGATTTAGAACCTGTAAACCCAGTACAAGTTGTAAATAACCCCGAAGCAGAATGGAATGAAGCCATGAAACTATGTGTAACCGCCTTAATGCAATGTGATGCGGTTCTAGCATTACCATGCCATAGCAGCTCCAACGGTGCTAAAGTAGAGGTTTGGCTCGCAATGAATTTGGCCATACCTGTTTTTTTTGACCTAAACCAATTACGACAATGGAAGAATACACCACCTACGAAGTAACCTTCATCGCTACAAAAGAAAAATGGATTTTTCAGTACAGGAAATCAGATGGGATACTGCATTGTTTTATCAATTTAAAAGGCTCGAGCTTCATTAATTTGTTACGAAAGCAAACCTTTCCTGAGAATGTACAAATGATTGAAGACTGGGCGAAGTTTAAGAAGATCGTAACCATAGAACTCAAGATAGACGATTTTAGTTTTGAATCCTTTTGGGATAAATACGACCTCAAGCGCAAAAAGGAACAAGCCCAAAAAGCCTTTGAAAAATTGGATTTAACGAGTAAAATAAAATGTTTTTCAGCTCTTAAACATTACAACGAGGATTTAAAGAAAACAGGTCAAGCCAAAGCGCATTTAGTGACTTGGTTGAACCAAAAAAGATACAACGATGAGTATTAATAACTGGGAACTTACGGCAGAGGAAAAAAGTAAATTATCTGAACAAGACAGAAAGGATTACGAAACCGCGATTAGGTACAAAAAACACGATTGGGCTTGCGGTTCTTATGGCGGTTGGGTCCGAGGAAATGATATTTTAAAAAAGCTTGGGTGGAAAGAAGAAAAACAAACCGAAGGGAATAGAAGCTTTGTTTTTTTAGTCAAGCCAAAAAAGATACAACGATGAGTATTAATAAAGCAAAATTAAGATTTTTTGCATTGATGTGGAGGCTTTGTGAACTAGAGAAACAAAGGAGGTTTAAAATTGATTTAGAATATCACGCTAGAGTTGAGCAATTTGAACGAGAGCCTTTGATTTATATAAGACAAAACGAGTACAAAGAACCCGTTTTTTATGAGTATGAAGGAAGTAGATTTATT
This sequence comes from Flavobacterium frigoris, assembly GCF_900111075.1. Lineage (GTDB taxonomy): Bacteria > Bacteroidota > Bacteroidia > Flavobacteriales > Flavobacteriaceae > Flavobacterium > Flavobacterium frigoris. The sequence goes on from NZ_FOFZ01000007.1 coordinate 41,038, forward strand.
AGTAAGCCAAAACATAATTTTAAAAAGAGGTAGTGAAATGGATATAAAAAAAACAGAATATTATATCGAAATAAATGGAAATGATAATAATGGTGAATTTATGATTCGTATCCAAAAAGATTGCTGTCAGTTACAAATTGAGACTGAAGATAATGATGCGTACATAGATGTAAGTTATGCAAAGTTAAAAACAATTAGAAATACAATAAATGAAATCCTAGAAGGATACGAAAAGTTAAATCACTAAAAAAACAACAATAAAATGAAAAACTTAAAAGAATTTGTAGACACACTAGTAAAAATTGAATATTTAGACCATTGTAACGCTTATGGCTTCTATCCTTTTCAGATGTACGTAGAGGATAAAGACGAAAAAGGAATCATGTGCAGCCTTGATTTAGGTGGTGATATAAGAGCGGTTTACCATGCCTTTGCTGAGCATTACAGTAAAAACCCTAAACGAGTGTACTTAGCAGTAGATTTCCCTGCTATTGGCGATATTCTAAGCGATTTTGTTTGCATTATTGCCTACGAGAAAGAAGAAATGACCCTCTACGCAATACCCTACAGCGTCGAGACTGGAGAAACCTTCTCTGAGGTAAGAGATAGTGAAATCCTTAACAAAATACACGATGATTTAGGATTATTTATTTATAAAATTAACTAAAAATGTATTCCGTTTAATTTAAAACTAGCAGTATGAGAGCTACAAAATATTTTAAAAACAGTACCGATATGGCAGATTTTGCAAAGCATTTCAAAGCCTTAAAAAAAAACAATTGGTACATACGCACTACGCTAATTTGCGACCATGTTCTTAACGAAAACCGTAAAGCTATAATATTGGCAACAGGTGAAACCATTATGCAACGCCTAATCACTTGCAAGGTGTGTAATGAGCATGGGAATGCTGTAGAGCCTATTAAAAAATAACGTTTTATAAGAAAGCCGTTCATTTATTGAACGGTTTTCTTACTTTTGGTAACCTTTAAAATTAGAAAAATGAAAAAACTATTATGCTTTTTGCTATTAATACCAACATTCTTAATTGCTCAAAACAAACCTGATTGGGAATACGACTTTAACAGACCTATTGGGGCTTTCTTTCCAAATTACTTCCCTATGACTAACAAGTATATGCCCGCCCAAAATACCTATTACGAATACAATTGGGTATCGAATAACATGCAAAATTTGATACATAGTTATTTCAAATTACATCGTAATTCTAATGATATAAATGGAGATGATTATATTATCAATACCTATAAAACGACTGCTGGAAGTGCAATAGATAATTTAAAAATTAAGTACAATCTATTTCAGGTATATGGGCTTTATGTGGTGAGTTCTTTAGAGGTTACAGGAAGCAAAGTTCAAGTAATAAAACTATTTATTTATCTTTATAATAACGAGCTTCAAAGTGCAAATTTAAAAAATGGTTTCATCAAGACAATGGCTCAAGATGTAGCTATCTACAGTATTGTAAATGGCGTTGCATCAATAAAAATAACGAATGGTGTTTATAAAAACAGTACTCAATTTAAGACAGATTTTGAAAAAAGAAAAGAGAAGTTTAAAACAGATTTAATGCTTGCAAAGTTGGAAGACGAACAGCGAAAATTAGACTATGAAGCTGATATTAAAAAAAGAAAAGCGCAATATACAGCTGACAGTATAGCTCGAAAACAGGAAACAATTAAAGTCCATTTGGATTGGGCTAATGAAGAAGCTTCCAAACCTAAAGAATCTATAAATGTATTTTATTTTAAAAAGTCGGGTAAAAAAATAGCTTTTAAAAACCAACCTTCGGAGGATTTAGAAAAGCTAATAATTGAAAAAACAAGTGATAGTAAAAACGGCACTTATTCCGCTTATGTTAAGACAATTGCAGTTTTAGAAAACAAAAGTTATACTATTAAAATAAATCCAACAGACAAAACATTTTAATCATCAAACTCAATAGTTAGTTCTCCTTTTAAATCTAACGTATCATAATCGCCCTCTTGGTAATCGCCTCGAGGGCTTTTTCGTCCTGAATAACTACACTCGTAAGTCAATAAGTAGATGTTTACAATAGAATCCATTTTATTAAAACCCTCAGAAACAACTTCTAGTTTGCCAGTTTTCTCCGTTTCAATAGTTTGTGCGATTTCGTCAATACAATCAATAAAATCTAAGAACTGCAAAGCTAAATCCTTGTTTAGTGATATGTTACTTGTATCTCTCAGTTGCTCAAAACAACAATAAAACGTTATTGTAGCAATCGGTGCATCGCCACTATGATCGATGTCCCAATCTACAAGTAACGAAGGTCTTGAGAATAGTTCGAAGTTTTCTTCAAACTGATCTTGTCCAGCGTATAGATCAATATATTCGACTGGAGCAATATTCTTATCAGTAAATTTGGCTTTGTTCTCCCCTGTGCCAAAGGCTTCAATTAGTTTGTTGTAAAATGCTTTCATTTAAATCGGGTTTAACTTATTTTAGAATCTCGTTTATTTCTCTTTGTACTAGTCGTTCTATTCTACGTAACAAGATGGTCGATTCTCCAATGAACTGCCTTTTTGGTAATGTTATTTTACGCTTACGGCGGTGTGCTTTTACGGTTTCAGTTCTTCCCTTTCGAGTACGAGAATGTGTTTTTATATTGATCGTTTGATTGATAACTGCGCCTTCATTGTGCGCTTCAGCATATTGCACATCCGTTCCAATCGTTACGCTGTTACGAGTTACTTTCGTTTTACGAATGGAGCGTTTTAAACGTCCAGATTTGACCATTAACGAACCTCGTGCAGCGGCTTTCTTTTGTTCTTCACTCAGCCATTCAGGCGATGGTTTACGAGCTTTCCAAGCCGTTACACCCTTATCTACCCAGTTCTTACGTACAAATCGTTCCTTGCTGAAATTGACGGCTTCAATAGCCGCCAATTCAGGGAATTTATCATATAATTTACTCAAGCGGTTGAGCTTTTTTAAAAAGTCCGGGCTTATCATATTTAAGCAGTTTCTGCATTTATTAATACTCGTTGCATCATTTCTTTAAACCATGCTTCTACATCTTCCTTAGTCATTCCTGCATAAGCTGATTGCGATACATTGATACCGCCTTTATTAAAAGCATCGATTCTAATATCGACCTTTTTAACTTGGTTGGCTTCTCCTGCGACTTTGCTTATTTCTTCGCCTTGCTTTTTGTTTTTGCCTCCTGTTCCTGCTAGTTTGCCGTCTAGTACAGGAGCTTTGAGTAACGAAGTTGGCTCTACTTTTTTCGTACCCCACAAATCAGGAGTTTTGATACCTTTTAATCCCAAAGGGTCTGTGGCATCTACATTACCTATAGTTGCAACCTCTCCAGTTGTTATCAATCCTTGTTCGCTTCTAAATTGTCTAATAGCCTCAGCTCCTTTTTGAGCTAATCCTGTAGGGTCAAAATTGGCAATAGTTTCTAGTATTTGTTGTAGCGGTTTTAATATAACATCTAAAAGTACTTGACCAATTCGTTTTAGGCCTCCTAATATCCCATCCGATTTAAAAGCGTTTACTATACTATCCCAATGGTCGTAAATTAATTTTAAAGCAACTATTAACCTACCTATTGGTCCCATAAATACTAAAACCATTGCACCCCAGTCGTCAAAATACTTGATAGCTAATACAACAACACCTATCACTGCGCCAATTGCCAAAGCTACCCACATATATGGACTTGCAGCTGCTGCCAAATTAGAAAACCATTGCGCTGTGGTCAATGCTTGTATTACAGTTGTTAAACTCGCCAATGTGACAATAGACATTGAGACACCTTGCAAATAAGGCATCATTGCACCAACTTTTTCCGATACATACGATTCTATTCCTGCAATAAAACCTTTTAAGCCTTCATCTGCTTGCTTGATGTTGGGAAGTTTTCTAGGGTCTAAATCCATAGAACTCAATCCTAAAATAAATCCCATACCAGCATCTTCACCTGCTCCTTTGAAAATATCTGTCAATGCTAATTGTTTGGCTTGTGCATTTGCTCCTTCCATTGCTTTGGATATCATTTGTACGGCTTGAAAGGAAGTTTTACCTCTTAGGTCTCTCTCGAAATCCAAACCAATTCCTTTTAATGCTGCCATTTGAGCAGGACCCATTTCTTTTAAAGATAAATTAGCCTCTTTTATCGAGTCGATTGCTTTATCTGAGAATACTCCATTCTTCCCAGCATTAGCCATTATAACCATCATATCACTAGCATTCAAGCCTAATTCTTTTATTTGTGGCGCATACTCTTTGAATTGGTCAAGCATATCGCCATTTAAGTTAGCTCCTTTCTCATATCCTTGTTGTAAGATAGCCAAATTGCTTTCAAATGAACCTCCAAGCTGTTTGGTTAGCGCATTGGCTGATTTGGCAATATCGTCGTCGTTTGCCTCCCAAACCTTACCTAGTTTGTGAATTCTAGTTGACATTTCGTTAATATTTTCAACGCCCATTTGTGCAAGCATTGTCTTGGTGTTGGTAATGCTTTTTGTGAAGTCTAACTTTTGGCTTAGGTTTTCAACTATTTCAGACATATTATTCATAGCTGTTGGGTCAAGAGCTTTGCCGAAATTCGAAAAAACCTTTATTTGCTTTAAATTAAAGCGTTGCAGTTTGCTTTCCATTTTATCGGTAGCACCTGATAATTTGGCTTGCACTTGTGATAATTTGTTGTTAAACAACTTATCACTCAACTCCATAACGAGTTCTAATTTTGATTTTTTAGCCATATTGTAATTTTTTTATATCTTTGTATTAGCAAGTAAGATGAAGCCCCTAACATTAGCGCTCACTGAGATAAGGAATGCACAGCGTGAAGGGATCATTTAATTGAGGGTTTTATTTTACCGCTTTCCTTAAAAGAAGACCTTTACGTAAGTTTAGGTCTTCTTTTTTTGCTCTATACCATGTCTTGATTACTAATCCATCTTTTGCCATTTCACAATCAATAACGATGATGGTATCGTTATAAAACTTCATATACCTGGACTGAAACTTCCCTCCTAAATCAGGCTCATTGTACCACACTTCATCAGGATTGTTTAAAATGTCTTTGATATGCGGAAACAATTGATGTCTTTGTTCGCTTTCCTTTAAATACTTGCCTTTGGTATGAAAATCAAAGTTCTTTTGGGTTACAATCATTTTTCGACCATAGTAATCTTTAAACCGCATAAATTTTTCATCATTCACGGTTTTAAAGAGTTCTTTAGCGTTGTCTCCAGTAATGGTTTTGTCAATTGAAAGTTTGTTTAAATTCGATTTAAACGAATCCCACGGTTTTAAATCATACTTATCGAAAGTCATTTCGTTGACCTTTTTAGGCAATCCTTTGATGTCGCTATAAAATTGTGATTTAGTAAAAACCTGCTTTAGATCACCACGATTGATATTGAATTGACTTTTTGACCATTTGGCATCATCTGTATTTAACATCTCCTGAGCTAGTTTCCCGCTCATTACTTGCTCAGGCTTTGGTGTACGGTTGTATTGCTTGAATTCACAACGACAACCATGACCATTTGGCGGAAACAGTTTCATGGCTTCACGATCACTTAAATTAAATATTTTACCATCAAGCTTGGCGTGTTCGCTTCTTACTTTCGAGTCTCCTGCCGTTTCATATTGAACGAAAGAAGTAACTGTATCCTTTTCGGCTAAAAAGCGGTGGTAAGCTGCCGAATTTTGCCCCACAGCAACTGAAAGATTGTATTCGGTTGTTAAGTAGTTTTGATTTAAATCCTTTACTCTTTCATTGGCCAGTTTCTTAAAATCAGATTCAGATCTAATTTCGTTTTTCTCCTGGTCAATTAACAAGTCTGTCATGGCTGCCAAACGTGCCTCTGTTTTAGAATCAGAGAACTCAAACAAATTGTATTCCATCAACTGCATGGCTAATGTGTCAGGTGTGTTATAGCCTGTAGTTATGCCGTAACCTGATTTTAAACCTTTGGTCAATTCGAGAGCTTCAGCAACTATTAACTTCCCTTCAGTACCAATTGTTTCTTCTTTATTCCAAATTGCATTGATTAACTTATTGGTTAATTCATCTAGAATTTTATTGCTGGCCGATGCTGTAGGTGCGCTAGAACCACAACATTTATGAATAGTCTGGTCTTTTCCAAGATTCAGGGGTTGGATTGTTTTCTTCTTGCTTGGTAGTTCCATTTTTAGTGCGTTTTAGTAGTGCTTCTATTGTTTTTGATGCTTCTAATTGTGCTACAATTTGCGTGGGCGATTGTTGTATTTTACCCACAATCGGAATATTAAAAGTTTCAGAAAGCCAATCCTGTTCTACTTCATATTGATTCATTATTCCTTGAGTAATAGTCCAAAATTGTACAAGATCAATTTCTTCTTTGGATTCAATCCATTCAAAAATATCATCGTCAGATATATAACTATAACCTTGTATTTGAAGTAAGGGCAAAAGTTGATCATTAACTGTAAATGCGATATCCCTTCTATCAGCTTGACTAATTTTATAGTCTAAGGAACGCTCGTGTACTTCGGTTTGGGAACGGTTGGCAGCGTCAGAACCTAGCGTATTAGATCCAACCAAAACCCCAGCAATTTCATTACTGTTTTGCTCAATGAATTTAGAATAGACCATATAAGCATCGGTGCGGTTGGCTTCATCAAACTTGATGGTCGTTCCTTCAGGAAACACACCCACCGAAGCTTCAGCAAGTGATAGTAGTTGCTTTTCTACCTTATCAATATGATCGGAATTGTTGTTGTTAGTAGTTGCTGACACCATTGGCATGCCAAACTTTTCACAAAATTCCGCCCACGATTGGGATACATTCCGCTTCCAAATCAAATTGGGAATAATATCATTGATGATCCCTAACGGATTGTCAGGGTTTAATTCAATAACCCAAGGTTTATGAATAGGGTCATCATACTGAATAAATACTTTGTCCTTACCTAAGTCAGGGTAGATGCGCTTTTGAGACGGTACAGTGTTACGAGGTGGGATAACATCAAATTTGATATTGTGACCATCAAAGCTTAAAAACTCAAGAATTCTAGTGCCTTCAATTTTTGATTCCAGATCAGTACCTAGATACCTGTAAAACCATTGTTGTTGAAATAGTTTTGAAGCTAATTCATTGAGTTCTCCAGTCTTTCCGTTACGTATTTGAAAGTCGACTGATAAAGTAGCCGATTTACGCAAAAGGGATTGCGTTTTATAAGTACCATCGGTACGCAAATCCTCTACCAAATCAAAGTATCTGTTATAGCGTGGTGTTTCAATGTGATCGATAGCCATTAATGCTAAACGCCACGTTTGTATTTCCTTTCGACTTCTATCTTTGTAGGCTTTTGCAATCTGCATAATGATACCGTCTGCATTTTTCTTGCCTGATCGTAGTGGTTGTGTCTCTGTTTTGGCTACTGGGGCAAAATTACGCCCCTGTGCGTTTCTTAGTTTGTTTATTGAATTCCTTTTCATATAATATAAAATAGTGCCTTAGAATTGAGTTTAAACGTGTTTTAAATCGGTAACACTACCATTTGTTATTGCTTGATTTGTTGTTACTGCTTATTCTAACCGTTCCTTTAGTTTCGCCACTATCGTTTGTGAGTAATGGCAAATCGGCTGTTTTGTTTGGTTCTAGCATTCCCTTTAACCAGTCCAAAGCATCTTGATACCGATTAGAGCGGTGTTCTGGAATCTTGTTTGGAGCTATAGAGCAATACAAATGGTATAAGGCACAATCAATAGTGATCATAACAATAAATGCGTTACGGTCGTCCGTTACCCCGTCCGATGGTGTGAAAATAGTAGCTACATTATACCGTCCAGCTAAATAGTTTTTAATTTGAGCTATCGCCATTAGTTCGGCACTCAAAAGTTTAGTTTCGCTGTAGTTTTCTAGTAAGATGTTTTTGATTTCATTACGAATCAAAACAGCGTAATCGGTGTCTTTTATAAATCGGCTCATTTAAAATCTGTTTTTCTTTTCGCTTAATAATTCCTTTCGGCTTTTGGTTTTTGGTTCGAATTTGGTAACAAATGTGATTTTATTGACTTTGGATACTCCTGATTGTAAAAAATCGGGTCCGTCATCATTAGCACCACTTCCTTTTTCAAAAGCGTACAATTGATCTTCCATCGTTTGAAAGTCATTATTACCTCGGTATTTGGCATTAAAAAACATATTCATTCGTTCAAAATAACCCGCCATGCTTTCAATACGATCAAACTTGTCAATCTTACTTTTTTTATCGGCTGTTACAGGAATGTACCATCCACGCTCATCGCCTTCAGTATCAAAATCATTGACAAAGTCATCCATGGCAAACAATCCTTCGATTTGATAAGTGATGTTATAATCAAGCAGCTTATGGTCTTCGACTAAATCATACAGCCATTCGGCTAATGCTTTTCGGCTGGACTTCCTGAGGTAGCAAAATATTAAATGAAACTCTCTACCAATTTTTCCAACCAATCCCATTCCTTTGTAATCTCCTGCATCTTTATAACTTAAATCGCCATAGAAACACAAAGCGTCATATTTGTCTAGTGTGGGCATTTCTTTGTACTGCATGTATTCAGGTTTGAAAATTTCGCCATCCTGAATATGCACGTGCATGTACTCCCGCATAAAGGAACGGTACGGGGTTTCTTCAAACTTAATTCGCCAGTATTCAGCATTAGTTTTTTCTGGCCATGTTGGTTCAAATGTGTTTAAATCCTTAACCGCTTTGGCCGTTATGATAAAGTGTTTGAACTTTCTTTTTACTGCTTTAGCTTTTTCATTAATCCGTTCAAACTCCTGTTTGAGTTGGTTAATGATGGTGTTTTTATGAAAGTTGTTATTAGCGCAAACAAAACGTTTGCGCTTCGAACCTTCGTCAAATGTTCCTTTTAAATCTTCCCAAACCCAATCATAAGCCTTGCGAGAACGTTTCTCATTGTTGCATAATTCAATACTGTCAACATCATCAATCACGATATAATCAGGGCGTTCAGATTGTTCTCTTAATCCACGAACCGATTGACGAAAACCACGACTAACAAATTTTACTCCGTCTATAGTGCTAAAATCGCCTTCAGACCAATCGCCATATTTATATCGGGTACCATAATCGTTTAGAAGCCTTTGGTTGTACTGCAATTGTGCTTGAACATCTGATATTAGTTTCTTTCCTTTATCGACTGTTTGCCCTATTAAGAGCATAAAAAACAAATCTCCTGTGTAATATAGGTACAAAGGGATTCCCATATCAGCATGTACGGACTTTGCTCCTGATCTGTATATTTCCAATAAGATATCAATGATTTTATTGGAGATTATCAAATCGGCCATTTCAATATGATATGGTGCGCATTTAGATTTTGCGTACATAGGAAAGTAATATTCAAACCACGTCACATAATCTTTTTCCAGCTCCTTGATGCGTCTTAATTTATCGCCTGGGCTTTCATTTATGTTTACGGTAGTAGCTTGCTTTACTTTTCTACAGTGCTCTTCGTATTGCTTTAATATTTTTTCAAACGCTGCTGTCATTTAACTCTCGAGATTGATTTTGTATAACAAGAACTGTTTGTGCCATTCGGTAAATAGTACCGCTGTCTTAGGGTCTTGGTCAGCCATCCAGTTGTCAAACTCTTTAAATACTGAAAAGACTACTTGCACGCTTATTTTATCAGAAAGGCTTTCTATTACTTTATTAATTTTTGCAAGTGCGTCTGCATCTACATTAGATTTTTCGCCGCCTGCTACAAGGATTAATTCTTTTAATAGGATCTCTTTAATCTTGTGGGGTGAAGCGAGCATTTCGGCACGTTTATCATCCCATGCCTTTTCGCCTTCCTTGCCTTTTCTCCATTTACTTAATGTTTGTTCGGATACGTCTAACTGTTCGGCAATCGCTTTTGCAGTCATCCCGTCCTCTACAAACATTCTTTCGGACATTACTTTTTTAGCCTGATTTGTTAGCATTTTCGACATGTAAATTTTTGGTATTAAATAGCAAAAGTCCTTATAAATCAAGGTGTAAACTAAAAATGTTGCAACCCTTGCGAACAATGTTTTTTAAGAAACACAATCATCACATCTTTGCTTCAAAGTTTTAAAAATGATATTTCAAGTACAGGATAATACGATCACAGCCTACGGTGAAATTTGGGACAGAAACGGAATGGAGTTCATTTCGCTATTCTCTGAATTAGAAGCAAAATACAGTCAGATAACTGTAAAGATGCACAGCTATGGCGGTTCAGTTTTCGATGGTAATTTGATTTATAATGCAATCCAAAACAGCAAAAAAGAAATTGATTTTATAATCATTGGTATCGCCGCTTCGATGGCAGCAGTAATCAGTCAATCCCGTACAGACAAAAAACCGAAAATGGTTAGAAATGGATTTATGATGATTCACGCTCCATCTGGCAGTACCTATGGTGGTGCTTTAGATCATGAGAACAACGCTAAACTTTTGCGTTCGATTGAAACTAACTTAATCAATTCTTTTTCTAAAGGGCTTAATAAATCAAAAGCCTACATCGCCAAATGGATGGTAGGCGATAACTGGTTTGATGCTGAAGAAGCATTAAAGGAAGGTTTGATTTCTGAAATTGTGGAAGCCGAAAGCGAAACCATAAGTGCCAGTTATAATCCACAAGAAATAGGAGCTCAAGGAATGTATTATCAATTCACGGCTTTACTCAATCCTAAAAATTCCCAACAAATAAATTTAGATCACAATATGAAACTACCAATTATTCAAGCTCTTTCCTTGCAAGGTGTAAATGAGCAAAGTTCAGACACAGCAGTTATTGAAGCTGTAAAAAAACATTTTGAAGCACAAGCGACTGTAACACAAGGTAAACTTGATGCCGAAATTGCTAAAAGAATTACAGCCGAAACGGCATTAGCTGACCAAGGCAAAGCGGCTATTACTGCGGAACTGGATCAAGCTAAAAAGGAGGGAAAAATTACCCCTGCAAACCAAGCGACTTATGAAGCTATTGGAACGACTTCAGGGATTGAAGCTTTGAAAACGGTACTATCTGCTATTCCTGCTCGTAATCCTATTAAGGCACAAATGCAAAATGCTGGTGGTACTGGTAGTGGTTCTGCTACAGGTCGTGAAGCTTGGGCTTGGGATCAATGGCAAAAAGAAGACTCTAAAGGATTAGAAGCTTTGCTAAGAGAAAACCCAGAAGGATGGCAGGCATTGTATGACGCAAAATACAAGAAGTAAAAACACACATTTAGAAACAACCTTGGCGGGTTAGAATAAATCAATCTTATAAATAATTATGAAAAAAACACGTAAAATTTCAATTCCAGCTATTCTTTGTAATATCTGTTTAGCCATCATTGCAGCTGTATTAATCAGCTTTATAGCCGACTTAAATGCTTTTGCTGTAGCGATGATTATTTTTACTTTAGGTACTGGCTTACAGTTCCTTTTTCCAAACAAAGTAAAAGGTTTACTTTATGCAGGTGTCTATCGTGAGATTTGGACTGGCGAATTAGTCGAATCCTTTCAACCCGAAATTGAAGCTTCGTTTTTAAACGAAATTCCAGACGAAAGTAGACACGTTACATCTTCTTCTAGCGGAGAAAATCAAGTCATTCACTTAGTCGATATTGGCGCAGATCCTGAGGTATTAATTAATAATACAACCTATCCAATTGGTTACTCTACATTGGAAAATGGCGATATTGCTTTCCAGTTGGACAAATTTACGACTGTAGCTACTAAAGTAACAGATGATGAGCTTTATGCTATTACGTACGTTAAAATTGCTGTAGTCAACAAAAAGCACAAGAACGCTATTTTGGCAAAGAAATTTGCAAAAGCGACTCATGCATTAGCTCCACAATCGCATACTGTAGCTACTCCAGTTCTGGGAACTACAGGAGCCACTGTAGCGGGTAAAAAATTAGCAACGGTAAACGATATCATCGATTTAGGTGGTGCATTATCGGCTGCTGGTGTACCTGATGATGGTAGCCGTATTTTGGTTTTGAATACGCTTCATAACACAGGTATTGTGAAAGAAGTAAAAGACTTCTACAAAGATTACTTAAACATCGCTACTGGTCAATTAAGACCATTATTCCACGGTTTCAAAGTGTATTTGTACCACGCCATGCCTTTCTATTTGGCAGCGGATAACACTAAAGTTTCTTTTGGTGCGGTGTTTAATCCAGCGATTCACAACGTAGCTTCAGTAGTGTTTTATGCTCCTGATATGTTTAGAGCTGAAGGTTCTACCAAAATGTACTACGATGAGCCTGATACTCAAAATCAAGCTGCGGCCGTAAACTACCGTCACTATTATTTAGTATCTCCAAAGAAAGCCCGTGCAATTGGTGCTTTAGTAACTGCTAACGCTTAATTCTAAGAAGATGAGTAAAGATACAAACAAGCAAACAGCGGCAACGTTGTTTGCTTCTACTACACACGATGTCCTTTGGGCAAATCCTAAAGGCGAATTTTTCACTTCGGAGAACATTGGTACTTTGAGTTTGAAAGCAGGTCAGAAATTGACCAAATTTGAACGTACTGAAGAAGTTACTGAAGATGATAAAGCAGTTAAGCCTATGACTGCTACTGATGCCATTGCATTTATTCTAAAAGCAGAATCACTAGAAGAATTAAAGCCTTTTGAAACTGATGAACGTAAGACGGTTAAAATCGCTTATGACGGTAGAACAGCTGAATTGGTGGCTAAAATTGAAGTTAGTACTTCTCAAGAAGTAAAAACTGCTGAAGGCACTCAAGAAGGAACCAACGGAAACGAAGACACCGAAGACAAAAAGTAAATTTAAAACCGATTTAAACAATGGCAAATTTAAATGCTGCAGATATTAAAAAAGGCAAAGTAGGTGCCAATAGGCTCAACAATGATAGACGGGTTTCGGCTATCATTGTGAGTTCTCCTGTCATTCCTCTTTTAGCTTTTAAAGAAACGGTTCAATTTTATGGATTGTTTGATGCTGCTCAAAAAGGCATTACTGAAGCCTTTGATAAGGATAACAATGTAAACGTGTATCGTCATGTACGTGAGTTTTATCGTAATGCTGGCGAAGGCGTTTTGTTAAACTTCATGGCCGTGCCGCAAACAGAAACTTTGGTTTCTATTTGTCAAGACACGACAAACGATAAATTAAAACGTTTGTTGATTGATTCTGATTTTAAAGTGCGTCAATTGGCTGTGGCTTTAAATCCAACCGTTGCAGGTGTACCAGTGGATGGCTTAGTTCCTGATGTTGTTGATGCAATTTCATTTGCTCAAGGAATGGCCGAATTGGCTTACAATCAGTTTATGCCAACACATATCTTTTTAGAAGGTTATCAATTGGGTGGTTTGAGCTCTGTAGTGCCTCACTTGAGAGAAATCGAAAATGTAGCTGCTACAAAGGTAACCATGGTAATTGGTCAAGACTGGCAATATGCCGATACTAAGACGGGTATCGCTCAAAAGTTTGCCGATGTGGGAACCGTTTTAGGTGTTTGCGCAGCTGCTGCCATTAATCAAAATATAGGGGACAATGAAGCCTTTAATTTGATGGATGCAAAAAAATCCGCTTGGATGATTCCTGGACTATCGAGCCATCAAAAAAACAAAGAAATATTCGAACAATTACAAACTTTTGAAGACAAAGGCTATGTATTTGGATTGTCTTATGCTGGACTAGCTGGAATTCGCATTAACAACGATCACGTTTGCGCCCCAATTATCATTGATGATGAAGGCAACTTAAACGAGCATACTATTGCTTACGGTCGTGTGATGGATGATTGCGCTAGGCAATTAAGAACGGCTTATTTACCCAAAATCAAAAAGACCTATCCAGTTGACGATTTAGGAAAATTACCTACTGGCGTGCGTGTTTCACTAGAAACGATTGGCGACAATATCTTTAATGATATGGAGAACGCTGTCGAAATTTCGGGCGGTAAAACGACCATTGACCCTGATAGTGATCTTCTAGTTGCTAAAGAATTAAAAGTAGCCTTCAATGTACAGCCAACTGGCGTACTGGGTTATTTGAACGGAACTATTAACTTGAAATCTACCCAATAATGGCAAAAATAACCCGAAACGGAAAAGCCTACGATAGTGCTGATTGTACTGTTTTTATTAATGGTGTACCTCTTGAAGTGACATCAGCTACTTACGGAAACGAACAGGAGCATCAATTGAACTGGACGCTTGGCTCTAATGCAACGAGTTGGAGTAAGGGAAAAATTACTCCTAACGCATCGATAGGAATCATGATGCATGACATCACGCCACTTGAAATGGCAGCCAAAGGAGGAATTTTAAACATTAAGCCTTTTGATGTAATTATCACTTTTACTAATGAATACAATGTTATCATAACGGATAAGCTATTGGTTAAATTCATGAAGGAAGGTCGCGAAGTTACTGGCGAAATGGGGTTAAAGATGGAATACCCGCTGTTCGCTCTTAAAGTCGATTTGAACGTCGCAAATTAAAAAATACATTTCTCTCTTTCATTTTTCTCTGAAAACCCTCTTTCGGGAGGGTTTTTTTAAATCAAATTTAAACACAAAAATATAATGGCTAAAGCTAAAAAAGAAGTAAGTCAAGACGTAATTGACAAAGTAGGCGGTGTAGAATACTTACAACGTGCGTTCCTAAAAGATGAAGTAAAAGGCGTCGAGATAGAAGTTATTGTAAGTGTTCCTGATCGTGTGGTTCTAGGCGAATACATGAAGTATTCACAAGTGAATCCAAAGAAAGCTCAAGAGATTTTAGTGAAAAACTGCTTGCATACTGATGTTGATCAGGTGATGGCATCCCGTCATTTATTTATGGGGGCTGTAGCGGCAATTGCTGAAATTATGCCAATTGGTGAAGTGCGTTTGGGAAAGTACTAGAAGATTGTCCAGGACTGATTGATGAAGACGAATTTGATATTGTTTTTAAAATGGATGCGATGATCAGTCATTTTCTTCATATTCCATTTCCTGAAAAGTTAACAGATGACATTTGGATTAATAAATGGGCTCAAGTAAAATGGTTGATTAAAAAAGGATTAGTAGCTCCAAAAACAGCAGAATAATGGCCATAGACGCTTACAGTAAAGTTTTTAATGATGTAACGGAATTCCCTAAAAACATCACCATCGATTTGGCCGCACGTTATGCGGCCGCTTTCGGAATGATGGCAGCAGGAAAAGCAATCGACCGTGTTTTTGTAGATAAAACAGCCCAAAACGATTACGGTTTTAATGTCTATCCACAACTGTCAAGCGATTTTGAATACGTTAAAATGGAAGTACCTGAAGTAGATACTTTGGAATTTTTTACTGTATTGCATGGCGATAAAGGAAGTCTTTTTGCACCGCCTTTGTTAATGAGTTTTTCTCAAGAGAAATCTTTGATTGAAACCGAGGTAAATGATGATGATCCAATAATCGTTGAGCGATGGGGAACTAAACCTTGGGATATTACCATAAACGGACTGTTGATTGATTTAGAAAAAAGGGTGTATCCAACCGATGAAATTAGAAGATTGAACCAGAACTGGAAGTATAACGGGGTAGTCAAGGTCATAGGAACTCAGTTTGAAGAATTGGATATTGACAGTATTTATTTTCGTTCTGTCAATTTTACTCGAGTTGAAGGGTATTCGGATACGGTTCAATTTTCGATCAATGCCAGTTCTATAAAAGCGGTCAATTTCACATTACTTAAACCTAGAAAAACGGTCGTAGTCGCTTCGAATATCGAATACGCAGGATACCAAGAATAATGAATTATCTCTATTACAATATATCGTTAAATATCACTATTGGAGGGGAATTAGAGTTTGCCGTGGCTCAGTCTATTCATATCGAATCGAGCGTGCAGGTGCTTAGTGATACGGCAAAATTAGAATTGCCCAGGGCTTTTAAAAATGCGGTTGATCAAGTAGGTAACGCAGTCAATATAGCGGGTAAATCTATCCTTGATTTTATGAAGCGTGGTGACTCTATTAAAATTGAATTGGGTTATGATGGAAGGCTAAAAACAGAGTTTGAAGGATACATCACAAAAATAGGGGCTGAAATGCCATTACAATTGGAGTGCGAAGATGAAATGTTTCAACTCAAGAAAGCCCCTAGAGTAACTAAGTTTATCAAATCAGGTAAGCTCATTGATATTTTAAAAGCGGTGGTACCAGCTAAATACACGATTGAGTGTAATGCTGATTACAGTATAGGCAAATGGTTAATTGAGGATGCTACTCCTTACAATGTGCTAGAGGAACTAAGAGAAAAAGCAGGCATACGAGCCTATTTTAAAAACCCTGCCACATTATGTGTTGGGATGATTGTCGATTTCAAAGCAGAAACAACGCATGCATTTAATTTTAGTGAAAATGTAAGGCGTGGCAGTAATTTGAAGTTTATCGAAACTCCAAAACCATTATTGTTAAGTATTGAAAGCAAGCAGGCTAACGGTTCGGTTCTCAAAGTATCAAAAGGCGAAAAAGGCGGTGACGAAAAAACAGTGAAGCTGTGGCCAAATATGGTTAAAGCTGATTTGCAAAAATGGTTAGATGCACGGCATTCAGTTGCAACTAATGATGGCTTCGAAGGAACTTTAGACAGTTGGTGTTATCCAATCACTAAAGCAGGAGATGCGGCGCAATTGTACCGACCTATGTACGAAGATAGGCATCAAGACGGGAGGTATTTTATAGAAAGTGTAACCATTGATGTTAACGGAACAGATGGAATAAAACGATCAAATACATTAAGTTATAAGCTATGAGTGAAGTGGACGAAATTTTAAAACAGGCGATTGTCGCACTGGGTAAAAAACGTAAAAAGTTCACGCTGATAGTTGGCGCGGTAAAAGCAATTGAAGGCGATACTTGTACGGTAGATGATTATGAAGACGTACAGCTGAATGCCATAATTGAGGATTTAGATAGCCAATTTACGGTTTATCCAAAAGTGGGTTCTAAAGTGGTCATTGCTCGACTGGATGATTCAGATTCAATGTTTATTATTCGACATTCAGAAATAGAGAAAATAACGATTAAGATTAATGATCAGTTATTTGAAATGAAGGACGGAAAGTTTACTGTTAAATCAGGAGAGTTAAGCCTTAAATCGATTTTAAACGATGGTTTTGACCAATTGACTAAAGCGGTTATAATGACACCTTCGGGTCCTGGGAAGTTTTCGGCTGCTGATGTAGCAATATTTAATCAATTGAAAACCAAAACCAATCAATTACTAAGCTAATGGCATTAAACGATAACGCATTTAAAGCGGAAATAATCGCTTTGCAGGATGAAATGATTACAGCTGTTGATTATGATCAAGCTAAAGTTATTTATGCTGAAAAATTAATGACAGCTATTAAAAATTATATCAAATCAGGAACTTTAAAAACAACGGTTAGCACAACAGGAACCGCAGCGGCTCAAACTGGAACAGGAACTGGAGCAATAACATAAATATGAGACAAGATATATTGAGAGACGATACAGGAGGTTTGGCTTTTGCTGATGGCGATTTTGCCACTGGCCAAAGCGATCAACAACACGTTGAAGATATTCTAGACTTGCAACCAGGAGAATTAAAAGAATTCCCTTTAGTAGGTTTTGGTGCGATCAATTATATCAAAAGAACTATTACTGCGGCTGAATTTAAACGTGATTTAAAAGTACAGTTAAATATGGACGGCTACGCAAATCCTATTATTGATATCAGCAACGGAATTGAAAATTTAAACATTGAAATATGAATGAAATAGTAATCACGTTGTTAGGAATTTTAACGACAGCCGCATCAGGTTATTTGAGTTTTTTGTTTGCGAGAAGTAAATACAAGCAGGAAGTCGAAAAAATAAAAGTAGAAGTTTTACAAGCTCGTGAAAGTGCCGATACAATAGCGATTGATAATGATATAAAACTATCAGGACATTACAAGGAAATTCTTGATGATCTAAAATCTCGATACGAAAGCAGGTATAAAGAATTTGAAGGCTTAATGAAGCGAAAAATTGATATGCTAGAGGAAGAATTGAAATTAAAAGACCGTAAAATAAAATTGCAACAGCAAGAAATAACCGAGTTGAAAAGAGAAAATCGAATTCTAAAAAAAGTACATGGAAACATCAGTAATAGTCTTAAACAGTCAGAGCCTACTTGATATAGCGATACGCTATTTGGGAACGGTAGAAGCGGCACTAGACATTGCTGTTCTGAACAAGATTAGTATTACTGAAGACTTAGTACCTGGGCAAATTTTGGAGCTTCCAAATGTCGACTACGGATATCAAGAAATAGTTACTTTTTTTAATGCAAACAAAACGCAGCCTGCTACTGCTTTGAGCGACGACAATAAGGCGATTATTGAAGGCGATTCAGGTATTGGGTTTTGGACAATTGAAGATAATTTTATAGTACAATAACATGGCACGACCTTTAGCAACAATACATAAATTAATGTTAGATGATATCGCCTCAAGCGAGGTTTTGTCTACCAAATTAATTTCATCAAGTTTATATGCAGTTTATAGAAACTTTACTTACATCGTAGCCGTCGCAATTTTTATTTTCGAAGGCTTGTTTGATCAAGGCAGGAAAGAAGTTGATGATAAAATTTACAATCAAAAGTCCGGGCGTTTACCTTGGTATAGAACAATGGCTTTAGCGTTTCAATTTGGTTTTGATTTAGTACCAGATAAAGACTATTATAATAATGGTAATGCTACTACTGAAGAAATTGAAGCTTCAAAAATTATTAAGTATGCTGCTGTTGTAGAATCGGATACTGAAAGTAGGATTATTATAAAAATAGCTGCTGAGGTTGATGGAGTTCTAAGTGATTTTACAGACCCTACACAAGTGGAAGCTATTGAAGCTTATTTTAAAGAAATCAAATGGCCTGGGCTAATCACAATAATTAATTATAAGGCTGATCAATTGTATTTGAACATTCAAATCAAAAGAAACGCACAATTAATTGATAACAACGGATTAAGTATTGCTGATGCTAATTATCCAGTAAATGAAGCTATAGCCGAATTTATGAAAGAGTTACCCTTTAATGGTGAATTAAGACTTTCGGCACTTGTAGATAAATTGCAGTTGATTACTGGAGTAATTGATGTGACACTTTTGAGTGCGCAATCGGCTTGGATTAATCCTGCGATTAACGGTTACGATACACCACAAAATATATTTATTTCTAAGGTTGCGGTGAGTGGTTATTTCAAAGTAGTTAATTATAGCGGTATAGCGTATGTGGTTTGATATTGATTGGTATAAATACGGTGGTTCGATGTTACCTACCAAGTGGCGGGATAGTACTACGGTGGCTTTTGTAAAGGTATTGTTAAAGCCAATTAATCAGGTGTATTATTCTTGGTTCAATTGGCGAATTGATAACATTTATAAGCTCGAGCATACTGGACAAATATGTTCGTTGCGTGGTTCATTAAATGACAAATTTGACCCAATTGACAGGCGGATTTATATAGGCGATGGACAACAGAACCCAACTACTTATATCTATACAGAAGCTGAGTCTCAAGACGTGTTTACGAATACTGAAAGCGAAGGAAAAGACGGGACATTATTCGTTTACACCGAAGCCGAAACGGCTGATACAGGACTAGACTTTATAGTTTATGTCCCCTTCGAAATTTTGAATAGAGAAATATACGCCATAAAGGCTCACATCGAATTTTATAAAGAAGGCGGCAAACGGTACGCCATAATAGGAACATAATATGAACTTAACAAATTTTGTGCAAACAGGTGGTTTCCCAGTCAAAGCCGAAAGGCTACAGGAACTTCAAACTGCCTTTTCTGTTTTTAACGAATTGGGTTTTTTGGCGGGCAACTTGACTATTTTATCAGGTTGTAACCTACTTGGAACTAGCATAAGTGACGGCTATGTTTTTATTAATGGCGAAGTCTTGAAGTTTAAGGCGGGATTCATTAGTGCGGATGTGATTGTCATTCAAAATGAAAGTGCTAAAGAGTTTGAAAATGGTGAAGTAAAAGCGGTGCATTATGAACGCTACGCTACTTTTGGAACTAATCTAGACGCTTCATGGCCTTGGGAAAGTTTTAAACGCCCTGACCCTATTACTGTTTTGATGGCTCGAATTAGTTTACTCGAAAAGAAGACGGCTATTTTCACTCAGGGAGGCGTTGCATTCCCTTGGCGAAAGCCAGCTAATGAAATCCCAGCAGGATTTCAAGAGTGCAATGATTTAAGAGGTAAAACGATTGTTGGTTATGACGAAAATCAGCCCGAATTTAATGCAATTGGAAAATCTGGTGGAGCAAAAAATAAAACACTGTCGATTGCTGAAATGCCAGCGCATAGTCACACATATCAAAAAGCTAAGATTGGACGTGGGTATGATTTTCAAGATAGAACGCCGCCTCTAAGTAGTTTAGAAACTGCAGATACATCGACAGTAGGAAGCGGTCAAGCATTTTCAATATTAAACCCGTACAGAGTAGTATTATTTATAGAATTTATAGGATAAAATTATGGCATCATTAGCACAAATATACGATTGGTTTATGACAAGCAAAAAGCCTACACAAGCTCAGTTCTGGGCATCGTGGGGTAGCTTTTGGAATAAGGGTGAGACAATCCCACAAAGCGCAATTTCTAACCTTACGGCCAGCTTAAACGCTAAGGCGGAAAAGTCGCAAATAGACGGGCATTTTACTGATGCGAATGCGCATGCTTTGGAGTTTTCAGCCAAAGAAGATAAGGTAAATAAAGGAGTTGCGAACGGATACGTTCCGCTTGATGAGTTTGTAAAAATAGCCAGCCAATATTTAAATATTGTAAATGATCTTGTGACTGGCGGTGCAACGTCATTGTTAAGCGCTGAGCAAGGCGTTGTTTTGCAAACACAGATTGATGGTATTAATATATTGCTGTCTTCTGACGACATTAATTTAGATACGGTTCAGGAAGTAGTTAACGCAATAAAACAAGTAGAGACTTCGCTGGAGACTATTCTTGTTAATGATTTGACTACGGGCGGGGTTACAAAAGCATTAACAGCTGAGATGGGGAAAAGTTTAAAAATCTTGATTGATAATAAACTTTCTACCTATATTAGTTCAAGTCAATCAATGAGTTTTGCACAAAGAAAAGATAGGACTCTCTATGGTATTATTGACCAATATACTGGTGAAGAAATAACATTTTCTTTAGCTACAAAATATTATGATGGAAGTAATCTCAATTTGTCAAAAGTTGATGGCGTCATGTATATAAATATTGGCTCCGAATTTTTTAAAAGAGATATAAATGATATTATAGATGTTCGATGGTTTGGTGTTAAAGGAGATGGAATTACAGATGACTCCGCTGGGTTAATAAAAGCTTTGACTTTCTCTTCAGGTCTAAATGTAAGATGTTTTGTCCCAAAAACAACAGATTATTATCATGTGTCAAAAACAATTAGAGTGCCATTAGTGTCAGGGCAGGTTCTTGATGTTTTTTCAAATGGTGCGTTAATTAAGCCTAATGTAATTCCGGTAAATGCATCTATTTGGAATCTTACTCAATTTAGAGAGCATAATTTATTCTCTTTCGGACCGACCGGAACTGGTAGTGATGTGAAATTGGCTTTTACAAATAATTCAAACATAAGTATTCATATATCTGGATTTGAGTTTGATTATTCTATAATACCGTTTATTGAAAACACTATTAACTATGATGCTGATATTGGAATTGCCCTTCAATTATCAGCTGAGAATATTGTTATAAAAGATGTTTTAATTTCTAATACTCAGGGATATGGTATTAGAAATCATGGAACAAAATATTCAGAATATCGCAATATAAGATGTTTAAATGTTGGTGGAAGAGGCCAGACGGTTGCAGGTTCTGGAGTTGATAAAGACGCATATGGTGATGCTTATTATTTTTCTTCATGTGTTGATCAAGCTAATATTTCTCTAGAATATTGTATAGCAAAAGGAATACAATCGTACGTAAAACGGTCAAGAGTAGCGGTGACTTTTGAATATGGAATTAATAGTTCCTCTTTAAACATCAAAGGGTGTGTTTTTCAAAAGTATTCAAAAATGCTTCATATCGAAGAAGAAGGAGGTGTTTTAGCACAGATAACAACCACAATTTTTAGTGATTTTAATTTCATGGTTGCAAATACTTTAACGTTGACTACGATCTGCAATTTTAACAACTGCAAAGTAACTTTGACCTCAAGAGACACTGAAGAAAATGGAAGTTCTTTTATCTCAGGATTATTTAGTGGCGCAAAAGCTAAAATACATTTTGAAAATTCAACATTTGATCTTAATAACGAATTAGGTGCCCAGATAACATGCGGAGGAGTTAGTAATTTTTCTAATTGTTATTTTAAATTCAATAATAAAAATCAATCGTTTTCTTATACCGATGCTATTTTCCAGAGCTGCACTTTTGATAGTTTTGGAGGAGTGAATCCTTCTTTTATATTTGGAAATTATGAACTTGTAAATCCAATTTTTATCAATGCTTATGGTAGCATCAGAAACAACCAGGTTAACTCATCGTTAAATCTTAAAGGGAATAATTTGAATTTGGTGATAAATGACGTATTAGATTCTTTTTATAACATATTTTCAGATTTCAATAAAACATCTAAATATGTTAGAATAGACAGTACTGCCACGCCATATAGTATAACAATAAATTCAACGACCTGTCAATCTCCATTATGGAAAAGTGCTTCTAGATTATCAGTCATTATTTATGGTACTGATATTTCACCTTCTAGAGACTTTTCTAAAGATAATTATACTTCAGGTTTCTCAAGCACTGGAGGAGGCTTATATATTGTTGATTTTAAATTTAATGGTGTCAACTGGGTTGTTGTTGGAGTGCCAAGTTTAATTGGTTCAGATTCATCTTCAATTGGAATGAAAATAAAAACAACAGATGGAGGTGTAACATGGACTCGAGGAGATACTGCTTCTCAAAATGTATACGGATATAATGTTATTATAGTTCCAAAAGAAAAGCGAAGTTATTTTGAAACATTTTAGTATTAAAAAAGTCGTACGGAGATATGAAATCACCACGCATAATATAGAATTACCAGGAGGGCGGGAAGTAAAAATAGTCCTCCGACATTAAAAAATATTTCTCAGGGATTCATTTAAAATTACGACACCAAAGCCGATCAAATAAGTATAATTAAATTAATAAATTTTTAAAATAGGAATAAATGATACAATTATCACCTTTGGTTGTTTTCCCAATAGCCGGGCATCACAATGCTGATCCCGGAGCGGTTTACAACTCGATAAAAGAAGCTGACAAAACAAAAGAGCTTCGCAATTTAGTGTCAAAGTATTTGACTTTGAAAGCGCACAAACACATTATGGATAATGATGCAAAAACGAATAGACAGTTACAATCCCGCATAAAGCCGGGTTCTGGCAGTGTTCTAGTAGATCATCATTTTAACGCTTCCTTAAATCCAGCATCCACAGGCGTTGAGGTAATTGTTGCCAATACTGCCAATGCCAATAGTAAAGCTTTGGCAAAAGAATTAGCGGACGGAACGGCTCGTGTTTTAGGTATTGCCAATAGAGGTGTAAAAACGGAAAAGGATACCGCTAGAGGCAGTATAGGAATTCTAAATCTTAAAGCAGGAATAGCGTGTTTGGTTGAAGTGTGTTTTTTATCCAATCCAAACGACATGGCAAAATATGAACTGAGAAAGGATGAGTTAGCTAAATTCTACGCCCAAACCTATATCAAATACGATGATTTAGTATGAAAAAATTACTCTGTATCATCGTCCTTGCGCTGTGTTTGGGTTGCAAAACCAAAACGGTAACGCTTGAGAAAACAAGCGAAATTGAAAACAATAGTTATCAAAAACACTTTGATTCCTTAGTTCAATTAGTCACAAAAAGCCAGTTGGATTACAGCAAAAGTCAAAGTTTAGTGAATCGTAATTTGTTTTTGCAAAGTGTTCCGGTTCTGGACAGTATCGGCAACAGAAAGCCACTGATTTACAAACATTTTATTGATGGCAAATTAGCTGAAGAGATTTATTTAGAAGGTGGCGAATTGACCCAGTCAAACGAAACCAAACAATCTAATGAATCCGAGCATAAAGATGAACTAAAGTCTGAAAAAGGACGCTTTGAAAGCGATGTAGGAATAGACGCTGCAAGCGAAAAAGCAACTAAAAAGAAGGCTAAAAAAGCGGAAACGAAAGGGTTTCAAGCGGGTTTTTATGTTTGGTTGTTTGCTATCATTATTGCACTTGTAGTGTTGGGATGGCTGGCTAAGAAATTCAAGCTAACGGAAAGGTTAAAAACGGTTTTCAAACCGAGTGGAGGTTAAAAATAGTCCTCCGACAATTAAAAAATCTTTCTGAGGGATTAATTTAAAATTACGACACCAAAGCCGATCGGAGGACATAAGTCTTCTGTTCGGCTTTGGTGCTTTTATTTTAATCCCTCAGAACTGCAAATATAGTACAATCAATCATCAATCAAAAAACGAATATGAATAAATCAATCAAAAAAATGAAAACAAAGAAATTTACACAGGCTCCGTTGCCATTTATGGGGCAAAAGAGACGCTTTTTAAACCAAGTTAAGACAGTTTTGAGTAACTGCCCGGATAATGCCATATACGTTGACTTGTTCGGCGGTTCAGGCTTATTATCGCATACCGTAAAAAAGCATTATCCTAATGCAATAGTTGTTTATAATGACTATGATAATTATAGATTACGTCTTCAAAATGTAGATTATACGAATAAGTTAATCGCTGATATTAGAGCTATTTTGGTAGATAGTCCAAAGGACAAAAAGATTCAATCAAATGAAAAAAGACTTATTTTAAAACGTGTTTTAACAGAGGAACAAACTATTGGATATGTTGATTATATAACGCTATCTAGTAGTATTTTGTTTAGTATGAAGTACGTTCAAAGCTATAAGGAACTGGAAAAGGAAACGCTTTATAACTGCGTTCGTATGAGTGAATACGTCACTGATGGTTATCTTGATGGTTTAATTGTTGAAAGCGCTGATTATAAAGATTTGTTTGCCAAGTATAAAGATGATAGTAATGTAGTGTTTTTAGTTGACCCTCCATACCTAAGCACTGATGTTGGAACATACAAGAACTACTGGAAACTGAAGGACTACCTTGATGTGCTGGACGTATTAAACGGTACTAACTACTTGTATTTTACATCTAACAAGTCTAATATAATTGAGTTATGTGAGTGGATGGCCAACAAGCCTGCTTTGTACAATCCTTTTGCAGGTTCTACAACCAGTACAGTAAACAATCAAGTGAATTTTAGTGCCAGCTATACCGATATAATGCTGCATAAGGTTAACTATGAATTTAAATAGGTTTTAAACCCTGTTTAAACATATTGCAAAAGCCCTCAAATTCGAGGGCTTTTATTTTGTATTTTTGTTGCCAAACCTGTTTGCGATTTTTGCATATTTGGTTTTGCCGATTATAACCGTAAAGAATTAATACGATTTTGTAAATATTTTGCTAAGACATTAAAGAAAAATAAAAACATTGAGTTAACTAGAATTAAAGATGTTAGTAGGCAAGATGTATCAAATTTTTATTCTTGGGCTGATAACCATTATAATCCGAAAACATTTAATAAATGTTTGAATGGAGTCAAAGGTTTCTTTGATTTTCTCATAGATATTGAAGAAATTGAAATGAAGAATCCTTTTAGAAAATATTCTCGGAAACAGATACAAAAAACAAATATTGATTCTGTTACCAGAGAAGAGTTTATTAAAATTCTTGAGGCAGTAGATACATTTAGTCCTTTTGTTGTTCTTGGGGGTAGAGGAGAGCGGAAAAACATGTTTAAACCGTATTTGAAAGATGGTTTTAGATTGTTTTTGTTAACTGGTGGAAGGCGAGAAGAAATTGTAGATCTGCGTTGGAGTCATATTTATGTATCTGTTAGTGGAGTGAAATTTTTTAGAATCCAAAATTTAAAAGTGGAGCGAAACCTCAATATTGATGGATTATATAAATACATTCCAATAAATTCTGATTTGTTTGACTTACTGGTGGAGATGGGCTATCATGAAAAAAAGCAAACTGACAATTATATTTTATTACCTGAAAGAAAAGTCAAATCAAAAACAATTATGGATTCAATTTCAAAATCCTTTACACATTATAAAAATGGAGCGGGCATTGAAAAAGATATTAGTTTGAAAAGTTTAAGGAAAACATACATTACATGGGTGCATCAAGTAATGCAAAAAGAAACAGGGTTGCTAACTTCACATTCAACTGCAAAAGTATTGGAATCATATTATATAGATCCTCAAATTTTATCGGTAGTTGAAAGGGGGGCTGTCGAAATAAAGATATTTGGACAAAATTCCTCACTCTAATTCCTCACTCCTAATATTTTGAAATGCTTTTTTACTTGATTGAAAGCATAAAAAAACCCTTAAACAATTGCTGTTTAAGGGTTTGTTTTTGTAGCGAGAACGAGATTTGAACTCGTGACCTCATGGTTATGAATTCGATTAAATTTCCTGAAAATTATCGAAAACATCCCCGTTTTACTAGACTTATATCAAAAGTGTGTACGGTATCGTGTACTGATAATATTAAATTTTTAAGCTAAATTAATCAAATTTAATTGGAATTAATAAGTTTATAAACGAATAGTTTTTCATTTACTACTTTATTATATTTAAAAATGTTTTTTGTTTTTATAGGGGTCAAAACAGTAAAGATATAGCTGTTTATTGATTATAGACTTTATCAAACAGGATGAAATCAAAAGTATTTAGTTTAGTAAGTTGTTCCTATTTTAAAATTATATAGATAGAATCAGAAATTTTAATAGTTTTTAAAAAGCATATATCTAAACTTAGATAATCATCTTAAAATCGACCAACTAATCCAATTCCTGTTTGCTTTCCATTATAAAAAGGAGCAATCATAACCGCTGCTTTTGTTTCCTTTTTGAAAAGTAGTTTTTGCATTTTTGGATACAACCAATACGCGGTTTTTGTACATAAAATACCAATTCCTGCACCAGCTGCTACATCAGTTAACCAATGTCGGTCATTATACATCCTAAAGAAACCGGTACCTGTAGCTACGATATAGCCTGAAATACCGTACCAAATAGAAACATCTTTATATTCTTGCCAAAGAAATTCGGCACCTGCAAACGCCGTTGCTGTATGACCAGAAGGAAAGGAATTAAATGAGGAGCCATCTGGACGTTGTACGTGAGTGATGTTTTTTAATGGTAGCGTTGTGGCTGCGACTAATAGATAGGATGTAGTCAAAATTAGAGTTCGGTCTTTAAAATTACTTTTACCTTTTATCCCTATTGCGTTTAAACCATAAACTGTAGCTGCCGGTAGGTATTGGGTAAAATCATCAATCGTTATTTTGTGATCAATGTTTTCAGTAACTTCTTCTTTAATCTCTGTATTTAAATTTTTAATCGCATCACTCTCAATACCAATTACCCCATAACCAATAAGCACTGTAGGAATAATTAATGCTTTATAAGAGATTTTTTTAGTGATAATAGAATCATTTTTAATTTCCTGCGCAAAGATTGATTGACAGTATATTAATGCTAATAAAAGGAATTTGGGATTCATTTTTTTAAATTAAGGCGGTTACATTTTTTATTGTTTACGATAAGAAGTTTTTCATTGTAAATAATTAATGCTCAAATATCAATTTCAAATCTGTAGTAAATCTGTATTTTTGAAAGACGATAGATTTAGAATAGATTTACGTGCTACTTTTACTTTCGAATTATTTACTTAAACTTAATTTATGAAAATCTTAGTTGTTGAAGATGAAATAGAAATGCAAAAAAGTATCACTCAATACTTAGAGCTTGAAAAGAATATAGTTGAGGTCGCGAATGATTTTAATAGTGCGTACGAAAAAATGCAAGTATATGAATACGATTGTGTTTTATTAGATATTACTTTGCCTAATGGCAATGGTTTAGATTTAATAAAAACCATTAAAAACAGCAGGCCAAAAACAGGAATTATTATTATTTCTGCCAAAAATTCATTCGACGATAAAATAGATGGATTGAATTTAGGAGCTGATGATTACTTGCCAAAACCCTTCCATTTACCCGAACTAAATGCTCGGATAAAAGCTTTGATTAGACGCAATAATTTTGATGGAGTTGATGTAATTATTATCAACGAAATCACTTTATATCCAGACGAAAGAAAAGTCTTGATTAACAACAATCCGATTAATTTAACTTCAAAAGAGTTTGATTTATTAGTGTATTTTATTGCCAATAAAAACAGGGTTATTCAAAAAAATGCCTTGGTAGAACACCTATGGGGAGATAGTGCGGATCAATTTGATAATTTTGATTTCATCTACAATCACGTAAAAAATCTTAGAAAGAAACTGCTCGCGGCCCATTGTAATGACTACATTCAATCCATATATGGCATAGGCTATACTTTTAAAACAGAACTATGAAGCTACTAACAAAAACAAGCCGATATTATATCCTTTATACCATTCCGGTAATTTTATTTTCTGCCATCTTTATCTATTTTTTTCTTCTAAATGAAATTGGAGAAAGTAATGAATCTATTTTGTTAACGAGAGTTAAAGTAATTGAAAATTACATCGCAAAAGGAAATACAACTGTTTTAAATGTATTTGAAGTTAATAATGAGGTTTATATAAAAGAAATTGAAAAGGATCGCATTATTCCACAAACGATAAAGGATACTTTGATGTATTCTGAGATTGAAAAAGAATATATTTCGAGTAAAATGATAGAAAAAAACGCTATCGTACAGGGGAAGAATTATCAGATTAAAGTTTGGAAGAGTACGATAGAATATGATGAATTAGTAGAAGTAGTCTCGGTCGTGTTTATTGTTATGTTGCTTGTGCTTTTTTTAGTGACAGCATATATAAATAGTAGAATTTCCAAGCTCATTTGGACACCATTTAAGAACACCTTAGATTATATTAAGGATTTTAGTGTGAATACAACGGACTATAAAAAATTAGAATCAAATGAAATTACGGAGTTTAGCGAACTAAATTCTTCTATAAATCACATGACTTCAAAAATGATTAGTGATTATAAGAACCAGAAAAAATTTGCAGAAAATGCTTCGCATGAATTTCAAACTCCATTAGCCATAATTACGGGTAAAATAGATTTACTACTTCAAGAAAACACGTTGAATGAAGAAACGATGAAGTTGCTAGTTTCTATTGAAGAGGCAACAAGCCGTTTGAGTCGAATAAATAAATCATTGTTATTGCTTTCTAAAATAGAAAACCAACAGTACGAAAAAACAGATACCGTTGAACTATTTCCTTTAATTGAAAAAGTGAAAGCCTTAAATGAAGATTTTATTTTGGATAAAAAACTACAGTTTGTTTGTGAAACGACTATGGATTTGTCTTTTAGAATTAATTCAGAATTGTGTTTTGTTTTAATTAATAATTTAATTCAAAATGCGATAAGGCATAATGTTAAGAATGGAAAAATCACTATTTCGATAAAAGAGGAAACGCTACTTATAAGCAATACGGGTACATTAGAACCGTTAGATGAAGTTAGTGTTTTTGAACGATTTGAAAAAAAATCTTCTAATGCCAATTCTATAGGTTTAGGATTAGCGATAGTGAAAGAAATTGCAGAAGCAAATTCGATTACAGTTTTATATAAATATGAAAACAATGAACATGTTTTTTCTTTAAGTCAGCTTAAAAAATAGATTTGAAATAGATTCATGATAGATATTTGTTTAATAATTTAAAAACAGCAATCATGAAAAATGTAATTTTATTTGCCGCTATAGCAATAAGTGCGATAGGTTGTGCACAATCCAAAGGTAACAAAGAAG
Organism: Flavobacterium frigoris; assembly: GCF_900111075.1. Taxonomy (GTDB): domain Bacteria; phylum Bacteroidota; class Bacteroidia; order Flavobacteriales; family Flavobacteriaceae; genus Flavobacterium; species Flavobacterium frigoris. The sequence goes on from NZ_FOFZ01000007.1 coordinate 70,964, forward strand.
TACCTAAAGTGGTTAAAGAAGCTTTCCAGAAAGAGTATCCAAATGCGAAAGTAGACTGGGATATTGAAAAGGACGGTTTTGAAGCAGAGTTTAAGATGAACGGTAAAGAAGCTTCAGCAAACTATGATAAATTAGGTCATAAACTTGCCACAGAAATTGAAATCAAAGAAACTGAAATGCCTGCAAAAGCCTTAACGTATGTTTCAACGACTTATCCTAATAAAAAAATCAAAGAAACTGCTAAAATTACAGATGACAAAAATGTAGTTACCTATGAAGCGGAGGTTAAAATTGATGGGAAAAACAGTGATTTAATTTTTGATGCTTCTGGGAAATTCTTAAAACTGAATAAAGACTAATAGTCAGAAATAACTAGTTGTGTTTACTATTAGAACATCTTTTAAATAAGATGTTCTAATTTTTTATCTTTAGCCTATGCGAATTCTTTTACTCTTTATTACGACACTTGTTTCATTTGCTTCTTTTTCACAAAAAAGAGAGGTGAATTTTTTTATCGAAAAAGCACTTTTGAATACGGCTTTGTTAGACGATTTGAATAATCAATCCAGTTCTTTGTCAATAGATAGCTTATTGTATAAAGCCAATTTAAAGCCACAATTAAATGCAAACCTATTTGCTAATTATGCGCCAGTGATAAATAATTATGGGTATGATACTGCGATTAGTAACGGACAAAATGTTAGTGGTTTAGTGAGCTTTTCGCAAAAGATATTTGGCAAAAGCCAAAAAAACAATCAGCTTGGTGCTATCACTTTATTAAAAGGTAAAATTGACATTAATAAGAAAATCACGAAAAATGATATTACTAAAGCGATTCGTTTGCAATATATCGTTGCGTTTTCTGATAACAATCAATTTTTAAACCTTCAAAAACAGTTTGGTCTATTGAATTCTGAATTGGAAATTCTTAAAAAGTTTACTCAAAAATCCATCTATAAACAAACCGATTATCTGCTTTTTTTATCTACAGTAAAACAGCAAGAATTAATCCTGCTTCAGATGAAATACCAATTTGAAAATGATTTAGGAATACTAAATTATTTATCTGGAACAAACGAAAAACCAACAATTATATTAATCGAACCCCAAATTGAATTGAAGCAACTCGTCAATTCAGAGCATTCTATTTACAATCAGCAATTTGAAATTGATAGTTTGAGTATCGAAAATCAAAAACATAATATTGCAAATAATTACAAACCATCATTACTATTGTTAGCAGATGCCGGTTACAATTCTACTTTAACGGGTCAATATTATAAGAATTTTGGAAATAGTGTTGGTGTTAATCTCTCAATTCCTATTTATGATGGAAATCAAAGAAAACTGCAAATCACTAAAAACAAGTTAGCTTCAGAAACTAATTCTGCCTATAAAAAGCAATTTGAAAGACAGTTTAAACAACAGCAGGAACAGTTAGTGTTGAAATTAAGTCAGAACGAAATGATTAATGAACAACTACAAACTCAGTTAAAGATTAACAAAACGCTACTCGATGCTTTTAATAAATTATTGGTCACTGGAAATGCAATTATCCCAGATTTTGTTATTGCATTGGGGAATTCACTGTCAATTACAAATGCGATTGCTCAAAACAATACAGAACGCCTGCTGTTAATTAATGAACTTAATTATTGGAATACAAATGAAAAATAAGATAACGATACCCTTTATAATTGTATTATTTGTAATGCTTTTACAGTCTTGTAAAAAACAAGAAGCGGCAACTACGGAAACGGAAACTATTATTCCAGTAACGGTAACAACTATTGACACGACTGGAATTGATGATTATGAAGAAGTTTCTGGAACGGTTTCTTATATAGTTAAAACACCTATAAAATCAATCATTACGGGTTATATAACAGCGGTTAATGCAAAAACGAATGACAAAGTTGCAAAAGGAAAGCGTTTGTTTTCGATAAAAACAAAAGAAGCAATTGCCCTGGGAAATGATGTAAATAAATTAGATCCTAAATTAAATTTTGGTAGTGCAGTTTCAATTCCATCAAGTTCCACTGGGTTTATTACTGCGGTTAATGTAGAAAACGGTAACTATGTTCAAGAAGGAGATGTATTGGCCATTATTAATGATTCTAATAATTATGGAGTTGTAATAAATGTTCCTTTCGAATTAAAAAAACACATTGCTATCAATCAACAGTTATCGATTTACTTACCAGACGGAACCTCTATTTCAGCAACAGTGAAGCAATTTATTCCTGCTGTAGATGCCAGTTCGCAGATGCAAAGTGTATTTTTAAAAATGAATTCAAATGAGGTTTTACCTGAAAATTTGATCGTTTCGGTACGTATTCCAAAATCGAATAAATCGAATATTATTACATTACCAAAGGCGGCTATTTTAAGTAATGAAATAGAAACGAACTATTGGGTTATGTTGCTTAAAAATGATTCTACTGCTATTAAAGTTCCAGTTCAAATTGGGATAAAAAACCAAGAAAGAACAGAAATAATTTCCCCGAAATTTAAAGCAACAGATAAAATAGTCACTTCTGGAAACTATGGAGTAGGAGATACTATCAAAGTGAAAATTATAAAAAGTGCCAAATAATGAATAATTTTTTTGTAAAACATAAAAGTGGTTTAAGCACTTTAATTTTCTTGGTATTATTGGGAGGGATTTTTGCGTACTCTAGAATGCAAACCAGTTTATTTCCAGAAATTACTTTTCCTAAAATAAAAGTCATAGCCGATGCAGGGCAGCAACCTGTAGATAAAATGATGGTTACCGTGACTAAACCATTAGAAAATGCGATAAAGAAAATTCCAAATCTAAAAACGGTTCGTAGCACAACTAGTAGAGGAAGTTGCGAAATTTCGGCTTTTGTAGATTGGAAATCTGATTTAGATGTTAGTAAACAACAAATCGAATCTAGAATTAATCAGATTAGAACTGATTTGCCAGCAGGTATTCAAATAACAGTAGAAAAGATGAATCCGTCTATTCTTCCCGTTATCGGTTACGCACTGGAAAGCACAAATAAATCACCTATTGAATTAAAAAAAATAGCCAACTTTACGATAAAACCTTTTCTCTCGCAAGTAGATGGAGTAAGCGAAGTTAGGGTGATAGGTGGAAAAGAAAAAGAATACTGGATTGAGCTTAATCAGAGTAAAATGGTTGCTTATGGCATCACTCCAGAGGCCGTTTCTCAGGTTTTAAGCCAAACGAATTTTATTACTTCTAATGGGTATTTGTCAGACAATCGCTTTTTATATTTAACCTTAACAGATGCTCAGATTACCACCAAATCAGATTTAGAGAATCTAGTAGTTGTAAACAACGGGAAAGGGATCAGAACACTAAAAGATATTGCAACGGTAGCCATTGAAGAAGCTAAAGAATATATTAAGGTAAATGCTAACGGAAAAGAAAGTGTCTTAATTGCAATCATAAAACAACCCAGTGCCAATTTGATTACCATGTCAGCGGACATGGATGCAAAGTTGAAAGAACTGCGAAAAATAATTCCAAAGGATATAAAAATCAAACCCTATTATGAGCAATCCAGTTTTGTGGGCGACGCCGTAAAAAGCGTTACAGATAGTTTATTAATTGGATTATTTTTAGCAATCATTGTGGCTATTTTATTTTTAAAATCGGTTAAAGCAAGTGCTACTATTTTAATTGTTATTCCGGTAACACTTTGTGCTACTTTGCTAGTTTTATATTTTACAGGACAAACCTTTAATATCATGACGCTGGGTGCAATCGCAGCCGCTTTAGGTCTTATTATTGATGATGCGATCGTGGTTGTGGAGCAAATTCACAGAACCCATGAGGAACATCCTGATGAACCCACGACAGCATTATTACAGAAAGCAATTCACTATCTCTTTCCTGCCATGGTAGGTTCGTCTTTATGTACCATTGTTATTTTTCTTCCTTTTGCATTAATGAGCGGAGTTGCCGGTGCTTATTTTAAAGTGCTAACGGATACAATGATTATCACATTAATTTGTTCGTTTTTTGTAACGTGGATTTTATTACCAGTTGTTTATTTGTTGCTTACGAAGAAAGAGAGCAACGCTTCTGAAGTAAAATCAACAATGGAACATCACGAAGTTAAAAGTCAAAATTGGGTGGCTTATTTTATTGAAAAACCGTTATTGAGTTTTGCTTTTTGCGGACTTTTGATTATTTCAATAATTTTAATTTTGCCCCGATTAGAAACTGGATTTTTACCAGAGATGGACGAAGGAAGTATTGTTTTAGATTATGAATCACCACCAGGAACTTCATTAGAAGAAACGGATCGAATGTTAATTGAGGTAGAGAAAATAATACATACTATTCCAGAAGTAGAAGCTTATAGCAGAAGAACAGGGACACAAATGGGCTTTTTTATTACGGAACCCAATAGAGGTGATTATTTAATTCAGCTAAAAAAAGACCGGTCAAAAACAAGTAATGATGTTATCGATGAAATTAGATTAAAAGTAGAAACTTCACAGCCTGCACTTCGAATCGATTTTGGTCAAGTGATTGGCGATATGTTGGGAGATTTAATGAGTTCTGTTTCGCCTATTGAGGTAAAAGTTTTTGGAAACAATCAACAAGAATTGCAAAAAATCGCAAAACAAGTAGCTCAAATTGTCGAAAAAACAGAAGGTACCGCTGATGTATTTGATGGGATTGTTTACGCCGGGCCATCGATTAGTATTACGCCTAATTACAATCAATTATCTCAATACGGCATTACTCCAGCTAATTTGCAATTTCAATTACAAACGTTGTTAGAAGGGAATGTGATTGGTTCTATTTTAGAGTTGGATAAAGCAGTACCGATACGTATGATTTACCCCAATACTCAAAATAGAAATTTAGAAGAGATTAGAAAGATTTTTATTTTTTTACCAAATGGAAAATCAATTCCAATAACTAATCTAGTTACTATTTCGATTTCAAAGGGAATTGCTGAAATAGAACGCGAAAATTTACAGATGATGTGCGTTGTTACCGGAAGGCTAGACAATAAAGATTTAGGTACGGTGATGCAAAATATTAAAAAGGAAGTATCTAGCAAAGTTACTCTCCCGAGTGGCTATTATATTGATTATGCTGGAGCTTACAAAGACCAACAACAATCGTTTAAGGAATTATTGCTTATTTTGATGGCTTCGTGTTTATTAGTTTTTGGCGTTTTGTTATTTCTGTTTCGAAATCTAAAAGTGGCTTTCATCCTGCTTTTTATTTCAGTTTTGGGTATTGCAGGAAGTTATTTATTATTGTTTTTGACACACACACCATTAAATGTTGGTAGCTATACAGGATTGATTATGATTGTTGGAATTATCAGTGAAAATGCTATTTTTACGTATTTACAATTTAAAGAAACCTTCCTTAATTCGAATAATAAAAAGCAATCGTTGGTCTATGCGATTTCAACACGTTTAAGACCTAAATTAATGACTGCTTTAGGAGCCATTATTGCGTTATTGCCTTTAGCGATTGGTATAGGTACAGGTTCAGAATTGCATCAACCTTTAGCAATTGCAGTAATAGGTGGTTTTCTAATCGCGATGCCTTTACTTTTAATAGTATTACCAAGTTTATTGTTTTATATCAAAGTCGATGATGAGATTCTCTAATGATTTTTTTAAGTATACAATTGTCTTTACGTATTATTCGCATGGAACGTAGTCTATAAATCACTGTTGAGTTCCATCTTATTAATTATTTATGTTTTGATAATTAAAATCAAAAACAATTATGGATTCAATTTCAAAATCTTTTACACATTATAAAAATGGAGTGGGCATTGAAAAAGATATTAATTTGAAAAGTTTAAGGAAAACATACATTACATGGGTGCATCAAGTAATGCAAAAAGAAACAGGGTTGCTAACTTCACATTCGACTGCAAAAGTATTGGAATCATATTATATAGATCCTCAAATTTTATCGGTAGTTGAAAGGGGGGCTGTCGAAATAAAGATATTTGGACAAAATTCCTCACTCTAATTCCTCACTCCTAATATTTTGAAATGCTTTTTTACTTAATTGAAAATATAAAAAAACCCTTAAACAATTGCTGTTTAAGGGTTTGTTTTTGTAGCGAGAACGAGATTTGAACTCGTGACCTCAGGGTTATGAATCCTGCGCTCTAACCGACTGAGCTACCTCGCCAAAAGGGTAATGTGCAGCCATCCCTGATTGCGGGTGCAAATATATAAATAATTTTAAAGCAAGCAAGTATAAATCAAAGAAAAAAAAATATTTTTAAAAACGTTTTTTTTATGGCATTATATTCTATATATTCGAAAAAAATATAAATGTAGCTCATGGATTTAAAAGTACGTTACGAAATAGAGTTCCCCATAAACTCTTCTCCTCAATTGTTATATCAATATATTTCGACTCCATCAGGATTGTCGGAATGGTTTGCGGATAATGTAAATTCACGAGGTGAGTTTTTTACGTTTATATGGAATGATTCTGAGGAAAAAGCTAGGCTTGCTTCAAAGAAATCAGGCGAAAAAGTAAAATTCAAATGGGTGGATGGCGACGGTAAAGATACCGAGTACTTTTTTGAACTTCATATTTTAGTTGATGAGCTAACTAAAGATGTTTCATTAATGGTAGTTGATTTTGCTGAAAAAGAGGAGATTGATGAAGCATCACAACTGTGGGAAAATCAAATATCAGACCTTAAACATCTAATTGGATCTGTATAGTAAAAGTGTATATATTATAGCTTACATTTGCCCTAAACTAAATTTAGGGCTTTTTTTATGATTAATTTTAATGGAACTATTGTGTCTCAGGACAGCAATATATTGACACAGAATCGTGCTTTTTTATATGGCGATGCCGTTTTTGAAACGGTTAAAATCGTAAATTCTAAAATTCTTTTTTTAGAAGACCATTATTTTAGGTTAATGGCGTCCATGCGTGTCGTTAGAATGGAAATACCTATGAATTTCACTATGGAGTACCTTGAAGGGCAAATTCTCTCTTTAGCAACTAATAATTCGTTGTCAAACTCCTCTCGAGCCAGAATTACTGTTTTCAGGAATGATGGCGGGTATTATTTGCCTCAAATTAATACAGTTTCTTTTTTAATCCATACTATAGGTATGGAAGACTTCTTATATTCATTCAATCAGGAGAAGTATGAGGTAGATTTGTTTAAAGATTTTTATGTGACGAAGCAATTACTGTCTTCCATAAAAACGACAAATAAAATTCTAAATATTACGGCCAGTATTTTTGCTAGTGAAAATGGATATGACAATTGTTTGTTGTTAAACGATAGTAAGAATGTTGTGGAAGCAATTCAAGGTAATCTATTCATGTTAACCGGTAACAAATTGATTACTCCTCCGGTTTCTGAAGGCTGTTTGAATGGTGTGATGAGAAAACAGATGTTAGAATTCGCTAAAAAAATGGTCAACTTGGAGGTGGTAGAAGAAGCAATCTCTCCATTCGACTTACAAAAAGCAGACGAATTGTTTATCACAAACGTGATAAAAGGAATACAACCTATAACCAAATACAGAAAAAAAGAGTTCGATATTGTCCTAGCTAAAGTATTATTGGAAAAATTAAACGAAGTGGTAAGTGCTACTTAGTTTAAATAGGGGTTTTCAGGTGCGTTAGACCAGATCATGTAGTCGCCACCTAATTCTAAGATTTGTTCTTTCCAGAAATGTGCAGAGGACTTTCCTATGATTTTATTTTTATAACTATTGGGAGCAACAATCCATGAGTTTGATATCATTTCCAACTCCAATTGATTTTCTTCCCATCCCGTGTAACCTAAAAAGAAACGGATATTATTTTTGTTTATTTTTCCGTTATTGATTAGTGATTTTGTAGATTCAAAATCACCACCCCAATAGATTCCATTAGAAATTTCTATACTATTTGGTATCAGTTCTGGGATATTGTGGATAAAATAAAGGTTGTCCTGTTCTACAGGGCCTCCATTATAGATTTTAAAAGAGGCGTTAATCTCTGGCAGTAGATCATTGATAGTGTATTTCAATGGTTTGTTTATTATAAAACCTACTGATCCTTCTTTATCGTGGTCCGCTAATAAAATGACAGATCTATTGAATGATAGATCTCCAATTATAGAAGGCTCTGCTATAAGTAGTTGTCCTTTTATTAGTTTTTCTGAAATCATAATACCGTAATTTTTTTAATAAATTTAAGAAAAAATAACAGAAATAACCAAATAAAATCGTTTAAAGGCAAAAAAAAACCCTCCATCAGGAAGGTTTTGTATATTAGGTTTGAAAACTTACAATTAGTTTACTGCACCTTCTAATTCTGCACCGGCTTTGAATTTTACAACATTCTTAGCTGCGATTTGAATAGTTTTTCCTGTTTGAGGATTTCTACCGTCTCTTGCTGCTCTTGCTGAAACTGACCATGATCCGAAACCTACTAGAGATACTCTACCACCTGCTTTCAAAGTTCCACTTACATTTCCTAAAAATGACTCTAAAGCTAATTTTGCAGCTGCTTTTGTGATTCCTGCATCAGCAGCGATAGCATCGATTAATTCTGATTTGTTCATAATAATAGTTATTAATTGTTGGTTATAAAAAATTGTTAATACACAAATTTAGCAGGAAATCCCTTCCTCGCAAGCGTTTTGGTGGATTTTAGTCCGTTTTGTTAATAACTTATTTTTTTTGTTCATAAAACCTCTGTTATTTGTGGTGATTTGTAAAAAACACCCTGTTTTATTGAGGTTAATAGACTTTTGCGTCGGCAGAAAACGTAATCCCATTTAGGAATTCGGGTGTTGTCATCTTCTTTTTACCAGGAAACTGTAAATTTAGAACCTGAATAAACCCATTTTCTACTGCAATTTTCATTTCTTTTTTGGTACAAACCATTATGCCTGTATCTAAACCATGATTTTCATGTACTATTTTAGCATCATAGATTTTCACATTCCATTCTTCCTTTTTATCTGAAAAAATGCACCAGGCGGCTGGGTATGGACTCAATCCTCTTATCAGGTTGTTAATCTCTGAAGCTGATTTTGTCCAATCGATTTTGCAGTTTTCTTTATTTAGTTTAAATGCGGATTTGATGTCAGAGGAATCTGTTTGAATCGTAGTTGTTATATTTCCTTTTTCAATTAGTTCCAAAGTACTTATTACGGTTTCACTGCCTAAGTGCATTAAACGGTCGTGCAAGTGTCCTGCGTTTTCAATCGGGTCAATCTCAATTTCTGAGCTCATAATCATCGCGCCAGTGTCAATCTTGTCGTCAATGAAAAAAGTAGTGACTCCTGTTTTTGTTTCTCCATTTATTATAGCCCAGTTTATAGGTGCGGCACCACGATAATTGGGGAGGAGTGATGCGTGAAGATTGAAGGTGCCTAAGTCAGGCATTTCCCAAACTACTTTTGGTAACATTCTAAAGGCAACAACAATTTGTAAATTCGCATTCAGAGATTTTAGTTCCTCTAAAAAAGATTCCTCTTTAAGGTTTGTCGGCTGTAATAGTCTTAAATTGTTAGCTAAGGCATATTCCTTTACTGCTGAATATTTTAATTTTTGGCCGCGGCCTGCTGGTTTATCGGCGGCGGTAATGACCCCGACAACTGTATAATTGTTTTTGATTATAGTATCCAAAATGCCAACGGCAAATTCTGGTGTTCCCATAAATACGATTCTTAATTTTTCCATTATAGTTTTAAGGTATATTTATTATTTGATTTTATCAATATGCGTTCGCTCTCTAATAGTTGCCGCAACGCAAAGATAATATCGTCTGACTTTTTATTTGTTTTATTTTCGATCTCTCTCGAATTTAAATCCTCGATGTTTAATAACGTTATTATTTCTTGTGAAAGACTGAAACTGTCTGTTTTCTTATTTTTTTTAGTAATGCAATACGAGCATATGCCACAATCAGTATCCGTTTTTTCGCCAAAATAGCTCAGGATCAATTTGCTTTTACAAACCTTTTGTTCACTAATATAATGCAATACCGATTTAAGTTGGTCTTTTTTCAGTTGATTTTGGTTTTCTAAATATTTAGAAACTCTAGAAATCGTTCTTTCATCTTCCCTTATTTCATTAAAAATCAAGGTAGCGTCATTATTTTTTGACTGGTAATCAACAATATCTTTTTCTTTTAATTTTTGCAAAACTGCCAGTACTTGAGCTTCAGTATGTTTTGATTTTTTTGCTATTAATTGTAAATTAAATGCGGTTTGCGTATCATAAATTCCAGCATAGGTTCTAAGGATGGCTAGAATGATTTCCTCGTCGTTGCGATTCAAACTCATATAACGAATTAGTTCTTTGGAAGGAATAATGAACTGCAACATTATTTTTTCTGAAAATTCTTGTGACAGCGTTATAATTCCTTGTCTGTCTAAAAATTGCATGGCATTGTACGTTTTTAGAACGGGAAACTTATATTTTAAACAAAAATGATTTAAATTAAACGAAAATCGTTCGTTAATTCCTTCTCCATATGCAATCTGGAAAAAATTACAAAGTTTATTATACATTTCGTTCAGAAACTTTTTGTCAGGTAGAATTTGGATAAACTGGTTTTCGGCCTGTTTAATATCCGAAGGGTTTGTGAGTAGCACGGCAAATGCTTTTTCGCCATTTCTACCAGATCGTCCTGCTTCCTGATAGTAATTTTCAAGATTTTCTGGTAGTTGAATATGAATTACTGTCTTGACGTCTGCTTTATCGATTCCCATCCCAAATGCATTTGTAGCGACAATAACTTGTGCTTTGTCTTCCATCCAAAGCTGCATATTCTTGTCCTTCTCTCTTGAGGTCAGTCCGCCGTGATAATAAGTGGCTTTAAATCCTAAGGATTGCAATTGTGATGAAATTTCGATACAGGATTTTCTGTTTCGAACATAGATTATTGAGGATTGCGGATTTTTCTTTAGAATTTGCTCGATTCGAAAGAGTTTGTCCTCCACTTCAAAAACCATATAAGCTATATTTTTCCTTGCAAATGATTTTTCAAAAAGCTGCGGTTCTTCTAAACCGAGTTCGTTGATGATATCTTCTTTAACTTTAGGTGTCGCGGTTGCGGTTAAAGCCAAAAAAGGAACATTAGGAAAATGTGTTTTTAAGTTGGAAATTTTTAAGTAGGCTGGGCGAAAATCATGTCCCCATTGCGATACACAATGTGCCTCATCAATGGTTATCAAATTGATTGGGAGATTTTTTATTCTGTCCAAAATCCAATCTGATTGCAAGCGTTCAGGAGATAAATAGAGAAATTTATAATTCCCAAATTGACAATTATCTAACAGGTCAATCATTTCGTCTGATTTTATTCCGCCTGTCAATGCGATTGCTTTGATGTTTCGCTTTTGCAAATTGGCAACCTGATCTTTCATTAAAGCCACCAAAGGAGAAACTACTAAACAAATCCCTTCGTTCATCATCGCAGGAATCTGAAAGCATACTGATTTTCCTCCGCCAGTTGGCATCAAGGCAAAGGTATCCTTGCCGCTTAAAACGGAATCAATGATTTCATTTTGTAACGACCTAAAGGAATCGTGTTTCCAGTATTTTTTTAGGATTTGTAATGCTTGTGACATCAATTATGAATTTTGATTACAAATTTCGAATTATAAATCAATGATTCATAGTTCCTGACTCAAACAACTAATTACTTAGAAATTTCATCTAATATAAAAAGAATTCTGTTATCTATAGTGTCTTTGGGAACTTCTGTAAGAGAATAACCATAGCCTTCGTAGGTTTCTATCAGATGATTTTGAATCAATTTAGCTTGTTCGTAGTTTTCATAGCGGGCTTCATCACTCACGTAAATTTCTTCCCAGGGAGGAAGAATGAAAATTTTACTATAAACGTGCTCTTTGCAAATCGCATCAAAAGAAGCAGGGTAACTGTCTCCAATATAATGCATGTATGCCAAAACATCAGGAATTCCACGGTCAATAAAAACAACATCATGCGGTTCATTCTGTGCATCAACGAATTGTTTTTTTCTTCCTTCAAGAAGTAGTTCGCTGAACAATAATGGCTTTTCGAGAAATAATTGCTCGATACCTTGTTTTTTTGCCTCTAAGGTTACCTCTCTGGAAATTTCTGGGTAACAACAAAAGCCTTTGCCTATTAATCCATCGATAATAGTACTTTTTCCTGTTCCCGGACCTCCGATAATTACTATGATTTCTTTCTGCACTTTTTGGAAATAAGGCGCAAAAGTACTTAAACTTATTGGAAATCGAAAAAATCATTACCATTAAAATAATAGTTTTCGGGAAAATTTAATAATTGATAATTCGTAATTTGCATTTGAAACCGTATATTTGCTATTATTTTTTTAAATATAAAATGGATAAAAACACCGAAGAGTTTTATACTAGATTAAAAGTAGAGTTGGATATGAGTAATACCTGGCCTGCTTTATATTTGTTTAAATTTATTGTGCCTTCTGAAAATGATAACATTGTTCGAGTAGAACAGGCTTTTGACTGTATGGGCGCCGTTATTAAAACGACAAAATCCAAAACAGGAAAATTCACCAGTATATCAGTTGATGTTCAGGTTAAGGATTCTCAAGAAGTAGTTGATAAATACCTGGAAGTTTCCACAATTAAGGGTATCGTTTCCTTATAAATAGGAAAAGGACTGTTTAAAGCAAACGCAAATACTTAATTTGTCCGTTCTTTATATCAGGCTGTAACATAGATTCAAAATTAAATTCACTTATGAATTCAAAATACCAAAAAGAAATCGCGAACGATGTCGTTCATCATTTAGAATATAATGCAGAGAGATCGCATCTAATTATTCCTGAATATGGTCGTCATCTGCAAAAACTTATTGAGCAGGCAACTGCAATCGAGGATGCCGAAGAGCGAAATAAAGCCGCAAAGTACATCATTCAAGTAATGGGTAGCTTGAATCCTCATCTGCGTGACGTATTAGATTTTCAACATAAATTATGGGATCAACTTTTTATTATGTCTGATTTTAAATTAGATGTAGAGTCGCCGTACCCAATACCGTCACGTGAAGTGTTACAACTGAAGCCAGACGTGTTGCAATACCCTCAGAATTTTCCAAAATACAGGTATTATGGTAACAACATTAAGTACATGATTGATGTTGCCAATAAATGGGAAGATGGGGACATGAAAAATGCGCTTGTTAAAGTGATTGCAAATCATATGAAAAAATCCTACTTAAGTTGGAACAAAGACACCGTTAAAGACGATGTTATTTTCGAACATTTATTCGAACTTTCGGATGGTAAATTGAACATGATTCAAAGTACAGAAGAATTGATTAGTACAACGGATTTATTGCGAACGAACAAGCGAATATCTAATAAGATTTTGCCGGTTGGCCAACCAAAAATTCAAAGTAATAAAAACACAAAAACGGGCAAATCAAAAACATATACAAAAAACAATAATAATCAGAAATAGTGATGCTTTAAATAGGATACGGGATTAATTCTCTAAATATTTCCGTTTCAGTTTTAATGTATCGCGCAAATCTTACTACAATCATATGGGAATTTTCAAAATAGAAGGAGGCATTCGACTAAAAGGAGAAATCACTCCACAAGGGGCAAAAAATGAAGCATTACAAATTTTATGTGCAGTTCTTTTAACTCCTGAAAAAGTAACAATCAACAATATTCCAGATATTATTGATATCAATAAATTGACAACACTTTTAGGGAATTTAGGTGTAAAAATCCAAAAAAATGGTCCTGGTTCTTATACTTTTCAAGCTGACGATGTTAATGTTGACTATCTTGAAACAGAGGCATTCAAGAAAGAAGGAGGATCACTACGTGGTTCTATTATGATTGTTGGTCCATTTTTAGCTAGATTTGGAAAAGGATACATTCCAAAACCGGGCGGCGATAAAATTGGAAGAAGAAGGCTAGATACACATTTTGAAGGTTTTATTAACTTAGGCGCAAAATTTCGTTACAATAGAGAAGATCATTTTTATGGTGTTGAAGCTCCAGATGGCTTGACGGGAGCTAATATGCTCCTTGACGAAGCTTCTGTAACTGGAACAGCAAATATCGTTATGGCTGCTGTACTGGCAAAAGGAATAACAACGGTTTATAATGCTGCTTGTGAACCTTATTTGCAACAGCTTTGTAAGATGTTAAACTCTATGGGTGCTAAAATTACTGGAGTTGGATCAAACTTATTGACTATTGAAGGCGTTGAAAGCCTTGGTGGATGCGAGCATAGAATTCTCCCTGATATGATTGAAATTGGGAGTTGGATTGGATTAGCCGCAATGACTAAAAGTGAAATTACTATTAAAAACGTCAGTTGGGATAACCTGGGAGTAATTCCAAGTACATTTAGAAAAATTGGTATTACATTAGAACGTAGAGGAGATGATATTTATATCCCGTCGCATAAAAATGGATATGAAATAAAAACAGATATTGACGGTTCTATTCTTACTATTGCCGATGCGCCTTGGCCAGGATTTACTCCTGATTTATTGAGTATTGTTTTGGTTGTGGCAACGCAAGCAAAAGGAGATGTTTTAATACATCAAAAAATGTTTGAAAGCCGATTGTTCTTCGTCGATAAATTAATCGATATGGGTGCAAAAATTATGTTATGTGATCCACATAGAGCGGTAGTTATGGGGCACAATTTTGAATCGCAATTGAAAGCGACAACCATGTCTTCTCCAGATATCCGTGCGGGAATTTCTTTATTGATTGCGGCGCTTTCAGCAAAAGGAACAAGTACGATACAAAACATTGAGCAAATTGATCGTGGTTATGAAAGAATTGACGAACGATTAAGAGCTATAGGCGCAAATATTGTTCGTGTTGAATAAAAAAATGTAACAACAAGTAATGACGAATGAACAAACTGCTGTAAAAGCAACTTATTTTAGTATTATTGGAAATACCTGCTTAGCCCTTATTAAAGGAATGGCAGGTTTTTTTGGCAATTCATATGCCTTGATTGCTGATGCGATTGAGTCCACGACTGATATTTTCGCATCATTTTTAGTATTGTTTGGAATTAAATATTCTAATAGACCAGCAGATAAAAATCATCCATATGGACATGGTCGAGCTGAGCCATTAATCACCTTTATAGTGGTTGGTTTTCTAATTACTTCAGCTACCATTATCGCTTATGAGAGTATTTCAAATATTCAAACAACACATGATTTGCCTAAACCATGGACGCTTTTTGTGCTTGGAGCAATAATTATTTGGAAAGAATATTCTTTTCGGTTGGTTATGAAAAGGAGTATAGAAACCAATAGCTCGTCATTAAAGGCAGATGCTTGGCACCATAGAAGTGATGCAATTACTTCTGTTGCAGCTTTTGTAGGGATCTCGATCGCTCTATTATTAGGAAAAGGATATGAATCTGCAGATGACTGGGCAGCACTTTTTGCTTCAGGATTTATTCTGTTTAATGCGTATCTTATTTTTAGACCGGCACTTGGGGAAATTATGGATGAACATGTATATGATGATCTAATTGAGAAGATTAGAGAAGTGTCGCATCAAGTGGAAGGAATTATTGATACTGAAAAATGTTTCATTAGAAAAGCAGGTATGAAATACCATGTAGATTTGCATGCAATTGTAAATGCTACAATTACTGTAAAAGAAGGGCATGATTTAGCGCATAAATTAAAAGATACCTTGCGGGAAAAATTACCCGAACTGGGTCATGTTTTAATACATGTCGAGCCTCATAAGTAGCGTTTAAAAGAGAAAAATAAAAAAAGGAGTCGGATTTTAACCCGACTCCTTTTTTTGTTCTGTGCTGTCCTGAAAACAACAACTATTTTATAAATGATACTATTGCCAATTCGTAGCTTTGTAATCCAAACCCTAGGATAACTCCTTTAGCATTCCCTGAAATATAAGATTGATGTCTAAAACTTTCACGCGAATAGGTATTCGAAATGTGGACTTCAATTACAGCAGTGGTTATCGCTTTCACAGCATCTCCTATGCCTATCGAAGTATGCGTATAGGCGCCTGCGTTTAAAATAATTCCGTCATAGGTAAAACCATATTCTTGGATTTTATCAATCAATTCTCCTTCAATATTACTTTGGAAATAGCTGAATGCTATAGTTGGGAATTTTATTTGTAAAGAGGTAAAATACTCTTCAAAAGTTGTGCTTCCGTATACTTCAGGTTCCCGTTTTCCTAGAAGGTTGAGGTTTGGGCCATTGATTATGCAAATTTTCATAGTTGCTGTTTTTGTAAAAATAAAAAAACCGTTCCAATTAAAGAACGGTTTTAATAAAATTAGTGTTTTATTCTTCTAGAAAAGGAATCCAGCAGAGACTTGAACTACTGAGTTTTTTACTTGTGCATCCTTAGAGGCATCTGTTAACCCTAAACTGTAACGGCCTTGAAGGAAGAAATTCTTAGTGATTTTGAAACCAAGTCCAGCATTAGCAGCAAAATCAAATGTAGTAGCATTGTTGACGTCAAAATTATTTCTTTCGCTTAATAAGAAAGAAGCCTGCGGGCCTAGTTCTAGGCTAACCACTTTATTCAAATAAATTTTGGCCATAACTGGAACTGATAGATAGCCCACTTCATTTTTAAAATCATCTACAGCATTTTTATAAGTTGCTCCCACTGTAGAGTAAAGTACCTCAGGTTGTATCGAGAAACTGTCTGCGAGTTTTATTTCGGCTACTAAACCAGCGTGATAACTTGTAATGGCAGAGGTTTGATAGTTATTACTATTTATGGTGATATCTGAGCCATTTTGATTGGCATAGTTTAATCCACCTTTAATTCCTATTTTCACTAATTGTGCCTGAACGGAAGCAGACATAGCAAGTAACGCTACGACAGCTAAGATTGTTTTTTTCATAAAATGGTATTTAAGTAATAATTTGTAATTTGAAGTTTCAATTTATAACACTTTAATAGTATAAATATTGCCCTTCACTTTTCTTTAATTTTTTTGTTGTTATAACAATGTCCGTAATTCAAATATGGTGCCGTAAATTTTAAATGGTTGTTATTGCTTATTGCAGGAATCAAAAAGAGCAGCGGATTGATTGTATCTAATGTTGTAATTGTATGAGTATACTTTTGTACAAACTATACTATTCGTATAAACCTGATGTTAGAAATGTCTTATGACCTTCTTAGCTTAGTGGCAAAGAACTCTATTTTGTGGGGAATAAGAGTGTGAAAATTCTATGTTTCAAGTTTCCTTAAGCTGAGAATTGTATTTTTAGGTTCTAAAAAACAAAATTAAAATAAGTTAAAACTTGTTAAATTAATCAATTTTAATTTATAATTGAATATCACTAAATATAGTGAGAATACCTTTCGTAAGTTTCTAATTTTAAGGTTATTATAGTTCGTAATTGTTTTTTATTTTTGTAGTATTTTGGATATTTAACTTATTCTGTTAGTATAAATTTTATTTGTTTTAACAAGAATATTTATATATTTGCATTTCAAAAATTAAATAAAAATAAAATGAAAAAAATTACATTAACAGTTGCGGCTGTACTTGCTTTTGCATTTTCTAATGCACAAACAACTAAATTCGGTATTAAAGGTGGATTAAATGTTTCAAATTTTTCTGGAGATGTAGAAGATAATTCTGCACTAGTTGGTTTTAATGTAGGTGGTTTTGTAGAAATTAAAGTTTCTGACAAATTTGCTGTTCAACCTGAATTATTGTTTTCTACTCAAGGTGCAAAAAATGAATTTACTGAGCCAGGGGGCTATAAAGTTGATTCAAAATTAACTCTAGGATATATAAATGTCCCAGTGATGTTAAAATATTATGCAGCTGAAAAATTTAGTTTAGAAGCTGGTCCACAAATTGGATTTTTAGTTAGTGCGAAGTCAAAAGCGGATATAACTGATGGAGGTACTACAGTTACAGTAAAGGAAGATTCAAAAGATCAATTTAAGTCAATTGATTTTGGGATGAATTTTGGTGCTGGATATGATTTCACAGAAAATTTATCTGCTGGTTTAAGATACAATCTGGGATTGTCTAACATTGCTGATGTAGAAGCTGGAGATGATTTTAAATTGAAAAACAGTGTATTTTCAGTATCTTTAGGATACAAGTTCTAATTCATTTAGATTGTAAATATTTAAAACCTCCCAATTGGGAGGTTTTTTTATGCGTATAAAATGCGTTAATTTGTAGTATGAATTGGAATTCGTATGTCAAAAGTTATCAATCCTATTTAAAGATTGAGCGTGGCTTATCAAAGAATACTATTGAAAATTATTCTTTCGATATCGAACGGTTGTGCTTATTTCTTAGTGAAAATAAAATTGAAGTTTCGCCACTGAAAATCGAAGAAGAGACAATTCAGCAATTTATATATGCAGTATCAAATGAGGTTAATCCACGTTCGCAGGCACGAATAATATCAGGGCTAAAAAGTTTTTTTGGGTATTTGATTTTTGAAGATTATCGACTCGATAACCCTTTACAACTAATTGAATCACCCATAACAGGTAGGAAGTTGCCAGATACATTATCAGTTGATGAAATTGATGCGTTGATCAAGGCGATTGATTTGAGTTCAAATGAAGGAGAGCGCAATCGTGCTATGCTAGAAACCCTCTATGGCTGCGGTCTTCGCGTTTCAGAATTAGTATCTTTAAAAATCTCTGATTTATTCTTTGAAGAGGGTTTTGTTAAAGTCACTGGAAAAGGAAATAAGCAACGTTTTGTGCCTATTGGTACATTGGCTCAAAAATACATTCATATCTATAAAGACACCATCAGAATCCGTCTGAATGTAAAGAAAGAGCATGGTGATATTTTATTTTTGAATAGAAGAGGAAGCCAACTCACAAGAGCGATGATTTTTACCATTATCAAAGATTTGGCGGTTAAAATAGACTTACATAAAAAAATAAGTCCACATACCTTTCGTCATTCTTTTGCGACACATCTTCTTGAAAATGGTGCCGACTTGCGTTCCATTCAGTTGATGCTTGGACATGAATCAATTACTACAACAGAGATTTATTTGCATCTGGACAGGAAATTTTTAACGGAAGTGATTAATAACTTTCACCCCAGAAAATAAAAAATTCCAAAAACCATTTGACTGGAATTTAGAATTTTGATATTGGAAATTAAAGTTTTACTTAGCAATATTTACTGCTCTTGTTTCTCTAATTACTGTTACTTTAACCTGACCTGGATAAGTCATTTCAGTTTGAATTTTTTGTGAAATTTCAAAAGAAAGGGTAGCTGCGTTATCATCAGATACTTTTTCGCTTTCTACAATAACTCGTAGTTCTCTACCAGCTTGAATCGCATAAGCATTTTTAACACCAGTGAAGCCGTAAGCTACTTCTTCTAAGTCTTTCAAACGTTGAATATAAGAATCTAATACTTGTCTTCTTGCACCCGGTCTTGCACCTGAAATGGCATCACAAACTTGGATAATTGGAGACAATAAAGATTTCATTTCTATTTCATCGTGGTGCGCTCCGATAGCATTACATACTTCTTCTTTTTCACCATATTTTTCAGCCCATTGCATTCCTAATAAAGCGTGAGGTAAATCGCTTTCTGCATCTGGCACTTTACCGATATCATGTAATAAACCAGCTCTTTTAGCTAATTTTACATTCAGACCCAATTCAGCTGCCATGATTCCACAAAGTTTAGAAACTTCACGGGAGTGTTGTAATAAATTTTGTCCGTAAGAAGAACGGTATTTCATACGTCCCACTACTTTTATTAATTCAGGGTGTAATCCATGAATTCCTAAATCGATAACGGTGCGTTTTCCAACTTCGATAATTTCATCGTCAATTTGTTTCGCTGTTTTAGCAACAACTTCTTCAATACGAGCAGGGTGAATCCGTCCGTCCGTTACTAGCTTGTGTAAAGCTAAACGTGCAATTTCTCTACGTACAGGGTCAAAACAAGATAGGATAATAGCTTCTGGTGTGTCATCTACAATGATTTCCACGCCTGTTGCTGCTTCCAGTGCTCTAATGTTACGCCCTTCACGGCCAATAATTCTACCTTTAACATCGTCAGATTCTATGTTAAAAACAGATACACAGTTTTCTACTGCTTCCTCTGTTCCTACTCTTTGGATGGTATTAATGATAATTTTCTTAGCTTCTTGTTGTGCCGTTAACTTAGCCTCTTCAATTGTGTCTTGAATATGAGACATTGCTTTAGTCTTAGCTTCAGCTTTTAAACCTTCTACTAACTGATTTTTAGCATCCTCAGCAGATAATCCTGAAATTACTTCAAGTTGTTGTAATTGGCTTTTATGTAGTTTATCAACTTCTACTTGTCTTTTGTCTAAAACTTCAATTTTAGCAGTGAATTCCGTTGTTTTTGCTTCAAAATCGTCGTTGACTTTCTTAACCTTAGATAATTCGTTAGAAACTTGGGATTCTTTGTCTCTAATTCTTTTTTCAACTTCAGCTACTTTCTTGTCTCTAGTCAGAATTACTTGTTCGTGTTCTGATTTAAGTTCAATGAACTTTTCTTTTGCCTGAAGGATTTTATCTTTCTTTATGTTCTCAGCTTCAAGATTGGCATCTTTTAAAATAGATGAAGCTTCTTTTTTTGCGCTTTTAATAAGATTAGAAATATTGCTTTTTTCTATAATTTTAGCGATTCCAAAACCCGCTGCAATACCTATAATTCCTGAAATAACGATCGTTAATATGTCCATGTTTGTTAAAATTTATATATAAAAAAAGCCTACATTAGGTTGATTGAATAAACTCGAAAATGACAAGTTTTGAGCTAACTCACTGTTCAAGTTTCCTCGCCTAGGCGTGGCATGCTTTAGTAGTGATGATTTGCTCATTCTAAATTATTAGTGTTGAGTTTACCAAATGTGAACTAATGTAGGCAGTATCTTAGTTTCTGTAAAGAACGTTTAATTGTCGAGATATTGATCTAAAAGCGCATTCAATTTTTTAATTCTTTCAATAGTTTCCTCTCCATTGATAGTATTATCTATTTGTTTTTGTTCTACTTGAGAAGCAAATTGCAAAGCGCACATGGCTAAGACATCTTGCTTGTCTCGTACAGCATAATTTTCTTCAAACTGCTTCATCATCACATCAATTTTTTTAGAAGCACTTCTAAGTCCTTCTTCTTGAAAAAGTTCTACCGTTAATGGATAGACTCTGTCTGCAATTGATATTTTAATTTTAAGCTTTTCGTCCATATTTTTTACTAATCAGATAGCTGTGCTATACAGTAATCAATTTCCCGAATTAATGAATTTATTTTAAGCTTTGTATCTCTTTTATTATCGTCACTGCCTAATAATGAATTGGCAATCTTAAGTGTTTCATATTGCGATTTTAGCGCTTCAATCTCATTTGACTGAGTTTGTATGATGGTTGCAGATTTTGTTAATTCGATTTTTAACTCTTGAGTGTTTTGATCTAAACGGTTTATTTTTAGAATTAGTTTTTCAACTTTGTTTTCAAGAGTATCAATTATTTCTGCAATTACACTCATTATTTATCCTATTCATTACTTAATATTACAAATTTAGTATTACTTTTTATTATTACAATATATTATTCGTTTTTTTATTATAAAATAATCAAATTGTTGTAATGTAAATGGTTACAAAATGTATTATTTTATAAAGGAGAACAAATTACTTTTTTTATCTTAGCAAAAATGTATACCATGAGATTTTTATTTTTTTTTCTATTGTTTTCGGGGGCTGTTGTAGCACAAACGGAATATCCAAAGGACTATTTTAGTGCTCCTCTCGACATTCCTATGCAACTTTCAGGTAATTTTGGAGAATTACGTCCCAATCATTTTCATGCGGGTTTTGATTTTAGGACGTTGCAGCGTGAAGGCTTGAACGTACATGCTGTTGCAGATGGGTATGTATCGAGAATAAAGATTTCGACCTTCGGGAATGGTAGGGCGATTTATATAACGCACCCCAATGGGTTTACTTCTGTCTATTGTCATTTGCAAAAAGGAACTGATGCCATAGAAAGTTATATTAAGAAGACACATTATAAAGAAAAAGCATTTGAAATAGAAATGTTTTTGAAGCCGAATGAGTTGGTCGTCAAAAAAGGCCAAACCATTGCGTTATCTGGAAACACGGGATCTTCAGAAGGCCCGCATTTGCATTTTGAATTTCGCGACAGCAAAACAGAGAAAATCATCAACCCCATGTTGTTTGGTTTTGATAAAGATATCAAAGACACTAAAAAACCATCGGTTTCAGCAGTATATGTTTATCCAGTTGACGGTAAAACTTCGGTAAACCAATCGAAACGTCCGTTATTATTGAACTTGTCCTTGCAAAAGGATGGTAGTTATCTTGCGAATAAGGTGGTCGCTAATGGTAAAATAGGTTTTGGGATCACAGCTGCGGATTATGATAATGCATCAGGGAACAGGAATGGAATTTATAAATTGCAGTCCTTCTTGAATGGAAAGCCTAGTTTTGGTTATCAATTAGACACCTATTCATTTGATGATATGCGTTATGTAAATGCCTTAATTGATTATCGAAGATATAAAACAACTTCACAAAGGGTACAGAAACTATTTATGGTGAATCCTTATAAATTAAGTTTTATAGAAACAGATGATGCAAATGGTGTTGTTACAGTACGCCCTAACTTAACGTCTGTTTATCGAATTGAAGTTTCGGATTTTATGGGGAATACAACGACAATTTCTATTCCTATTAGTTATGATTTATCGTCAACCATTGTAGAAAAGGAGACTGTGGTTTCTAATTATTTTGTGAAGGTAAATAAGGACAACAATTTTGCTAAAAATAATATGTCAGTTTTCTTTCCTGCCGGAACTTTTTATGAAGATTTTGATATGAATTTTGATGTTAAAGACGACATTCTGTATCTTCATGATGAGACAATTCCTGTACACTCTAATTTTACAATTACGATAGAGGATAATAAATATACAGATAGTCAAAAGGAAAAAGTATTCCTTGCAGATATTAGTAAAAGTGGGAGAGTAGGCTATAATAGTACGTCTAGAAAGGATAACGTATTTACGGCTAGAGTACGATCCTTAGGTAAATATACCTTGGCAATGGACACTACTGCGCCATCAATTACTATTGGTAGATCTATTGAAGGTAAATGGTTGAGCACGCAAAAAACAATTCAACTTTCAATACATGATGGTGGTTCAGGAATAAAGAGCTATAATGGGTATTTAAATGGGAATTGGATTTTATTCGAATATGATAATAAAACAAGAAAAATTACACATGATTTTAGTGACGGAGTTGTGGCGGAAGGCGCAAATGATTTAAAAGTCGTTGTCACGGATAATGTAGGAAATTCTACTATCTTTGAAACTCAGTTTTTTAGAAGTCAAAAATAATAATATACGGACATCTTGAGTATCACTAAATTTTTTTTTGTTTTTATCACTTTGTGGGTTAGTTTGCCTTCGTTTGCGCAATCCGCGCGGGTAAAGGGAGTTATTCTCGATAAAAATAATAAGCCAGTAGAGAATGTAAATGTTACGGTGGCGGGAAGTAGAACAGAATCTAATGAAAACGGGTTTTATCTTATCAGAATTCCTGTAAATCAAAAGGTAGCAGTTGTTTTTACTCATGTTTCTTTAAAAAAAGCAACCGTCTATCTTACATTAAAAATAGACGAAGACTATGAGTTCAACTTGGTTATGAATGACCGGGAAGAGCAAATGGGC
This sequence comes from Flavobacterium frigoris, assembly GCF_900111075.1. Lineage (GTDB taxonomy): Bacteria > Bacteroidota > Bacteroidia > Flavobacteriales > Flavobacteriaceae > Flavobacterium > Flavobacterium frigoris. The sequence continues at coordinate 94,684 of NZ_FOFZ01000007.1, forward strand.
GAAATTATCGTCACTACGAACAACAAGAAGCAAGTTCATGGAATTACTACTATTGAACCTGAGGTTATTCGGAAAATTCCCGGAGCCAATGCCGGTATAGAAAATATTTTAAAAACACTTCCAGGAGTTAATTCGAATAACGAACTGAGTACGCAATATGCCGTACGAGGTGGGAATTACGATGAGAATTTAGTTTATGTAAATGATATTGAAATTTATCGCCCTTTTCTAATCCGTTCTGGACAACAGGAAGGGCTGAGTTTTACCAATACTGATTTAGTTCAAAACGTAGAATTTTCGGCGGGTGGTTTTCAAGCGAAATTTGGAGATAAATTGTCTTCGGTATTAGATATTACGTATCGGAAACCTACACGATTTGGAGCTACAGTTGAAGCGAGTTTTCTTGGCGGAAGCCTTTCAGTAGATGCTATTTCGAAGAATAATAAATGGACGGCGATCACCGGAGTTCGCTATAGAAACAATAGTCTTTTAGTAAATAGTCAAGATACGCAAACTAATTTTACTCCTGCATTTGTCGATGTTCAAACAAACATAAATTATCAGGCTTCGCCAAAATGGCAATGGAGTTTTCTGGGGAATATTTCGCAAAATAAATACCAATACCAGCCATTAACACGCCAAACTAAATTTGGAACCATAGATAATCCAATGGCGCTAACTGTGTATTATGAAGGACAAGAAAAGGATAAGTACGACACTTATTTCGGCGCCGTTAAAACAACATTCAAAGCATCAGATACTTTTACATTAAAATTTATAGGTTCTGTTTTTCATACTTTAGAACAAGAACATTTTGATATTTTTGCCCAATATCGTTTAGGCGAAGTGGATTCTAATATTGGATCAGAGACCTATGGAGACGTTGCTTTTACCCGTGGCATTGGCACGCAACTTAATCATGCTCGTAATGATTTGGATGCATTGATCGTAAATACCGAAATAAAAGGATTCCATGATTGGAGAAAAAATCTATTGGAATGGGGAGTTAAATATACCCGGGAATCGATTCGAGATAGAGTAGTGGAATGGGAAGTAATTGATTCAGCCGGTTTTTCCATAAACCCTCCGATTATTGATTTGCCTAAAAATGACCAACCTTATTCATCTTATGCTGGGCCATTGGTTCCTTATCAGAATGTACGAGCTACTAATTTCAATACAATCAGTAGATTTTCTGGTTACGGGCAATGGAGTAGAAAAGACAAGATAGGCAACAGTGAAGTTTGGTACAATGCTGGAGTGCGAATCCATAATTGGGAAGTTGCAGGCGAGAATGTTATCAGTTCTTCCCAAACTACCGTTAGCCCTAGAGCGCAGTTTGCCATAAAACCGGATTGGGAGAAGGATATGGTTTTTAGGCTTGCAGGAGGCGTGTATCATCAACCGCCATTCTACAGAGAACTCAGGGATGCTGACGGAGTCGTTCGGCCTAATGTGAAAGCACAACAATCCATTCATTTTGTTTTAAGCAATGACTATAGTTTTAAAATGTGGGATCGTCCTTTTAAACTCGTTTCGGAGTTGTACTACAAGTCGCTTACAGATGTGAATACTTATACAATTGATAACGTTAGGATCCGTTATGCCGCTTCTAATGTAGCCAAAGGATATGCGCAAGGATTGGATTTTAGGTTGAACGGAGAATTTGTTCCTGGAACAGAATCTTGGTTTAGCTTTGGTTATCTTAAAACAGAAGAAAATAGCGAAAACAAAGGCTATATCGACAGACCTACAGATCAGAGATTGAAATTCGGACTTTTATTCCAGGATTTTATGCCTAATATTCCAAGCGTTAAAATATATCTGAATTTGGTTTACAATACAGGATTGCCTGGAGGTTCCCCTTCGTATGCTGATCCGTATTTGTACCAAAATAGATTAAATGATTATCGTAGGGTAGATGTAGGTTTTTCAAAAGTGCTGCTTGATAATACTATAGGGAAATCAAAAACAAATTGGCTGGGGAATTTCAAAGAGCTTGCGATAGGATTAGAAATTTTTAATCTGTTTAACAATCAAAATGCAATTACGAATACATGGGTAAGGGATGTTTATTCTAAAAGCGAATATGCAATTCCAAATTATATGACCACACGTGTTTTTAATGTTAAGTTGAGTGCTAGATTATAGAGTAAGACTAGCTGTCACTTTTGGTTAAGTGCTCGTTTTATCATATAATTTAGTTATAAATATCAGAACCATTTTTAAAATTCATTACATTTGGATTTATTTTAATAGTACATCATCATGAAAAAATTACATATAGCCTTATTAAGTATTACCGTTTTGCTTTTAGCCAGTTGTAAGCAAGAAGTGGAAAAGCCAAAAGTTATTTATGATGCTACTAATAAAGGAAAAGGAATCTCTAAAGTGGATTCTACTCAAGTGGCCATTTCTGATTTGCCTATTCAGATGGAAGGAACAGACTATTTAATTCATCCAGTAGGAGATTTGAGAGTGTATGAAAGAGGTACAAAAGCAAGATATGGCTCTTCGAGTGTAATTGATTTGAGTTTTACGATTTCTAACTATGGAGAAAATGAGATTACGGGCTATTTGCAAAATTTAAAGTTTCAAAAAACCGATTCAGATTCAATACGTCCTTTAACAGATAAACCTGCTTTGATTCAAACTGCGACCTATTTAAAGTCTGTTGCTGATAGAGCTAAAAGACAAATTATGGTGTACACCATGTTTGATACGGATACGAATAGGGACGGGAAATTAGATAGCAGTGATATTAAATGCTTGTACTTAAGTGATATTAGCGGCAAGCGATTTACAAAAGTTTCTGAGGATTTTCAGGAATTGATAGATTGGAATTTAATCGATTCTAAAAGCCGATTGTATTTTAGAACGGTTGAAGACACAAATAAAAATGGACAGTTTGATAAAAATGATGTGGTGCATTATAATTATATTGACCTGTCCTATAATTCATGGAAAGTAATCAATTACGAGCCCATTTAGAATAAAAGCGTAACGCTAAATCAAAATATCACTCTCCAAATCTGATTTTTCAATGGTAAAATCAAAGCCAAGTTGCTTAACTAATTGGATGACTAGATTTTTATACCAGTTTTCTGATTTTGGGTGAATGTAGATTTTATCAATCAGTTGACTCAGGTCGACATTGATTTTTAATCCATCATTTAATGTAATGTTGCTTTCGGCTACGTCTGATATAATACGGACTTCTCGCTCGTACTGAAAGCTTTTTCTTTTGAACAAAAAAGGGAAAAACATATCGTCAAAAGGGATGTATTCCTTTTTGTAATCGATATAATTCACTTCGCCAATATACTGTTTGAAATTATTTTCGGGAGCAAGGGCCTTTTGCAACCGACCAATGGTAGATTGTATGGCAATTCCCTCCGTGTTTTGCGTGAATATTTGCCACATAGCAAAGGATTCATATTCATTGATGTGCCAGCTACTGACGGCTACTTTTTCACGATGTATTTTGTAAAACTTTAAAAAATCAGGATTGTCAATCGATAATTTTCTGATTTCTTCAAAAGTAGGTTCGCTAAATGTACCTTCATATTGATCCTCAAATTTATCAGAGCGCGACATGAAAAGTTTTTTGGACATTAATAAATCCAAAAACTTAGACAGATCCAAATACTTCCAGACAATAGTGTCAGGATCTTCTGGAAGTTTTATATTTTGGTTGTTGAGATACATTTTTAAATAGATTTTGGAAATCGCATGGAATATTGACCAACAAAAAAAGCAATTAGAATCCAAATTATAATAAATTTAGAAATATGCTCTTGTACAATATACTCTCCGAAAATATAATTGAAAGCAAATATTGAGCAAACAGAAACTATTAAAAACAGCATTCCAAAATATTCTCTTTTCATGTTATTTATTTTAAAAGTCTAAATTAAAACTAGTTATGGTTGAGTTATTATTCAAATGACTGCAAATTAACTAATTTATTATACATTCCATTTAATGCAATTAATTCGTCATGGTTCCCTTGTTCTACTATTTTTCCTTTTTGCATCACTATAATAGTATCTGCTTTTTGAATGGTCGAAAGTCGGTGCGCAATCACAATAGAGGTTCTGTTTTGCATCATATTTTCCAAGGCCACTTGTACAAACTTTTCGCTCTCGGTATCCAAGGCCGATGTAGCTTCGTCCAAAATCATAATTGGAGGGTTTTTCAAAACGGCACGGGCGATAGAAAGTCTTTGTTTTTGACCACCAGAAAGTTTGTTACCACTGTCTCCAATGTTAGTGTGAATCCCTTTTGGTAACTCACTAACGAATTCATAGGCATTAGCAATTTTCAAGGCCTCGATGATTTCGTCATCTGTAGCATCCGGTTTCCCTAATGAAATGTTCGCTGTAATTGTATCATTAAATAAGATGCTATCTTGCGTAACCAGTCCCATTAATCCACGAAGCGATTGTAAGTTCATGTCTTGTATGTTTAGGCCGTCGATACTGATCGTACCTTCGTTGACATCATAAAAACGGGTCAATAGATTAGCAATGGTGCTTTTCCCGCTGCCTGATTGTCCTACAAGTGCTATGGTTTGTCCTTTTTTAACTTGAAGCGAAAAATCTTTTAAGACATTCTCGTCTTCATATTTAAAGTTGATATTTTTGATGGTAATATCCGATTCAAACGTGTTTTTTACAACAGCATTTTCTTTGGATGTAATTTCGTTTTCCACTTCTAGAACTTCAAAAACACGATCTGCAGCTGCTAATCCGTTTTTTACGGAATAAGATGCTTTAGAAATCGCTTTTGCCGGAGTAAGAATGTTAAATGCTAACGTCAAATAGACAATAAAAGCAGATCCGTCTAAGGTTTTTTCGATAAGAACTAAATTACCACCATAAAAAAGCAAAACGGCTATTGTAGTTACTCCCAGAAACTCACTTAATGGCGTGGCTAAATTATTCCTACTTCCTATACTATTCGTTAAGTTTAATAAGCGCGTTACTGAATCATGGAACCTAGTTTTAAAATTAGGCTCGGCATTGTAACTTTTAATCACTTTCAATCCTCCTAAAGTTTCATCGACAATAGAGATTAAGAGTCCACTTTCTTTTTGAGCTTGCAGTGATTGAGCTCTTAGATTTTTGGCTAACTTAGAAATAATCCATCCCGAAATAGGCATGAAAATCAAGACAAATAAAGTTAGTTTTGTACTGATGATAAACATCGTTGCTAATGCAAAAATAATAGTCAGCGGTTCTTTTACAACTAGTTCTAAGATTGAAAAGAACGAATTTTGAACTTCGTTGACATCGCCAAGCATTCGAGCCATAATATCTCCTTTTCTCTTTTCAGAATAGTAAGAGATAGGTAATTCGATGATTTTATTATACATTGACTTTCTTAAATCTCTTAAAACACCATTCTTAAGGTGCATAATATGATGTGATGCCAAATAGTTGAATAAGTTTTTAAGTAAAAATGTAGTAATTACCATTAAAACAACAAATAACAAGGCAACTTGAATGCTATTATCTTTTGTTAATGATGAAATTTGAAAATACATATAATCAGTACCAAACTGTTTTATATTTCCTATTCCACTATAAACTGGTTTAGTGAGTACCGCTCTTGTTTTTCCAAATAGTACTTCAAGTACTGGGAGAAGTGTAAGCATAGAAATAGTACTAAACAATGCGTATAAAACATTGTATACCACATTCCAGATGATATGCGACTTATACGGTTTAGTATAAGGAAGTAATTTTAATAAACTTTTATCCATTAGTTAATTTAATTGCATTGCAGTAATAATAGTTGCAATTTTTTGGTTTAAAACAGCTTCTACTTCTTGGAAGTCCGCTACGTCATCTAATATCGTGTTTACACTAATGTAGAATTTTATTTTTGGCTCTGTCCCACTTGGTCTGGCGCAAATTTTAGATCCGTCTTCGGTGTAATAAATCAATACGTTCGATTTAGGAATGCTCATTTCTATTTCTGAACCGTCTAATAGGTTCTTAGCCATTGAAGATTGATAGTCTTCCACTATTATCACCCTTTGTCCATTGATTTCTTTTAATGGGTTTTCACGCAAATCAATCATCATCTGGTTTATTTCTTGCAATCCTTCCATTCCTTTTTTAGTAATCGAAACTAAAAATTCTTTGTAAAATCCGTGATCTACATACAATTGTTGTAATTCTTTGTAAACAGTGCTTCCTTTAGCTTTGGCTTGTGCCGCTAGTTCGCAAATTAATAGTGTAGCGGCAACGGCATCTTTATCACGTACGGCATCACCTACCATATATCCAAAGCTTTCTTCGCCACCACCAATAAACTCTTTTTCAGGAAAGTCTTTGATCATTTTGGCAATCCACTTAAATCCCGTCAAACCAATTTTACATTCTACATCGTGGCTTGTAGCTAATTCCATCATCATCGGAGTAGAAACAATCGTCGAACCTACAAATTGATTACCATTAATTTTTCCTGCATTTTTCCATTTTTCTAATAAAAAAGCGGTCATCAAAATCATGGTTTGATTTCCGTTTAACAAAGTCATTTGCCCTTCGTTATTTCGAACAGCAACACCTAAACGGTCGCAATCAGGATCAGTCCCAATAACGATATCGGCATTTGTTTTTTCAGCTAAAGCTAACGCCATTGTCAAGGCTTCGGGCTCTTCTGGATTTGGAGATTTTACTGTAGGGAAATCACCGTTTGGAACCGCTTGTTCAGGAACAATATGTACGTTTGTGTATCCGGCTTTAGATAAAGTATCAGGAACTAAAGTTATAGAAGTCCCGTGTAGTGAAGTAAAAACGACATTTAAGTTTTCTTTTGCTTCAGCGGGAGTATTAAAACTCGCGTTTTCAATAGATGACTTTATGAAAGCGGCATCCACTTCTGCACCTATATAGTGAATTAAATCTTCATTAGCTTCAAACTTAATTTGATTGAAGTTCAGCTTTTCGATAGTATTTATTATTGCTTCGTCTTCTGGAGGAACAATTTGTCCGCCATCTTCCCAATAAACTTTGTATCCGTTATATTCAGGAGGATTGTGTGATGCTGTAAGTACAATTCCACATTGGCATCCTAAATGCTTAACAGCAAATGATAATTCTGGTGTAGGTCTTAATTCTGAAAATAAAAATACCTCTATCCCGTTTGCAGAGAAAACATCGGCAACCACTTTTGCTAAAGTGTCGCTATTGTGGCGACAATCATAAGCGATGGCAGCTTTTAAAGGTTGGTTAGGAAACGCTTTATGCAAATAATCAGAAAGTCCTTGCGTGCTTTTTCCAAGGGTGTATTTATTAATTCTGTTGTTTCCTACGCCCATTACGCCGCGCATGCCACCCGTTCCAAATTCTAGGTCTTTGTAGAAACTTTCTTCAAGTTCTTTAGGGGAACCAGCTATTAATTCTTTGACAGCTTGCTGTGTTGCAGCATCAAATGTTGGGGTTAACCATTCATTTACTGCATTCAAAATGTTTTGCTTAATTTCCATTTTTATATGTTTTTAAGTTTTTAGTTCAATTTTAGGAGCTAATCCTGCTATTCGTTACAATCTTTTATGCTGAACCCCAGCATAAAAGGATTTTCACTACTATCAGGGCTAGGGGCAAATTATAAATTAACCTCGCTCGAAATTTTATAACGTTCTTCGTTGCTTTTAGTACGTAAAATAATTTCGCCAAGAAATCCCGCCAAAAACAATTGAGTACCCAATATCATCGTCGTTAAGGCAATAAAAAACCAAGGATTGTCCGTTACTAAGCTATAGCGCACATTAGTATACATATGGTATAGTTTTGAAACTCCAATGTATCCTGCCAGTAAAAACCCGATAATGAACATTAGCGAACCCATGGCTCCAAATAAATGCATTGGTCTTTTTCCAAATCGCGACAGAAACCAAATGGTAATTAAATCCAGAAATCCATTGATGAAACGCTCCATTCCAAATTTAGTTTCCCCGTATTTGCGAGCTTGGTGTTGCACCACTTTTTCGCCAATTTTTCCAAAACCAGCATTTTTTGCCAAAACCGGAATGTATCGGTGCATTTCACCCGAAACTTCAATGTTCTTTACCACTACATTTTTGTATGCTTTTAGTCCACAGTTGAAATCATTCAGTTCTACACCAGAGGTTTTTCTAGCGGCCCAGTTGAATAATTTTGAAGGTAGGTTTTTAGCCACCACTGAGTCGTAGCGCTTCTTTTTCCATCCAGAAACTAAATCAAAATTTTGGGAAGTAATCATATTGTATAAGCCTGGAATTTCTTCAGGACTATCTTGTAAATCGGCATCCATTGTAATGATAACATCGCCTTTAGCTTTAGCAAAACCAGCATGTAGAGCTTGAGATTTACCAAAGTTTTTCATGAAACGAATTCCCTTTACATTTGGGTTTTCAGTCGCAAATTTTTCGATAATCGACCAAGAATTGTCCGTGCTACCATCATCTAAAAAGATGATTTCATAGGAGTAATTGTTCGATTGCATCACTTTAATAATCCAAGTATAAAGCTCTTTAAGTGATTCTTCTTCGTTAAGAAGGGGTATAAGTATGGATAAATTCATTGATTTGTGTTATTCTCTTGATGAAGGTTTGCTTTTAAAAAATGCAGCCAGAATTAGTCCTAATATACCACAGAAAAATAAGGTAAAAACAGACCCTTTTAATTGTTCTACTACTGAAAATGGATCTGTTTCCTTTAATTTTCCGATCATTTCATTTAAAGTTGTCGGAGGAACTCCAAATTTTTCGGAAGTGCTAATTAGGTATTTTACCGTAAGATCCAGAAGGGAGTCTTTTATAGAGGGATCGATGAAATTGAATAAAATAATTTTAAATGCAACAGATATTAATATTCCAATAAGAGCACATATAAAATAGGTAGTAAATGCATCTTTAAAAACAAAAACACCGTTTAATTCTTTTTTAGTTTTGGACAATAATATAATTGGGATGATTATGTAAACTGAAAAAGTTAAAAGATTTGTCCACCAAGCAATGAATAGAGAGATGTCTATGGCGTAGATGACTGCCGTTATTAACGACAATATGACTCCGGTTACGACTCCATAGCTAAGTCCATTTCTTTTTATAATTTCATTTATCATTACAACTGTTTTAAGATTAATGCACAAATATAGCAATTCCCAATATATTGGGCTACAAAAAACAGTTTTTACGATTTAATAAAAAAAAAGAAAACAAAGATTTGTTTATTCAAAAATAATTGTAAATTTGCACACTCAAAATAATAGTGTAAAACAAAAAGTTATAATGAGTTTACACCTTTTCTGTCGAAAGAAAAGCTTCAAAACAAATTGTAACCAAACAAATAAAAAAGATGAAAAAAGGTACGCACCCAGAAAATTACAGATTAGTTGCATTTAAAGACATGTCAAATGAAGACGTTTTTATCACTAAATCTGCTGCGGATACAAGAGAAACAATTACAGTTGATGGTGTTGAATACCCAGTTGTGAAATTAGAGATCTCTAGAACGTCTCACCCTTTTTACACAGGAAAAAACAAACTTATCGATACTGCAGGACGTATTGACAAGTTCAAAACTAAATACGCTAAACACGTTAAATAATTTTAACTTGTTTTTAAATACACTAAAGCCTTCCTTATCGGGAGGCTTTTTTATTTTTATCTATTTGAAAACTTTGTAACTTTGACCTTTATTTAAAAACAAATTAATGTATGGCCAAGTCAATACTTGACCTTTCACAAATAAACATTTTATGAATTACATACTTTTTGACGGACCCGCTCGAAATGCCTTATTGCCTTTTACATTTACACGTCCTGTAGCTGATATTCTTATTGGGATTATGACGATTCGTCAAAAATGGGAGATGCATTTGGGTTCTACCACCACAACATTAACGGAGGAATATTTATCAGATAAATACCCGATGGTGGAGTTAGAAGAGAATGTAATGATTAATGCTTCGTTTCTTCCTAATGCTGTTCTAGTTGAAATGATCAGTAATCTTGAGGCCAATCAGGTTATTTTTAGAGGAGAAGATGTTGTTGCGTTTTATACGGATGAAAATCAGGAAGAAGTGAATTTTGGTTCCTACGAGATTATTGAATATAATGACGACTGCTTAACAGTGATGCATACTTGGGATATTTTTTCGAAAAATGATGCTGCTATTCGTGAAGATTTTGAGTTTTTGACAGTAGATCGAAAATCAAAACCAATTCCGAAAAGTGTCAATGTGCTTGGACATGAAAATATATTCATCGAAGAAGGAGCTAAGTTAGAGTTTGTGACTTTAAACGCTACTTCAGGTCCTATTTATATAGGGAAGGATACTGAAATTATGGAAGGTTCTGTAATTCGTGGGCCGTTTGCATTGTGTGAAGGCGCTGTGGTTAAAATGGCGGCTAAAATATATGGTGCTACGACTGTAGGACCTCATTCTAGAATTGGAGGAGAAGTAAACAACTCTGTTATTTCTGCTTATTCTAATAAAGGACATGATGGATTTTTAGGGAATTCAGTACTTGGGGAATGGTGTAACATTGGCGCAGACAGTAATAATTCGAACCTAAAAAATAACTACGAAGAAGTGAAATTATGGAGTTACGAAACAGAAGGTTTTGCTAAAACTGGACTGCAGTTTTGTGGATTGATGATGGGGGATCACAGCAAGTGTGGAATTAATACCATGTTTAATACAGGAACAGTCGTTGGAGTTAGTACAAATATTTTTGGAAGTGGCTTTCCACGTAATTTTGTACCAAGTTTTTCTTGGGGTGGTGCTTCGGGTTTTTCTACATACATCACTAAAAAAGCTTTTGAAACGGCAAGAATCGTTATGAGTCGCAGGAATGTAGATTTTGATGAGAAAGAAGCTGCAATCTTAGAACATGTTTTTGAGGAAAGTAAAAAATGGAGAAAAGAGTAATTGCTTTGATAGATTAAAAAATAGTATAAATGCTTCATTATATAGTAATGAAGCATTTTTTTGTTGTGGTCGTGGTTGGTTTTTGATAATTGTTTTAATATTGTGGGTAATTACTGTTAAAAAACAGATTTTTGTATAAAAACGGCTCTTTTTATTAGTGCTTGATTTTTAGTTAAATAATCAGTTTTTGTTATTTTATATAGCTGTTCGTTAGTTTTTTTTATTGATATGTTATAGTTTTATAAAAAAAAAGTTGCAAAACGTTTGTTTTGCTCTTTTTTTGATAATTATTAATGTAAAATATATTTATGGAAGAGGTTATTGGAATGTTAAATGATATTATTTGGAGTAATGCCTTAATCGTTTTGTGTTTAGGAACGGGGCTTTATTTTTCTATAAGAACACGTTTTTTGCAAGTGCGTCATATCAAAGAGATGTTCCGATTGTTATTTGATGGTAAAAGTTCAGAATCTGGAGTTTCTTCTTTTCAGGCATTATCAATGTCTTTGGCAGGTAGAGTAGGTACAGGTAATATTGCAGGGGTAGCTACGGCAATTGCTTTTGGAGGTCCCGGAGCTTTGTTCTGGATGTGGATGGTTGCTTTTTTAGGAGCAAGCACTGCTTTTGTAGAGGCGACTTTGGCACAAATATATAAAGAGAAACATTTAGGTGAATTCCGTGGTGGACCTGCTTTTTATATTGAAAGAGGGCTAGGTGTAAAATGGTTTGGTATCTTGTTTGCGATAGTTTCGATTATTTCGGCAGGTGTATTGTTGCCTGGTGTTCAAGCTAATTCTGTTGCCGACGGAATACAGAATGCATTCGAAATCGAAACTTGGAAATCAGGAATAGTAGTAGCGTTAATATTTGGAGCTATTGTGTTTGGCGGTGTGAAAAGAATCGCAAAATTCACGGAATTTGTCGTTCCGATAATGGCTATTGGTTACATTCTGATCGTATTGGTAATCATCGCGATCGATATCGATCAACTTCCAGGGGTTATCGCCTTAGTTTTTAAAAGTGCTTTTAATATGGAAGCTGGTTTTGGAGCTGTTTTTGGTTTAGCTATTCAATGGGGTGTGAAAAGAGGGATTTATTCTAATGAAGCAGGTCAAGGGACGGCGCCACATATTGCTGCTGCAGCAAATGTTTCGCATCCTACTAAACAAGGTTTAGTACAATCATTCTCGGTTTATATCGATACTTTATTAGTGTGTTCAGCTACTGGATTTATGTTGCTGATCACTGGTAAATACAATGTTCAAAATCCTGTGTTAGGAGCTGATGGTGCTACGCAGTTTTTATATCAGGGAGCAGAAAATGTTTCTGCAGGACCTGGGTTTACACAAAGCGCGATGGATAGTGTTTTTCCTGGTTTTGGTTCTTATTTTGTTGCTATTGCGTTATTTTTCTTCGCATTTACTACGATTTTAGCCTATTACTATATAGCAGAAACAAATATCGCTTATTTGACAAGGAATTTGAATTCTCCTATTTACAGTCATTTACTTAAGGTATTGATGATGGTAGTTATTATGTATGGTTCTATTAATCAGGCAAAATTAGCTTGGAATATTGGAGATTTAGGAGTGGGATTAATGGCTTGGTTTAATATTATTGCTATTATTCTGCTGCAAAAGCCAGCATTGTTGGCCTTGAAGGATTACGAAAAACAACGAAAGGCAGGCAAGGACCCTGTATTTAATCCAGAGGATATTGGTGTTTCAAATGCCCATATATGGAATACGATAAATAAAAATAAAGAAGAGTAGTTCATTTTTACTACTGCCTTTAAAAGCTTCTAGAGATCAGATTTTATTCTGTTTCTAGAAGCTTTTATTTTTTAGCGAACAAACTACTTAATTAATCTATCTTTGCACTTTTAAAAAATAACTCGGTTTTCAAATTGATGATCAGCCGAATTTACAAATCTATAATTCAATGATTACAGTTAACGATATTTCAGTACAGTTTGGTGGAACTACCCTTTTTAGCGATGTTTCTTTTGCTATTAATGAAAATGATAAGATTGCCCTTATGGGTAAAAATGGAGCAGGAAAGTCAACACTTCTTAAAATTATTGCTGGGCAAAGCAAACCGTCAACAGGGAATATCTCTGCACCAAAAGAGGCTGTAGTAGCTTATTTGCCTCAGCATTTGTTGACTACTGATGGGGCTACGGTTATTGAAGAAACTTCTAAAGCATTTGGCGAAATTTTCGGCATGAAAGCGGAGATAGATGAAATCAACGAGCAATTGACGATTCGTACGGATTATGAAAGTGATGCGTACATGAAGTTGATTGAGCGCGTTTCTGATTTAAGTGAGAAATTCTACGCAATTGAAGAAGTAAATTATGAAGCTGAAATAGAGAAAATATTAATAGGATTGGGTTTTGTTCGTGAAGATTTTACAAGACAAACTTCTGAATTTTCTGGAGGATGGAGAATGCGAATTGAGTTGGCTAAAATACTTTTGCAAAAACCAGATTTGATTTTGCTCGATGAGCCTACCAATCATATGGATATTGAAAGTATTCAATGGTTAGAGGATTTCTTGATTAATTCGGCCAAAGCGGTGGTGGTGATTTCACATGACAGGGCCTTTGTTGATAATATTACGAATCGTACCATAGAAGTAACTATGGGGCGTATTTATGATTATAAAGCCAAGTATTCTCATTATTTAGAATTGCGTAAAGACCGTCGTATGCATCAGCAAAAAGCTTACGATGAACAACAACGTATGATTGCGGATAATAGAACTTTTATTGACCGTTTTAAAGGGACTTTTTCTAAAACGGATGCCGTTCAATCGCGTGTTAAAATGTTAGAGAAGCTGGTTATCGTACAAGTGGATGAAGTAGATACTTCGGCATTGAAATTAAAATTTCCTGCAGCGGTTCGTTCTGGACAGTACCCAGTAATTGTAAAAGATTTGTCAAAAGCATATGGAGACCATGTAGTTTTCAAGGATGCGAATATTGTTATTGAAAGAGGAGAGAAGGTTGCTTTCGTTGGAAAAAATGGTGAAGGTAAGTCAACCATGATTAAAGCCATCATGAAAGAAATTGGTATTGATGCAGGAAGTCTAGAGATTGGTCATAATGCGCAAATTGGTTATTTCGCTCAAAATCAAGCGTCTTTATTAAATGAAAATGCTACTATTTTTGAAACCATTGATGATATTGCAGTAGGAGATGTTAGAACTAAAATAAAGGATATCTTAGGCGCTTTCATGTTTCATGGAGATGATGTGACTAAAAAAGTAAAAGTCCTTTCTGGTGGAGAGAAAACGCGTTTGGCAATGATAAAACTATTGTTGGAACCAGTTAACTTGTTGATTCTGGATGAACCTTCAAATCACTTGGATATGAAGACTAAAGACATCATTAAAGATGCGCTACGTGATTTTGACGGGACTTTGATCTTGGTTTCTCACGACAGGGATTTCCTTGACGGATTAGCGACAAAGGTTTTTGAATTTGGAAATAAAAGAGTAGTAGAGCATTTTGAAGATATTACAGGTTTCTTAGCACACAAGAAAATGGATAGTATGAAGGAAATCGAAAAATAATTTTTTATCTAATTATAAAAAAGGCATAAGTTGATTCTTGTGCCTTTTTTTGTTAAACTAGATATTAGTAAAAAAAGCGTTTGAACATACTAAATGATACAGCCGCTTTTTCTTAAAGCCTAATTCCAGGAGGAAGCAGTTCTTTGTAAATGGGGTTCTTTTTAAAGAATACCACGATTTTCGGAAGTATTGGAACTACTTTTAATTTTCGTTCAATGGCAATTGCCATTATTTCAGAAAGTAACTGAGCTACAAATTCTTCATTTTCAAATTGATCTGGTGTATTTATTTTTGTCAAAAATATTTTTTTTTCTTGAAAAGAATATTCAACTGAAACTAACCCTTCTTCTACTGTAGTTTCAAATTGTCTTGCGAAAGTATTGTCTTTGATTTCCATGATGATATTAGATTGTTCCATATTGTTTGTTTAAGTATTTATGACCTGGGTAATGTTTATCCAAGTTTTATTATTGAGGATTTATTGGTATTTTAACCAATAAATTTTTTAGATTTAGTGTTGTTTTTATTTCAAATTAATAAAAACCAACCGCTTTCTTGATTGCTTCTGGCTATCAAAACTTGGTTATTTAATGCTAATGACCCTAAGTAAAAAAAAACAGATAAACGCCGTTTTATAGTGAAGTGTACCTTATGTATTGTGGTAGTGTTGTTTTCTAAAATTAAAAAAATTAAAAAAAGTTTGTCAATGAACCAATATTATATTTATAGTGTTATGTTTTTTTTATAAAAAAACCTTTACAAAGGTATCGCTTTGCTTCTCAGTATCAAATTATTTTAACTTATAACTTAATGTTAACTTACTCTTTGTCAGTAAACATAGATCCTTACAGTGTTTTTGTAAGTTAATTTTGGCTCGTATTAATTTCGCAGTGTTCTACTCTTGTTAGGGTACTTATGGCCTGAATCACTTATCCACTTTTAATACTTTATTACCGAATGGAGTTTTAATATTTTAAGATAAATTGGAAGGGAATGGCATAAATATCCAAAGGAAAGGTAGCAATTGATCTTAGGTTATCCTAAAGCTGCTATGCCTTCAGTTTTAGATTTCTGAAGTGAATTAGTCATAATTTAATGCTAATATAAAGGAAGATTCGAAGTTGGTTTCAATAAAAAAATTAATTTTATAGGAAATTTGTAATAATTAGATGGCAATCTGTTGTAAAATTAGGGAACACAATTATGAGTAAAATACCAGTTTATTTTATGCCGGGATTAGCGGCCAGTGCTGCAATTTTTGAGAGAATACAACTTCCTGAAGCTGATTTTGAAGTACATCTTTTAGAATGGGAGATTCCGCTGGCTAAAGAGTCTTTGGACGATTATGCCAAGAGAATTGCCAAAAAAATCAAACGTGAAAACCCGGTGTTAATCGGAGTTTCGTTTGGCGGTATTCTGGTTCAGGAAATGGCAAAACATATCAATACGAGAAAAGTAATCATCATCTCGAGTGTAAAAAGCAATTTGGAGTTCCCCCGAAGGATGAAAATCGCCAAGACCACTAAGGCTTACAAACTGATTCCGATGAGCTTGATATTAAATTTGGAGAACTTAGCCAAGTTTTCCTTTGGTACAAAGATCAATCATAGATTAAAATTATATGAAAAATTCCTGTCAGTTCGTGATATCGGTTATTTAGAATGGGCAGTAGAGAAAGTAATTCTTTGGGATAGGACAGTCGTTGATGAAAGCGTAATCCATATTCATGGTGATATGGATGATGTTTTTCCAATAAAGTATATCAAAGAATGTACCGTAGTAGAGGGAGGAACCCATATCATGATTTTGAATAAATACAGGTGGTTTAATGCTAATTTGGCAGCTGTTATTTTAGATACAAAGGCAACTGTGGATTGATTGTTGCTGCCTGATATACATGCTAAAAACGAGAAAAATGAAAAGAATAGAAAGAATAAGTATCATCCTTACAATAGTTTTTGCAAGTGGTCTTTTGATTTTTGCGACTGCTTATGAACCCAAAGACAAAATAGATAAAGATAAAGCTTATGTGTCTTCCTATTTTCCTGCCACGGCTAATTTTGCAGGAGAAGCGACACCGCTGAGAATTTCGGATGTCAAAGAACGCTTGGATCGAGAGTTGGTCGTGAACATAAATCTTCATGCTTCCACTATTTTAGCAATAAAAAGAGCGAACCGAGCTTTCCCTGTTATTGAACCCATTCTTAAAGAAAACGGTATTCCTGATGATTTTAAGTATCTAGCAGTGATAGAAAGTGGTTTGGTCAATGCAGTATCTGGTGCCGGTGCGAGAGGAGTATGGCAATTTATGCCTGAAACAGCTAAGGAAAGAGGGATGGAAGTGAATGATATTGTTGATGAGCGCTACGATTTAGAAAAATCGACACAGGCAGCTTGTAGTTATTTTTTAATTGCGAAAGCAAAATTTGGAACCTGGACATTAGCTGCTGCCTCATATAATGGAGGAATGGCTGGGGTGAATAGGCAAATGGATATTCAAAAAGAATCCAATTACTATGATTTGCTGCTTACCGAGGAGACGTCTCGTTATGTATTCCGAATTTTAGCACTAAAGGAAATTATGAAAAATCCTGAAAAATATGGGTTCTCTTTGGCAGACGAAGAATTATATACGATATTGCCAACCAAAAAAATTGCCGTGGACAGTACCGTTTTGGACTTAGCCGATTTTGCCAAAGCACAGGGTATAAACTATAAGATTTTGAAAATTCACAATCCTTGGCTGAGGGATAAAAAATTAGAAAATCCAACCAATAAAAAATATACAATCGAAATTCCATTAAGTGGATATTAATCTAAAACGACATGAAAATGACGATTCAAACTATAATTTTGTTAATGTGCATTGGTTTGACTGCTGGCGTTTTGAGTGGATTAATTGGAATAGGAGGAGGGATTATAATGGTTCCGCTTTTGTTGTTGATGGGATTTACACAAACACAGGCCCAGGGAACTAGTTTAGCTGCTTTATTGCCGCCAGTTACCTTGCTTGCCGTAATAAATTATCATAAAGCGGGATTTATAGATTGGCGCTTTGCCATCATAATTTCACTGGTGTTTGTGGTAGGCGGTTATTTCGGAAGTAAATTGGCTATTCATATTGATCAAAAAATATTAAAGAGAGTTTTTGCAGTTACTTTATTGGTTATTGGAGGATTTCTTCTCTTTGAAAAATGACGAAAGGAAAAGGTGGTAGAGTACCTTGCTTTTGGAGATTGTATAAAAAAATGCAGCTTCGCAGTTACTATTTTTCAATAGACCTGCGAAGCTGCGTTTTTTATCACAGAGATTAAGTATAATAAAAAAGGGCAAAATGAAATCATTTGCCCTTTTTTAAATTATATCTTTTTCATTTGACCTTTCATCATGGTAATCTGTTCTTTCAGCATACCTTGTTTGTCTAGTCTTTTTGCTTCGTTAAGAAGGTTAGTGGCTTCTAGCTTTCTTCTTCTTGACATCGCAACTCCTGCCAGATTCAATTTGGCAACAGCCAAGTCCATATCCATAGACAATCCCAATTCGATTGCTTTTTTGAAATATTTCTCTGCTTGATTGATATTAGTTTGCGAAAGCATGATTCCATGTAGGTAATTGAAGTACCCTTGTTGTTTTCTTACTAAAGCAGATTCTGGATTTTTAATGAATGACAACCATTTTTTTGCTCCTTCAAAATCTTGTTTTCTTAGTTTTAAGAATGCTAAAAGGATGAATTCATTTTTGAAATAAAGGAAAATCGGAATTGCAGTCAATAATATAAGGAAAATCCCATTGCCGATATTGTTTTCAGTAAATTGCCAAATGCCAGTAATTACGAGAAGTCCGGCGATAATAAGTTTGATATTCTTGTGAAACATAGTGAGTTTGTTTTATGAACGCAAATATAGTAAAATGAATTGAAAATATTTTTACAAAACTACTTGTGAGAAAAAAAAGTCTTTGTATATTTGCACTCGGTTTTAGGGTAACAGATATTCAAAAACGGGAAGACATATAAATAAGATTTTAAAGATACAAAGCAATGAGCAAAAGAACGTTTCAACCATCGAAAAGAAAAAGAAGAAATAAGCACGGATTCATGGACAGAATGGAGACTCCGAATGGAAGAAAAGTTCTTGCTAGAAGAAGAGCTAAAGGAAGACATAAATTGACTGTTTCTTGCGAACCAAGACACAAAAAATAATGTTTGTATAAACATAAATAAGGCGTTACTTTTTTTAGTATCGCCTTTTTTTATACCTAATCGTTAAAATTTAATGAAGGTTCGGGGTTAAGGTATTTAAGTTCAGTAACTTTAGCCTTTCTAAAAATAACTACACAACACAATAATTTCAATACAATGCCAAAAGATACATCCATAAAATCAGTCTTAATTATAGGTTCAGGTCCTATTGTTATTGGTCAAGCATGTGAATTTGATTATGCAGGATCACAATCAGCTCGTTCTATCCGTGAGGAAGGAATTGAGGTTATCCTTATAAATTCGAATCCGGCTACGATTATGACCGACCCATCCATGGCCGATCATATTTATTTGAAACCCCTAACAACTAAGTCGATCATTGAAATTCTAAAAGCACATCCTCAAATCGATGCTGTCTTACCTACTATGGGTGGACAAACGGCTTTGAACTTGTGTTTAGAAGCAGATGAAAAAGGAATTTGGCAGGATTTCGGAGTAAGAATGATAGGTGTTGATGTAAACGCTATTAATATTACTGAGGACAGAGAGCAGTTTAAACAATTGCTTAAGAAAATTGGAGTACCGTCTGCACCTGCAGAGATATGTACTTCTTACCTTAGAGGTAAAGAGATTGCACAGGAATTTGGTTTCCCGTTAGTGATTCGTCCTTCTTTTACTTTAGGAGGAACTGGAGCAGCTATTGTGTATAAAAAAGAAGATTTTGATGAACTTTTAACCAGAGGTTTAGAAGCATCACCCATTCATGAGGTGTTGATTGATAAAGCTTTAATGGGTTGGAAAGAATATGAGTTGGAGCTCTTGAGAGATAAAAACGACAATGTTGTAATTATCTGTTCGATCGAAAATATGGATCCTATGGGAATTCATACTGGAGATTCCATCACAGTGGCGCCAGCTATGACGTTATCTGATCCGACTTTCCAAAGAATGCGTGATTATGCAATTTTGATGATGCGTAGTATTGGTAATTTTGCAGGAGGTTGTAACGTGCAGTTTGCCGTTTCGCCTGATGAAAAAGAAGATATCGTAGCAATTGAAATTAACCCTCGTGTATCGCGTTCTTCTGCATTAGCGTCTAAAGCAACCGGTTATCCTATTGCAAAGATTGCTACCAAATTAGCTTTGGGGTACAACTTAGATGAATTACAAAATCAAATTACCAAATCGACTTCGGCTTTATTCGAACCGACTTTGGATTATGTAATTGTAAAAATACCACGTTGGAACTTTGATAAATTCGAAGGAGCTGATAGAACTTTAGGACTTCAAATGAAATCGGTTGGTGAAGTAATGGGAATTGGACGTTCGTTCCAAGAAGCCTTGCATAAAGCCACGCAATCATTAGAAATAAAAAGAAATGGTCTAGGTGCTGACGGTAAGGGATATACAAACTACGAACAAATTATCGAGAAACTGACTTTTGCAAGTTGGGATCGTGTTTTTGTGATTTATGATGCGATAGCCATGGGGATTCCTTTGAGTCGTATCCATGAAATCACTAAAATTGATATGTGGTTCTTGAAACAATACGAAGAGCTTTATACCTTAGAGAAAGAGATTTCAACGTATAAAGTAGATACTTTGCCAAAAGAATTATTGCTAGAAGCGAAACAAAAAGGTTTTGCCGACAGACAAATTGCACACATGGTAGGTTGTCTTGAAAGTCAGGTACACGCTTTGAGAATGACCATGAATGTCAATCGCATATTCAAATTAGTGGATACTTGTGCGGCAGAGTTCAAAGCAAAGACACCTTATTACTACTCGACTTTTGAAGCCGAAATTGAAAAGGCTGACGGAACACGTTATGTAGACAATGAAAGTATTGTTACTGATAAAAAGAAAATAATTGTTCTTGGGTCAGGCCCAAATAGAATTGGACAAGGAATCGAATTTGATTATTCTTGTGTACACGGAGTATTGGCTGCTCAAGAGTGTGGTTACGAAACTATCATGATCAACTGTAATCCAGAAACAGTTTCGACTGATTTTGATACAGCAGACAAGTTGTACTTCGAGCCAGTTTTCTGGGAGCATATCTACGATATTATCCAACATGAGAAACCAGAAGGAGTAATTGTACAGCTTGGTGGACAAACTGCTTTGAAATTAGCTGAAAAATTATCTAAATACGGAATAAAAATTATAGGAACCAGCTTTGATGCTTTGGATTTAGCCGAAGATAGAGGACGTTTCTCTGAATTGCTAACGGAATTAGAAATTCCTTTCCCACAATTTGGAATTGCAGAAACAGCTGATGAAGCGTCTGCTTTAGCTGATGTATTAGACTTTCCATTATTGATTCGTCCTTCTTATGTGTTGGGTGGTCAGGGAATGAAAATTGTAATCAACAAGCAAGAACTGGAAGAACATGTTGTCAATTTATTGAAAACCATTCCAGGAAACAAATTGCTTTTAGACCACTATCTTGATGGTGCGATTGAAGCTGAGGCTGATGCGATTTGCGACGGAGAAAATGTGTACATCATAGGAATTATGGAGCACATTGAACCTTGCGGAGTGCACTCTGGAGATAGTAATGCAACTTTGCCACCGTTTAATTTGGGTGAATTTGTAATGCAACAAATAAAAGACCATACTAAGAAAATTGCACTAGGTTTAAGAACTGTAGGTTTAATCAATATACAGTTTGCGATAAAAGACGATATCGTTTATATTATCGAAGCTAATCCTAGAGCATCTCGTACCGTTCCATTTATTGCAAAAGCCTACGGTGAACCTTATGTGAATTATGCGACTAAAGTTATGTTAGGCCACAATAAAGTAACGGATTTCAAATTCAACCCACAGTTGAAAGGATATGCCATCAAACAACCAGTTTTCTCTTTCAGTAAGTTCCATAATGTGAACAAAGCATTAGGACCAGAGATGAAATCAACAGGAGAAAGTATCTTGTTTATTGATGACCTGAAAGACGATCAATTCTACGAATTGTACTCTCGAAGAAAAATGTATTTGAGCAAATAAGCTTGAATTGAATATATTGAAAAGCCCCTTGATTGGGGCTTTTTTTATAGAATGAATTTTGAAATATTTATACTTTTCAAAGGATTCATACTTATGCTGTCCATAGTCTCCCGATTTTTCGCAGTGAGTTTTCAAATGGACTAGTCATAAGTCATCCTTTAATTTTGTGTTTTTTTGAATTGGATTTAATCAACAAATATGGAACTCCAATAAGTATGGAACTCCAAAAAGTATAATCTTCAATTTTTGGACTTTCAAACCATTTCGCAGTAAAAAAGCCAATAATAATTAGTAAAGCCATACCAAACATCGCATTTTTAAATACTGTTGCAATTCCTCTAATGTCCTGTTTTTTCTTTCCCTCCTTCGGCATGGTATTATAACCTGCTATTAGGAAATTCATTTTCCCGTATTTTATTAAAACACCAAGAATTATAAATAATATAGCAACTACGATCATTTTTCTATTCTGTTAATTTCGGCCATTATTTATTCATTAGTAATAATTATTTTCAACGCTTTTTCTTCTGCAGCATTTAAAAACACTTGATACGCATGCTCAAGTTCAGAAAGAGGGAAACGATGTGTAATCATTTTCTTTAAATCTATACTATTACTTGAAACTGCTTTTAATAGCATCGGAGTTGTATTTGTGTTTACAAGTCCAGTAGTTATGGTTAGGTTTTTAATCCACAGTTTTTGAATATCAAAATCTACTTTTACACCATGAACGCCTACATTGGCAATGTGAGCTCCTGGTTTAACTATTTTTTGACAAATATCCCAAGTTGAAGGAATACCAACCGCTTCAATAGCCACATCTACACCATCACCACCCACTATTTCTTTAACGGCTTCTTCAACATTTGTAGTTCCAGAATTAATAGTATGTGTAGCACCTAATTCTTTGGCTAACTTAAGGCGGTTGTCATCTAAATCAATCATGATTATTTTAGAGGGAGAGTAGAACTGCGCTGTTAAAAGGACAGACATCCCTACCGGACCTGCGCCAACTATTGCAATTTCATCGCCAGGCTTTACGTTTCCGTATTGAACCCCTATTTCATGGCCTGTTGGCAGAATATCGCTTAACAAAACGGCTATTTCATCATCAATGCTTTCAGGGATTCTATGTAAGCTATTATCAGCATGCGGAATTCTAACATATTCTGCTTGAACGCCATCAATCATATATCCTAAGATCCAACCTCCATCAGTACAATGAGCATACATTTGTTTTTTACAATATTCGCAAGAACCACAAGAGGTAATACATGAGATTAATACTTTTTCTCCCTTTTTAAACTGCGATACACTAGGACCAACTTCTTCAATAATACCTATTCCTTCATGACCAAGAATACGTCCACTTTCAATTTCGGGATTTTTACCTTTGTAAATACCTAAGTCTGTTCCACAAATAGTTGTTTTTAATACTTTTACAATTACATCTGTTGGTTTTATGATTGTTGGTTTAGGTCTTTCTTCTAAAGCGATTTTATGATCGCCATAATAAACTAATGCTTTCATTTTTTTTCTGTTTTTAGATTTTATTAAAGATAGTCAACTTTTATAGATGTACTACCCAATAGCGTATATTTCTAAAATTAAACACATACTATTTTATTTAATTACTATTCTCAGTTCTTATAGGAGTTTGAATTTCAGTTCTTTTACTGTGATTGTGTTATGGTACATCTTGTAGTCGTGGATATTTATAGCTTTTAATTTGCTACTCGAATTCTCATGTGTTCATGAGGAATACCAACCTCCGTAAAAGGATTGTCATAGATTTCAAACCCTAAATTTAGATAAAAGGGAACGGCATTGTCTCGTGCGTGGCAAACCACTTCTTCAATTCCATTAGATTTGCAAAAAGACAGCAATTCCTTTACTAGTAATTTTCCAATGCCTTTTCCTTGCTGGTTGGTATCAACAGCCATCTGCATCAGTTGGGTTTTGGTTTTTATAGGATTTAGCGGATTCAATACCACGCATCCGATAACAGTATCATTTTCAACCGCCACAAAATGCCAGGCTTTTTCATCGTGCATTTCCCAAGTATGGTCTGGAATACCAATGGGGCGCAGTAAAATACGGTTTCTTAAATCTTGTTCATTTGGGTAAAGAGCATTGCTGGTATCGATTTGTTTTATCGCAATCATTAATTTGTAGTGTCTGGATTTTTAACGGCATTGTTTTTCTTGCCAAATATTTTTTTAAATGCTTTCACAATCACTAATGCTAAGATTCCACCAACTAGTCCAGCAAGGGATTCTCCTACTATTGAAGGCAGGTTTTGTAATAAATGATGCAGCGGTTCAATTTTGTGCATGAATATTCCTCCTGCGACCAAAATCAAAGCGATGGTTCCTACAAAGCCTAGGCTTTTAATAACTATGGGCAGTAATTGTATCAGCTGCTTACCAATAAATTTAGAGGTTTTGCTTTTATTAGCTGTTAGTAGCATTCCTAAATCGTCCATTCGTACAATCGCGGCTACAATTCCATAGACTCCTACGGTGGCTAAAAAGGCGATAAAAGTGACTACAATAATTTGGGTAGCAATCGGTTTTCCTTCTACACTACCCAAGGCTATAATCACGATTTCTATCGATAATATAAAGTCAGTTAATATGGCTGCTTTTATTTTTCCTTTTTCGAGCGTTAATACTTCCTCTTTACTAGGAATTATGGTTTCAATTTTAACGACCTCATGTTCATGAGGAATTATATATTCGTATATTTTTTCGGCACCTTCGAAAGCAAGATAAATAGCTCCTAATATAAGTACGACCGTGATTAACCACGGTACAAAATAACTTAATAGCAATGCCAGCGGTAGGATGATCAATTTATTTAACAAAGAGCCTTTTGTTATGGCCCACAATACGGGAATTTCTCTAGAGGAAACAAATCCTGATGCCTTTTCAGCATTGACAGCCAAATCATCACCTAATATTCCTGCGGTTTTTTTGGTCGCGATTTTACTCATCACCACAACGTCATCCATAAGTGCTGCAATATCGTCCAGCAGTGCAAAAATTCCTGATGCCATAATCTATTATTTGTTTAGTTTTTGTTTAAAAAAATCAATTGTTCGTGTCCATGATACCGTAGCCGCAGCTTCATCATATCTAGGGGTTGTGTTGTTGTGAAAACCATGATTGACTCTAGGATGGAAATAGCAGTATTTTCTACTTTGTTCTTTTTGAGAATGGTTTCATAGGCAGGCCAACCTTCATTTACTCGGCTATCTAATCCTGCGTAGTGCAGTAATAGCGGAGCTTTTATTTGCGCGGCTTCTTCGGTAGTGGGCTGACCACCGTAATAGGGCACCGCTGCCGCTAAAGTTGGGATTTTAACCGCCATCATATTGGCTATCCAACCTCCAAAACAAAAGCCTACAACACCTACTTGACCATTACAGTCTTTGTGAGACTTGAGATAGTCATAGGCTGCAATGAAGTCTTCGAGCATTTCTTCACGTGTCCGTTTTTTTTGTAATTCTCTTCCATCGTCGTCGTTCCCTGGATAACCGCCTAATGGAGATAAGGCATCCGGTGCTAAAGTGATGAACCCTTCTAAGGCAGCTCTTCGGGCTACATCTTCGATATAAGGGTTTAGTCCGCGATTTTCGTGTACTACGATAACTCCGGGTAGTTTCTTTTTTGTCCCCGTTGGCTGAGATAAAAGCGCCTTGATTTTTCCTCCACCTTTCGGGGATTCATAGGTCATGTATTCTGATTTTAACCTTGGATCACCAGGTTTAATCAAAATAGAATCCAAATAATTAGGCGTCATAAAACTAAGTAAGGAAGGAACAGTAAGAGCTCCTACGGCAAACAAGGATAATTTTTCAACAAACCTTCTTCTATCAATTTTGTTGTGGGCGTAGTCATCGTATAGGTCAAATACTTCCTGACTAATATCTTCTTTAGTTAATTTCTTCATAGTCCTTACATTTATATAATGGTACGCTTTTGTAGCAATCAATAGAAAACACAAATGTCTTCGAGTCCTTTTCTTTGTATGTCCGGAACCCAACAGTCTTCGGCTGGATAGCCCACTGGAATCAATAGAAAAGGTTTTTCATTTTCCGGTCGGTTTAGGGTTTTGGTCAAGAAATTCATTGGGCTAGGAGTATGGGTTAAGGAAACCAAACCAGCATTATGTATTGCTGCCAACAAAAAACCGGCGGCTATGCCCACACTTTCTTGAACATAATAATTATTTTTCTTCTTGCCGTCAGTAGCAAATTCATAAATGCGCCTAAAAACGATGATGAGGTAGGGAGCGGTTTCTAGAAAAGGCTTGCGCCAATCTGTTCCTAAAGGTTTTAAATCTTCGAGCCAATCGCTTGACATACGGGATTCATAACTTTGTTGTTCTTCTTCTTCGGCAGCGATACGGATTTGTTTTTTAATTTCGGGATTTTCGACCACGCAAAAAGTCCACGGTTGCTTGTGCGCGCCCGAAGGAGCCGTAGAAGCTGTTTTTAGTAGATTTTCAATCACTTCGCGAGGTACAGCTCGATTTGAAAATTCCCTTACTGAACGCCTGCTGTCCATAGCTTCATAAAAAGAGATGGAGCGCTCTAGCATTTCTTCGTCAGAAAGAATGGGTTTAGTGTAACTAATATAAGGATGGTCTTCAATTAATTTTTTATCGAGCATTTTGAATGTTTGTTTCTTATTGTCAAATATAAAAAAAAATGAGTCTAAATTGTAGATTTACTGCTCAAGTATGTGTTTCTTTCGAGAACTAAAAAAATCCCATGATTGGGATTTTAGAAGTATTATGATTGGAATTTAATGATACTCCTTTTCAGTTGCCAAATGTTTTTTATACCAACTAATCGCTAGATCAGAGACTTCTGAGAGTTTTCCTGGTTCTTCGAATAGGTGGGTTGCTCCGGGAACAACTTTCATTTCTTTTGTGCAATGTAATTCGTCATAAGCCGTTTTATTCATTTCGATGACAGGCATATCTCGGCCGCCTACAATTAATAAAGTTGGAGCTGTCACCTGATGCAAGGCGCTTAGGGCCAAGTCAGGTCTACCGCCGCGAGAGACCACCGCTTTTATCACATCGCCAAAATAAGCCGCTGCCCTCAATGCTGAAGCCGCTCCTGTACTGGCTCCAAAATAACCAATGGGTAAACCTTTCACTTCTTTATATTTCATAAGCCATTCAGTCGTCTCGATCAAGCGGCTGACTAATAGATCGATATTAAATCTATTTTCGTAAACGCTATCTTCTTCTACTGTCAGCAAGTCAAATAGTAAAGTACCTATTTTTTGTTTTTGAATGAGTTCAGCCACCATTCTGTTTCTGGTACTGAACCGACTACTACCACTTCCATGGGAAAACACAACAATTCCAGTTGCCCCTTCGGGAATTATTAAATTTCCTTTTAGTGTCACATAAGTTAAGGGGATGTCTAGTTCTAGTTTTTTCATAATTTTCATTCTTAGAATAAGTAATTTTTTGTCTTATATAGTATTCAAGCAATTGGTTAGGTGGTTCCTAGCATTTGGATTACTTCTTCGTCTTCAACCTGCTGAAAATCTTCATAAAATCCGCCCACGCCCCTGAAATGTTTTGAGGCGATCAAATAGACGAGTTCATCCGTTTTTTTTTCAAATAGGGGAATAGTGTCGTAGGGTAAGACTGGAACGGCAACAATTATTCTTGCAGGATGCTGTTTCCGCAACATTGCTATACTTGCTAGCAGGGTGTTTCCTGTAGCTATTCCATCATCTACGAGGATAACATTCTTATGCTTAATGACGAGGGGTTCTCTATCGCCTCTATAGCGTTTGTATTTTTCGCGAAGGACACTACGGAGTCGGACAATTTCATTTTCTACGTATTCCTTTGAGACATCAAGATGTTCATCTATAACGGTAGAATCCATCGAAACGGCGCCAATTGCAAATTCTTTATTGGAGGGATGCCCAATTTTTTTAGAAAGTACAATGTCTAAAGGGAGTTGTAAATTTTTAGCAATTTCATAACCCAGGGGTACACCTCCTCTGGGTACGGCCAAAACAACCGAATTACTATTTTTGTACTTTTTCAATTTTTTCGAAAGCAAAATGGCGGCTTCCATTCGGTTTTTTAAAATCTCGTTATACATGTCTTATTGTTTTATACGATAAAATACTACTTTTTACATAAAGGTACTGATTTTCAGTTAGTTCCGAAATGGTAATTATAAATTTATTTGTATTATAAAATTTATTCGTTGGATTTTTTGTGACAATCCCAAGGGACTGCTATTCAGTTTCTGGAACTAATAAGGAAGGTCAAACTGCCAAAAAGGATTTGCCGGTAATGTCCTCATTGAATTAGATTTTATAGACTAAAAATCAAATAAAAAGAGTTGGTGTTGCGAGTTTGGGCTGTAATTGATAACGGACTTTAAACTTTTTTCACGAAGGGGCTTGATTGTTTACCAGTTGTAAATCAACTGTATATAAAAGTTAATTGAAAAACAATATCCTTGTGTTACATTATTTCTAAGTATTCTGCTACTAAAGGGCTAATGGTTTATGCGACTCATTGTTGAAGGTGTTTTGAAGCGGATTTAATTAGGAATCTTTATCGTTGTTTATGATGGTCAGTTTATGATGGAACATAATTCTTGGATGCTAATTAATTTTATCTATTTTTGGTTTTATATAAGACATAGGAAATGGCATTGTTAGAAAGAATAAACTTAAGAGCAAAAGCAGATAAAAATACAGGATTTGGCACTAATGCTAGTAGTTATGGCGGCCGTTTTGTGAATAAAAACGGAAGCGCTAATGTAGAAAAGCGAGGGATGCCTATTTTACAGCGCATTAGCTGGTATCACACAATGATTGATATGGCAGTGTGGAGATTTATGCTGATTGTTCTCTCCTTTTATGTGAGTATCAATTTTATATTTGCCACTATTTATTATGTAATTGGGATCGAACATTTAAACGGAATTACAAGTACAGATAGTGAATGGGTAAAATTTGGACAGGCTTATTTTTTTAGCGCACAAACGTTTACCACCGTTGGTTATGGCCATATCAGTCCCACCGGTTTTTTGACCAGTGCACTTTCAGCTGCCGAGGCTTTAATAGGTTTGTTAAGTTTTGCCATTGCAACAGGATTGTTCTTTGGAAGATTTAGTAAACCCACCGCTTTTCTAAAATTCTCTCACAATGCGGTGATTGCGCCTTACGGAGAAATTTCAGGGCTGATGATACGCTTAACACCTTTTAAAAATACGAATTTTACTGATGCAGAAGCTAAAATAACTCTGGGAATGAGCATTGAAGAAAACGGAAAGAAGGTCAATAAATTCTACTCGTTGGATTTAGAATTGGAAAAGGTTAATGCACTTCCATTAAGCTGGACCTTAGTACACCCCATTACGGAAGAAAGTCCCCTATACCAATTTACAAAAGATGATTATGCTAATACGCAAGGTGAAATCCTTGTTTTTGTGAAAACGTTTGATGATATGTTTAGTAATACCGTCGCTACTCGTACTTCCTATACTTTTGAGGAAGTAATTTACGGGGCTAAATTTGAACCAATGTACACCCGAAGTACCGACAATTCTAAAACTATTTTGTATTTAGACAAACTGAATTCCTTCGAGAAAGCTCCTTTAAACGGATAGTTTTAATTTGTTTTCAGATTTATAACAAATAAATAAACTATATTTGTTTAATAAATATGAATAAATAATGAACAATATAAAAAATGTTTTTAGTATTAAGGATCTTGAAAATCTTTCTGGTATAAAAGCACACACCATACGTATTTGGGAAAAAAGATATAATGTGCTGCAACCCATGCGCACAGATACTAATATCAGATTGTATGATTTAGCGAGTTTGCAAAAACTGTTGAACATTACTTTATTACACGATTACGGATATAAAATATCTAAAATTTCTGCTTATCCAGAGGATCAAATTCCGCTGATGGTAAGGGAAATTGTATCTTCAAAGAGTGCTAAAAATCATGCTATTACCGCTTTCAAAATGGCGATGATGAACTTTGATCAAGAACTTTTTTTAAACACTTACAATTGGCTGAATGAAGAAAAGTCATTCAAGGAAATATTTCATCAGGTATTTATTCCTTTGCTTGAAGAATTAGGTTTGTTATGGCAAACTGATACTATAACTCCCGCTCACGAGCATTTTATCAGCTACTTAATCAAACAAAAAGTATTAGTCAACACAGAAAAACTTCAGGCGGAAAAACCTATTAAATTAGACAAGGTTTTTGTACTTTCACTTCCGATGAATGAAATACATGAGTTGGGGTTGATGTATCTGAATTACGAAATTTTGTTAAGTGGTTATAAAACAGTCTATTTAGGGGAGAGTATGCCCATTGATAACTTAAAAGACCTGAAAAAACATTTTGAATCCATTGTTTTTGTGTCTTATCTAACGGTTCAGCCGGAACGAAATGTAATTAACGAGTATATAGCTCAAATGACAGATGAATTATTAGATGATACTACTGAACTCTGGTATACCGGATGGTTGACTCAGTTTATTGACAAAGAAAATCTATCTGATAGAATAGTCGTTTTTAATTCTATGGCAGAATTAATAGAAAAAATATAGGTTTTGTTTAATGATTTTGTATATTTGCTAAACAATGAAAAGAAAAATTACAATTATAGGTTCTGGGTTTTCAGCATTGTCTGCTGCTTGCTATCTGGCTAAAGGAGGACACGAAGTCGTGGTTTTCGAAAAGAATGAAACAATAGGCGGTAGAGCAAGGCAATTAAAAAAAGATGGTTTTACATTTGATATGGGGCCAAGTTGGTACTGGATGCCAGATGTTTTCGATAGGTTCTTTGCTGATTTCGGTAAAAAGACAACAGATTATTATGAGCTTATAAAATTGTCTCCCGCTTATCGGGTTTACTTTGGTGTTGACGAATTTATTGCGATCGCAGATAATTTAGCAGAAATTGAGGCTACTTTTGAAGCCATCGAAAAAGGAAGCGGAAAGATCTTGCACGAATTCATAACAGAGGCAAAAAGTAACTATGATATTGCCATAAAAGATTTAGTTTACCGCCCAGGAGTATCACCGCTAGAGTTGGTAACTGTGGAAACAACGAAGAAGATAGGGCAGTTTTTCAGCAATATCAGTCGCGATGTCCGCAAGAAGTTTAAAAACGAACGATTAATACAAATTCTTGAATTCCCTGTTTTATTCCTAGGAGCAAAACCGTCTGACACGCCGTCTTTTTATAGTTTTATGAATTACGCCGATTTCGGAATGGGAACTTTTCATCCAAAAACAGGAATGTTTGACGTTGTACGAGCTATGGAAACACTCGCAAGAGAACTTGGGGTAACTTTTCATACTGATGCTAATATTGAAAAAATTATTGTCGAAAATAAAACGGCAACAGCAATTGTTGTGAACGGCGAAACGATCGCCTCAGATCTGGTTTTAAGTGGTGCTGATTATCATCATACCGAAACATTATTAGACAAGGAATATCGGGCTTACTCAGAAAAGTATTGGGATAGCCGAGTTTTCGCGCCTTCATCCTTATTGTTTTATGTAGGTTTTGATAAAAAAATAGAAAATATATCGCATCATGCCTTGTTTTTTGATGTCGATTTTTATCAGCATGCAAAGGATATATATGATGACCCTCAATGGCCAAAAGAACCCTTGTTTTATGCTAACTTCCCTTCTGTTACTGATAAGACTGCCGCTCCCGAAGGAATGGAAGCAGGTTTCTTTCTTATTCCGTTAGCACCTGGAATTAATGACTCGGAAGAGCTTAGAGAGGAGTATTTCAATAAAATAATCGATCGTTTTGAGGATTTGACTCAACAAAAGTTAAAAAATAATATTATCTTTAAGATATCGTTTTGTAAAAATGATTTTGTTAAAGAGTATAATTCATACAAAGGGAATGCCTATGGAATGGCGAACACTTTATTGCAAACGGCCTTTCTAAGACCAAAACTAAAAAGCAAAAAAGTACGTAATTTATATTTCACGGGACAATTGACCGTTCCTGGACCCGGTGTTCCACCAGCATTAATTTCAGGAAAATTAGTGTCAGATTTAATTAATAAACAATTTTTAGAGCAATAATTATGAAGCAATTATTTGACGACGTATCATTCAAATGCAGTAAGCTGGTAACAAAAAGCTATAGCACTTCATTTTCCTTGGCGGTATATATGCTTGCACCAAGTATCAGAGATGCAATATATAGCATTTATGGTTTTGTGCGGTTTGCTGATGAAATAGTGGACTCTTTTCATGGTTTTGACAAAGAAGATTTGATTAACGATTTCGAAAAAGAATATTATAAAGCCTACAATGCAGGAATAAGTTTGAACCCCATATTGAATTCCTTTCAAAGTACCGTGAAAGAATATAATATTACGGATGATCTTATTCAGGCTTTCTTAAAAAGCATGAAACTTGACTTAATCAAATCAGATTATAACAGTCTTGAAGAGTATAATGAGTACATTTATGGCTCTGCTGATGTGGTAGGATTGATGTGTCTTAAAGTTTTTGTAGCTGGTAAAGACCAGAAATATGAGCAATTAAAAGGAGAAGCCATGCGATTAGGGTCTGCTTTTCAAAAAGTAAATTTCCTAAGAGATTTGAAAGAGGACAACCTGCTATTAAATAGAAATTATTTTCCAGGGATCGATTTGAACTCTTTCGATGAAAAGGCTAAAAATGCAATTATAAAAGAAATTGAAGAGGATTTTAGGATTGCCTTCGAGGGTATTGTAAAGTTGCCTATTGAAGCTAAATTTGGAGTATATACCGCCTATGTTTATTATAAAAAATTATTAAAAAAATTAGAAAACACT
Organism: Flavobacterium frigoris; assembly: GCF_900111075.1. Lineage (GTDB taxonomy): Bacteria > Bacteroidota > Bacteroidia > Flavobacteriales > Flavobacteriaceae > Flavobacterium > Flavobacterium frigoris. The sequence goes on from NZ_FOFZ01000007.1 coordinate 127,273, forward strand.
CCTTATCACCAAATTGGAAATGAAAGAGTTCGGGTTTCTAATTATACCAAAGCAGCATTATTGGCACAATCTTTCGTGTCGTATAAGCTGAAACTGGTATAAGTCCACAAACACCTATTTCCAGCATTTAAAATTAATTAAAAACAAATAACAATGATTTCTTTTTCTATTTTCCTTGGCGTTTTTTTGTTTATGGAATGTGTTACCTGGTTAACCCACAAATATGTGATGCACGGTTCGATGTGGTATTTCCATGAAGATCATCATCAGCCTAAATATGCTAATGTTTTTGAACGTAATGATATCTTTTTTGTGATTTTTGCCTTACCAAGCATCGTCCTTTTTTACTATGGCGTTGAGGGAGGAGTTAACTATTTATTCTTCATAGGTCTAGGAATTACAGCGTATGGTTTTTCTTATTTTATGATTCATGATGTATTAATTCATCAAAGATTCAAATGGTTCAAGAGTACAAAAAATAAATACCTTATTGGTTTGCGCAAAGCACACAAAGTGCACCATAAACATTTAGGAAAAGAGCATGGCGAATGTTTCGGTATGTTGTTTGTTCCTTTTAAATACTATAAAATGTAATAATTTTATTTGGGCGTGACCTCGTTGAAAAAACATTTTTTTTGTTTTTTCAACGAGGTCGGGCTTTACACTCTCGCTTTTATGGTCTCGTTTTAAGAGCGAGACCATAAAGAGCTCCGCTGCAATCCCTCACGCAAGGCAGTCGTTCTGACAACAATTAAACATAAAAAACACAATGAAAATATATAAAAAAGAAACTGTTCAACATGTAAATGCAACAGTAGAGGAATGCTGGGAATTTTTCTCCAAACCGGGTAATTTACAAAAAATAACACCAGAAACGATGGGGTTCCAAATCACAGATTTCGATAGCAAGCCCATGTATGCGGGACAAATAATTCAATATAGAGTTACTCCACTGCTAGGTATAACAATATCTTGGATGACCGAAATTACCTTTGTTAAAGAAAATAGTTATTTTATAGACGAACAACGTTTTGGACCCTATGCTTTATGGCATCACAAACACTTTTTTGAAGCTACTGAAAACGGTACTAAAATGACGGATGTTGTTCATTACGCTTTGCCTTTAGGATTTTTAGGCAGAATAATGAATACCTTGATGGTTAAGAATAAATTAAATGAAATTTTTGAACATAGAGTCCTAAAGGTAAACGAAATCTTCAATTCAAAATAATGGAAAAAGAGACAGTATCTTTTTTTTGGTTTAGACGTGATTTACGTTTGGAGGATAATATTGGACTATTTCATGCTTTGGAGTCTATATATCCTGTCATTCCGTTATTTATTTTTGATGATTCTATCTTAGATAGTTTACCAAAAAACGATGCAAGAGTTGGATTTATCCATGAATCATTATCCACTATTAATGAACAGTTAAAACAAATAGGAAGTTCGCTGTTGGTTAAAAAAGGAGAAACTACTGCCGTATGGAAATCGCTTATCCAGGAATTTGACGTTAAAGAAGTATTCTTCAATAAAGATTATGAGCAATATGCCATAACAAGGGATGATGCTATCTGTAAACTTTTGCAAAGCGAGAACATCGTTCCCTTTTCCTTTAAAGACCAAGTTATTTTTGAAGAAAAAGAAATCACAAAAGCAGATGGATTGCCGTACACCATTTATACACCATTTAAAAATAAGTGGTTGGATAAATATAACGCTATGGCACCTGTACGTGAATATCCTGATGCTGCCATTTCTTCTAATTTTCTTAAATCAAAATATATTTTTCCAACCTTGGTAGAAATAGGATTTGAGGAAAGCAGCATAAAGGTGCTTCCGTACAATCTAAAACAGATTTCTGATTATCAGGAGATACGTGATTTTCCTGCTAAAGATGGGACATCTTATCTATCACCGCATCTTCGTTTTGGTACAGTAAGTGTTCGAAAAATGGTCAATTGGGCCGCTAAAACGAATGCTGTTTTTTTGAGTGAATTGATATGGAGAGAGTTTTTTATGCAAATTCTGTTTAATTTTCCGAGAGAAGTCACGCATAATTTCAAGCCGGCCTATGATGGAATTCAGTGGTTGAATAACGAAGCCGACTTCAAGCGCTGGTGTTCTGGAACTACTGGCTATCCCATGGTAGATGCAGGAATGCGCCAACTCAATGAAACGGGTTATATGCACAATAGAGTGCGTATGGTTGTGGCAAGTTTTCTATGTAAACATTTATTGATAAACTGGCAGTGGGGTGAAGCCTATTTTGCCGAAAAATTACTGGATTATGAAATGGCGTCCAATGTGGGCAATTGGCAATGGGCAGCTGGAACTGGGTGCGACGCAGCACCTTATTTCAGAGTTTTTAATCCAGAAATCCAACTGAAAAAATTTGACGAAAAAGGAATTTACATCAGGAAATGGATTCCTGAATTTGAACTCGGGTACGGCGAACCTATGGTAAAACATGCTGTGGCGAGAGATCGAGCAATCGCGACATATAAATCAGGGATATTGAAATAATGGGATTTAAGATATAAGTCATATAATTTTTCAATAAAATAGTCAAAAAACTTAAATGACTTATATGTTTAAAAAAGAGATTTACTTAATCAATTTATTAAGCATCCCATTAAAAATGAAGCCGTGAAAAGGCAATACAGAATACCAGTATAATTTTCCCCAAATACCCTTAGGTTTAAAGGTGGCAGCTTGATACAATGTATTATTTATTATTTTGAATTCGAGCCATGCCTGTCCTGGTAGTTTCATCTCGGCATACAACACTAGTTTTCCTTCTTCTTTATTGGCGTACAAAACGCGCCAAAAATCCAAAACGTCTCCAGAGTGAATCTCGTGTCTGTTTGTTCTTCCTCTTCTAGAACCTACGCCTCCAAAAAGTTTGTCTATAAACCCTCTGATCCCCCAAAGCCAATCGCCATAATACCAACCGGATTCGCCACCTATGGACCAGATTTTATCAATAGTATATTCTCTATTTATAATTTCTTTTTTTCTTCTGTCAATAAAGCAATTTTTTTTTGGAATTTTTAAATATTCCGAAATATTAGTGCTAAACCTGCCGCTTGCTAAGGAATCTTTCCAACTAGAAACGACCTTATCTTCACCTACTTTGATTAACGCAAGAGAAAGTGCTTCTTTGTATGACATCGGCTGTACATCAAGCAGTTCATTTATTCTGGTGTCCCTGCAAACTACTTCAACCTTCATACTGCTTACTAATGCTGAAGCTAATTTATAAGAGGTAGAAGTAACGAAATAAAGCCAATAGGACGATAATTTAGGAGTCATTAAAGGCACTGTATAGATCCATCTTTTTATGTTTTTAGCTTTGGCAAAACCCAATAGCATTTCTTTATAGGTAAGTATATCGGGGCCTCCAATGTCAAAATTTTGATTGTAGGTTAATGGATTTAATAACGACTGTGATAAGAATTCAAGGACATTACGGATGGCGATAGGTTGACACCTTGTGTTGAGCCATTTTGGGGTAATCATGATAGGAAGCTTAAGTACTAGATCTCTGATGATTTCAAAGGACGCGCTACCTGAACCCACAATGATTCCCGCTCTTAAGGCTGTTAGTGCAAAAGTACCAGTGTTTAATATATCTTCTACATTTTTTCTAGATGCAAGGTGTTTCGAAAGAGAATCGTCATTTACAATTCCTGTTAGATAAATGACTTGTTTTGCATTAGTAGTGTTTATCCTATTGACAAAATGAGTGGCTGAGGTACTTTCTAATTCATCATAATTATCCTTTGAACTTGCCATCGAATGGATGAGGTAGTATCCAGCATCAATATCATCGGGAATGTTTTTTAAAGTTTCTTCTTTTAGAAAATCTACTTCAATTACAGTGATGCTTTTTTCGAATTCTTTCGGCGTATAAAACCTATTTTTATCTCTCACGCAACAAATTACATCATGTCCTTGCCCAATTAAAATGGGTAAAAGTCGTTTTCCAATGTATCCTGTTGCGCCGGTTAAGAGAATTTTCATAGATTTTATTTTGAATACTAAATTTAACTAAATTTATTGGAAATCAGACTAATAAACTCTTTTCTTGTTTTGTCCTTTTCAAAGGCACCTGTAAAAGAAGAGGTAGTCGTTACTGAATTTTGTTTTTGTATTCCTCGCATCTGCATGCACATGTGTTGCGCTTCAATTACCACAGCTACACCTAATGGATTTAAAGCCTCTTGGATACAGTCTTTTATTTGATCTGTTAATCTTTCCTGTACTTGCATCCTTCTGGCAAAAGCATCCACAATTCTTGGAATCTTACTCAGCCCTACAATTTTGCCATTCGGAATGTAAGCAATATGTGCTTTTCCAAAAAACGGCAACATATGATGTTCGCACATGGAATATACCTCAATATCTTTTACGACAATCATCTGTCTGTGGTCCTCCGTGAACAGTGCCGACTTTAAAATTTGTAAGGGGTCTAGCTCATATCCATGCGTTAAATATTGCATCGCTTTGGCTGCTCTAACTGGTGTGCTCAAAATTCCTTCTCGATTTACATCTTCACCTAAATTATTTATTATGGCTTTGTAATTTTCAGCAATGGCGTCTGTGATTTCAGTATCATAACGCTCTACTTTTTCGTAACTTTTTATTTCTTTAACTATCATATTCTGGTCTTATTAGTATTTGGTTTTAACTACATCTTAAATGTTACAATTCCGTAATCCATTTCAAAAATTTGACCTGAAATCGATTTGGCTTTTTCAGAGATTAAAAAATCTGCCATGTCTGCAACTTCTTCCGGTTTTAGGTAGCCTTTCATCGGATGACGTTCTACCATATTTTCCTTCATTCGATCATTTCTTAAAATTCCTGCTGATAAAGATGTTTCGGTAATCGTGGGAGCAATGGCATTGATGCGTACTACCGATGCCAACTCGGCTCCCAACGATTTAACTAATCCTTCGACTCCTGCTTTTGCTGTAGCAATACTAGCGTGAAATGGCATTCCTAGTTTTGCCGCAACTGTACTAAATAATATAATCGAAGGATTGGTTCCCTTTTTTAAAACAGGTAAATATTTCTGAATGACTTTTACTGCTCCTATTACGTTGATTTCAAAATCATTTCTAAAGTCATCAATGCTTAAGCTACCTATTGGTTTTAAATTAATAGAACCAGGGCAGTAAATTAAGGTGTCAATATTTTCTATGGCAGGAAGCTCATCCTTCAGCACGTCTAATGAATAATGAGTTAGATTGGGATGGGAAACATCTGGCGCATTTCTACTGATGTTGTGTACCCGATTGGTTTCTAATTGCTGCATTAAAATGGCATTCCCTATACCTTTGCTTCCGCCTATAATCACTATATTTTTCATTTGAAAAGTATTTTTGGTTTATCTTTTTGATATTTTATTATTGTTAATCTGTCTTTGTCTGCTGCACTTAAAACGACCTTCTCTATAATCACGAAGCTTCTCATGCTTTGTTTTGCGTCCTTGAACCCTTTTGCGCCACATTATAAAACTTGTTGGTTTCATTTCGGTGCGCATTAAATCAATGACTTCCTGCTCTTTCAGTCCAAATTGAAGTAAAATAGCATCAAATGTGGTTCTGTCCTCCCATGCCATTTCTATTACTCTATCTTTTTCTAGATCAGATAAATTATGTTCTACCATTGTTAGTATTTTAAATATTCGGTCACTGTAATTTTGGCTTTTAAATCGAACATTAGATTATAAAGACCAAAAAACGTTCTGTTCATGTATATAAAATGTTTCGAACCTCTATTTCCGTTCATTTTTCTAAGGTTGGTGTCACTGGCAAAACGCTCTCCAAGCTTGCCAATGTTTTCAAAGAATTCTTCATTAGAAAAGTCGAACGTTTTTTCCTGGAATGGTTTGGTGAACAAAGACAATAAATCATAAAACATAGCTGTAAAATAAACGATTTCTTCTTTAGAATCATCAGCTCTTAGGATTTCTAATTCAAATAACTTTTTGCTAAATAGTTCTTTGTTGTCGATCACTTTTGGATCTATCAATTCAAAATAAGGAACGTAAAATTCATTCGGGATCGTTTTCATACATCCAAAATCAATAGCGATTAATTCGTTTTTATCATTCACCAAAAAGTTTCCGGGATGGGGATCAGCATGTACTTTTTTTAGAACATGAATTTGGTACATGTAAAAATCCCATAAGGCTTGCCCTATTTTATTTGCTATAATAGGATCTGAATTTTTGAACTCAGAAAGGTGAACGCCTGTCATCCAATCCATAGTGATGATCTTCTCAGAGGAATACTCGGGGTAGTACTCAGGGAAAACGAGATTGTCTATTTTCTTGCACGCATCAACAACTTCCTGACTTTGTTGCAGTTCTAATAAGTAGTTGGTTTCTTCTATTAATTTGTCTTCGACTTCTTTAAAGTACTTGTCAGAATCTTTTCCTTGAAGGTTAAACATTCTGATGGCAATGGGTTTGACTAAAGCCAAATCAGAGGAGATACTATTAGCAACTCCTGGGTATTGAATTTTTACCGCCAATTTTTTATTGTTTTTTACCGCCGAATGAACCTGACCGATACTGGCTGCATTGACAGAATTAGCATTAAATTCATCAAAAATTTCATAAGGTGTTTTGCCGAAATTGGTTTTGAATGTTTTTAAAACTAATGGCGCAGAAAGTGGTGGTACAGAAAATTGAGACAAAGAGAATTTTTCTACGTAAGCTTGTGGTAAAAAACTTTTATCCATGCTTAGCATTTGAGCCACTTTCAAGGCACTCCCTTTCAGGCTTTTTAAACCATCGTAAATATCCTCGGCATTGTCTTCGTTAAGTTTATCACGGGTTAAGTCTGAATTAACCATTTTTTTACCGTAATATTTAAGGTAATTGACACCTACTTTTGCCCCTGTTTGTACGAGTTTTGTGGCTCTTTCAATTTTTGACGTTGGTATATAATCTATCGTTTTCATTATTTGTTTTGTATTTTTTCTTTGAAAATAAATTTCCCAAAGTCAATTAAACTATCTAGTGGTGCGATATTCATCAGTTCAAAACTCAGTTTTACCGATTTTTCGATGTAGATATCTGTTTTCTCAAATGATGGGGAATCGTCGTCTAACCAGAATTTTAGTGTTAACAATAATTGAATCCAAGCACTTTCCTGAATTGCTTTTTGCTGAAAGTCTTGAAATTTTTCTTGCTTAATACGATATTCGTCTGTTATAATTTCACCAACATATTGCTTAAATGCAGTTCTCAAACTTGAAAGTTGCATTAGATTTTTCAGTTGGTTATCGTACTCTTTTAAACTCATCGTAACATAACTTCTATTGGCAGAAAGTAATTCGAAGAATGTAAAGTAAAAACTTAACATCTTTGTTTTCATATCATAGTCAGCATAGTCTTTATCTTTGTGCAGTAATTCAAGTGACATTTCCAGAAATGTTTTAAAGATTTCTTTTTCGACACTTTCCAAAGTTCCAAAAAAGGCATAAAATTCCGTTTCTGTAAAGCCATTCGATTTTGCGAAAAGATATACTGATTTGGGTTTTTCGCCATTCTCTAATATATAGTTCATATACATAGAAACTATTTTTTCTTTTGTTATTGCAGTTTTCTTAGTAGCCATTTTCAATTAATTATAAAATTAGAGTATAAAGGTACGGAATGTTTAACTAAATAATCATAAAGTTAAACAAAAATTAGTTGTATCTTTGGTTTAGATCAATTGAAGGATAAAATATACTGTCATGAAAAAGAATGTATTACTCACAGGAGGTACTGGTTTTGTTGGGAAGGAACTAACAAAAGTTTTGATAAATAGCGGATATACCGTTTCTATACTTAGTAGAAGTAAGAGAGAAAATACTGCATCTATTTTTTACTATACTTGGGACATACAAAAGCAAACAATAGAAAAGGACGCCGTACTGAATGCAGATTATATAATCCATTTAGCTGGGGCAAATATTGCTGAAAAACCATGGACAAATAAGCGAAAAGAAGAAATCATTAATAGTAGGCAACAGTCGGCACAGCTTATTTATTCTGTTTTAAAAAAGAATGGTAAAAAATTGGATGCCTTTATTTCTGCATCGGCTGTGGGTATTTATGGTGCGGTGAATGGGGAAGAAATTTGTACAGAGGACATGCCTCTAGCCAATGACTTCTTGGGACTTACTTGTCAAAAATGGGAAGCCGCTGCAGATCAATTTGAAAAGTTGGGAATACGAACAGCCAAAGTGCGTACCGGTTTAGTATTAGGCAAAAACGATGGCTTTCTAAATAAATTATCCCCTATTTTTAAATGGAGACTCGGATCGGCATTGGGTTCCGGAAAACAATACATGCCTTGGATTCATGTGGAGGATTTGTGCGCACTATATCTTGAAGCAGTAAAGAATCCGAATGTGGTAGGACCTTATAATGCCGCAATAAACGATAATACAACGAATGCTGTTTTTTCTAAAACATTGGCGAAGGTGTATGGGTACAAAATTTGGCTTCCCAATGTTCCCGGCTTTTTGATTAAAATAGTATTGGGAGAAATGGCAAAAATAGTGCTGACCGGAAGAAGAGTTTCATCTGATAAAGTAGAGCAGTTAGGATTTCAGTTTAAACATACTGATTTAGAAAAGACACTAAGAAACTGTTTATAAAAATAGTTTTGGAATAAAGGTGTTTGGTCAATGTAGGACTAAAATTAAATAAAGTAAAAAAAACAGTAATTATAAGGTCCTTTATTTTAATAAAAAGTATGATTCAATAGGGTGTTTATGGCTAGTTAACCAATCATAAAATAGTTTTAACACTAACATTTATGTTTTTTGATATTTTACTTCTGACGATATATGGGATTTCGATATTGTAATCATCAGAGTTTAAGGTGAAGTTGGAGGTCAATTCTATCCCTGTAGCTACTTTTTTAATTTCGGCTCTAACACGGATGTTTTTTGATTTGCCATGCATGCTTATTTTTCCTTTGATGTAATACTCTTTGACATCAGTAGCAATATTTTTTAAATCGAATTTTTCAATTAATCCCTGAAAGGTAGCTTTAGGGTATTTTTTACTTTCCATATAATTTGCGTTGAAATGCTCCTGCATTAAACTTCTTTCAAAGGAAAAACGATTGATGTAGACTACAAAAGCTATTGTTCCTTTTTTCGTATTTAAAATACAATTTACGTATTCATTTTGGGCTTTTACGGGCTCAAAAAAAGGCACTGAGGCTTCAAAAATAACGATCCCCTTTGTGGAGGTCATTTTCTCTTGAGCATCAATGATAAATGCAGTTAATAGAAAAAAAAAGAGTAAAGTTTTTTTCATTTTAGAGTCTGTATAGTACTACTTAAAGTTACGATTTTTATTTTAAACAACCAGTAACAACCAGCCGCTATAACAGTAAATATCACCTCAAAAACGGATTTTTAGTTCTCATTATGGATTCTATTCGATTTTATCTAAAATAAGGGGTTAAAACAATAGAATTAGCCTAATTCGACAAGAACATTATACTTTTCTAAGCTGGCTAATGTCTCTATTGAACTGTAATTAAAAACTTCTTCATGACGGTCTTTCTCTTTTTTCAGGGAAATTTGCTTTAAGCAATTGCAGAAACGGCGGACTTCTTCTAAATTTGAAAGAATAAGACCTGGAACTTTTTCATTTTTCCCATCTTTGTCTTTTGAAACCATGGTAAAATAGGAGGAATTGCAATGTTTGATCGCTCCTGTTTGGATATTTTCAGATTCTACTCGAATACCTATAATCATAGAACTCCGACCCACATAATTGACACTGGCTTTCATGGTTACCAGTTCTCCTACTTCGATGGGTCTCAAGAAGTCGACAGTATCCACGGAAGCTGTTACGCAATAATTCCCGGAAAACTTTGACGCACAGGCGAAAGCGATTTGATCAAGTAGCGAAAGAATATAACCTCCATGTATTTTGCCACTAAAATTAGTGTGAGATGGCAACATTAATTCTGAAATGGTAATATTTGACGAAGCAACTGTTTTAAAGGTGTTATTCATCTTTATTTTGATTTAAATGGAGATTCTTCTTCTTTTACTGCGATGACGAAATATTTAGTGTCGCCCCACCATGCGAATGTTTTGTAGCGCTCTATATAAGACAGTTTTACATACTGTCCTTCTAGTTCTTTTAAATCACTAATTACTTGTTTGTCTTTATCCAATACAGAAAAAGCAAATATTTGCGAACCTGATATGCCTTGGCTTATTTCTCCTTCCCAGGTTTTGAAAGCGACTCCTTTATGACTAAATTTGATTAGTTGGCCAGATCGAATGCCTTCACTGTAAGTGGCATAATACACAAACGTAAAATAGCTAACGATTGAAAGCATAAGTACTGCCGCAAGAATTCCTAAAAATTTTTTCATTTTATTTTAGTTTAATTGTTGGTTTTGATCTTTTTCGGCTCTTGCCAAAATGCTCTCAGGGAGCGATTTTTTTGCTTTTGCACCCATCTTTTTTAATTTTTCGACACTAGTAATTAGGTTTCCTTTCCCATCTACTAATTTATTCATAGCGCCGCTATATTCCGTTTTACTTTCGTCGATTTTCTTTCCAATTTTTATTAAATCAGCAACAAAACCTTCAAATTTATCATATAAAGCGCCGGCTTGTCGCGCTATTTCAAAGGCATTTTCCTGTTGTTTTTGGTTCGCCCACATACTGTCAATTGTTCTTAATGTAGCTAGCAGGGTAGCAGGAGTTACAATAACAATGTTCTTTTCGAATGCCTTGTTGTACAAAGTAGTGTCCTCATTAAGTGCCATGGCAAATGCGGGTTCGATAGGGATAAAAAGCAATACAAAATCAGGACTTTCTATTTGGTATAAATCCTGATAATTTTTATTTCCTAATTGTTCTACGTGACGCTTGATCGAATTGACATGCTCTTTTAAATAGCCACTTTTTACATCGTCTTCTTCTTCGTTGATGTATTTTTCATAAGCGGTCAAGGAAACTTTCGAATCCACAATCATTTTCTTACCGTCAGGTAAATTGATCACAACATCAGGAAAAACACGGTTTCCTTCTTCAGTGGTAAAGCTTTGTTGCACTTCGTACTCACGTCCTTTCTCTAGACCTGATTTTTCTAAGACTCTTTCTAGAACCAGTTCACCCCAATTTCCCTGCATCTTACTGTCTCCTTTTAATGCTTTGGTTAGGTTGATGGTTTCCTTGCTCATTTGGATATTCATTTCGCGCAAGCCTAAAATTTGTTGGCGCAAAGCGGCATGGTAATCAATGCTTTCTTTATGGGTATCTTCCACTTTTTTCTCGAATAATTGAATTTTATCTTGCAAAGGAGACAAGATGTTTTTCATGTTTTCTTTGTTCTGTTCCGTGAATTTATTCGATTTTTCGTCTAATATTTTGTTGGCAAGATTCTCAAATTCCTTGGTAAACTTCTCTTGAAGCTTTTCTACTTCATCTTTTTGCTCTTTGTTGCGTTCCCATAGATTCTCAAAATCGACTTCTTTTTTAGAAAGTTGTATTGCCAAGCTGTCTTTTTCATTACGAATGGTTTCTTTCTCAGCAGCACTGTTGTCTAATTGCTTTTCAAAAGCAGTTTTGTCATTTAAAAATTGTTCTTTCAATTGATTGAATTGCGAGTTTGACGCAATTAGTTTTTCCTCAAAACTGATCTTTTCGGATTTAAAACGAGCAGCGAAAATGAGTTTCCCAATGAAAACACCAATAGCGAGGGCAATTACAAACAAGAATAAAAAAGGGAGCATGTTTGACATAGAAAGACTGATTTTTGTAAAAAGTAAAAGTAGGGAATATTAGATGTTTCTATTTAACTATTAATTGAAAATTAATTTTTTTAGTGATAAAGTATATCAAAGAGGCCGTTCTTTAGCATAATTAACAATAAAAATTCCCTAAAGGACTAGTTATACCAATAGGGAATAGTAAAGATGTAGTTAGTTTTATTATTTTTTGTTTTTGATAATTGGGTTTATTGGATAAATTTTGAATGTACTTTTTAAGTCGTTATCTGGTTTTACTTCCTTTAATTCTGATGAAACAGCTCGGCTTAAACTTTCATTTTCATTCCAATTTCTATTTTCATTTTCTTCTACAAAAGCTTTAGGTTTCTCAGTGGAGATAGTCTTTTGAATAATTTTAGGGTATCCATTTAAGTCTATTTCAACATCAGTGTATGTTTTTGAAGTCATTTCATTAAGAACGTCAGGTGTTTTTTCTCCACTTAATCCATTTTTTAAATTAGGATCGTTTATCAGTTCGTCGGAATTCCAATTTTTACTTTTCATGACAAATTTATTTAATGATAGAAACTTAATTTGCTTAAAATTACGACTTTTCAGCTTATTGTTTAGGTCATTTAACATAGCTTTTACTTTGTTTTATAATTCTGTAGTCACTCTGTTTAATATACAATTAAACAAATCTATCTTTGCAATATTAAAATTAAAATAATGCACCACTCTCATTTCATTATTCACAAACCATACGGTTATTTAAGTCAGTTTATTTATGAACAGAAGCGAAAAAAGAAATTACTAGGTGAATTGTATGATTTTCCAAAAGGAACGATGGCAATAGGGCGTCTGGACGAAGATTCGGAAGGATTGTTATTGCTTACCACAGATGGAATGATGAGCGAAGTTATTCGATCTAAAAAAGTAGAAAAAGAATATTATGTTCAGGTTGATGGAATTATTGATCAGGAAGCTATTGACAAAATGAAGGCCGGTGTCGAAATAGGGTTCAATGGAACCAAGTACATCACCAAAAAATGTGAAGCTTCATTGATAACTGAAATTCCCGCTTTTGGAGCCAGAGGAAAAAAAATACGGGACGAACGCCACGGCCCCACTTCCTGGGCTTCGATAACGGTCAACGAAGGCAAGTTTCGTCAAGTGCGCAAAATGACAGCCGCAGTTGGATTTCCTACTCTTAGACTAGTTCGCGTGCGAATTGGAAACGTATATTTGAATGAGTTACAAGCTGGAGAAGTGAAGCAAGTAGAAAATTTGCAATAGCAAAAGGCAATGGCAAAAATCGTTAATCATCAATCTTAAATCTTTTTAAATGTTAAACATCGTTTTAGTTGAGCCCGAAATACCTAATAACACAGGGAATATTGGTCGATTGTGCGTCGGTACTGAAAGTCGCTTGCATTTGGTTCATCCATTTGGTTTTGTAATCAATGATAAAAACTTGAAACGTTCGGGCTTGGATTACTGGGTACATCTTGATGTCACCGAATATCAAAATGTAGCCGAGTGGATCACTCAAATTCCGGATGCTTCACGTGTTTTCTTAATGAGTTCCCATGCCGAAAAATCTTATTTGGAGATAGATTTTCAAGACGGAGATTGGTTGGTTTTTGGAAAAGAAAGCAAAGGACTAAGTGAAGAAGTTTTGGGTCAATTCGAAAACCATCTAAAAATTCCAATGTCAAATTTGATTCGGAGTTTTAACATTGCAAATTCGGTGGCTTTTGTTATCGGCGAGGCCAAAAGACAAATTATGCTCAAGTAGTATGGTAGTATAAGGAGTTATTAAGGAATAGTATTGTTACCAAGGAATTTTATATATTTGAGTATCACATTTGTGTTTTTAAGCAAATGGCACTCATTTTAAAATTTCCTTTTTATGATCGATAAAGTTTCTCTACGAAGTACAATTTTCAGGCATTTAGATGGTTTAGTGACTGCTCCGGTAGCTTATTCCCTGCATAAAAAAGGAGTTTTGTCTTTTTTACTTGATAAAAAGGAAGCCACACTCGATGAACTTACTTCACATTTTAAAGCAAACGAAGGCTATCTAAATGTAGGCTTACGAGTCTTAAGTTCCCAAGGATTTCTCCAATATCATATCGATAACGCGACAGACGAAATTAAATTTTCAGTTACGGATAAGAGCGAAACGGCTTTTTCCTTGTTTCATTTGTATGAAGATGTAGTGGACTTATTACAGTTTTCAATGCAGTTTCATCCTCGGTTATTTGAAGATGCTCCCTTTGAACGCTTACGGGTGATTTTCGAAAAATATAAAAAAAACTATGAGGTCAAATTCTCCAATGACCCATTAGAGCGAGAGATACAAGATCAGATTTTAATGCATATTGAGGGCGCTTTAGTTGGTCCTACTTTGGTGCGATTAGGAATGAACGGGATGTTCCATAAATATTTTATGGAGATCTCTTTCCGCCCAGAAGAATTTCATAAGTCCCCTGAAAATTTCAAAATTATATTGGATTTCTTTGCCCATTTAGGCTGGTTTACACAAAAGAACGGAAATTATCAATTCACTGAAACGGGATTGTTTTTTGCCAAAAGAGCTGCGGCTTATGGAGTGACGGTTTCTTATTTACCAACTTTTAGTAAAATGGACGATTTACTTTTTGGTAACGCTGCTATTTTAAGAGCGATTGCCGAAGGTGAAGATGAGGTTCATGTAGACCGCGAAATTAATGTGTGGGGAAGTGGCGGTGCACATGAAACTTATTTTAAAGTGGTAGATGAAATCATAATCAAATTGTTTAATTTGCCCATAGAAGACCAACCAAAAGGGATTTTGGATATGGGTTGCGGCAATGGAGCTTTTCTAGAACATATCTTCACCGTAATCGAAAGGCAAACGTTAAGAGGTAAGATGCTCGATGATTATCCGCTGTTTCTTGTGGGTGCTGACTATAACCAAGCAGCCCTCAAAGTAACTCGGGCTAATTTGATTAAAGCCGATATTTGGGCTAAAGTGATTTGGGGAGACATTGGTCGTCCCGACTTGTTAGCGGATGATTTAATGGAAAATTATGGGATCGATTTAAAAGATTTATTAAATGTGCGAACTTTTCTAGACCACAACAGGATTTGGGAAGAACCAAAAAATAGTAGAAAAGACAGAGTAAGTCAGTCCACTGGAGCTTTTGCCCACAGAGGGAAACGAGTAAGTACTAATTTAGTGGAAGATAATTTAGTAGAGCATTTTAATAAATGGTCGCCGTATGTTAGGAATTTTGGTTTGCTTATGATAGAATTACATACTATTCCGCCAAGTGTAACAGCTGCTAATCTTGGAAAGACCGCTGCAACAGCCTACGATGCCACTCATGGTTTCTCAGATCAATATATCGTGGAAATCCCCGTCTTGCATAAAGTAGCTGCCGAAGCAGGATTGTATCCCGATACTCAGTATTTTAAGCGATTCCCAGATTCAAATAGTGCTACCGTGAGTATTAATTTATTGAAAGGAAAATAGAGGATAATCAGTGTTCCGTTTTTTAGTGTTCAGTCTCAGTTATTGAGATTACAGTTTTTAATTACAAGTTTCAGCCCTAGTTTTCACAAGAAGGCTAACACCTAGTTCTATAAAAAGTTTCACACCCAGTTTTCACATCCAGTTCTATAAAAATTTTCACGCCCAGTTTTTACATCAGTCTACCCCTCCTTCGGAGCGGGCGGGGGGAGGTTCACACAATCACAAACTTCCCTTTTTCAGAATCAAAAACGATATGTTCGTCCTTGAATATTGTATTAAAAGTTCCTTTGGAAATAAAATTGCAAGGCTCATCTTGAACCACAGTTTCGGGAGTCATAATGATCATTTCATCACTCAATTGTATGGCCATATCGATATCATGGGTAGAAAATAGAATGCATTTATTCGTTTCCTGAGTGAGTTTTTTCAAGAGTTTGAAAAGTGCTACTTTATGCAATAAATCCAAATGGGTAGTGGGTTCGTCTAAAATTATCAGCGGAGTGTCTTGCGCTAATGCACGTGCCACCAGTACTTTTTGTAATTGACCGTCACTAATTTCGTAATGTTTTTTGGTCGCCAAATGACTGATCTGAGTCAGTTCCATGGCTTCGTTAACCATAGCAATATCAGTTTCTGTAAGCTTTCCAATCCAATTAGTATACGGCTGTCTTCCTAAAGCAATCAGCTCGAAAACAGTCAAATTGCTAGGAGGTAATTTTTCGGTTAGCACGACACTTAGGTTTTGAGCTAACGTCAAAGCATCTGTTTCATGAATGTTTTTTCCGTTAAGTAAAATAGTTCCTGAAAGCGGTTTTTGAATCCCAGTTATTGTGCGAAGCAAGGTTGATTTCCCAATTCCATTGGCACCAATTAAAGCAATTAGTTTTCCGGCCTGCAAATTCAAGTTGAGGTTTTCGGCAATAATAGTAGTCGCCGCTTTGGAAGTATAGCCAATGCTTAGATTTGATGTTGTTAGTATGTTGTTAGTACTGATCATTTACAGAAGTATAAGGTTTTTTAAAAACTAGCCAATCATTTTTCGTTTTCTAACCAATAACCAAATAACAATAGGTGCTCCAAAAACAGAAGTAACTGCATTAATCGGCAATGTGATATCTCCGCCGGGAACTTGTGAAATACTATCACAAATAAGCATGATGCTAGCTCCAAAAAGCAAAGTGCTCCAAAACAAAATCGTATGATTACTGGTTTGGAAAACCAATTTTGCAATGTGTGGAACCGCAAGTCCTATAAAAGCAATCGGGCCAGCAAAAGCAGTAATACTACCTGCTAAAACGCTAGTGGCAAAAATGATAATTAGCCTTGTTCTTTTATAATTCAACCCTAAACTACGGGCATAATTTTCTCCCAGTAATAGTGCATTTAACGGTTTGATACTGAAAAGACTGAGAAAGAGTCCAATTAGTACACAAACGAATAAAATCCCAATGGATGTCCAGGATAAATTCCCTAAATTTCCCAACGACCAAAAGGTGAATTTTTGTAACTGTTCAGCGGTACTGAAATAGGTAAGTGTTCCCACTATCGCACTTGTCAAACTGCCAAACATTAGCCCTACAATTAATATCGCCATAGTATCCCGCAAGCGATAAGAAACAGCTAAAACGGCCATTAAAACCAAAAAACTTCCTAGGCTTGATGCCAATACAATTCCGTACGAGGACAGCATTATAGTGGCAAGGGATTCCGGCAAAAATGCCGCTCCAAGAATCACAGTCGCAACGCCTAAACTGGCTCCTGAACTCAGTCCTAAAACGTATGGCCCAGCCAAGGGATTCCTAAATAAAGTCTGCATTAATAAACCACTAATCGATAGTCCCATGCCTACTAATATGGCGGCAATGGCTTTTGGTAATCTATAATTAACGATGATGTAATGCCAGGTTTCTTTGCTCGTAGTTCCGCCAAAAAGACTCTTAAAGACTTCTTTTAAGGGTATAGAAACAGATCCTAAACTGAGGTTTATTAAAAATAGGCAAACCATTCCAATGGTTAGGATTGCAAAGAGAACGGTATTTCGATTGGTCTGATTCAATTTATTCTAATTTCTGAAAGAAAAAAAGCGTGTGGTTTGGTACTAATTCGGGATGAAAAATCTTTATCAAATCTTTTAAAACCCAGTCTGGACGGGTAGGAGACCATTCAAAATATAGTATACCTCCTTTTGCCCCCTTATTTAAGGCATACGAATATACTTTTTTATTTTTAAATGACTCAAATTCGCTATAATGAGGGTTGCTATCACTCATTTGTTTTAAAGAAGAAAAATCCCCCGGAGCAATCCAGAATTCTGCTTGTTGTGCTTTTTCTAAAATGACTTCAAAAGGCAAGGAAACGCTTCCAGTTCCTTTTGTGTCTTTCCATAAGTAATTGGCTTGTGCATCTTTAAAAAATAGAGAAGCCCAACTTTCGCCTTGCGGCACATACCATTGATCTTGAAACATAGAACCACTTAAAACCGTTGGTTTTTGTGTTGCTTTTTTGGCTAAAGCCAAAGTAGTATTGTATTCTTTTTCAATTTCACTAAATACCGAATTTGCTTTGGAATCCAGCCCGTATAAAGCACCAAAAAACTTAATCCATTCTGCTTTTCCAAGTGGGGATTGTTCCGTCCAATCTCCATTGAATAAGACTTTTAATCCACTTTTTCGCAAAATATTTAAAGAAGGATTACTGCTGTTTAGTCCGAAGCCAACAATCACTTCTGGTTGCATATCAATTAGTACTTCTGTATTTAGATTTTCATTTTTCCCCACTTCTCGCACCAGTCCCGCATCAATGCGTTTTCTAGTTTTTTCGGAAGAGATATAATCGGTATTAGGGAAGCCTACCAATGTGTTTTCGACACCTAACATTTCTAATGCGGGAATGTGGGTCGTTGAGGTAACAACAATAGATTTTATAGGAATTTGAATCGTGGTAAACTGCTTTAAGCTGTCCGGAATGATTCCGTTTTTTTCTTGTAAAACGTAGGTAAAATTTTCTTTGGCTCCAGGCCAAGGTTTGGTGATTTTAACTATTGAATAGCCCTTATATTTATAGATTTCGAATCCTGTAGCGTATTGGATTTCTTTTTTTATCCCTGATTTCGTTTCGTGATTTGTCTCTTTTTTACATTGGAGAAACAACAAAGAAATTAGAAAGAGGAATAGGGTGTTTTTGACGAATTTCATAAATCTAATTTTTTTACAAAAGTATTGTTTTGTTTTAATAAAAATAATCTTGTGTGATATTTGATACATTTTTTTCAATATTAAAGAAGTAATTTTATAAAAAAATGAATCATGAGAGACAATTCAAATACCTTTATTTATGTTATTGCAGGAATTATCATATTGCATTTCGTGGTTGGTTTTGTCTGGCTTATATTCAAGCTTTCTAAAAAGAAAGATAAGGATAAGTAGTTGCGGTAATTTTCTGTTTATTAGTTTGTTATGAATTTTTAAAATGCAAATAGTTTTAATTTTAATAAGTTTCTAATAAAATCATTCAATTATTCTATCTTTGCTCCCGAATTGAGGTTGTGATTTTATTATTTGTAAATCACATTAAAAGGGAATTAGGTTCAAAACCTAAGCTGTTCCCGCAACTGTAAGCTATCAAGCTTGTTGTTATCTACAAAACCACTGTTCCGATGATTCGGAATGGGAAGGTAAACAACAAGACGCAAGCCAGGAGACCTGCCTTTTTTCTTAACTAATATCGAACTTTCGGGAAAAAGGGTTCAGAAATTATGACTATAAATAAACTGTTTTTATCTTGTTTTTTGTTTTTGTGCCAATTCATTTCGGCGCAACAGGATACTATTTCATTGCAAGAAGTAAAAATTTCTGACTCGCAACTAAAGAAATTCTCCAATACCCAATCGGTTCAGCAACTAAATGATTCGATTATTACTAAAAATCAAGCATCACTAACGTCTCTTTTAAATTACAATACCGTTATTTATTTTAAAGAAAACGGACTAGGAATGGTTTCTTCGCCTTCTTTTAGAGGAACTACAGCCCAGCAGACCGCTGTAATCTGGAACGGAATAAATATCAATTCGCAGCTTCTGGGGCAAACTGATTTTAATACGATAACCACGCAGGATTTTAATTCGATTGTTGTTCGTGCAGGTGGAGGAAGCGCTATTTATGGCACAAGTGCAATAGGTGGAAGTATCCATTTGAATAATGAACTTGATTTTAAAAACACCTTTTCAAACGAAGTAAAGTTGCAATACGGTAGTTTTAATACTTTTGGCGGCCATTACAGATTGGTAGCGTCAAATGATAAATGGAGCAGTCAGCTTAGTCTCTCAAGAAATAGTTCCGATAATGATTACAATTATTTAGGAACGACCAAGAAGAATGAAAATGGGCAATATGAAAATTCGAGTTATAATCTAAATGTTGGCTATCGTTTCGATACTAAGAATATTTTAAAGTTTTACAGTCAATTGTTTGATGGAGAAAGACATTTTTCTGGAACAGTAACAGCGCCTTCAAAAAGTAAGTATTTAGATTTAAACACACGAAATTTAGTAGAGTGGGATGGCTTTTATGGTTCGTTTATCTCAAAAGTTAAAGTGGCTTTTCTAACCGAGAAATATAAATATTTTGAAGATAAGGAACAGTCGTTTTTTACACATGGAAAAGCAGAAACAGTCATTATCAAACATGATTTATCTTATAGATTAAATTCGAAAATAGATCTGAATTCTATTATTGACTTTACACAAACTACAGGTGACGGTTCTGATTTATTGTCAAAAAAACGTCAGGTAGCTTCGGGTGTTTTGTTAATGAAGCATCAGCTATTAGAGAAGTTGGAGTACGAATTGAGTGTGCGAAAAGAAATTACTAATACCTACGATAGTCCGTTCTTGTATTCTTTTGGGGCTAAATATGATATCACTAAAAGCTATAATTTAAAAGTAAATGTTTCTCGTAATTTCAGAATCCCATCTTTCAATGATTTGTATTGGCAACAAGGAGGTAATCCCGACTTAAGACCTGAAAATGCGTATCAGTACGAACTGGGGCAAGAAATTCGTTTTCAGACCATTCGATTTTCGGCAACTGCTTTTTTAAATAAAATTAACGATTTGATTAGTTGGAAACCTAACTCTTCGGGTCTTTGGCAACCTGAAAACACGAAGAAAGTAACTACTTATGGGATTGAATCCAATTTTACTTTCGATAAAAAAATAGGGAATCACGCAATTATGTGGAATAGCAATTATGCTTATACTGTTTCTGAGAATGAAGAAACCAAGTTCCAACTCATTTACGTGCCTTACCATAAATTTACATCCAGTTTATCTTATTCCTATAAAAACGCATCCGTTTTCTGTCAGTTTCTGTACAATGGCAAGGTGTTTACTTCTACTGATAATTTTTATGAACTTAAAGATTATAAAGTAACCAATCTAGGTTTTAACTATGAGTTTGGTAAAAATAAAATGTTTAAAGCGGGTTTTCAAGCGTTGAATATTCTAAACGAAAAATATCAAAGTGTTGCCTCAAGGCCTATGCCTGGAAGGAATTATTCCATTAATTTAATTTTTAAACTATAATAAAATGAATTTCAAAAAAGTTGTACTCTTGGCTTTGTTAAGCCCATTTTTCTTTGCATCATGTAATAAAGATGATGATGAAATCGAAGCTCCGCTTGGTGCTTATGATAATGGTGTATTGATTTTAAATCAAGGTGGCTTTGGGCATGGAGATGCGTCCTTATCTTATGTTTCAAATGATTATGTTACTTTTCAAAACAATATTTTTTCATTGGTTAATCCGGGAAAAACTTTGGGAGATACGGGTCAGGATGTTGGTTTGTACAATGATTTAGCATTTGTAGTTTTAAATTATTCGAATAAAATTGAAGTTGTAAACCGTTATACTATGGCACATGTGGCGACTATTGATGGTGGTTTAAGTAATCCTAGATTCATTGCTTTTGCAAATGGAAAAGGGTATGTTACAAACTGGGGTAATGGCGGAAGTGCAACAGATGATTATGTTGCCGTTATTAATTTGTCTACCTATTTAGTTAGCAGTAAAATTCCTGTAGTTGAAGGTCCTGAAAGAATCTTAGAATACAACAACAAGGTATATGTAGCTCACCAAGGAGGTTATGGATACGGTAAAACGCTATCAGTGATTAATACAGATAGTAATACGGTTGCTGCAACGATTGAAGTAGGGGATGTTCCAAATTCATTAGAAGTAAGTAATGGAAGTCTATATGTTGTTTGTGGAGGTTTGCCTAGTTATGCCTCGTCAGAAACTGCTGGAAAATTGGTAAAAGTGAACCTAGCTAATAATACAGTAAGTAGTACTATTAATTTTGCTGCTGCGACACATCCTTCTAATTTGGATATTGAAGGTAGTGATGTTTATTATACTGTAGGTTCTGATATTTTTAAAACTAATGTAAATGCGACAACTTTACCTACTACGGCACTTTTCAGTACAACGGCTCAAGGTGTTTATGGGGTGTATAGTTTTGCGGTAAAGAATAATGCAATCTATGTTGGCGACGCCGTAGATTATAGTTCAAATGGAAAAGTATATGTTTATTCAATAACAGGAACTTTAAATAATAATTATACAGTAGCAGTTATTCCTGCAGGATTTTATTTTAATGAATAAGTAGTTCGTTATTTAATAAAACTAAAAAAGGCTTTCAGTGATGGAAGCCTTTTTTAGTTTTAATTTAATGTTGTGATCCTTCAGGTGCTTTTTCAATATACATTTGGTTTTGATTGTTTAACGATTTGGAATCTGTAAAGTATTCAAAATCTTTCACTTGATTTTGTTTCAGCATTTTACCAGTTCCTGTAATTTTACCGATTGCTGTACTTAATAGGGGTTCATCTGTACTTCCTAGGACACCGAATGTACTAACTTTTTCAATTAATTCGTAGTTGGGAACTAAGCCGCCTAGATAATCACCAAATCCAACTGAGTTGACGCTCTGTGCTACAATAGGCTGCATTGCATAACGATGGTTAGGATTTCTATTAACCGAACCAAAGGAAGGAGAATCATATAATGTGATCGACGCTACGTTTTTACCATAGGTTAAGTCTCCTATTTGTACAACATTTATATAAGGCTTGAGCCCATTTATAATAAGCTCACTTGCCGAGGCAGTACTTTTTGTAGTTAATATATAGACTGTAGAAAGTTCTAAGCTGTTGATAGTTGCAGGATCTATAAATTGATAATCGGTGTCATTATCACTGTTTTTATTATTCCATTTTAGTTTTGAAAATGTTTGCCCTTTGAACTGTCCTGTTATCATGCTTGCTAATTTTGTAGCTGTATTTACAGAACCTCCGCCATTGTAGCGTAAATCAAGAACTAAATCAGTAATTCCTTGAGATTTTAAACTACCAAAAGCATCATTCAGTTGTGAGTCATAACTGGAATAGAATCCATTATACATTAAATAACCAATATTATGCGATCCGTTAATAATTACTTTATTTATTAAAATTGGATTCTCATTTAAAACTGTTTTAGTTAAATCAAGAGATTTATCATTAGGGGTGATTACTGGATTATTATTTGTATCAAACGTAAGGGTTGCGAAGTTTAATGTATAACTTTCGGATGATCCAAATAGTAAACTTGCGTAATTGTCTCTAGTAAGTTTTGTTCCATTAACGGCATAAAAAACTTCACCCCGTTTTATGTTTTTTGCTGCTGCATCTGAGTTTGGTATAATATAGCGAACAAAACCAATAACGTCATTACTGTTTGAGGATACACGGCTTAGTCCAAAATCAACTCCGTTATTTTTTGTAGTTCCTTGAAGTTGTCCTTCGAGTTCTAAATAGTCACTCACTATCCAACTGAACCTGTCAACGGCATCTTTTGGATCGGGGTAAAGACTAGAGGGTCTATAAAGTAAACTTTGAAATAATTTTTCAGGAGTTGAATAGGTTTGTAAGAAAGTGTTTAGCTCATTTTGAGATGCAAATCGGTCATCAGATAAGTTAGTTACGTTCGGTTGCCATAAATAATACTGGTTTAGGCCTTTCCAGATGAAATCCTGAACTTCCAAGCTTATTGGTGCCGCAGTATCGTCCATGTCTTGACAACCTTGGAAAGAAAAAACTACTAAAAGGAGTAATAACGCAAATTTAAATGTAGGTTTCATATATTAGGATAATTTACTTAATGAACGTAAAAATAGTATCTTTAGTTTTAATTTTTATATTTTTTGTAACAAAAATAAAACTGTCTCGTCTTTATAGTATATGACGGCCAAATAATTTATTGATTTATGAGTCAAACAGAGTTTCTGCAGATTACGGCTGCATTTAAAGACAAAGTCTTTCGATTAGCAAAACGATTGCTCATAAGTACAGAGGAAGCCGAGGATGCTACTCAAGAGATTTTTATAAAATTATGGAGTAAAAACCAAAACTTAATTGCCTTCAATAATGTAGAGGCTTTTGCTATGACCATGACCAAAAATTATTGTTTGGATCAGTTAAAGTCAAAAAGAGCCGGAAACGTGAAGATCAGCCACTATGATTTTGCGGATAAATCGGCAAGATTAGATAAAATAGTGGAAGATGAGGACAGTTTAAAATGGGTTGAAAAAATCATTAATCAATTGCCTGAGCAGCAAAAACTAATAATTCAGATGCGCGACATTGAACAATATGAGTTTGAAGAAATTGCAATAATATTGGAAATGAATGAAACGGCCATTCGGGTAACGCTTTCAAGAGCAAGAAAAACAATTAGAGAAAATATGATAAAAATTCACAGTTATGGAATTGAATAAAACAGAAATACTACTAGAAAAATACTTTGAAGGGCAAAGTAGTATTGAAGAGGAGAAGGAGTTGCAAAAGTACTTTGCTTCTGCTAATATTGCGCCTCATTTAAAACAGTACACCCCACTTTTTGGGTATTTCTCACAGGCTGCTGCACAAGAGTTGAAGCGAGAAATTAAGGTACTACCGAGAATTCAAGATAAAAAAAGAACAACAAACCTATGGTTGTCGATCGCGGCTTCAATTGTTGTTATGCTAGTTGCCGGAACCTATGTGTATTTTGATAAGGAATCTCCAAGCGAGGAGCTGGGAACATATGATAATCCAGAGGCAGCAATGAGAGAGACACAGAGAGCATTAGCTATGTTGTCGAGCCACGTGAATGTTGGCATAGAAAGTGTTATAGTTTTGGAGCAGTACGAGGATTCAAAAAATTTAATTTTTAAACAATAATAAATAAAAGAAAATGAAAAAGTTTATAATCACATTAGTAATAGTATTGGTTTCTAGTCCGTTTTTTGCGCAAGCTGCATTTGATAAGTTTGACGGACAAGATGATGTTACGTCCATCATCGTAAATAAAAAGATGTTTGAATTGATGAGTAAGGTAAAAGTTGACGCTTCTGATAGGGAAACACAACAATATATGAATTTGATAAAAAAACTTAACAATCTGAAAGTTTTTACCACTAGTAGCACAAGAGCAACTAATGAAATGAGGTCAGCTGCAGAAAAGTATGTAAGAACGGCTGGTTTAGAAGAACTGATGCGTGTTAATGACAGTGGCAAGAACATTAAAATATTAGTAAAATCCGGAGCTACAGATTCCCAAATAAAAGAGCTTTTGATGTTTATCGAAGGCGGGAGCAAATCAGATGAAACCGTTTTGATGTCGTTGACAGGGAACTTTGATTTGAATGAAATTTCTATTCTTACCGATAAAATGAGAATCCCTGGTGGAGCTGATTTGAAAAGAGCAACCAAAGGGAAAAAATAAAATGAGAACGATTTATAGCATCGCGATTTTTCTAGGTATGTTAGTTGTTGGTTGTAATTCAGAGCCTACACTGCAGAAATATTTTGTAGAAAATACAGAAAATAAAGATTTCATTGCATTAGATATTTCGCCCAGTATACTAAATTTAGACAAAGCGAAATTGTCTGCTGAGCAAAATGGAGCTTTAGAATCATTTGACAAAATGAATGTTTTGGCATTTAAGCTTAATGAAACCAACAAGGCGCAATTTGAATCAGAACGTGCCAAGGTTAATTTGATTCTAAAGGACGCGAAGTACCAACAGCTGATGAAGTATAGTTCTGGTTCGGCAGGGGCTTCAGTGAGTTATGTAGGCACAGATGAGCATATAGACGAGTTTGTGTTGTATGCGAACAGTAAAGAGGCTGGATTTGCCGTTGTAAGGGTATTAGGTAAGGATATGAATCCGAATAATGTGATCACATTGATGTCTGTTTTGAAAAAATCTAATATCGATATGGCGCAATTAAAACCGTTACAGGAAATGTTTAAAAAATAAAATAACACATTTTTAATTAGAAGCGTTCTGGCAGTTTGTTGGGACGCTTTTTTTATGTGATCCATTCTATTTAGCTATTGTTTAAAGTGCGTTTTCGACTTGATCCGTTTTACGGATAATTAATTTAAAAATCACTAAAAGTTGGTATTGTGAAAGAGCTGTAATACGCGTTTCTTTACATTATTGTAAGAGTGGTCCCTTAATGGATTATTTGTCGAACTTAAATTGGGATTGAGATGATGTTTGCTGCGAAATATAGGGAAGCTAATAGTGAGCTACTAAAAGAGGAACGTAAAAAAGACAGATTGTTTTTATATCTAGGTACTTTTTTTATGATAGCGGTGGGATGTTCGATGGTATTTTTACTGGTTATGGCTTTTTTAACAAATCTGGGAGGATAGTTTAGAAATAGTGCTTAAAAATAAGGTTGACTTCGTCTTTCCTACAAAGTCCCTGTTTGCAAATACAAGGTCCTTAAAAAACAGTAAAAGTAAGGTTACTATTTTTTAAGGCCTTTCGATAGGACGGACGGGATAGACGAAGTCAATCCCAAAAAAGCTCTGCTTTGAAAACAAAATGCCGAAATTAAATAGTCAAAGCCAGCTTTACTATTTAATTTCGGCATTTTGTTTATTCGTGACCACGGTGGGGACATTACCCACATATTTGCATATTTCTTAAAATGTTTAAATGTACTGTTAATCAGGTAGTTGTAATTTAATTAGTGTATTCGAATATGACTAAATATGATTAAATATGATTGCGGTTGACTAACGGTTGACTAGATTTAAATTTTTTCTTACATTTGATTTGTCTAAAAAATAAAAAATATGGCTACTATAAAGTTTTTGCTTCAAAGTAAAAAGGACAACTCAAATATCTATGTTCGCTATTCAATAAATAGGAATATTGTTTTAAAACGGAAAACGGGTTTTGTTATTGATTTTAAAGATTGGAGTGAAGATAGGTCCCTCCCAAAAACTGGAAAAGAAGATTTAAAGGCATTAAAATCAAAATTAGAAAAATTAGCCACCTTTATAAATGATGCTCATAATGATGCAGTAAGTAAAGGAATTGAATTTACTGGTTCTTGGCTACAACTTCAAATTGATTTTTACAATAAAAAAACTCCTGTCGTAGATTTAGATATTTTGACAACATATATTCAAAAATACATTGATGAAGCACCCTATAAGCAAAATGCAAAAAAAGAACT
The DNA here is from genome assembly GCF_900111075.1 of Flavobacterium frigoris. GTDB lineage: Bacteria > Bacteroidota > Bacteroidia > Flavobacteriales > Flavobacteriaceae > Flavobacterium > Flavobacterium frigoris. The sequence goes on from NZ_FOFZ01000007.1 coordinate 154,106, forward strand.
AGGATTAAGTAAAGGTCGCATACAGAATTTAAAGCTATTCAAAAAGACAGTTTTACGTTATGAAAACGATGTATGTAGCAGTAAAAGTATTTTAATAAAGGATATTAATTTACAATTTGTCGAAAAGTTTAAAATGTGGTTATTTGGCAAAGGATATTCGGTTAATTATGTGGGGAAAAACATAGCGAATATTAGAACAATTTGTCTTGATGCCTCGAAGAACGATATTGAAACATCTGAGCAAATTAAAAATATTAAAGGATTGTCAGAAAGTAAAGAGCCTGAAGACATAATATTTTTAAGCGAAGAGGAGCAAGAATCAATTAAGAATGCAAAATTAGTAAGTTTAGCTCTTATAAATGCACGTAAGTGGTTATTGTTAGGTTGCCTGATTGGGCAGCGTGCTGGAGATTTACTTAACATCACAGATAAAAGCATAAAAGACCTTAATGGCATGAAAATAATCGAATTAAAGCAACAGAAAACTGGTAAGTTAGTCGCAATTCCGTTATTGCCAGAAGCGGTTGAAATAATCGAAAATGGACTACCTTATAAAACGTCTTTAGTTCGATTCAATGAATATATTAAAAAAGTTTGCCAAGCAGCGGAAATCAACACACCCACTAAAGGACGAAAAAAACTAAAGCAAGGAGAGCCAACCGTGAAAGATGTTTATCCTAAATGGGAAGTTATTAGCTCACACGTTTGTAGACGTTCATTTGCCACTAATTTTTATGGACGTATTCCAACTCCTGTTCTTATGAATATTACTGCTCATGGAACGGAGCGGATGTTCCTATCCTATATAGGAAAGACTACTTATGATAATGCATATCAAATGTTGGAATATTTCAGTAAACTAACTCCGAAACCGAAAAAATCAGTTTTAAATATTGTAGAAGAATCAGCTAAATAATTATTAAGAAATGAAAAAAAATAAATCTACCTACATCACAGATTTAACATCTGAAATACTTACAAATAAAATTTTGTTGGATGAATGGGCAGAGTTCAGTAAGGACATGGACTTCTTAGAACTATCTACTGAAATACTCTCTGATATTGATTTATTATTTAGTTGGGATTGCAATAATGTTTTGAACCTAAAATTAGCGGGTGTTTTATCTAAAGGGCAAAATTTTGAATTAAGTAGTGGAATGGTAATTCAATTGGATGAGTCCTATAGATTCCCGATGAAACCCTTTTTATATAAAATGAGTATAAAAGCCATGATTAGAAAGAAGGTAATCGAGAAGATTATTAAAGAAGATTTAATAAGTCAAGGTAATAGTTTAGAGCAAGTAGAGAATGCAGAACGAATAGTGAGAATGACAAATCTATTACGATCAGTTCAACAAATGGATAAGTATTCTTTACGGTCTCAATTAGTTTTATTTTTGAAGTTGATACCTGAGGCGATTTATAGACTCAAAGAAGACTCAAATAATTTTTACAAGAAAAAAGCAGATGAGTTTTTGCTTCCCATAAATGAAAACACTAATAACGATGAAAGTGTTGCTCTCGATTTAGCAAAAAGCACTAATTTAGAAAAAGAGAAGAACCCTTTTCCTTTATTGTTTACAACTACAGAAGTTTACAATTGTTTTTTAGAATATCAGAAATATATAGTTGATTTTTATATCGATTATTCTTATCTTAAAAAAAGATTGGAAATAGAGAAATTAATTCATAACCACAAAGACAATGAATTTATGAAAATTGTATTTGAACAGATTAAAGTTGTAAATGATAGGGATTATCAAAAGTATTTTGTGGAGGGTAAATTAAGGTCTTTAGATAAAAGCCATAGTACTCAAAGAGAAAATAATTTTAATATTGTTTTTGACACTATTTTAAATCCAATATAATTTGACTTCCCCAAATGGGAAAAAACTGCCCTAAAGGAGCATTCATTCGGATACATCTTGCGCCTAATTAACCAATATAAGGCAGCATGAACCAGATTTATTTAAACGGCATTACATTACAAGAGTTAGTTGATGCACTTTATCCATTATTCCAACTTAAGCAAGTTGAGCAACAAAAACAACAAGATCAATCTTCAAATGATTTAATGACTCGAAAAGAAGTTTGCGAACTTTTGAGCATTAACTTTTCTACACTTTGGAAACACACAAAGAGTGGTAAATTAAAAAGTTCTGGAATTGGGAACCGTGTTTTTTATTCCAGAGCGCAAGTTTTAGAAGCTGTTAAACCTATTAATTCTTAATAGGTTTTGGTTTCTACAGCTGAAAAAGCTGTAGCCAAAAAGTATATTCCTGAATGGATTAAGTTAGATTTTTTTAATGACTCTAACTTAAAAAACGACATTCAAAATCGTATTTCCTCCAATTGTAGAATTGAATTTATAAATGCTCTAAATCACATAAAAGGTGATAATAGGGACGGGGGAGGTGTGTCATTTTCAGAAATCACACTTTTAGCTATGGCTTATTTTTATTCTGAAATATTCAAGGATAAAATAAAGGATAATTACTATTCTTTAAGAATGGTAAAGGGATTTTTAGATGCAGATAATCAATCGAATTACATTGCAATACATGAGATAGATGTTGAGTTTTTTGCACTTCGTAATGATTACTATTTCAGACATTGCTGGTTGATAATTCAATCGGCTTGGTATTTTAATTCTGAGTATTTTGGACACCATCAGTATATTGATTACATCAATCATTTTATAATGACTGGTAATAAATTGCCTCTTAGTAATTATAAATTTGATAAAGTACACTTGGAAGGGAAATATGAAGATTTACAAAAACAGATCAACAAAAATTTACCAATTAATAAATTCAAGTTGGTGTCGGACTGGTACCATGGTATTTTGTTTTTGGTATGTAAAGAATTAAAATTGCCAACGACTTATTTTAATGTTATTGATAAAGACAGTAGAGAATTTAATCCATGGACAAAGACGGCTAGAATTTTACGTCATTTAGCTCCATTCAAAATAATCGAATGCGATATAAAGAGTGCTTTTCCAACCTTTTTGGATATCGAGGTCGGATCTTGTTTAAAAGATAATGTTTATAATAATTTGATGCTTTCAAAGAAAATAGGTAGAGGCGAAGCAAAAGTTTTGTTTAATACTTATTGCAATAGTGGTCGCTATAAAAGTAAAGAGGAAACAATTTCCTTCTTTGTTGAATGCGGTTACACGTTTGAACAAGCAAATGAGATTATAGATATGACACACGATCCAAAAAGAAAATTTTATTCCTTTATGACTGAACAGGAACAGAACGCTATTCAAAATTTCATTGTGATGAATGATCTCAATCGAGGAACGAGGTTACATGATGCTCTTTATTTTATAGATAACGTCATCAAACCAATGATTTTAAAAGTAAAGCCTAATTGTGATTTTGGCTACAAGGAAATTAATAGACCAGTGCTATTAGAAAGTTTTGGTTTGTCTACTAAGCGATTATCGTATGCTTATGTGAGTAGTATTCCGAAAGGTTTGAACATGATTGTAAAATATGAAGGTATTAAATCTGAAATCAAAGGAAAGGCGAATGGCTTTGTTTTTTATAAAGAGAAATATAAATATATAACTGCCAATTTTAATTTAAACGATTATACTATTGACTATGAAACTTTATGTATTCGTTTAGAAGAGATGATAAGTAGGTTAAGGTTTTTGAATGGTAAGGCGATCAAATCTAATGACTTACTTAGTATTTTAAAATTTATTAGAGCTAATAGTCAATACGTTTTTAATGTCAGGACACTATATTATAGAGCTTTGAAGTTTCAATTTAATCCAGAACATATCTTTTATAAGGAGCGAGATTATGGAATGACCAAACAGCTATTATTTAAAAAGAAAATTGAATTTCTTGCTGCAAGAAATGATGCTGAAAAGACTGTAAATACGATGAACAATTTAAAGAGCTTATTTTTTTTGATAGAAGAACGCATTAGTAAAAGTGATTATAATTATTTAAACGAATTAGAGTTGAAAGGGCATAGAAGAAATAATTCTTTGGTATTGGCTATTGTTCAAAAATTTAATTTGCTAGTTACAGGAAGAAAACGATTTTCGAAAACAATGGAACGAGATTCAATTAAGAATGAACCTCTTTATTGTGATACTATAAAGAGGTTACTTCTTAAAGCGTTGTCGTTAAAAAAGCAATTGAAAAAAGCTTACGTTAAGAATGGGATTAGTGAGTGGGAAAAGGAATTAAAAAAATATAAAAGTTTGAAAAGTACCAGATTAATAGCAAACCAACTGTTTTGGATACTTTCTGAAATTGTTGGAATTGAAACCGATTTAAATATAAATCCAGATGAGGAAATGATAAACCATTTAAAAGCTGACTTAATGGCTATGATAGATAAAAACACCTCTTTAAGTAAAGAAGGTTCTGTTTTAAAATTTGATTCCTTATATATGCTGCAAGTATCACAAATTCCAGTAATTTCTGATTTGAATACAATTTTCGAGACGAAAATGGATAATAGTATTTTTAATCAAATATCCATTGAAGAAGCTAATGTTGAAGGGGAGGTCTTCTTTAAGGAGTACTTGAAATTTCATAATATAGAACATAAACAAAAGCGTAAATTCGTACCAAATACAAATATCCAAAAGTATCAATTTCCAGAGCTTAGATTTGATCAATAAAGGAAATAAATAAGTTGTATTTACTACTAGGGATTATACTTCTTAAAATTCTCTGCTTGTTCAAAGATCTCCTTATAAATTTCATCTCTATCTACGGGAGGATAGCCATTTTCAGCAAGAAGAACTATTAGATCTGCTTTTAGTTCTGCTTTGATGTCCTCTCGTTTGCTCCAATCGGTGTATTTTGTTAAATCGTCTACCACATCTTTCACTCTTTGAGCAAGTATAAGTAGTTTGTCTTCGGGATAGACAAAATCGTATTTTTTAGCCAACGCTTTCAAAATGTCGTAAAACGCTTTTTCTTCAATGTCGATACCTAAATCTTTGAAAGATTCTTTTTCTTTTTTAAGCGCATAGGTTAACTCAGGTTAAGGATATAAAATGCTACGGTTGAGAAGAAATGAATATTTTACAATATGATTACTAATACAATAAATTAAACCCCTAGAAACTCTGAAAACATTTAGTAATATTAAGTATATTACGTCAAATATTCCCAGTATTATTACTGTATAATGTCTGTTACCACTAAGAAAAACACCATCTATGAACCTAGAATTAAATAAAAGCAGCGCTAATAAATTTTCATTTATTGAAATTGACGAAGACCAATTATATATTTCAAATCTTTTAGATAGTCATCTGTATGAGTTTCCAATAGAAAATTTTACTGAGCTTGTGTTAGTTGATATTGATAGTAAAGAAATTTTAAAACGTTTTGCTACCGTAGGAGAAGTAGATTTTGGAAAATTGAAAGTACAGTCTTTAAACGTTAGGGGAGTTTCACCTAATTTGTTAGCTAATATTAAATTCCCATCAACGTTGGAAATATTGGGGATTCAAGGAGGGGATTATATGAGTAACGTATTATCTGACAATCCGATTACAAAACATATGTGGATGACATACTATGATGCGACCCTTTGTTAAGACAACTTTTTCAAAAACTTAAGATAGTTTTTTTTTAGTTTTATTTTCCAGTTTCCTGGCTAAAATCGGAGATAACTTTTGGCTCCTTAAAAAGCCGAAAAAGTTATTCTGATTTTATGCCACTTGTTTTTTGTAATACATTTTACTCGGTGTGCTGTAATCTAACGATTGATGAAAACGTTCTTCATTATAGAATTCAAAATACTTTTTAAGTCCGTTGTACAAGCTAATTGTACTAGTATAGGCCTGCAAATATACATTTTCATATTTTACGGTTCTCCATAATCTCTCCACAAATATATTATCTATTGCTCTTCCTTTGCCATCCATGGATATTTTTACATCGTTGTCTATGAGTATTCTGGTGTGAATTTCGCTAGTGTATTGACTGCCTTGGTCAGTATTGAATATCTCTGGTTTGCCATGTTTATCTATTGCCTCTTGCAATGTTTCTGCGCACCACTGAGCACTCATTGAGTTGCTAGTACTCCAATTTAAAACATATCGGGTATGTAAATCTATTATGGCACAAAGGTACATAAAGCCTTTATCCATGGGGATATAAGTAATATCGGTAGCCCACACTTGATTTTTATGTGTAATTTTTAATCCTTTCAATAAATACGGATATTTTTTGTGCTCTTTAATGGCAATTGTGGTGCGTGGTGCTCTGTAAATGGTTTGCCAATTGGCTAATTTCATCAATCTTCGCACTCGTTTTTCGTTTACTTCAAAACCTTTTCCTTCAAGCCATACCGACATCTTTCGATAGCCATAAAACGGAGTTGCCGAATATTGAATTTTTAATAAATCCATTATTATTTTGTTTTCTTCCAATTCGTCTTTGGGTGAATAATAGAAACAGTTCCTGCTAACTAACAGCAACTTACATTGTTTAGAAATACTTAATTTCATCTTTGAATCAATCATTTTTTTTCTGTCTTCTAAGGAAACTAACGCAACTTTTTTTTTAGAAAATCGTTTTCCAATGTAAGCTGACCTATTCGCGCAAAAAGTTTTTCAGTTGGAATTTCATCTTTAACAACAACTGCTTTTTCTTGTGAAAAAACAGCAGAAATATTTTTTATGGCTTCTGCTTTCCATGACGAAATTTGAGTCGGTAATAACTCGTACTTCTTTGCTAAAACCTCAAGGGTTTCTTTTTCCTTTAACGCCTCTAAAACAACTTTTGCTTTAAATTCTTTTCCAAATACTCTTCTTGTTCTTGACATAATTATGCTAATTTAGGGTTTTTAATCCTATCTTAAATCTAAACAAAAAGTTGTACCGTTTTTGGGGAGCAGCATAGTTTTAAATTCAAAAACTACTAACGGTAATCCATTAATGTATAAAATCAAATCAGGAATACGCATTTCATAGCCTTTAATGGCTAATTGATTGACAATTTTATAAGTGTTCTTATCTTCCTCAGAATAGTCAATAAGTTGTACATAAAAGTCTTTTTGGCTGCGATCTTCACGTTTCAGTAAAAAACCATCACACACCATTTTCATAATGGCTTTATTAGTTTCATACAAGTCAGAAGAAGGGAGTCGCTCTAAATCTCTAACGATGGAGTCGATTTCAGTTGACGTAATGTTTTCGTTGGCATAATTAGTTCTTAGATAGGATTTTAAATCTTCGATAATAAGTACTTTTTCACTTACGATATGTCCGTAAACAGTCTCAGGCTCTGACGTGCCTTGATATTCTGTTTGTCGTACTTGCGCACCAATAAGATGAATCATTTTTTCTTCTTGTAGTAAACTTATAAACGCTTTTTCTAATTGTGATTCGGTAAATTTCATATTATTTTTTTTCTTCCTTTTCAGGAATTGTAATATCCCATTTTACATTCTTTACTCTGTCCCTAATTTTAATAAGGGAACCTAAAACGGCATCGCTATTTGGTAGTGTACCATATACAAGATTTGCAAATTCATTGGTGTATGTGTTTTCTAATTGCTTCCATATTTCTTCCGTTTCACGGAATAGGATAGCTTCTTTAGGGTGGTACGCTAACCATTCATTATTATTCTTAAAACTAGCAACATCATCTTGTCCAACAAGTGAAAGCATTTCTTCAAATGCGGGACTTTCAAAAAATTCTAGTATGGCAGGAACTTTTAGTAACTGGTGTAAATCGTAAGTATGGCGAATTTTATTTTGCAAGTCAGTGATTGGATTTTCTCCATAAGAAAACCGAACCAAGCTCATTATCTTTTCGCAAATAGTTCTATTTACGTGTAGCACTTGAACTTCAAAAGGCAATAAACCATATTCTTCTGCAAGCTGATGTTGTCCCGATTTTTCCATCATTGTGAAAATATAAGAGGAAATAGTGGTTTTGTGAAAAGGTTCATATCTCCCTAACCAAGTAGCTTCAACTATAATATTTTCTCTTACTTGCCCATATTTTCCAGTAACGGTTTTTGGATAGCTATAAGCGATTTTTCTAAGCATTCCCACTTTATGAGTAATCCCTTCTTCGTTAACTTCAGTTAATTTAGTTCCAACAAGATTGGTTATTTTCTTTAATTTATTTCTCAGTAGATTTCCGCCTTCATGATCACCTTTTAAAACCACTAAATCAATATCCTCAGAGAAGCGTTCAATTAAGCCAAAACATTTGGACAAAGCAGTTCCACCTTTAAAAACGGTTTCTGTTCCAATTATATCATGAAAAATGAGATGAAGTACATAAGTAACCCAATAGTCTTTTTCTACATAAATGGGTAATATCCCCATCTGTTGCGCTGTAAAGGCAATCGATTGTCTAAATAGTGTGGTGTTACCGTGTAATTTCATACTAAATTCCATTTTTGGGCAGCTTTCAAAATAGTAGCAGCACCCGATAGTTTATAGGTAGTAATTGGATTTAAGTTTTTTTGTAATAGTTCTTGGAATTGAAAAATCCCTGCTTCATCTAGTAGCGCTCCTAATAATGCTCTTGTAGATGGTGGGTATTTTTGAGACAAGCGTACCATAGTAGCCGTGTCTTTTTCGTTTCGGTTTTTTAATAGTGATAGTAAACGCAAACAAGCGGAAGCGATAGTAGTGTCAGGTATTTTCTTGATATAACGAATCGCATCTAAAAGCTGTAACAATGGAATATTTTCTTTGCTAATAGTATTCTTTTGCTTGACGAATTTAATGGTGTACTGTTCTCTTTGTAATGGTGGGCGAATTTCATTTTTAGCGATCTGAATGGTATTACTTACTTGCGTAGTCAGGCCTAGTTGATTAAAAACACTATAGCCCGTAAGATAACCAATTACTTTTCCATCATCCTCAAGCCAGTCTTTTACCACTTGAAATTGGTTGGGTTGCAATCTGCCAAAAACAGTTTGCTCAGGTTTATAGTATTTCCCTTTGGCTAACTTTGCAATTTTCCCCGAAACCACCATTCGATTCAAGGCTTTTATTACTGCTTCTTTTTTATTCACCTCAGTAGTAAAGTCAGCATAGGTGAAAACGTACCCTTTTGGGAGTCGATCTATAGTAACTGTTATGTAGTCAGTGGTTTTCATGCTTGTGTATTTACTACAAATATATACTTTTGTCCAGTTTATTATATAAAAAACTGGACATTTTTTAGAATAATATTATAATTATTTAGGTTGTTTAAGTGGGGTTATTTAACTTTGATATATCAAAGTTAAATAACCCCACCCTTTGTTTGTTTCTTGTCGCAAAAAACTAACGATTTAAGTCATACTATTTTTAATTTTATAGTGTGACAATCTCACCAAATTTTTATCCAATTTAATAAAGTTTCTACTTGTTGCTGATGTACGTTATATTTTACCATTAGATTTATTCTATTCTCAAGATTTTCACAAACTTATTTTTCTTTTCTAGCAATCCTTTTTTAATTTGTTCCTTTAATCTTTTTGGTAATTTTTGTGTTCTTATTTTTAAATCAGCAATTAAATCTAAATACAGTAATTCATTATCAGAGCCTTCTTTTGAACGTTTATATAGGTATTCTGAGAGTTTAAATAACATGTAGTTTTGAACAGGTATAGAATTTATTGATTTTATAAATTTGCTAAGATAATTGTCAAAATTAGGACCTTGAATATCTGAATATAATGCTACTGAAAGAAATTTTTCGATTTCTGATTTTGAATTAGATTCGCCTTTTAAATCAAACGCCATTTTTTGAGCAATAACGTTTGATAATTTTTGGGTCCCTAAATGTGTAAATAAAGAATACTGCATATTATATGGAATATTTTTTAATATATTTTCCAATGAAACATTTTGAGGAACAGATGGGGGTAGTTTTCCATATTCGATTAAATACCTAACCACAACTTGTGTATAAAGAATTGAATAAGTTATATTATGTTTAATGATATCATTATAAGCTCTGTTTTTTAAATCAAGATCTTCTATACCTTCAGAATTTCTCAATACATTACACATAATTAACAACATTCTATCAAAATCAATATTTGTATTTCCTTTGATTTCTTGCTTTAAATTTGAGATTTTTTCTAATTGTTCATCATACTGTTTTTCAATTGATTCTTCTGAAGGCCTACTATCTTTAATTTTAGCAATTTCAAGGTTTCTAGCTAATGGTTCATCATTTTTTGAATCTTTTTTTAGATTAATATTAAAATATTCATCGGGTGAAACTGCCTCTAATATGAAGCTCATAGGATCAAATAGCTTTTTAAACCTCTCATAAATAATCTTAAAAGTTTCTTCATCACTTCGAACTAAGCCTGTATAATAATCTAGTTCTTTTGGATAATTAAAATATCTTTTTTCATCCAAAATAAATTTCCTAAAGTCTGGATTATATTCCATTCTTTTTGCTACAAAAAAGTGCATAAAACAGACATGAGAGAATCTAACTTCGTTTTGATTATTTCTAGTAAATATTTTTCTCTCAAGTAGATATTCCATTATAACATTAGGGTCAAAAGAAAAACCAACTTTATTTTTTAAATAATCATTTATTGTATTGTAAAAATCTGTCTGGTTAAGCCAATATTCATTATTTTCTTTTTTAATGATTTTTTCAGCAATCATTGAAATTAGCTGCACTTTATTTGTGAAATCAAAATTATTTCGATAAACATTATCTTTATTGAGTTTTTCTAAAATTAACTCAACATAAATCTCCATTAATACTGCCTGATTAATTGGTTTTTTATCGCCATTTTCCATACTCCAAAGATATAAATGAACAGATAAAGCATTGTTTGGTAAATTGTAAGAAGAAAATGTATTTACTAATTTTTGTAATTTTTCTTCCGTTTTTAAAATATCATTAGACGGAAGCCATTGTTTCATTATTAGTTTGATTTCTTTTGTTTTAAGAGCTCTAATAAATTGATATGAAAAAGGGATTTTACAATGGTTGAATACTTCAGTGGGAATTATTTCCAAATTATCATGTTGATAGCCTCCAATTATTCTAACTTTTGAATATTCTTTATTGAAATTATGTAATTTATTTATTTGAGAACCAAAGTTTTTTGACTCATGATAATTTATGTTATCAATAAAAATAATAAAATTACCTTTTGTCAAAATATTTTTGACATTATCGGTATTTAATCTTGTATATTCTTTGATTATAGTAATAAATTCTTTGTTTTTAATATTATTAAAATCAATAAATACGGGTATTTTTTTATAAATATCAAATTCATCTACATATTCAACAATTAATCTATATAATAGACTTGTTTTTCCTATTTCTTGTTGTCCCAGAAACAATGTATGATTATTTGTGTTTAATATTTCATTAAAATTTGTATTAGTTTCTATTTCATCATAGTGTCCCTTTCCATCATCAATTGGAGGATAAATAAAAGATGTTTTTACATTTTGATCACCTACTTCGTTTTTACCTTTTATAAAATGGGCATTCATTTCCTCAAAATGATCTTCCTTGATGTTATCTATAGCATTGCTATAAATAGTTAAATCATTATCAGACTCCATTGTAGGTTTGGTAAAAGATTTTTTACCAGTTGGTACAATGTCAGTATTATCAACAAATTCTTTCTGCGAGTGTATATATTTTAAGTAATGACAATTTATACTTTTATTATAATCGATTATAGTAAAACCATTAATAAAAGTAGAACTATCTGATCTTATTTGATTTAATCCTGAAGGTGAAACATTGTGAAAACAAGAACCAGTAAAACCTGTAGTCATTTGTGACATATGCTCATGAACATGTCCAGAAAGTATTACATCATAATTTTTGTTTATATGAGATGCAATAACACTTTTTTCAATTTTTGAAATCCAATCTAATTGGTGATGTATTAATGCAATTTTAATATCACAATCTTCAACAAATTTGTAATTGTCATTCAATTGATTTTCTCCAATTAATATGCTACCATAGTCATCATTATCATAGCATCTCCATGATGAATTAATAGAACTTACTCCAATGCTTACTCCATCTATTTCATATTTTAGTGAGAAGTTAAACATTGAATGTAAATTATCAATTTCAATATCTTTGTATAATTCGATTTCAAAATTTTTATATTCTTCTATTCTTTTAATATATTGAAATGAATTTTCTTTTGTACTAGTATTGATAAAGTCAATTACATCATCAGAAACTAATAAAGTACCTTTTAGTCCATTTTCATCTATTTTAGAATCTTTGGTTCTATCAATGTCATGATTTCCTGGACAAATAATAAATCTTGAAATATCTAGATTCAGTTTTTCTAGTATTGGGTCAATTATATTAGTTTTGAATTCTTTTAAAGCCAAGGTTGTACCTTTAAAGTCCTTTCCCCCCTTATCAATTAAATCGCCTGTAAAAAAAACAAAATCTATATTTCTTTCTTTTGACAACTCAGTTAATTTAGAAAAAAAAGCATCTTTATAAAAACCGTTCCAATCTCTTAAAGTTTTATTATTAAGATGAAAATCAGTTAAATGTAATATTCTTATCATATCTATTTATTTTTTTTAATTTTCTACAGTTTCTATTCCACGCTCGACCTTTGTCATTCTAGCCAATAATAAACCTTTTAATTCTTCAATTTTCACTATTTCAGTATGTAATAATTTTATAGTTCCATTTAAAGGTTCAAGTTTAGTTTCAAAATATTGTAATAATTCATTGCTACCAATAATTACTCTAAATTCTTCTAAAGTTTTTCTGTCCAAATTTGGAAAAGTTGAGCCAGTTACATCTTTCAAAATAAGGTTTAAATTATTCTTTATCATTAATAAATTGAAAAATGGATATTTAGATTTAATTGCGCATACTCCTCTACCAATTGCATATTTATCATCCGATACTACAATTTTTCCAACCGTACTTCCTCTAACACATAATATCAAATCGTTCTTTTCACAATATTTTTTTGGTTCTGTAGTCCATTTGGTTTTTACAGTAAAATAACTCCCGAATTCAACAGGTCCATTTACTAGAGCAACACCATCTCCAAATTCATTATAACTTTCTCCTAATGGAGACTGCCCCATAACTATCTTTGAAAAATCATTTAATTTTCCAATTACCCACCCAACAGGAATCTCCCTTTCCAATTCCTCACAAAAAACCATCGCCCCACCATTACTTTTATAAGGTTTCCCATCAACATCAGGAAACTCAAAATCCACAAACCATTGTTTGTAAATCGCTTGTGCAGTTTCTTCGAGTTTGGTAATGAGTTGGTTGTTAAGTTGAATACGGTTTTGAATAGTATTATATTCTTTTATAATTTGAAGTTGTTTTTCTGGAGAAGGAATTGGTAATAAAGTATCGCGCATTTCTGTCCACGAAAAAATTTCTCGAGCACTTCCATGTGACATAAAACGTGCGTAACGGTCAAACTCAGGTCGGCGAAACCACATCATCAAATATTCAGGGGCTAATTCTTTAACATCCTTGACTTCAAAAACCGTATAGGCTTGAGAGACCATCCCCTGATCGTGTTCCTCCATTAAAGCAATTGATATTTTATCTCCATTTCTAGAGGTAACAGAGCCATAAGCAAACTGATTTTTTTGGATCAATTTGTAGGTTGACATATCAGTACCAATAATATTAGCAATAGATGGCATCAGTACTTTTTTGATACTTACTCCCATCAGAGGAGCTTCAATCAATGCTTTATTTCGAATATTTACTTCTTGTATATAATCGCCTAATCGCTTATAATTTGATCCCATAACCTAATTCTTTGAAAACGGTTAGTAAATCATTTTTAGATTGGGCTTCGGCTTGCAGTAATTCTGAAAATTCTTTTTGAAGCGACTTCATTTTATCATCAAAATCAATGTTCTCGTCACGGTTTACAAATTCAATATATTTACTCGGAACTAAGGAGAAATCTTTTGCAACTACTTCTTCAATAGAAGCAGCATACGAAAACTCCGCTACGTTGCTGTATTTATTTAAATCGGTTTGCCAGTTGTGGTAGGCTTGTGTGATTTCTATAATATTCTCTTCAGAAAACTGCGTGTATTTCTTTTCGAACGGAATTCCTTTTTCTCTTAAATCAAGAAATAAGATTTCATTTTGCCTGTCACGGTAGTTCCTCGTTTCGTCTGGTAAGGTAACTGTTCGTTCTTTTTTGTTTTTATTCAAAATCCAAAGCGTTACACTAATATCAGTGGTATAAAACATAGATCGTGGCAAAATCACAATACTTTCTACCACATCATTTTCAATCAGCTTTCTACGAATTTTATATTCATCACCGCCACCAGATAATGCACCATTAGCCAAGATAAACCCAGCTACACCATTCTCAGATAGTTTGCTTACCATATTCAAAATCCAAGCATAGTTGGCATTAGAGGTAGGAGGAACATCATAGCCTCTCCAACGAGAATCGTCTACTAATTCATCACTGGCACGCCAATCTTTTTGGTTAAAAGGTGGGTTGGCCATAATGTAATCGGCTTTTAAGTCGGGATGTTGGTCACGACCAAAAGTATCCGCAGCAACATCGCCCAAATTAGCCGCTATACCACGAATGGCTAGATTCATTTTGGCTAGTTTATAAGTAGTAGCCGTATATTCTTGTCCGTATATGGAGATTTCTTTTTTGTTTCCGTGGTGGTTTTCGATAAACTTGATTGATTGCACAAACATACCACCAGAACCACAAGCGGGATCATAGATTACACCTTTGTATGGTTCAATCATTTCGGCAATTAGATTCACAATGCTTTTTGGGGTGTAGAATTCGCCTTTTCCTTTTCCTTCGGCAAGAGCAAACTTACTCAAGAAATATTCATAGACACGACCTACAATGTCTTGTTGCTTGTCTTTTATAGTGTCGATATTGTTGATGGTGTCTAACAAGGCTGCGAGTTTACTCACATCCATATTCAAACGAGAAAAGTAATTGTCTGGCAATGCACCTTTAAGAGCAGGATTGTTTTTCTCTACGGTATGAAGAGCGGTGTCAATCTTTAAGGCAATATCATTTTGTTTGGAATTTTGTATAATGAAAGACCAACGAGATTCTTCAGGTAAAAAAAAGATGTTTTTCATGTTGTAAAACTCCTTCATCTCGATGAACTTCTCTTTGCCTTCTTCAATCAATTCTTTGCGACGTTCTTCAAATTTATCGCTGGCAAATTTTAGAAAGATCAACCCCAGTACTACGTGCTTATATTCTGATGATTCTACTGTTCCTCGGAGTTTATTTGCTGATTCCCAAAGGGTTTCTTCTATTGATTTTTCTTTTTTTGCTTTTACTTGTTTTGCCATTATGAATTAGTTGCTGTTATGCTTTTACGTTAATTGATTTACTCGTAAAAATAGGATTTAAAATACAATAACCTATTCAAATACGAAACAGCTTTGTAATGTATTTTATAAAAAGCTCATGGAGTGATTTGTAATCGGTTCATTATTATAAAAACCAAAACTTAGCTGATAAATTTGTTTTTGCTTACGGTTTTCCACAATTTGATGCGTTAAAGCCATTTTTAAATCCGTTTGAATTAGATTAATGTCTTTTCGCTTGGTCAATTGTAAAATAACGAGGATTTTAAGAATCTGGCAATACCCACTTTTAGTGATATTTATCTCTTATTTATTATTAAAGTAAAGTTAGGAATAAAGTCCGTTTTTTATTGGATTTTGTTTTTCGCTAGCGACACACGCTAGCGATAGTTTTTTAGTTCGTTAGCGTGTGTCGCTAGCGTGTTATTAGAGCTCGTTAACGTGATATAGCGTGAATTAACGTAGTTTTATTCTAATTCTAGCCTTTTTATAAGGGTTATTATAAAGATTAAGAATATCACAGGAAAGGAGATCTTGAGTAAATTAGTTTTGGAGTTGATCGATTGTAGTTTAAATACGTTCAAAAAATTATTTTCTAATATAGCATACCTAGAGATTAGCTATTGTCTAAAATTCAACAATATTCGGAAATGTAAAAACATGTAATCGCATCATAAGATATTCAAGGCAACTAGTATTCAATATATGCGGAATGATGTCTAAAGATGCAAAACCTTGTCTTTTTTTGTAAAAATGTGTAATTCTATGTAATCAGATGTGCAGAACTGAACTAGATCAAATGTGAAAAGATGTATTTTTATGTAAAAAGATGTAGTAACAAAATCTTAGGTAATCTTAAACCGTGCTATTCTTTTCAAGCTGCCCCATTAGAGAGGCGGTTCAAATTCTTATAAAACGAGAAGTAAATAGTATATTTAACATCTCGTCTCATTAACTTGAACGAAAGTCTATCGTAGTGAGCTTAATTAAAATTTCCGTTTTATTAACGCTTTATATATATCAGTCTTTTTGTAGCGAACTAAATTACCTATTCGATAAGATTGAAGGATATTTTTTTTATCCCAATCGTATAGAGTAACGAGTGAAACAGATAGAATTTTTGCGGTTTCATGTCTTGTCAGTAATTTTTCTTCGTCGGGATCTGTAAAAGGAAGGATTAGATCTTTTAGAGCTAGAAGTACTCCTTTTATTATTTCATCCTTAAACTCTTCTGCACTGATGTTCTCGATTTGTATTATTTCTTTTTTCATGATACCTAAGATTTTAGTTACTTTTAAAAGTAAATGTATTAATCTTGATGTGAATCGGGAGTTATATGTGGTTTTGTGAAAGAAGAAAATAGCTAAAGCCTGTGGTGAAGAGTATGTGGGGAGAAGGTGATTTATACTCTAAAATGGATGTAATAAAAAAAGGTTTTAATCTTGCATTTTTCAACTTGGTTGACTAAATGTTGACTAAAACCTTTGCTAAGTCCCTAAAATAGGGATTGAAAGTGACCACGGTGGGATTTGAACCCACACGCCCTTGCGAGCACCAGCCCCTCAAGCTGGCAAGTCTACCGTTTCTCCACGTGGCCTGAAAATAAAAAAGGTCAAGTAATAAATTACTCGACCTTTTAGTGACCCGACTGGGGCTCGAACCCAGGACCCCATCATTAAAAGTGATGTGCTCTACCAACTGAGCTATCGAGTCAATGCATTCAAGTAAATTATGTGTTGATCACTATTTGTGACCCGACTGGGGCTCGAACCCAGGACCCCATCATTAAAAGTGATGTGCTCTACCAACTGAGCTATCGAGTCATAATTTCTTTGCTTGAATGCGGGTGCAAATATAAGGACTTTATTTGATGTTTTCCAAAGAATTTTGCTTTAAATTTGTCTTTTTTTAACAATAAATCTTAACGCCTTAGTTTATAAGGTTTTATTCTATGAGAAAAATTATATTATTAGGTTATATGGGGTGCGGGAAGTCTACTATTGCTAAAACACTATCAAAAATCATTAGGGTACCGTTTGTCGATTTGGATGAATATATTGAAGAAAAAGCGGGTTTGTCTATAAATGCTATTTTTGAACAGCACGGAGAAATTAAATTTAGGAAGATGGAGCATGCCGCTTTTGTCGACTTGTTAAATGCTCCCGGAGATGTCATTATTGGTCTTGGCGGAGGTGCTCCTTGCTATGCTAATAACCACGAATTGTTACATGGTAAGAATGTACTATCTGTTTATCTAAAAGCTTCTATTGAGACCTTATTTAATAGATTGGTCGCCAATAAAAGCAAAAGACCCCTTATCGCCAATAAAAATGAAGAGGAGATGAAGGAGTTTATTGCGATGCATCTTTTTGAAAGAAGCTATTATTACAATCAAGCGCAACACATAGTTAGTGTTGATGAGAAAACTGTTGATGAGACAGTTTTGGATATTCTTGCTATTTTAGCTTAAATAGGCATAGCTGTTTCCGTTTTCATCAAAAACGACTTGCACATGCTCTAATAGTGACGTGGATAATGAAATTCCTTTGAAATCGGCTTTTACGGGGTACTTCTTGTGATTCCGGTCTACTAGAACCGCTGTTTTGAATTTTTTCAAGGGAACGTCTAAAAAGTGTCTTATGGCATAGATTAAAGTCGTACCTGAATTTAGGACATCATCAACAAGAATTAAACCCTTGTTTGCATATTTTTCTTTTGTCAAAGAAGTCTGTATTGGTAATTCTGGGTTGACTTTGTTAATTTTAACTTCACATAATGAAACTTTTAAAGTGGAGATACTTTGCAGTTCTTTAGCAATTTTTTCTGCAAAAACGAATCCATTGCTTGCTATCCCAGCGAGAACAACTTCATCCTCATCGACAAAGGTCTCATAGATCTGGTAGGCTATTCTTTTTATTTTATGTTCAATTTCTTGATTCGTTAAAATGATATTCTTGCTCATTTTTCTAGTTTAAAGTTTAGTGTTTGAAGAGTAGTAATTTTGACACTAGTTCTCTTCCTCTTCGTCAGTTTTTATTTCATTTCCAAATTCGTCAATATCTCTTCTATCTTTTTTGGTAGGTCGTCCAGTACCATTTTTTCGATAGTGCTCCTTTGATAATTTCAATAGTTCGAGATGCTGGTATGCTTCCGCAGGAGTATCATTTCTTCGGTACATATCAACTAGTTTTGCCCCTAAACGGCTTTCTGGAATGTCTAAAACGGTAATGATTTGCGTGATTTGGTCTTTTCTGAAGGTGATTTTATCAGTAGGAAAAACCTCCTTTGATGGTTTCGCAACAAGGCCATTTACAGTAACATGATTTTTTTTACAGGCTTCTGTTACCATATTTCTAGTCTTGTAATATCGGACACACCATAAATATTTATCTATTCTCATAAAAATTCTAAAATCAGAGTTAAATTGTTTACAAAAATCAATCAATATTGTATCTTGCGCACTTAAAAATCAGCTATAATGAACAAATTTAAGTATTATTTTATTTTATCAATTACAACCCTCTCTTTATTTTCATGTTCGAAGAATAATGACACTGCCGAAATTACTCCTCCTAGAGAATATGCAGTACAATATGCCACTGATATTACTGATATAGAAGAATATTTGAATACCTATTATATAACCGTTACTAATAACCCTGGCTCTTCTGATGATCAGGATGTAGTTTTTACTAAGATTCCCGATGGAGGCACTCAAGCTTCCATTATGTCGTATAAAGATAAAACTACTTTTCCTAAATTGTTAAGTAGAGACGTATCTCTGCACGATATTACTTATAAATTATATTATTTAGTATTGAGAGAAGGGGTTAAAGAGTCACCTTGTAATGTAGATGGTGTGTTGGCAGCTTATAAAGGTGATTATCTACAGCAAACTTTAGTGTCAGGCGTGACTTCATTGACTGCAACAGCGTTCCAAGAAGTTAAATATCCTCAAACTTTTTTTTCTTTATATACAATTGAGAATGTTCCACTTAGAGCATGGAGTGAGATTTTTCCACAATTCAAGACTGGGACTGCAGAATCAAATGGCAATGACGGAACTGTATCGTACAAAGATTTTGGTGCAGGAGTGATGTTTATTCCCTCTGGATTGTCCTACTATTCTTCGGGAAGTGATAATATTCCTGCTTATGCGCCTTTAGTTTTTAGTTTTAAATTATATGCATTGCAACGACTGGATCAAGATGGCGATGGTATTCCTTCTTATCAAGAGGATTTAAATGGCGATGGTTATATGTATTATTATGGAAATACTGTCAATTATCCAACAAGTCCTGCAGATAAAATCCGTTATGCTGATGATAGTGATGGGGATGGAATTCCTAACTTTTTAGACGTCGATGACGATGCAGATGGTTATGGTACAAGAAGTGAAATTACAAAAGCTGATGGAACATTAATGGCTTTTGATGCTATACCGAGTTGTAATGGTGATACATCTGATCCTGCACGAATCAAAAAACACTTAGATAAAAGTTGTCATTAAAGTATAGACTGAAAACAAAAAAAAATCCCATCTCTTTTTAAACGAGATGGGATTTTTTTTTGGATATGTATGTGAATTATTTTCTTTTAATAACTCTCTCTACGGCTTCAACAATTGCTTGATTGTTTAACTTGTATTTTTCCATTAACTGTTCAGGCGTTCCTGATTCTCCAAAGCTGTCATTTACCGCAACAAACTCTTGTGGAGCAGGATGATTCAAGGCTAATACTCTTGAGATGCTTTCGCCAAGACCGCCAAGGATATTGTGCTCTTCGGCAGTAACAATGCATTTTGTTTTAGCCAATGATTTAAGAATTGCTTCTTCATCCAATGGTTTAATTGTATGTATGTTGATTACTTCTGCAGAAATTCCTTTTGCTTCTAATGCTTCGGCAGCAATAAGTGCTTCCCAAACTAAGTGCCCAGTAGCTACGATTGTTACATCGGTTCCTTCACTTAACAGGATTGCTTTTCCTATTACAAATGGTTCGTCGGCTGGCATGAAGTTAGGTACTACTGGGCGTCCAAAACGCAAATAAGCAGGACCGTGATGATCAGCAAGTGCTAATGTAGCCGCTTTAGTTTGATTGTAATCGCAAGTATTGATTACAGTCATTCCTGGTAACATTTTCATTAATCCAATATCTTCAAGAATTTGGTGTGTTGCACCATCTTCACCTAAAGTTAAACCTGCATGCGAAGCACAGATTTTTACATTTTTCTCAGAGTAAGCTACTGATTGGCGAATCTGGTCATAGACTCTTCCGGTAGAAAAGTTAGCAAAAGTTCCGGTGAATGGAATTTTACCTCCAATGGTTAATCCAGCTGCAATTCCAATCATGTTGGCTTCGGCAATTCCAATTTGGAAAAAACGCTCTGGATGATTTTTCTTGAAATCGTCAAATTTTAACGATCCTATTAAATCAGCACAAAGTGCAACCACGTTTTCGTTCTTTTGACCTAGCTCAGTCATTCCCGCTCCAAAACCCGAACGCGTATCTTTACTTCCTGTATTTGTATATTTTTTCATTTTTTTAAATTCAAAGATTTAAAAATTTAATAATTGAAAGATTTTGAGTAGTAATTCAAAATTTACAATTCAAATTTTAAAATTATTAATAGTCACCTAAGGTTTCTGGATTTTGAGCAAATGCATTTTCTAGTTGAGCGTCATTAGGCGCTTTTCCATGCCATGCATGAGTATGCATCATGAAGTCAACTCCATTCCCCATTTCAGTATGCAATAGTACACAAACGGGTTTTCCTTTTCCTGTTCTAGACTTTGCTTCTGTCATTCCTGCTATAATAGCTTCAATGTTGTTTCCTTCTTTAATGTCAATAACATCCCAATCAAATGCTTCAAACTTAGCGCGGATACTTCCCATGGCTAAAACTTCGTCAGTAGTACCGTCAATTTGTTTTCCGTTTAAATCGATTGTAGTGATAAGGTTATCTACTTTTTTTGCAGAAGCATACATAATTGCTTCCCAGTTTTGACCTTCTTGCAATTCACCATCACCGTGAAGAGTGTAAATTAAATGATTGTCTCCATTTAATTTTTTAGCTTGAGCAGCTCCAATACCTACAGACATACCTTGTCCCAGAGAACCAGATGCGATCCTAACTCCAGGTAAACCGTCGTGCGTAGTTGGGTGTCCTTGTAGTCTTGAATTGATTAGACGGAAAGTGGCTAATTCTGAAACTGGAAAATAACCGCTTCTTGCCAAAACGCTGTAGAAAACTGGTGAAATATGTCCGTTAGAAAGGAAGAAAAGATCTTCTCCTATTCCGTCCATATCAAAACCTTCTTTGCGGTCCATTAGATTTTGGTATAAGGTCACCATAAATTCTGCACAACCAAGTGATCCTCCTGGATGACCTGAGTTGACTGCATGTACCATTCTAAGAATGTCTCTTCTGACTTGGATAGTTAAATCCTTTAATTGTTGTGTGTTAGGCTTCATTTTGTGTGTAAAAGTTAAACTGTGGCAAAGGTAATTTTTATTTTGCCGTAAGACAAATGATTTTTGATTTTGTTATTAGGGCTATTTGTAGCATAATTGACAGCAAATAAGGGCTGCAATGCTGCTTTTATAAGGATTTAATTTTTGCATTTTGCTCATTTTTACGATTGGTTTTTTTAATTGATGCAGTAATTATTATCTTGCGGAAATGTATGAACAATTGGCAAAAAGTATTGGAGATAAAGTAACGTTGACCGCGGCCGAATTTGAGGAGTGTAAGACTTTTTTTATTCCAAAAAAAATACGAAAGAAACAAACTTTGCTATTAGAAGGCGATGTTTGTACGTACAATGCTTTTATTGAAAAAGGGATTTTACGTTCCTATACTACCGATGAAAAAGGAAATGAACACATCATGCAGTTTGCTTTTGAAGGCTGGTGGATTACTGATTTGTCGAGTTTTTTAATGGGCGCGCATTCCACCTTCACGATCGAAGCTATAGAAGATTCGGAACTGTTGTTATTAACGGCGGTGGCAAGAGAGGAGCTAATGGATGTGCTACCGGTATTTGAACGCTACCAAAGACTTTTGTTGCAAAACGCCTATATTGCTTTGCAGGCGAGAGTAAACTCTGCTTTGACTGAAACTGCTGAAGAAAAATACACCAAACTCACTATCGCTTACCCTGATGTCATAGCGCGTGTACCCCAACACATGATTGCTTCTTACCTTGGTCTTACCCCAGAAACACTAAGCCGAGTGCGAAAACAAATTACTCTTCGGAAATAAAATTGATTTGGATCAATGGCATTTCTTGTTCTATCTCAATGGAACCAAGGGGGCTCTTACCGTAGTTTTGCAACAGTAAAAACAAGAACAATGCAAAATATACGAACTATTGCCGTTATTGGTGCTGCTGAGAAAAGAAATTTTCCAATACTTAAAGAATTATCGGAGCATTACCAACTTTTATTATTCGATAAAAACCAAAAAGCACTATCTGATATTCATGAAAGTCTTTTGGCGCACAATCGCCATGGTTATATTGAAAAAATGGATTGCGCTGTAAATGCCAGTTGGGAAGCAGATATTATTATTCTTTCTGGTTTTTGTATTAATAATGCAGCTGTTGTTGAAAAAATAAAAGAAGTCGCTACCGCAAAAATCATCATTATTATGGAAAACGAGGATGAGTTTACATCGTCGATAAACAACCAACTGAGTTTTGATCTTATTTTTCCTCATTCTAAAATAGTAGAAATCATCAATATCTCTACAGATGAAAATTTAGAGAAAGAATTTCTGTTGGAAGGCCACAACGCAAAAGCTTTGGATACCGTTTCTGGTATTTTCGAAGGATGTGGTTTTACGACTTACTTATCCCAACTAAATTAATAATAACGATAGGAGTAATTCCATTTTATTGTGTTATTTTAAACATAGTAGGATTTGTTAGTTCTTATGTTAATGAAGTTGGGGCATATGAGAAAAAGCCAGCTAGCTAATGGAGATGATTAGCGACAGCAGAAAGGGTTATATATTATGCTGATTGTACCGATGTTTGTTTACGCCTAGGGAATGATTTTCCGAAAATAGAAGCCTAATTTTTTTATGAATATTTAATTTGTTGTAAGGTTTAAAGTTTTTATTATCGAATACTAATGATGCAATACTGGTGTTTGTTTGTACTAAATTTTAAATCTTAATAAAATAAAAAGCCCCAATTTGGGGCTTTTTATATGCTGTAATTATAATTTAATTTGTTTTTATTTCTTCATATTCTACATCCTCAACAGTGTCGGTATTCTTTTTCTTCAGCGGTACTGCACAACCATTCGCTCCACCGCAGCCAGAATTTGTTACGACTTGATATAATAGAAAACCGGCCAGAAGTCCTGAAAGAATGCTTTGGGTTTGATAGGCTTGTATACCAATGTAAACGCCTAGCGCAAGACGGACAAAACGCATGAAGTGCCAATCATTTAATAAGGTCTGTGCATTCATTATATTTTGTTTTGTAAGCTACTCCAGCCTCCGCCGTTATGAACTTGTGCAAATCCATTCGATTTTAAAATGCTTTTTGCAGAAGCACTTCGCATTCCTGATGCACAACAAGTAATAATAGTAGCGTCTTTTTTTAATTTTGGAATATGTCTCGAAAGATCATTTAATGGAGCATTTATTGACCCTTTTATGTGTCCTTGTTTGTATTCTCCTGGACTACGTACATCTAGAATTACAGCTCCTTGCTTTACTAAATCGGCGTAATTTACTTTTGGCCCTAAACCAAATAGATTTTTTAATGTGTTTATCATCTTATTTTGTTGCTTGTGATTTATAATAATTTACGTCTAACCAAGAACCACCATTATAACACTCGACTCCAAGTTGTGAAAGGAAGTGTTGTGCCTGTCCGCTTCTGTTTCCAGAGGCGCAACATAATACTAAAGGTGCTTTTAATTTTTTTAATTCTTCGACTCTTTCGGGTATTTCATTTAGCGGAATATTAATGGAACCAACTACATTACCACCCATAAATTCGCCGTACGAACGCACATCTACAATGGTTCCTTCGTTTTCTTTAATTATTTTTTCTACGCTCATTTTGTTTAATTTATAAAGTTTGAATTACGCTCAAAAGAGCACTTTTATTCAATTGGATGTATCGTGTACTCTAATTTGATAAGACAAAAGTAACACAAAGGAAAAGGTTTGTCAGTAACTTTTGTTACACAAGCAAATATTTAACGTTCAACATTTAAAATGGTAATTTCCTATATAGTAGTACCATAAAAAAAGCCTGTACGGAACAGGCTTTTTAAATTATTTATGATTTCGAATTACATCCGTGGGTTTGAAATAGCATCCGCTTTAAAAGCTTTGTTGTTAATAGAAGTCATCGCTAACTCAGTTAATCTAGCGTCCGCTTTTTTCTCTTCATTAAGAGTCATAGCTAATAGATCAGCTGCTTTGTTTTCTCCCATTGTTTTTGCGAAAGCGTGTAAAGTACCATAAGTTGCAATTTCATAATGTTTTGCCTTTTGTTCAGAGGCAATTATACTGGCATCACGTACAATACCTTGATCTGTTTTGTTGATCATATCATCACTCTCTTTTAGAATTCCTTCCATTGCTTCACATTTTTTTGCAGCAGGTTTAATACCAGTAACTTCGAATATTTTTTCCAATCTGGAAATATGTTCGTTTGTTTCGGTCAAATGTTTATTGAGAGTAGTAGTCAGTTCTGGAGTTGAAGCATTTTTTGCCATTTTAGGAAGTGTTTTACTCAATATTTTTTCTGCATAATAAATATCTTTCAATCCTACTTCAAATAAATCTCTCAATCCATGAGCTGAATTTGTTTTTGCTTTTGTAGCTTCTACTTTTTTTCCTGTTTGAGTTGCCATAATAATTGATTTTAAATATTAATAGTTTACTTTTTATTTCTATTAAAATTAAAAAAAATAATTGGTGTAAAATTGTTAATTAACTAAATATCAGTAAAATAGATGTTTTTTAACTAAAAATAATAAGGTGATTCTTTATAATAACTCTTTGTAAATCTAGGGAATAAATTTTAATTGCTTTCTTGGTTATTACCAAAGTAAATATTGCAACTAGCAAGTTGAATTAGAGAAGAAAAATTTAATTTTAAGCAGTGTATAAAAATAATAAGCTCATTTATGCCCAAAATGTTTCGGGCTAAGTGAGCTTATTGCTATTAGCTTTTTTGAAATAAAAAGAACGGAAAAATTAAAATCTAGATGTTTGATTTTATTCTTTAGTTAGGGCTGTCTTTGAATTTGTTCCAATAGTCTGATTATCTTGTCTAATTTGTCAACTTCAATGCTATTCAGTTTTGATGTCAGCGCTTCTATTTCTAGTTTGGCTTCCAGATTAGTTTGATAATCTGCTTGTGCTTGTGCTCGGTCTCTTTCGTTTTGTCTGTTTTGAGACATCATGATAATAGGCGCTGCATAAGCAGCTTGGGTAGAGAATAATAGATTAAGCAAAATAAAAGGATAGACATCCCAATGTTTTATAAAAGCAATTAGGTTTAAGGTCATCCAAAGAACGACTAAAATCGTTTGCACAATTATGAATTTCCACGACCCCATAATTTTAGCCACGGCATCGGCCAAGCGGCTCCCAAATCCTAAAGCTTCAAAATGTTTTTGGTGCCAATTTTTTTTTACTAACATAATACGTTTATTTGATAAAGGGTTATTGATAGATTTAAATTTTATTTTTTTGCCATGGAAATTTACCTTCGAGTTCGACCTGCAATGATAAACTCATAACCGTTCTGATAAAAACTATTAATCCTAAAATCGATACCGATTCTAATGTTGGCTCTGCAACTACTGTGGCAATTATATCAGCAGCGATTAATATTTCAAGTCCTAAAAGTATCGATTTTCCCAGCGTTTGTCTTAATTCAATAAAGGGTTCTGGTTTTCTTCTATAAAATAGTACAAGTGACTTGATTAGAGAATATAGTACGCCTGTAAAAATGGTAATACACCCTATGATTTCAATAGATGCTGCTATGTAGTTTATAAATATTTTGATATTTTCCATTTTGCTTAGTGATTAAAGCTAATTATATGAAGGGTTTTGTGTGAACTATTGTCAGATTATGTGTTTTCTATAGTTCTTGTTTTCTAAAAAAATGTTGTGGTTACAAGCAAATTCATTATCAATCTAATTTACAGTAAATTTTGTTTGCTAACACAGAGTCATATTATTGATTTGAAATAAGAGTAACAAATAGTTTTAGTCTTTTATATATCTATTAAAGTAACAATCGTAACATTCATCGTTAAGAATCAATTGATTGGCAGTTATTGTGAAAGACTGTTTTGAATCATTGTCATAGATAATTAACTTTTTTTCCCCTCCAAAAATAGAAATTCCGGTTTGAATAGAGTAGGAGGATTCAAGAACTAAGATCCCATCCACATACTTTTTTACTTTTGTGTTAGAGATTTCCAGTTGAATTGATTTTCCAGATGATTGTGGCGTTGTCGTAATTCCGGCAATCCCACCAGAAGATTCAACCCAATTCCATTTTCCAATGATGGTGTTATTTTCATTATCGTTCATATGAGTGGAACAGCTAATGATTGAAAATAGTAGTAAGAGTAGGTATGTTATTTTTTTCATTAGTTTAATTTTCGAAAAAAGGAAAAAAGAAGTTGCTGCTTCTGCCAAATTTGGAACAGTTTAACATTCAAATTTAGGTATTTTTTGGGTTGGTTTTACAATCCTGCAAATAGTACAGATACAATTTTAGATAGTCACTGTATTTGCCTTGTAATTAAGATAAATCACTATTTGCATCCCGTTTTTTTCGGGTATTTTGAGCTATGAAGTGTTGCAGTTTTTTGGTATATGTTTTGATAATAGTTTCGTTTATAGAAATGAAATTATTTATTACTTTCTATCATTTCTAATAATGACTGCAGAATTTCTTGTCCTTCGGGCCAATATTCTAATTTTGACTCTGAATTCAGATGGCCTTTCTCGCCAATATTTATAAAAGAACTTCCCCATTTTTCAGCTAGCAACGAGGCTCTTTCCAATGAAATATAGGGATCATTAGAACTTGTGATCACAATGGAAGGGAAATCTAATTTTAATAAAGGAATGGGAGAGAAGTTTCTGATTTCCTCAGGGGTATGCGCAGCTGAATCTACATCTGCAGGAGCAACAAGCAAGGCACCAACTATTTTATCGGTTTTATTTTCTTTTGACCAATGGCTGATCAACGAGCAGGCAAGGCTATGAGCAACGATAATGATTTCACCTTCCGCAGATTCGATTGAAGTGTTCAGGCTTTCCAGCCAATCTTTTAAGATAGGGTTGTCCCAATCTTTTTGAATCACTTTTTGAGCAGTTTCAAAATGCTGTAACCAATAATTTTGCCAATGTGTCTCTCCTGAATCTCCTAATCCGGTAACGATTAAAATAGTGTGCTTCATGTGTTTCGTTTTAATTAAAGTACAAATCTGAATCCAAAAAAAAGTTGTTTTCGCATTTCTGGTGGGGTATTATGGTGTGCTTTACTAATAATAGTGGCACTACTAGATACGAATCTATCATTCATTTCAAATTATTGTGTGCCGTTACAAAGCTAATGAATTCCATTTCTTCCCGTTGTGATATTTTTTAATTTCACTAGCAGGAAAATGGCAGCGTAGCCTTTTGTAATAATTGCGGTTGCTTTTTCTTTAATTTATATATTTGTAAAAAAAACTATGCGTTATAAAATTGCGATACTAGTTGTCCTTAATAGCATTCTGTTGGGGAGTTGTGCATCAAAAAAAATTACAGATGCTTCCTATTTACTGCCTTCGAAGGAAAATACAATAGCGGTACCAAAAATGAATGTTTTTGTTCCCAGAAATTCAAAAGCAAAACAACTCCCTGTTTTAATCTTTGTGCATGGAGGCTACTGGAATAGTGGACGAAAAGGGACCTACGATTTATTAGGCAGGAACTTTGCCAGCAAAGGAGTAGTCACTGTGATTCCAGATTATACTTTGAGTCCAAATACGGATTATGACGGGATGGCCAAGCAAATTGCCGCCGTGATTCAATGGACGAAAGATAGTATCAGCAAGTACAAGGGTAATCCAAATGCAGTCTTTGTAACGGGACATTCTGCAGGCGGACATTTGGGTGCATTAGCGGTTATGAATCCGAAGTACGGAATCGATCCTAAAAGTATTTCCGGAATTATTTTGAATGATGCCGCAGGATTAGATATGAAATATTATTTAGAGGAAAACCCACCTACTGCCGAATACAATTATATAACAACCTGGACTAACTCGCCCACCAAATGGCAGGATGCGTCCCCTATTTATTTTTTAGATAAAAATACGCCTCCTTTTTTAATTTATATTGGTGATCAAACCTATGCTTCTATTAAAACAACCAATAAGCGTTTTATTGATGCCCTGCATCCTTTTCAGCCAGAAGTTTCAGCAATACGAGTGGACAAAAAGCATGTTCCTATGGTTACACAGTACTTTTACCCTTGGAGCGATCGCTTTGATGAGGTTATTGATTTTATGAAAAGTCAGGTTAAATAAAGCATTTTTAAAAATTAGTGGATAGGAAGGTAGGGTAAACTAGATTACAGTTGTCTTACTATTGTAATAACACTAATTTTAAAATTATGAAAACAGTTAAAGCCATATTAATACTAATTATTTTTTCTTTCGTACCCAATGTGAATGCGCAAAAAGCTAGAGTTAGTAATGATACCCAAGTAGAAACAAAACAGAGTGTATCGTATTATCAACAAAGAGGTTTAGAAGATGCGAAATACGAACAACAGTTTGAAGCAAAAAGCAAAACAGAAGAACGTGCTTTTTGGCAGGAACAAAAACAATACGAAAAGGAATTAAAGAAAAACGACAGCAGAGCGCATCGAGCTTATGTTCAAGGTAAGCAAGAAGGTTATGCAGCACACCACGATCATTGCGATAGCCATTGTCATCACAGTAAATATTGGTATCAGCATGCAGACTATTATTACTATGGATATAGTGAGCCGCGTTATGAAAACAGATCTAACAGAACGACAGTGAATACGCAAATAGGTGTGCGTACTCCAAACGTGCGATTGGGACTTTTTTAATACAATTTGAATTTATCTAATTATGAATATTGTATGACCCAATAATAAAGCGTTCTATTCTTTCACAAACTACAGCACTTAGTTTGTCACACTGAAAGCGTCTCAAGATACCTGAGCAACTTTGCTAAGACGCTTTCAGCGTGATAAATAGTACGAGAGGTTGTTAGCTAAGTCATATTCGGCTATAAAACAGTTCAATTTCAGTTCGAGCGGAGTCGAGAACCACTATTGCATCTCGACTGCGCGCGATGTGACAAAAATTTAGGTTGGACTATATTGTCTGGTTTTCGGTATAAGTATTAGATATAAAAAAAAGCGGAAATTTAATTTCCGCTTTGATATTAATTATAGTCCTTCTTTAGGATCGTCTTTTATTTCCACTTGGGTTACTGTGCCATATTTTTTTGAAATGTTTATAATCTCATCTGCTTTTCCTATTAGCACAAATTGTAGCTTGTCTTTAGGGAAATATTTAGCAATGATTTGGTTGGCTTTCGCCAAATCCAAGTTGTCAACATTCTTTTCAAAATCGTCAATGAAAGATTTATCAAAATCATACCAGAACATTTGGGTCAGTAAACTAGCTTGTTGCGAGGTAGTTTCGTATCGTGGCGGGAACTGTCCTTTGACATAATTTTTGGCTGAAGCCAATGCTTTTTCATCAATACCATTTTTATGTAATTTAGACAGGACTTCGAGCGCCTTATCAATGGCTGCTTCCGTGGTTTTCACGTCTGTAAAAGTGCTGATAGCAAATGAACCACCATTTTTCAAGGCATTAAAGCGACTACTTGCGCCGTAGGTCAAGCCAGAGTTTACACGCAACTCATCATTTAGCATCGACGTAAATCGTCCGCCAAAAAGTGTGTTGACTACTTCAATGGATACATAATCTGGATTGTTTCTGCTTATTCCTGGAGAACCAATATAAAACGTGGTTTCTCTGGCGTCGTC
Source organism: Flavobacterium frigoris (assembly GCF_900111075.1). Lineage (GTDB taxonomy): Bacteria > Bacteroidota > Bacteroidia > Flavobacteriales > Flavobacteriaceae > Flavobacterium > Flavobacterium frigoris. The sequence goes on from NZ_FOFZ01000007.1 coordinate 184,518, forward strand.
TTTATTGACTAGTAATACCTTGTTTTCTTTTGGAATACTAATCGCTTTGGATGCAGGACTATCTTCTTCTTTTGAGGATTTTTCCCATTTTGAGAACAAAGCAGTCAGTGCGGCTTTCATTTCTTTAGTAGAAAAATCACCTACTACGCTAATGGCAGCATGGTCTGGTTTGTATTTCGTTTTATAAAAAGTAGTAAGATCATTTACGGTTAATTTACTCACGGTTGCCGTAGTACCTGTTATGATATTTCCATAAACGTGGTCTCCATAAAGCATGGACTCAAAGTACGATCCTATCACAGATTGCGGACTTTCTTTTTGCTGTTCAAGCTTCACCAGCAACCTACTTTTTTCTTTTTCAAATTCTGCAGCGTCAAAAACAGGATTAAGCAATACTTCTTTAATAATCGTCAGGACCTTGTCTTTGTCCTTAGCGGCAAAATGAGAAGATAGACCGGAGTATTCCTTAGAAGAATAGGTGTTTAAAGCGGCACCAATGAAATCGAGTTCTTCATCTAACTTAGCTTTTGTGAAATTTTCAGTACCATGTTTTAAAGCTGTAGCAGTCAGTGACGCAAGTCCCGCTTTGTCTTTATCATATATTGCGCCCGCTGGGATAATGGCAGATACACTAATTACAGGCACATCATGTTGCTCCATTAGGAAGACAGTAAGACCATTTGGTAATTTAAATGTAGCGTAACTCGGTAACTTATAACTTTGTGCTGACAGACTTATTTGTGTTATTACAAGCAAGCAGATCATTATGAATTTTTTATTAATACGTTCCATACTATTAATTTTCTACATTTGTTTTTAATACTCCTACTGTTCGGTTACTTTTTGTAAAATAGGTTTTGGCAACCCGTTGCACATCAGCAATTGTGATTTTATTATAATTAGCTGGCGCATCAAACATTTTTCTATAGTCACCAAAAAACACTTCATAAGTACCTATGTTGTTTGATTTTCCGTCTATGGTTTCCACTTGGTCGTAAAATTCCATTAGTTTTTGGTTCTTTATTTTTTGTAGTTCCGTATCGGTAATCCCATCCTGTTTTATTTTTTCAATCTCAGTATATATGGCATTTTCTAAATCTACTTCGTTCACCTCTTTATTGGCTACAGCATATACATTGAAAAGTCCAGGATCAAAGCTATCACCATAATCAGTAAATACTTGGGTAGCTACTTGTTTTTTATCTACAAGCGAAGCATACAATCGGGATGATTTTCCGCTTGAAAGAACGGAGCTCAGAATATTTAAGGCATAATAATCATCGTTTTTAGTTTCAGGAGTATGATAACCAATCATAAGATAAGGTGTAGCCACTTCTTTTTGAACAGTAATTCTTCGTTCCCCAGTTTGTACAGGTTCTACAATATGAACTTTTGGTGGCGTGGGTTGAGCTGGAATTGGTTCGAAATATTTCTCTGCTAATAGTTTTACTGCTTCTGTTTTGATCGCGCCACTAATTACAACAACGCAGTTATTTGGTGCGTAATAGGTTTTAAAATAACGTTCCAAGTCTTGTTGATTCCAATTTTTCATGTCATCTTCATATCCCATTACAGGCCAATGGTATGGATGCTCTTGAAAAGCGGTTGCCTGAAGCGATTGCGACAACAGACGCCAAGGAGAATTTTCAAGACCAGTACGACGCTCGCTTAATACAACGCCTCTTTCGCTTTCTACCATCGTAGGATCAATACTCAAACTAGAAATTCGGTCGCCTTCAAGATCAAATATAACCTCCGCTGCAGATGCAGGAAACCAATCCGTGTAAACTGTAACATTTTCAGTGGTATACGCATTATTAGCACCTCCATTGAATTCCATTGTTTGGTCAAATAGTTTTGGGCCGTACTTTTTGGCTCCGTTAAACATCATGTGTTCAAAAAAATGAGAGAGACCAGTAATTCCTTGGTATTCGTTCCTGCTTCCTACCTTGTAAAACAAATACATATTTGCATTTGGGATCGAAAAGTCTTCTACAACTAATATTTTCATTCCGTTTTTTAGGGTGAAAGTATGTACATCGTCTGCCTTTATTTGTGCTTGTCCTGTTAAGGCGAGCAAAAGAAAAAGCGGTAGCATTATTTTTTTCATACGGTGTAAATTAATGTTTGATTAAAATGGCTGAAATTAAATTAGTTTCCTCTCTTTTTATATTGAAAATTGCGAGTTATCCTTTTAGAACAATGCTGATTTCATTTTTCGAAATGGAATTCAGCTAATAATAATAAGTCGGCTGGTTTAATTATTTGTTACATTTATAGGATGAAAAAATTTGCGATATAGTAAAATCAGTATACTAATTTACCTCCTCTTTGATTAGCTTCGAATATATTAAGTTTTAAATTATTTTCGTGATCATCATCAGACAGTTTATTGACAACGATGTTATTGGTCTTTTATAATGCAATTAGGAGTGTCGAATGTAGAAGGTAATAGTATCTAATACAATAACAAGACTGCTTTTAAATTGTTTTAAAAACGGTCTTATTTTGGGCTATTTTTAAGCAGAAAGTCGTCTTTGCGGTTAAGTCACTTTACTCTTTTTTTAATTTTTAGATAACTCTATTTTATTCAAAGTAAAAGTCATAGTTGAAATATCGGCTGTAACTTCATTAATCCTTGAGTTTGTAAAATACAAGTAGTTGTTATAAATACTAAATGTATCTGCCCATCTGATTTTTTTACCTTCAACCAGTGTGTGAATACTGCCATCTTGTTTACGATACATAATTTTGTTGTTTTCTAAATCAGCAAAATATAAAATACCATTTTCGTCCAGTATCATTCCATCAGGGGCTGCTGTTTTTGCCACTAATTTGACTGATTTTTCAACTTCCGTATTATTTGCATTGGCTAATACTTTTGTGGGTACGGAATATAAACTGTAGCCCGTTAGTGCATGAAAGTAGAGCAAGTCATTTTTATTGTCTAATGCAATTCCGTCAGAATTAATAGTGTTCTCCCACTTTTTGTTGTCGAAAGTCAAATAGGATTGCTCCGCTTTTGTAGAGAAATGATTGTCTAAAACTCTAGTAGATTTTCCAGAAGTCATATCCAGTACAATTAAACCAGCTCTGCCAGAATCAGTACAATAGATTTTATTGTTTTTTTTATCGACACGTAAATCGTTGATGTAAGAATTAGGATAATAACTGTCTTTTTGTAATATATAAGTTTTCTCTAATTTATTGTCACTTAAATTAAAGACAAAAAGGCGAGGTGCGTCTAAAACGGCACCAAATAATGGACTGCGTGTGTCTAACACATAAAGCATGTTTTCAAAAGCCACTACAGATTGTACGCCAACAAATTTTTGATCTTCAACTGCGCTTCCAATTTTCCATGAATTCCATTCTTCATTGGGATAAGCTAATTTTTGATTGTCTTTGGTAATTTCAACCACCGAATTTTCAACTCCTTTTCTCCATCGAGGGAAGTTCACAAAAATCCGTCCTAATGTGCTCACGGTAACGCCAGTTACTTGTTGTCCAGTAAATTCAGCAATTTGTTGTACTTGTACTGTAAGGCTGTCCGTGTGTTTTGTCGCTTCAATTTCTATTTTCTTGTTCGTCAAATTTTTACAAGAAACAATCACTATAAAAAGGAAGATTAGATAAAGACTTTTTTTCATTTTAGTTAAATTTTAGAAGTTCAATAAAAGCTATTAGATATTTGGTTTTATTTTGAATAGGCTCCAGAAGAATAAGTCAGTTCATAACTGTGCGTGTATATTTCGAAAACAATTCCGAAAGGATCTTGTACGTAACACATTTTAAAAGGTTTCTCATTTGGATAATATTCTCGAATAGGCATTCTTTGTTTACCACCGTAAGATACAATTTTAGCGATAAGATCTTCAATGTTTGGATCTTGTATGCAAAAATGAAAAAGACCTGTATTGAAAGGATTGAATTCTGGTGCTTCTTTAATTCCGTGAGGGAAAGAAAATAATTCGATTCCCGTACCATCTGAAGTGGCTAAATGTGCAATTTCAAATTCTTCTAAATCTTCGCCAAAAACGTCAATGCACATTTGACCAATAGCTGTTTCCTTTTCTTTCTTTACTGTAGACGGTTCCATAATAATGTACCAGCCCATTACTTCTGAGTAAAACTTAACGGCTTCTTTAATATTAGGAACTGTAATTCCGATATGAGAAAATGCTTTTGGATAATTTGTTTTAGTTGGCATGTGTTATTGTTTTAGATTACAAATTTAGCCTATATTGGCATAAATAGCAATAACCTACTTTAAAGTATTATAGTTACCTAAAAGAGTAAAATATAGATTATCAATTGATTGAAATATAAAATGAGCGAAAAAAATTATTGTCCTCTTCATTATACAATGGGTTTAATAGGGACTAAATGGAAACCTTTGATTTTATTTCATTTACTGGATGGGGGTTTACGTTCCGGATTACTACAAAAGAAAATCTCCGGTATTTCTAATAAAATGTTTACCCAAACCGTAAGAGAATTAGAAAAAGACGGCCTTATTTCCAGAAAAGTTTTTGCGGTTGTTCCTTCAAAAGTAGAATACAAATTGAGCGAGAGAGGCAGATCACTCGAAAATATTTTACGAAGTTTGGACACCTGGGGCGTGGAAGATAATCCAAAATAAATTTTTATAAACACCAATTTTAGGCCTCAATTTATAACAAGTGACTTTTATAACGTTGATGACTAGATTCTTGGAGTAGTAATTTAATAATTATTTTTGTGCGCTGGTAGGATACTATTTTTAGATCAGTCAAATTTATTTTGGCAAAAGCCTAAATTAACGGCTGATAATTGTTGTTTTAGAGTAAACTGAGAAAGAAGGGGTTCCTTTAATTAAGACGAAATTCAAAGAAGTAATCTTAACCGGTTACGGATATGAAAAATCAGCGATTTTATAGACTAACACTTAAAAATTAACTTTGCCATATAATTTCATTTGTGATTTATAATTAAGCACGATGTAAATGGCAAAAGAAAAGGCCAACCCAAAAAGGATGTATTGAGATCTATTTAAAAGTAAGGATACTGCAGCAATGGTAAGTACTATTAATGTATTTATTATCCTGTTTCTGTTGTGTTTAGGTACATTTATTGCATATGCAGTTTGTTTTCCAATATATAGAAGCAGCATTCCTGAAATGGCCATAATTCTAAAATCAAACAAGTTTAAATCGTTAAGGATGGCATGTCTTATTGTATTGGCAAGAATCGCAAAAGACATATAGACCAACAACTGAGAGTAGATAATACCAGTTCCATATTTATCTCTTTTACTTTCAATTAATAAATTTAGCGAGTCGAAGTAGATCCACCAGATCATCGCTATTATTTAAAATCCCACCATCCCCGTGGCAATGGTTAATAATGTCCAATCTACATTAGTAAGACCCGATGTTAATTAAGCAATGGGTTCTCCTAAAAGGACAATTGCCAATAGTCCTATGCATTCTACTAAATGTTCTTTATCTAAAGGCTTCGTTGAATTTTTAGAATTAAGAGTCGTCTGAATAATAATAATTTCTATGATAATACTGATGCTTAGCAATAGACCAGCTATTTTGTAGGAAAAGAATAAAGCTGATACAGCAAGGAGGGTGTTCCAAAGGCAAGAACACCGATAATTCTTTTGTTTGTGGATCGGCCTCTCATTTTTTGAATATATTTAGCATATAATCCCGCAGTAGTTATTTTCTATTCAAGAATCGATCGTGGTAGATAAAATGATAAGAACAAACATAATGAGAAGCGTAAAAACTCTATGGAACCTACTGTCATTGTCGAACCTATTTGAAAATGAAGTGTGCAGCACCCAAATCTACCAAAAAGGTAAAAATAATATAATGAATGTTAAAAATACATGGCGGTCTAGTTCATTGTTATGCGTATGGGCTAATAGATGAGCGACCTTTCCTAGTGCCACAACAAAGATTAGATCAAAAAAGAGCTCAAGCCACGTTGAGTGTCGATTTTTCATTAAATACATTGTATTTTTCATAGGCTTTAGTGCAAATCTAATTTGATAAAAAAGTAGGCAGCCTTTTTATTTTTTTCGTTAGGAAAAAACTAAGTTATGAAAATTATTGTTTGAAATTAATATAGAATCACAAATTGATTAAAACGGATGGTAGCACTAAAATCATGGCTGAACAATAAATTCTCTGAATGTAATTTTGTATTATTTTTTCTATTTCTTTTAGACACTTTTATAAAGTAACTCTTCAAGTAAATTATTAAATTACTTTTCAAGTTTAATGTATGAGTTTTTTTTTAGAAGGATTCAGTCCACAATTTCCCCATTCTTCATCAGAGATTTTTCACTTGCTTTTTTGAATTCTTTAATATTCATAGATTTTGTGATTGCTTGTTTTCTGCTGACACATAAATTTCTTGTAAAAAAAACGCGAATTAAGCTGATTTTTCGGCATTTCGTCATTCCGATTTATACTCTTTTCTTTGGTCAATGTATTGGTCTTTATAAAATTTATTTGGTTTCAAGTACACAACATTATTTTGAAAATCGAGGAATATATTAAATCTTTTCAAAATTTCGTTACCTAAAATATGAACGTTTTTATCTTTTAATGGTTTTTGGGTAGTTGTTATTTGAACTGGAATATTTTTAAGTTTATACTTTCCAATTTTTAAGATTTCTAAATTAGAAGTAATAACAGGAATTTCGTTTCCTTGTGCACCTTTCATCATTACCTTTTTTAAAACTTTCATCTTGTTCGTTGGAAAGTTACCTTCTTTTAATAAATCATTATCTAACATTGCAGTTCTTTCAAAACCCGTATCAAAGAGGAAAAGATCATTGTTCGCAATTCCATTTTCCTTAATTTCACTTGAAACTAAAAACAAGTCTTTAAAAAACTCTATTTTTAGGCTAGTGAATTTGTTATCTAATAGTACATATTTAGGCAATTCAGAATGAATAATCATAGCATGCTTGTCATAATTGAGTTCGACTACTTTTCCTTTGAAAAAGTCCCAGCCAAATCGCCCTTCTGTTCCGTGTCCTGCTAATTCGGCGTCATACACTTTAGTTTTGTAATTTGTTTTTCCAATTTTTAAATTATATAATGTGCTGTAAAGTTCCGTTGTAGATTTAAGTTTATTATTTAAAATATCATTTATTAAAATCAATTCGGTTGTGCCGGTGTCAAAATTTAAGTTTAAAGTATCTTTTTCGTTGAAAATAGCTTTTATAAAAATGGTATTATGCTCGTTAATAGTTAATGAAATAGTGTCACTCAATTCTAATTTTTGAGCAAAAATCGATATAGAGAAGAGTATAAAAGCAAATATTAATAATAACTGTTTCATTTTGAGTAATTTTAATAAAATGATTTTAATGGAAAAATGACTTTTTAAAAATGGAAAAATCCAAGTAAGAGTACCAGTTTTTAATATAAATTTAATAGTACTGAAATTTTTATTGATCAATCCACTTTCGATAAACCTATTTTAGGATTTGTCATGCAACAATATGTATTGCAACATGTCGCCGCTACACGAGGTTTGGGACTAAAGATGCGAGATTTTTCCATTAAACACAAATTTTCCAAGTACAAAATCATCTTTAAATTAAACCTAAAACCCCAATCTCGCCAAACGGCTGTTGAACTAAACCTTCGGTAGCGCGAAACCGAAAAAGTAGTACTTTTCAAAGATAACTAAAATCAATTATTATGACTACAAAAAAAAGCATCCTGATGCGTTAAGGGGAAACAAAATCCTTAATCAGGCAATTCGAGAGGTTC
>NZ_FOFZ01000021.1 GCF_900111075.1 Flavobacterium frigoris
TGCATCATTAAATATACAACTTTTCTGTCTAATAATTAGATTATTTGTTTATATTTGATAGAATTAAACGGAGGTTTTTTCACAGACTGACGTTGTGCACTATTATAAACAAACTAAATTATGAGTCTTACTTTCATAGAAAAAAATAAATTTGAAAAACTTTTCGGAATGAAATCTGGTTATGTTTTGGACTTTTCAGACAGAACTTTTCAAGAGTTTGTTGGAGATTCAGTAGGAATAGATATTTATGAAGAAAAGTATAATTATGGCAGTGGTTCAAAAGCAAATAGACTTCGTGGATTTTGGAACGTGGAATCAAATTATAATATTGGAAAATTATTAGAAAAACTTTTGGAATATTGGTTGGAGCAAGCTCAATCAGGCGAAATCAACTTTGATATAGCAGATGAGAATAACCATAAAGACTGCTTAATAATAGTCGCGAAGCTAAAAGCTGAAAATCCTGTTGAAAATATTGATGCAATTCAAGCAAATTCTGACGATAGAACTTTCAAAATTTTAGCCGAATCAATTCGTGAAGGTATAAATAATGATGAACCTGAAAAAGGATTAGATAGACTTCATACTTTTACGATAAAATACGTTAGACAATTGTGTGAAAATCATCAGATAACATTTGATAAAGAAACTCCTCTTCATAGCTTATTTGGTGGTTATGTCAAAAAATTAGTAAAAAAAGGCTTAATAGAATCCGAAATGACAGAAAGAATTTTGAAGTCATCTATTTCGGTATTAGAAGCATTTAATGGTGTTAGAAATAATCAAAGCTTTGCACACGATAATGTAATTTTGAATTATAATGAAAGTATATTAATTTTCAACAATGTCTCTAACGTTATTAGATTTTTAGAAACTATTGAAAAGCCCAAAACTGAACAAAAAGAAGAAATAATTGAGGAATGGAATGACCTTCCTTTCTGACAAAAATAACAGTGTACAACAGCCATTTTGAGTTAGCTGGAATTTAGTGGAATTGCATTTTAGTATCAAGTTTTCGTTAAGCCGAAAATTGAGCGGTTACGAACTTCCAGCCATCTCAAAAAAGCGACACGTTAGTTCAAATAGTAGCTGCTCTACTAAGTCTCCGTGAAAGAGCATTGAAAGTCTAGAAGGTTTAAAAATTCTCCAGACTTCATGCACACAAACCAATACAAAAAAAAACTACTGCATCACACAGTAGTTTTTTCGTTTTATTTCAAAGTCTAATTAAAAGATAATAATTTGCGAATTTGCGCTAATTAAAAACACTTACTCCAATTCCTTTTTCAAAAACTTCGCGGTATAGCTTTTTTTATTATCGGCTATTTCTTCGGGAGTTCCTTTGGCAACGACTTTTCCGCCGCCTTTTCCTCCTTCAGGGCCAATATCAATAATATAATCTGCCAGTTTGATTACGTCCATATTGTGTTCGATAATCAGGATCGTATTTCCTTTGTCTACTAATTTGTTGATCACGCCCATCAATACCCTGATGTCTTCAAAATGAAGTCCCGTAGTGGGTTCGTCTAGGATATAAAAGGTGTTTCCAGTATCTTTTTTTGATAATTCTCCTGCTAGTTTAATACGTTGTGCTTCCCCGCCCGAAAGCGTTGTGCTCTGTTGACCAAGGGTAATATATCCTAAACCTACATCTTGAATGGTTTTTACCTTACGGTGAATCTTCGGAATCATTTCAAAAAACGGAACCGCTTCATCAACAGTCATATTCAATACATCAGAAATTGATTTTCCTTTAAAACGAATTTCCAGTGTTTCTCTGTTAAAACGTTTTCCTTGACAGGTTTCGCATTCTACATAAACGTCTGGTAAAAAGTTCATTTCGATGGTTCGCACACCAGAACCTTGACAGGTTTCGCAGCGTCCGCCTTTTACATTAAAGCTGAAACGTCCCGCTTTATAGCCGCGAATCATGCTCTCGGAAGTCATGGTGAATAATTTCCTGATCTCCGTAAATACTTCGGTATAAGTGGCAGGGTTAGAACGCGGTGTTCTCCCTATCGGGCTTTGGTCAATATTGATTACTTTGTCGATAAGCTCTAAACCTTCGATTTTTTTATATGGTTGCGGTTTTTTGACCCCATTAAAATAATACGCATTCAAAATAGGGTAGAGGGTTTCATTGATCAAGGTCGATTTACCGCTTCCAGAAACTCCCGTAACGCAAATCATTTTCCCTAACGGCAGTTCAATAGAAACATTTTTTAAGTTGTTTCCAGTCGCTCCGGTTAGTTTCATGAATTTTCCGTTCCCTTCACGTCGTTTTTTCGGAACTTCGATTTTCATCTCGCCGTTTAAATATTGTGCGGTTATGGTATTTGATTTCAGAGTTTCCGCCGGAGTTCCTATGCTGATGATTTCGCCTCCAAATTTTCCCGCTTTCGGGCCAATGTCAATCACATAATCGGCACGTTCAATCATGTCTTTGTCATGTTCGACTACAATAACCGAGTTCCCAATATCACGCAATTGTTCCAAAGAATGGATCAGTTTATCATTGTCTCTTTGGTGTAAACCAATACTGGGCTCATCTAAAATATAGAGTACGCCAACCAATTGAGAACCTATTTGAGTTGCTAGTCGGATGCGTTGCGCTTCTCCACCTGATAGTGATTTTGAACTTCGGCTTAAAGCCAAATATTCCAAACCTACATTCATTAAAAAGTTCAGTCGGTCCTTAATTTCTTTAATCACCTCAGTGGCAATACGCTGCTGTTTATCAGATAAACGGCTGTCTAAATCATGAAACCATGCGGTCAGATCAGAAATATCCATCGCACACAATTCCGTAATATTCTGTCCGTCGATTTTAAAGAATTGGGCTTCTTTTTTTAAACGAGAACCTTCACAAACTGGGCATGGAATTTCATCCATGAATTCTTTAGCCCATCGTTTGATAGTTGTAGAACCGCTTTCGTCGTGTTGGTTTTTTATAAAATGGGAAATCCCTTCAAAGTCTATTTTGTAATCTCGGGCAACGCCTAAATCTTTAGAGTTGATCGTGAATTTTTCTTTTCCGCCATTCAAAATCATTTCCATCGCTTCCTCCGGAATTTTTTCAATAGCATCGGTAATTTTGAATTCATATTTTTCTCCAATGATTTCCAATTGTTTAAATATCCAAGACGATTTATATTCGCCCAAAGGAGCAAAACCTCCTGCTTTGATAGACAATTTCGGATTCGGAATAATCTTTTTGGTGTTGATTTCGTTTACCGTTCCAAGTCCTTTGCAATGGTCACAAGCTCCTTTTGGAGAGTTGAAAGAAAACAAATTGGGTTCCGGATTTTGATAGGATATTCCCGTTGTGGGACACATCAAGTTCCTACTAAAATAGCGAACTTCTTGCGAATCTTGATCTAAAACCATCAACACATTTTCCCCATGATGCATGGCGGTGTTGATGCTTTCGCTCAAGCGTTTCTCGTTATCTGGAGTTTTTTCGATAACCATTCGATCCACAACAATCTCGATATCGTGGGTTTTGTAACGGTCTAATTTCATTCCTGGGGTAATGTCGAGCACATCGCCATTTACACGTACTTTTAAGAAACCTTGTTTAGCGATTTGCTGGAACAATTCTCCGTAATGTCCTTTTCTCGCTCTAATAACCGGAGCAAGGATATTGATTCGTTTTCCAGTGAAATCTTCGATAATCAGGTCTTTGATTTGTTCATCAGAGTAGCTGACCATTTTCTCTCCCGTATTGTAACTATAGGCATCTGCCGCACGTGCATAAAGCAGACGCAGGAAGTCATATATTTCAGTAATAGTTCCCACAGTAGACCGCGGACTTTTGCTGGTAGTTTTTTGTTCAATAGCTATAACAGGCGAAAGTCCGTCAATTTTATCCACATCTGGACGCTCCAAGCCTCCAAGAAATTGTCTGGCGTAAGCAGAAAATGTTTCTACGTACCGGCGTTGGCCTTCGGCATAAATAGTATCAAATGCGAGGGATGATTTTCCGGATCCTGAAAGACCGGTAATTACTACCAGTTTTTCACGAGGAATGGAAACATCTATATTTTTTAGATTGTGAACGCGAGCGCCTTGAACCTCAATAGTATTGTCTTTGTCTAACATAATTTTTGCAAAAAAGCAAAGTTACCATTTTGATTTATTCTTTCGATACAACACTTTAGAAGTTTATGTTAAAATCAATACCTTAAAATGGGGTTTAGAGCATTGTTTCGACTGTTTTTAATAAAGAATTCTCCCGCTTTCCGTTTCAATCTTATAAGGCAAAACACTTGCCTTATAAGGATTTTTACTTCAATCGGGGCTATTTAGCCCGTTTTGTTCTTGTAATAATAAATGGGTATTGCACATAAAAAAACGCTAATTATGTAATTAGCGTTTTCGTTTTCTAGTGGCCATGTAATTTTCTACGGCTTCTCTTGTGGTAAGCCAATTGCGTCCTTCTTTGTAAGCATCAATTTTACCTTGCCTAGCCAGTAGACTTATGTATTCTTGACCATAGGGCATATCAGGTTCCTGAACCAAATTAGAAATGGCAATGTATTCTGAATCATTTCCTGGAAGCGCATTTAAGTATATGTTAAGCGTACGCTCAACGGCTTGACACATTAATAAGGTAAGTTTTTGATAATTACCTCCATTGGCTTGATTAAGCGCTTCATAGTATTTCTTGCGGTCGTTTTTTAAAATGATGGCGGGCGGAAAACCACAACGCATCAATAACAAATTCATAGCCAAGCGAACCGTTCTACCATTTCCATCAAAAAAAGGATGAATCCAAACGAGTTTATGATGAAAAACAGCCGCTAGTTCAATGTCATTAAGTCCTAACGGATTTGTATTGATAAAATCAATCAATTCATCGAGTAAATCCGAAACTTTATTGGCATTTGGAGGAACAAAATTTGCACCTGATATACGCACGCCGCCATTGCGCAAGCGACCTGCTAAATCATCTTCAATGGAACGTAAAACTAATCCATGCAAAGACAAAATGTCAATACTGCGCAATACATAATCAGTATTTACAATGGAGAATAAATAATCAATTGCTTTATCGTGATTATGGGTTTCAAAATGTTCTCGTAATGATTTTCCCTTGATGGTTATTCCTTCTTGAAGCACCATTTGGGTTTCTCTTAAACTCATGGTGTTGCCTTCAATACTATTAGAATTATAGGTCCATTCTATAGATAGGCTTTCCTTGATTTTATTCAATGCGATGGCAGGCAATGGTCTGCTGGTTTGCAGGACTTGCTTTTTTTCATACAATCGATCAAAGGTTGATTGAAATTCTTCTCTATAGTTTGTATCTATCTTCCACATAACCACAAAGATACTACATTTATCGGATAATATTAAAAAACACCCTATCCGATATTAAGATTTATGTATTATTCTATCGTCATCGATTTCAATTTGGTACGATACGCCTCCAGGGCGATTGATTTTGATATAAATCCAAAGTAAATATCATCTTTTACAACGGGTAAGAAGGCTACTTTTGAACGTTCAAATTTGTTCATAACCGTCTCCATGGTATTAAAAGGATAAATTATTTCAGTAGGAACGGTCATGATGCTTTTGACCAAGGTGTATTTTACTCTATAGGTATTAAAAATTATTTCCCGAATATTATTGAAATGAACGACACCTATTAAACGCTTGTCTTTATCGATAACAGCAAAAATAACCTGATTCGAGTGCGAAATTAAATCTACTAATTTTTCTAGATTTTCATCTGGTGTAACGGTTAAATAATCGGTTTGTATAATAGAGCTAGTATCTAATGTAGCTAGTACATTTGTATCTTTATTACTCGTAAAAGCGTGTCCTTTTTTAGCTAGTTCTTTTACATCCATAGAATGCCGTTCAAATCGTTTTGAAATAGCAAAACTGATTGAAGCAACAATCATCAACGGAAGCATCAAACTGTATCCACCGGTTATTTCAGCAATCAAGAAAATCGCTGTCAGAGGAGCGTGGAACAACCCGCTCAAAATACCAGCCATTCCTACCATAGTAAAATTACTTACTGGTAAATGAGTTAAACCAGTTAGATTTATCACTTTTGAAAACACGAATCCAAGATAAGAACCTACAAATAAGGAAGGGGCAAAATTACCACCGTTTCCACCAGATCCTAATGTAATTCCGGTGGCGAAAACTTTTACCATCATCGTTAGACCAACAAATATTAGCAGGACCCAGCTGTTATCTTTAAAACTGCTAAAAAGAGTATTTTCTAACATTATACCGGGATTATCCTCTGATAAAACTTTGATACTCTCATAGCCTTCACCAAATAGCGTTGGAAAAATAAAAATTAAAATGGACAGAATAGAAGCTCCTACCATTGCTTTTTTATACGGATTGAGTTTTAGTTTAGCAAAATAATGTTCTGTTCTTTGAAAATATCGGGTATAATACACAGACATTAAACCAGTTAAAACACCTAGAATGATATAAAAAGGGATTTTATGGTAATCGAAGATCTGTTGTTGCTTAAAGTTTAATAAAATAGATTCGTCCAATACAATTTCAGACACTAAAGCGCCCGTTGCAGCTGCAATCATAATGGGAGTAAATGCGGCTATACTCACATCGACTAATAAAAATTCGATCGCAAATAAGACCCCGGCAATAGGCGCGTTAAAGGCAGCGGCGATTCCTGCGGCCACTCCACAACCAATAAGTAAAGTTCTGTCTTTATAACTCAGTTTGTAGCGCTGTGCATAATTTGACCCAAAAGCGGCACCAGAAACCACAATGGGGCTCTCTAAACCTGCAGATCCACCAAGTCCAACAGTAAGGGAACTTGTGATGATTTGGGCATACATTTGTTTTTGTGGAACGATACTAGCTTTCTTTGCCACGGAGTATAAAATTTGGGAAGTCCCTTTTTCTATAGAGCCACCAAGGACTCTTTTAACCACAAATACAGTCAGCACTAAACCTGCAATAGGTAAGATACTATTTATGAAACTCAGTTTTAAAATTCCATTTATATAAGTAGCAAAGGAGAAAACTTGGTGTGCAAATGATTTCAGAACGATTACTGCAAATGCTGAAGAAATACCTACTAAAACACTTGATAAAAAAATAAATTGCTTTTCTGTTAGCATAGATTGCGCCCAGGCAATAATATTTTCTAGTTTAGTAAGATATTTTTTGAGCATTTTTTTTTTTTAAAAGTGCTAATTTACTATTATTTTAATGATCCCATAAGTTTTTTAGCGCTTCTTTTCTGCTCAATGGTTTTAGGTTGGTATCAGCAACAAATCTTTTTACTGCCTCTGGATTTGTTTTCGCATATTCTCTTAGAGCCCAACCAATTGCTTTTTGGATAAAAAACTCGTTGGAGAATTTATGCTGGTCGCAAACTGTCTTTAATAAGTCAAAATCCGTTTTGTCTTTATACCCCAATTGAAATAAAATAGCACTTCGATTTAACCACATATTGTCTGAATTGGAAAACTTACTGATACTTTCGGTAATGGATTCAGGAAATTCCAATAGGTATTCGCCAAGAATATTTTTTGAAATAGTATCTACGCTGTCCCACCAGGAATTATGTGTTAGCAGTTTTTCTATGATATCAATATCCTTCTGCTTATACTTTCCTTTCAGTTCTTTTATCAAAATTTCAATGGCGCAGTAATGAAATTCCCGCTGGTCTTTTGCATATAAGGCTATTGCAATTTCTCTTGCATTTTTGGCCACTTCCTCTTTGTTCGCTTTCCAGACTTCTTTAAAAAGTTGTCTTCGTTCGGTTGTTTTTATTCCAAAAAAAGCAAAATGATTCTTCATATATTTGGCCATAGCCAAAGCAATTTCGCTCTGGCTATTTTCTTGAAAGGCAGTTTCTAAATCAGCAATAAATCCCATACTTCTAAAATCCAACTGCGGTATCATCTCCTCTAAAATCGGCTCCGCCTTCTAGTTTATTGTTTGGTAAAACCAAGATAGCGTCTACTTTACCAATAACGGGAGTTGTTTTTTCATTAATGAGATAGCCTTTTGCTTTTAACGCATCAAAGGTTTGTGTACTAAAAGTATTCGGTTCAAATGTAATCAGATCTGGCAACCATTGATGGTGAAAGCGGGGCGCATTAACCGCTTCTTGCATACTCAAGTTGTATTCGTACACATTTAAGATCGTTTGCAATACAGAAGTGATAATAGTGGACCCTCCAGGGGAGCCCACGGTCATCAATAGTTTTCCGTTTTTTTCGACAATAGTAGGCGTCATGGAACTCAGCATCCTTTTTTGCGGAGCAATACTGTTCGCTTCATTTCCTACGAGTCCAAACATGTTAGGTACTCCCGCTTTGGCACTGAAATCATCCATTTCATTGTTCAATAAAAACCCCAATTCATCACAGTAAAATTTTGAGCCAAAACCAGCGTTTAGCGTGGTTGTAGCAGCAATAGCGTTTCCAAATTGATCTACAATAGAGTAGTGGGTCGTTTCCATACTTTCGTTATAATTGACGTTTCCTTCCTTAATATCTGATGACAAGGTCGCTTTATCAAAACTGAAATTGGCCATTCTTTGCTTCAGATAATTGTCGTCCATTAACGCTTTCAATGGTATTTTTACAAAGTCAGGATCTCCT
The DNA here is from genome assembly GCF_900111075.1 of Flavobacterium frigoris. Lineage (GTDB taxonomy): Bacteria > Bacteroidota > Bacteroidia > Flavobacteriales > Flavobacteriaceae > Flavobacterium > Flavobacterium frigoris. The sequence continues at coordinate 8,616 of NZ_FOFZ01000021.1, forward strand.
AAAAAGTAGCTTCGGTCCGCATAGGCTCTTCGTTCTGCTTCTACAATTACTTGTATAGCCTGTGAAGAATTATGTCCCATTTTAGCCAAATCATAAGGGGCGATCATTTTAAATATTTGTGCCAGGCATATTCCGCCACTGCTTGGTGGTGCCATCGAAATAATGTTCAAATCTTTGTATTTAAAACTAAGCGGTGTTCTCCATTTGGCTTCGTATTGAGCCAAATCTTCCATGGTGATTATAGCTCCTTTTGCCTGAAGATAATCCACTAAAGTTTTTGCGGTTTCACCTTTGTAAAACTCGTCGCGGCCATTTTTTGAAATTCTTCTTAGTGTTGCTGCCAGCGCGGGATATTTAATGGTGTCTTTTTCTTTATATACTTTTGAAAGCACTGAATTGGAACCATTTATTTTTGTAAGTTCTTGACGATAGTCATTCAGGCGTTCTTCCTGTTTCTGTGTAACAACAACACCACGTTCCGCCAACTCAATAACGGGTTTTAAAATCTCTTCGATAGGTAAGGAACCTAATTTCGCATGTACTGCAAAAACACCAGCGATCGTTCCCGGGATACCTATTGCCAGCGCCGATTGAGTGCTTTTTCCAGGAATTACATTTCCATTGGGATCCAAAAACATATCTTTTGTGGCCGCTAATGGGGCTTTTTCTCTATAATCCAAAGTTCCTTTTTCACCATTTGCCTTTCTGTAGACCATAAATCCGCCACCGCCAAGGTTCCCGGCGTAAGGGTAGGCTACTGCCAATGCCAATTCGGTTGCAACCATCGCATCAAAAGCATTTCCGCCTTTTTTCATGATTTCGACACCAATTTTAGAAGCTTCTTCCCGTGCCGAAACGACCATTGCCTCATTCGCCAAAAGTCCTGTAGGTTGAACCGCAATTTTTTGCGTTTTACAACCAAAAGTAATGACGCACAATAGAATAATAATTTTTTTCATTTCTGATGTATTTGTATTATTTGTTTGGAATAGAATGAATTAGAAACCTAATGCTTTGTTGTCTTCTCTTTTATCGGCGCCACCTTCCAGTTTTCCATTTGCTAAGACTAAAATAGCATCGACTTGACCTACAATTTCTTTATTGGTTTCGTTGACTTTGTATCCTTTTGCTTTTATTTTTTCCAGTAATTCTCTATCGAAAGAGTTTGGTTCAAAGGTGATTTCGTCAGGAAGCCATTGATGGTGAAAACGAGGTGCGTTGACTGCTTCTTGCATGCTCATATCAAATTCGTACACATTTAAAATGGTTTGCAAAACAGAAGTGATAATCGTAGAACCTCCGGGAGTTCCCACAACCATGAACAATTTTCCGTTCTTCTCTACAATGGTTGGTGTCATAGAGCTAAGCATTCTTTTGCCTGGAGCGATACTGTTGGCTTCGGTTCCTGTAAGTCCGTATAGATTAGGAACTCCGGCTTTAGCGCTAAAATCATCCATTTGGTTGTTTAAAAAGAAACCTAATTCATCACAGTATATTTTAGAACCGTAATTATCATTTAAGGTGGTCGTTGCAGAAACTGCATTTCCTTCGGCATCTACAATAGAGTAATGCGTGGTTTGCTTGCTTTCGTACCCTAGAATTTTTCCTTTACTAATATCAGATGATTTTGAAGCTTGGTCGAATGAGAAATCACTCATTCTGTTTTGGATGTAAGTGGAATCCAATAGTTCTTTTATAGGAAGCTTTACAAAATCTGGGTCGCCTAGGAAAGCATTTCTGTCCGCGTAGGCTCTTCGTTCCGCTTCGGTGATGACTTGGATTGCTTTCACACTGTTGTGCCCCATTTCGGCAAGATTAAAAGGTTCGATCATTTTCATGATTTGGTCTAAACAAATACCACCACTACTTGGCGGAGACATAGAGGTTATCTTTAAATCTTTATAGGTAAAAGTGATAGGTGCTCTCCATTTAGCTTTATATTGACTTAAATCTTCCGCTGTCATATTGCCGTCTTTCGCTTTTAGGAAAGCCACTAACTTTTTCGCCGTTTCCCCTTTGTAAAACTCATCACGTCCGTTTTTTGCAATTCGTTTTAAAGTGGCTGCCAAGGCAGGATACTTAATGGTATCGCCCGCTTTATAAACTTGAGAAAATAAGCTGTTTGGGCCATTCGTTTTTATAAACGTTTCCCTGTAAGTAGCTAAACTTTGTTCTTGAAATTCCGTAACGACAACGCCCTTTTCAGCTAACGCAATTACAGGTTCCATGATTTCGGCTATGGGTAAAGAACCGTATTTTTTATGCACCGCAAATAATCCGGCGAGTGTACCTGGAATTCCAGAGGCTATTGCCGAAGCGGTACTTTTACCTTCAATTACATTTCCTGCTCCATCAAGATACATGTCTTTGGTTGCGGCAAGCGGTGCTTTTTCTCTGTAATCGAGGGCTCCAGTTTCGCCATTGGCTTTTCTGAAAACCATAAAGCCACCACCACCAAGATTCCCCGCCTGCGGATAAGATACCGCCAATGCGAGTTCAGTTGCGACCATAGCATCAAAAGCGTTTCCTCCTTTTTTCATAATAGCAACACCGATTGCGGAAGCCTCTTCCCGTGCCGAAACGACCATGGCTTTATCGGTAACTAAACCTGTTGGAACCATGATTTTTTCATTTGATTTACAACTAAGAAATGCTAGGGAAAGGAGTAGTATTATTTTTTTCATTATGGTATGGTAGTTTGGTTTTTTCTTTTTTAACATATAAGTCATATCAGTAAAGTGTTTACGCTCAGCATTCTTTTTTAGTAAAAAACTTAAAGAACTTATATGTTTCAATAGCTTTGTATATTTTAAATTTTATTCTTCTATTAATTTTTGTCTCGCATGTGCCCTTAATTCCTCAAAAAAACCTGTAAACTCCTGCTCAAATTCAGTATAGAACTGCGTTAGTTCCTCTGAAGCAAAGCGCATTTTTGATTCATTCTTGGTTCGGCTATCCATTTGGGTTAGTATTTTGTCAATTCCTGCAATGGTTTGATAACTGAGTAACCAGTTTTGTTTAATCATATAAGGCATAATTGAAATGGTTCTTTCGCTTAAAATGGGGATGTTGTCATTCAAAGACCGATAGAAAGTAGTAACATATGTTTCCAAATCTTCGTCTGAGTATTTAACCCAATTTTTTGCCAGAAAATGATCGTAAAAAACATCAACTATAACACCAGAATAGTGATGGTATCTGGAATGCAATTTTTTAGTGCTTTGTCTAAAAACAGGATGGGCATCCGTAAAGGTGTCAATTGCACGATGAAGAATAATTCCTTTCTGTACTTCCAAAGGATAATTTTCAAAATGCTTCCCCCGTATCCCATCAGCCATAAAATTACCAATTTTGATTAAATCGTTGTCGCCCGAAAGATAGATGTGTGCTAAGAAGTTCATTCGCCTAAATTATGAATTCTAAATGACTTATTTAAATTGTCAATTATTATATTTGTGGGAAATTTAAAAGAAAGTACTCAAAATTTAAAAATATAAGAATGACTTTAATAAAATCAATATCAGGAATACGTGGGACAATAGGAGGGAAAGTAGGGGATAACTTAACGCCACTTGATGCAGTGAAATTTGCCTCCGCTTATGGAACCTGGTTAAAAAACTATTCTGGTAAAGACAAACTTACGGTTGTTGTAGGTCGTGATGCCCGGATTTCAGGGCCTATGATTCATAATTTAGTTGTGAATACCTTGATTGGTTTAGGTATTGACGTGATTGATTTGGGGTTGTCAACGACTCCAACGGTTGAAGTTGCTGTTCCTTTGGAGAAAGCAGACGGAGGAATTATCCTTACTGCTTCACACAATCCGAAGCAATGGAATGCCTTAAAGTTATTGAATGAAAAAGGAGAATTCCTTAATGGGATTGAAGGAGAAAAAATCCTTGCGATCGCTGAAGCTGAAGCTTTTGATTTCTCGGATGTGGACAGCTTAGGCCAAATTACAGAGAATGACGCTTACATGGATATTCATATTGACGAGGTGGTGAATTTGCCTTTAGTTGATGTTGAAGCTGTCAAAGCGGCTAAATTCAAAGTGGTAGTAGACGGTGTGAATTCATCTGGAGGAATCATTATCCCAAAATTATTGGAATTAATGGGCGTTGAAGTAGTGAAGTTATACTGTGAACCTAACGGACATTTTCCACACAACCCGGAGCCTTTAAAAGAACACCTAACTGATATTTCAGAACTAGTAGTTAAGGAAAAAGCAGATTTAGGAGTTGTCGTGGATCCAGACGTAGACCGTTTGGCTTTCATCTGTGAAGATGGCGAAATGTTTGGTGAAGAATATACATTGGTAGCTTGTGCCGACTATGTGTTGAGTAAAACCCCAGGGAATACGGTTTCTAATATGTCTTCTTCTCGTGCCTTGCGCGATGTGACGAACAGACATAATGGAAACTACGAAGCCAGTGCTGTAGGTGAGGTGAATGTAGTAGATTTAATGAAAAAGAACAATGCCATCATAGGTGGAGAAGGAAACGGCGGAATCATTTATCCGGAGTCGCATTATGGTCGTGATAGTTTGGTAGGTGTTGCCTTATTCTTGACGCATTTGGCCAACAAGAAAATGACCGTTTCGGCTTTACGTGCTTCGTATCCCGAGTATTACATGAGCAAAAACAAAATCGAATTGACTCCACAAATTGATGTGGATGCGATTCTGGTTGCCATGACTGAGAAATATAAGAACGAAGATATCACCACCATTGACGGAGTAAAAATTGACTTTGCTAATGAATGGGTACACTTGAGAAAATCAAATACAGAGCCTATTATTAGAATCTATACTGAAGCACCTTCACAAGCGCAGGCTGATACGCTAGCTTTGCGAATTATTGATGAAATAAAAGCAGTAGCTGGAATCTAAAACAGCGTTTTCTAAAATATAAAACCCCCTTTCAAACTTGATTTTGAAAGGGGGTTTTGCTTTTAGGTTCTTGTACTTAAAAATCCAAATTAAAAATTAGGCTTCGTACTTTTTTTAATTTCGTATTGTCAAAAGTTAATCCCATGTATTGGAAGAAGAAACGGCCATTTTTCCACCGCCAGTAAAGAAAAGTGTTAGTGCACCAAATAGGTATAAGCCCAATAATTCTACTTGCCATCCACCATTTTCGTTTAAAGTAAACAGGTCTGCTGTGTGTACTAAGAAAAAAGCAAATAAAGTACCAAAAACATATACACCAGCCGCTATTCGGGTTCTGTATCCAGCAAGGATTAGTAGCGGAGCAACAATTTCAGTGATATAAACGCCATAAGCAAGAATAGAAGGAAGTCCCTTTGCAGATAGCATGCCTTCAATAAAAGAGACATCTCCTAATTTAGCAATTCCGTGAAGCAACATCAAGGCGCCAACTGCAATACGAAGGATTAACAACCCTAAATCAGTGTTTTTATTCATATTTTTTGTTTTAAGTTAACATTCAGTATAATTACGCTATACCAAACACTACAATTTTGTATCTCAAATATATTCTATTTTTTAATGCAGATATAATCATTTACTTATTAAATTACAATGCTGCTCTTTCGTACTAGAACTAAAGCCCTTTCAAAGTTGATTTAAAAAGTGGTTTATTGTTATTTGGAAAACGGAATGAGTACTTGAAATTTTAATATTTTTAGCATGGTTCTTAGCCAGTAGTTCGTCCTACTCTAATTCAATTTTATTAAAAATAATCCATCGTTTTAAATTGCCTATAAACCTTTTTAAGTGGTCTTCATTCAAGAAAACATTGGTCCAATAATCATATCTGTCGCATTGCATACTGATATAATAGGTCATAATTGCTAAACAGGCGAGCGGTAGAATTCGTTTTTCCTCTTTAGTAATTTCAGTTATCGTTTCGTAACCTTCAAGAAAACTTGCTGCTTTCACTTTGTAATCATTCTCGTTTAGATTTGTAGAGAATAGCTGAAATAGAAAATAGGAAATATCTAAACACAACCAGCCATTACCACAGAAATCAAAATCAAAAAGGGTTACTTTATTGTCTTCATTAAAGTGCATATTATCAAACCATACGTCGAGATGAACGGCTCCAAAACGTATTTGTTCGTTAGCTACAGTACTAAATTCCTTTCGTAGAAAACGAGCCAGCTTTTCTAAAAATAGCGTCTCTTCAGTTTCTTTCTTAAAGAATTCCCGTGTTCGTTTAACGGAATCAATAAGCAAAACTTCATTGTTGTATGTGATTCTGTTTAATGCAAAACTTTCTGTCTCTTTATGAACTTTGGCCAAAGCTTGCCCAATACAAAAACTGGTTTCAGCTGTGAATTTTGCGGATTTTGTGCCTTCTGCAAACGAAAATAATACAGCATACCGTAATCCTTCGGGAGCGTTTAATTCTTGAATGTATTCGTTTAAATTATCAGCAAAGGGGAAGGAAACAGGAGTTTTGTTTTTGTTCAAATGGATAAGCAGTCGTACTTCTTCGGCAACTTCTTTTTTTGTTCTCCAATCAAAAGTATAGACGCGAAGAACATATTTAGTATTATTATCAGTAACGATGTAAACGTGGTTCATTCCGGCTCTGAAAAGTTTGCATTCCGTATTCTCACTTAAATTATATTTCTCTTGTAATAATTCCCCAAGTTTAGTTGCAGAAAGGGTTGAATTTGTAACTGGAAATTCTTTTGTCATCTATTCTTTTATTTTTGGAATGGCTTACTATTTTTATTTTGCTTTGAGAAAAATGGGTAATCGAATATCGGTCAATATTTTTAAAGTAAATGACTATAGATCATTACTTATTGCCAGTGCTGGGCGTTTGTTTTTTTATTAATTCCATTATTTCAGTATGCACTTTAAATGTCTTTTTGAAATCATCTAAATTATTGCCTGTATTTTCCAAAATGATTAAGTTCCTGTTTGTTTGAGGATAAAAATAACAAGCAGAAACAAAACCTGGAGCATAACCGAAAGCACCAATTTGTAAATTTTGTTCGCCATCTTTAAATAGTAATCCATATCCATAGTCGATTGTCCCAAAAACAGGATGGATACGCGTAGCATATTTTGTTTTCATTAGTTCCAATGTCTCTTTTTTGACAAGTTTTCCAGAGTAGAGTAGGTGGTTCCATTTTTTTAAATCGGCAACGTTAGAGATGAATGCGCCTGCTGCGGCATAATTAGATAAACTGTTGGGCGTGAATTCTAAAACCCCATTTTCATTTTCCTCATATCCTTTTACCAGATGTTTATACCTTTTGTTTTTAGGGTGGAAGGTGTTTTTTAATTCATATTCGTTAAAGAGCTCTGTTGCTAGCTTTTCGAATGTTTTACCCATTACTTTTTCAAGAATCTGCGCAAGTAATTCATAGCCTAATTGCGAATAATGAAATTGAGAACCTTGCTTAAATTCTAAAGGCGCATCTAAAGCTACAATTCCGTGAGTGTGAGTAAGCAGTTGATGAATAGTGACTTCTTTTGACCAAGGTTGTTTACTGTCGATCAAATAGTCATTTATTTTATTTTCAAGTCTAATTTTGCCTTTTTCATATTCTCTTAGTACTAATACGGCTGTTATTTGTTTGCTTATCGAACCAATAACAAATTGATCGTTAATCGTAAGTGGCGTTTTATTTTTTAAATCAGAATAGCCAATGGCTTTAGAGTATAGTGTTGTCGAATCTTCCGTTAAAAAAACAACTCCATTAAAGCTATTATTAGCAATAATGGAATTGATATTTGTAGTTAAATCTGCGTAATTTTTGTTTTTTTGCTGTCCAAATGTTTGACAAGAGGTTAAAAAAGCAAATGCTAAAATTAGAATACTAAATTTCATTAATTGTATCTGGTTTTGAATGAAGACTCACAGTTTTGGGCAGGAAAGCCGCGTTTTTAAAAGCGCAACTTTCTACTATTTAAATTGAGATCTTAAAAATATTCTTTTTTATACAATTAAGCAATCTTTTTTACTAGCTGTTGTTTGACCTATTTTTAAATATCCATCTTAACCACGGTTCTTCCTTTTAATTTTCCTTTAAGCATTAAATCAATTTTTTTATCTAATTCATTTAGAGTTATTTCAGTACAAGTTTCAGTTAATGTAGCTGTTTTCCAATCGTTGGATAATTTGTCCCATACTTTCTCTCTATAATTCATTGGATAATTTTGAGAGTCTATGCCTATTAAGGATATTCCTCTTAAAATGAACGGAAACACGGTTAAATCAAGTTTTGAAGAGGCTACATTACCACAGCAAGTTACCACGCCCATAGGACTAATGGATTTTATAATATTTTCAAGAATAACTCCACCCACGGTATCAATAGCTCCGGCAAAAGCAGGTTTTAACAATGGTCTTTTCTCTGGTTCTTCAAAATCTTGTCGCATAATAACTTCATCTGCTCCAATTTTTATTAAAAAGTCACGCTCCGTTTCTTTGCCTGTGATTGCCGCTGTTTTATAACCTATTTTTTTTAAAATAGCGATACTTAAAGATCCCACACCACCAGTAGCACCAGAAACAACGATTGGTCCATCTTCAGGTTTTACAGTTTCAGTCAGTCGTAATACAGAAATTCCTGCTGTTAATCCCGCTGTTCCAATAATCATGGCCTCTTTCATGCTTAGGTTTTCAGGTAACTTAACCGCCCAGTCTTCTGGGACTTGGATGTATTGCCCAAAACCTCCATCGGTATTCATTCCTAAATCATAGCTTGTCACAATAACTTTGTCTTGCACTTTAAATTTATTTGATTCAGACGAAACGATTGTTCCAACAGCATCAATACCGGGTGTATGTGGATAATTTCTAGTGACCCCTTTATTTCCACTTGCAGATAACGCATCTTTGTAGTTCAATGAGCTGTAATGTACTTTGATAAGTACTTGGCCTTGAGCTAAAGCATTAAATGGCATTTCCTTAATTGTAGAAATATAATTGCCGTCTTTTTCTTCTACTCGAAAAGCCTTAAATGTTGATTGATTATTCATTGTATATGTTTTATATGATTTGATTACTTTTGTAACAAATTTCGATTAAAATATATTGATATACAATAACTTACAAATAATTCACATACGAACATTTTGTGCTGTTTTGTATATTCAGTGCGGATTTAAATAAAAAAAGATAAAAAAAAGTTACTGTCCGATTGATACTTTTATAAATGCCATTAAAGGAAAACGAAAAGGGACCATTATTTTACATCTTTTTCAAGGCAATAAGAGATATAGTGAATTAGTAAGGCTAATGCCTGATATCAGCGAGCGTATGATTACTAAACAACTTAAAGAGTTAGAGATAGATAGTTTGATTAACCGGGAAGTATTCCCTGAAGTTCCGCCTAGGGTAGAGTACAGCTTAACCGAATTAGGAAAATTAATACACCCTTTTTTAAAAGGAATGTACAAGGGAGGATTGCTTTTTGAAAATGTTATTGATAGTTTCGAAAGCTGATTATTCAGGGTTTTTTATTTTATTCGAAGATACAACCAACAGAATACTTAAGGCCTCGGACGGTATGCTCGCAGCAGTGACGAAGCTTTTCATTGCTACGTGACGAAGTGTTATTTTAACTCTATTTTGTCTATCAAGAGTTTGAATTTTTCCGCTTTTTTATTCCCGATCAAAAAAGCTATTTCTTCAATATGTTCTTTGTTAAAATTAGGTTGCTCAAGTCTTCTTCCTCTGAATGAAGGATACATGTCTTTTATATGAATTTCTATTTCTTGCCATTCTCCTGAGGTAGAAAAGGGTGCTATGTAGGAGTAGTAATCTCCATAAGCAGCTTTCATTCTGAATTGGTACTTTTTACCATCACCTCTAAGTTTAATAACTATGGTGCTGTATTCCTTTACTATTGTTTTTGGAAATCGATAACGCACAGAAGAGAATCCTCCATTATTGTCCAGTGATATATTTCCTTCGAAAACACCAAAACCCTCAGCATTTAATTTAAAAGTCCCAGCTGATTCGCCGCCCATTACCACATCATCAACAATCATCCAGTTTTGAATATCTGAATTTTTGTTAAAATCAAAAATTACTTTTGGAGTCAGTAGAGAAAATAATAGTATCATATAAATTGAGTGTTTCATAGTAACTCGGCTTTTAATTACAGCTTAAGGTTTCTATATAGTAAGTTTTAAAGTCTTTTCCGCATTAATATTCATTCCAACTTGTTTGCTATTTTTTAAAAAGTCAAGTACTGGTTTTAGGCTTTCCATTGGGCTTTCTTCCATTGGAGTATGACCATTATTATCCAGAATAACTAGAGTATTAATTGGTAAATCTTTATGAAATTTATTGGCGTTTTCTACTGGGATTAATAAATCTTTTGCTCCCCATAGTATAAGTGTAGGTTGTTGAATGTGTTTTATATTTTTATAAGCACTCGTATCCTTTGCCATCTTGAATCTATCTACAAAGGCTTGACGATTGCCTGCTCTAAGTGTGAGTTCAAAGTAACGATCAACTAATGATTCAGTTACTTTCGACTTATCGAAATATACATTTTCAACACTAGCTTTCACAATAAAACGAGGAGTTATATAAGTAAGGACCTTATTTAGCAACGGAGTTCTACCTATTTTAAAAGCAATTGGTACACTCTTCGAACTTAGAGGATATCCTGCGGCATCTATTAAGATCAATTTTTTCACCATTTCTGGTTCCTCTAGCGTAAAGTTCCATGCTATTTCTCCACCTAAGGAATTCCCAGCTAGCACACATTGCTTGATTTTTAAAGCTGTCAAAAAGTTTTTTAAGAATTGTGTGTAATGCGCCATCGAATAATTGCGATCTGGAAACGGACCCGTTAAGCCATAGGCAGGAAGATCCATTCTGATTACTCGATTTGATTTTTTCAAGCTATCAGTCCAGGTGTCAAAAGTATGTAAACTGGATGCTGTGCCATGAATAAGTACGATGGGAATAGTGTCGGTTTGATCTCCTTCATCACGAAAATGAACATCCATTCTGTCCACAGCAATAAAGGAAGAAGCTGTATTGGTGTACTTTGCTTTTAATTCATTCAATGGAATATCTCGATGTCCAAAAAAAACTATAATACCTATGATGATTAGTGCGGCAAAGCTTAAAATTATTTTAAAACTTTTAGTTAAATACTTCATTGACGGATATTATTTATTTTAAGTATCGAAAGTTGTTTTGGTAGGAATTTGATCCATAGCTCGCTCCGCAATGGCAGTTATTGATAAGGATGGATTCACTCCTGGATTTGCTGATATCATGGAACCATCGATAATATAAAGATTATCGTATCCAAAAACTTTGTTATTTTTATCAATCACCCCTTCTGAAGGATTTTCTCCCATCACAGCACCACCCAAAATATGAGCTGTTGAAGGTATTCCTGCAATTGTTTCTAGGGTAAATGAGGTACTCACACCATTAACAGCTTCGCTGTATTCTTTAATCAGTTTAACTGACTCTGGAATAAAAGGGGTAGGTTTTTTACCTGTACTTACTGTTGAGTTCATAAACCCAAGAATATTGATCTTAAATCTAAGCGTACTATCTAGGGTTTGCATAAAAAGCAGTACAACTGTTTTTTTTGCCCAACTATTCACAAAATAAATTTTTAAATATTTGACAGGAGATTTTACTAATGATACTAGAACTTTTGCTAAACGAATGAAAACATTAGTTCCCGTAACATACGGGAAATGAATTAGTTTCCAGGCATTAGAACCTTCAGAATATCTACATATTTCTAGGTGACTATTCTCATCAGTATCTAAAATACTTCCGATAGCAACACCTTTCGAAAAGTTTTTATCTTTTTCAAGACTAGAAACACTTACTAAAGTTTCATTATTAGTTCTTATGTCTTGCCCTAATCGATCAGAGATATTAGGTAATGATTTAGTCTTTAATTGTAGTAGTAATTTAATCGTTCCTAATACACCCCCAGAAAAAATGACTCCTTTGCTTTTAATTTTACTTTTTTTCGAAAATAATTTTGTACTTGTTTTTATCGAAACTTCATAACCATTAGAACCATTTTCTGTGTTTATTGGTTTAACATCATAAACCTCCTGTTCGGCCATGATTACTGCTCCATATTTTTGTGCCAAGTATAAATAGTTTTTATCCAGTGTGTTTTTAGAATTATTTCTACACCCCGTCATGCAGGCACCGCAAAAGTTGCAACCGGTTCTTTCTGGCCCCATGCCTTCAAAATAGGGGTCCTCTTTTGTAACATTCTCTTCTCCAAAATAGACAGCAACAGTGGTAGCATCAAATTTATCTTCCATGCCTAATTTTTGAGCTACTTTTTTGAGCCCAATATCTCCGTCAAACAATTTGGGGTTCTTAGCTGCACCAAGCATTCTTAGTGCCTCCTGATAATAAGGAGCTAGTTCCTTTTCCCAGTCGTTAAGTTTACTCCAGCTACCAGTTTTAAAAAATGTGGATTTAGGAATGGGCAATGTATTGGCATATACCAAAGAGCCACCACCTACACCAGTTCCAGAAAGAACTGCAACATGCTTAAAAACGGTTAATTTCATGATCCCAAAGAAACGGAGACTTGGCATCCAAAGCCATTTTCTAAAATTCCAGTTAGTTTTAGGGAAATCTTCAGCCTTGAACCATTTTCCTTTTTCAATTACCAAAACGGTATAGCCCTTTTTCGATAATCTTAAGGCGCTAACTGAACCACCAAAACCACTTCCTATTATGATATAATCGTACTCCATTCTTGATATTCAATTATTATTTACCGTAACATGTTGTCGCTGATCAAAGCTATTTTTTTCGCCTAGAAAAAACCGAAGTTATGAAAATTAATGTTCGTATTTACCAAAGAATCTGCAAACAGTTTTTATAATTCATTTTTTATTTCAGTTCTCCTTTTTCAATAAGAAAGGAGAATATTTTTTTATCAACTTCAGAAATAATATCAAGGTCGTTGTAAGTCAACCATTTTATTTCCTCAATTTCACTGTTTGCTTTTAAAGTTCCAGAATATTTTGCTTTGTAGCAAGTCATGATTACATTTATTCCTTCTTCTGCTCCGTCAGACTGTGCTGAAAATGTTCCAATATATTCAGCTGTATTTGGGATTATAGTAACGCTTAATTCTTCTGCTACTTCTCGTATTAGCGTTTGTTCATCACTTTCCCCGCTTTCACGTTTTCCTCCAGGAATGTAATATTTAGTTTTTCCTATAGATTTTGTACTCAATATTTTTCCTTTTTGGATTTCAATAAAAGCTATTTTGTCGATTGTGGTCATAGTTTAGATAGTGTTTGGTCAAGCGCATTACGCTGATATCTATAGTACTTAACCATTTTTTTTCGATTTAGATAGACGTATGAAGACTAATATAAAGAAGATGAAAAATACCCAGTCATTGATTCCATAAATCGAGTAAAATACTCCGGCCATTAGGTCTTTTTCATAAACCGCAGCAATATCATTATTTAGCATCCAATTTATCCAAACAAGCCCGTAAATTAATTTTTCAATGGCGAATATTCCAACAAGCCATCTAACTTCATGATACTTTTTTGCAACAGATATATAGGCTAGTCCCCATATTAGAATCATTAATAACCCAAAATTTGACATTACTGTGGGATCAAATTCAGGAATTGTGGCATTAGTAAATAATCTTGAAAAAATTAAAACTGATGCGTTCATTAATCCAGAAATAATAAATCCTTTAGTAATTGCTGTACTTTTTATTGACATATTTCTATTAATTTATTACTTAGATTTTGTTGGCTTGCTACATACTTTTGAGGGTTTAGCGCATTTCGAAAAATTTGAGATACAATAACACTATAGGTCGAATTATCGATAGCGTTAGATAGTTTCAATAAATTTTAAAAAGACTTTTTTATGAAGGTCAAGATCCATAGTAGCAGAAAGCGATGCACGCACTATGTAATCTTTGTCTCCTTCTTTAGTCGTTCCTTGAGTAGAGGTTGCAGGGATTGTCCAGTAACATCCTTTTAACTGACCATAGCTCACACAAAACTTGCTTTCATTAGGAATTTCTGTAATCATTAAATTGATTAATTTAAGATTTAAGTCTCTCTTATGTGCTTCTTTTTCTTCAGCAGTATTCCCTTTAGTAGGTAGGAGTAATGAAAACACAGATGGGGTAAATCCTTGTTTTGCCAGTTCTTCAGAAACAAAATTGATTTTTGCTTCTGGTAAAGTATCGTGGATGAAATTTACAAAATCACGTGTGTTTTTATAAGCATCAATAATTCTTTGATTCATTGAAGGCAATTGTTTGGCTAATATTTCATATTGGAGAGCTGTAGCCTCATTATCGCAAAGTTGTAGATGCATGGCTATTTTTTCCATCAAAGCTTCCGTTTTTTTATTTCCTACACAGTAGCCCGCAGTACATTGACCACCACTTGGGAATTTCGAGCCACTAGCAAATGAAATCGTTCTAACCGTTGCAAGTATGTCCTCTTTGCCCAAAAAATGCACATTAGGGCAAAAGGTTTGATCTAAAATAAAAACAGGATCTATCGCCATTGCACCCGTTGTAGTTTTACGTTGTTTACTTAAAACATTTTTTAAATCTATCAGATTTGGAACTTCAACTCTTGGGTTGGTTGGAATCTCAGCAATGATATAAGGAACAGCATCTTCATTAGCCATTTGTGCTAAAACGGTATCAATGCTTTGAACCATGTCGTTATCGCCATCAACTAATAAATCAACTATTTCAACATTGTCAATGCAAGCAGCAACTCGTCTTGCTTGATCATTTGTACCGCCATAACAATTTGGAGGAACGATAATTTTGATTGCTTTTCCCTTGTGTTTTTCAACGGCATCATGAATTAGCCCCATTAAAATCGAATACTGAATAGAGAGTCCGCTAGAAGCAACTAGTGGATTTGTACTCGTATTAGTAATTGTTTTAATAGCATCTAAAACTTCTTTTTTATCTGCTTGTAAATTGCTTTGTGTTACATCAATGGGAGATTGCGCTACTAGAGATCTCAAAGCTGTAAGAGAATCAGCAGGTGTCATTGCAATAGTTTCTCTTCTTCTTACATGTTGAATATCTGAAATATAACTTTCGTTTTGCTCTCCATTTACAACTAAAACACTTCCTAAGTGCTCATGAAGACTAATAACAAAGTCAACTCCATTAGGGATATTAATTGTGCCAAATTTCTCTTCTTGTAAAATGAAGACGGTACTACCATCAAATGCTGGAATAGCTTCTATATTTTCAACTTTCTTCAAATCAAAATGATAACCATAAATGTTTTTTACTACTTCAGCATTAAAACAATCAGGTAATTCGCCAGTATAAACTATGTGGGTATTTTTATTATCTAGTAAATTTTTTCTTAGAACTGCCAAAATAGGAATCGTCTTTGATGAAAAACTAATTACATTTTCTGGTTTTAGATTATTTATCTTAGCAATTCCCCATTCTAGTATACAAGATAACGGATGACCTAATCGAATATAGTCATAAGCAGTGGGTAATTCGTTTAGAGCAGATGATTCAGAATTATTGTCATTAAATAAGGTCTCAAACTGTTCTAAGAACTGCGTTTTAGCCAATCTTTCATCATAAATATCTAGTCGATGTGTTGTTATGCTCAACCAGCCAGTTGGCATATTTTCTATTACCTCTTTTATATAATGTAGCATTTTAGTGTCTTTCATGATTTTACCTTTAGATAAGTCTGCAATTTACGTAAATAGATTTATTTAAGAGGGTCGCCAGCATTTTTGTTCGATTCTTGCTGGCATTCGCAAGCTTTACCAAGTTTGTTGATTTTAAAGCAAAGTATTTTAAGGAAAACGAAAATACAAATTAGACGATAACACCACATATAACATGCATGAATTTCTACTAGTTTACTTTATTAAAAATAATTATACTCTTTCAATAAACAAATCTTTGTACTCCGTGCCGATACATACATATAAACATTCTAAAATTGTAAAAAGCACAAAGCACAAAACATTCGGATTGTTAAATTTATAATTACTAATCATTACTTAAAAAAATAAGATTATTAAGTATCTATAGAAATAGTGCTTACGATTTCCATGTAAAAATGCTCTTTAGTGAGCTGTGCCTGTTACAGTTGTGAATTATTTTATTTGTAGTTTCCAGTTGAATAATGTTTCCGTTTCTCCAATTTTAAGAAAATTATTTTTCAATAAGATTGTAAATGAACCAATATTTTCTTTTTCAGTAGAAGCAAGTATTGAAAATATTTTGGGTTGAGATTTTGCCCAATTTATTATTCCTCCAACGGCTTCTGTCATAAATCCTTTTTTTTGAAATTCGGTATAAGTACCATATCCAATTTCAATTTCCCCCTCTGAATTAGGTTCTCCAAAGAAACAAATGTCACCAACCATTTTGTTTGCCTGCTTTGAAATTACTGTCCAAAGTGTTGAGTATAAATAGTCTTTGGTTGTATCTGCTACGTTCGGTAAAATTGTTTTTTCTAAAGCTTCTTTAAGTTCAGCGGAAATTGTCCTCGATGTCTCATTTAGATTTAATTCATTTTCCAAAGAGTTGTCTGCCTTGCTATATTTTATGAGTTGGTCGCAGGTTAGGGGTGTTAAAATAAGTCGTTCGGTTTCCATCATTTTGGGTTGTCAATTTATACATGGGTGATCTTTACAATAAGCACTAAAGTGAGTGTAGGTCTTAGTTGGTTTATTTCTATTGTGTCGTACTATTTCTTGTGGTTGTCATGAAATAGTATCGATTAAGTTTTATTTTTTGCGTAAAAGAAAGCAGCAAAATCTTTCGCTTAACAAGAACATAGCTTTTGGCCATAGTTTTTGTTAAGCGGGAGATGCCCTTATGATTAAAGATATCGGAACAACTGAACAATAACAGGAATAATTAAACAAATTGCGAGATACTGAAACAAGTTTCGTCTTAGCAATCAGACATATTTACCGCTACGGCGAGTCCACCTTCAGAAGTTTCTTTGTATTTGTTGTTCATATCCTTAGCCGTTTGCCACATCGTATCAACTACTTTGTCTAAAGGGACTTTGGCGTGTTTAGGATCAGTTTCCAAGGCTAGTTCTGCAGCATGGATGGCTTTTATAGCGCCCATAGTATTGCGCTCGATACAAGGAATTTGTACCAATCCGCCAATAGGGTCACAGGTTAATCCTAGGTGATGTTCCATGGCAATCTCCGCAGCCATTAAAACCTGTTCTGGGGTTCCGCCCATCAGCTCGCATAGTGCTGCTGCAGCCATCGAGGAGGAAACGCCTATCTCTGCCTGACAACCACCCATCGCTGCTGATATCGTTGATCCTTTCTTGAAAATACTACCTATTTCACCAGCAACCAGCAGGAATTGTTTGATTTCTTTTTCACCAGCTTGATGGTTTTCAATCACCAAATAATACATTAATACGGACGGAATTACTCCGGCGCTGCCGTTCGTAGGCGCGGTTACAATTCGTCCTAAAGCGGCATTGACTTCATTTACCGCCAAGGCAAAACAGCTCACCCATTTCAGGATTTGGCGAAATTTCACTTCGGTCAGTCTGATTTGTTCTAACCAGCTTTGTGGGTCGCTGTAATTTGATAATCCAATTAAATTTTGATGCATGTCAAAAGCCCTACGACGAACATTTAAACCACCCGGAAGGATTCCCTCTGTATGGCAACCAATGTACATGCACTCTAGCATGGTGTTCCAGATGCGCATCAACTCGTGGTCAATTACTTCTGGGGTACGCATGGATTTTTCGTTTTCATAAACGATTTCAGATATCTTCTTGTTTTCGGCTTTACAGTACGCTAAGACGTCGACTGCTTTATCTATAGGGAAGGGAAAAGCGCATTTTATTTCGATTTTCTTCTTAGCGTTCATTCGTTCTTCTTTGACTACAAATCCACCACCGATAGAGTAGAAGGTAGCGATATGTTTTTTTCCATTAGCTAGAAAAGCGGTAAATCTCATTCCGTTAGAATGAAAAGGAAGGAACTTTTTATTGAAAACGATATCTTCTGAAAAGGAGAATGGAACTAGAAACTCATTTCCTAAATGGATTTGGTTTTCCTCTTTGATAGTCTTGATAATTCCATCTATACTTTCTACCGGAATGTACTCAGGATCCTGACCGCTTAAGCCTAACATTACAGCTAAATCAGTGGCATGACCTATTCCGGTTAAGGATAGAGAGCCATATAAATCTGTTTTTACTCTTACAACAGACTCAATTATATTTTTCTTTCTCAATTCTTTAAGAAAGCGTTCTCCAGCACGCCAAGGACCTAATGTGTGTGAACTAGATGGGCCAACACCAATTTTTAGCATGTCAAAGACAGAGATACATTCTTCCATAAATAGAGTCGTTTATGCCACAAATATAACCGAAATTAGCAATGATTTATCCTAAAAGTGGACTAATGTTAGTTATATGATAGAATTTGGTATTGAATTTTAATAATTATGTAATTAAAAGTAAGGTTGCCATTGTTATATAAATTATAATTCCCTTATACCCAGTGATTCTCTGGTTCGAATTCATAACAGGAGTAGGCAGTCAAATTGAAATAATTTTAATAAAGTACTAAAACGGATAGCCAATGGCGAGATTAAAAACCAGATTTTCTTTTCGCCAGCTGCTGTTTCCAAAGCTTACTTGATCCAGTACCCAACGGTCTCCTTCCGGCAAATACGGTTTGCGGATAGGGAAAGCGAGGTCTGTTCTTAGCACCAGAAAAGAAAAGTCAAATCGCAATCCAGCACCCACACCCACGGCAATTTCTTTTAAGAAGTCTTTAGAAAATTGGGCTCCAGGTTTTTCAGGATTGTCCTTGAGCAACCAGATGTTTCCGGCATCGACAAATAAGGCGCCTTTTACGATATCATAAATCTTCGCTCGGTATTCTGTATTGAATTCTAGTTTTAAATCTCCAGATTGATCGGCGAGAAACGTATTGATAGTTGTATTTCCATTAAAACTTCCTGGACCTATGGATCGTGCCCTAAACGCTCTAATACTGTTAGTTCCCCCGTTGAAAAATTGTTTTATAAAAGGCATTTCATTCGAATTTCCATAGGCAAATCCTGCACCAGCAATAATTCTGCTGGCTAATTGCTTGTCGCCACCCAATTTTAAATAATGTCTAAACTCGCTTTCTACTTTTACAAATTGACTGAACGGCACACTAAATACTTTTACAGGATCTCCTTTTTTCAAGTTGGCTCCAGTTGCTAATCCAGTTATATTTCCAGCTAAATCTAATCCAGCTTTATAATAAAAGGTGTTTTTCCTTCTTTTATCCATAGTGTTGGTGTACGTGTAAGAGTAGGTAGGGCCAAAAATCAATTGCTTTTCGATTACTTTTCCAAGTGAGGCATTAGCATCTATTTGCTCTTGGTACAAAGGCGTCACGTTTTGCGGACTGGCATAGGTGATTTCAGTGATGTTAAACTGATGTTCTTTGCGTTCATTCTCTTTCCATAAATAGCCAAACGACCCTTTGAATGTTTGTAGCGAATACAGTTTGGTTCTGTTTTGGAATTCATATCCCAAAGTCGCTTTGGTCTTAGGGACAAAACCGCTAGAGGACACAAAATGGAATGGAGCTATAATTCTGGGCCAAATTAAATTAGCCTCTGTACCAAAACGGTATACATTAAAACCGTTATTTACACCTGAGACTTGTACTTCTAGTCCGCCAAATGCAGAGATAGTTAGCAATTCGGCGCCTTTGAAGACGTTTCTATTGCTCCAGTTTAGATTAAGTTCTGTACCTGTATAATTAGCCGAATTGGTTTTGGCCAATACTTCCACACGAATCGATTTTTTAGGCAGTGGCGTGAGGTAGTAATAGGCATCGAGATAATTGCCTATGGTATCAGCGACTTTAAATTCATTTTTCACAAACTTAAACGTGCCCAAATTGACTAATCGGTTTAGGGATAAATTATGATTGGTGCGGTTGTAAAAATCGTCCTTTTTGAAATATAAGGTGCGATCAAAAATTCTAGGTTTAAACAAATTCTCATTATCTATAATCGTGATGTCGTTGTGTTTTACCGCGGTATTTGGATTAGCAACCAGACTATCTGCATTAATGGAATAATTGGGGTAAACGATGATATCGTTGATTCTGTACTGCGTTTGCGCTAATTCTGGGGTTTCCTGTTTTACCTTGACAATTAAATCAACCTGATGGTCTGCAACCGTGCTATCAACCTGAACTTTAAGATAGTCAGCGTTGAAATAGTAGAATCCCTTTTCTTTAAGCCTCGCATCGATGCGCAGTCGTTCTTCTTTAATGGTGGTAAGACTGTAGCCATTATCTTTTTTTAGTAACGTCCTGTCCTTAGTATCTAGTACCGCAGTGGAAAGTATTGCGGAATCCTGAGGGAATTTAATTTCTCTAATACGGTATTGTCTTTTGGGGTTTACGGTATATTCGGCCTTCACTTTTTTACCATTACGTGTAGAGTCAGCTGTTGATCTGGTGTTGAAGTAACCGTTGTTTTCTGCATTGTTTTGTAAAACTAATTTGTTGTATTCCAGATCTACTTTACTATAATAGACTGGAGCTTCTCCAACTTTAGTTTTTAGCCAATAGCGAAATCCTTTTTGCTTTTTTGGAGTACCAGCAATTTTATAAATAAATAATTTGGGTCTAAAGCCCAAAAAAGAAGAGTTAGGTTTGGGTCTGACAATCGCTTGAAATTCTGCTTTCAATGCTTTGCGTTCTTTTTTTGGGGTTGCATCGCCTTCCACTTTTATTTTGGCACCCGTGTACAAAAATTCGCCTTCAGGTAAATTTCTTGTACCGCTGCAGCTCACTGCAAACAATATAAAAAGAAGATAGAGTATGGAATTCTTATTCATCAGACTGCTGTTTGGAAAGTTCTTATTTGACTTTATTTTTCTTTCTTTCTGTATTTACTTTTTTAAATAACTCTTTAAATTCATTATAATCTAAAGTAATTACAAAAGCAATTCCAGTTTCAACCACCTGGCCTTGAAGTGCTACCTGGTATTTATTGATGCGATACGCTTTTAATTTATATCTTCCGTCTTTAGAGAGTTGATATTCTATCGTAACATCACCTGCAATGGTATTGGCATCCTGATTTTGTTGTTGTGGTCCTTCTAGGCCAAAGCTGCTTCCTATAGTAACTTTCAGGCGATCATTTAGCAGTTTTTTAGAAATCCCAACATTTAAATCGGTTTTATTTTCCAGTTGTCCCGTGGTATAATCTTGTGAGGAAGCTAAATCAAAATTCAGTTCGACACCGCTTATTAAATCACCAGCTAGGTTATTTAATTGTTGTGACAGGATTTTACTAGCACTTTCTCTGGCGAGAGACGAAACGGTAGTTCCTCCGGATTCGCTGGCAAATGGATTTTCACCTATAAAACGGTTCAGTAGGAGTAGAGCAAACACTTGTTTGTTCAACTCATCTGGTTGCTGACGTAATTGGGTTAGTTTAGATTGGGTTGTATTGATAATTTCTGTAGAAACACTATTGTTTCCTTCTGGTAGGATAATATCAAAAGATATAGTAGGCTTCATCAGTTCGCCTTTCATTTTCAATTCGGTTTCAAAAGGAATTTTTTGCTTGTATGTGTTTCTCACATAAGCCGTAACATTGATTAATTGGTCGCCCACAAGATCAATCGGTGCAGCTTCATTTTTATAAACTGCTGTGATATTTATATCAGCTGCCGTTGGTTCCCCAGTCCATAGAATATAACTACCGCTTTTAATGTTAAACTTGCGTTTAATCAAATTAAAATTCATTTCATAGGATCCTTCTTTCAACTCATACCTTCCAGTTAAAGTTGTTTTTCCGGATGGATCAATACCACCGGTTAATTGGGCTTCGCCTTTTAATTGGAGAAAGTCGCCATTGGCTTTGTCGATGACAATTGATAATTCAGCGTCCTTATCCACTTCGATATTTACAGAGGCATTGATGCCTGTAATTTCAAGATTACTTAATGCTTCATCGGCTCTTAACGTCTTATGGATCATCGGTGGGTTATCTTGGTCTATAAATTCAACAATACCTTCTCTATCTGCAATCGAAGGATCAGACTGTGGCATAACAATCGTGAACTTAGTGTCTTTGTTCACTTTGATATTCCCGTCCACAACAGGATTGTTGAATGTACCGCCAATTCTCAAATGATTGTCTAAATACAATTCGCCATAATACAAATCATTGTCTTTTTCCTGAGAATTGATGGCTTTAAAATTCACGGCATCTAGCGTTAAATCATAGCCGATGTTGCTGATGTTTTGAGTATTGACTTTTCCGTTGATATCTAAATCATTGTTTTTTTCATCTTTTATGATAAAATGATTGAAAACGATGGTATTACCGGTAAAGGCAATTTTATCGTTGAGGGATTTAAAGGTAGAATTGAGTGGGGTTACCTTAAACCCTATGTCATTAAAAAGCAAATCACCAACTACTTTTGGCTGCTCTACATTTCCTGAAATTTTAAATTTTCCGGTAAAAAAACCAGTACTTTCTTTTACGTTATCTAATGTGAAACCCTGGATGCTTTTGAGATTTAATCTCGAAATATCCAAATTCATATTCAGATTTCCATCAGCTGTTTTGTAGGTTCCGTTTAAATCAACAAGATTGTCCTGTCCGGTTAAGGAAACTCTGGTATTGTAAGTATTAGCTACGTTATTGTCAACATGTACGGTAATGGTACCCACAGTGTCTTTCTTGAATGAAAAATGATCCACAATCAAATCAGAAGTGAAAAGAGGGGATTGATTCAAGTTTTTAACTACTGCATTACCATTGATGTTTCCGCTTATTTCCATGTCTCCCTTTACGGCAATATTGCTGATGGTCTCAATTTTAAAGTCTTTGAAGTCAATTGCCAAAGGTGCATTTGCTTGTTCAGACTGTGACTGGATTTTAATGCTACTTTCTGCGTTGCTTAATTCAAAGTTATTGACATTAATTCCTTTTTTTCCAAAACGAACTAGGTTATCCGCATCCACTTTCCAAGATTCATAATTTAGTAGTAGATTTTTCGGGTCAAACCAAAGTTCATTATTTCCCGCTGACCCTTTTAGCTTTCCAGAAATTAGGTATCTTTCTTTGTCTTTTAAATCTTTTAATTGCAAGGTATAATCGGCCGTATTGTCTTGCACTTTTCCAGAAATAGAAGTGTAAGGCAATTGGAATTGGCTGTTTTGAATGTCATCTACCACAAGAGTATATACTAAAGCATTGTCTTTTGTGTCTATTTTTAAAACTCCATTTGTTATTGTATTGCCGCCATAGACTAATTTAGGAATTGCACCATTCAATATGATGGAATCATTGACCGTATTGTATATTCCGGTTATGGAAATAGGTTCAAGACTCTTTAGTTCAGGAATTAATTTTACTAAAATAGGACTGTCTGCAATTCCAATTTTAAATTTTAATTGTTGTTTTTCAGCAGCACTTGCTTTTCGAGATGGAGTAGGATTGTAATAATTTGCTACTGAATTTGATAGTGCATCTGCGATTGTTGTCAGCTTGTATTTTCCTTCTATTTCAGCATTTAAAAATTGAGACTTAAACGACAGCATATTTTTGTCTGCTCCAGAAGTAACAATCATAGTTATGGAATCCATTACAAACTGCTCTTTTTCATCGGCAATAGTAAGATTGACAATATTAAATTTCCCATTAAGATAATCAAGATCAACAGCCTGAATATCTGCATCTAGTACTCCTCGTATCTTCATAGGTCCTGCATGTAGATTCAGTTTTTCAAGATCGGCAACATCGACATTTAACTTTATTTTCCCGCTAGGGTATTTGTCTTTAAAACTCCCGCTGCTTACTAAGTCAAACGTTAAATTAGGATCGTTACTAGTAGCAGTGGCTTGGAACAGACTCTTGTTGATTGTTCCTGTAAGGTCGAGGTTGCTATAATTGTATTTATTATAATTAATTTTTCCTATGGTTCCTTTTAAATTGGCATCAGCTGTTTTTGCATCTAATCCAGTTCCTTTTATAGTTGCACTCCCACTTATTTTTCCTATCGAATTATTCTTAATTAGTTTTCCGAGATCGAAATTTTTGAGGGTTGCTTTAACATCGTATTTTTCTTTGTTCTTTATTCGTTGATCAAATAGAGCATTGATTTTGGCAGGACCAAAACTACTTCCTAAAACCAAATCAGTAGCGAAGTTATTTATAGTTCCTTTAAAAGTTCCCTTGGCAGTAAATGCTGCAGGTAAACTAATCGAATTTGGAATCGTTTCTTTTGGTAGGAAGACATTAAAATCGGTTGCGGTCGATGCAAATTCTTTTATGTCCAAATCAAAATACGCTTTTTGGGTGTTTGGTAAACCGGTGATGGTTCCGCTACCCACAATTTTTGTATTGCCTATGCCGCTGATTTCTAAACTCGGAATTTCAATCGCTCCTAACTTACCAAACACTTTGCTATTTATCTGAAGTATAGCATTTGGATTATCCTTAAAAGGCACGGTATTAGCTAAATTCGGAACAAAAAGCAAAATGTCTTTAAATCCTACGCTACTTTTTTTCAAAGTGGCATTAATGCTTAATTCTTCTAAATTATCACTAATGGATGCAATAGAGGGATAACCGATAAGGATTTCGTCTTTTATTAAAGTCTGTGGTGTTTTTAAGTATAAGTTTTTGAGAAAAGAATTCGTTTTTCCATAGAAAAAATCTGCTTTAAAGGATAGAACGTCGAGACCACTGTGTTCTTTTGCTTTAAAAGCACTTATTTTTCCGGAGGTACTTACAGAACTGTAATGGATGTCTTGAGCGTTAAAACTTAGCGATTGTAATTTTAAATGGTTGTGATCAAATCCTTTTGTTATCGGAGCAATATTGTTATTGTCATAGTTAAAATCAACCCTTTTGATATTGGATTCTCTGACTTTAAAATCCCAGTCCCTGCTCGCAGTTAAGGCTGATTCTTTTTTTTCCGTTTTTTTTTCTGATTTACCAAAGGCTACTTTTCCGTTTGCATCCGATAAATTAAGGACATCAATCAGGAAAAAATGGTTGTAAAAGTCGGTTTTGTCAAATTTAGCTAGTCCCTTTTTTAATGAAATAGTAGCGCTTAATTTATTGACTTCGTCCTGATAATCCAACGCTATTTTAGAAAGGTCGATTTCACCCAACAGAAGTTTATAAGTACTTTGTGGAGTATTGTCCTCCTGAGTTTTAATCTGTGTAATGCCTTGTTTAAATTTAAGGTTCAAACCTTTTATTTTAATCTTGGGTACTTCGAAATCTAAGGCATCTAAATCAAAAGTTTTTATTCGGGTTTCCAGATGGTTCAGTTTGATATACAGATCATTTTTGGAAAATGAATCGGTATATCTCAGATTTATCGTATCCAGATTGATATTTTCAATTGAAAACGTCATTGGGGCCGTGTCTGGCTTTTGATTATCAGGGGACGCAAAAGCTTTTATGATGTAATCAAAATTGAATACGGAGGTGGAATCTCTGTTGATATTTGCCGTAATTCCCTGAAAATCGATGGAATTGATTTCTATTTTATTATTGATCAATTGAAACATACTAATGTCAACGGCTAGTTTATTAGCACCTAACAGGGTATCTTTTTTTAGGTCTTCAAAGTATACACCTTCTAGGATTATTTTCTTTGGAAACCCAATGTCAATTTTAGCTATGACAACCTTAGTTTTGATTTTATTTTGAATATATACTACTGCCTTATCCTTTGCGTAATTCTGTACGTAAGGGATTTGGATAAGCAGTAAAAGCAGCAAGAATAATACGATGATTGTTCCTACTGTCCACTGGAAAATTTTCAAACCTTTTTTAAAATATTCTTTCAAATGGTACTGTTTTTATTATCAAAAAACGCAATAAATGCTAAACTCAAAATTGAATTAATTACAAAGATGAAAATTTATATCCGCACTATTTAATAAAAAAGTAAGTTTATATTATAAAATTATTGGATTTTTATAATAGGAAACAGAATTTTCCTTTTGTACGTTTTTTGCTATAGTCGCAAATTGCAGTAAGGTTAGCATACTAAGTTCCTTTTCTACGTTTTATAGACTGGAACTTCATTAAATTCCTGAGCTTGTTTTTCTTTCAATAAAAAATCTTTTACGGCCATCAGCATCGCTTTGTTAGACGTAAATAGCTCCCTGTTAAAATTAATAACCGTAGTAATATCAATTTTTTCTAAAGGGGCATTTTGTACCTCTGAATAGAAGTTGTTAAGTGCCGAAGTATAGTTGGCTTCTATCGAATTAAAAACATCCTGCAGGTTTTCAAAACTGGCAGGTGTTTCTTTGGTCATAAGCGCATTAAACTGCTGGTATAGTGCTTCCGTTTCCTGTCTGTGATGGATGAAAAAATTGTACTTAATGTCTTTTGATGAATGCCGGAGATTCGCAATATTAGTGCCTATATCCTTGACACTTTTTACCGAGTGTATGGAACTGCGTACAGCAGAAATGAACTGGTTGAGATTAGAGTGTTGCTCTGATTCTAATTTTGGCCTTAACTCTATATAAAAAACCTGAAGTTCGCCCTGCAACTGCTTTAGAAAATCATATTTTTCTTCAATTGTTTTAATAAAAAATTTCTTTTCCTTATTGATGTTTTCATAGTCGGAACTATCACTGATATAGTGCGTATTAATTTTAAATAACTCTAAATTGAACAGCATGGAATTGTGTATGAAATATTCGGCTTCCCTTTTAAATAAGTCTAGGGCAGTTAATGGTTCTGCTGTGTTAGCATGTCCAATATAAGCGGTTACTGATTCATCAGAGTCTTTGAAAAAACGTTCCAGAAAATGGGTGAATTTATCTAATAGCGGTAAGAAGATGATAATTGAAAACAGGTTGATAATTGTGGAGAAAAGAACCAAAGCAATGAGGGGATCCTTGATACGAAATAGCTCAGTAATCAGGAATAGTATGGGGCTTAAAAAAAGATAAGCAAATAGGGTGACAAAAACATTGAAAAGAAGATTCCCGAGGACGATTCGCTTTTTTGAAGCGCTACCATCGATAGCACCAAGCATTATTTTAATAGTGGTTCCGGTTTGAGAACCTAATATTATGGCAGCAGCCATGGGCAGACTAACAGCCCCAACATGAAGGGCACTAAGTGTAAGAGCCATTGTTACCGAACTGGATTGAACTAATACGGTAATAATAAAACCAATTAATAAAAAAACTGCCAATGACATAGACGCATATTGCGAAAAATCAAAAACTTTTACCTGAGCTTCCATGGATGTTTTCATAAAGGATAGACCAATAAATAACAAACCAAATCCGAAAAGAAAATAGGAAATATAGCGATAGGTTTTTCGACTCCCGAACAAGATAAGAAGAACGCCTCCCGCACAAACCGCAGGATAAGAAACTACTTCTATGTCCATTTTAAATCCAAGTGTAGCGACCACCCAACTGTCAAGTGTTGTTCCCAGATTAGCACCTAGAATGATAGCCATTGCATTCCTCATGGTAAATACACCAGCACCCACAAAAGCTAGTACCATAAAGGAAACCATGGAGCTACTCTGAAGAACACCCGTTACGATTGCGCCACCAGTTACCGCGCCAATCTTGTTCTTGGTAATGCGTTGTAAAAAGAGTTTGAAACTCCTTCCAGAAAGATTTTTTAAAGACTCCTCCAGTAAATACATGGCAAATAGAAATAAGCCTATACCTGCACTGAGTTTAAGAATATGATAGAATGTATCCATAGCATAAAATATACTTAAAGGTAAGTTAAAATTCTTCGATATGAAAACAACACAATAACTCACAATTACAACTAATAATTGGCGGTAATAATTTTAAGATGCCTGCCCCTGTTAAAACAAACGCTGTTCAAACGCGTTTTTTATAACAAAAGAGAATTATTGAAAACTAACTCTATAAAGAAACTACCATACTTTTTAAAGACCATAGAATGGCAAGAACATCTTTTTTAGATTCTTCATCAATATGATTATTTTCCAAAACTCCTAATATATCGTCAATGCCGTGCGCAAATTCTCCTCGACTTATATTCATTCCAGTATGTGTAGCGACCATATCTTTTCCAGAGTAGGTTTCCGGACCACCACTACCAGCACTGAAAAATTTAACCGTATGTTTTTTAATTGAGGCTAAATGTTCCGGTTGTTCTTTAAGCGGAAGAAACCGTGCGTTTATAGCGGGATTGTTCATGTGTGCTTGAACCACTTCATTCACAATTTGATTAATTCCTATAGAGCCTCCTAAACGATCATAAAGTAGTTTAGTCATAATATTGATAATTAAGATTAAACGAATAAAAAGCAGTATTACAAATTAAATACTAGTACAGCGGTAGGAAGCAGAAAAACAGTTTATGGGAGTAGTTTATTGTATGTTACTACTTTACGATTCTTTTTTAAAGAGCCCTAGTGATATCGCACTTTTATTATTTGTAATCATTTGTTTTTCAGGTTTTTATATATTTACTAACTTAAATTTTAAAAATCAAACCCTTTTTTAAGTAACTTTAGCGCTACGTAGAACTAGAGTAATTGTTTAATATTTTAAATTATTTGAATATGTCAGGAGAAAGTCTTTTAGTGTGGTTACTTTTAGGAGTAGTAGCAGGATGGTTAGCCGGTCTAGTTATTAGCGGTGGTGGTTTCGGTATTATCGGCAACATAATTGTTGGTATTATCGGTAGTTTTTTAGGCGGTTGGCTTGGAGCAAAACTAGGAATTTCCGGCGCCGTGGTGGGAGGTTTTAGTGTAGCAAGTGTAGTTACAGCTGTTTTAGGAGCGGTCGTCCTACTATTTGTCGTTAGTTTAATAAGAAGGGTCTAGGAAGTTAAATAACCACTTTAAAAATCACGAAGTCAATAGTTTTCTATTGACTTTTTTTATGCTGAATTTTAAATTTATTGATTCCAATACGTGACAATGATAAATAAAATTATCGCAAAAATTCCAACTTAAGGAACTGATGAAAAAATTGTAAGCTAATTTTTCAAGTCGGATTTCTTTCTTCAAATTTTGTATTCGTATCGAAAAAAAAGACAAAAGTGCTGAAATGGTTAATAATAAGGCGACAATAGAGGTGAATGGATCAAGACATATTGTTGTGGGGAAATATTAAAATCTAGATCTTTGTGTTTCCAAATTATACCAAATGCAAGATTGTTATAGCGAACTAATCAA
>NZ_FOFZ01000003.1 GCF_900111075.1 Flavobacterium frigoris
AGCAGCAACCAAAGAGGCTGATGTTTTCATATAATTGGTAGCGCCATTTGCACTATAAGTTCCGTCAGCGGCTAATCCAGCTCCTGTTTGAGTTATATCCAATTCTGATTGAATGTTTCCCTCAATTCCTGTGGCTCTCGTTTTTTCTGTTCCAATTGCATCTGAATTAACCAGTTCAGCAGCTCTTGCGGCTGTAGCTTCAGCATCAATATTAGTTTGAAGTGTAGTTTCAGCGCTTGTAGCTCTTGTCTTCTCAGTCGCAATGGCATCTGCATTTGCTTTCGCTTGTAGATCTAATTTATTATCTGCATCGTTTAAGTCAGTTGCTGCAGCGATGTAATTAGCAGTAGTATTTTTAATGTATGTTCCGTCATTTGCTAATCCAGCTCCTGCTTGGGTAGCGTCTACTTCATCACTAATAGTATTATAGGATGCAAATACACTATCATCTACATAATCCTTAATCGCTTTTACACTGGGATATTTGGTATTAGAAGCCCCATCCGTAATTATAGCTGTTGATTTATTTGCTACGTTTTCCTTTAAATTTAACGCTGTTTGAGCAGCAGTGCTAACAGGTTTATTAAGGTCGCTCGTATTATCAACATTACCTAAATTCAAGTTAATTTTCGCATCGATAACATTCGAAGCATTTGTACCTCCATTTTCAATAGCGACAATTCCAGTTACATTCTCTGCTGAGAAGGCAAAGGGAACCGAATTAAATATCTGATCGCTAATTTCGGTAAAAGCCCCGCAACTTCCACTAATATTCACACCCACGTTTAGTGTTTTTATAGCAGCATTCCAGCTGACGCTCTTAAAATCGATAGCGTAACCTCCAGTTTGACTTCCAGAGCCTATTATAACGTTAACCATCCCTAACTCATCCGTGGTCGTGCTAAGGGTTTCTTGATATTCTACCTGTTTTTGTTCATCTTGAATGACAAACTGCAAACAAATTTTTTGATTGGCTAGTGCCGTATTTGCCTCATTAATACCAGGCATCTTCTGAGGGTTTGGATTTAAAATTAACGCCTGATAGCTAATTCCGTTTGTTTGCGAATAACCAATGGTGCTGGCTAATAAAAGCAGCAGTAAGTAGATTTGTTTCATAATATAGTGTTATAGCGGGAAATGAATTCCTAATTGAACTTGATTATTTGTAAAGGAAAGTTTCTCATCGGTAGTGTGGGAGAACTTAAAGGCTTTGGAAAAATTATAGCCCATGCTTAAAGTAACATAGTCCGTTATGACGTATCTTAAATCCAGCCCAATTAGTGGTTGAAAGAAGATCCCTGAAAATTCAGGCTCTGTTTTTACATCATAAATAACGCCGTTAATTTGTTCTTTACCATCAATTATAGTGGCAATATTGACTCCTGCTTTTAGCTTTAACTCAATTTCATTTTCCGTTTTAAATAACGTGTAGGCAGCTGCATTTTGTATTCCAAGATAATTGGTGTTCCAAGAATAGCTCTTTACTTCATTTGTGCTGAAACTATTGAATTGGTTTAAGGTGATACTTGCAATATAAGATATCTTTTTATTAAAAATGTGTTCGTAACCAAACTCATAGTAAGAACCAGTTTTGCTTTTTAAATTAAAGTCTGATGCTCCATTAGCACTTTTATAATCGTAAGAAGTTAAATTTTTTCCAGAAACTAAGAATAGTTCCTGCGAAGACATCCATTGACACGTAAGAAAGCAGATGATTAAGAGTAATTTTATTTTCATAAAGATTTTGTGATTTTCATATAATAATTAACTTCATTGTTATTTAATCGCACTAAGTAAACAGAACCAGATAATATCGATAAATCAATAGTTAAAAGGCTGTCCTCTACCTTTTTATTTTGCTGAAAAACCAAACGGCCGCTCACATCAAAAATAGCTATTGAAATTTCATTTGTAATAGGTTTAGAAAATTCAAAATTCACATTCGAAACAAAGGGATTGGGATACACCACTACGGTTACATCACTTTTTAGTGGGGAGTCAGCCAAAATTTTAGCCCAGTGATTTTGCTGAAATCCTTGTTGGATTATATAGTCTCCTTTAGAGTTTCCAGATACACTTTGTTGGCCTATTGTTTGTTTAACAAGCATCCCATTGGGTAAAACAGCTGATTTTCCTTGTGAAGAAATCATTTGATGATGCAAAACCTGCCCATAAAAGCTAGAACAAAAAAGTAAAAAAAAGTATTTCATTTGTTTTTTTTTATAAATGTCGATAGATCGCTTCCTGTTTTAACACGCATTCTAAGAATATACAAGGAAGTAAAGTGTTTTAGTAACTAATTTTAAGGTTCTAGTAAGTTTTAAAATATTTTATTGTAAGATTATATTTATCAATAAAAATAAAATGTGCGTCTTGCCGATTTTATCTGCACTTAATTGATCTTTTATACTTGTTTACTAAACTAAATACCTAAGTTTGATTAATAAATAATTTATTATGATAATCCCAATTAGTATCCTTTTTTTTATCACCGGATTATTCGGAATTATAACGTTAATCATTATTTCTACTCATTTTAAATCAAATAGAATCCTAAATATTTATTTGGTCATTTTAATTTTATTTTCTTCACTTCGTTCCATAAGTTTCGGGTATTTTTCTTTAACTAATCCACTACCAAATACCCAGTATCATCTTATTTCATTTTTCAGCATTATCTTTCCTTGTGTTTATTTGTATTTTAAAAATTTAGTTTATTACACAACTACTTTTAAATTTAATGAACTAAGACATTTTGTTAGCCCTATTATGGCAGGTGTGATAGCACTTGTATTCAACCACTACTTTGTCTATTTTAGGTTAATTGGACATGTTTTTTTTACAATTATTGGGTTATATTACGTTTCTCTATCTTACGTTTTATTAAAAAATAAGCTTTGGAATAAACAAGCCTCTATTATTCATATCCAAAAGCAGAACACACTAATAAAAAACTGGTCGCTTTTCTTCTTTATTATTTGTTTATTATTGATTTTAAGAGTACTCGTTACAATAATTATAGATTTTTATTTAGATGAAAATTCCTACGGAAGACCATATTTGTTTGTAAGTCTAATTATTACTTGGGCACTTTATATTAAACTTTTAGTAACTCCTGAAATTTTATATGGATATAACTTTTTTATTGAAAAAGTAGAAGAACAACGAACTCTTGAATTTGTACTAAAAGAAATTTGGGTATTTGAAAAAAATCTAGCCATCCATAACAGGCAAGATTTGGAACTTAATAAAAAAATTAGAGATAAAATAACACTTTACATTCGCGATATTGAAACAGCCTCTTTAACAAATCATCTACTTAGGGAAGAAACAGTTAATTTAGGTGAATTTGCACATCAACTAGAGATTCCTAAAAGTCATTTAGTTTATATCTTTAAATACCATTCTAAATTTAGTTTTATAGAATTTAGGAAAACAGTTAGAATCTTGGATGCAGTTAATTTAATAGAAATGAATTATTTAAATTTAAACACATTGGATTGTTTGGCAAAAAAAGTTGGTTTTACTTCTTACAATACATTTTTTACTAGTTTCAAAGAAGTTGCAGGTGTTACACCGCGCATATTCTGCCAGGAATTTACTAAGAAAATAGCAATACAAACGACCCTGTCTTAACAAACACGACTGAGTACCCTTCCATCATTGAACCTTTCTTATGGAACGAAAAAACTAACTTCTACCATAGAGTGTATGTCACATCAAAGGTAAATAACTCCTTTGAAAAGGCTTTAGCAACTTGTGCTCCTTTAGCACAAATTGTCGATCCATAAGATTATTATGACTTTCCCACTTATAGAGCAACAAAACACAAAGCAAATACGTGTCAGAACCCCCCTTTTAACGACACCAGCCTCCTGCAGCAATCAGGATAAAGTGACAAGCTGCAAGTAGTCGCTGATTAAATTATAACTTTTTACCCCCTATTCAAAATATATTAAGGGTGACAACAATGTCATTTAATAGCTAATACACATAAAAAAAGGTCCAACCGTTAAGTTGAACCTTTTTTACTTTATGTCAAAATATTATTTTTTATAATACTTTTTATATTTTGGATACGTAATCGCTCCTATGAAAGTGATTGTTCCTAATGAATACCAAATCCAACTTAGAGAATGGGCTTCACCACTTGCATACGAGTGTAATCCCACTAGGTGAAAGTTTACACCATAATAAGTAAACAGAATAGAAACAAAAGCAAACATGCTCATCAAGTTAAACGTCCATTTCCCTCTTAAAGAAGGAACAAATCGAGCATGAATTACAAAAGCATAGACCATAATACTAATCAAAGCCCAAGTTTCTTTTGGATCCCATCCCCAGTACCGTCCCCAACTTTCATTGGCCCATTGACCTCCAAGGAAGTTACCAATAGTTAGCATAATCAAACCAACAGTTAATGCCATCTCATTAATATAGGTAATCTCTTGAATGTTTAAATCCATTTTAGCTTTGTTCTTTTCATTGGTAAAAAAGATCAATAATAACGATACAAAACCTAAAATCATTCCCAATGCAAATGGACCATAACTCGCCACAATTACAGCAACATGGATCATTAACCAATACGAATTAAGAACAGGCTGCAGATTTGCAATTTCAGGATCAATCCAATTCATATAGGCTGCTGATAAAATAATAGCCGATACAAAGGCAGACGATGCAATAGTTAATTTGGATTTACTATCAAAAGCTAACCCAAAAAACATGGTTGCCCAAGCCACATAAACAATCGCTTCATAGGCGTTACTCCATGGCGCATGACCGGATATGTACCAGCGAGCTCCTAAAGTTATTGTGTGCAAAGCAAACAAAATTGCAATGATAACATGCATGCTATTTACCAAAATACGCAGTACTTTACGATCTTTGAAAATCTGTAAAATAGTAAACAACATCATTAATAGAGCTGCAGTTAGATATGCCCAAGGCAGTTTTTGTAACAAGTCGTATTTGTTGTAGGTGATTTCCAGAGAGATTTTATCATCGCTAGGCCTTACTTTGGCTCCAAACTTCTTTTGAAAACCATTTAAACTTTCAACTAAATCATTTGCATTTTTATAATCATTTGAAATTGATGCGTTATTTAGTGATCCGTAATATAATGGCAAAACACTTTTAGTGTAAGTAGAATCCATGCCTTTGAGTCCTGCTTCATTCAATTCTAATGATGAAACCCATTTGTTATTCGGATCATTCGGAATAGGGAAAATCTTTAATATTCGTCCGCTCAAGGCCGACTCCATTAAATTCACTTTTTTATCCGTTTCAATAAAATCTTTCTCAAACTGATTAGGATTAGCTGCTTTGTACGCAGCATCCAAGTATGGTGCTAATTTATAATTTCCTTTTGCATCAAAAAAGGCAATAAAAGGGGCTGTTCCATCCTTAACATCAACACCTATCAATTTACGAATGCTGTCGTTTCCTGTTCTTAGATAGATAATCGGAATTTCAATCCATAACTGTGCGTACTGAGACATTGATAAAAATACTTGGTCGGGGTTCATGCCTTTATACGAATTTGAATGACTCACTTTACGCAATAACTCAGAAGAGAAAGTGTTTATCGGTTTCATTCTACCTCCAGCATCCTGAATAACAAGTCTTCCAAATTTTGCTGCATGCTCCTCTCTTACTTTAAACTTATTCAGTAAGGAATCCAATTGTTTGGCGGTAGGTGCTACTTTTGTATGCGCCATTCCTTCTGCATGATCTGCATGATCTCCATTTTCATCATGGTCGTGATTATGAGTTTGCGCAAAACCGCTCATACTTATCATTAAAACCAAAACTGTAATTAATTTTGATTTTTTATTTTTAACCACTTCTAATTTTCGTTTCAAATCAGCAAAGCGAGAGTGTTTTGTAAACATAATAGACATCATTGCAAAAAATAACATAAAATAACCAGCATACGTAATGGCTGTCCCCCAAAAATCATGATTCACAGACAGTACTGTTCCTTTTTCGTCAGGGTCAAATGAAGATTGAAAGAAACGATATCCTTTGTAGTCTAAAACATTATTCATAAAAATTCTTGCATCAAATACCTCTGTAGAATCTTGAACTGTCACTTTACTTTCAAAAGAAGAGTAACTTTTTTCTGTACCTGGGTATTTTTGAGCGATAAAATCATTCAGTTTTATCTTGAAAGGTAAAACGTAGGCTTTACTTCCATAGAAAAAAGTATAATCTAACTTCCCAATTTTTACTGTTTGGAAATCTCCTACTCTCCCTTTAGAACCCACAACAGTTACTTCTTTTTCTTGTCCCTCTGCTTTCACTTTAAGTACTAAAGCATCAGTATGATTTTTTGCTTTAAAATCATTGCTTGACTCATAAGCAATCACTCCTTTTACAGCAGGATCAGGAAAAACAAATCTTTTCTCTCCTATGCTGTAAAGCGAACGCATCATCAACGGCTGCACAATATCTTTAGTTACTGCTCCCTCTAGTTTATCAGCCATTCTCATGAAATTTCCTTCAAATGGTGTTTGGATTGTATAGCTATCTCCGGTGGTGGTAATATTTATAGCCCCTTCCGTTGGTTTATTCAAGGAAAACAAAACATTATGAATATTTTGAACTTCTCCTTCTTTTAGAAAGTGTTCTTCACGTCCGCCATCGCCAGCTTCCACTAACTTTAAATATAAAACTCCTTTCGGATCTACTTTTATATATTCTTTAGCCCCCATAATAAAATTTTCGTACTCCACTTTAAACGAAGTATCGGCAAATTTATCAGAGATAGAAAAATTATTATTGGTCACTGGAGAAAGCAACAATGGCTTTTCAAAAACCCTACGTTTCATTTCCCCTTTATATTCCCCATCGATAAAAACAGTAAGGAAAGTTTTGTCTGAGTAAAACTGATTTTCAGCAGCTCCTTCACGGATAGGCATCATTCCTTCATAACTGATGTATCGGGTTACAAATGCGCCCAAAAGGATAAAAATAAAAGACAAATGAAGCAATAAAGTTGCCCATTTCTCTTTTTTTAGTAGTTGGTAACGCTTAATATTTCCTATGAAGTTAATCAAGAAAAACACCATTATGGCTTCAAACCACCAAGAATTATAAATTAAAATGCGAGCTGTATCTGTATTGTATTTACTTTCGATGAAAGTCCCTGCGCCCATTGCTATTGCAAAAGAGAGGAAAAGAAGTGCCATTAATCGAGTAGAAAACAAAAATGAGAATATTTTTTTATCCATTTGTAAGGAATTACGTTTTATAAAAGTGCCACAAAAGTACTTAAAAATGTTGAGTTCTTTATTCGCACAATTGTTAATTTAATCTAAATTTAAGGGGACTAAACCAGTTACAATGCCTTTCTTTTGGGCGTGCCACCGTCCCTAAAAAAGTGCTGCTTCATTTTATCTAGACATACCCTTTTTCGGGAAGCTGCGGTAGCCAGCTTCTACCCCTCACGCAAATTCGCGTGAAAATGATGTCTTACTTTTACAATTAGAACTATTTGTAATCCTATTTTTATAAATTAACAAAAAAACGTTTTATGGCACAAAGTCACATTTGCCAACAAACCAGCTAAGCGACTGGCTGCGATCAAGCATTTTACAGATAAAGTTTTAGAAATCGCAAACAATTCTATTCAAATAAAAATGGTTGATGTATTAAATTGAGTTACTCTTATTGATATAAAGCCGTTCTTTGCAAAGTTTGATATTAGAACAAACACTATCTTTGGATTGTTAGATAATCAAGAAAATATTCCTAGTAAAGAGCTTCATTCTGATGAACGTTATAAATTATAATACCTATGACAAATAATATACTTATTGAAAATCAATATAAAAGAACCAGTATATTTGAAAAAGAAAATGTGAATTATCTGGTTCGTGTTTTAAAAAGATTTAATACAGTACCAAAGATAAACAACATAAATATTATCACCTCTACTACTGAGCCTAATGTATTTAAAATCGTACCAAACAAATCAATTATAATTGGTTCGTCATTATTGAGCAAACCCGTTTTAGCTTTAGTTTATTTAAGATATGGTATTGAATGGCAGCTTTGGTATAAAGCTTTGGATAACGAAAAACAGAATACTGTTTTATGCGATATAGCGGCGCTTGAAGTGACTCGAATATTTTATAAATTATTACCTAAAGACGATAAGGAAAAATTAGAAAATCTTGATTATTTTTTAATTGATTTGATTAAAAAAGATAAAGATTTAAATGTTGCCTCTGTATTGCAATATGAAGAACTACAAGCTTTTCATGGTATCAATACTGTCAACAAAACATTTAAGGAATCCTGGAAACCAATTATTGAAAACCTAGCAAAACCAACAGAATATTTATTAATGTCAGGTGGTGACCTTAGATTGAATATTGATGAAATTGATTTGTTAAATAAATATGGTTGCCGACCATTTCCAAGACCCGATGCATTTACTTTTGCCTCATCAACCGGAACAAGTGTTTCTAATTTTGCATTTGATAAAACAGATAAAGTTAGAAGTATTTTAATTCGAAACAGCTTGAAAAATGGTTTTAAAAACACGACCATCGAATTTTCTGAATTACTAAAAGACAACCTCAGAAAAATATTTAAATTAAATGAGGAGTGTGAAATAATTTTTTCACCATCAGGAACCGATTCTTCACTTCAAATAGCAGCCATAACTCAAATTATGTCTGATAAAGACATTACACATATTTTAGTAGCATCTGATGAAACTGGTAGTGGTATACCTGCGGCATTAAAAGGATGTCATTTTGAAAACACAACCGCCTTAAATTACCCCATTAAAAAGGGCGATAAAATTGAAGGATTTAGAGATGTTGATTTGATTAAAATTACTTTCAGAGATGAAAATGGTGCGCTAAAATCATCCAGTCAATTAGACGAGGAAGTCTATAATGCCATATCTAAAACCAATGAATCAGGCAGACACGTAGTACTGCATACTATGGATCAATCGAAATTAGGATATCAATCGCCTAGTGATGCATTAATTCAAAAACTGAATACAATCGATGCCTTATCTATGCAGATTATTGTGGACGGTTCGCAACTTAGATTAGATCCTAAAGACATACAAAATTATTTAAATAAAGGATATATTGTTACCGTAACAGGAAGCAAATACTTTACTGGGCCTCCCTATTCAGGAGCCTTACTTCTACCCGATAGTGTTAGTAAATCAATCCATTCTGCAAAAAATAAGTTGCCAGAAGGATTAACCCAATATTACAATCATTCGGATTGGCCTACTTCATGGTTCTGTTCAAATGATTTATCAGATGGATATAATTATGGTTCCTACATGCGCTGGAACGCGGCCATAGTTGAAATGGATCGCTACTATAAAACACCTGTTTTATATAGAAACATGGGTATTGAGATGTTCTGTAATTTTATTGACGATTCAATAAAAGAAGCTACTTTTTTAGAACCCATTTATGCTGATGATACAAAAGCGAATAGTTATAATAGTCAAGAATTTGGAATAAGAAATATCCGTACCATTTTCCCTTTCTTCATCCTTAAAAACAATGAAGTACTATCAGTTGATAATGTGAAAAAACTATACACTTTACTAAATTCGGATATATCTGATCAGTTTGAAGATTCTTCACTAGAAATTATAAGGCTTGCTGCCCAGAAATGCCATATAGGACAAGCCGTTAATGTAAAGTATGGCAACGATATTGAAAGTGCTGTTTTAAGAATTAGTTTGGGCGCAAGAGTTATTTCTGAAAGCTGGGTTAACAGAGATATTAGTCTCTTTTTTAGAAATATAGAAACACAAATGAATCAAATAACTGTAATCATAAAGAAAATAGAATTGATCCTCAGCAATCCTGATTTGTTGAAATAAATAAATTAGGATACCAAATTATCTGGGCGTGCCACCGTCCCAAAAAAAGGGCTAATTCACTTTGTCTAGATACGCCCTTTTTCGGGAAGCTGTCGGGTCATACGCGCTACTGCGGTAGCCAGCTTCTACCCCTCACGCAAAACCCACTAAAAGTGACGTGTTGTTTTTATAATTAGAGTTATTTATAATAGAACTGAGCGAATTTAAAGAGAATATCCAAATAGTGACATAATTTAATTATTTCAAACATATCTGACTGCACAGCTTTAAAAAAAGTTAGTACAGTGTTCTTTTTTCTATCCCCACAACAACAAAGCACCGCTATCGCGCGAAACCTTTAAGCTGATTAATTGCAATGATAATTACTAATCAAACTACAAACTTATTAAATCGCTGTTTTTAAAGGGTATCATCTACCCTTTTCTCAAAAAAGATACTAGCTATTATTTCGTACAATGGCTTCACTTTTTTTTGCTAATTTTGCCAAATGGTTAAAGTTATTATTATAGGCTCCGGAAATGTAGCGCAACATCTAATTGCCGCTTTTCAAAACTCCACGAATACAGGAGATGAAATTGAATTGGTCCAAGTGTTTTCAAGAAATAGAAACACACTTGCACACGTGGTCAACGCTGATCTCATCGCTACAGATTTAGCTGATTTATTAGAAGCCGATTTATACATCATCGCGGTCTCAGATGACGCCATTGGTGCTGTTGCTGCACAACTAGCTTTTAAAAACCGATTGGTGGTACATACTTCTGGTAGTGTGGGCTTAGACGTTTTAGATGACAACAACAGAAGAGGGGTTTTCTACCCGCTGCAAACTTTTACTAAAAACAAAGCAGTGGATTTTAAGATAATTCCCATTTGCTTAGAAAGCGAAAACTCGACTGATTTCCGATTGTTGGAGAAAGTGGCTAAAATGATTTCTGATAAAGTATTTGCTATCAACTCTGAACAACGCAAGGCATTGCACGTGGCTGCAGTTTTCGTAAATAACTTTACCAATCATTTATACACCATTGGAAATGAAATTTGTCAGGAGAATCAAGTTCCTTTCGATATTTTAAAACCTTTGATTCTGGAAACAGCCCAAAAGATAATGACCATTTCGCCCAAAGACGCTCAGACAGGGCCAGCAAAACGAAATGATTTAAAGACAATTGAAGCACATCAATTATTTTTATCCGACGAAAATCAATCCACTATTTATAAAATCATAACACAATCTATACAAGATCATGGCAAAAAGTTATAAAACAATAATGAACGACATCACCACTTTTATTTTCGACGTTGATGGTGTTCTTACAGACAGCGCGGTATTTGTAACCACTGAGGGAGAAATTCTTAGAACAATGAATATCCGTGACGGTTATGCTATGAAAGCGGCTGTAGAAAGCGGCTATAATGTTTGTGTTATTTCGGGAGGAAGTAATGAAGGCGTACGCGTACGATTGCGTAATCTGGGAATCACAGATATCCATTTGGGCACCCCTGACAAAGTAGAAACGTTTAAAGAATATGTTGAATTGTATAATATCAATCCAGAGCAGGTTCTGTACATGGGAGATGACATCCCTGATTATCATGTGATGAAATTAGTAGGTTTACCCACGTGTCCACAGGACGCTAGTCCTGAAATTAAAGGGATTTCGAGATACATTTCACACGTAAATGGTGGAAAGGGAGCCGCTCGCGACGTAATCGAGCAAGTAATGAAAGTGCAAGGAAAATGGATGACTCATTTTGACGGAAAGCTTGATTAATAATTAGCGTTACTCCGTTTTCAGTTTCTGGAAATTAGTATTGATTTTCAGTAAGTTATCCGTAATTTTAACGCAACGCTGAAAACCAAGACAAGTTAAATTTTTAAAACATTATTCATATGAAACTTGAAAAAATGAAACCAATTAGGCTTTATCCAAATGAAGAATTTAAAGAAATAATAATTGAGGATAAACTAAAATTACGTTACGCCATTTCAAACAAAGGAAGGCTTATTAGCTTTGTTGACAATATAAAATTTGGAAGAGAATTAAAAGGCGGAATGACTGATGGTTACAAAATGTTCAGATACAAGCTTTATAAAGATGGAAAAATTAAAAATAAACATATTTTTGTTTACAAGCTAGTAGCAAAATATTTCATCCCTAAACCTTCCGATGAACAAACTTCCATTTTACATTTAGACAGAAAACGTGATAATGACGATCACAGAAATTTGAAATGGGCAACTAAAGACGAATTGGCTGAGCATACAAGAAAAAGTCCCTTTGTAATTCAAGCGAAACTAAATTTAATTGAGCATAACTTAAACTCAAACGGCAAAAAACTTACGGTCACAAAAGTGATACTGATAAAAAAAATATTAGCAAAACCCGAACAAACAACAAGATTAAAAATGATCGCAAAACAATTTGGCGTAAGCGAAATGCAAATTAGAAGAATAAAATCAGGCGAAAATTGGAGCCAAGTCAAGATCTAAAAAAACCAAACACTGATTACTGATCACTGAATAAATGAAATACCTAAAACTTATTCGATACCAAAACCTTTTGATGCTTGCCTTTATGCAATTGATCTTTAGATACGGTTTTTTGAAATTACAAAATATTCCTTTAGCGTTAAGCGATTGGCAATACGGATTATTAATTCTAAGTACCGTTTTAATTGCGGCGGCTGGTTACGTCATCAATAACATTTTTGATCAAGATACGGATTTAGAGAATAAGCCGGATCGGGTTATCATTGGTAAAACCATCAGTGAATCCAGTGCCTATAACATTTATGCAGTTCTAAATATAAGTGGAGTTGCAATTGGTTTTTATCTGTCTAACGTAATTGTAAAGCCTTCTTTTGCCGCTATTTTTATTCTGATCGCCGCAACTCTTTACATCTACGCGACTAGTTTAAAGCAAATGATGGTATTAGGCAATATTGTTGTCGCACTGTTATTGGCCTTTAGTGTTGTAATCATTGGTATTTTCGATTTGTATCCTGCTATTGATGCTGAAAATCAGCTTTTAATGGCTAATTTGTTTTCTGTACTTTTAGATTATGCACTTTTTGCTTTTTTAATTAATTTTATTCGGGAAATCGTTAAGGATTTAGAGGATATAGAAGGCGATACTAACCAAGGTATGAATACTCTGGCTATCGCTCTAGGCATTGCGAAAACAACAAAATTAATTTTTGCATTGGGGCTTGTATCGATAGTCGCACTCTTCGTTTATACTAAAACCTATTTTGTGAACAATAATCTATTTATTGCTACGCTTTATAGCTTTATGTTCGTTTTGGCTCCACTCATTTTTTTTACGATT
Organism: Flavobacterium frigoris; assembly: GCF_900111075.1. Taxonomy (GTDB): domain Bacteria; phylum Bacteroidota; class Bacteroidia; order Flavobacteriales; family Flavobacteriaceae; genus Flavobacterium; species Flavobacterium frigoris. The sequence goes on from NZ_FOFZ01000003.1 coordinate 13,207, forward strand.
AAAATTTGGACAGCTAAGTCTAAAGAGGAATTTTGCACCTTGAGTATACTACTAAAATGGATCTTGTTTTTCGGAATTCTATCCATAGTAATCATTACCTTAAATATAAAACACAATGCTTAAAGATAAATTAAAACAATACAAGTTAATACTAGCATCCGGTTCTCCCAGGAGACAACAATTCTTTAAAGATCTGGAATTGGATTTTGAAATTCGATTAAAAGAAATCGAAGAAATATATCCGCCTGAGCTAAAAAGAGAAGAAATAACGAATTATTTAGCCAAATTAAAAGCCAGCCCGTTTGAAGGTGGATTGCAGGAAAATGAAATTCTAGTAACGAGTGATACCATTGTTTGGCATAATAATAAAGCTTTAGGAAAACCAACCGACGAGCAGGACGCCTTTGAAATTTTAAAGTCCCTGTCCAATACTACTCATGAAGTAATTACATCTGTTTGTTTTAAAACCAATTCAAAAACAGATTTGTTGCACGAAATAACAAAAGTTACTTTCAACGCACTCAGTGATGAGGCAATTTACTATTATATTGACAATTACAAACCATTCGATAAAGCGGGAGCTTACGGAATTCAGGAATGGATTGGTTTTATAGCTGTTTCGAAAATTGAAGGTTCCTATGCTAATGTTATGGGTATGCCTGTGGACAAGGTATACGAATATTTAAGTAACTTAGTGTAAAACAGAAAAATATGTCTTTTTTTAATGATTTTACCAAAGAAATAATTGGAACTGGGGTTCTATCACTACTTGTTTTTGCATTACGAATAATCACTTCAAGACTAGTTAGACGCTTTGCACGGGTAACTCATAAAATAGAGCATCGAACTAATTTAGTTGTAAAATACTTGCATCTATTGACCACTATTCTGGCAATAATTGCTTTAATACTAATCTGGGGTGTTCAACCTAAGGATATTATCATCGCTATTTCTTCTGTAGCAACCGTTATAGGTGTGGCCATGTTCGCCCAATGGTCGATTTTAAGTAATATTACGTCAGGTATTATTCTGTTTTTTTCCTTTCCTTTTAAAATTGGAGATATAATCAGAATTCATGATAAAGATTTTCCTATCGTAGCACAAATTGAAGATATTCGCGCCTTCCATGTCTCGTTAAAGACTAAAGAAGGAGAAATGATTATCTACCCGAATAACTTACTTTTCCAAAAAGGTATTTCAATAATGAAGCACCATTTTGATGATAATGAGTTTATTGACTAGTTTTATTTTATGAAAAATGAAATAGTGCTATTTATTTGTTTTAAATTTATGTTATAAAAGTAGTAATTATGTAACAAATAATAAAAAACATATAACGTACTAAAAGCAATATAATATCAAATTTGCAGGTCAAACAGTAAACAACACTATAGCATTTAGTTTCTATAAATATAAATTTGTATGAATACCTTAATAAAAATTCCTTTTTATGTTAGACTTACTTTTTCACTAGTAAGTTTGATTGCTATCACCTATATTTTTTATATGGGGAAAAGTGTGTTGATACCAATATTACTTGCCTTTCTATTTGCGGTATTATTGCTACCTATGGTGCATTTTTTAAATTCTAAATTCCGTTTTCCACATGTACTGGCTGTTTCAATAACCGTAATACTATTTGTTTCCTTAATCATCGCAATACTTGCGTTTATATCTTATCAAATTAGTGATATTGCAAGTGACTTTGAAGATATTAGAAAAAATATTAATCTTTTTATAGCTGATATTCAAAGATACATACGAACCAATTTTCAAGTAAGCATTTGGGAACAAAGAAAATACCTTGAAGATGTCACCCAAGATTCTGTCAAAAAGGGAAAAGAAACCATCGGTACTACATTAATGTCTGTTACGGATACACTTTTGGATATTACACTAATTCCTATTTATACTTTCTTGATTCTTTTATATAGAACGCATTTTATCTTATTTTTAACCAAGCTTTTCAGAAAAGAACACCATCCAAAATTACAGGAAATTTTGACTCAGATTAAAGGTTCTGTTCAGAGTTATATTTCAGGTTTAATTATCGAGATGATATTCGTTTCTATTTTAACAAGCCTTGGGCTTTATATTATTGACGTTCCCTACTTCATCTTATTAGGTATTATTACCGGTATTCTAAATTTGATTCCGTACATTGGAATTCTAGTTGCAGGAATTTTGACAATTTTATCTTCATTAACAGGCACGCCAGAGTTATCAATAATTCTGGGAGTAATAGGAGTAAATGTAGTGGTGCAAATAATAGATAATAATATCCTTGTGCCACTTATCATAAATACAAAAGTTCAAATAAATGCTTTCGTCTCCATTGTAGGGATTATATTAGGAGGAGGAATTGCGGGGATTGCAGGGATGTTTTTAGCCATTCCGATATTAGCCATTCTTAAAATCATCTTTGACCGAATCGAATCCTTAGAAGCATGGGGCTATTTGATGGGAGATAACTTGCCTAAAAATTTTATTTGGAAAAATAAAAACCAGTTAGTGCCTGAAAATCAATCGAATACCAATCAAGTAGAAATTGAAATTTCTGATGACGACTTTACAGCACCTATAACTGAATCGAATACAAACTGATAATTCAAACAGCAGTATTTTGCTCCCATTTTGACCACACAACTCCTGCGAGGTGTTGCAGTAACCTAAAAAAATGTTGTGCTTTAATTCTTATTTTAAAATATTTTTAAATGCCTTCACACCTAAAAATAGTACTATTTATTTTGATGGTTTTTTGCTATCAACTTTCTTTTTCGCAAATTAAAAAAAACGAAAAAGACAGCTCTGACGTATATCAAGATATTCAAACCTATTCCAAAAAAAATAAATTCACTAAGTTTTTACATGGCGTTATTTTTAAATCTAACAATTCAAAGAAGAAAAAAAAAGTTGTAATACCTACGAAAAAAACATCCTACGAAGGAAAAATCATTAGGAACATCAATATCGTAACATTAGACCCTTTTGGTCATTCTGACGCTGATACTACCACAAATCCTCGCAACTGGGGAGAAAGAACAGGAAATAGATTGCATCTGAAAACTAAAAAAATAGCTATAAAAAACCTACTACTTTTCAAAAAAAATGCACCGTATAATGCTTTCAAAATAAAAGAATCTGAGCGTATCATCAGGCTGCAAAAGTTTGTAAATAGAGTCACTATCTCTGCGGAACCGATCACTACTGAATCTGATTCTATCGACGTATCTATTCGGGTTTTAGATTCTTGGAGCACAATCCCAAAATTTTCAGTTTCAGGTACGAAAATGTCATTAGGCGTTAATGAAAGAAATTTTTTTGGTATCGGTCATCAATTAGATTACATCTATACTCATCGATCCAACGATGGAAAAAATGCTAATAATTTAGCGTATATTGTTCCTAATATTAGGAACACCTTCGTTAGAACAGTATTTAAATATCAAAATGATCTAGATAACTATTATACGAAAAGCATTGCGGTTGAACGCCCTTTCTTCTCTCCCCTTGCGAAATGGGCTGGGGGTATTTCTTTAGATCAGCAATTTAGAAAAGACACTTTGCAAACTCCTGATTTATCGTATGTTTCACAAAATTTTAAATTTAGTTCCCATGATTTTTGGGTTGGAAAAGCATTTCAAATTTTTAAAGAAAATACAATCAATGATCAAACTACAAATTTAATTTTATCTGGACGCTTTCTAAACATTAATTATCTTGAAAGTCCGATTGTGGAATTTGACCCTATCAATTTCTATTCGGGAGAGCAATTGATTTTATCTGGTATTGGTATTAACACTCGTCAATTTATTCAAGATCACTATATTTTCAGAAACGGAATAGTTGAAGACGTACCTATCGGAAGAATCTACGGTGTAACATTTGGGTACCAATATAAAAATTCAAGTTGGAGACCGTATTTAGGTGCTCAGGTTTCCTTTGGAAAATACCGCAAATGGGGTTTTTTAAGTACTAATTTTGAAGTGGGCACCTTTTTTAATAATTCAAAAACAGAACAAACTGCCTTCTCTTTTCAAGCCAACTATTTTACAAAACTGATGGAACTTGGGAATTGGAAAATAAGACAATTTATCAAGCCTCAAATAATTGTAGGGATCAATCGACAGAATTCAGTAGGTGACCGATTGAGCATTAATGAAAATTATGGAATTCAAGGCTTCAATAGTGCGATCTATGGAACCCGTAAAATGCTACTGACTTTACAAACACAAGCGTATGCTCCAAAAAATATTGGAGGATTTAGAATGAATCCTTATTTCAACTATTCTATCGCATTATTAGGAAATAAAGTAGATGGTGTAATGACAAATAAAGCGTATTCCAAAATCGGGATTGGAGTGATCATAAACAATGATTATTTAGTCTTTAGATCTTTTCAATTATCACTTTCTTATTATCCTACAATTCCTTTCCAGGGAGATAATATATTTAGCACTAATGCTTTTGAAACATCAGATTTTGGATTGCAAAATTTTGAGTTAGCCAAACCTAAAACAGTACAGTATAAATAGATAAAAAAGTCTATTAAAATGTTAAAAAACTCAAATACATGCTCTTAGAAATACTAATCCCTTAACAAAAGTGTGAATTTTGTAAAAATAGCGATTAATTATACAACTCTGATTGCCAAATTGTTATTACCTTTATAAAAATAATCAAGTCCAATTAAAACCCAAAAAAAATGAAAAAACTTAGTCTCTATTTAATGATAATGGTATTGTCATTATGTGCCGTTCCTACTACAATGTTAGCAGCTGAAAAAAACCCAACTACTAAAGAAGTTCCTGCTGAGGTTCAAACGATGCTTAATCGTTTAGAAGAAATTAAAGAAATGGATAAGTCTTCTTTAAAATCTTCAGAAAAAAAAGAACTACGTAAAGAAGTTCGCGAAATTAAAAAAGAATTAAAAGCATCTGGAAATGGTGTTTATTTTTCTGTGGGAGCAATAATAATAATAATCCTTTTATTGATTTTATTATTATAATAAATCCCTATTAAATTTGCAAAGAAAAAGAAGCGTAAACCTACGTTTCTTTTTTTTTTGAAATAACTTAAATAAATGTTAACGCAATTAGTATGGCACAATAGTTGGCTATAACTGTACCGTATTGAAAATATAAATACTATAATTCGAATATCAATTAAATATAACAAAAATGAAAAAATTTAAATTACTTGCTTTGGGAATAGTTCTCTTTATAGCAGGATCCACAAGTGCACAAGTTTCTGTAAATGTAAATATTGGTAGTGCTCCTTCATGGGGTCCTTCAGGATATGCCGAAACAGAATATTATTATTTACCAGATGTTCAAGCGTATTACGACATAAGAGCTTCCCAATTTATATATTTTGGAAACGGTAATTGGGTAAGATCACGATACTTACCTAGACAATACAGAAACTATGATTTATATAGTGGATATAAAGTGGTATTAAACGATTATCATGGTAGAGCTCCTTATACCTATTATAAAAAACACAAAGCAAAATATTATAAAGGATACAAAGGTCATTACCAAAAAACAATTGGGCATAGAGAAGACAACCATAAAAATTACAACGATAATGAACATAATCGCGGTAAAGAAAATAAGAACCACGGAAACAATGGTCATGGAAAAGGAAAACATTAATTTCAATTTCATAATGAGAGAAAAGAGAAACGCAAACTGCGTTTCTCTTTTTTTTTGACCCTACATTAACATCTAACTATATGTTAATAAAATCATCTTGGCACAGTTGTTGGTTTTAGGATAAAAGTATTGTGCTAGCCAATACAATATTAAAACAAATACAAAAAAACAGAAAAGATGAAAACATTAAAACTATTAGCCGTTGGAATAATTCTACTCGTATCCAGTTCAATTCAAGCCCAAGTTTCAGTAAGTTTAAATATAGGGACAGCTCCTTCCTGGGGTCCTTCAGGATACGCACAAGCAGAATACTATTATTTGCCAGATGTTCAAGCTTATTATGACATTAGAGCTTCACAATTTGTTTATTTTGGAAATGGAAGATGGGTTAGATCAAGATACTTACCAAGACAATACAGAAACTATGATTTATACAGTGGTTATAAAGTAGTGTTAAACGGCTACCATGGTCACAGACCTTATACTCACTACAGGAACCACAGACAAAGATATAGTCCAAATTATAGAAGTCACCATCAAAGAACCATTGGAAATAGATATGCGAAAAGCAATCATAGAACATATGATAATCGCCGATATGTAAAAAATCATAGATCTTCAAATGACCATAGATACACTGGAAACCATAACAATTCCGATAATCATAGAAAATCTGATAATCACAGAAGCAACAATAATAAAAACCGTGGGAATAATGAAAAAAATAACCATGGGAGACGTTAATCTCAAGTAGTACTTAGATTAAAAAAGGAGAGCGCTTTAACAGTGTTCTCCTTTCTTTTTATAGCTATATCAGTTTCTTTTCAAACAAAGAAAATAAGAAACCTTTTAAAAAAAACATTTAATTACTACATTTGGCCTAATTGCAATTAAACTTTAAAAAAATGTTCAAAAATAAAATTCAATATATTTTAATTTTTCTTTTTTGTTTCCAAATACTACTAGCTCAACAGCCTCAAAAACCAAATTCAGTTGAAATTTACAACCACATTCAAAAATTAAATTTCTTAGGATCTGTACTCTATATTGCAGCACATCCTGATGATGAAAATACCCGCTTAATTTCTTATTTATCCAATGAAAAAAAAGCAAGAACAGGATATTTATCATTGACGCGTGGTGATGGAGGCCAAAACCTAATCGGTCCTCAATTACGGGAATTGCTAGGAGTGATTAGAACACAGGAACTACTTGAGGCCAGAAAAATTGATGGTGGCGAGCAGTTTTTCTCCCGTGCCAATGATTTTGGATTCTCGAAAAACCCTGATGAAACACTTGAAATCTGGGATAAAGAAAAAGTACTTTCTGATGTAGTTTGGGCGATACGAAAATTTCAGCCTGATGTAATCATAAACAGATTTGACCACCGTAGTGCAGGCACAACGCATGGACATCATACAGCCTCAGCAATACTAAGCACTGAAAGTTTTAATTTAACCAATGATGCCAACGTTTTTCCTGAGCAATTGAAACTAGTACAAACGTGGAAACCCAAACGCCAGTTTTTCAATACGTCTTGGTGGTTCTATGGTAGCAAAGAAAAATTCGATGCTGCCGATAAAACAAATTTGACTACGATTGAAACCGGAGTATACTATCCTAACTTAGGAAAATCAAACCAAGAAACTGCAGCCTTAAGCAGAAGCAGTCATCAGTCACAAGGTTTTGGTAGTACAGGAAGTCGCGGGGAAGAATCAGAATATCTAGAACTTATCAATGGAGAAAAATTAAACAACACCGCTAATATTTTTGAAGGAATTGATACTACTTGGAATCGTGTTCCCGGTGGAAAACCTGTTGGCGAACTACTATCTCAAATTGCTTCAAAATATGATTTTTCAAACCCTTCATCAAGTATTTCTGAGCTGTCCAAAGCCTATTTGATGATTCAATCATTGAATGACAACCACTGGAAAGCATTAAAAATGAGAGAAATTGAAAAAATAATTGCTGACTGTTCTGGTTTATATCTTGAAGCAGTATCCTCGAATCAGGAAGCTACCCCAGGTAGCCTAGTACAATTAAAACTCGAAGCCATAAACAGAAGCAGTATTGATATGCAATTAGTAAGCGTAACCACTTTGCCTACACAAAAAAATACGGTATTCAATAAACTATTAAAGAAAAACAATTCAGAAAACATAGCGCTTGATTTACAATTACCTTCAACTATAGAATATACACAACCGTACTGGCTAAAAGAGAAAGGAACCGTAGGGATGTACACTGTTGCTGACCAGAAAAACATAGGAATTCCAGATATTATTAGAGAAGTAAAGGTGATTTTTAATGTTCAAATTAATGGCATAAAAATCCCGTTTGAGCGGGCCGTGGTCTATAAATACAATGATAAAGTAAAGGGGGAAATGTATAATTATCTAGATATTGTTCCCGAAGTTACTACAAGTATTCCAGATCATGTTTCGTTTTTTAATAACGAAAATAAAAAACCTATCGCAGTAAAAGTTAAGGCAGGAAAAGATAACATAAAAGGGAATTTACAACTCGAATTACCTAGAAATTGGTCTGTTTCTCCTCAGTCTATTCCCTTCACATTAGATAAAAAAGGAATGGAGCAATTGTTTTACTTTGAAGTAACTCCTCCAGTAAAGCCTGATGAAGCTATTGCTAAAAGTATTGTTATTGTAGACAATAAAAGATATGAAAAAGACCAGATAATAATCGATTACCCCCATATCACTAAGCAACAGATATTGAAACCAGCTGAAGCCAAATTCATCAAATTAGACCTTAAAATAAATAATCAAAAAATTGGTTATATTATGGGTGCAGGTGACGAAGTTCCCGAAGGACTTACTCAAATGGGATATAGAGTGACCTTATTAAATCCTGACGAAATCACGCCTGAAAAATTAGAATCATTTGATGTCATTATTACGGGAATTCGAGCCTATAATGTGTTACCCACATTGGAAAATAAACAAAAAATACTTCTTGATTTTGTGAAATCTGGAAAAACGATGATTGTCCAATACAATACCCCAGACGACGCAATTCCTGCTGATATTTCCCCTTATCCATTGAAGATATCCCGCGACAGGGTAACCGAAGAAAATGCGGAAGTACGATTTTTAGCCCCAAACCATCCTATTTTGAATTATCCCAATAAAATTACCGCTAAAGATTTTGAAGGTTGGACTCAAGAACAGGGCTTGTATTATCCAAACGAATTTGACAAGGCGTTCACTCCTATTTTATCTTCAAATGACAAAGGAGAAAGCCCAACAAATGGAGCTCTACTGGTTGCTCCTTATGGAAAAGGATACTATATTTATACCGGTTTAAGCTTGTTCAGAGAATTGCCGGAAGGAGTGCCAGGTGCTTACCGCCTTTTGTCGAATATGATTTCGCTGAAAGCGCCCGTATCAGTTCCTTCCCAAAACTTAAAAAACTAAAGAAATAAATATGGAGCCAAAGAAAAAGAAACCTTGGAAAAAGGATTATACAATGGTACTTGTAGCTAACGCTATTTATATCTTAGTTTTTTATCTAATAATGAAATTATACTCTTAAGCTATGCAATTATTCGATTGGATTGTACTTATAGGCACCTTGCTTTTTATTGTGGTTTACGGTGCCTGGAAAACGAAAGGAAGTAAAAACGTAGAGGATTTTATTCTCGGTGGTAACGAAACACCTTGGTATACGGTAGGACTTTCTGTAATGGCAACGCAAGCCAGTGCCATAACCTTTCTATCAACTCCTGGGCAAGCCTATCACGACGGGATGGGCTTTTTACAGTTCTATTTTGGTTTGCCTATTGCCATGATTGTGATCTGTTTGACTTTTATTCCTATATATCATAAATACAAGGTTTACACCGCTTATGAATACCTCGAACAGCGATTTGATCTAAAAACCCGATCGCTCGCCGCAATTCTATTCCTTTTTCAGAGGGGATTAGGGACAGGACTGACTATTTATGCGCCAGCGATTATTTTATCAGCGATACTGGGATGGAATCTCACGTATATGAATATTGTCATTGGTGTTCTGGTAATTATCTATACTTTTTCAGGAGGTACAAAAGCAGTAAACGTGACACAAAAACAACAAATGTTTGTGATTATGTCTGGTATGCTGATTACTTTTTTCCTTATCCTACACTTTTTACCAAATGAAATGACCTTCAGTAATGCACTTCATATTGCTGGTGCAAATGATAAAATGAATATCGTCAGCTTTTCAACAGATCCAGAAGAAAAATACACGATTTGGAGCGGAATCACAGGTGGTTTTTTCTTGGCTCTAGCCTATTTTGGAACAGACCAATCACAGGTGGGGCGCTATTTATCTGGAAAATCCGTTCGCGAAAGCCAAATGGGATTAATTATGAACGGGCTTTTAAAAGTACCGATGCAATTTTTCATCTTGTTGACTGGAGTAATGGTTTTTGTCTTTTTCCAATTCAATCCAGTCCCTTTAAATTTCAATCCAAATAATAAAGTTACCATTGAAAAATCACCGTACAAAGCAGAATATCATGTTTTAGAACAGAAACTAGATGCGCTTTCAGAAGATAAAAAAGTAATTAATCTGCTGTATATTGATCAGCTCAATCAAGATTATGACAATCCAATTCTACGAAAGGAATTAGTTGCTTTATCGACCAAAGAAAAAGATTTAAGAGATCGTGCTAAAGAAATAATTTTAAAAGCAGATAGCGACAGTGAAACTAATGATAAAGATTATGTTTTCTTCCACTTTATATTGAACTACCTGCCCAAAGGACTTATCGGACTATTATTAGCCGTAATAATTTCGGCAGCTATGTCTTCTACCGCCTCTGGTCTTAACGCCTTGGCATCTACCACGGCAATCGATATTTATAAGCGAAATGTAAAAGGCGTCAAATCAGATAAACATTATCTTAATGCCACGAAATTTTTTACATTGTTTTGGGGAATTGTTGCCATATTATTTGCCTGCATCGGTACCCTGTTTGAAAACTTAATCCAATTGGTAAATATCATTGGTTCCATCTTCTACGGAACGGTACTGGGGATTTTCTTGGTAGGGTTTTATATAAAATTTATAAAAGCCCAGGCTATCTTTTATAGTGCGCTAATAAGTCAAATTACCATTTTCATTATTTACTATTACGCTATTGCTATTTATCCAAGTGGGGAAGAAAAACTAGGGTATTTATGGCTAAATTTCATTGGTGCCATGCTTGCCATTGTACTTTCTTCATTGCTGCAATGGACTGTCTTTAGAAAAGAAAAAGCATAATATTTGACTATAGTAAATAAAAAATCCCGTCTAATTTTTAAAGTTAGACGGGATTTTTTATTAGTAAAAAAGCAGTTATTTCACACCACTTATCTTTTCTATACATTCCAAAAATAGACTGTTTTCAAACTATATCGGCTTTATACTAGCACTTTATTAGACAAAATAAATCTAATTTGCATTATTTACTCCATTCTGAAATACTGTCTTTATTCATCTTAACATAATCCATATTTCCAGCTACTTCGGCAGCTTTAAGCGATAGTTTTGCAGTTTCAATAGCTCCTTTTTTGTCTCCTTGTTTCGCTTGGATCAATGATCTCTGACGTAAAAAATAAAACGGTTTCTCCGCACTTAATTCTAATGCTTTATCAATGTAGGTTCTTGCTGTACTGATATCTCCGTTAGATTGATAGTAAAACTGAGCTGCTGAAAAATAATCTGTAGCAGCAGGACCAGCTAATACCTTTTCTATGCTTGCAATCGCATTTTTTTGACTAGGTACTTCAAATTTTAAAGCGACACGAGAATTTTCCCAATACATTTCTAAGTATGCAAAATTGGTATCTAAACCATTTATTCCAATTGTAAAGGTCTCTACTGCTTTTGGTGTAGATTCTTCTTTTACAGTAGTTCGCAGTGCTACATTTGCTTCATTAAATTCTTTCGGTGTCCCCCAATTGTCTGTCGTAGTATAAAAAATAACTTCCCAACTTTGAATATTTGGAATCGTATATAGTGCATATTTCCCTTTCTTCAATGTCTTTCCATCGATCATAACGTCATCACTAAACGATATTGTAGTGTTTTCATTGGCTCCTGTTCTCCAAACTTCACCAAAGGGAACTAAGTTACCAAAAACTGCTCTGCCTCTTGCAGATGGTCTGGAATAAACAATTTCTACATCAGTTAGACCTACAACCTGGTCAATAGTTGACTTCGGACTTGCCTGTGGTGTTTTAATTTGTGCTTCGATTGTAAATTGAGTGATAATGATGGCTAAAGCAATTAGTATTTTTCTCATATTATATGTTTTTTTTTGTGAATTTCAAAATTACAAATTCAGATAGTTTTATATGTTAATTATTCCCTAATTTGGATTGAATAGCCGTAACTTTTTCGAAATCTAATTCCGAAAAATGATTAATGATCACATCTGCTTCTGATAAATCTTGCATTTTAGAATGAATACTATTGTAACCTACGCAATAAATCCCGGCAGCTTTAGCCGCTTTTACACCATTTGTACTGTCTTCAATTACGATACAATTTGCTTTAGAAGCGATTGACAATGAGGCTGCATGCACAAAAATTGCTGGATCCGGTTTGGATTTTGGAAAGTCCTCGCCGCTCACAATATGTGTAAAATAATTATGCAACTTAAATCGCCCAAAAACGCGCTCAATTGTCACTTTCGAAGCGGATGACGCTAAAATCAACTGCATTCCTTTAGCATGAAAATCGATGATTAGCTTTTCTACTCCTTCCAGTAATTCCAAATCTTCTTTGGTATCAAAAGCATCATTGAAAATAGTTCTTTTTCTTTGAATTAAATCTTCAACATCGTGATCCAGATTAAAAATATTTTTCAAATTTTGAAATACGTTTCGCGTAGAATTTCCAGTAAAGGAAGTGAACATCTCTTCGGTTACAGGGATATTGAGTTCGTCAAAATGCTGAAAATAAGCATAACGATGTACCGGTTCAGTATCTACAATTACCCCATCCATATCGAAAATTACTGTTTGTATCATTTTTATTTTACCCCGAAGGCGCAAAGACAGAACGTCTTTTTTTAGTTATTATATATGCTTAACTTTAATATTAGGCTACTCTTTTTTAAGTAGATAACGAATCACGGTTTCAGCTGCATAAAGGCCAAATAGCCCTGGCATATAGCTGTTGGTTCCGTAAAATGATCTTTTAAAATTTGAACCATCAGTCATTTTTAAACTGGTATCATCTTGAATTTCTGATGAAAAAACCACTTTTAATTTATCAATTTTGACCTCCTTTAAGCGTCTTCGAATTGTTTTTGCTAGAAAACAATTCACAGTTGTACTAATATCAGATACTTTTACTTTTGAGGCTTCCATTTTTCCACCGGCACCCATACTGCTTATTATCTTTACTCTTTTTCTTTTGGCTGCAATGATCAAATTCAATTTAGGTGTTATGCTATCGATGCAATCTAAAACATAATCAAATTCTTCACCAACGATTTCAAATGCACGCTCTGGGGAAAGGAATTCCTGTATTCGTGTCAATTTTAATTCTGGATTAATATCCATCAATCGATCGCCTACAATGGTAATTTTAGGTTGTCCTACTGTCGAATGTAAAGCTGGTAACTGCCTGTTTATATTGGTAATATCGACCACATCTCCATCTACAATCGTCATGGTCCCTACTCCTGCTCTAGCCAAAAATTCAGCTGCAAAAGATCCTACACCACCAAGGCCTACGACCAATACATTCGCTTTTTGTAGTTTATCTAATCCTTCTTTTTTAAATAAAAGCTCCGCTCTTTCTGTCCACTCTGCCATATTTTTTTCTTTAAAGTTTAAAGTTCTGCAACTTCATTATTCAATTTTAAAAACGTCTAAAACAGTTGCATTTATCTCTTTCTGTAATTCAGCAACAGTTGTATTCTTATATTTTGCTGCTAACGCATATACTTCGTTAATCTTTTCTTCGACAGTATCAGTCTCTAAGAAAAAACGATTATTTGGAATACTTTTAAAAACCGATTCCAATTCTGGATTACGTAATAAATATTTTCCAAAAGAAATATAAAATCCATTCTCCAGTAATTGTTTGGCCAATTGCCTATTTTTAGAATACCCATGAATAATCATAGGAACTGAAATATTCAATCTCTTCTTAGTATCCATTACTTCCTGAAAAGCCGCTACACAGTGAATTACAACTGGTTTATTGTGTTTTTGGGCCAAAAGCAATTGCTTTTCAAAAACCATTTGTTGCAACTTCAAAGGTATTGCTATTCTTTTGTCTAATCCACATTCTCCTATAGCAAGGCAATTTTTTTCTTGCAATTTACTTTCGATAATTCCCAAATCTGCTTCCACTCTATCCTCCACAATATACCAAGGGTGAATCCCCATAGAATAAAATGGAATCGTCGCGTCGAACTCCTGAGGATATTGATTGACTAATTCAAGCACATCAGCTTGATTAGTAAAATTATGGGTATGGAAATTAAAGAATTTCATTAGTTATGAAAATTTTTAACGCCCGCCTTAATTTCGATATCCAAATCATTTTCTAAAGGAACCTTAGGACAGGAGTATTTATGATTATAGGCACAATATGGATTGTACGATTTGTTAAAATCGATAGCGATAGTATTGCCTTTAGGTATTTCCAAATCTATATATTTTCCGCCTATATAGCTTTCGTTCCCACATGTAAGATCTGAAAAGGGCAGAAACAAGGCGTTTTTATATTTTTTCTGTTTCGAAAGTTCTATATTCTTGTACAAATTCAGTTTTAATGCTTTTCCATCGATCGTGAATGTTGCTTCTCCATATTTCACATAGATTGGTTTTCTGTCTGTTGACGTTTTCATCTCAAATGGTTTCTCCTTTTCTGTTCTTGTAAATTGGGCTACCACATAATACTTTTCATTTATTGGATAAAAATCCAATGTTTTGAAACTTGTCAAATCTTCGGCCATTAACGGACTAGTTTTACCATCGGCATATTCCGCATTAATTTCTTTTTGAAATTTCTCTGTAGAACTGATTTGAAATTTTTCTTGTGCAAAACCAAAACTTAATTGCAATAAAAGAATAAGGAGTAGGCTATTTTTCATCATTTTCATTTTAGCAAAAATAGTTTAAAAGTTACAAAGCCGCAAAGACTTAAACTAACAAAGTTTTTTACCTTTACGGTTCCTAACTAAAACTAATGTTCAAAACCGCTTTTAACCGCTACATAAACAACTTCAAAGGCTTTTCAAGAGAGATCTGGATACTTACCATTATTACGTTTATAAACAGAGCGGGAACGATGGTACTTCCTTTCTTATCTAAATATTTAAAAGAAGATTTACAGTTTTCGTATGGTGAAGTGGGCTGGATTATGGTTGCTTTTGGAATGGGATCCATGTTAGGTTCGTGGCTGGGCGGCAAACTATCTGACAAAATAGGTTTCTATAAAGTAATGGTCTTTAGTTTATTTAGCAGTGGGGTTTTCTTTTTTGTTTTACAATACATTACTAGTTTTTGGGGATTGTGTTTCGGAATGTTCAGTATCATGACCTTGGCTGATATGTTTAGACCGGCAATGTTTGTATCACTTGGCGCTTATGCAAAACCCGAAAACAGAACCCGTTCGTTAACTTTAGTGCGTTTAGCGGTGAATCTTGGTTTTGCTGCCGGACCAGCTTTAGGTGGATTAATTATTATGGGAATGGGATACAAAGGACTCTTTTGGGTTGATGGAACCTCTTGTATTGTAGCGATTTTGATTTTTGCGCTATTGGTTAAGGAAAAGAAAAAAGGAACACATCAAGATCCACATGCATCTATATTAGCGGCAGTTTCTGTATTTAAAGATAAAATATTCTGGTTATTCCTATACGTTAGTTTTGTAACTGCTATGATTTTCTTTCAACTCTTTACCACTTTACCGCTGTATCACAGTGAGATGTTTGGTTTAAGCGAGTTTCAAACCGGTCTGTTGATGACGTTGAATGGACTGTTGATTTTTGCTCTAGAAATGCCAATTGTCAGTTATTTTGAAAGAAAAAAAGTCCAGAAACTAAAAGTAATTCTTTGGGGTTCACTTTTAATGTCTCTAAGTTTTTACACTTTGTTAATCAATGTTTGGGCTGGGATTTTAATCATCAGTATGATTTTTATCTCAATTGGCGAAATACTAGCTTTTCCATTTTCGAATACATTTGCTTTGAGTAGAGCACCAAAAGGTCATGAAGGTCGTTATATGGCTTTGTACACGATGAGCTTTAGTTTAGCTCACATTGTAAGTTCGAAGATGGGTATGGAAGTCATTGGTTATTTTGGCTATCAAATCAACTGGTTTTTAATGGGAACCATTGGTGTATCTGCAGCTCTTTGTTGCATCTGGATACAAAAACTACTAAAGGTCGAAAACAGCCTCGCCTAAATTCCTACTTCTGTTTGTCTTTTTCCCTTTAACAATATTGAAAGGCAATTTTTTGTGCCACAAATTAGATAAAACTTAAAAAATAGTTAATTAACTACTTTTATAGTTTATTAACTACTAAATTAGTTGTAAGTTTGAATTGCGTTAAGGATAGTAGGCGACATCCTCGTGGTCCCGACCTTTAGGGACAACGAGATACAGCCGGATAGCCTGACCCGCAGGGAAACGCCCAAATAAATACTATGCTATGCAAAAATTAACGAACAAAGAAGAAGAGATCATGCAGATTTTATGGAAGCTAAAAAAGGCATTTGTAAAGGAGGTCATGGCCGAAATAACGGAAGATCAACCACATTATAACACGCTTTCGACCATCGTGCGGAATCTAGAAGAAAAAGGATATGTTGCGCATAACGCTTATGGAAATACGCATCAATACTACCCAATAGTACCTATTGAGGACTATAGAAAACGTTTCATGAGTACGGCAATTGATACTTATTTTAATAGTTCGTATAAGAATATGGTGTCCTTTTTTGCAAAAGAGGAAAAGATTTCGGCTGCTGAATTAAGGGAGATTTTGGCGATGATTGAAGCTCCAAAACAAGAGAATTAATTTTATAATTTTAAGAAAGCTACACTAAAACTATCATTTATGGAATCAATAGCACTGTACTTAGTAAAATCCTGCGGTTTACTGCTGCTGTTCTTTATTGCCTATCATTTTTTATTGCGAAAAGAAACGTTTTTTACCAGCAACCGATGGTTTCTCTTGGCTGGATTAGTCACTTCTGCTTTGTTACCGCTACTGGTTTTTACAAAAATAATTTGGATAGAACCTACTTCTGTAAACTATGATTGGTCCTCATTGCCAATGAGCGCTGTTATTGAAGAAGATCACACCGAAGAATATATTTACCTCGGACTTGCATTAATATACTGTATTGCGATGTTGAGTTTGTTGGCTAAATTTGGATTTGATTTTTACAGTCTTCAAAAAGTCTTTAAAGGAAAGCCGATTCAACGGCAAGCCGATTTTAAATTTATTGACATCAAGGAAAACCTGGCTCCTTTCTCCTTTTTTAATACTATCGTTTATAATTCGGCTTTATACAGTACTGCTGAGCTTGAAAGTATAATAGAGCATGAAAAAGTCCACAGCGAACAGCATCACACCATAGATGTATTGATTTCGCGCTTATTTTGTGTTGTTTTTTGGTTCAATCCCATCGTTTGGTTTTACAAAAAAGCAATCCTACAAAATCTAGAATTCATTGCAGACAGCGAAGCTTCTAAAAAAATTTCAGATAAAAAGGCCTACCAAATCACGCTTTTAAAAATAACAACACAAGAGAATTGTGTTGCCATTACTAATCATTTTTATCAATCATTAATCAAAAAACGAATCGTTATGTTAAACAAAAATCAATCGAACAAAAGGAATTCCTGGAAGTATGCAAGTGTAGTACCTGCATTAATTGCCTTTGTGTTCCTATTTCAAGTTAAAGTAGTTGCACAAGAAAAGGTAAAAGAAGAGATTATTAAAGTGAGTTCAAATGATCATTCTACAGCTAATGATGTACTGCATCAAGAAAAAGACAGTACTAAGAAATATAGAACTATCATGGTAAACAAAGCCCAAAACAAAGGTTTGGATGCCAATACTGAAATTTTTATTGATGGAAAAAAGGTTACTAAAGAAGAGATGGATAATACTAATCCAAATGACATTAGTACGATGAATGTTTCTAAAACGAATTATAAATCGACCGTTACCATTATAACCAAAAAAAATAGTCTTAGCCCCGAAAGCAAAGTGTGGATCAATAATAAACTAACAGAGATTCCTGACGAGGATAAGGTAATGGTTTTTGAACAGAATAGAAATGCAACTCAATTAGAGTTAGAGAAAACAGACCCTACCAACCTTAATGGCGTACAAAAACCAAAAACTACACGTACTATTACCGTTGTAAAAAGAGAGAAAGATGGATTAACTTTAGATACCGATATTTATATAGATGGTATTAAATCCACTAAGAAAGAACTAGACCTATTAGATCCTACTTTAATAAGCAAGATGGATGTAAATAAAAATGATTCTAATAAAAAAACAGTTACAATTATTACTAAAGACAATAAACAATCGTCAAATAATAATTTAGATATTACAAAGCAACCTAAAATAAATGACAGTAATGAAAAACCAATACTAATCATAAATGGTAAAAAAGCTAATCCTGAAGTTAATATAGATGATATTGATCCTAAAACGATAACATCAGTAAATGTTTTAAAAGGAAAAACTGCAGTTAAAAAATATGGCGCGCAAGCTACTAATGGAGCTATAGAAATTGAAACTAAAAAATAACTTCATAGCACTATTAAAACCCAAAAAAGACGGTCATCACCATGATCGTCTTTTTTTATATCTTTGCCGAAAATAAAAATCCTTATGTACAGAATTTTAGCCCAAATCAACAAAGTAATTTTACCTAGTTTTACTGCGCAAAGATTAGATTTAACCAAAGCCAAAAAGTGGCAAATGGCAATCATTGGCTACCGCTATTATGTTACAACCCGCGCTTTAGGTTAATATGTAATCGCCGTAAAAATCTCGTATTCCTTAATTTTTTCTCTTCCTTTTAGAAAAGAGATTTCCATTAAGAAATTCAATTGAACGATTTCACCTCCCAGCCGTTCTACTAGTTCGCACACTGCTTGTGCCGTTCCTCCAGTAGCAAGGACATCATCATGAATCAGTATCCTATCTCCTTTTTGGATCGCATCCGTATGAATCTCTAAAGTATCGGTTCCATATTCTAAATCATAGCTTGCCGAAATAGTGTCAAAAGGCAATTTATTGGGTTTTCTTACTGGAATAAAACCAACATTCAATTCTTGTGCGATCAGAATTCCGAAGAAAAATCCTCTACTCTCCACTCCTATCACTTTATCGATTTGCTTTCCTTTTAAGGAATCGACCAATATTTTTAAACATTCCGCTCTTCCTTTTGGGTCAATTAACAAAGGAGTAATGTCTTTAAACAAAATTCCTTCTTTTGGAAATCCTTGAATATCACGTATATACTTTTTTAAAGACATTTTTTTTAATTTTATATTAAATAAGACTTGCAAATTACACATTTATTCCTAACTTTGCACCCGCAATACGGCCTTGTGGCGCAACTGAATAGCGCACTTGATTACGGCTCAAGAGGTTACTGGTTTGAATCCAGTCAAGGTCACTTTACGGGACAAAGAGAAAAAATTCTCTTTTGTCCCGTTTTTTTTTAGACCTAACTCATTGTTAATCATGTATATAGACTCGATAACCTTGTTGATTCTAGTGGTTTGTACTTGCTCCCCACGAATTGTGAAATTTTCGGGATAAATTAAACCAATTAATTCCCTTGCGTCTGCTAAGCTAGCATCATTGTAGCTGTTGTTCAGTCTAATAAGATTTTCAATACCACTATTCAATAGTCCAGCTATACTTTGTTTATCGCTACTTATTTCAGATAATTCAGATTCTAACTTAGTTATCTTTTCAGAATAATCAAGCTTCATCAGCCTGTAGTCTGACGGATCAATTTGCATTGTTGAAAGTAAGTCTCGCGCATTGCTTAATCTATTTTCATAATTTTTTACTTGTTCTAAAATTCGCCGCTTCATTTCTCTTGCATTATCCGTCAAATCTCTATGCGTTTCTATTAAGACGGCTGTATAGATTTTTTTCACTTCATGGAGTGGCTCATATGCTTTTAAATTCTCTACAAATAGCTCATTAGCAACTTCTGAATTTATACGATATTTGCATTCCGATACACAATGATAATAGTAATAGTATTTAGTGCGTCCTTTACATTTACTTCCCAATAATTTTTTCCCACATTTAGGACATGTAAAGAATCCTCGTAAAGGAAACTCCTCTATAGTTTCAATCTTTGCTCGATAATTTCGGGATTTACCATCTAAAATATCTTGAACATTATAAAATAATCCTTCTGAAATAATTGCCTCATGCTGCCCTACTACAAACATACTTTCTTCATCTTTATACTTTGGAATAAAAATTTTTCCACAGTAAATAGGATTTCTGATTAGAAGCCAAAAATTACTTTTACCTCTTGTAAAACCTCTTTTTTTGGCCATAAGAAATATTTGTTCTGTACTGAATACACCTTTTGATAGTTCCTCGAATGCCCATCGCATTACTGAAGCCCTAGGTTCTATCTGACTTATATACTTTTGCCCATCTTCTTTAGATTTATTTGCGTAACCGAATGGAGCTATTCCCATATAGCGCCCTTCTTTCTTTGCTCGTCGCATACCATGAAATGTATTGAGGGCTCTACGATCATTTTCGACCTCAGGAGCCGCAAGGTAAAATGCCAGCATCATTTTATTTTCAGGAACCGCTAAGTCCAATGGTTGTTCCATTGCCTGAGGTTCTACTCCTAACTTTCGAAGTTGACTAATCATCTGATATGCATCACCCGCATTTCTACTAAACCTATCCCACTTTGTAAAAAGTATAAAATCCGTCTTATTTTTATATTTTTTTAAATTTAGTAGAAGTTTCTTCCACTGCGGCCTATTAAATGTTTTAGCTGAATGATCTTCGTAAATTACATCTCGTACCGCAATAAAATTAATATCACAATACTTCCGAAGAACTTCCTCTTGATTTCGCTGGGAATATCCTCTATCCGCCTGCTCGTCTGTACTTACACGTATATATAAATCAGCTACCTTTTTCATGTTTGTAAATATTTAGTTACCGCTATATTAGCTATTTTTTTCATAAACACCAAAATTGCTTCAGCTTCTTCAAGAGTAACACATATTCCCCCCGAATTAAGTATTTTCATGGTTTTTTTAGCAGTAATTTTTCCCTTTTCATTTAATTCATTTTCCATTATTACCCTATTTTTATTAACAAAAAAAGCCCGATAAGGGGCTTTTTATTATGTTGATACAATTATTTAAATTCTATATATATTTAAAATAAATCCTACTCCCTTGATTTCTCTTAAAAGAAGGTTCGTACTTAATATAGCCGTACTCATTTAATTCTTTGACACATTTATGATAAGTGCTTGATGCAGATATTTTTGCTATATGCATAATTTCATAGCTAAAAACCTGGATCGGACTGGTAAAACCCCTATCCCCACTATATTTTAACAATGCGGCATAAACACCGATATGCGTGATACTAATACGGTAATCCTTCTCAATAGCTGAAAAGAAATCTGATAAGGGTTTTAGACTTTCCATTATTTATCAAATTGAATTAGATTGCTTTCTTACTCTTTTCTTTACTTCCTTTGGTATATCAGGTTCTTCGTTATCTGCGCTTGCCCCTTGTTTTTTATTGCTCTGTTTAACAGAAGCCTTTTCGCCTTCCGACTGTTTTTCTACTTTAGCCTCTATATTGTCAATACGCTTCATGTTTGTATCGTATACATTCATTGTCTTGAATTGAGGATTAACTTCAACAAATTGCTTAACTTCCTCACCATCCTTCAAAAATGTAGCAGATTGCAAGTTTCCTCTCTTGAGAGAATCCATCAAATCTTCTTTGTATTTTGGAGTTTCTAGTTCTTTTATTGGCAGTTTCCTCAAGCTAGCCTCAAGATCGTATCCATAATTCTGATGGTACTGATTGAGTTTGAAATTCCCATTACTGTCCGTTTTCTTAAAATCCATTTGGAGCCAAGAATTATAAAGCTGTCCCTCTTTATTAGTTAGTTCTTTATTTACTGCTCGACCTTCCATTAGATTGTAAGCTTCCTTCATCGTAATATTACTTCCTTTATTAATATAGAAAGTTTGCTCCAGCGATTCTTTAGAATTGTCTTTCTGCAAATCCACCTTGTAAGAATTAAAAAAATACATCTCACTCTGATCTGATTTTTTAAAACTTAGTGTTGCTTTGGCACGATCAACTCCGTACAGTACTTCATGATTCAATGTAAAATTAGAGGTTTGCTGCTGCATTTTCTCCTTTAATTCATTGTCCAATCCTTCTCCAAAACCAGTGTACTTAACCTGGTTACGCAAGTATTCAAAATTTTTCTCGTTCATGATTCTTATATTTAAATGATTACTATTTATAATTTCGGTAGAACAGTAAGCTGTAAAAGCTTTTTATTCTTCAACCTAAGTTCAAGGTGCCGACCACCATTCTTCTCTATTAGTTGAATTACTAAATGTTTCTTATCTGGAATCGTAAACTTGGGCAGCGCAAAAACCGCCGTGTTCTCAGACTCTCCTTTTATAGCAGTTGGTTTATTATAACTCATTATCGGTACGATTTCCAATTCTTGGGAAGCGGTACGTTTTACCTTTTTGCTGTCTCGTATAAAAAATCGGAGCTGGTCGATATCATAATTTATTTTAGAATCGTTGAGAACTCTTGTCCTATAATACAACACATCATCTCTTATAAAGATTCCAGTGAGTTGAAATTTAATCTGATCCTTTTTTTTCTTTGCACCGGAGATCTTATTTCCATTGTAAAAAGCAACTTTGGAATATTTTTCTACCTCCTCTTCGTTCGCACCCTCCGCTGTAAAGTACATTTCTGGACTTTCTGCCTTAGTTGTATGTAGACTGAGATTTAATTGCGGTGATTCGTCATCGTAGTTTACCACAAACGAATACAGCTTGGCATCTGAGGTGATCACCGTAAGGTTGGTAGAAATAAATCCCTGCTGTGCCGCTTTAATATGCAATACGTTCTCTAGTCCTTTCGCTTTCTGCACTAATACATCTTGGCTCCCTCGGTCTACGGTTTTAATAGTATAAGGAAATACGATAGTCGTAGTTTTCGAATACCCGATAAAAAGCGAGTCCGATGCGACTTCTTCAAAATAATTCCCTTCCGTTTGTTGTGCAAAGGCTCCATTGGAAAACATCCATAATAAAGCCACTAGTAATACATTAATTTTTTTCATGTTTATAATTTTTTGATTTTAATTGGAATCATTTTGTTTTTGGTTGTCATCGAGAAGCAATACTTGATAGCCAGCTTTTACAACCACTTTAACCAACTTAACTTTCTTGCTTAGCAGGCT
Organism: Flavobacterium frigoris; assembly: GCF_900111075.1. GTDB lineage: Bacteria > Bacteroidota > Bacteroidia > Flavobacteriales > Flavobacteriaceae > Flavobacterium > Flavobacterium frigoris. The sequence continues at coordinate 36,374 of NZ_FOFZ01000003.1, forward strand.
TTTGGCAGCCTCTATTCCAGCTCCCGCAGCCTGCGCTCCCCAGGAATCGTCAAGAGTTCCCATTCCAATGCTCTGCATCGAACGATCTGCAGTTGTTTTTGCAACATCTCTATTAATAGTGCCTGGAATATAAATCCCATCCAATCCATCCATATCGTAGACTGAAAGTGCTACTGGAAACAAGGAGTTATTATATCTAATGCTATTTATTTTGATACTCAATCGCTCTCCTTGTAAAGAAGCTATTCCAAATAGAAAATGATCTTTTGGTATTGCGACTCCATTAATATAAATCGCATTGGTTAGCCTCAGTTTTACTGTCGAACCAGTAACGATTACTTGGGTTTCATGAATCACAGCCGATATCGTATTTTGCATATCGACACTACTAGCATTTTCATCAAAAGAATAAAAGCCATTACCCTTGGATTGTCCATTAGTGACCAAAGGATTTATGAGACTGTTTTGTACTAATGAAACTATCCCTTCCGTCGTTTTACTGCTGATCGTGAACACTTGTCCACGATTTTCTTTCGAAACTTTTCGCAGTCTCTCTTGTACTCTTTCAGGATGCTGAATATCAAGTATGTTTTCTAGCATTCCACTGAGTTGCTTCAATTCGGGATCCTGATCTCCTTTCTGCCCATCCATAGTACTTATCATGTGTTCTAACCTATTAATATCATCAGAATGTATTTCTGAAGTAGTGGGTTTTGCATATTGATTCGAACCATGATTCTGTTCCATAACTATCGTTGGACCATTTATAGCCTTCTGTAATGCTTCCAGTTTTTTATGAATTTTTTCTTCATTTGAATCTCGATAAACCGATGTATTTAATCCGCCGTTTCCATTGGCATAATTACTTTCTTGAAAATCGGTATCCGTTTCAGTTTCCATTCCATTTTTCTGAAAAGATTGACTCAGATAATTTGGATCATTTTTGATAAGTTCATCCAGCTTTACTGAATCGATTGCAGCTTGTTCGTAATATTTCATCTTATCTAAGAAAAGTGCTTCTCTCCCGTTTGCATCTGGAAGCTTTGTATTAAAACCTGTTTTTTCGACTGCCTCTAAAGTAGCGGCATCCATTTTACCTCCTCCTAGAATCCAAAATAGAGCTGTAATAAAGGGAAGGATCAAGAGCGGCAATACCATAAGCATCTTGCGTTGTCTTTGCATTTTTAGTGATTCTGTTTTTCGTTCCATACTATTGATTTTTAAATTATGAGCGATAATAATTCTCTACGATAACAAGGCTGTCTAATAATCCAGGGCGAGATCTTAGTATACTGTCCTGTACCAGCTTTCCAGTAGGACTGCGTCCCAAACTATCCATATACATCTGGAAACGAGCCATTCGTTCTATTTGGGTTTTACTTAATGATGTATTAAGCGTTGTACTTTTAGTATCGAATGCTACTGTATTGGTCGGCCTACTAATTATGCTACGTTCTATCTTGTTTGAGTTTTCATTTAGGCCATCTACAATTAAATAAATGTTCCCTCCGACCGTAAATACTACAAAACAAAATAAGATTACGATCCAGCTTTTTGCAGATAAATGTGCCGTCTTCTGTTCCAGCCACTGAGCGCATTTATGCTGCAACAAAAAAATGGCTTCGTTGAATCGTCCCATTGGAAATCGTTCTTTGTACTTGACACTTTCAGGACTGTTTTTGCTGTTTTTTTTAAATGTGAATTTCATAATCAGTTTTTTATCATTTTCTGTTTTTTGAACTTAAATCTCTATTTTCAATAGTGTTCCACCGCTCTATTAAAAAACCATGTGGATTGTTGTCGCTTCGTGAAACATTGCGAAGATTGCCTTCTGTTATTAGACTTCGATAAGCAATACTTGTGGGTCTTATGATATTTTGAGTTGCATAACAACGGAACTGATAAGGATATTCATTGATGTTAATTGTTATACTATCCACAGCTATAGTTTGGCTGACATTACCGGATATAATCCCAGAATAATAACCGTTTTCTTTTAAATCATCATACACTCTTTTTGCGCTATCATCCGCCAGATAAAGAGCCTTGGTGACATTGATTTGTATTACTTTATCATCAGGGTCAAGACTGAAAAACAGGCTGTGAAAGGTTTTTACATGATCCTTTGCTTCAACTAGAATATTATCCTTTCTATCCGATGAAAATGCTTCCAATACTTTCCCATTAGCCAGTATATAAACCTTATCCTGCATTTGCGAAACCAGACTAAAACTTTTGTAAAGAGCAAAGCAACAGAGAATCACACATCCAAATACAACTAGCATTGTAAAGCCTCGAACATATCGAAAGGCTGTGTCAATATTTTTCATTTTGCTAAACATGATATTTAAATTTAGAGATTAAGAATTGCCTTTTAATTTATCACCCATATGACTATTCTTGTCATTGAAGTACGGAGTGGAACTACTAGAGCCCGACATGCTTTGAGACATACGACTTGCCGCATTTCCCATCGCATCCGCCATCATACTGGCACCAGTACCCACGCTACTTACTGCAGAATTTGTAGTATTACTAAAAATGGTGGTTACCTTTTGACTCAATGCTCCTCCACCGCCTGCATGAACTATGTAATTTGCTACCGAGGGAACTGTAAAATAACCTACAATCCCAATAATCATGAATACCAGATACGCCATATCGGTTCTACTAAAAAAAGTATCTCCATAATCATTTACCTGAGCAATGTCGAGTTGTAACATCTTCTCCTGTATTTTACCGATGATACTGCCAAAAATATTGGCAACAGGAAGCCACAGGTAAATATTGATGTATCTGGCCAGCCAAACGGTCAAAGTATGTTGAAAACCATCAAATACAGCGATTCCAAATACTAAGGGACCTAATATGGATAGAACCACCAGCTGAAATGTTCGCAGGGTATCGATACACAGTGAAGCTGCTTCAAACAATACTCTTAGTACTTCACTCATCCATTCCTTAACCGAGTTGCGAAAATTAAATGATGCCTTCGCCATAGCAAATTTGACATCGTTTCCGATCCCTTCAAGCATTCCTTGACTATCAGGGTTTGCATTATCGTGTGTATATTTATACCATCTATCCTGATCACCACTTCCTGATTCTCCAACATACATCTGCCAGGAATTGGTACTTTTAATAGCTTCTTCTTTCTTTTGCAACAATAATCCAATAGCGTTGTTAGATCCTTCTACCATCGCCGCTGTTGCTGTAACAGTAGGCTTCATTACTCCGTTAATCAAGTCCAAGACCGAAGGAAAAATCATAATACAGAAACCGATAACAAAAGGCCGTAGCAGCGGATAAAAATCTATTGGTTCTGCATTAGCAATATGTCGCCATACTCTTGAGCCGATATACCAAATAGCTGCAAAACCAGCAATTCCTTGACCTACGCCCAATAAACTATTACATAAAGGCATCATCTCTTCGTAGAGTTGATCCAGTACACCATGCAAACTGTTCATGTCGTCCCCTACACTTTGCGCCTGAATCGCAAAGGGCAATAGTATTCCTAGGGCTGTAAATAATAGTCCCTTACTTGTCTTTGCCATACTATTCTTTGTTTAGTTATTCGTCTTGTAAATGTTACGCAAAACACGTACATCATTACGCTCTTTTGCGCGCTGGATCGCTAATACACTAGTATTGTTATTAAAACTTCGCAGAAATAAAACTTTCTCCTGCATATCAGCATAAATCTTGTCAATAGCTGCAAGCCTTTCCTCATCGTTCATTCTTAATGTATTAGCAGTAATAACCGTGACCAATTCGTCTAAATTTCGGAGGCTCTGTTGCAGCAAGTTATCATACACTCTTGCGCAATAGGCTATTTCATCAGGACTAAAATTGCCACCATTTCTGAACCCTTCAAATGCGGATTTGTATTCTTTTACTAAAAGCAATTGGTATTTCACAATCTCACCAACTCTCTTATATTTACGTACCGTTGGACTTACCTGCATCAATGCGTCAAGGAATGTTTCATGGAGGCTAAAATTACCATGAGATAAATCTTTGATCGTGTTGTATCCTCCACTAACAATTTGATACCCTTTTTTCATTTCACTAAGAATCTGCTTGAATTGCGCCAATTTTTCTATGTTGAGCAGTAGTTGCTGCATTTCCTGTGATTGGCCTGAAATCCGAGGCGGACAAAAGAAACTCATCAAAAGAACAGCTATAATTATTATCTTTTTCATTAGAAATTGGAATTAATGCCATGCATGTTACGGCTTATTTTCAGATCTTTCTTTTCTTTAGCTCTTGACAAAGCCAATAATTGTGTTTGCTTATTATAGCTTTCACCAAAACTGTAATTATCTAACATATTGAGATATATTGCGTCTATACGTTTGATTCGCTCCTCTTCTTTCATTTCAAGTTGACCATCCATTACTATAGTCACGAGTTCCTCCATATTAGCTTCACAATTTTCAATTAATCGATCTACTACTCTTTTGATATACGCTATTTCATCTCCGTGAAATAGATCATCCCGGTGCACTTGCTTAATAATGAAACGGGAACTATGAATGATTTTTAGCTGTAGCGCAATAATATCGGCCACCTTGAAATAGTTTTTTATTTTTGGATTGACTGTTTTTAATGAGCTGAAATAATTGCTGTGAAGATTAAACTCCCCTCGCTTGAAATCTCCTATTGTCGTTAGTCCATTTTTGACTACAGAATATCCTTTTTGTGCATAATCAGTATAGATCCTTAAAGCAGCAATTTGCTGCAGCAACACTTTTCTTTGCTTAGCTTGTCCCTGTAAATTATTGGTGAACAAGCCTATAAATAGTAGATATAAAAATATTTTTTTCATGGACTTATTATTTTAGTGAGGAATTCCGTAAAGCTTCTTAATCTTGTCTACATCATACTTCGTTTTTGCTCTTTGTAAACTGAGCTGCCTATTTTGACTATTGAATAGTCTAAGGTCATCATAGTTAGCATCAATTTGATCAGCGGCGGTATTGATGATTTCCAATCTTTTGGCGTCACTCATTTGGATCGTAAAAGAATCCAGAATTAAAAAAATCTGGTCTATGTTTTTTAAACTCTCGTTTATTATACCCGAATACACTTTATGCATATGCTCCAATTCTGCCACATTAAAATGTGTGTCTTGTTTAATGAGATTCCAAGCGCTGTCATATTCATCTACTAGCCGTACTTGCTTCTGCGTAATATCCCTAATGCGCTGGTAATAACTAATTATTGATTTGACTTTCATCAGCTCCTCATAGTAATTCTTATACAAGTCTTTCTGCTTCTGTGTCCACTGAGAAATCTCTCCTAGTTTTAGTTCAGAAAGCGTATTCTCCAGTTTCTTGTGCGCATTTTGCAGCCAGATAGTTTCGTTTTGTAACCGCTGTATTCGCAAGTCTATCGCCAAAATCACTTTTTTAATTGCGGCAGTTATCACTCCAACTATAGGCAAAGCCGCTGTTGTTGCAGGCCTTGCAGGACTACTGACCAGCAGTACACAAAGCATACACAAGCATATTTTTCTCGATGTTTTCATAATGCATTTAATTTAGGTTTCCTTTTTCCTCTATTAGAGCGTTATTGTCTCTTTTTCATCCATTTGCTTCGGATCGCAAATCAGCAGCTAAAGCAGCAATTCCTTTTTGAATATCACCTCCAAACATTTTCGAATAGGCTTGGACTTTTAGTTTTTCTGTTTCCTCAGTGGTATAAGCGAGATATTCTTCTAAGGAAACTTCTGTTCGGTAAACTTTAGAAAGCATTCCGCCAAGGGAGATAAATACTTCCTTGTATTTCTTGTCTGGATCATTGGATTTATTCACTGATAATACCAATGCTTTTTCTTTTTCTGTGAGCCCCAATAGTTCTTGAATTTGCTCAAATTTATTTTGATACTTACTCTGATCCAGTAATATCTTGCAGTCGCTATTATTGATAATGGCCTGCTTCACTACAGGTGACGAAATGATATCTTCCACTTCTTGAGTAACCACGATTGCTTCACCAAAAAACTTTCGAACGGTCTTAAATAAATACTTAATATATTCTGCCATACCTTCCTTAGCAATAGCCTTCCACGCTTCTTCTATTAGTATCATTTTACGAATCCCTTTTAGCTTGCGCATTTTACTAATAAACAACTCCATTATGATAATAGTAACCACTGGAAAAAGTATCGGATGATCCTTAATATTGTCTAATTCGAATACTATAAATCGCTCTTGCAACAAGTCTAAATTTTGAGTAGCATTGAGTAAGTAGTCAAATTCTCCTCCTTGATAATACGGACGCAATACGTACAGAAAATTATTTACATCAAAATCCTTTTCTTTTACCTTATCCCCTTCCAATATTTTTACAAAATCCTCTTTTAGAAAATCATAAAATGTATTAAAGCTGGGAAACAGTTGGGTATTTACAGCCAGTTTCTCATAATACAATTGCAAAGCATTCGATAAGGCAACATATTCAATCCGATTGAAAGTCTCATCGTCTTTTTTCCATAGTGCCAAAAGCAAGGTCTTTATACTTTCTTTTTTCTCCGTATCTAAAGTATCGCCTTCACTGATGTAAAAGGGGTTGAACTTGATTGGATTCTTTTCATCATAGGTGAAATAGTATCCATTGACCATATCACACAACCCTTTGTAACTATGACCTACATCGACAAGTACAACATGGGTTCCTTGTTCATAATAGCTTCTAACCATATGATTGGTGAAGAAAGATTTTCCGCTTCCAGAAGGTCCTAGTATAAACTTATTTCGATTGGTGCATATCCCCATCTTTATTGGCTCATCACTTATATCCACATGTACTGGCTTTCCAGTCAAACGATCTCCTAGTCTGATCCCAATTGGGCTTAGCGACGAACGATAACCCGTTTCCATATTTAGAAAGCAGCTTGCCTGCTCCACAAACGTATCAAAGCTATCATTCATCGGAAAATCAGCGGCGTTTCCAGGAATACCTGCCCAATAAATCTGGGCTGCTCCCACTGTTTCTTGCTTTGCTGCTGCATCCATTTGTACTAGCGCAGAAGAAACCTTGTTTTTAATGTCTTTCAGTTCTTCTTTTCGATCGGTCCAAACCAAGACATTAAAATGTGCTTTGACAGGAAGCCGTTGCTGACTAATGGCTTCATTAAGAAAATCATTTGTAGCATCGCGAGCAATTAGATTTTCCCTGCTATATGCTGATAGAGATTGTAGTCGCAGTCTTTTGCTTTCCAACTTCTTCAAGGTTTTTTGGAAATCTTCTATAAAAATGTATTGATTATAAATGTGATTACACGAAAGTAACTGACCTAGAGTTGAAGCAAAACCAATGCTAAATTTAGTCCTATCGGTTGAATACCGGTCATAGTTAATTCTAGAACCACATAACGCAGGCAAATCGGCTGCATCTCCTAGAGTATAAATCTGGCAATGTTTGTCTCCCACCTGTAAACTATCCTTGAAAGCAATGTCATTGAATACAAAGGATTCTGGTTTCTCAGACAAGCAACAATAGCGTTCTATGATCCCAATCTTTCTGCTGTGACTTCGTATTTCATCATCGCTAAGACGCTGTAACTTTACAAATCCGCTGTCTTCCAATATTCGCCTGAATTGTCCAGTGCTATCGACAAAATCTTGACGCACTTGTTCTTTTAAGGTTTCCTCAGGGACAATTGAAGACCTAATTAAATTAGAAAATAGCGAGCTAGAGGTTTTTCTTCCCACTGGCTTTTTAGTCAAAAAAATGTAGCAAGAATGATCTAGAAATGGACGCTCATTAAAGAATCGCTCACTACAGCGGCTAAGAAAACTATGGTCGTCGTTGGCAAAATGTGGTTGATGCTTGCTATCAATAAACCAGTCTTGCTTATGAAAAACGCTAAACTTTGGCAATAGCTTTATTGCTTTCACCCATGCTTGGTGAAATGCCTCGTATTCCTGATCCGATAATGTAAATATCTCCGGTAGCTCTACTTTGAATACCACGGTAATATCTCCTTGCTTTGATAGAATACAGTCATGTTCTATATCCATTATCGGTAAAATAGCTTCCATCCTCTTTTCCATCTTCATTTATATTTAACTGATTCTTGATTCCGTTCTCCTCTACTTTGCCATTTTGTAAATCCTTCTACTTTGAGTTTTAACTACTGTAGGTAATTGTCTTTTTGCTAGCTCTTTCATCATTCCGTGCTCTCCGTATTTGTGACTCATTTTATAAATCTTTACAGCCATCACCGTTCCTGCTATGCCAATAATCCCCAACGAGATAAAAGAGGGTAAACCGATAAAATACATCATCGAAAAAAGAATCATTAACACTACTATTCCTCCTCCAAAATACCAGATGTACTGCGCTTTTAACCCTTTAAATTCGATACTCTTATTAATTCCTTTATTAATATGATAGATGCTATTTCCCATATTTACAAAGCTTTAAACTCCAAAAAATGACTTGATTACGGTGGTTACAACAACTAGAAAGACACAGCTGCCAAACCATGCTGCTGCTACTTTTCCTGTATCAGGATCGCCCGCGTTCCATTTCTGATAGACTTTAACAGCTCCTATCAGCCCTAGTAATGCACCAACAGCGTACATCAATTGTGTACCTGCATTAAAATAACTTCTCACTTTTTGATTGGCTTCATTAATCCCAGCGAGGCCATCCTGTCCATATCCTTGGTAACTAAATACCAGCAATACGATTATACTAACGCAGATCACCATTTTTTGTCGGCTCATTCTTCGAATATTCCAATTGTACTCTTTCATAATTCCTTGTTTTAAAATTCCATTCGTTTTAAATAATGTAGAGCATCCCACTGTCTCAATTTCTCCTTCCTGTCACATCAAGCCATACCGCACTGAAATGGACAGGGGCAATTCCTCTACTTTATAATATTGTTTTATTCGTTCCACAAGTCTTCGACCTCTACATGGCTTAAACTCATTGTATCTAGTTTTTCACATTCTGAAATAATCAGCTCACTGACTAAGGATCTAAAAGGAGATTTTTTAATACTTGAGTATTCGGTAAGTAGTGAACTGAGATGTCCAATAAATTCTGATTTGATGACTTCTCTTTGACTTGCATCCTTTACCATATTTTTTAACTTATCAGCAAAAGCATCTATATCACCAATAGTTTCTTCTGATTCTCCAAATGATGGCTGTTTGCAAGTATCCGTAAAATTTTGTGGATGAACTACATCATAATCAATTTCTAAATCCTTAATTCTGTGATTCCGAAGTTTCCGCTTTCCTGTCGCAATTTCTGTGATGTCAAATAAATAATATCTAAATCCAATAACTAGATACCAACTGGCTAATAGCAGTACAATCACAAAGATGTAATTGCCCCATGAAATGTTTGTAAACATAGTTTCTTAATTAAATGTTCAACTTCCTTTTTTTCTTTTCCTCAAACACAAAAAAAATTGATGTTTGATTTCATAAGTCAAAAGAACAATTAGTTAACTTTGCTCACAAGTACAACTTTAAGTTGTACCCTTTAGTACCCCTGATTAAAAGACCAATATAACACGCTTCCTACACAAAATTTAATAGCTATTTATTTTTGTGATCATCTTCTCTAACGTGCGAATTGCTACTACTTTATCACGGTCTTCTGCATTGTAAGACTTACTTCTTACAGATTGATAGGAAAGCTCTTTTTTAAATGGAGTAGATAAATAAGGTACAATACTTTTAAATACTTGACTCATGGAGCGGGCTTTTACCACACGAGATTCATCTGCAGCTCTCAAAATAAGAGCTATCTGATCGCACGACAAATCACACTCCATTTTAAAATTGGATTCCATTGCCGTTATGTCATTTTTAGGTGATGAGTCAATTACCTCTTCCTCTCTAGATTTTATTTGTTGCTCCAAGTAGCGAATTTCATGCTGAAACCACGTTAATAAAACCTCTTTCAAATTTGGTTCTTGCGGGTCAAACATTCTTTTGGGTTTACAATTGAGCTGCCCAAATTCCTTATAAATACATAAAATAGCAGCAAACCTATCTCCAAGTGTAGCATAGTGATCGAGTTGGTTTAGTATCTTATTTTTCAAGTAAGCACTGTATTCCTGGCAATTGAAATTAAAACTTATCAATATTTGATCTGCTACAGAATATATAGTGCTTTTTACAATTGGTAGTGCATCACTAGCTAAGGCATTCAATAATTCCTTTCTATACACTATTTCCCTGTAGGTACTTTTATGCGTGTGTTCCGATCTCACTTTTTGATATAGTTTTGATATAACAAGTTGTAAAGGTTCTTGTGTATCAGAAGACGTCAAAATATTTTTTTTAATACTATCCAGCTTGGACAGTATTTCTCTTTTGGAAACTATTTGATAGGTGATCGGAACACGCTCATCCAAACTAAGGTACTTGTAAAAGCGATTTTCAACAAAAGATAATAAATCCTCTAACACAGCAATAACTGTAGTCCCGATATTATGAAGATGGGGTTCTTTAAAAAAATCATGCTGCTGATTTTCAATGCTACAATCTAAAAGATAAATAAAAGTGGAATGGTATTTTCGAACCAAATGTCGAAATTGCCTCTTTTTTCGAATAGAAAAAATTTCTTCCTTAATCTGGATCTGAATCCTACGGGATTCTTTTAAAATATGCGCAACAAGCTCCTTACTTTCAGCAATAGTTATGGATTGTAGTACCCCACTCCTTGCATTAAGTTCCTGTACTATTAAACAATCGAACCATTCTAAGTGGTATTTTTTTTGTATCATAGAATTGTTTTTATTGGTTGTGAAAAACAATTGATTAGGGGAGAAATAGATCTACTTGCTTAAACTGTTTCGGTAGACCGTCGGTGATTTTCCAACATGCTTTTTAAAAAAGGTGCTAAAAGTGGAAGAACAGTTAAATCCCAAATCTTCTGCTAAGAAATTTATTGTAATTTGGTAGTCTTCAAGCGCATTTTTCGCCTCCATGATAAGGGTTTCTTCAAGGATTCTTTTTACTGATTTCCCTGTAGTATATTTAACTACCTTATTCAGATGACCAGGAGTTACATATAAAACGCCTGCGTAAAATTTCACGCTGTGCTGCTCTTTAAAATGAATGGCAAGAATATTTAAAAATTGAATGGTCAAATTTTCATTTCTTGTAAAACTCAAGTGGTAATCACTCACAAAATGCCCATAAATACAACGGAGTTCATATAAAAAGAGATTAAAACTAATACGCTGCAACTCTGTTGATACATGCCGAATCGCTTTATCACTGTTCACTTGATACATCAACTTATAGATTAGCGATACCACTAAATAACTTTTAAGATCTAAACTCAACTTTCCAATACTCTGACCACTAAGAAAATAAAAAGCGTCAAGAAGGTCTTGCTTGTTACAATTTTCTATCGCAAAGGCTGTACTGAAGGAAAGGTAGAATAGTTTTAGCTGAGGATCCGTCTCTAAAATGACTAAAGGTGCCCCTTTAGAAAGGACCACTAAATCATGGGCGAACAACTCCAAAAAAACGTCATGAAAAGAAATTCTTAGACTGCCTGATTTTATAAGTAGTACAGCCGTATTACTTATAAGGAAAGCTTCATGTCCCTCTTTTTTAAGTGGACAGTCTTTTAGAATTTGAACATCTAAGCCTTTAACAGGAAGTTCATTTAAATCGATATGTAGTAAAGTCATTATCATAATTCACTCGTTTCAAATAAAAAGGAATGCTGGCAAACTAAAGACGTACTAATCGTTCTTATTTGATTTTTCGACAACAATCAAAAAAATGAAATACAGATTCATCAGGGTTGCTACAAAAAGTAAATACCCCATCGTTTGAGTACTCACATTTTTCTTGCGACCGTTAAACCAATAGCCAACTATTTCATCATAGCTTAATAAATCTATAATGAAATAGAGACTAATAAGGTTAAATATGACCAACACTAAAGAAAAGTAAATGGGTAGTTTCATCAGTAACAAGATCAATTTTTGTTATAAAAAGATTATCTGATTATAAGTAATAACGCAGATGGGCAATTACAGAAATGAGTGAAGCCTGAAAAGGATGAAACCCTGATGCTACTTTTTTGTTCCCAACGGAGATTTCCCAATCTCGATCTTTATGCCCCCCTTCTGCATCAAGTGCGTATCTGGTAACTGAGGTAATTCCTAAAATCGTTTCCAATTCGAAGCTTGTTAGATCAGAAGAGTCCATTATTCCAGCTTCATATGTGGTAATGAAATCATACAATAGATTATACTCTGCTTCCTTATTTTGAATGAGAGATACAAAAAAACCGAGTAAACTACTTTCTGCCGCTTCGCTCAATGTACCTGAAGCTAGTGTTGATATAACCACAGTTTCAGGATTATTTATACTGATACTAATACCGTCTTCCGTAATCAATATATTGCTTTTACCAAAAACATCTGGAGCCTTCAACTTTGCTCCCATAAAATTTACTTGAGTCGCTAAATCTTCAATAGTTTTAGAATATCCATGAATCTGATAGTACTCCGAAAGCCAAATACCATATTTTTTCCCAACTTCATCGTAAGGATTAGCATCATTTGCTGGACCCAATTGTTTCAATGTACTTGCTTGCACAGAAACACTACTAACTTCTTCAACTACATCTCCATATTCATCCGTAGAACAGGAAATCATTACTAAAACAACAAACAAACCTAAAAATAAATTTTTCATAATTATTAGTTATAAAATGTGACTGAGAACCATATCTCCGTTCATTTACCCGGGTAAGCAGAACCTTTATTTAGCACGATGCTAAACTTTTTGCTTTTGAATTCGGAACAAATCTATATGCTCTAAAGTACCTATACAACAATATAGTGGTGGGTTTTCACGATTTTAACTATCGATTTTCACGAAATCAATACAGTTTTTTTGAACCAATAAGACACTATTTATCAGCAGATTATAGTATTTTTGAAATACACTTTGTTGAAAAGATTCCAGTATCTATATCTTAATACACAACGAGTGTTTTGCAACTACCCCGAATTTAATTGATGTGTTTATGAAGAGATTTTTTATACTACTGTTATTTGTACCCCTGTGGATACAATCTCAGAATACCTCGTTCAAAGTTCCAGACTCCATTCAAAATAAAGATTTTGTTTATTTGGAAGACCGAATAGATCAGTTTAAAGATGACAGTACCAGAGCTGCCATATACTTATTTACTTATATCAACAAAGCGAAAAGGGAACACAACTGGCAGGAACTTAAAAACGGTTATCAAAACTTAATGCACTTGTCCCCTTCATCGATGCGGATAATTTACGCTGACAGCATGGTATATGCAGCAAAAAAGGCGAAAGACAATGCCGCAATAGGTAGTGCGTTCTTAACCAAAGGAATAGTTTTGTTTTCCAATAAGAAATACAAAGAGGCATTAGATGACTATCTGATTGCTAACGAATATATAGCTAAAACAAATGATCAATACTTGATTTATAAAGTAAAATACAACATTGCTCAGCTGAAGAACAGCATGGGGTTTTATGACGAAGCCATCTCTTTATTGAGAGAATGTGTAAACTACTATAAAAAGAATCATGACAGAGCATATCTGAATTCACTCCATTCACTGGGACTGTCTTATAATAAAGTGGGGAACTACGGCTTATGCTCTATAACTAACGAGGAGGGAATCAAAGAAAGCGCAAAGCGTGCTAGTCCAGAAATGAGTGCTTATTTCCAGCACTCGGAAGGTGTAAACCAATATTTTCTACATAATTATCAAAAGGCTATTACTAACTTAAAAAGTACAATGCCTGAAATAGAAAGTAACAATGATTTTGCCAATGAGGCTGTAGGGAATTTTTACATTGGGAAAAGTTATTGGGAACTAAAAAAACATGAAACTGCCATCCCCTATTTTAAAAAAGTGGACCAGATTCTAAACAGTAAACAATTTATAAGACGAGATTTATTAGAAACTTTTGCATTATTAATTAACTACTACAAAACAAAAAAAGAAGATAAGCTACATTTGTATTATATAGACCAACTACTTATTGCAGATCATTTGCTGCTTGAAACTAACAGCTACCTGGTCTCCAAAGTGAGTAAGGAATATGATAATAAGAACATTTTGATTCAAAAACAAAAATTGGAGCAGCAAGTAAATGGACAAAAATCCAACAACTTAATTTTCATAGTCCTTGTAACACTAATATTCTTGACTCTTCTTTTCGTAAGCTATCGCAACTTTAAAATCAAAAGTACATACAAAAAAAATTATGACGCACTGATGAATAAAAGCATCCAGCCTATAAAAGAAATCACCCCAATACAACATGCTGGAATAGCTGACATCAATGCTGTAGCGGTTACTGAATTAATTAGGCAATTAGAAAAATGGGAACAGGGAAAGAAGTTCCTAGATAAAGAAATTACCTTAGTAAAACTAGCCGCTACTTTTAACTCTAATACTAAATATCTTTCTCTTGTTGTTTACCATCACCGCCATAAGAAGTTTGTTACCTAAGTTAATGACCTAAAAATAGATTACCTTATAAACGCACTTAAAGAAAGTAAAATTCTGCAACAGTATACAAATAAAGCACTGGCTGAAGAAATTGGCTTTAGTTCTACCCAACGATTTGCGAATGCTTTTAAAGCAAGAGCCAATATGCCTGCAGCTTTTTATGTAGCACAACTTAATAAAGAAGAATAGAAAGTGGTGTTCTAAACAAGAGAATAACCCATGTTTTATACTCTAAACAACAGCATAAATCAATATTTTTACGTAAAAACTTAATAAAAAAAAATCATGAAAGATCTTATTCAAAAAATTAATGCCGAGTATGCAACATTTAAAACTGAATCCGAGTCGCTAACTGAAAAAGGTGTTAAAGCAGCTGGAGCAAGAGCTCGTAAAGCCACTTTAGAGTTAGAGAAACTATTAAAAGAATTTAGAAAAGTTTCTGTAGAAGAATCAAAAAATAAATTTAATTTATAATTACAAAGCCCATTCGTAATGGGCTTTTTCATAAGTCTTTTTTGTTTTCAAAATTAAAGTACTACTTTTCAAAAGGCTTAGTAACTATTTATTCACCTATATCCTTACCCGTTTTAAGGATTTATCGTTTTCTGTAAAATGTGCAATAGGGTTTGATCTTAGAATTGCTTGAACTCAATAGTCTATTTGTTGTAATTATGCGCTGATTAAAGTTTATATTCACCGCATATCATTTAATATGCGGTAAATATGTATATTCATCAAAAAAAAGATTGGCCAAAATTCACTTGGGATCCAGATGCAATCACTCCTTTGCTTGGAGAAGTTAGGCATAGACAAGGCAAAATACTTGGGGTGATGCAAGGACTTGGTTTTCGATTGCAAGAGGAAACAGTACTCAAAACGCTAACATTGGATGTACTATAGTCCAGTGAAATTGAAAAAGAACAATTAAGTCCATAACAGGTTTGCTCTTCCATTGCAAGACGTTTAGGTATTGAAATTGCGGGTGCTGTTCCTGCGGAACGCAATGTTGAAGGTGTTGTCGAAATGCTATTGGATGCTACTCAACTATATAATGAACCTTTAACTGATGATCGTTTGTTTGGATGGTATGCAGTCCTTTTTCCAACAGGACGAAGTGGTATGTACAAAATAAAGACAACAGCTTGGCGAGAAGATGCCATACAAGTAACTTCTGGCCCAATGGGGAAAAGAAACAATCCACTTTGAGGCTCCAAGCGCAGATAGAGTACTTCAGGAAATGAATACTTTTTTAGATTGGTTTAATACCAATCAAGATATTGACCATGTATTAAAAGCAGCTTTTGCTCATTTGTGGTTTGTTACTATACATCCATTTGAAGATGGCAACGGACGTATAACAAGGGCTATAACCGATATGCAACTGGCTCGTGCCGATCAAAGTAAACAAAGATTTCACTCTATGTCAGCTCAGATTCAAATAGAACGTACTCAGAATTATGATATATTAGAAAGTCCCCAAAAAGGCAATTTGGATATTACAACCTGCTTGAAATGGTTTCTGAAGTGCTTATTGCATTCGATGGCGCAAACCGATGAAACTATTGCCACAATTTTAAAGCGTGTACAATTTTGGGAAACGCATCTTACAACTGATTTTAACCTACGTCAACAAAAAATACTTCATCTTCTTCTTGATGACTTTTTTGGAAAGCTTACTGTTTCAAAATAGGCCAAAATTACTAAAGTTTCTACAGATACATCCCTTAGAGATATACAAGATTTAACAGCTAAAGGTATCCTGATACAAGAAGGAAGTGGTAGGAGTACGTCGTATAAGCTGCTTACGAACTAAAATAGTTTAGCATAATCTTTTAAAAATATTTTTTAATCTACTTCTAAAAAATCAACGAAGAATTTGAAACATTTAAAACAGAATCTCAATCTCTAATAGAAAAAGGGGTTAAAGCTGCAGGACCTAGAGCTCGTAAAGCAACATTAGAGCTTGAGAAAATATTAAAAGAGTTTAGAAAAGTCTTTGTACAAGATTCAAAAAAACAATATTTTCCTAAAAAAAACCTCGTTTAAATCCTTTTAAACGAGGTTTTTAGGGTTATCATGCAAATTAAATTTTTAAAGTCCTAGGTCAAAAACTACCAGCAGCACTTTTTTATATTTTTGTGGTACATAATACTACATAGAAAGCTTATCCTTTCATCAATTGTTTTAAACGTCCTTGGTAAGACTGCCAATAATTTCTTTTCGTGGCATCGTTTAAGAAAGAAGCAACTACCATTTTTTCTACCAGTTCTGACTGTGATAACATTAACACCATGATATCATTAAAGTTTTTTTCACTGATCCCTATCTGCTCAGCAAGGACAAAGAATTGTTGCCTTATCTTTCCTTGAGCTAAATTTTTAGGCAATAGTCCATCATCCAACGCAAATTCTTTATCTTCAATGTGAATACGGCTATTCAACAGGTCATAAGCAGGACTTAGTCTATAATCTCCCATAGCGGTTTGCAGTAAAGAAAAGTTTTTAAAATGAGCATCTCCATTTGAAAACAGGTAATTGAATACCAATATTTTTATCAGCTTTGGTGCTTCCAGCTTATATGCAGGTAAATATTGCTTCATTAATTGAAATAACTCTAAATAACTTCCTAAATACTTATAATGTTCTCCATAGGTTTGTGGTGTCCTTCCTGCCAAAGAGGCAAAATCATCTTGAGCCAGTTTTGTGCCGTCTTCTTTTACATCAAACCGTTTGGTTATGTAAGCAGGAGAACCATTCTTAAAAAATATTAATGCATTTTCGGCTGTTTCTATTCCATAGACCTGACGGGCAATTTGCATAGTTAAATGCTCATTAGCGGGCATTTGGTCTAGTTTTTTACCCGCACCGGGAATGGGTTTCAGAATATAAGTACCAGGTTCTCCTTCATTAATAAGCCTTAACTTGTTTTTTTCAAGCACTACAGAAAATTTTTCCTGCACTCCTGAAATTGACATACGCTTGCGGTTTTCTTCAAAAAGCGCAGCTGCTTCAGGATTCGATCCCGGAGAATCGTAAGGCAATACGTGATTTACTTTTTTACCATGAAACACTCTGTTCAAACAGGTTCTACTATACGTATCAAAACCTTCTGCCAATGTACCTGGACAATATTTTATTTCAGGTAGACTCATAAATCTTCTATTTTAATAACTCTAACAGCACCGATGCTGTCGTTTTTTGCGGTAATCATCAGTAGTCCAAAATAATCGTCTAGATCAATTCTATTGTATTTACACACAACTTGTTTGTTAGGTCCCTCTGGTAACATATTATAAAAAAATGGAAATAAGAATTCTGAATGAAACTCTTGTTCCTTTTTAGGCAAAGTAAGGCTGATTCCTGGCTTAGTACTGTCTGCTATCCAAGAATCATGATAGCGGAATGTAAACGATCCATTATCGTGTTGTGTCAATAAACCCGCTTCTTCGTCTTTAAACAGTATTTTTGCTTTTCTCATTCGTTACGGGATAAATTTTTAACTTGAAGACCAACCTCCATACCTAGGACATCTGCTAACTTTGATAAAGTAAGTAGTGTAGGATTTCCTTTTCCACTTTCAAACTGTTTAAGCGTTCTTAAGCCTACACCAGATAGTTCTGCCAAAGTTTCCTGCGTGACCTGGAGTTCCTCCCTCCGCTCTTTTATAGACTTTATTAACTCTTCGAAGTGCATTATACGGCTCTTTTTTATACAAATATATAAAAAATAATATTAATTATATCAAAAAGAGCATTAAAAAGCACTAATTTGTGTTTTTTAATAATTTTTAGCAATAAATTCATGATATAGTGCATTTAATAACACTATATAATCGACTGTATTTGCAAATTTTTTCTTTTTTGTACCTTATTCCTCCTTATAGTATCAGTCCTAAAAACTATTAACCTCTTCCCTTCACCCCTATCTAACATCTAAAGGTGTTTTTAAACCCTGATTTTTCATGTCCTTTTATATTTCATACCATCTAAATACCTTGCAAACAATAGCACCTTTCATGTCACAGCATATTAACTGAAAAAGCATCTAATTGCAACTCAACTTTTTAATGAATCATCAGTATAACCATAAAGCAAATAGTTATGATAACAATTACAACACAAATTTTTATTTTTATTCCAGCGATGGTTATCCTATTTTGGATCATGCCTGATAAAAAAATCAAAGTAATCTTTGGAGAAATTAGAAAAACACTTCAGATATTACCTATCTCTAAGATAGCTCAAGCCATAATCAGTTGGTCAAAAAAGAAAAGTGATCCTTAAAATACAATATTCCTTGAAGCAGCAGCATATAAATCCATCAACATAAAAGAAGTAATTAATACTGTAAATAAATTGAGAACTTAATTTACAAATGTGAAGTTAGGAAGCTACTTAGAACTAAAGCATTTTGATCTTTTGTTGAACAACTATTTTTTCTAAATAAATAACTTCCGATTATACTGGTTTAAATAATCTTAAATAGGAGTCGATATACCCATATCGCGTATTGCGATTTCCGATATGATTCTATTTCTACTATTATATATTGAGTTTAAATTACCTTTTTTTTTATTTGAATTCAAAAATCTTGATTAAAACAGCCAAATCTAGTAGTTTACTACGTAATTATTACGATACTAAATGAACTTGTTTTTATATCAATTTCCTTAATATAGTAAATAAGTTTGTTTTATTTACTTCACTTTCATCGGTTAATGAGCAATTTATTTGCCTAATTCTACACTTAAATTTTGCCCAAATGTTGAGCAAAAAATCGTCATAAAAGCGAAAAATGATTCAAGTTAAATTCTTTTTCTATTCTTATTTTTAAGAATGCAATACATCACTAAAATTTCCCGTTAGCAAATTCGCTTTTCAAGTTTAGAAGACGCAATACCTCCGGACAATCAAGTTCGGTTTATAGACGGTTTTGTAGAATCTATAGATTTGATAAAGGGTGTTTTTCAGTTCAGATACTCAAAAAAAAAGGTGGTCAGAGGTACAAAAGTAAAATAGTTCAAAAATTTATAAATAGAACTATCATAACAGTGAATACCATTCCGCACCATTGGGATTATTTTCTTAATTGATTTTTTTTGTGGGCACAAGCGAGACGCTTGTGCCAGCCTGCGCTTGCGGTAGAACGACTATATTGCCGTTTATCAGGATGTATTATTTGTGAAATTATGATAAAAGGAGGTTTTTTCACAGCCTTACGGTTTTCAGCTACAATAAGTTGGCGATTTCGAAGCACTAAGCTGTCTGCCACCACTGAACTTGATACGAAGTACCAAGCTTCATTTAACAACTAAACCGCCAATTTTTGTAGGTGCTGTGTGTGTCTTGCATGCACTTCTAACTCCTCAAAAGCAGCAATTTTACCGATAGGGTGCAAGTCCCTTATCGACAAGTTGTTGTTTAATATTGAGCTGATTAGCAAGTGACAAGCTGGTTTGGAGTGATCCATGCAGTAAAGATTATTACGAAAGCAGTACCTTCCTTAATTTTTGTCTGTACCGAGGAACACAAAGCGCATAAGAGGCTAGCTAAATTGGGTAAGCATGCACTGCAATGCAAAGCCTTAAGACAACTGGTTTATTTACTAGATGCGTCGGGGATAGACGGAAAGAGAAAGTGCTTATCGAGGGAGGACTTCACATCCACGAGTTGGTTAAGTAAAGAAGTCAGTAGAAGTCATAGTACTTAGGGTAACGAGTTACCAATGGAAACGGTATAGGACTCACAAACAAGGAAGGACCTAACGCAAGTGGTTACCCAAGATGATTTAATCGGGTTTCGTTTGTTCCTTTTAAATGATTTAGAAGAAATCTTTAACACCAAAGCAATCCCAGTAAAAAAGTGGCTTAAATCCACCGAAGTAAGAGAAATGCTCAGCATTTCTAACGGAGCACTACAAATCTTACGAATCAAAGGAATTCTAATAGAGAGGTTTTTAAAATTTACTTCACCATCATCCTTTTTCGCACACCTCTTTTGACTGCTTCATGACAGAGATTTCTAGCCTTGTGACATTTTTTACGAAAGGCTTTATTCTTATTTTTAGTTTTAGTCTTGAAAACAAAAACTAGTAAAATTATTTTCAAAATTTGTAACTAATTAGTTTCTCATAACATAACCTGCATTTGCTTACAGGATTTATAAAACTTTGTTTATTGAAATGTTTTAGTTAAACAATAGATTAAAAAAGTGGAGCCAGAACCCATTAAAAAAAACGGGGCGGATTCCGAAAAGCCTTATGAGTAGGAAAACAAACAAACGAATTATGGCAACTTATCCTTATTCTCAAAATGCAATGTTAGTGAACAGCATTACATCAACAACTGTAGTTTCTATTATTTCAGGAATGCAAGTATCGGTTACGACTTTTACTTCGCCTGCAGGAAATTTTGGGTCAATCACACTTTCCCCAGTGCAGCCAACCGCTTCAAATGTAGAATTTAAAGCAGGATTACAAACATTGCAAATTGACATTATTAGTTTTAGAGCTCAATTTGGATTTGACAGCGGTCAAGTTACTTGCAGCGGAAACGCAACGGATCAAGATGGCAAAAACGGAACTGCTTTTTCTAGGCAGATTGCTAGTTGGTCTTAAACAAAAATATCAGGATAATTTCCTGGGTTGAATTATAGTTATGAAGTCACAAACAGCATATAAAAATCGAATTTGCATTATAAATATTCTCTTAAAAGGACTATTTATAATGATGCTTGTAGCGCTTCCTAACACTGCATTAGCCCAGGAAAATTCTCCTATTCCACTTCAGGAAATAAATGCGCCTCTAGCAGAAAGCGGCAGCAGTGGAGAACGCTATTTTGGTGATTTGCTAATACATTATGCTATTGACCCAACTGGTAAAGTTGTATTGTGCACCTTATATCTATCCACTGTTTTGGTAGGAGTAGAATCATTAACGGCAACCAATCCAGTTTATCAATTTGACCTAAAATCAGGGGCAAGTACAGCCAATGGAAATCTCAGTATTTATCTCAATTTTTCACCACAAGTTTCGACCCTGAAAGCAGATCTAACTTACACTGTTAAAGAAAACAACACCAGCTTCCCTTATAAAGGTGATTTGATAGGCTGGTATATTTATAATTAGGCAATACCTTTTGGGTTTTTGAGGTATGACATTTTGTACCTCGCTGATTACATACTTTTATTAACCCTTACCGAGCAGAATTTATGGCAACCTTACAATTTACAAATGCTTCGTCAGGTAACACTTCGTTGTATCTGGCAGAAGAAGACAACAACTGGTGTGCCTATCTTCTGGCAAATAGCGTTACAGGACCAGCGAGTGGTGCAATTGGTTTGGATGAACTATACAAATACAAGGGTTATATTTTATTTTCATTAGCGGCACCCAACATTGCTATCGATACATTCGTAAGCAACGTTTATACATTTCTTGGTAACTTAATCGAATATCAGTGGGCATCAGTCGTTTGGTTTGCGAACCCTAACACAACGCTGAACTCAAACAATACATCCCAAATAATTTTATCAGGAGGAAACAATGGTCCCTATTCTGTTTTAAGTGGGTTTAATTATAATTTTGGCAACAACTTTGCCACACTATTTATAAGCAACAACTTCGTTACACTGACTGTGGATAGTATCAACAATGCTATGATTATATCTTCGCAACAGGGATCGACCAATTATACTTTCAGGCCAAATAATCTGTCCTCTTCCAGTCAGATTATGAAAAATATCGAAATACCACTTACGGGAGTTGGACAAGGGCATATAAGGTTTATTATGGGCTTTAATGCAGCTTCAGACTTTACAGGCTTTAACGTAAGTAACAATTACGGTTTTAATAACAATGTTAATAATGGAGCCTTAACAGCAGTAAACTATTCGCTGATAGAAGCTGGCAATTTAAACGATTTAATATTAATGCAAGTCAGCATTTATCCTTGCGACTTACTTAACAAAGCAGGAACAAACTCTTACTTCGCTTTTTTAGGACAGACCCAAAATACTCATACAGGAAACAGCACAATATCAGCTCTTTCTTCTTATTACCTTACGAATTTTGGCTATCCTTTAGTTTTGGTTCCGTACACAAATTTTATCGACTATGAAATTTCGCTAAACTATCCAACACAAGACAGTTCTCTATTGGTCTTTAGCGAGCAAACGCCAAACGATCCACTTACAATCTGGTACATGACTCCGCAAGGAGCATTTTCGCTTACACTAAGCACAGTATACGAAAAAAATGTAGATACTAGTAAACAAATCCAATTAATGTGCGGATTAGGCTCAACAGAAACCGTGAGCTTTACACCGCAATTTATTGATGACAATGATATCATTTCAGGAACTGGTGATTGGCTCTATTATCAAACCAATCAAAATGCTTTTGCTCCACAGTTTCCTATTCAAGCCACACAAAATGTAGTCGGAAGCAATACTACCCAAGAATGGTTAAACGCTAATTATTTATCCGCTTGGAACGGCATTGTAATGGCCAATAATGATTCTACTCCCGTAGTGTATCATGCACAAGCACAAGGTGCTGCTCTCTTTGCCCCTGATACAGATGCCACTTCCCCTCTGTTTACCCATTTGACAACAGGCTCCGGTGTTTTATCAGCTGCCAAAGAAACTATATTTTTTCCATTGGTGCCTTATGGTCTTGTTGCAGCAACACCCAGTACGCTTGTTGATTTTTCTTTATTCGAAAAACAAATAATAAACCCCACTCGAAAAGCTATAATCGCAGCAGTAATGAGTGCCGAAAAAATTCCTGCCTCTCCTACTACTTTACTAACAGCAAGAACGGCAAACGGTAATAATATTCCGTCTACAAGTCCACAAGGATTTTATATTGATGTTAATCCGCAAAACGGAGTATGGGAGACATTGCAACTAGCCAGCAATCAGTTTTTGACTGCTGAGGGTTCATTATCCAAAATATTTAATTTACAATTTACCCCAGCAAGTTCAACTTTACAAAGTGCTTTACAGTCCAATCAGTTGTTTTTAGTTATTTCTTATAATGAAAAACTTAGCGATGGCACCTATGTGTTAAGTAATTTTAGTAGTGAAATGGAAATTGCCGAATGGCCTTTTTTATTAAATGTACCTACTGAACAAGTAAATGGTCAATACAAAAACGTAGTGATTTTTAAATTTTGTACAGGTAAATTAATTGATAAAGTACAAAATATTCAAGGCTGGAACTCACCCTATAGTTTTAATGATACCAGTAATAATGGTTTACCCAATTTAAGTATGTGGCTACAGCAATACGTACAAAATGGTATGGATAAATACATCATTCAAAAAGACACTGACTATGCTAATTTTTATAACATAGCAACTAATCCTGATTGGCAAGGTATTATTACTTTGGGTGTTGATATTAGTGTACAGGATTTTCCTAAAGAGTTGCAGGGACTATTAGCAGGTATTGACTTAAATAGTTTTTACGCACACCATTTTGGTATCGATATAAGTATCGTAAACAATGTAAATGGAGCAGTATCGATGCAACCCACCAGTTCTATGTTTGCACTTATTGATTATCAGGACCCTACTTTTGAAGGTATGGGCTCTAACCCTGCTATATACAAAACAAACGCTCCGATAAATGGTTCTGTTGATTATGATTTTATCGTTTTGCAATTAAAGATTGTGTTTATCAATAGTAAAATTTACAATTATAATAGTTATTTGGCACTTACCGTGAATAATCTCTTTGGTGAGAAAGTAAACGCCAGCAATAGAGATAATTTGATCATACTTACGGGCACGTATGAGAACAACAATGGCGTTCCTTCTTATGCCTTTACCAATACAGAAGACAATGTATTAAACTTAGTAAACAGTAGCATTATAACCGATGTTGAAATAATAAAAACGGCCTTTGTTACGGTGGTAGCACAAAACGATGTAACTAGCAATACTGTGAATTCAAAATTTTCATTTTGGGGTTTTATTAACTACACCGACTTGAGTTTTGACCTCCTATCCTTTGGAGCAGAACCTGATAGTAAAATTACGAACTATAGAGGATTGTCATATTCTAATTTATACATAGACCTTACTTTTCAATTAGAAACACCCACCACCAAAACATTTGTATTCGATATCAATCAAATGGCTTTTGATATTGGGCAAAGTACTCCAAGAGCCGATAGCTTGTATGCACACTTTCCTTTGCAGCTATCAGGTATTACCCGCGGAGACTCAATCAATACGCCTACTACGCAAGGATATTTGAATGTGACTATACCCGACTTGCAACAGCAGCAAAATATAAGCGGACAATGGTATGCATTGGTATTTAATCTCAATATGGGCACACTCGGTTCCTTGGCCAGTTCAGCAGGCTTTACCTCAACTTTTATGGCAGCATGGGGTGTTGGTGCAACAGGCGCATGGGCAGGTGTAAAACTACCAGGCGTAAATCCGCAGGCACCTTCGTTTAGCTTGCAAGGCGTCTTAAAATTAAATATTGGCTCTATTTTGATGCAAAGAGCAACAGAAACTAACGGAACGGCCTACCTCATGAAAATAAACAATATAGCCTTGGAGTTGTTCAGTCTTTCATTTCCTCCAGGAGGGAATATATGTTTTATGCTATTTGGTAACCCAGCTACCGATGCAAAACCTGAAAGTTTAGGCTGGTATGGATCATACGTAAAAAGTTAAACCACTAATCTGAATCAAAATGCCTTTAATAGACCAAATAACAGCCTTGATAAGTAATGTATCAAACATATATACCGACGATTACCCTCAGCAACAAGCAGCAATTAGCACCTTTTTACAAGATGCAAAAAATAATACAATCAGGGTATTTGTAACTGATTCTCCGGGTATGGGGCATCAGTCTAATACGGTACTAATTATATCGCGCCTTATACAGTTAGGCTTTAACCATAATTATGACGTTGTTTATGCCGTAGGCGATGCAGGTAACCTAACTGCTGATAAGCTAAGCCAGCTAATACCCGGATTTGTTCCCAACGCGGATGGTTCCCCGGTAAATGTAGCTCTTAATGCTAACACAACAGCATCAATGATTCCTTTACCCTATTTCAAAGCCCAGGCAGCAGACTATCCTCTGCTCAATTTTGGTTTTACAGGAGGTTTTGACAGCAACGCTACAAATTTAGCAAACAAACCTAACCCGAATGACCCGAATGCAAAAGGTGTTAATGTTAATTTATTTTTAAAGCTTCAGCCTTACCAATGGGCTAAAGGAGCTCAGGATAATACCATACAACAACAGGGTCTGCCGGCAAGAGCGAATATACTAAACGTTGCTGCTTTAGGCGGACCCACTTATGGAAAAAAAAGAGGTTACTTTATCAATGCACCCGCAGCTCCTGCTCAGGACAGCTTTACAGCTCCCAATCAAAATAAGTATACGCCATACCAAAAAATTATAGCTGCTTGTACCATTGCAGAAAACCCTATAAACCTATTACCTGTATATGGAATAGGAGGAAATGATGCTACAGGTGTAACCAATGCAAACCCTGAAATACTTTCTCAAAATGTATTATTCGACCTTATAACCGCTGTCAGATATACACAACGTTTTTCTACACTGGCTAATTTACAGCGTGGAGCAATTATTGTAAATATTGCCGACATTCCGGCTGCTAGTTATACCGCGCTCAATACCTTATTAAGTGGAGCAGCAGCGGACTTACCAAACCTGAATGCGCTTGTAACGCAATTACCTGCCATACAAGGAGACATAACGGCCAATCATGTAGAGGTAATTAATTATGACGATGGTGACCTTGATGCAAAAATTGCCGCATTACAGGGAGCCGATGGTGCTAACAAAATATTGGTAATAAAAATGGGAGGCTTACCTATTAGGGCATTTGATTATATGTATGCCTGCAGTTCGCTGCCTAGTTTATTGGAGGGAAAAGCCACAGCTAACTTGGTACTCAATTTAAATAAGCCTTACTTAAACTTATTAAAAGATGCAAGCATTGTTTATCCGACTCTGCCATTAAGTGCTCCTGACGGCCCCACAGCTACCAGATGCAATAGTGCTGTATCAGGATTCAAAAATTCAGCAGAAACTATTAACACCAGCCTTGGAGATGCCTTTGTTTTAAATCCTCCTTCGGCAGGTCTCCTGGCAACACCCATTTATACCATTGCTTCCTTAACCATTGATTCTTATAAGGCCGCTGATGCTGATGGTTCTCTGAAACCCTATTTTACCAACTTATATAATTTCTTTCAAAATCAGCAGCAAGACAAACTCTTCTTGGGGCTTCTGTATTTCTTAAGTTTCGTAAATAATCTTGATGGTCAATAATCATACAAAAACCTATGAACGCATTACAATTACAAAAATTATATACTGGCTTACAGCAACAGATAAATGCTCAACAACAATTATTTTTTGTTAATGCCACGGCTGCCCTTAACCTGCCTGTTACCTCAAGCGCATACAAACAATTTGTACCCGATAATCAATTAGTGATTAACAAAGTACTTATTACCATGCCCGATGCAAACAGTATATTAATTACGGGCAATACCAATTCATTTGAAATACCCAATTGTGCTTGCTCAGTCAATTTTTATTTAGAAAATGGTATTCTCAACTCTACATTTAACATCTTGCTTTCAGGAGAAATGTTATCGCTTCCTGGAGTTGAGTGGTTTTCTATAGGTGCTCCATTTTATAAAATTTCAGTAGCTGAAGCACAATTGCCAGTGGTTGGTTTATTAGGTGGTACCATTGATACCGCAGTAAAACTGCAAATAGCCATGGGGTATCCCATTACCAATAATACTTGGCTATTTGAAGGGACTTTTTCCGATCCATATCCAAGTATTTCTAATTTTTATCAATTAGTAGGAGGTGTTAACCTTACAACTGCATTACCACAACCTTTTAGTACCTTAACCACACTTGGACTTAAAACCATTGATATTAGTTATAATTCAGCCAATAGTAATGTAGATTATATCGCTGTTGATATTAGCACACCTTCTGATTATGTCTGGCAAATTTTACCAGGTGTAGCTGTTACCGAAATTGATATTAATTGCCTTGTTTTAGGTCTGGGAACAGCTAGTACTATTAATACAGAATTTACTATTACCGGTAATTTTACTATAGGGCCAGCGAGTTCCAATACTATTCAGCTTATTGCCAAAGTACCAGTTTTTACAGCCAGTGTACAACTTATCGACGGCACCATACAATTGGGTGATTTACTTACCATGTTCTGGTGTGGAACTACCATTGACCTGCAATCGCAAATAACAGTTTTAAATATAGAAATAGATCCCAATGCTAAAAACTATATACTCAATTGTAGTATAGTTACCAACTGGATATTCTTTACTATAACAAATCCCAACTTAAGTTTTACCATGACTGGTCTTAGTTTGGATGTGAGTAGTCAGCAAGGTGTAACTACTGGAAAGATAGCAGGCTCATT
Organism: Flavobacterium frigoris; assembly: GCF_900111075.1. Taxonomy (GTDB): domain Bacteria; phylum Bacteroidota; class Bacteroidia; order Flavobacteriales; family Flavobacteriaceae; genus Flavobacterium; species Flavobacterium frigoris. Next base: position 64,353 of record NZ_FOFZ01000003.1, read on the forward strand.
TCACATAGGCCCAAGTACCCCAGACACAGGAGTTGACCTAAATATATCTGCCGCTTACGATGGAAGTGCCTGGATTTTTAATGCAAGCACAGGAATAGATCAAACCATTTCCTTAGGCGATATTGCTACTACTTTCCTACAAGCCTTTGGCATGGGATATGATACCATTCCGAGTTGGGTAACAGATAATTTACCCAATATAAGTAATATAAGCTTTACCGATACATTGCCTGACGACAAAAGCAAGTCATCTAAATACGAAGTAAAAGGAGATGTTGACTGGCATTTACAATACAGTTCCTTCGACTTAAAATTAAGTGCCAACGTAAATATTAGCTATACCGATGCCAAAACATCGGGTACCATTACAGGTACAGCCGATGCACGCCAAATGCTTGGCTTAACATTTATAATTGGTTATCAATTTGGCACAGCCGATACCGAAGTGTACTTGAAACTCCCTGAATTTACTAGTACCATTACCTATACAAGCAATGCTAAAAACGATATTATAGAAATTAAGTTTGATAAGATTTCGTTGGGCGAAATTATAAGTACTTTGGTTGGTGTTTTTAGTCCAGGCTTTACGTTACCTGCCCCTTGGAATTTATTAAACAGTATCGATTTATCTGGATTTGATTTTACCTATACACGTTATAAAGAAGCTGGAAAGAGCAGTATTGTAGCCACCATTCCGATAAAAGTAGATTTAGGTTTCATTAATATAAAATCCCTCAAAATCACCAAAGACGATTCGATCGCGGGCAGTGGTGTTTATATCTATATTGACGGCACTTTCTTGGGGCTTCCTATCGAAAGTGATTCTCCATTACAAAAAGATGGCAAAGGAAGTGATGCCACCAAAATGCCTGGTGTACCTGGTATGGGCAGCGAGTTTTTCGACTTAAAATTATTGGCCATGGGACAACATGTTTCTATGTACGATACCGTAAGTTTAGACTCTGTTGATGCCTCTATTACTGCATTAGAAAATGCTTTTACAACTTCGTCTGATGAAAACTCAACCAGCATACCCGTACCTGCTGCTACAGCAACTACCAAACCAGGTACTTTGGTATTTGACCAAAACAGCAATTGGCTGATCGGGACAGACTTTACTGTAGCTAAGTTTTATCGCATTGCCGCGGTGTTTAACGACCCCAATATGTATGGATTATTGGTGGGGGTAAGTCCTGATGCCGGTGCTTTTAAAAATCTTCAATTTGAAATTCTATATAAAAAAATAAACGACACCATAGGTATGTATCAGATTGATCTGCAACTACCAGATGAATTCAGACATCTTGAATTTGGAGAAGTTTCTATTACACTTCCCATTATAGGTGTAAAAGTTTATACCAATGGTAATTTTTATCTTGACTTTGGTTTCCCTGCCAGTATTACCGACTTTTCACGATCTTTCTCTGTACAGGTATTTCCTTTTGTGGGATTTGGCGGATTTTATTTTGGCTACCTCAGCGGAGCTACATCGACCAGTGTACCTACCACCAGCTGCGGTGTATTTAACCCCGTTATAGAGTTTGGTCTTGGACTCTCACTAGGAGTTGGTAAAACAGTAGATCAAGGTATATTAAAAGCGGGACTTTCATTAACCGCCGTAGGTATTTTTCAGGGTGTATTAGGTTTTTTTAATGCCAATACTTCACTAAGTACTCATGATGAAACTTATTATAAAATTCAGGGAACTTTTGGTTTAACAGGGCACATTTACGGTGAAATCAATTTTGCTATCATATCGGCCAGACTAGATGTTATGGCGTATGCTTACATCACTATGATAATAGAAAGTTACAAACCAATTCCTATTACTTTTGAAGCTGGTGTTTCTGTAAAACTTACCGTTAAAATTAATTTAGGATTATTTTCTATCAAAGTATCATTGCACTTTAGTGCCACAATAAGTGCTTCCTTTATCGTTGGAAGTGATACATCGGCTCATGCTCCGTGGAATTATTGTCCAGTAAAAGGATTGAATGCCAAAGCTCCGTTAGAACTTGCAAGTAGAAATAGGCGAATACTCAGTCTGGCTGGAGCTCCTGTATATCTAAAATGGCAACCAATAGTGCCTATCACAAAAGTACCTCTTGATTTATTGTTTTTTCCACAACTTACAGTTTCGGGAGAGACAGGATCTGCAGGGCCGCAATACGCATCAATGTTGTATATTAACACAGATACAGCCAACAACAGTCTTTCTGCTTTAACCGAAGGCGTACTTTACTGGGCCATTAATGCACTCATCGGAAATACAGCTGAAAATACAGGTCTGGAGTGGCTGAAATTACAAGATATAACAGCCGACCAAATTAATAGCTTACTATGTTATTTTAACACAAGGCCAAATCATGTTGCCCCTTTCAATTATATAAATGCGGCACACGATGACATTCAGACTTTTTTCAGCAATTACTTTCAACTGAATATTCGTGCTGTGGATGCTACTCAAAATGGTAGTATGGATGCGGCTGTTTTCCCTGTAGTGCCTGAATTGACTCTGAATACGGATTTAAACGGAAATCTTGGTACAGCAGTAGATTTTTCGACAAAAAATATGACTGGAAACCAAAATTACATCAGCGATATTACAATACTCCTTGCCTCTTCTGCTGTTGATTACCAGTCAGATATTACCGCAACCTATTATGATTCTTCCGATTGCAGTAATGTTATAGATCTTAGTTATGAAGAGCAGCATAATCTGTCATTTCCTACCTTTATGTTTACAGATTTTATCGCTTTGCTAGCTAAACAGGCCTTGCAAGCAGCATCGGATTATCTTAATAAACAAGAGAAATTATCAGGCACAGTAAGTGATGTGATAACCAACGCTGTCGCAGATAGTGTGCAAGGAATTGGTGGAATGGCATCTCGATTTATGCTTCATGGCCTAAGATTACCTCAACCACCCGACGCTGCAAAAGGAATAACAGAACCTTTGTACGTCCTTACGGGCCAACAGATCGCTATTCCGTCGACACTACAAAAAGGGGATAAATATTCGGTATTGCTACAAAATCCAAATGTATCATGGATTACTATGGTATTAGGCACCAACAACACCCTTAGTATCACTATAGATGACAATGAGATTCAGCACATACACGATGTAGCGGCGATTACGCTGTCTCCGACATTATCGTATGGACCAAGTGCTCTTATCAATTATAATGATACACCACAAACATTTTCATTAGGAGCTCCGGCTTTGTGGCAGTATCCCGGCGATTATTATTCAGGCGTAATCAATAAACCTGTGCTGTGGAAATTACCATCAAACTTGACAACTATTTTTGCCGATGAAGAAGATTGGCTTTTTGATGTTAAAACTTTGACCACTACCAGCACAGGAACTACCCAGGCAAAAGTAAATAATTACAGTTGGGGCACTATAGTTAATTTTTCTTTGCAGAAGATAACCGCCATTGATGGACAGGTAACGCCATTATCTAATAATATGTATAATCTGGTGGGTGCCGATGATGCAGGAACAATTTATTTGCAAGAACTCCTGACTTACCTCACTACAAATAATGATAGTGATGGGACTAAAACCATTCAGCAGCTTCAGGTATTGTATCAGCCCGATCCAACACAAAATTCAGAAGGAGGTTATATTTCAGATGCCAATGGTGCTTTCAAAACAGCAATTATACAGGCCAATCTTTCAACAGAAACCAATCCTGTAGAAGGAATGATGGGCAGAATGGCTTTTGTTGAAACTCCGATAAGAGATTATAATACCCTGAATAGCGCTGGAGATTTTATAAAATTATTGTGGGAATGCAGTATTGTTCGCAGTGGCGGTTTTTATTTCTATTACAACAATAGCGAAAACAAAGGACTCCCTGAAACCCTTTTTGCTGGTAACGGAATCGCGAATCTGGCATTAGTAATCACTTATGACACCTTGATATTGAGCCCCTTTGTAAACAGTGTTGTCATAGGAGATCTTATCGATACATCAAATACATCTGTTTATGTTCAGTCGCCAGATACTGAGCCAATAGCCCATCAATATACCACACGAGTTGCTACTTTGTTACCAGGAACTGTTGGTTATGAAGTTTCTCGTAACAATCCGGGAGAATATGTGCCAACGCAACCTGTACCATCCTTAGGAGAAGATAAAATATATCTAGAGACACAATTTAATCTAATAGGAATAACGGTACCTGCATTACCTGCATATATAAATCCAACACCTGCAGGACCAGTAGATTCGATGGACGATGAAGCAATTGCCAATACCAAAAATGGAAACCCTTCTGCCAATGATGATGCGGAAGATTGGAACTATAGTGCCGTTGTACCTTATTATAAATATGTACAATCGGCAGAAACAGATCCCCAATATCCTAATCCATATGCGGGTATAGGAACTACAGTTGAAATGATATTGAACTGGCAGGATATGTTTGGAAATGTTCCTCCAACTGGTACAGCTCCTTTAAATGCATCTATGCAATTATTGTATTCAGATGCCATTATTGCACTTAGTCAGTGGCCATCAGTATCTGTGTCGTATTTGTTTAGTTTAGTGAATAAAAAACCGAACATCAACCTTAATTTTAATTTTAATACGGTTCGATATATAGGAGATGGAGCGCAGAATAACGCTCAGATAGATATGACCACTTATATGAATATCTTCTATCAGCTTAGTAATGGAGATATGGTAATTCATTATACCACTACTGTAGAAGATCAGGTCAACGCACAAGGTGACACAATTGCGACAGAACATACTATTGCAAATGATGATTTATTGAATAATTTTATCAATCCAATTATTGCATATTTACGAGCTATCATCTATGTTGATCAACCAGTTGCATTAAAAACTTATACCATAAGCGCCGAAATAATAACGACCAATATCACCACATTGCCTGAAATTTCGTTGGTTGCTGCAAGTATTACCATGCTACGAATTGCCAATTTAGATCCTAATTTTAACAATGTTGCAGGAATAGCCATCGCCAGTACAAGCATACAACCATTGTCTGAAAACGATACAAACAGTATGTTGGCTCTTTCTTATTTTGCTCAACAGTTTGAGGCTGCCTTTATCAATCAGCCTGCTACTGGCATTGTACTTAAAGCAGCTACTGGAGCCAATTTGACTAAAGGAAATAGCGACACCACCGCAAATGCACCTCTTTGGATGGTACGTTTTGATAGTACAGGAGCTAATGGTCTGAAATTTAGATTTAACAATAAACAAGTGTATTATTTTGCTCCAATTCCGTTGGCCAATAGTTTACAATCTTTCTCTGCCCGAATAAATAGCTACGAGCAAGGCAAAGCTTTTCCTTCGGATCAAAATATTAGCAAAAATTATACTAGCATTGATATGGACAGCTGGGGCTTGCAGTTTTTACAAGCCGTTGATAAATTTCTGAGTCCTACTTATTCGGTTCCTGCATTTTTATTAACCGCAAATGATGTGTTTGCTGGTGATCCCGATTATTTGCAACTGATCTTAGATGCCAAACAAAAATTGGCAGACGCGATAGAAGGTACAATAGATTTTATTATTGAGCCTGATGGTGGAAAAGAACCATCAAACATAGGGAATGCTCAGGAAAAGTGGAAACAGCAAATACTGATTCAACTTGCCAATACCTATCGCTACGTAGCATCTGTACAGACAACGGCAAGCATAAGCTCGGCTTATAAAGGCAACGAATATGCCAATTCAAATAATGTACCAGCACAATATCCTTATGTTCCTTCTTTGTACGGAAAAATGTTGGGGCTTGATCCCTCGACTTCCGGATCTGATATTGTACCCAAATCTAGTGAGTATTCCTTATCTACAGCAAAAGTGCCAACAGCCAATGGCAACTCTTGGCTGACTTATATGTTTGAAGCCAAGGATGTTGCCGAAAGCCGTAGTTTTTCTTTTGGAGATATGGAGTATTACGTGAGCCATCTTGAATTTGATATTACTAAAATACCCGATTTGGCAGATTATCTGGCTTCTTCATGGCTGACATTTATTATTCCGCTTGATGGAGAAATAAATCAGAAAGAGAGTCCTCTTGCTGACATGAGCGACGTTGGCCAAACAACCATACCAGTACCATTGCGCGCTTATCCTACGCCACCATCCATATCGGTGCAGAACTTTGATTATCCTGTGAATGAGACCAACCCATTGGCTGCAATAACCATAGAAGAGGCACGTTTATGGGAATATAATTACACTTACCAAAACCCTTCTGCGGCCCAGGATACTATTGTAACAGAAATTCAGTTTAATGTTACCGATGAAAACCAAAGTTTTTACAGCAATTCTAATACTTCAAATTTGCCTTTATATCAAGCATTGGCTCAGTTTATTGATAGTTATCCATTAATTAATGCCGACTTTGATAATTGCCTTGCACTACTTACACCTGCCACTTTGAAAGCAGACTCGACTTTGGCTATAAATGCACGTTATGCCATGCTGGCTTTTATAGAAATTATAAATCAGGTGGCAGAACAATGGTCCGTTACCAATCAGGTCAATCCAAGAAAACCGCTGACACAGGCAAGAGCGCTTAATGTAGCGCCTGCACCACCATTTACACTGTCATATACCATAACGGAAAGTGCACAGGAATTAACAGAATATCTAATTGTAAGCGTTGATTTTAATAACGAACAGTCTTCAGATATTACTATTAGTCTGACTATTAATGACTATACAAGCGAACTGGTTGAAGGCGAGAAAAATGAATACGTTTATTACTGGGTGGATAATCTTGGAAATCGTGCATATCTATTATACGAAGACAGAAATAGCAATCCGTCAAGAACAATAAATTTGGGAGGCCTTGACATTCTAAGTGCGCAAAATGCCTGGAGCAGTGTGGCCGTGATTAGAAACGAAGAACTACTGGAGAATCAGGATGGAACATGGCAAACCACCAACCCACTGTTTATTTATCAGACACCACAAGTCATGTTTTACAATAAACTAATTCCGTTATTAGTTGCCAATAGTGCGATTAATGTTAATACGATAGAAACCGCAACATATCCAGTACAGCCAACACGAACTCTAAATGTGCAAATGCTGGTATTGTTTGACGCCTTAACAGAAAATATTAACAGTGCCATTACAGAATTTACAATAAAAATGCAGTGCGATTATACGTATATTATTCCAGGAACAGCATTCCCTGTTGACGTACCTGTTTTAATGATTACACCAACGCAAATAACAGTAGCAGATCACGGAAAAAGCATGGCAGACTTAATAACCGCAGGGATAAACAATTGGATGCAAAGCAATAATCCGCAAACTAATGCTGGTGTCTTTACTTTTACGTTAACGGCTTACTCGGTAACAGACAGTTATGTGCCAATATTGAAAATTCCGTTTACATTGCCATTAACGGCTATCGCATCATAAAAATCTGTTTCTTTTTTGCTTTCATAAATACGAGTTTAAAATTAGACTATGAAATAAAAAAAAGGGGTTAATCTAGTCATGGTCGGAAGAAATTCTTCCGACTTTTTTTTTGCTTTATATTTTCAAAAGTAATTGATTTTATTTACTATTTGTAGCGAGATTTTTTTCTTGTTTAATTTATTGATTTTATATGTTTTCACTACTGTAAATCAATATTGTATGACAAATTTTAAACAACCACAAAGTATCCGTCAATGAGCTGTTAGGTTTTATTCTTGAGGCGCTTCTATCACATCTATCCACCAGTACTAAGGCGGATCAATATTCAAAAATACTTGATGGTAAAAAAGTATTTTATCTGTTTGTCAAAATATACTCATATAATGACTTCTATATAGTATTATTGCGGCATCTAAATCTGTGGCTTCTTAAAACTCATCCAGTTCCGCTCAACTTAGCTTTCATAGTTCGTGCTGCGTACGCAACGAGCTTAGCTGTTAGTGGCCGTCTTTCTTGGCGGTCAGTTAGTTTTTTTTATTAGAATTCCTTTGTCCACACTTTCGTTTATTAAATTCTCTGCATAATTCCAAACTGCAGACGAACCGTTTTTAATTGCTTTTTTCTTATCATAAACTTTTTTATACGGCACATTAAATTCAGTCCAAGTTCCACCATTATTTGAAGTGTTTTGCAATAGTGGTTCAAATCTATCCATTGATTTTGCAAATTTTGCTTCGTCCGTATTACCTTCTTCAAATTCTTCCCAAATAGATGTGAGTTCTTCGGCTTGTTCTGATGGTAAAAGTCCAAATATTCGCTTTGCGGCAATAAGTTCCTCTTCGGTATTTGTATGGCTTTTTGTAGAATCGTAAATAAAAGTGTCACCCGCATCAATTTCCACGATATCGTGGATTAAAACCATTTTCAAAACTTTAAGTACATCTATCGGTTTGTCCGAATGTTCTGCCAATACAATTGTCATCATTGCTAAATGCCAACTATGTTCTGCATCATTTTCGTGTCTATCGCTGTTAAATAATTTGGTTTTGCGTTGAATGTATTTCAACTTGTCTATCTCTTTTATGAAGCTTACTTGTTTTAATAAATTGTCTGTCTGCATATTTCTATAATTATTGAGAGAATTTTACTGTCCTTGTAATGTCGTTTAAAATTGCCACTAAAGTCAATTCGTCTAAAAAACTTAAAACGATCTTTATTTTATTAATTAGGAAGTAAATATACAGAAATTAAACTGCCTCTAGTTTCCGTTCAACGCAGGCTTAATTGTTGCCTTTTCAACACAGCTCTCATTGTTAGGCGCTGCTTTTTTTAACTTAAAATATCTTCTCTGCTCTTTAAATTTATTCCTTCCACGTTATTATGTTTTTTATATATTAACTCTTCTTTTTGTAAGTTTTCAAGTGAATTATATTTTACAATTAATTTTTTAAATTTAGGAAAAGCTAGTGAATTATAAAATGTTAGAAATAATTCCGGCGTGGTCATTTGTGCTTGTACAAAATTTGCATATTGATAAAATTCGTTCTCAACTTTCGTCTTTTCATCTGCTTGTATTAATTGAGCTTTTTTTTCTTCTTCTGATTTGTCTATAAACAGTAAAATATGGTATATATGTCTAAAATAATGACCATAAACGTGTGAGAATTTATTAAAAAACTTAACGTAAATAAATTTGATAAGCTCCAAATCATTTAGTTTTTGAGCATTATCCCAATCTTGGTTATTAATATTATAATATTTTAAAGTATAAGCTAATTTTCTACTTTTAAACAAACTATTTTCTTCCCATTCACTTTCAGGAGCATGTAAATGTTCATCATATTCATCCCATTCTTTAAAATTTTCAAAAGGAAATTTAAGAGCTTGTTCTATTCTTTTGAGCTCAAACTTTGAGCGCATAAAAAATGTACGTCCATTAGTTTCATAATATGAATATGAGTTATATTATTTTAGATTAACAATAGTTGTTGAAATCTCATTAGCAATTTGTTGTTGTGTTTTTATTAGATTAAAAAAAGTTGTTTGAAAATTTTGGTCTTTAAATTCTTGTCTTGTGTCTGACAATTCTTTTCTCTGAAGATTTAGTTCTTTTTGTTGAAGAATTATTGAGTAAATTATAACAGCAAGTGCTAAACCCGAAAATAATGAATTAATAAAACCAAACTTATCTCCGAAGTTTGATCTTTGTTCAATTGGGACAAGTATGTCAATAAATATCCAACTCCAAACCCATATTAATGATATTGATAGCAATAAAATAATAAATTTTAAATTGCCATTTTCTTCTTTCATTCCTTCATTTTTTTAAAGTTGCGCCTAACGTCAGTCTGTGAAAAGACCTCCGTTGTATTACCACCAAATATAACAAAATACTTGCGTAAAAAGAGGATTATTCTTATTTATAAGATTACAACACATAACTGGAATTTCCCGCCTACAAATGCGCTTTTAAAGTTTAGAAGACATAAACCCTAATTTTCGGCTTCGCCTTTTGGATAGGAACCGCAAAAACAGCGAGTGGTTCCAAAACATTTTTAAAATAAAAAAAATCCATTTGTGGGTAAGGTTAGCTCTGTCTCAAAAATAGAAAAGATGGCCTCATTACTTTTGATTGCCTAACAAAAAGGTTAAAAGAAAACCTACAAGCTACTAATTCCCCTATATTAGCGCAAACCAATTAGCAGGTCTTAGACAATACCAACTAAACGAAAAAAAACCTCTCAACATTCTTGATTGACTTGCTTTTAAGTTTTTTTTACCTAGTTTGCTACATGTTTAGCGGTGTACTAAATCAAAAGTTAAGTTTCCTTTAAAAATAATTTTAAGTTTCTTTTTTTCCATATATTTGCCATATATATTTATATATATAAAACTTCAATGTTATGGCTAAATTAACAAAAATTCCTCTTGAAATTCAACCTCAAGAAGATACTATACGAATTAAAGGAGGTGATTTAACTCTGGAAGCTACTGTCGTTAGTGGCAAAGATGGAGATCATTTTATATCTATTATTCCTTCTTTAATGATTAGTGGATATGGTTCTACAGAACAAGAAGCAATTAATTCCTTAGATGAAAATGTTGAAACTTTTTGTGAAGATTTTATGAAATTGGGAGCAGAACAAAGAAAATTAGAATTAGTTAAACTTGGATTTTCACAAGTTCCTTATCATCGAAAGAATTTTTCTAAATTATTTGTTGACGAAAATGGATTGTTACAAGGATTAGAAAATGTTACCATTAGAAAAAATAAGCAATATAAAGTAGCTTGCTAATTTTTATAAATGGGAAATAATAGACCAGTAAAAACGAAAGATTGGGTTTCGTTTCTAAAAGCACACAACTGTAAATATCTTCGAACAAAAGCCTCACACGATCATTATAAATGTCCAAATTGTATTCGGACAATAACTCATCGTGAAAAAGATAAAGATATTCCAGCGTTGCATTTAAGAACTAATCTTTTTAGTATGGGATTAGCTATTGATTATTTATATAAATGGATAGAGGAAAATTGTTAGACATTTAAGCGAAATCAATCAAAATAACTGTCCTTTTTCATTTTTTCGGCGTATTACCGCTAACGTCAGTCTGTAAAAAAACGTAGTTATATTCTTTCAAATATAACGCTTAATATAAAACAAAAGCAAGAAAAGTTGTATATTTAATAATGTAACACATCACTGAAATACCGCGTACTCAGAGTGTAATTTTGAATTTAGAAGATACTCTTATACCACATAATCAAGTTCGTTTTGTATATGCTTTTTCGGATCATTTATCTTGTTCAATTAATTAAGGAAATCACGAAAAAAACTGCTCTTATAAAACTGCAAAAAAAGAGGCGTACTAGCCTCTTAACATTCTTAAATTTACTTTATGATAACTCCATAGTATTGATGGTATGTAATTGGTTGTCCCGAAAAATCGGGACAGGCGGTTCAACCGTAGCTTTATTGTTGGCTTTTCAAGCCCAACGACCCCTTAGCTGCTAGCTGTAGACTTTTTATTTATTTTGTAATTCGTAGTCTTCGAATGATGAATAATTTTTCAAAACTCCTTTACTTTTATTCACTTTTGCTAAAATAGTTCTATCTATATTTTTTTGTAAATATGAAGTTAATTCTAAAAAACGTGTTTGTGGAATATGAAAAAAGCCACCTGATTTAAAGTCTTTTTTCACTTTACCATAAAAACTTGCGTAGTTAAATTCTTGTCCTTTAGGTTTTAGTTCAAAATTTTTAAATTCGGAATATCTATCAGCTAAATATTTTGAATAATTATACATAATAACATTTTGTCCGATTGAGCCTTCAGGGTATTTTTGGATGACCTTTTTTTTCTGCATTTGGTTTTTCACAGTCAAATTCACTACATTATTGTTTCCCAAAATAGGATTGTGAAATGTACTATTTGATATTTCAATATTTGATTTATTCGCCTTATCCTCTAATAAATATTCATTTTTTAAATTCGATTTTTTTATTAGAACTTCATCTTCTGTAATTGCTTTTTCACCAATTAATGAATGACAATTGGGACAAACAGAAATTAAATTTTCTAATATTGTATTTGCTGAATTCTCATCAATATGATGAAATTGAATTCTCCCTGCATCTGAAAAGTCACAAAAGGCACATTTGTTTTTTGATTCTTGTAGAAGCCTAACTTTTTGTCTGTAGGTTGGGTTTTTTCGTTTTTCTGTCATATTTCTTTTACTCGTATTTTTTTCGTAGTGAATTTTACTAAATTCAGCACATTCGCTATAATGTCTATAATTGAAATTTTTGAATTTATCATTTCTTAAATCATCCCATTCGCCACTTATACTGGCTGTATTTTGAGAATGTCTAAATCCGATTGAGTCAAATAAGTTAACTTCTGGACAAAAATTTTCATAAACCTTGTATTGTTTTCCATTTATATATGAAGGTATTTCTCCTGCCAAATTAATAGATTTTTCATCAAAATCGGATTTTAATAAATCATTTTTTTGCAGTATTTCTACGATACTTTTATTTTCGCCACCTTTCAATTCATTTAAAAAATATAGAGTATAAGCTCTTCTCGTGCAATATTCCAAAATAGGGCATCTTGCAGGAAGTTTTTTGTTTTCACTTATTTCAAAATATTCTCTTTCGTTCATTTTTTTTTAAGGTTACAGCTAACCGCGGGTTCATTGTTGGCTTTTCAAGCCCCACAAACCCATACCGGTTATGCGACGCTTTTATTTTCTGTTAGTTCTAAAATAATATTTCTAGCAAACGCAAATATTCCAAAGGAGATTATACTAATCATAAAAACAAATCCTGAAGATAATTCTAACTTATTAAAAATTAATATGTTTAATCCGATGTTTGTTATCCCAATAATCCAAAAGTAAGTTTCGCAAATGTTTTTTAACTGCTTAACTCTCGTATCTAATCGTGTTTTTATTTCTGTAAAATATTCTCTTTCTTCAGGGAAAACAGCAAAAAATTTATTTGAAATTATTTTTTTATAATCTCTTTCTGCAATAGTCTTTATGTATGATAAATCATTAAAATTTATTTTTAATAAAAGAATCAAATAAATATTAGTAACTAATATTGTTATAATAATCATCAATAAAAATTGAACTGAAATTTGAATCTTTTCTAATGCAAACAGTGTTGTAGCAATAACAATCGGTAGTCCAATTATTTTTTGTGTTATATTAGATAGTATATCTGAAATTTCTTTAAAGTATTTGGTTTTATATTCATCATATTCCTTTTTAATAGAATCGATGGACAAATTATTCAAATATATTTCAAAATTTATTTTCGCATTTTTAATTATTTTATCTAAATTTTCAAAAAGCTCATTAACTCTAATTTCTTTTTTACTTTTTGACGAAAATTCAATAATTGAATTTTTTAAAAATTTTGGTAAATGTAAATTTTCTTTAATAAAACAAGATTTAAATTCTTCCAACGAAATACTATAATTAATTTTGCTATCGAAGGAATGTATTTCATTAAAGTAATTTATGATTAACCGTCCTTTTTCACTCAAACTTGTAAATACGATTTTTCTATTAGTTTTGTTTACATAATCTACAAAATGAAATGCTTCATCAGAATCCATTTCCTGTGATTTTATAAATTCAATAAATTCGTAGAATGACCTTGAATTAGAAAAGAAAAAATTATTTTCATCTACAATGAAATTAGTAAAAGTTATATTATCAATTAAAGAGAGCGGAACGCTTTCTTTATTGATAATTAAAACGTTTCCCTTTTTTACTACTTCATTTAATTTTAGGTAATCTTCTAACTTTTCAAATATATTTAAATCTAAATCTTTTTTTTCAACAGTTATAAATTCTTCCCTGATTTTTAGAAATTTTAAACTTAAAGCAGATAATTGTTTTTCAATACTCTTACAATATTGAAAAACAATATCGTCTGAATTTATAGAAAATTCAGATTCTTTAAATACCTTAAATATATTTTTATGAAAATCTATCATTAGTTGTTTTCTATTTCAACTCTTAATGCATTTGCAAAACTTGCTGATTCGATTATAACAATATTTGGATCATCTTCTGAAATTCTAATTTTTTCGTTTAAAGTTCCTCTAGAAAATTTTAAATTGATACCATCTCGATTTACTTCAAGTTTAACAAATTTTTTTAGTTGTCTTTTATTATATCTAAATTCAGTGTCTAATGATATATTGTTTTCATTTGCATAATCCGAAACGGTATTTGGGTTTCCGTAAAAATGTTGGCTTAAATCTCTAATGTTAACAGTGTCATTTGGACTTGAAGAAGTATAACTATAAACTAAATTTCTAAAAGTTTCAATTGGATACGGTAAGGTAGTATCTGGATCAATTGGTGGAACAATTTGGGTTATAATTGTATATAAAGCTTTAGTATAATCAATACTGCTTTCAATTTGTTGAATAGAAATCCAAGCTTTAAAATATTCAGAAACTTCTTGTTGTCTTAATTGTGTAAATGAAAGATAATTTATTTCTTCTTCGTCAATTCGATTCTCATTTATTCTACAAGCCATAGCCAGATTTTTTGTATCTACATATTCTACAGTCTGAATTGAAAATGAATTTCGAGTTTTTCTTAAAATTTTACCTTCAACATCACGAATTAAAAAAATAGAGACAAAATTATAGCCATTTTCAATATATTCTGCAAAAATAAAATATCCACCCGTTGCAAAAATAACTGGTTTTATGAATCCAACCAAATTTCCCATAACAAGTTTCGTAAAAGAAATAAAATCGTTATCGTTTCTATTATTTTCTCTATATTCAGCAAATTTTTCCGGAAAATATTTTCCTTCTGAATTGTCAAATATTGCATATAAAATCTTGTCACTTTTATAACTATCAGAAAGGGCAGATATCAAAGCTGTCGATTCATCGTTATTTGGAACTAATTCCTCTGAAAGAACGATTTCAACGTTATTACTTTCTTTTTCTTTTATTAATTCGTGAATTATTATTTTCCTTAATTCCATTAATTATTTCTTTAGTTTTTCTCGTTTTTTAGGTAAAGTGTCACATAACTCGTGTATAAAATCAACATTAACGCTTTTTTTAAAGTTTCACCCTAAATTAAGCTATATATCGTAGTTGGTAAATAAAGGTTTTTTTAACTATTCTTACAATACCCACTTTTAGTGATATTGCTAAAATTGCCGTAAGTAAAAGTATTCCGTAATAATTTTAATTCGTAATAGGCTTTCACGAAAACAAAACCAAAAAAAAAAAAAACACCTCCCATTATCTTTTCAACCCTTCCCTCTATTCCTCCTGCTAATTTTTTTATTATAATCCCTCATAAACTCATAAAACTTCCTTGTCACATAAAGACCTATAAATTACATAATAACACCCCCTATTGTTTCATACCATTCCATATGTTGAAACTTTAATTAAGTTCAAAATTTACGAAATAATTTTCTAGTTTTCATGCCATTAGGGAATTTCAATATGTAATTAGGGAAGATTTATAGACATAAAAAAAGATGCTTAAGCATCTTTTTTTGTTTTTAATATGAAATCATCATTTATTCTAGAACCATATTTTATTTCTATTAATTTGAAAAAATCCGATAAAGCAATTTTTTTGTAAAAACAAATGATTG
Source organism: Flavobacterium frigoris (assembly GCF_900111075.1). Taxonomy (GTDB): domain Bacteria; phylum Bacteroidota; class Bacteroidia; order Flavobacteriales; family Flavobacteriaceae; genus Flavobacterium; species Flavobacterium frigoris. The sequence goes on from NZ_FOFZ01000003.1 coordinate 79,935, forward strand.
CTAATGTTGACATCGGTACTCTATAAGGTTGGTCATCTAGGATTTTCTTTATAATATGTCGATGTACTCCTAATTCTTGTGCTTGAGAGAGAACAGGCCTATTAACATGTAACCATTCATTTCTTATGTAATCACATATAAATTGGTCAAGCAGAAATACAACTGCTTCTTTCTTAGCGTCTGAAGATTTATTATTTGTTTTACTAGCCATTTAGACAAAAGAATATATTATTAACCATATTTATTGTCACGATAGTGACAGTTTGATATTTTTTTAGTAAGTTTGTAATTGAATACATATATTTGCGATTCTTCATATAAAATATTTGAAGCATTCGCTTAGAATCTCGCGTTAGAAAACTGGTAATTTGATAGAAACGAGATAATAAGTAAGATGCTCACGTCCCATGGCGTGGGCTCACTTATTGTTTCCAGGTATACCAGTACCTCTAACGCAGTAAGCTGAGTTCCATGCCATTTTTTATGCCTATTATTTAGGCTAAACTCAACTTCCATTCTAAGCACTGCCTCTTCATTTTTTTACGGTCTCGCATTGATCCTTACTGTTTAACCGTATAAACTTTCGCTTGCCTATGATTTAAAAAAAGAATCTCTACTAAATGCCTGTGCTGTCTTGTTCTTTATTTTGAATTAGTAAAAATGCAGTACAGGCTATTAAAACAAAAAAAATGGCCCTCTAACTCTTCTTGGCGGTTGACTAGAGGACCATTGCTAACAAAACTAACGTTTCAATTAACTAACCCAATATTATGAAAAAAAAATCATTTTACAAGGGTGGATTGGCTTTTTGGTACCTGATTGTATTTGGGTTCCTAATCTCCTACACCCCTGCTTTATCAAAAACTGCCCTGAAGCCAATTCAGTATTCGCCGCAACAAAACCAAATAAGCGGCACCATCACTGATGGTACAGGACCTTTAGTTGGCGTAACCATAACTATAAAAGGACAACAAAAAGGAGCTATCTCTGACTTTGACGGGAAATTTACTATCAATGCATTACCCAACGATAAGCTTATTTTTAGCTTTATGGGCTTCAAAACCCTAACTATTCCTGTTGATGGACGCTCTATCTTAACTATTAGTATGCAAGAAGATGCGACTTCACTACAGGAAGTCAAAATTAATGCGGGCTACTATTCCGTTAAAGAAAGCGAACGTACTGGAAGTATCGCTAAAATTACGGCAAAGGATATTGAAAAACAGCCTGTGACTAATCCGTTAGCAGCCATGCAAGGACGTATGTCTGGCGTCAATATTACACAAGCCACAGGAGTACCTGGTGGTGGCTTTACTATCCAAATTCGTGGGATTAATAGCATCCGTGCCGAAGGCAACGAGCCACTATACATCGTGGATGGCGTGCCTTACAGCTCGCAATCGCTGGGTTTCAGTTCCGCTTCTTCAGGTATACTTGCGGGTACTACCAGTCCATTAAACGGTATTAATCCATCTGACTTAGAAAGTATAGAAGTACTCAAAGATGCAGATGCAACCGCTATTTATGGATCTCGTGGTGCTAATGGTGTTGTCCTGATTACTACCAAAAAAGGCACAGCAGGAAAAACAAAATTTAACTTAAATGCCTACAGCAGCTTTGGAACACTAACCCGTACACTCGATTTAATGCATACGGACCAATACTTGTCTATGCGCCGTGAAGCTTTCTCAAATGATGGGATCACAACCTATCCTGGTTATGCCTATGACGTCAATGGAAAATGGGATCAAACAAGGTATACCAATTGGCAAAAAGAACTAATTGGAGGGACTGCAACAACCAATAATCTACAGGCTAGCTTATCTGGAGGCAGTTCTGGAACCCAATATTTAATAAGCGGTACAATGCACAAGGAAACCACCGTTTTTCCAGGAGATGCAAAGTACGGTAAAGGGGCGGTACATACCAGCCTGACTCACAGTACTGAAGACGGTCGTTTCAAAATAAACCTTTCAGCAACTTATACTGCCGATAAAAACATACTTCCCCCATCTGATTTTACCTACAAGGCAGCGGTTCTTGCTCCTAATGCACCCGCTTTGTATGATGCAAATGGAAATCTAAACTGGGAAAAAAATTCCTGGACCAACCCTCTAGCTACCTTAAATGGAAGATATACTGCTACTACCGCTGCGTTGATTGCCAATACATTGCTATCCTATCAAATTTTAGAGGGTTTAGAATTAAAAACGAGCCTAAGTTACACCGATAACCGAGTAGAGGAAAGTCGCATCAATCCATCTACAATGTATAATCCTGCGTTTGGAATTGGTAGTGAACGTTCTACTCTCTACCTAAACAATGCATCAAGCCATTCATGGACAATTGAACCACAACTAAGTTGGCTAAAAAAAATAGGTAAAAGCGAGATTAATATCCTTGCAGGAGCTACTTTTCAGGATCAAAAGTCCAGTCAGTTAGCACAAACAGGCTCGGGGTTTCCCAGTAACGGTTTGATATATAATCTTGCCGCCGCATCGCGCTTAAGTATTTCAAGCAACACCTTTTCTGAATATAAATACCAAGCTTTTTTTGGCCGAATTAATTTCAATTATAAAAGCAAATACATCCTAAATGCAACGGGCAGACGCGATGGTTCCAGCCGATTTGGACCTGATAACCGCTTTGCTAATTTTGCCGCTGTTGGTGCCGCTTGGGTATTCTCAAAAGAATCCTTACTTGATACTAGTACCTTTCTTAGCTTTGGAAAACTTAGAGCTAGCTATGGAACCTCTGGAAACGATCAAATTGGCGATTACCAGTTCTTAGACACCTATGATGTTACAGGAAACAATTATAATGGTATCATCGGACTCCAGCCTTCGAGACTATTCAATCCTAATTTTGCTTGGGAAACGAATAAAAAATTAGAAATTGCTATAGAATTAGGATTTGTTAACGATCGTGTTTTTTTAAGTACAGCTTATTACCGCAACCGATCTTCTAACCAATTAGTAGGTATCCCATTAGCAGGAACTACAGGGTTTTCTTCCTTACAAGCCAATCTAAATGCAACAGTTCAAAATTCGGGATTAGAACTGGAATTACTAGTCGAACCATTCCGCTCTACAAACTGGAATTGGACTTCGAATTTCAATCTAAGTCTACCCACGAACAAGTTGTTGGAATTTCCTAATCTAGAAAGCTCTCCCTACGCTAATAGATACCTAATTGGACAATCTATTAGTATTCAAAAAGTATATCACTATACAGGAATCAATCCACAAAACGGACTGTATTCTTTCGAAGATTATGATAGTGATGGACAAATTAGTAGCCCCAACGATCAGCAATGGGTTGAAGACAATGCTCCCAAATGGTTTGGAGGTTTTGCAAATCAATTAAGCTATAAAAATTGGTCCATGGATTTCTTATTCCAATTTGTAAAACAAAAAGCACGAAATTATTTATACAACACTTCTTGGGCTGGAGATATGGTCAATCAACCTATAGCTATAGAAAACCATTGGCCGGTGGATGGATCAAACTCTCACACGCAATTGTATACTACTGGAGAAAATGGAGAAGCGCTCGATGCTTGGTCTTCTTACAGCAATAGTAGTGCAACAATCAGTGATGCATCTTACATCCGTTTAAAAAGTGTTAGTCTATCGTACACAATTCCTACCAAAGGATCGGCTATTAATACTGCTAGAGTCTATTTACAGGCACAAAATCTACTGACTTTTACGAACTACAAAGGAGCAGATCCTGAAAACCAATCTTCCTTTTTCATAGCACCATTGCGTCAGATCTCATTGGGTGTGCAACTGGGTTTATAACATAAAAATTAACAAGATGAAATATTACAGACAAATACAAGTTGGATTAATAGCTGCTTTAATAGTTATTATTTGCCTTTGGCTTTTTAGTTGCGATAGTTTTACTGAAACGGATCTCCCGAAGACGCAACTAATCAAAACTGCGGTTTTTCAAGATGTAAAAACAGCTACCGCAGCTCTTTCCGACTGCTATGCACAAATGCGAGATTACAGCATGATTTCAGGGAATTCTGATGGACTTTCCAGTCTGTTAGGAAATTATGCGGATGAATTAACTTACTACGGGGTTAGTGACTCCCCCTTACAAAACTTCTATTCCCATACACTGTTACCTTCCAATAGTGGGGTTTCCGTTTTATGGAATTCTAGCTACAATCAAATTTACGCTGCAAACGCTATAGTAGAAGGTGTAGATAATTCAACAGCGATTACAGGAGATAATCGAAACCGCTTGAAGGGAGAAGCGCTATTTATCCGCGCTTTTATACACTTTAATTTGGTAAACTTGTTTGGAGATATTCCCTATATCACCAGTACCGATTATAAAATAAACACTATGATTTCAAAGCAGACCCAAGCAGACGTCTACAACCAAATTATAGCAGACTTACTAGAAGCAAAAGAGCTATTACCCGAGTCGTATACTTCCGCTCAACGAATCCGTCCCAATAAATATACCGTTTCGGCCTTACTGGCTAGAGTATTTTTATATACGGAAAACTGGCAGTTAGCTGAAAATGAAGCGAGTGTTATTATCAATAAAACAGCCCTTTACCAGTGGCAGGATAACTTGGATTTAGTTTTCTTGAAAGACAGTCCTTCCACGATTTGGCAATTGCATCCTGGTGTTGCGGGCTTAAATACAATAGAAGGTCGAACTTTTATTTTTACTAGTGCGCCGCCAAATATTGAAGCTATAAGTCCGGACTTACTCAATGCCTTTGAAACTGGAGATCAAAGAAAAAATCAGTGGTTGGGTAGTGTGAATGATGGAACAGACACCTATTATTTCCCTTTTAAATACAAGCTCGATACGAATTCAGGAACATCTCAGGAGTATTCCATTATTTTTAGATTAGACGAGCAATACTTAATTCGAGCTGAAGCTAGAGTACATTTAGGAAAACTAGCTGAAGCCAAAAACGATATCAATAAGATAAGACAAAGAGCAACTTTAACAAATACGAGTTCTAGTACTCCAGAGGAACTATCACAAGCTGTCTTACAGGAGCGAAGAGTGGAATTGTTTACTGAATTCGGGCACCGTTGGTTTGACTTAAAACGTACTGGAAAAGCTGGTACTGTTTTGAGTGTAATTAAACCAGCATGGAAAGATAGAGATAATTTACTTCCACTACCTGCATCTGAACTTTTAGCAAACAGTCATTTACTACCTCAAAATCAAGGATACTAAATTATGAAAGACACTATATTATTAATCAAAAAGCATATGATTTTACTTCTTTTTTTATTGGGATCTGTAACTATATGGGGACAGATTTCAGTAAAAAGAAAAGTTTCTCCTGCTGATTACAGCCAATGGAGTACACTTAACTCCGAGAAATTAGCTGCTGATGGTCTGTGGGTGAGTTATAATCTGTCGTATGATTCAGGAAAGGATACTATTATTGTACAGCAAACTTATGGTAGCAAAAAATATACTTTTCCTTTAGCAACAGACGAAAATTTCAGTCGAGATGGAAAATGGTGGGCTGCAATAGCACCCGAAAAAGGACTTGGGATATTGAATTTAAAAACTGGAAAATGCCAATGGACTGCAGATGTTGAATCGTATGAATTTCTAGCAAATGGTAAATATTTGGCTTTCCTTAAAAAAACAGGACTGGAACAGGAACTCTGTATTCTGAATTTGGGAACTGGACAAAAATATAATGCAAAAGACATTGCGGAATATCGTTCTAGTCCTAATGGGAAAATCGCGGCTTTTATAACAAAGCAACAAAACGCCGTAAAATTAATTTGGATTGACGACTACTTTCGTACTTCGGAAATAATTCAGAGTTCCGCAAAACGCTTTAAAAACTTGATTTGGAATAAAGAGGCAAATGCACTGGCTTTTTTACAGGAACTCCCGCAGGATCAATACCAAGGAACCAATCACAAACTGTATTTCGTCAATCATATGGATGGGGTTCCCAACCTGCATATTCTGGATCCCTTACTTGCTGAAGATATACTTAAGGGGCTGAAAATTGTAACACCGCCAGCAAAAAACCCTTTGGAGATGGCAACGGATGGCAAAAAGGTTTTCTTTTATACAACCGCTCCGAAATTGGAAAGCAAGGACAAGGAAATCGTACAGGTATGGGATGGTGCAACACCATGGACCTACCCTAGCCAAAAGAATTCAGAAAGCTGGCAATACAATTCCAAAATGGTAGTGTGGTGGCCCGAGGAAAACAAATTATTTAATATAGGAACCGATGAGTTTCCAAAAACGCAGTTAATGGCAGATGGAAATTATGCTTTAAACCATAATCCGCTGCAATATGAACCACAGTATGAAATTGCCAGTCCTGTTGATTATGTACTAACAGATGTGCGTACTGGACAAAGCAAAAAAATACTGGAAAAACAGATCCGAAAATATGATTTTATCAAGAGTTCCGGGTCCGGAAATTTCATCAACTATTTTAAAGAAAAGCATTGGTGGGTTTACAATATTAAGGAGGATAGCCATATCAATCTGACATTGCCTTTGGGAATCCCCATAGATGAGGTGGATTATGATTGTGGAGGCACTGCCCCGCCTTACGGAAGTCCGGGATGGTCAGTGGATGAAAAATATCTGATTGTTTATGATCAATATGATATTTGGTTATTGTCTGCCGATGGAAAATCACAAAAAAGAATAACACAAGGCCGTGAAAAACGTATTCAATACAGAATCGCAGAGGACAGCTATACGGATTCACTGTTGTTAGGAAATGCGGTATTGAGTGGGAATAAATTTGACCTGTCTAAAGGGTTATTTGTGGAAGCTATTGGAGAAGACAAATCTTCAGGCTATTTTTATTGGCATCCAGAAGGAAATATAAAAAAAATGGTGTATAAAGACCGAATGATAGATCACTTGATAAAGGCAGAACAATCCGCAAGCTACATATACAGAGAACAGTCTTTTAAATTATCCCCAAGATTGATGTTTAAGACTGAGAAAGAGAAACAGCCAAAAATTTTGATACAAACCAACTTACAACAGAACCATTTTGATTGGGGGCATAACGAACTGATTTCGTATACCGACTCTAGAGGGACTCCACTACAGGGAGTGTTATACTATCCGTCCAATTTTCAAAAAGGCAAACAGTACCCCATGATCGTACATATTTACGAAAAACAATCGAATATTCTACATCATTATTTCAATCCAGCAGAAAATGCAATAGATGCATTTCCTCTTACCAATTACACTTTGGACGGTTATCTTGTTTTATATCCTGATATAGCGTATCAAGTAGGTGAACCCGGTAAATCAGCTGCGGATTGTGTAGTAGCAGCAGTAAAAACAGTGACTGCAAAAGGGATAGTAGAAGAGCAACACATTGGATTGACGGGAGCCTCATTTGGCGGTTATGAAACAGCTTATATTGTGTCGCAAACCAATATTTTTGCTGCAGCGGTAGCAGGTTGTCCACTTACCGACTTTGTAAGCCAATACCTTAGTCTGGATGGTGCCGGCGGTACTACTAGGATGTGGAGATACGAATCGCAGCAACAACGCATGGGAGTTTCCCTCTTTGAAGATTATCAGGGATACATTGAGAACTCAGTTGTAGCACAGGCTGCAAAAATCAACACCCCATTATTAATATGGTCTGGCCTGGAGGATACAATGGTAAGTTGGACGCAAGGACTCGAACTGCATTTAGCCTTGCGTAGGCTTCAAAAGCCAAACCAATTTTTAGTATATCCAGGAGAAAACCACTCCTTTTTAAAACGGGAGACAAAAAATGACTTGACACAGCGTACCAAAGAATGGTTCGATCATTATCTTAAGGAGAAACCATTTAGAGATAATTTGAGTAGCAATTAAAAACAACAATGCTGGATTTTAAAAAAAATCCAGCATTGTATTACCAATAAATATTGGCTTAAGAACGGTTATTAAATTTTTTTAAATAGCGCATCCGGACAATCGGTTCCCTCAGCATTCAGACGGTAAAGCTGCTGACCACTAGAGGTACACATTTGCGGATTTGGAACTGTTGAGCACTTTACGTTTGTTTCCTGACAGGAAATAGGAAGACGTCCATTAACATCAATTGTGCTGCTTAAATTAGAACTTGAAACATTGTTAGCGAAAGCTCCCGCAATCGCAAAAACAACTACTGCAATGGGAAATCCCATTTTTAAAAAATTTGTTTTCATAATACTAAAATTAAAAGTTAATGATCTACTCTTTTTTACAGGTTTTCGATCGCAATCCTGATACTGCGCAGTATATTTTAATTTCTTTTTAATAAAGATCAAGGTGCGTCTACAATCTTCGATTCCCTTGGTTGATAAGCATTAGTCCGTATCTTATATGTAACGATAGAATAATCGTATAGGGCTACAAAAACATCCTCAACTACCCTAACATCAGTCATTTTTTGATTTAGAAGATTAGGAACATAAAAACTAAATAAATAAGTTTTTTTCAAAAAATCATAAACATCAATTATGGATGATTTGTCCCACATCTCTTCTGTTTCATAACGCCCCATTAGACCGGCTTGAACAAAAAGATAATTACCAAAAGTTGCTGTTCTTTTATTTACTATGATTGGAGGAGCACTTAGCTTACTTTGATTTTTTGAATGAATAGTAGTTACTTTAATTTGCGCTCGACTAATTTTATCAACAGTATGACCTCGATGTACTAAATTTAAGCTATCATCACATACGAGATACTCATTGCGATAATAGTAAGTATAAAGGACTTTTTTTAATTGCTCATTATAAATTAAATTACCATCGGTATCAAAAACACCATCAATTTGCTTTTCCAATAGCTGCGGTGCTAATCTTACTTTAATCACATCATTAATTGTTATAGTTCCTAAAACATTTTCATGATTTTTACTGCTTACTGAACGAATAGCAAAAGACTCCTTATTTATTGGCTCTCCTTTAACAAAATAAACTTTATCGTACATCCATAAACTGGCTTTCCAATCGGTAAGATTACCTCTAAAGATGCAAGGAACGGTACCGTCCATCAAATAAAAATACGGTGGTTGGACACGTACTTGTACAGAACGAAAAGGAAGGTTAGATTTGGAAAGTCTTATAACATAACTTTTTTTCGTTTGTAACCCAATGTCGATTACTATGACATGAAGTGGTGCCTCATAATTACCTAGATAAACTTTGTTCTTCTCGATTCCAGCAATATAGAAGGACGGATGTTTTAAATCTAATTCATTAATTTTTGTAACTGGATGATGCGGAAAACGACGAATAAAGTTGTTGCGATGATGAATAATATCTTCCGATAATACAAAAAGTAAAACTACAACAGCAATACTGCTCAATAAGGTGATAGAGACCGTTCTAAAAGTTCTATTATACTGATTCTTACTACCAACATATTTTGGGTTAAATAGTAACAGCATTATACCAGTAAATGCCAGTAGAACGAATAAAATATTAAACACCAAATGCTCAGTCCAATCTAAATTTTCAAGTATTCCTCCACAAGAGCAAGGAATAGAAGAACTATAATTCAAGATAATGATAATGTATGTAGTAAACATAATCATTAGGCTAAAAGCTGCAAATAGTCCTACTAACCGATATCTTGGAATTAGCAGTGTCAAGGCTATCAAAATTTCTACAATTGGAACGCCCCAGGATACCCATCCTGCAAAAGCACTTAACAAGGGAGACTGTCCCAGCTGCACCTCAAAGTTTTCAAAATCCAATAATTTACTCACAGCAGCATAAACAAAAAGCAGTATGTACAACAGACAAATTATCTCAATGATTCCATTCTTTATTGTTGCGCTTACTTTCATATCTGTTCCTTTTTGGGTTAAACCGAATGAAGTTTAAATGTCCACCACTTTGAAGTTTCTCTGGATAAATATTTTAGAGTTTCAAAGTCTTGACGCTTATTTAAAACAATCATTCTTAAATACTTACCAAAATTACATTCCTTTTTTTCGAAACATGCTTTGAAAATCAATCCAAAATATTTAAAAATCAAGCCAATTTTCGAAAAAAGAACAGAAACAGCTATTACTATTAGAAACGCAGATGATTAAAACCAAAGAATGCCAAATACGCAGTATCCGCTTATTTGGCATTCTATTAGGTTCACTTAATATCACATGCTACTTCGTGGTTCCACTCAACACATTCAGTTTCTCACTTAGTTCTATCAGTCCGGCTTTTAATAAGCACTCCCCTCCTAACGACCGCAACTCTTCCAAATTTTCTTCAGGAACACTGGTCAATAAGTTTGATGCTTTATCATCTATTTTAGTCAATAATCCACGTTCGATAACATGGTTTAATAACAATACATTTTTACGGGAGATTTTCAAATCAATCTTCACCAGCTCATTCATGCCAGGGATACTAAGGATCGTATCAAAAACCTGGGCTACATCATTTGTTGTTAGCATAATCTTCTCGTTTTAAATTAATATTTCAGTACTCCAAAAATAAGAAGCTTACTCCAATTTATCCCAGTCAAAATATGATGAGGATTGGTCAAGGGATTTAGCTTTTTTACTTTAGTAAGCGGAATCTGAATTATGAACCTGATAAAATGTATGTTATGAATTTCAGCAACAATAGCTTTTCAATAGAGCAAGCCAAAGCAATAGATCTAGTTAACTACTTAAAGTCCTTGGGTTTTGAACCTGAAAAAATTAGGTACAATGACTACTGGTACCTTTCGCCATTTAGAGATGAAAAAGAAGCGTCTTTTAAAATCAATCGCAGATTAAATCGTTGGTATGACCACGGCCTTGGCAAAGGCGGAAACTTGATTGATTTTGGTATCGAATTTTACAAGTGTACCATTCCTGAATTACTACGCAACTTAAGTGGTAATCTTTCTCTTCAACAGCCACTACTTTCCTCTTTAGAAAATAGTGTTCAGCAAGAACCCAAAATTAAGATTGTGGAAGTAAATACACTGACTTCGTATTCGCTATTACGCTATCTCGAACAGCGTACTATTCCAGTTGCAATTGCTCAACAGTTTTGCAAGGAAGTTCACTATAGTTTAAATGATAATACCTACTACGGAATTGGTTTCAAAAATGATTTGGGAGGCTATGAAATTAGAAATCCCTATTTCAAAACAACAGCTTCACCAAAGGGAATAACCACATTCGAAAATGGCAGTAATGAGGTAGTCGTTTTTGAAGGCTTTTTTGACTATTTATCCTTTAAAGCGATGACCAAAAACCTTCCTGAAAATAGTCAGGATTTTGTCATTCTAAACTCTGTTTCTTTTTTCGAAAGAGCACGTCTTTTTATGGAAAATCATGAATCCATTCGGCTTTATCTTGACCGGGATGAAACAGGTCAAAGTTATACCAAGCGTGCACTTTCTCTGAGTACTAAATACAAGGATGAAAGTACGCTTTATCGAAACTACAAAGACCTCAACGATTGGTCAGTGAATTTTGGAAAGTCAAAAAAGAATGATTTGAGGCATAAAAACAGTTAGCTACTATTCCATTTCTCAAAGTAAATTAGTACTATCCCATGCAATTTACTAAAAACAGCTTTTATGAACTAAGGCCATTAAAAGTAGCTAAAAGATTGCCACGTTCCTGCAATCGGCCAGATGTCCGGTTGTTAAACAACCGAGTCTGGCTGCCTATCACTCGGGACTCGTGGGCAGTGAAACTGAAAAGCAAAAAAAAGGCCTAAACACAATGAAATGAAGTATTGCAGCTCCGCAAGGACAAGTTAAAAATATTGAATTAATGAGTAAAATGAAAGATGATGGAAAAAGGAAATTCAAACCGAACACGCATAATTGGGCTACGTTTAACAGCTGCCGAGTATGCAAAAATAGAGCGAAAATGGAAAGCCAGTACCTGCCGAAAACTGAGTGATTATGTACGCAGAAGTCTTTTTGATAAGCCTATTGTAACTACCTACAGAGACGCTTCGTTGGATGAATTTATGTTGCAAATGATTCAGCTGCGAAAAGAGCTAAATGCAATAGGTAATAACTTTAATCAGGCTGTAAAAAAGCTTCATATTCTCCAGCAGATTCCTGAATTTAAAATTTGGTTGATTCGCTATGAACTAGAAAGTAAAATTCTTTTTAATAAGATTGATGAAGTTAAAAAATCCATCCAAAAATTTGCAGAATTATGGTTACGGTAATCAAAACAGGACACTCTATTCATCGTATTTTAAACTACAATGAAAACAAAGTCAAAGAAGGAGTGGCGGTATTTATGGGGGCAGGAAATTACCCTATTGACGATGCTAATTTGGCAATAAATATAAAGCTGAATCGGATGTTAAAACAAACTGCCTTAAACGAAAATGTGACACGAAATAGCGTGCATATTTCTCTGAATTTTGACCCTTCAGAAACATCTTTATCTAAAGAAAAACTAATGGCTATTGCGCATACTTATATGGAGAAAATTGGCTTTGGCCAACAACCTTATTTGGTCTATCAACATCATGATGCTGGGCATCCTCACATTCACATCGTCTCCATAAAAGTGAGGGAAGATGGAAGCAGAATTGATACCCAAAACATTGGTCAAAACCAGTCAGAAATAGCCAGAAAAGAAATAGAAATTTCCTTTGGCTTAGTTCCCGCTGATTGCCATAAAAGGAAACAAGATTATGAACTAACGCCAGTTGCAACTAGCAAAGTGTTATACGGTCGTACTCCCACTAAAAGAGCTATTACTAATGTGCTAGATGTAGTGCTAAACCAATATAAATACACGAGCCTTCCAGAACTTAATGCAGTCTTGCAACAATACAATATATTGGCTGATCGCGGTAGCGAAAATTCGAGGGTGTTTGCCAATAAAGGATTACTATATCGGATTCTAGATCAAAATGGAAATAAGGTTGGAGTACCCATTAAAGCGAGTGACTTTTACAGTAAGCCAACGCTTAAATTTCTAGAAGAGAAATTCATTCAGAACGAACAGCGTCGAAAGCCTCATAAGCTAAGGGTCAAAAACACGATTGATCTTCTATTACTGAGTAAGAAAACGGTCAGACTTCCAGAACTATTAGAAAGATTGGAAAAAGAGGGTATCAAGGCTGTACTTCGTCAGAATACCGATGGTTTACTTTATGGTATCACCTATGTTGACCATAGAACAAAGTGTGTTTTTAATGGCAGCGCTTTGGGAAAACAATACAGTGCTAAAGCAATTCAAGAGCGTTGCGGAGCAGAATCTGCTAGTCAAAATAAAACAACTTTTAGAATTAAAAATTCTAGGGAGGGTCAGCGTCATGGGATTCTCAAGATTCTATTTTAAAAGAGACTTCGACCGTACTCCCTATTAGCGATTTAGGAAAAGTATTGGATCCGTTACTACAGCCAGAACAAGCATCCGATTATTTACCGAAGCAGATAAAAGGAAAGCGCAAAAAGAAGAAAAGAAAAGGACATTCTGATAATCAGTAAACTATTAAATTATGGCTATGCAAACTGGAGAAAACGACCAAGCCTTGAGGAAAATATTAGATATGACTCGGCTTATCAGCATCCTACTTTTAGGATTGCATTTTTACTATTACTGTTACTCCTCTTTCAAATTCTGGGGATTCAGTAGTGCATTTAGCGACCAGATCTTAGGCAATATTTATAAGGCTGGTTTATTTAGTAATTTTCATAAGTCAAAGTTATTTGCCTTAGGATTTCTTTTCATTTCTTTATTGGGTGCCAAAGGCAGAAAACAAGAGAAACTAAATTATAAAACAGCTTTTGCTTATATTAGTACGGGACTGTTAATCTATTTTTTAAGTTCGCTTTGCTTACTACTCAAAATCAATATAACGGAAGTAACGATTTTGTACATTTCGATTTCTTCGATTGGTTTTCTATTGATACTTTCTGGAGGTACTATTCTCTCCCGAATCATTAAAAACAGACTAAATAGCAAAGATATCTTCAACAAAGAAAATGAGACTTTCCCACAAGAAGAACGCCTACTCGAAAATGAATTTTCGATCAATCTTCCAGCGCGTTATCATTTGAAAGATAAGGTACGAAACAGTTGGATTAATATTATCAATCCTTTTCGAGCTTTGATGGTTTTGGGGTCTCCAGGATCCGGAAAATCCTATTTTGTTATTCGGCATGTGATTACCCAACATATTCGAAAAGGATTTACCATGTTCGTCTATGATTTTAAATTCGATGATCTTTCCAGAATAGCTTATAATACGTGGCTGAATCACAAACACGAATATCCTATAGATCCTAAATTTTACATCATCAATTTTGATGACTTAACACGAACCCACCGATGCAATCCGTTAGATCCTTCTGCTATGACGGATATTACAGATGCAGCCGAATCAGCCCGCACTATTCTTATGGGACTCAACCGAGAATGGATCAAACGTCAGGGCGATTTTTTTGTGGAATCTCCTATCAATTTTCTAACAGCTATTATCTGGTATTTAAAAAAATACAAGGAGGGACAATTTTGTACGCTTCCCCATGTGATTGAACTCATGCAAGCGGACTATGACAGTCTCTTTACCCTATTGCGCACGGAGAATGAAGTAGAGGTATTAATAAACCCTTTTGTCAATGCCTACCTCAACGATGTTATGGAACAATTAGAAGGTCAGATCGCTTCCGCCAAAGTAGCGATGGCACGTCTCTCCTCTCCCCAACTGTATTATGTTTTATCTGGAAACGATTTTACGTTAGATATCAATAATCCAGAAGAGCCAAAGATTGTTTGCATGGGAAATAATCCACAGAAAATACAAATATATGGTGCTGTTTTATCACTCTATGTAAGTAGGCTGATCAAACAAGTAAATCAAAAAGGCAAACAGAAAAGCAGTTTGATATTTGATGAATTCCCAACAATATATCTCAACAATATGGATAGCCTTATTGCCACTGCACGATCTAATAAAGTCGCCACTTGTTTGGGGATTCAAGACTTCAGTCAGCTCCGTAAGGAGTATGGACGCGAACAGGCTGATGTAATTATGAACATCACCGGAAATATTGTTAGCGGTCAGGTTACTGGTGATACGGCCAAACAACTTTCGGAGCGATTTGGGAAAATTATGCAGGACAGAGAAAGCCTTTCAATTAATAGCGGAGATACTTCTATAAGCCGTTCTAAACAATTAGAGTCTGCTGTGCCACCCTCCAATATTTCGTCTTTAAGTTCTGGTGAATTTGTAGGTATGGTAGCTGATGATCCTGACTGCAAAATTGAATTGAAGACTTTTCATTGCGAAATTCTAAATGACCATCAAGCACTTAAAAAAGAACAGGATAACTATAAAGAAATTCCAATTATTCGAAAGTTAGACAATGCCATGGTGCAGCGTAATTATCTTCAAATTAAACAGGATGTGCAGGACATTATTCATTCTGAGATGGAACGTTTGCTGAATGATCCTGGACTGGCTTACTTGGTGTTGAAGAAGTAGTCGATTGTATTGACTATTACGCCAAAGAAAGATTTTAGCTCAAATAAAGATCATCAATTTGCAAAAGACATGTATCTATTTAGTTTTTATTGTAGAGGAATGAATTTTATAGACTTGCTAAAATTAAACAACTCAAATTTGTACGATGGTAGACTATCCTATTTAAGAACTAAAACTGGGGTACACTTGAATTTTAAGCTGCGGGATCATTCGCTTAAGATACTAGAAGTTTACAATCAAAAATCAATGAACGCCTATTTATTCCCTCTTTTACTGACGGAAGAGATGACCACTAAACAGATTAAATACCGTAGTCATAAATTACTTGGGCAAATAAATCCAGGGCTGAAAGAAATGATGGAAGTTTTAAAAATTAGCAAGCATATCACTTTTTACACTGCGCGACATACGTTTGTAACATTTCTAAAATTTGAAACTACACCAATTGATGCCATTAGTGAAATGCTTGGTCATACCGAGATCAGAACTACTCAGGCCTACCTTAATAAACTACCCAACAAAAAACTAGATAAAATCATTGATGATGTATTTGAAAATTCCAAATATTTCAAAAAAAGTTAGATACATAATGCAGTAAACTGTTTTATAACAAGTTTGTTTACATCAAGAAAATGCGGTGGTAATTTTTGCTAATCACCGCATATATATATGATGATTATTACCGCTATATCAGTAATTTTACATCTTTCTTACTTTTAATAAGTAGAAACTATCATTTATTACTTAAATTTACTGCAATAACAGTAATATCGACTTATTTTCTATTAAAACATTTAATACATTAAATAAATACCGTATTTTTACCGCCTAAACAGTATAAAATGAATGATTTCAATTTAGGAACTTTGATAAAAGACCATCGAAAAGAAGCTGGACTTACCCAACTGGAGTTGGCAAACCTTGCAGGAGTAGGAAAAACTACTGTTTTTGATATTGAAAAGAACAAAGAAACGATACGCTTTAATAATCTGCTTGCAGTACTTAAGGTATTGAATATAAAAGTAGAATTCATCAGCCCTCTAAATAAATAAACATGAGACAAGCAATAGTATTGGTTCACGGCAATAGAGCTGGAATCTTATCCGAGATTACGAATAAAGAGTATCATTTTGAATATGATCTTGATTATAATAGTGAGTCGGTTTCTTTGACTATGCCTACAACACATAAAAAATACAGTTACAACTCCTTTCCTTCATTTTTTGAAGGATTATTACCCGAAGGTGTGATGCTAGAAGGATTGTTGCGCATTGGCAAAATTGACAAAAAAGATTACTTCTCTCAACTCATTGCTACAGGAAATGATTTAGTAGGATCTGTAACGGTTAAAGCATTAGAAGATGAATAGATGTCCCATTACTTACGAACTGTGCGGAACAGATAAATATAGCGTAAAAGGAATGCGTCTTATCGCTCCCAAATTAACGCACTTAAATGATTTGCCCTATACTGCTGTCGAACTTCGTCAAGAAGCCGCTAATAGAGCCAAAAAACTATCCATTCAAGGGGTACAACCAAAACTTAGTGCAGCTGTTTCTATAGTAGATCAAGAGTTTAAAATTGTAGATCAGTTTGGGACCTATATTATCAAACCGCAAAATGACTTATTCCCACAATTGCCCGAAAATGAGGACGTAACTATGCGCATGGCAAAAGCATTCGGCTTGGACGTTCCTTTTCATGGAATGTTGTACGGAAAAGATGGAAGTTTGTCTTATTTCATAAAACGTTTTGATCGTCACGGCAAAGGAAAAAAATATGCCACAGAGGATTTTGCACAATTGACGGGAAACACAAGAGATACCAAGTACCGTTTTACCATGGAAAAATTGATTCCGGTATTGGATGAATATTGTTCCTTTCCTGCTATTGAAAAAGCAGATTTTTTTAAGAGAATTCTTTTTTGTTTTATAACAGGCAATGAAGACATGCACTTGAAAAACTTTTCATTAATCACAAAAAATGGTAAAACTACACTCACTCCTATTTATGACTTTCTGAATTCTACCATAGCGATTAAAAATCCCAATGAAGAAATTGCACTGCCCTTGAAAGGAAAAAAGAGCAACCTGAAAGCCTCCGATTTTATAGATTATTATGCTAAAGAAAGATTACAACTCAACGAAAAAACAATAGCTACAATTCTAGAACAAATGAAAAAAGCAACTCCTAAATGGAAAGAGCTGCTTGAAATTTCTTTTCTTTCTGATGAAATGAAAGAGAAGTATTTGGATTTATTGGAAGCTAGAATAGGTATGTTTTTATAATTTACGCAAAAAATGCCGTGAATAAACTAGTTATTCACCGCATTTTTAAAATTTGATATTATGAGAGCTATTTCGTTTGTAAAAAGACTGTTTAGCGTATATAATAACTGTAATAATTTATTTTAGTAATTAGCAACAGCTCTAATAAGAGCTTTATCTTTCTTATCTATATCAAAACTATTAATCAGGTCCTTTGATTCTAGATTCTTAAGCAACTCTCTATTATATAAATTATCGCTAAATGATGGTCTATGCTTTTTTACAAATAATTCATTATAATAATACCCTACACTTTCAACCAAAGAAATAATGTTTTCATGATTTAAAACTTTGAAATATAAATTTATTAAACAAACCTTCTCTTTAATTGAATCTAAGTTTTTTACAATGCTTTGAATTGCAAGAAATTCAATATTTATTTTCTCACATTTGGTAAGGATAATTTCTCCAACTTTGTTAGCTATAGCTATATTGTCTGTAATTACTTGTTCATTCAGTTTAGAAATAAAGTTGAATTTACTGTTAGTATCAATTTTTTCAAAGTTCAAAATCATTAATATTTCATCTTCCTCTAATTCAAAATCATCTATCTTCTCGATAAATTTGTGAAAATCTTTTTTAATTAACTCAATATGATTCTTTGGAAAATTCTCTCTCAATAAATCATAATTTAACTTTGTTGTATTTAATATATTATTAGTTAAGTATTCGACTTTGTCGTCATCAAGATTCTCAAGAAGTAAAAAATCGATAGTATAAATACTTTGTTTAAAAATTGAGCTGTAACAATCATATGAAAGTTCATTACTTAAAAGCAATTTTTGTCTAAATGTAAAATAGTCAAAAGTTTCACTTGTGTCAATCATTTTTTCATTAGATAGTTCATTGTAAACATTATCTAAATTCAAATAGCTAGCTAATACTTCATCTATCACTTCTCCACACTCTATATAATAAACAACAATATTATTCCATAAAGGAACAACTTTATCGGCCCTCAAGAGCACCTTTTTTAAAACTCTGCTATTTATACTATTTAGGTCGGTAATCTTGGTTTCTACATTTACAATTATATCCGATTTTAAACTAAAATCTAAATCTCTATTATTCAATAAAATTAACAAGCTTACTTCGCTTTCAATCTTCCTTTGCTCTAACTTCAGATAAACATTTCTAACGTAATCATTTATTTCAATATTAACATATTCAATTAACGGTTGACAGTTAGAATAAATAATAGTTGAATAGTTGAAAATTTCAAAATTGATTTTACCTTCCCCGTATTGTTGCAACATTTGTATAAGATTGTTATTGTTAATCTCATAGTTGTTATTGTTGTAAACTAAATCAAAAGATCCTTGAGTTTTTTCAGTTGGATTATCCAATTTGTTGAATTTGATATCCAATACTTCAATAAATTTAGTGATTTTAGCAAAATAAAATAACTCATCAGATTCTTCTATTAAGGATAAAAAATGTGGGGTCTTTTCAATAGCTTCTTTAACTAACACAGTATTTTGACAACGCAATACTGTTCCAATATCTGAATATTGAATAATCAATCTCAAATATCTATTTACTTTTTCAATATTATAATACTCGTTAGTGTAAATATAAGCCCAAAGATTTTTCCAGCTATTAACTAATTTTTCGATAAACAATTTTATATCTGGGCCCTCTCTTGTAATATAATTATCAATAAACTCAATTGATTTGTCTTTCTCATTAGAAACCGTTTGAATTATTAAATCATATTGTCTCGAATATAAATTGTAATTCTTGGCCATATGATCTAATAAATCAAAATTTAAAATCGTCTCTCTTTCAAAATATTTTAATTCTAGATGAGAATTAATAAGATTATCAATGTGTGTCAGTTTATATTCAAAACCTTCATTAATACCACTTTTTACATTTCTTTCAAATTTTTTATCTTCTTTTGTAAGTGAGATTTCGTGAAATAATGATATATAATCATTGTAATTTTCATTAATATATCCCTCTAAAATCAAATTTCTCAATAATCCATTATTAGAAAAATCATTTAAGTATTGATTAATTTCAATCTCTTTAAAAATTTGCTTTAAATCCCAATTTTCAATTTCGCCTTTCTCTTTTTTTAATTTTTCAATTTCCTTTTGCAATATAGTAATTCGATTATTATGTTTATTTTCAATGAGTTGTACTCTTTGTTTGTATGTCAAATCTGGATTAACTTCATTTTCTATATCTTTAAATGATACATTACTAGTATATGCACCACTTCCATTTTGATAATATTTAAAACTTGTCGAGTTGATAATTACATCAAATATATCATCTGGCATTAAATCACTAAATCGGAGCCGTCTATTATTTATATATAAATCTGTAGCATTAGCAATTTTTTCTGAAATTTTAATTAAATATATTGGCTTTAATTCTTCAATATCAGAAATATTTCCAGCATTAATATTTTCAATTTCAGTCTCCTTAACGATTGTTTTTCCGGATATAGTAGAAATTAATTTTTGAATATATTTCTTTTTATCATTAATCAACTTATATAATTTTCCTTCTTTACTATTTAGCTTATTGAAATCTTCAGGGTCAATATTTTTATAAGTAATCATTGCAAATAGTTCTGCTTCACGCCCACTTAAAACATCCGGTTTTAAGATATTTCTATAAATAACAAACTCGTGGAAAATGTTTATCAATAATCTCATATCAATATCATCGATAAAAGTTGTTATATCAGAAATAAACATTCTAGGAAATACATCTTCTTCTAATTCAGATTCTTTTATTAAAGTCTTTAATTGGTCATTTGCATTTGAGGAATTGATGAAGGGGATTACAGGAATAATATATTCAAAGAATTTAACTCTTTCCTTTTTATCATTAAATAAATCATCACCAACTGCATATAAAAATTTAATTCCAAAATTTCTATAAGCAGGTTTATTTCTAATGGTATCAGCATTATTTAGTAGTATATTAAGTTCCCTTAATTTGGTAAAAATATTAGTATTATCAAATCGATCTAAATCTTCTATCACTACTACATTAAAGTCATTTTTTTCGAAATAATAAAGAATTTCATCATAATGCGCATTTAGTATTGACTTACTAGAATCATCTCCAATTTCAATTTCGCCTTTTAGGTTAACCTTATTTATTTTTGAATTACTGAACAATTCGACTACCAATTTTGAAAAATATCCAATTCCAAAAAAAGAAATTAGGATAACGCAAACAGAATTCCAATCTACATCATTTTTATAAATCCAAGTAATTGGATTTATATTGTCTAAATAATCATATTTAAAAAGTAATATTAAACATGAGAACCATAGAACAAAAGAAAAAGGAATTAATCCCCATAGTTTCCAATTTGGAATATTTACGATTCTTTTAAATCGAGATTCAGGAAGATTTGACGGCTTTACCTTATAGATTATCTGCTGTAAAATACTAATTTCAAGTTGCTTTTCAACTTCAGTATTACTTAATATTGTTTCTTTAAATTCATTTAAAATCTCTTTCTCAGCTTCTTTTTCTGACTTCCCATTTTTTATTTTTATTTCATAAATATCTTTAAAGTTGTCTTTAATTTTAGTTTGATTGAATGCAGCTAAAGAAATATTTAAAAAATTGAAATCGTTTCTATGCAAGTGTTGAAATGTTTTTAACAACGTACTTTTACCTGAACCATACCCCCCTGTTAAAGCAATATTATTTATTCCTTTTGCGTTTAAGGTGTCACATAATTTATCTAAATACGGTCGAACATTTGCAAGATCATTATTAGATGTTAATGTTTTTGGTGCAAGTGAAGATATGGAAGTTACTTCATCAATAACATTTACTGGTTTTCTTAAGAAAGCAAATACAGAGCTAAAATTCATCTCTTAATTTTTAAATTATATTTTTCGATAATATTTTTAATTGTGACTTTAATACTTTCAGAAAAAAACTTTTCCAAATAAATATTCCTGTCGCTTTTTGATACATTCTAAGCCACCATTCCCTTCTCAAACAACTCCACAAACTCCTTCATCTTTGCAATAATCCTATCCCCAATAACTCTGGCTTGCAAAATACTTGGTCTATTATCCAAGCATTGAAAAACCTCGTCTTTTATGGGTTCTCGGCCGCTGTAGATGTAGGCATCGATTAGGGCTTTGAACTGGGCTTTGTCCAGGTGTTCTTCTTCGCAGAGTTTACCTAAGGCTAGAACTTTTTGCTCTTGCCAGAATTTTTCAAATTCTTCTTCAATGGCATCGCCGTCTTTGATGTGCGGCATGTTTTCGTCAATGAATTTCTGAATCAACTCACGTTTACTTCTCAGTTTGATATCGCCACCTAATAAGTCCAATATGGCTTTACGTTGGGCTTTGGCTTCCGAGGTGTTGGCGCCTTTCAATTGTGATAATAATTTCAGGATATAAGCCACTCCTATTTTATCTCGGTGTATCAATTCCAATTCAAAATCAATATCATCTAGGATCGAAGTTTTCTGTACTTGGGTGTCTTGCTTCACCTTTTCGTACAAGTCCAAATACTTTCCTTTGTAATCTTCAAATTCTTGTTGCTCAATTTCTAAATCCTCCCAATCAAAATCAGTGTAGGATTGTAAGACATTCATGTTACGCATCAATTTCCGGAAGGCTTGCACAAATAAAGCTTGCGCTTCTTCGTCTTTCAAATCATTTACGCTCTGGTATGTGGGTGTAATTTCACGCAATGCTTTTAAGGCTTCGGCAAATTTTTCGGCTATTTTTTCATAGTCGGGAATCGTGACTACGTCTATGGCGTCTTTGTTCGAAAACAAAGTAATCGCATCGTCGGTCGCTTTTTTGAGGTTTCTAAAGGACAGAATATTTCCTTGTGACTTCTGTTCTCCCAGTATTCTGTTAGTCCTTGAAAATGCCTGAATCAAGCCGTGCTGCTTCAAGTTTTTATCTACGTACAAGGTATTTACTTTCTTGGCATCAAAACCGGTAAGCATCATATTGACTACAATAACAATATCTAAACGGTCTTTCTTATCATTGAAGTTTTCTTTCTCACGGTTTTTTAAACGCCCACTAATATCATTAAAATACGATTCAAATAACTTGGAATCTTTGGTAGTAAAGCTACCATTGTACATTTGGTTGTAATGCCCAATATACGTTTCTAGTTTATCTCTGCTGTGACTTGATGAATAACTACTTTCTGGTTCGGCTGCTACATCAAAATCATAATCTCCTGGCAAATAATCTTGCGCTTCGTCTGAATCTTCATTGGCACCATAGGTAAAAATGGTCGCTATGCGCAAATCGTGTTCTCCTGCTTCTTTCTTTTGTTGAAAGAAATCATAATACTGTATGGCATTGTCAATACTACTCACGGTCAACAGTGCCGAATACTGTTTGCTGAACGTTTTCTGATCGTGGTAGGCTATAATATAATCGACAATTTTCTCAATCCGTTTGGGCGAATCCAGCACTTCTTGTTTGTCTATTTCTTCTACTTCAATATCAATAAAAGATTTGCTTTTATTTTTGTATTTCCCCACATATTCTATTCCGAAAGGCAAAACGTTTTGATCATGAATCGCATCGGTAATGACGTATTTATGGAGGCAGTTGCCGAATAAATCTTTGGTGGTTCGTTTTCCCTTATCGTTTTTGGAAGCATTTTCAGCAAAAATTGGCGTTCCAGTAAATCCTATGAGCTGACTTTTATCAAAAAACTTCGTAATGCGCTCATGGGTTTCTCCAAATTGAGAACGGTGGCATTCATCAAATATAAAAACGATCTTCTTATGACGCAATGGTTCTATGCTGTGCTTGAATCGATCTGAAACAGCATTGTTTAATTTCTGAATCGTAGTTAAAACCAGTTTGGTATTGTCCGTCAGTTGCTTTACTAAGGATTGTGTGTTGTCAGTCACATCAACGCTGTCTTTCTTGAAGGCATTGAATTCATTCATCGTTTGGAAATCTAAATCTTTTCTATCGACTACAAATACCACTTTATGCACTTCTGGCAAATCCATTATAATTTGGCTCGCTTTAAAAGAGGTTAAGGTTTTCCCCGAACCCGTAGTGTGCCAAATATAAGCGTTATCGCTAGAATGTTTGACCTGATGAATTATAGCTTCGGTAGCGAAATACTGGTACGGACGCAAAATCATCATGACTTTGTGCGTCTCGTTGATGACAATATAATGCGCAATCATTTTGCCCAAATGGGTTGGATTTAAAAATGCTGCTGCAAATTCTATTAATTCGGTAATGTTTTTGTTATTAGCATCAGCCCAAAAGAATGTTTGTTTGACCGATTGTAATTTATTATTGGCCAAATACTTCGTATCTACACTATTGCTAATCACAAAGAGTTGCACGTATTGAAACAAACCGTGATTGCTCCAGAACGAATGTTTTTGATAGCGATTGATTTGGTTAAAGGCTTCTTTGATTTCGGTACCGGAACGTTTGAGTTCTATTTGTACCAAAGGCAAGCCGTTGACCAAAAGCGTCACATCATAACGGTTCTTGTAGCTTCCTTCTTGACTGATTTGGTTGGTTACCTGGTATACATTAGCAGTTGTATCTTCACTATTAAAAAAACGAACATAAAACGAAGTTCCATCTTCCTTAGTCAATTGAAAACGGTCGCGTAGGGTTTTGGCCTTTTCAAATACATTGCCTTTGGCGAGATGATTCAAAACGGCATCAAACTCTTTCGTACTGAAGCTAGTTTCGTTAAATAATTCCAACTGACTTTTTAGATTAGAAACTAAAGCGTCTCCATCTTGAATTTTTACAGACGCATAACCTAAACCCTGCAATTGCTGGATTAGGTTATTTTCTAATTGTGCTTCAGATTGATGGCTCATTTTTTTTCTCTTTAAACTGTCTAAAACTAAATCAATATATTGCTGCCCTTTGCTAATTATCTAAAAGTAAATATATTGAGACAATCATGTCTGTAAGTTTGTTTTTAACAATTTTGTTAATAACTATTGTTATTTGTTGATAAAACCGCTTTTTATTTCATATATTTGCACCGAGTTCATTTCTCATTTGAGAAAAGGAAATCGAGAAACGCAAGCCTAGATGCTCTGCGTTTTTTGCTTTTATATCACTTCTACAATACGTCTTTTATACTTCTTTTTTATCTTATCTCTCTGAGCATCTTTACCTTCTAGATAATATGCTGTAAGCAAGAAGTAAACATTCTGTTTTATTTTTGGTTCGAATACTAAAACATATTTTTCATCCTCATCGTATAAATAAGTTCGAAAACCTTCTGGCTCTTTCACAGTAAATAGTAACATATTGTCTTTCTTTTTCCCGTCAACATGATAGCGAACCCAATGCAACCTTTTTGAACGGCTCATCTCAAACTCCCTTTTATTAGTAGCACGATCAGTAATAACTGTCGTTAAATGTCTAAATAAAGTATCCATTTCTATTTTACCATCTTCAGGGCAGGGAATTAATCGTTTGCCATTAAAAGAAACAGGTTGTTTATTTGTGAAGTCTTTATCAAAAACACCTTTCAATGAAGCTCCTCTCTCTTGTGTATTAAGTGCTGCTAAATCAAGATGTGCATTGTATGTTTTTAATGTATTTAATGGCATAATCTTATCTTAATTCAATGAAAAAAAGGTTTAACTTATTCGAATAATTGGTTTTTAATAACGCATCATTACAATGGTGTTTCATTTTGTCAATTATCTGAATTTTTGCACTATTTTTTTTGTCTTCTTCATTGTGTAAATAAGATATTGCACCCATCATAAAATCGGTTACTTGCATGATGATACTTTCATGAGAACGCATGTTTTGCACTGTTCTAAAAATACCGAATTTTGCATTTAGAACCTCTTTTAACTTATTTACCTTATAAGCACTCAGTGTATCTTTTATGTCTAGGTAAACATTGTAATTGTACAAGCTGTTTAGATTGTGATTTAAAAGATAGTAATACATCTTATAATAAAAGTCGTCAAAGGTTTGATTGAATTGCTGGTTGTTAATCTTAGCTTTTTCTATACCTACTGTTCTAAATTGTAAATCGGTAGCAAAAAAATAATCGACCAACTCTAAATAAAATCGAATTTTAGATTTAGAAACATTTGACCATTTTATTTCAGCATAAAAATGGTGTTTCTTTTTTAATTCGTTTATTTTCTCAGTATGTAATTTAACTTGATTGTAAGCTACGCTTGTCGACCCTAAAAACATATATTTTTTATGGTCATTCTCAATATGACAACTTTCGTCACAATAGATATTGAATGTTTTATTCATAATGTATTTTTTACACAAACATTTGTTGCAACAACCCTTTTTTCCAAATCGTGGTTTGGTCTATTTGTTCTTGCCAATGATTAATTTTGACATCAATCGCCGATAGAAAATTTGCGATTTTCGTTTGTTCGGGTAAGCAGGGTAATGAAAAATATAACTCTGTCATCTGTGAAACTTTGATACTTGGTTGAACTGCTCCCATTTCTATTTGTTTAAATTTAAAATAATTATTTTGCTCAGTTAGAAGATAATACATAAATAATCCTAAATCATTAGAAAATCTTAGACCAATTATATTTTGAGCTATAACAGATTCATATTTAGCACTATAATAAGAACATAGTGCAGTATTCCCAACAGTAGAAAACAATACATCACCCGTTTCTAAATATTTTCTGAACCAATTTTTAAAAGTACTTTCATTTACATATTTTGAGACTACATTGTATTTTACTTCTTTAGACCCTAAAGAATTTACTTCAAGAAGAGGAATTCCTTCACTTTGAACTGGTGGTGTTTTCCCTCTATTATCAATAACCAGTGATAGCAAATCCCCCAACTTTTTCTCCTCCCAATCCGCAAAATCATTACCATTATCATCTTTAAAGCGGAGTTCTTGCGAGAAAATTTGCTGCATCACGCCTTTTTTGTATTGCTCTAAAAGGGTTTTCTTTTGGTTTAAGGAGGTTAGTTTTTCGTCGACTGCGGTGAGGAATGTGGTGATTTTGGTTTGTTCGGGAAGCTTAGGCATTGCAATTACTAAGTTCAAGAAATTTGGTTTTGAAATATTTTTCATACTTCCACTTGTTCCTGTCGCAATATTTGATATTTTCCCCATAGTCTTTTCTGACGAAAGAATAATGCTAAGCATTTTTGCGTTATTATTATTTTTATCAATCGTTGTCATCCATAATCTATCAGGAACAAATAAATTTGGATAATCATTTTCAATATAACCACTTTCTCCAACAAGTTGTGGAGTATTCATTCTACTTATAATGATTGCATCTTTAGCAGGATTAAGTTTTGCTCTTACTATATCTTCTTGAATGATTGTTTTATTTTGATTAGAATAAAACTTTCCTCCTGATATACTACTAGTTTTTAAAATCCCAAATTCACCATTTTCTTTTATTGGTTCATCTGTAGAATTTACACTTACACCAGAATCTAATTTTAAAATAATTTGACCTAACTTCTTCTCTTCCCATTCCCCTATAAACTCAGGAAAACGTAATTGTGGTAGTAGTTTTTCCATAATTAAAAAGGCATTTCAATTCCTAATTCAGTACAAAAAGAAGCGATCGTTTTATCTGTCTCGCTAATTTGTATGTCTAATGCCTTTAAGGCTGTAGCAATAGCATTAATATCTATACTATCTTCGGCTTCAAAAGTATCTACATAACGAGGGATGTTCAGGTTGTAATCCTGAGACGCCATGAAATCTAGCGTGGCAATACGGCTGTATTTATCTTCTTCGAGGCGGTTGCTGTAGGTAGTTATGATTTTGTCAATGTGCTCTTCTTGTAATACATTTTGGGTTTTTACCTTATCAAAATGTTGGCTGGCGTCAATAAACAAAACGTCTTCGGGGTTTTGGCGTGTTTTTTTCAACACCAAAATACAGGTCGGAATCGAGGTTCCGTAAAAGATATTGGCGGGAAGGCCAATCACGGCATCGAGGTAATTTTTGTCTTCGATTAGGTATTTACGAATGTGACCTTCGGCACCGCCACGAAACAAAACGCCGTGGGGCAAAACAATTGCCATGGTTCCGTTATCGTCTAGCTGGTGTACCATGTGTTGTACAAAGGCAAAATCAGCTTTAGAACTTGGGGCTAGTTTTCCGTAGGCCGAAAAACGCTCGTCAGTCATAAACAATGGGCTTGCACTCCAGTTAGCCGAGAAAGGCGGGTTGGCCACAATGGCCTCAAAACGCTGGTCAATGTGCTGTGGACGTTCTAAGGTATCTTCATTCTTGATGTCAAAACGTTTGTAATGTACATCGTGCATGATCATGTTCATACGACAAAGGTTGTAGGTCGTAGGATTCATTTCCTGTCCGTAAAAAGCGCTTACGTCTTTGACTTCTTTGGCAACACGTAACAGCAAAGAACCAGAACCACAAGTAGGATCGTAAACACTCTTTAATTTGTCTTTGCCTACCGTTACTAGTTGAGCCAAAACGCTGCTTACTTGTTGCGGGGTATAAAATTCACCCGCTTTCTTTCCTGCTCCACTAGCAAACTGACCAATAAGGTATTCGTAAGCATCACCAAGAACGTCGCTATCTGTATTCTCTAGATCAAAATCAATTTCATCCAGATGTGTCAGAACTTTAACGATCAATTCGTTTTTATCACTCTCCGACTTCCCTAGTTTGTGAGAGGTTAAATCCAAGTCGGAAAATAAGTTTCCAAAATCTTCTTCACTCTCTGAACCCATGGTACTTTGCTCAATGTGAGTCAGTACTTTGGCAAGGTCGCCTAGAATGAAATTGTTTTTTCCACCGGCATTTCCTCTATGCGCCAATTCAGAAAACAGCTCTGACGGTTCTAAGAAAAAGCCCAATTTATCAATGGCAAGTTGTTTTACTTCCTGCATTAGCAATGCTTCATCAGCATGTCCTTCAATCTCCTGAAAGGTTAATCCGTCTGGTTGTAGTATTTGGTTGGCATACAAATCCATTTTGGTACTCAGGTACTTGTAGAAGATGAAACCTAGTATGTAATCTCTAAAATCGTCGGCATCCATTTTACCACGTAGGGTGTTTGCGATGTTCCAGAGTTGTTGTTCTAATTTTTGTTTTTGTTCGGCTGCCATTAATTGTTTGTATTCAAATTTGTTTAAGATGGTGTAAGATAAGGTAATTCGTAGTTTTTAGCTTTTTTAGGCCGTTTTATTTTCGTACGTTCTATCTGCTTGGGTTTCTTTCTTAGTTAACATGCAAAATAACACTGATTTTGAGGATTAGGCAATACCCAGTTTTAGTGAGATTTATAAAGTTTATGCAACTAATTCAGAAAGTTTATTTGAGATGTATTTTGAAAAATGCTAGAACTGGCCACTTCATTTCCTATTCAACTAATTGTGAAAACGAATAATTAGTACATCTATCTGAACACCTTTAAATCATTTCATTAAAACCATCCAATTCTAATTATAAACCTTTGAGTCAGTTGTCACCGTAAAATGGCATTTACAACAAAAGGTACTTGAGCAAACATTTCCAATTCTTAGAGACTAACCTTCGACAAATACTACAACAAAGTTAGGTAATAGGCTTCGGTTCGCTAGCAAAAAATTCCCCCATAAATACTCGGGTTCCCCTCCCTTTATTGCGTTGCTTTTTGCACTCGCTCGCCCATGACCTTTCGAGTTCTATTATTAATCTTTAATTATAGAAATCATGGAAAATCATGCTAAAAATTCAAATTGGGGTACTGTTTCAGAAATCCAATTGCATTACAAATCAAGAGTAAAAGCAGCAGAACGCCCTCTTATCACATCCTCTAAATCTGCCTATCAAATTGCTTTACAGATTTGGAATCCCAATACAATTGAATTCTTTGAGGAATTTAAAATTTTACTATTAAACAACAGCAACAAAGTACTAGGTGCTTATGAAATATCATCAGGAGGTATCACTGGAACTGTAGTTGATATTAGATTGATATTTGCCGCAGCCCTAAAAGCCAATGCTACTGGGATCATAATGATTCACAACCATCCCTCAGGTAAACTAATCACCTCTGAAGCTGACAAACAAATTACTGCTAAGGTTAAAGCAGCCAGTAAGATTCTTGATATCCAATTATTAGATCATTTAATTATTACTACAGAGAACTATTATTCATTTACTGATGAAGGGGCTTTATAGCCCCTTTTAATAATACTAAAAATGACAGACCTGAATTCAATTCAACTGTTTTTTAGTTTTTTTTGATCACTAAATCTGATTAGTTTATCGAATCAAAAATAAAATCTGTCGAGGAAATTTCGAAAAAAACAGAAATTTATAAACCGAACAACTAGAGTAGATTTCCCTAGCATTTTTGAAATTTATACTCCCTTATTTTTAAGGTAACTATCTTGAGGTGATTCCTGTTAATGAAACATAAGAATACCAAATATATATTTTAAGTAGAATTCTAAATCTCCAAAAGATTGTAACAAACTTAAATTAGTGTCAAAAAAAATGTCAGGGTAAAATTACAGTTAAGGATTTTCATGTGAAGTACGTTAATAAATTTATAGACAGCGTCGCTGCTGAAAATCAATAAGTTGATGTTATTTTTGCTGCCAGAGTATGTGACGCCGCCATTTAATTCGAAAGTTTTCTGAACAGAGCCTAAACAAGTAAATCAAAATTTGTTTATCACCAATTCAAAACTATCTCTCAAACGAATATCTACAGAAGAAGCACCAATCATCAAATCAAAATCACCAGGTTCAGCTCCCCATTCTAATTCGTTATTATAAAATGACAGCTTTTCTTTGTCAATCCTAAACTTTAATTCTTTTGTTTCTCCTGCTTTCAATTTTATTTTTTGAAAATCTTTTAGCTCGATTATCGGTCGCACCACCGATCCTACTTTGTCTCTTAGGTACAACTGAACTACTTCTTCTCCAGCAACCTTTCCTGAGTTTTTTAAGTCTAAAGTAACTTCAATTATTTCACTTTCTTTTATCTTATTTTTCGAAAGTTTCAAATTAGAATATTCGAAATTCGTATAACTCAATCCATAGCCAAAAGAAAACTTAGGACTATTTTTCAAATCAATATATGCCGAGACATAATTAGTCGCCGTTTCGTTTGGTGCAGGTCTTCCTGTATTAAAATGATTATAATAAATAGGAATTTGACCTTCTTCTCTCGGAAAAGTCATAGGTAATTTACCTGAAGGATTATAATCACCAAACAATACATCAGCAATAGCATTACCCGCTTCAGTACCTAGCCACCAGGTGTAAACAATTGCGGGAACATTATCAGCGGTCCAATTAAAAATTAGCGGTCTTCCCGCATTGATTAGAACCACCACCGATTTTCCTGTTGCTAGTATGGCTTTTACCAATTCTTCTTGAACTCCAGGCAAATGAATATTACTTCTGCTCTTGGCTTCACCGCTCTGGTTCCAACTTTCACCAATACTTAAAATCACAATATCGGCTTGACTAGCTGCGGCAACTGCTTCTGCAAAACCATCTTTATTATCTCCATTTATTTCACAACCTTTGGCATAAAGTAATTTAGTATTGTTTCCTACTTTATTTTGTAAACCTTCCCATTGTGAAACTACTTCTTTATCATAATCCAAACCTGGTAATTCAACTGCCCAAAAACCCATGTTCTGCTTGTGTTCTTTAACTAGTGGGCCTATAAAAGCGATCGTATTCATTGTCTTAGATAAGGGTAAGATACTGTTTTCATTTTTCAATAAAACGATACTTTTTGCCGCGATATCCCTAGCTGCTTTCCTATGCTCCGGGTTATTCAATTCTTTTCCTTCACGCGCTGCATCTGAAAATTTATACGGATCATCAAACAATCCTAATTCAAATTTTTTACGCAAAATTCTTTTTACCGCGTCATCAATCAATGCAATTGGTACTTTATTTTCCTTCACTAATTCGGCTAAATGATAGCGATAAGCATTCCCTTCCATATCCATGTCGCTTCCTGCAAGTATGGCTGCTAAAGCCGCTTCTTTCTTAGTTTTTACATAACCATGGTTTTCCATTTCACTTATAGAACCCCAATCAGAAACTACAAAACCTTGAAAATTCCATTTCCCCTTTAGGATATCGCGCTGCAAATATTTATTTCCCGTAGCAGGAACCCCGTTAAGATCATTAAATGAATTCATAAAAGTTGCAGCACCTGCGTCCAACGCTGACTTAAAAGGAGGTAAATAGGTTTCCCAAAGCATCCTTTCACTAATATCAACCGAGTTATAATCTCTTCCGCCAACGGCAGCCCCATAAGCGGCAAAATGTTTTACACAAGCCATAACCGAATTGACATCTCCTAAATTTCCCTGAAAACCTTTTACTCTAGCATACGCGATTTTAGAACCTAAATAAGTGTCTTCTCCAGCGCCTTCCATTACTCTTCCCCAACGAGGATCACGACTAATATCGACCATAGGCGCAAAAGTCCAATGAATTCCGCTCGCGGCCGCTTCTGTTGCTGCAATCCTAGCTGAAAGCTCCATAGCTTTTAAATCCCAACTTGCTGCTTCCGCCAAAGGAATAGGAAAAGTAGTTTTAAAACCATGAATCACATCCTGACCAAATAACAAAGGAATTTTTAGCCTAGATTGCATGGCTAATTCTTGATATTGTCTGGTGTATTTTGTCCCAATAATATTCAGCATCGAACCCACATGACCGCCCTTGATGTCTTTCTCTTTGTTTGGATTTATAGTTATAGGGCCTGTCGCCTGATTGTCTCCCGTATATTGATTGAGCTGCCCTATTTTTTCTTCAAGTGTCATTTGCTTTAACAAAGCATTTACTTTTTGATCAATTATTTTTTGCTGAGCAATACCTAAAACGGTTACTGCTAAACACAATAGTGTGGTTATTTTTTTCATTTCTTCGATTATTAATTTGGTATTAAGCCCGATAGTCTTTTCAATCCATTCGCCTTTAACTTTCCGTAAAAAATTAAGAGAAACTCACTACAAATTGTAAAACTTACAAGATTATAATTCGCTAATTTAGTTTGTACAACTAATTTTTTTCGTGTGAATTTGATATTCTAACTTTACGAGACGTGACTAAAAAAATTGCTGATAAAAATTGTGTGTCATAACTTTCTAAAAGTAAATGCGCTGATTAATTGTCCACTTAGCCTACTTTTTTTCTTTAAATTCTAAATAATTAAAATTAAAACCTCCTTTTTCAAAGTGTACCCTGACTTTATTAGTTCCTTGTTTTAAAGTAACGTTCTTCAGTACGACTGTATCCCATTTACCTAATGCTCCAGATGAAGGAATTGTTATATTTTGTGACAATTTGTTTCCTTTTTCATCCTCTAAAAACAATTTACCACCCACTTTTTTACTAAAGAACCGAATGGAAACATCAAATGTTTGAGCTTTGACCAGATCAATTGTGTATTGCAACCATTCTCCACTTTCAATAAATACCACATCAAAACCATTAGTAACCTCATCGCTGCAAACCTCAATATCGACGCCGTCATTTCTCATAACACCTCCTTTATTCCATTTGGTAAATTTGGTGCCGTCATAATTGATTACATCAGTATCAAAATAGGCATATCCATTTTGACCTAAATCATAGTCGGTAGCAAATATTTTACCAGGTACAATATGAGAAGAATATTCTTTTGTATCTGTAGTTTGTACTTGCCTGAACATCGCATCAATAACATCATACTTAATTACAGTGTTTTCTAACTTATAATTATTCGCTAATTCCATTAAGGTCGCTTTGGCGGAAGACACAGTAGGCTTCTTTCCTCCCTTTTCCCAATATTCCAAAAGTGTATCATAAGACGCTGGTTTATTAACTGAAGTAATTCCTGCTGTATTTTCCACTTTTTTCATTGGCCAAAAGGCCCAACCTATATTATTTGATTCTAATAAATTAATAGCTTCTTGAAACCAAACATTGGAGTTCTCTCCTCCTTCTCCCATCCAAATTGGGACATTGTATTTTTCTCTATAATCCAACATTTTTTGGATAGATCCCACATCATTTTTATTCCAATATTTATGAAAACTCAACGCCATATTATCATCCCACAATGGAAAAATCCCATTGTAATTATTTCCCCAGCAGTTCCCTTCTATGATAACTAAATGGTTCATATCTATAGCCCTAATGGCTTTTGTAATTCTTAATTGTAAAGCTCTCAATGGTGTATTTAGCTTTTCATCACAACCATTCTGGTTCGTTCCAGAAAAATTCCAATTAGGTTCATTAATGATGTCATAACCTCCTATCCAAGGATCGTCTTTGTAACGAGTCGCTAATTTTTCCCACAGCGCAACCATTTTATCCTGATTAGCTGTACTTTCCCAAAGCGATGGCTTAGAAGGATCGTAATCTGATATATTAGCATCTTTTCCTTGACCTCCCGGAGTCGCATGCAAGTCTAGAATCAAGTATATTTTGTTTGAAGTACACCAGCTTAGTAATTCGTCAGTTCTTTTAAAACCTTCTTCTAACCATGTTTGTTTTCCTGAAACTGTCTCTTGCTCGATTGGCAAAGTATAAAGGTTATAATGCATGGGCAATCGAATCG
This sequence comes from Flavobacterium frigoris, assembly GCF_900111075.1. Taxonomy (GTDB): domain Bacteria; phylum Bacteroidota; class Bacteroidia; order Flavobacteriales; family Flavobacteriaceae; genus Flavobacterium; species Flavobacterium frigoris. The sequence goes on from NZ_FOFZ01000003.1 coordinate 114,241, forward strand.
AATTAAATCCCCAGACAGCAAGTGAATCTACATCTTGCTTTGTAAATCCATTTGCTTTGTAAGAATCGTAAAACTCAGTTGTGTTTTCAGCTCCAATTAAATGAGTGATTTTCTGTTTAATTTCGCGCTGTGGCCCTGCAAAAGCTAATGTCTTTAGCATATATCCTTCCTGCACCATCAATCCGCCGATACCTAGACCTCTAAGAACAATATGTGTCCCTTACCATCTTCTATATTTTGTCCATTTCGATGTAAAAATCCTTGCGAAAAGGCAGAAATTGAAAGGAATGTTAAAAGTACTACTAGTATTTTTTTCATGTAATAATTATTTAATGCTTATCGTTGTTGGGTATAGTCAATTCACGATCCATCTTCACGAAAGGAAAATTGTATCGAGAATTAATCTAGACTCAAGAAAATTAATTTAAAAAACTAATGTTTGAATTGCATGAGGAAGAATAGTAACCTCAGTTGCTTTTGTACCAATGCACAAATAATAGGTTAAGTTTTTATCCGTTTTATTCATAACTACGGTAACCACTTTTCCATCTTGATTTAGAAACGAAGTCGTTAATAAGAAACTTTGGCTTGATACGCTACTAATCCTTTTTGCTTTTTCGCCAATGAATTTAGAAAAATGTCCAATAAAATAATAAGAAGGCGTATAAATTAAGGCTCCAGTTCTTGTATCTCCATGAAGAGGTGCAAAACAAAAATTGCCTACATGGTTTGGTCCACCATTTTGATCTAAAAGAACATTCCAATCAGTCCATCCTACAGTGCCGTTATTAAAATCGTGAATCATAGATTCGCCATAACGCTCTCCATTAGCCCAAAGTTGTAATTTAGAGTAATCGAATTTCTCCACACAACCTTCAGTAAAAAGTAATTTTTTGTCTGGGTACATCTCATGAACTTTTCCAACAGTTTCAAACATAGAATCTCCTCCACTCCAGCTTTCATACCAATGAAAACCAACTCCCCAAACATATTTACTCGCTTCAGGGTCATCCAGAATAGTACTTGCCCTTTGTGATATTAAATCTCTATTATGATCCCAAACCGTTAGTTTTTTATCCCCAAATCCAGATTTTTGCAATGTGGGTCCTAGATAATCTTTAACAAAATCACGTTCTTCTTCGGCTGTATAAATACATGATTCCCAAGTTTGTTTTGCCATTGGCTCATTTTGAACAGTTAACCCCCAGATAGGAATTCCCTCTCTCTCATAACTTTCGATAAATTTCACATAATAATTAGCCCATGATTGGTAAAATTCTGGCAATAACTTACCTCCTTGCAGCATGTTCTTCGTGTCTTTCATAAATGCCGGTGGACTCCATGGACTCGCGTAAACAGTCGCCTTCCCTCCTGCAGTTGCGATTGCTTTTTTAATTAGTGGAATTCTGAATTCCTTATCGTGCGCAACGCTAAAGCTTTTTAGAGCAGCATCTCCCTCCTCAATATAGGTATAACTACCTGAACTAAAATCACAGCTGTGTATATTAGTTCTAATAATAGAATACCCTATTCCTTTGTCCTTATCATAATAAGCTTGTAAAAATTCCTCCTGACTTTTCTTCGATAATTTTGCAAAAACCTCTGCGCTTGCGTCAGTGATTGCTCCGCCAATACCTAAATAAGTTTGAAAAGTTTTACTTGGATTTACGAAAACACAAAGTTGGGTTTCAAGTGGTTGTTTTAAGTCTGTAAACTGTAAGTTTACATCTGTTTTTGTTAGTCTCAAGTCTGTGCTATCTGCAGAAGTATAAACCGTTACAGTTCTACTATTTATAGAAAAAGGTATCGTCTTAACTTGCATTTTTTGTTGCGAAAAAGCAAGAAGTGAAACCGTTAACAGTACCGCTGTTGTAATTTTTTTCATCATTTTTTTTTAGGTTATTTTACCAAATGTAAGTTGCTACTGCTCCTGCGTCCAGAGCAGTATTAATCCATTTTCCATTATACTTAATATTAAAAACTTCATTTGTATTTCCATCATTTTCTAGCACTAGAACTTTCTTACCTGCAGGAGTTTTAAATGCTACATTACTTAAATTACCTATAGTATTACTAGCTATTCTTATTGATCCATCAGGAACAAACTTAGAAGCGTGCGCTATAATATAGTATGCTACATTTCTAGAAAAACTTTCACTACTATTGATTGTTAAAGCTCCTTTACAAGAGTCACAACCTCCTTGAGTATGTGGACCGTAAGAACTATTATTTGCTAAATTCCACTCTAAGGCTGTTTTACTCCAGTTCCTCATTGATCCAATAATAACATTCTTAACGTGCCACTTTAAATCTCCATCAAAACTCCCTGATGAAGAAGTATACTGCTCCGTGAAATAAACATTCTTATTTGGAAAAGCATTATGAACGGTCGACAGTGCGCTAATATCCCCAGCATATAAATGGAATGCTGAACCATCAACATACAAGTTTGCATCACTATCATTCAAAATAGCAATAGGATATTCAGGTTTGTCACAGTTATGGTCATATACTACGATTTTTACCTTACTGTTTACCGCTTTAAAAGCAGGGCCTAAATGATTTTTAATGAAATCAGCTTGCTGTGACGCTAACATCAATAAACTAGGATTATTCCCAGGGTGTAACGGTTCGTTTTGAGGTGTAATAGCGTCAATAGCTATTCCCTCTTCTTTCATTTTCTCAATATATTTTACAAAATATTTTGCATATACGGCATAATACTGTGGCTGTAAACTACCGCCTATAAAACTACCATTATCCTTCATCCAAACTGGCGGAGACCATGGTACTGCCATAATTTTAATAGCAGGATTGATTGCAATGATTTCTTTAAGCATCGGGATTAAATCCGTCTTATCAGGAGCTAAACTAAAATTTGTTAGATTGAGATCTGTTTGTCCAATGGACATATCGTCATAAGTAAATGGCGTTGCATTTAAGTCAGATGCTCCTATACTTATTCTTAAATAACTAACTGAAATAGAAGTGCTAATTGTACCAAATAATTCCACTAACAACTCTTTTCTTTTGATCGCATTTAACTGATTAATTGCCTGGGCACTTCCTCCTGTTAAGGTATAACCAAATCCATCTACAGTTTGAAAAGTTTGCGCCTCATCAACTGTTATATTAGGATAGGTGTTATAAGTCGTATTAAAAGCTAAAACTCCTGTTTGTTTTTGGAGCATACTGCTTTGATTCCCTTTGGTCATCCAAAAATCAACCTCGTTAGTAACCGTTACTGGCGTGGGATTAGTTGGTGTAGGACTAACGATATCATTAGAGGGCGAGCATTTTGAAATCATCACCGAAACAATTAATAAAAAGAAAGCTTTCATAGTGTTTTTTATAGTTTTCATATTTTTTTTAAAAGTCTATTTCTACATAAACAGGCAAATGGTCTGATGGATATTTTAAATCTTTTGAATCACTTAAAACGGCATACTTTTTTACTTTAAAGATGCTGTTCTTAGAAAGAAAAATATAATCAATCCTTTTGTTAACTGCTTCATTGTGCTTAAAATTATTGAATGTCCCTAAAGGCCCAAAAGGACTCTCTTTAGCTATTTCTCTGGAATCATCCATTGTATTTTTTAATGCTATAATTCTATTTTCGGTAGGTTCAGAATTCAAATCTCCCATGAAAATTACTGGATATTTTTTGGTATTGAATTGAGCAATTCGAGCCATGATAAGACCTAGCCCTTTGTTTCTAGCTACTTGCCCAATGTGATCTAAATGTGTATTGAAAACCCAAAACAATTGTTCGGTTTTTACATCTTTAAATAAAGCATAGGTACAAACTCTATTGTAGGCTGCATCCCAACCCTTTGAAACTTTTTCTGGAGTATCAGAAAGCCAGAAAGTGCTGCTCTTTTTAATCTCCAATCTATTTTTATCATAAAAAATGTTAGAAGACTCTCCTTGCCCATTTTCTTCCCTACCGAACCCAATGTGAATGTATGAAGGCAGTGCATTAGAAATATCCAAAACTTGATTGGGTAATGCTTCTTGAATTCCAAAAATGTCAGGAGCATAAAACTGTATTTGAGAAGTAAAAAAATCTTTCCTCAGATTCCAATTATTATCGCCATCACCCGCTATATCCAAACGGATATTGTACGTCATTACTTTTAATGATTGCGCATTAGAAATAAAAATCACTAACATAAAAATCACTAGAATAAATACTTTTTTGATACACTTCATTTTCTATACTATTAATTAATTCTTCACTAGAGTTCCTGTCCAAATTTGAATATAAACTCTTAATGAAGAATCTACTAACCAAAACAATAAACTAATTATAAACTCTTATGTAATCAATTTCAAATGTAGATGATGTAAAATTTGGATCAACATCACCTCCCCAAACGCCTCCCATCGCTAAATTTACTATTAGATAGAAGTTTTTATTAAATGGGAATTTATCCGAATTTTGAAAAGTATAATACAAAACATCATCAACATAAAACTTAATGTCAGTAGCAGTCCAATTTGCTTTATAAATATGAAATTCTGTATTACTATTAGGAACTGTTATAATTCCTGTATCGGGCGTATTTCCTGATCTTCCTGGCGAATGCAACGAAGAGTGATTTTGATTTAAATTTTTTCCTACAGATTCTAAAATATCTATCTCACCGCAAGCTGGCCATCCTAAACTACCAATATTACCACCTAACATCCAGACAGCTGGCCATGTACCAACTCCAGTAGGCACTTTAGCTCTTACTACTATTGTACCATAAGTAAATTCGAATTTACCATTGCTTTCTATTCTTCCAGAAGTAAACTTACCTTTGCCAAAATCCTCTTTAAGTGCTGTAATTTTCAAAACGCCGTCTTCAACTTTTATATTCTTTACACGAGTGGTATAAGATTGAAGTTCCTCATTAACATAACCTGGATCCCAAGTTTGAAAATTCCATTTAGTATCATCAGGAGCTCCATCCACATTAAACTCATCTGACCAAACCAATGATGACCCTACTAAAACTTTTATTGTAATTGAAGTAGAAACAAATTTTCCAGAATTGTATGCAGACACATATATAACATAGGTATTTGTACCAGCTGTTAAATACGTATACGCAAGGTTCCCATCTGTTAGTTCTTTAGTCACTCCATTACCTAGTAAAATTTTATACGATGTCGCATTGGTTGCCGTAATTTTAAAATTTACTGTTCCACTGCCATCACCGTTAGGATTTTGAAAATCAGCACCTACAACCATTGCAGAAACTGAGAGGTTCGATGGCGTTATTGCTACTACTTCAGCATCTGTGTTACTACTACTGCACGAAAAAAGGCTGATCAAGCAGAAAAACAATATAAATTTTCTCATTGTGATATAATTAAAATTTATTAAAATCAAGAATTAAAACTCTAAATAGGTACTTGTTTCACTACCCCTAATTCAAACAGTTTCTATTCCAATTTTATAAAGAGACTATTTCAAAATCGAAAATAGTCTCTTCTATTAAAGCTCTATTAAACCCCTCTAAACTCTACTTTGGCAATCGTAATTCCACTACTAGTGAAGATATTTCCGCCACTTCTAAATACTAGATAAATCTTTCCTGTTTGACTAAATTTAACGACGTTTGAAATAGACCCAATTTGATTTTTTACACAACCTACCATAGATAATTTTCCGGAGAAAGCAGCTTTGGCACATCCATCCCAAGTACTTAAACCCATAACCCTGTTATCTTTATATTCAACACCTGACTCAGGCACCGTCGTTCCTGCATATACTTCAAACCAAGTTTCATCAGAACCATTTTGTGAAGAAACTAGCATATCAATTTTGTATTCTTTATCTTTTACTACGTCTATGGCTTGATAAATTGCCTCTTGACTCCATCCACCATTAGAATTAATAATAGCACTACCAGTCTTAAAAGTCCATTTTGCTGCGCCTGATGGGCTTAAATTCATAACTTTCCATTTTGCATGATCAGTTGCATTTGCAAAATTACCGCCTTGTACTAAATTTCCTTTTAAAGGATCAGAAGTAGCAACTATAATCTCTTTAATAGTTGTGTTTTCTGACCCACCTCGTCCTACTGCAACGTGCCTTATTTGGTAGGTTCCTGCATCTGGCAATGAAATTTCTTCATTCATTTTTCCTATGTACAAGCCATCACCCGTATCCCATTTAGATAAAATTACACTTTGAGTTTGAGCCATTAATTTATAAGTATTTGTTTTTTCTGCAACTGGAGTAAATGTGAATGTTGCATCCACATTACTATCCGTTAATCCGTTACCTTCTCCTATAGTGTCAGGCTGGCAACAAGTCAGCGACCCTAATGTTGCTATAATAAACATTAGGTAAACACTTCTTTTTAAAATGATATTTAATTTCATAATTATATGTTTTAGCGCTTAGTTATAATTAGGGTTTTGTACAATTTTTGTATTTTCCAATTCTTTCAAAGGAATAGGCCAGATTTCATTTTTACCAACTGTAAATCCTTTAATTGCCAATGCCGAAGCTGCTTTTCCTGTACGTACTAAGTCAAACCAACGGTGTCCTTCTCCAGCTAATTCCATTCTTCTCTCTAGTAATATTGCATCGATAGAAACTGGTACTGAACCTAAACCTACTCTTGCTCTTACAGCATCTAATAATGCTTGTGCTCTTGTACCAGTACCACCAAGTGCTTCTGCTTCCATTAAATAAGTATCAGCTAGACGAATCGCATACACATTTTGTTTGTAATTTAAAACAGTAGCTCCTCCACCTGTAGATACATCTGTCGTTAATGGCATAAATTTTTTCAAAAAGTAACCTGTGTCTTTATAACCAGGAGAATAATCTGCTTGTCCTGAAGCTTTTAATGATTTCATATCTACAATCGTAGCATCAAAACGTGGGTCTGATTTTAAAACATCATACAAACTTTGAGTTACTGTATTGAAACTATAACCCGAAGCATAATTTGGAGCACTAGAAACTGCTGGTCTAGAAAAACTTCTAGGCCCAACCATGACATTAATACTATTTCCTTCATCTGAACCTGACCCCCAATTACCCCAATCTGTATTACTTTTGTCGGTACTCATAATTTCTATAATTGACTCTGTATTAAGCTTGTTACTTATAGTCCATAATTCTGAAAATTTGCTTAGTAATTTATAACCATAAACACTTGTTCCTGCAGGACTTCCGTTAACCAAAGCCAACGCCGCAGCAGCTTGGTTTTTTTTTCCTTCGTATAAATACACTTTCCCTAACAACGCCTGAACTGATCCTTGTGAAAAACGACCACCTTCAATAGCTACATCAGTAATTGAAGTAGGTAGATCAGGCAATGCCTCAGTTAGATCTTTCTCTATCTGAGCATAAACAATATCTGAACTTGATTGCATAATATTATAAATCTCACTAGTTGCAATTGGCGCGGTAATCAATGGAACATTTTTGAACGTTCTAACTAGCTCAAAGTAATAATAAGCACGTAATGCCTTAGTCTCTGCAGTAAATCTTGCTTTCGCAGCCTCTGGCATTGGAATAGCAGGAAGCTTTTGAAGCAAAATATTTGCTCTAAAAATACCTTGGTAAAAATCATTCCAAAAACTAGACGGTATTGTCACTGCACTTATTGAATAATCTGAAAAAGATTGCATTCCAGTACCATCTGTAGCTCCACCACCGCCTGCATAAAAATCGTCTGACCCAGCATTTAGCATACAAATCATGTTTTCAAATCCTCGTGATTGCTTCCCTAAAACGTCATAAACTGCAACAAGACCTGAATAAGCCTCTGTTTCGTTTGTATAATAATTACCCTCTAATGCTGTCCCTTTTGGTTCCACATTTAAAAATTCCTCACTGCATGATGTAGCTGAAAAAATCACAATAAAGGCAATAAGTGAAAATTTTATATTTTTAAGTTTCATAATAATATCTTTTATTAAAATTGTAAATTAACACCTAGCATGAATGTTCTCGCTTGTGGATAAAATCCTCTATCAATTCCCATTACTCCTCCACCAATTTCAGGATCATATCCAGAATATTTAGTAAAAGTGAATAAGTTCTCAGCTGTTAAATAAATTCTTGTTTTTTGTAAACCCGCTTTATTAATGACATCACTTGGCAATGTATAACCAAACTGAACCGTTTTAAATCTTAAATAATCTCCGTCTTCTAAATAAAAATCAGATGGGTTATTAAAGTTTTTATTCGTGTCATCTGTAGTCAACCTTGGAAAGGTATTTGAAGTTCCTTCTCCTGTCCAACGACCTAATGCAGTAGTTTGAAAATTAGCATTTCCAATGTCTAACCTACGTAAACCTTGAAAGATTTTATTACCACTAGCACCTTGTGCAAAAACTAATAGATCGAAATTTTTATAATCTAAATTGATAGTGAAACCAAAAGTATATTTCGGTATTGGACTTCCTAAAAATTCTCTATCATCTGATGTGATTTGTCCATCTCCATTTACATCTTTCCAACGGAAATCTCCTGGAACTGCATTAGGTTGAATCAATCCACCACTAGCATTTGTGTATGCATTTACTTCAGTTTGATTTTGGAATATACCTGCTGTTTTAAATCCGTAAAAGGCATTGTACGGTTGTCCTACTTGCACTCTTGTTATGGGATAAGTACTAGACTGAATAGTTTGACCTCCTGATAAGAAATCAATTCCGTTACCTAAATTCGTGACTTTATTATCTAAATAAGACACATTAGCGTTAATGGACATATTTACCTGCCCCACTGTTTTGCGGTACCCCAATTCAAAATCTATACCTTTATTCTGCATATCAGCAACGTTACCTACAGGATTTCCTGTTGAACCCACATATCCAGGAATTATAATATCTTGTAGAATACCCACTGTTTTTTTATCATATAGATCTACCGAAAGATTAAAGTCATTAAAAATTGTTGCATCAAAACCTATATTAGCCTGACTAGTCTCTTCCCACTTTAAATCTGGATTTGAAGGAGCATTAGGACTATTGCCTATAGTTACTAAACCTGAATTCCCAATAGTGTAGTTTCTTCCTCCGCCAATTGTAGCTAAATATCTAAAATCACCAATAGCATCATTACCCGTTACTCCATAACCACCTCTAAATTTCAATTGACTGATTACGTCGTTTTCTTTCCAAAATTCTTCCTTTGAAGCTACCCAACCCAAAGAGAACGATGGAAAAGTACCATACTTATTATTTGAACCAAATCTTGAAGAACCATCTCTACGGACAATACCTGTTACCAAGTACTTTTCTTTATAATCATAATTTAATCTTGAAAATAAAGAGGTTACAATATGCTCTGAGCCAGTGTAAGCATATGCAACTATTTGATCTGTAGGCACACTGAAATTAAATGATGCATCTATATAGCTAGTTACAGGAATGTCATAATATGTTACTCCGCTACCGCTTGTGATATTATCAACATACGAGCCTTGACCTACTAAAACACTGAAATTATGACTACTAATAAGTCTAGAATAAGACGCAATATTTTCAATATTCCAACCAAATCCAGTATTGGTACTTCTTGATATATTATTTCTAGCAACAATACTTGAAGCATTTAAATACGATTCAGGAGTAAAACTTTCGCTACCCCAATACCCTAATTTCCCACCTAGAGTTGTACGTATTTTTAATCCAGTTATAGGTTCCACTTCTAAATAAGCATTACCAACAAAATTATCAGACCAAACATAATTGCCTAACTTCGTTTGAATATATGCCAATGGATTAGACATTTCCTGACCTACATTAGATGAAATACCGTAAGGATTCCCATTAGCATCTCTAATAGCACCGCTATTTGTATAAGGAGATTGGTTAGAAAGAATTGGATCAGTTTCCACGATTGGTGTTAGAGGATCTAAATTAATTGCAGAACTTAAGACTCCGCCAAACTCACTATTCGTATTTCCTACTCCAACACTTTTCTCTCTAGAATAACCTAATGTTTGACCAAAAGTAATTTTCTTAGTTATTTTATGTGTAGAATTTAATCTAATGTTTTTTCTTATATAATTAGAAATATCAGTGGCAACAATTCCTTCTTGATCCAAAAGACCAAATGAAACATAAAAAGTCGAAACCTCATTTCCACCACTTAAGCTTAATTCATGACCAACACGTTTTGCACTATTGTTAAAAATAGCCGATTGCCAATCCGTACCAGTACCGTAAGAAGCAGGATCTGTAAACTTTATTCCATCACCACCAGCTACGGAAGCTTCGTTCATTAATGTTGCATATTGCGTTGCATTTAGCAAATCTAATTTCCTAGCTGGAGCAGATATACCTGTGTAACCATTATAACTCACACTGACCTTTCCAGATTTCCCTTTTTTAGTAGTTACTAAAATCACACCTGTTGCAGCCCTCGCACCATAAATTGCTTGAGAAGCTGCATCTTTTAAAACTTCTATAGAAGCAATATCCGATTGATTTAAATAACCTATTCCTCCGGCATCTACCACAACTCCGTCAACAACCCAAAGTGGCTCGTTATTCCCGAAAGTAGTAATTCCTCTAACACGTATTGTTGCAGAGGAACCTGGTTGTCCAGAGTTTGCTGCAATCGTCAAACCTGAAACTCTACCTTGCAAGGACTGCTCAACTCTTGTAATAGGCAAATCTTCTAGGTCTGATGCTTTGATACTAGAAATAGCTCCAGTAACAACGCTTTTCTTTTGAGTTCCATACCCTACAACAACCACCTCGTTTAAATCTTGTGACTGTGAAACCAATTTAATAGTAATAGAAGATCGCCCTTTAATAGGTTCGGCTATCGTAGCATATCCAATATAGCTAATTAGTAAGACTCCATTAATAGGAGCTTTAAACTGAAACTTTCCATCAAAATCTGAAGAGGTTGATTCTGTACTCCCTTTCAATAAAATTGATGCCCCTGGAATTGGCATTCCTGCTTCATCATTGACTATTCCGTTCACTACAACATCTTGTGCTTGTGCATAAACTGAGAATAGTATCAATGAAAAACAAAAAATAAGTAATTTTCTTAATTTCATTTTTCTATAATTTTTGGTTAATTATTTAGTTATTTACCGCAATAATACCTCTTTAATTTTGGTATTGGCATTTTTAAATTATTACAAAAACACATCAACTAACAAAATATAACTTAACAAAAACACATCAAAATAATTACAAAACATTATTAATAAGACCTTTAAATATTAAAAAAAAATATTTAAAAATATAATCAACTAAAACAAACACTACAATAGTTAAAAATCAAGTATTTTAGCTTTTATTCGACAATCAAGGTATCAAAATGATTTAAGAAAAGTAGTTTCAACTTATAAAACTACTTCTAAATAAAACTACTCATTACACATTATAGTATTATGAAATACACATCATTAAACCTACTACTTCTAGGGCTTCTAATGACTTCAACATTACTAACAAGTCAAGTAAAAAACATTGGGCTTCCTGACATACGCAACTACAAAAGATCCGATTATAAGGGAGGAACGCAAAACTGGGATATTGACCAAGATAAAAATGGCAACTTATATTTCGCAAACAATAACGGCCTACTTCAATTTGACGGTTCATCTTGGAAAAAATATTCATTACCAAATTCCTTTGCAGTCAGATCGATAAAAATTGATGATTCCGGTAAAATATTTGTTGGCGGCTATAGTGAATTTGGTTTTTTCGAATCCAATAAAAAAGGAAAGCTTGAATATTTTTCTTTATCAAAGATGATTAATAAGGACGCGAACAATCCAATAGACTTCATTTGGAAAATACATATCCGTGGTATAGAAGTAATTTTTCAATCCTTTGAAAAAATTTACATATACAAAAACAAGCAGCTCAAAATACGCAATGCACCTAATCGATTTCAATTTTCCTTTATAATCAACAATAAACTGTATCTCCAAGACATTGCACTGGGGATACTAGAGTATAAAAACGATACATTCATTCCTCTAAAAGGTTCAAGAATACTAAACAATAACGAGGTATGGGGAATGTTTCCAATGCCCAATAACAAAATATTAGTCGCCACTTTAAGCAAAGGACTTTTTATTTATGATGGAAAAGGAATGACACCTTGGAAGAACGAAGCCAATGAATTTATTAAAAAAAATAGCTCGCTAGGTGGAGTCAATATAACGAATCGTTTTATCGCTATAAATTCTGTATTAGACGGAATAATCATTTGCGACCTTAATGGCAAAATTATTCAGCACATCAATCATAAAAAAGGTTTGCAAAACAATACCGTGCTCACTTCCTTTATTGATAATAAAAACAATCTCTGGCTAGGCCTTGATAACGGGATCGCATTTATTAATGAAAGCTCCCCTTTTTCCTACTTTGGCTTTAGTTATGATTTAAGCACTGTTTACGCTTCCGTTATTTTTAATGACAAATTGTACGTAGCGACTAATCAAGGAGTCTTTTGCCACACTTGGAACAAGACAATTAAGGAGGATGCTTTTTCACTCGTAAAAGGTACAACTGGCCAAGCATGGGATTTACAAATAATCGATAATCTGTTGTTCTGCGCACACAATAGAGGAGCATTGCTTATCGAAAGTCCGAATGCTGTTAAAATACTTGACAATAGAGGTTACTTTGGCTTTAAAAAAATACCTAATCATCCAAATTTTATCATTGGCTCCACTTACAATGGTTTTACGCTATTTGAAAAAACACAAAATGGTTGGGAATTTAAAAATAAAATCGCTGGTTTTAATAAATCAACAAACACTTTTGAAATAGATAGATATAATCTTTGGCTAAAAAAAGATGATTTATTATACCAACTAGAATTGTCTAAAAACTTAACAAAATTCACTAAAATAAAATGCTACCAGCAGTTAGCGAAAGAAACGAAAGGAATAACTAGTATTCAGCATTTTAATAATAAAATATATTTTCAAACTAAAAATCATTTCTACAAATATTCGCAGCAACAAGGGACATTCTATGAAGATCAGACAATTAGTGCTATATTTAAAAATGTTCCCTTAATAAACGCACTGACTGAAGATAGATTAGGTAATTTATGGTATGCATTCGATGAGTCACTAGGAGTATTGCTAAAAAGCACAAATAGTACGTACAAAAACTCTATATCCCCTTTTTCTAATTTAACCGGTAACTTAGTCAATAACTATCTTTCTATAAATACAGTTGATTCCGCTAATGTATTTATCGGACTAACAGATGGATTAGCTCATTATAACGCTAGTTTATCAAAGAGCTTCATAACAAAGCCCAAAGTATTTATACAGAGCTTTTCCTTCCCAAACGACACGCTACTATTAGGTAATGGAAGAACAAAACTGAACGACTACACTATCCCTTATAAATCAAACTCAGTGCGATTTATCTTTTCCTCACCTACTTATGAAAATGTTGAAAATGTTGAATTTTCATATCTATTAAATGGTTTTACTGACAAATGGAGTCCATGGTCAACATCTTTAATTAAAGAATACACTAACTTAAGAGAAGGTAATTATAAAATGAAATTAAAGGCCCGAAATAGCTATGGAATCGAATCAGATAGTACCACTTTTAATTTTACGATTTCCCCTCCATGGTATAGGCATTTTCTAACTTATTTATTTTATATATCGATCATAATAGCTACAATCCTTTTCATCCAAAGGAGAATAAAAGTTAAAATTAGAAAAAATAAATATTACGAAACGATAGAACAGAGAAGAATATATTTGGAAAAAGAATCTAAGATTAGACAAGAGCAGTACAAACTTGAAAAAGAAATTGAAAAGCTACAAAATGATAAACTTCAAATAAAAATATTAACCAAAGACAAAGAACTCGTAAACAACTCACTTCAAGTTGTCAAGAAAAATAAAATACTAAATGGAATAATCCACAAACTAAAAGATATTAATGTGGAATCATTTGACGACTCAACAAAGTTAAAGCTTAACAAATTAAACAAGAGCATCACTAAAGAGGTAACTGCCGATAAAAGTTGGAATGATTTAGAAAAACACATTAAAAATGTGCATTTTGATTTCTTAAAAAGATTAAAAGAAAAACATCCAACTATTTCCCCTAGAGAGCTTGATTTATCTACTTATCTATTAATGAACATGTCTACAAAGGAGATAGCAGAAATAATGAACATTTCAAACGGCGGCGTTGAACTGGCCCGTTATCGATTAAGAAAAAAATTACAACTAAATAAAAAAGAAAATCTTGTGGGTTTTTTAATCGCTATTTAAGGCACTGTCTTGCACTATCTTGCACTGTCTCTTAAAGTGTGTAAGTTCAAAATAAATTGAGTTAGATTTATTAATTGAACTCATAATTTTTAAAATAGTCATTTTAAAACAAAAAAGGAAGCCAACACCGTAAATCAACTCTTGGTCTAAAAAAAACTATAAAAACAATTTAGATCTTTATTTGTAGAAGAGGTTAAAAAATATTTTATATTTAAAAAAAACCGCCTCTAAACTAAATTTGAGACGGTTCTATTTCATGAAGGTTAGGGGCTAACCAATTTCCTGTTCCCTTATAAAACCGATTTAAAATCACTTTATCAACAGTTACATCATACCAAACTACATTCGACTATTAGCTGTAAATATTGGTTTTTTTCGCATTCGATTCCATTATCTTTATCGAATTGAGTGACAGATCTGATGGGCAACATAAAAGGTCGATTATTCCATTTGTCCGTGCCTGTTGCTATTTCCTTAAAATTATTTCCTAGATATATTAACTCCTAGGGTTTGTTTTTAGAATTTCTTGGCACTAAAAAAATCTAATTCTTAACTATAAACTCTGGTTTCTTGTTTACGTCAATCGCAACAAAGGTAAATTCTCCAGTAATCGCTTTTTCACGATGCTCTGAATACATTTCCTCAATGAAAATATCAACACTCACTTTCATACTTGTGTTACCTAAATGACTCACAGCACCTACTAATTCAATAATCGTTCCTGCTGGAATTGGTTTTTTGAAATCAATTTTGTCGCTGCTTACCGTTACCATTATTTGGCGGCTGAAACGTGTTGCCGTAATGAAAGCAACTTCATCCATAAGTTGCATTGCAGTACCACCAAAAAGCGTGTCGTAATGATTGGTGGTGCTTGGGAAAACGGCTTTAAAAATTCGTGTTTCTGCTTTTTTTATTTTTTCTTCGGTAGTCATTGTATTTTAGTTTTTTAAGGTTTTATCTAAAAATAGTTCCTAGATAATTTAAAATTAGTTCTGAAAAACATGGTGATAATAATCCGATTATAGTTCTTCCAAATAGGCATAAAGCGAACATTATTATCCTTCTTCATTAAAAAAATATTGGAAATAAATTGAATTTGTGATTTTTGTAAAATTCGGAAGTAATGTACTTTTCGTCATTATCAGAGCATCTTTCCTTTTACATGTTGTACTATCCAAAATGTCTGTTGATAGCCAAAGTCCATCACAAAATACATGTCAAGTTTGTTTTACGATTGGTATAAATTAGTTTCATTACAACATTACAGAATGGTACTTAAAATTGGCGCCGTATCAACAATTTGATCGTAGAACAAAAAAAAATAGAATGTTTTAACTCTACTCCTGATTCTTGTTCTAACTGACTGTCTTCAATACATCCTATGCTGCCTCCATGTATCAGTTCTTTTCTTGAATTTTTGTCTGACCAATATTGCTCGCAGGCTTTTTTAGGTTCTCTGTCACTACCAATTCGCGGATAGTCAAGATTGTGCGTTTGCATTTGTAACTTTTTAAATGGTTTATAATCATTATGAAAAGCTCTTTAATTATTTCACAATACTTTTGCAATAAAAATGGTAAGAAAGAAAAATGCGTAAAGAAAAAGGACAACCCCTAATTATCCTACTAAGGATATTTGAACTTGTATAAAAACACATTTGTCTGACTAAAAGCTTCAAATCGCGAAAGCATTGTCAATTCGAAAAAGGCAGGTCTCCTGACTTGTAACGGTGTCCATCGTCCTTCCCGCCTTTGGCAGTGGATGCTCGTGGATGAAAACCTTTGGTGTGTTACTTACAGTTGCGCGACAGTTCGTGATTTACACACGATTCCCTATTAATCTACAGTTAAGTAAAGCCTTTTCCGGTTGATGAAGTATATAAGAACTACTCTAAGGCTAAGATAGCGATAAATCCAACAAGATGTATTTCTATTCACTACTTTTAGTACATTTTTAATTTACAAAAGCGCGCCCCCTATTTATGTATTTATTTTGTCAACATCTGATTCTCCTTGTACTAATTGTCTAATTTATTCCTTTAAGCCAGTACGCAACACTTCTATTAAAAACAAAAGATTCTGTAATAAGAGCCTCTATACTTATATTTAATGTTGCTAATCCTTTTGCTTCCTGACCTTCTTTGTACATTGCTTGCTTTTAGAACATCACAAGCGTTTCATTGCTCTAAGTAGAATTGTACAAAGCTCCATTAACATCATTCAATGTTTTATCGATTGCGAAATTTTTTTGAGTATCGCTGTTACTGGTGTTTTTATTTTGAAAATCGAGATGGAACTCCATGGTATTAGTACAATTTACAAATAGTACTCTTTGGTCGTCTAGTGTTACCTCCAAACCGTGCTACTACCTCTTTAAAACTACAGCTGATTAAATCTAAAAGATTCCTTTCTTTGTTAGTACTAGGAACACGACTAAGAATATGACTATCAATAGTTATAATTTATTTCTATTGATCACAGACCTTCTAGTTCGTGCATCACAAAGAAAGGAAATAACCTCCGCTGTTGTAAATAGATTTCTATATGAATTTTCTTTGATACGATCTTTTGAATTAATTACCGTTGTAAAGCCAATCAAAGCTGCTATTTAATTCTTACCTTAATAAATCAAGTTCATTCGTTTAAATTTAAAAAATTTAGTTTGTCCGTATTGGCTCAGCTTTTTTGCTAAAATATCTCTTTGAAATCCTCAATTGTTATTGGTTTCAGAATATATATTTTTATTTGATCTTGATATGGTTTTGCCTTATTTGTACCCGAACTACTATCCGATGAACTAATTATACAAACATGGGTTTTGTTATCAGTCGCCTTGTTGAATTTTTTAAACTCATCTAAAAATTGCCATCCATCCATAATTGGCATATTTATATCCAGTAAAATTACATCCGGCATGCCTAAACCTAAACTTATATTCTCTTTTATTTTTTCGACAGCTTCAAGCCCATTAAAAAAAGAGGATGCATTAATACCCAAGTTGTTGTTTTTAAATAAATTGGGTATTATAAAATGAAAAAAATTATCGTCATCAATGACATATACTTCCCTAAACTTCTTCATTTAAATGTATTTTAAAAACCGTTCGTTGCCCTACTATACTTTGAACTTCTATACTTCCACCCGTCGCTTCTATCTTGTTTTGTATAATAAACAGTCCAATGTCTCTCGAATCATGATTATTATGCAACGTTTCATACATTCCAAATAACTTATCCCCATGCAATTTTAAATTCCTTCCTTCCCCATTATCTTCTATAACTAATTTTTTTTTTATCCTTCTGAGACCACCATATAACTAATTACTGGGATTCTACCTAGCGCACAATATTTGATAGCATTAGATGTTAGATCAAATAAAATGCTTTCTAAATATGCAGGATTAGAAATTACTGTTTCTTCATCTGAAATTGAATTTTGAATGATGACCTTATTCTTATTAATTTCATCTTCTAAAACAGCTAAGGCTTTTGCTAAATGTAAATTTATGTTTACTTTTTTAAGTTTAGGATGCAACGCAGTTTGAACTTCCAACAACTCCTTTAAATTATCAATTGTTTCTGCTAACACACGAGATGAAGAGCCTAAATACAAATTAGTTCCCCTTAAACTGACTTCATCTTTTTCTTCTTCCATTAGATTCAATAACATTTCAATATTACCGGCATAAGAACGCAGATTATGAGAAACGATATGAGCAAAATATAAGAACCTCTTCTTTTGCTCGGCAATAACTTCAAGAGATTTTATAATTTCCTCTTCCTTTTCTTTTTGTGAGGAAACATCAATATTTGTACCTATGATTATAATTTGAATCCCGCTTAATTATTTTCCCTCAGGTCAAAACCCACTTATATTTGCCAGATTTTGTTAAAATTCGTTTTGAGTTTTCGTAGTAAGTTGTACAACTGTCGTTATGAAGATCAATGTTATTTAAATATTTTTCTTTATCCAACGGATTAATTCTATTCTCCCGATAGCGGATTTATAATCCATTCTTTTAATAATACCCCCACCCATGTCTCTATTTGATAAAACCAAAAACCTACCAAAAAGCAGAATTTATATATCAATTAGTAGAAAGCTTAATGGCCTCTTTTCCCGAAGAGGACGAATATATTCAGTACACCAAAGAATTTATGCGTGCTGATTCAATGATTATTCCAGCTAAATAGCGGGTGCCGAAGGGGGTGATTTATACAGTATTCGCATGCAAAATGCCGCTATTATTAAAGACCATGCCATGCATTTATATGTTCATGTCGGCAGTTTACGTTTTCATGAAAGCTATAAAGATCTAGAATATATAAAACTCATCCGTAAAGAACTCGATGAATTTAGATTGTTATTTCTAGACTAGGTAAATAGTTCCGATACTAACAACCACATCTGGGATGAATGGGTCTATTCAATCCTCCAGGCGCCATCGCTCCTACTGAAAGTGACGATTTTGATATTGATGATTTTGATATTGACAATTTATTTGATGATGAAGACTAAATTTTTTTTATACAGCTTGCAAATCCTGCTGCAAAATGAGGCCTATATCTTATTCTCAGGAGAGAGTCCAACTTTAAGATTATATTTACGGATATCCAATTTATCTCTGGGCAATTTAAAATTTAATCGAAACCAACCATTATCCTATTTTTGTAATTTCAGAACTTTTGAGAAGAAAATAAGATCAAAATAAAAAAATTAACTAAATGAAATTTATTATATCTACATATTTTCTATTTTTTATAACAATCGTTAATCCCCAAGTCAAACTCCGATCTTGGAACATAGAAAACCTAGACATATCCAATTCTTTTCAGGAATAAATCCTGCACTGGATTCGGGTCTTTCTGCTATTTCAACTTCCCATTTATAAGTGTCTTATACTGAAAAGAATGTCTAATTTACTGTAGTGTACCATAAGTAATAAATGTATTTTTTTTCATTATTGATTGTGGTTAATTTGTATTCTAATTTTATGTAATTACTCGTCAGTTTATGATGCTATTATAAAATTGTTTACATCTTTACAAAGTCAAATTCAGGCTTTGAAATTTATTGTACGCGTAAAGGAACAAAAATATTTACAGTTTTTGTTATTCGAAACTGACATATAAATACTATTTCAAAAACTATAAAAAAACCCTTCGGTATTTTATTACCGAAGGGCGAATCAAAAAATAAACAAACCAAAATTTATTTCATCAATTCAAAACCAACATTATTAACTGCGTTTGAATCTGTTCCTACGAAAATTTGGAAAGCACCAGGCTCTGCAACAAATTCAAGATCAGAGTTATAAAATTTCAAATCTTCGACAAAGATTTCAAAAGTTACTTTTTTTATTTCTCCTTTTTTAAGCAATATTTTTTGGAACCCCTTCAATTCTCTTATTGGTCTTGTCACAGAACCTACTAGATCTCTTATGTACAATTGAACAACCTCTTTTCCATCATAATTTCCTGTATTTGAAAGATCAACTGTTACTTTCAAAGTCTCATTAATTTTCATTTTATCAGATGAGATTTCCAAGTTCGAATAATCGAAAGTCGTATAGCTCAAACCATATCCAAAAGCAAATAATGGTTCGTTTCTCTCATCGATGAAATTAGATCTGAATTTTTCGAACTTACCTTCTTTATTCATTAATGGTCTTCCAGTATTTTTCTGGTTATAATAAATAGGTACTTGTCCTACACTTCTAGGGAAAGTAGCCGTTAATTTTCCAGAAGGGTTTTCATTGCCAAATAATACATCGGCAATGGCAAATCCTGCTTCACTTCCTGCAAACCAAGTATTCAAAATAGCAGGAACCGTTTCGTTTTCCTGAACCAAAACTAAAGGTCGACCTGTGAATAAAACTAAAACTACTGGCTTCCCCGTTTTTAATAATTCTTTTAGTAAATCTTTTTGGGCTTGCGGTATTTCTAGATTTGTTCTGCTACTGCTCTCTCCACTCATTTCTGCAGATTCTCCAAGCGCTGCGACAATGATATCTGATTGATTAGCGATTTTCAAGGCTTCGGCCAATAATTCTTGTGAAGTTCTATCATCACGGTGTAGTGTTTTACCGAACATTGTTGCTTTTTCTTCAAAAGCAGCATCGTAATCAAGGTTGCTTCCTTTGGCGTAAAGCAACTTAGTATCTTTTCCAGCAACTTCTTTCATGCCTGCAATCAGTGAAATGGATTTATCCATATTTGTAGCAACACTCCAAGTTCCTGCCATATTTTCTTTGGCATCAGCCAATGGTCCAATAACAGCAATCGTTCCTGATTTTTTTAATGGTAAAAGTTGCTTTTCATTTTTAAGCAAAACCAAAGATTGAGCGGCCGTATTTCTTGCTTCTAATCGATTTGCAGCGGTGAATATTTCATTCTTAGCTCTAGTCACATCACAATACCTATAAGGATCATGAAATAACCCCAAATCATATTTGGCATTCAAAATAAGACGCACAGCATTGTCTAATTGTGCCATACTCACTTTATTTTCGTCCAAGGATTTCTTCAAAGTAGTCAAAAAACCTTCACCTACCATATCCATTTCAACTCCTGCGTGCAACGCTAGAGCTGACACAGTTTGCAAATCTCCCATACCGTGATCAATCATTTCATTGATTCCGGTATAATCAGTAACCACAAATCCATCAAAACCCCATTGCTTTCTCAGGACATCAGTCATTAACCATTTGTTTCCCGTTGCCGGAATTCCATCAACTTCATTAAAAGAAGCCATAACTGAACCTACTCCAGCATCAATGGCAGCTTTATAAGGCGGAAAATACTCATTGTACATTCTAATTCTACTCATATCCACGGTATTGTAATCGCGTCCCGCCTCTGGTGCTCCATACAAAGCAAAATGTTTTACACAGGATAATATCGAATTGTTTTTTGACAAATCATCTTGTTGATAGCCGTGCACCATCGCTTTGGCTATTTCACTACCTAAATAAGTATCTTCACCGGAACCTTCAGAAACTCTTCCCCAGCGCGGGTCACGAGACACATCCACCATTGGCGAAAAAGTCCAGTTTATTCCGTCAGCACTAGCTTCTTGCGCAGCTATTTGGGCACTACGCTCAATTAACTTCATATCCCAAGTAGAAGATAGCCCAAGTGGTATTGGGAAAGTTGTTTCGTATCCATGAATTACATCCATTCCGAAAAGTAATGGAATTTTCAAGCGGCTTTTTTCAACAGCAATCTTCTGTACTTCCTTAATTTTTTGTACAGACTTGATATTAAAAAGACCACCCACTTTTCCTTCTTCAATATTTTTAGCTATATTAGAACTATTGGCAGCCCCTGTTGTAATATCTCCTGAAGTAGGCAGGTTCAACTGTCCTATTTTTTCATCTACAGTCATTCTTGCCATTAAATCAGCAACAAACATCTCTCTCGGTTTGATTGTTATCTCTTTTTTTTTTCTCTTTTTTTGGCTGTAGCCAAATAGTGAAAGACATAAGAGCACTATAATTAATTTGTTCTTCATTTCTTTTTATTTTTTAATTTGTTGGAACATCCAATCGTAAATTTCTTTATTGTCATATACTCGCGTCCAGCTATCATGTCCTGCATCGTCGAAAATGGTCAGTTCAATATTTTTATTACAAGACCTCAATTTTTTATAGATTGCAATGGAGTAATTTACATCTACAACATCGTCAACTAGTCCATGAAAAATCCTAATAGGAATAGTCTCAATTTTACAGTTTTCAATCATGGGTACACGATCCACAAATCCAGCGATTGGTACTAAGGCCGCAAATATCTCAGGATGAGCAAAAGCTAAGTTCCATGCGCCCCAGCCTCCCATACTAAGTCCTGTTAAATAAATTCTTCTGGCATCAATCTTATTCTCCTTTTGGATTTTTAATATCAACTGATACAATACTTCAGTGTCCCAATATTCATTATCTGGACATTGTGGAGCCAAAACATAAGCATCTAGTTCGTTTTTCTTTAAATATTTAAACGGACCATGTGTTTTTACTTTTTCAATATCAGTCCCTTTTTCACCAGAACCATGAAGAAAGATAATTAATGGTTTTTTATCCATCGTATTTGCCGGAATGTGTAAAACATACTTCAATTCATGCTTTGAAACACTTTCAATTTTAATTTTTCCAGTAACTTCACCTTGAGCAAAGGAAATTAAGGTAGTTAATAACGTTATAGCTAGTAAAATGTATTTAGTCATCTCTTAAAAATTATATTTCGCAGACTGAAAGCCCATTTTCACTAAACCTGGCTTTACCTCTGGTGCATTCATAAATAGTTTCCATAGTAAACCGGTTCTATAATTTTCAATCATTGGGACAATCGTACCTTGATCAATAGCTAAATACCTCTGAGTTACCCAATTGTAATGGGGTGAGAAAGCATCATAAGGTCCTGCTATTCCTACATATTCCGATTTTTTTTCATCATATAAATAATGTAGAAATTTCATAGATTCAACGGGGGTATATGGAAATGATGATAAAGCAGCCGTTGGCGTAATGACTCCCACGTCATTATTAGGTTGATGTGCTGAGTAACCTGTAGTTCCATCATTATTTCTAGTATAACTAGCCGTTAAACCCCAAACCTTATCAGAATACCCTTTCCATTGCTTTGGATTAGCAATTGAATATTGATTCATTATTTTAGCATGATTTTGGGTTAATGCCCTATAATCAGCATATTGATCTTTTAAATTAGAAGGATCTAAACCTATATAGGAATATTGAGACCAAAACATTGGTCCTACCGTTCCATTAGCTCCATTATGGTTTAGTACAACTGGAATACCATATTGGGAGGCTCCACTTTTAATTGCTCCACTTCTTGCCCACGCTTTGTGGTAAGCCGCTACTGGTATAGGATGAGTAGGAGATGACACTGCCATCACATAGGTAATTAGACATTCATCATATCCTTGAATTTTGAAATTCATTTCCCAACCGTAATTTGGACTCCAATGCCAATATAAAGCATCTTCTCCTTTAGTATACCAATCCCATTCAACACCTTTCCAAAGTTCGTCTGCCTTAGCGGCTAATGCTTTTTCAGTGGTATTTCCATCTTTAAAATATTCTCTAACCGTCAACAATCCCTGACAAAGAAATGCTGTTTCTACGAGATCTCCACCATTATCTTTTGTACCAAAAGGGATTACTTTACCGTCATTTCCGTTGATCCAATGTGGCCACGCACCATGAAAACGCTCTGCTTTCTCTAGGAAATTCATAGCTGTTGTCAAGCGAGAAACGGCTTCTGCTCTGGGAACAAAACCTCTATCAACACCTGCAATAATGGTCATTAATCCAAAACCAGATCCACCTGTTGTAACAATATTAGCTTCAAAACCAGGATCGTTAGTGTAATAGCGTTCTCTTGCTAACTTTGAGTTGGTTTCAGCATACTCCCAGAAATACTTTAATGCATCTTTTTGTACCTGGTCTAATGCTTCAATGTCAGTTAATGGAGTGGCTGTTGTACCTGGCGTAGTAGGTAAGGGTGTACCTCCACTTGGTTCTTTAACATCTGGAGATGAGTTAGAACAGGAGTTAAAAAGGCTTATTAAAACTAAACATATATAAACTTTCATTTTCAAATACTTTTATAATTATTATTTAAGAGCTAGTTTTCTTAAACTAGCTCTTACAACTTTTATCTATTGTCCTTTTCCAACTTATACAAGGCCACTACTTCATTATCAGTAAGTGCAGCATTATAAATTCTAAACTCGTCCATTAATCCGGTATAGTTAAGCATCCATCCATCAGGAGCACTCCATGGAGCACCCAAATGTTGTTGAAAGCCTCCAATTATAAATTTTGAAACATTTGAATTTGCCAAGTCGCCATAACCAACACCTCCAGTTTGAGGATCGCTAGCATAGCGCTTCGCTATTGAAGCTGGTAAATCAAGTTTTTTTCCATCGATGAACATGCTATAAGTCGAATTAGCACCATTATACATCCAAACAACATGTTTCCAAGATCCAAACATATTTGGCAAAAGGTTTGACCCGCCATGCTCTATAAATTGGCCTGACCAAGGAATACTAGGTGTTACATCTTTTTGAATATGATTTTTCATCAACATAGTATTTGCTGGCCCCGTTCCTTCAACCATTGTAAAAATGTTACCCCAAAAATCAGTCGTCTTTGGTAACATAAATAACGACTGTGCGCCACCAGTATGTGGAGTTGTGTTAATCCACATAGAAACGGTAATGTTTTTTAGACTTACCAAAGAACTTGCTACAGTACTGTAAGCAATAAACGAACTAGAAGATCCTTGATAAGCTTGTCCTTTAATTCCTGGTGCATAGCTCACGGCTGTTCCTGTTCCACCAGTTATTCCGTTTTTCGAATCTGTGATATTATTTTCAAAACTTACCTTAGTAATTAAATTTGCAGCTGCGATCTCATCTGAGTTATCATATCCACCAATTGATTCATAAGGAATCGTGCTGTTTACTTTATCTATACTATCCTCATTACAGCTTATAAAAAACTGTGAAACAAGAACAGAAGTAAATAGGTATATGTATTTATTTTTTTTCATTTTTACTGTTTTTTAAAATTAATAACCTGGATTTTGTGTTGACAATCCATTTGCCTGATTAATAAAAGCCTGTGGCAAAGGAAATAATTCATGTTTTCCAGCGACAAATGTTTTTCCGTGAATTGCAAAAGCTGCAACAGCTTGCCCAGTTCTTACCAAGTCAAAAAAGCGATCGTGCTCAAAGGCCATTTCTACTCTTCTCTCTTTCCAGATAGCAATACGTACATCTGCTTTAGTAACTGCAATGGTGTTTCCTAATGCAGCTCTATTTCTAATTTGATTTAACAAAAGAATAGCCGCTGGAGTTTGATCTAATTCATTTAATGCTTCAGCCTTCATTAGTAAAACTTCGGCGTATCTCAAGTATTTGATATTAGCATCAGTTTCCCACGCATCCGTAAATGCAGAAGAATATGCTTTATAATTGTAACGAGAGTTTTCAACGGTTATTGGCACTACTCTACCATCATATAAAGTTGTTCCCGCAAAAATAATAGTTGCGTCTTTTCTAACATCACCTGGCTCATAAGCATTAACTAAACTCTCAGAAGGAGTATTAAAACCCCAACCCCATCCGCCGGCACCACGAGCACCTTGAGTGTTTGAATATCCTGCAATTCCTTTAGCTGGAACTGCACCAGTGCCATTGATTTCAAAAATTGATTCCGCATCATTCTCTCCAGCTAATCTAAACATTGTGGCATAGTTAGGAACAATTGAATATCCCGTAACTAGATCAGCGTTATCTACTACTTTCTGCCATTTTTTCTGGTACAAATTTACTTTTGCTAATAATGCATAGGCAGCGCCTTTTGAAGCTCTTCCTTTTTCTGCTGGAGCATATTCTGATTTATTAGGCAGTGCAGCAATCGCATCAGCTAAATCTTTTTCGATAAAACTATAAACTTCAGGAGCTGATTTACGTGTCAATTGCATGATTCTATCCTCGTCAGAAGAGGGATTTGGTAAATGATCTATAATAGGTACTCCGCCGTAAGTTTTTAATATAGTAAAATACATGAAGGCTCTCAAAAACTTCGCTTCGCCTATTAGTCTCGAGCGTAAAGCAGGATTTGCTTGATCTAATTGTGGCACAATACTTAATGCCTGGTTGCATCTGTTTATTCCTTCATAATTAGCCTCAAAAACCTCTCTAATAGAAGCGCTTGATGCATTATAGGTTAAGGCATCCAGCAGGTCTTTATCTGAACCTGTATCTCCAGGAGAAGAACCTTTATCAGCATCATCTGAAGCAATACTAGTTAGTCCAATCCAAGAAAACGAGCTCATATTGAAATCTAAAAACTTGTTATAGATTGCAGTAACAAATGTGGTTGCACCTTCGTCATTGTTAAATAAAGCAATATCCTTTGTAGAGATAGATTCTGTTTGGTCTACATCTAAATAGTCGTTTGAACATCCAGAAAAAAAGTAGGCGGATAGTACAAATAGTGATATATATATCTTTTTCATCGTATTAAAATTTTAAATTAGCACCAATAACAAGTGATCTTAGCGTTGGGTAGGCATCTAGTTCGATACCTTGACTACCATATGGGTCTCCATTACCATTTAATTCTGGAGAAAAACCAGAGAACTTTTGAGTGATAAATGGGTTTATTGCATTTACATACACGCGACAATAACTCAAAAATCCATTGTCAGCTAATGGCAGTTTATATCCTAAACTAATATTATTTACTCTGAAGAAATCACCTGATTCTAAATAATACGTTGAGGCAACTGGAACTTGGTTAAAAGGCGCTGGATTTGAAGCTGTAGTGTTATTTACTGTCCAGAAATTAGTAGCAACAGATTCTTCTATGTTCTCTCCTGAAAAACGTTGTGCTTTTTTACCATTGTACACTTTTGCACCTGAAGTTCCATATCCATCAAGAGATAAATCAAAGTTTTTATAGTTTACACCTAAAGTAATTCCGAAGGTCGAAGACGGCAAAATAGAACCCGCATACTTTTTGTCTTTATTAGCGTCCAATACATCTTGAGCTACTGTCGTACCCGCTGCAGTATAATATAACATCTTACCGTTTGTAGGATCAACACCAGCGTACTCATACATGTAAAAACTACCTAATGGTTTTCCAATAGATGTATTATCAAGTAATTTTGTAAACTGTCCGTTTGATAAATCTCCTCCATTTATTGGAGCAAGAGTGGCGTCTTTTAAGCCTTTTAACTTATTGGTGTTATTAGAGAAATTTCCTCCAACCCAATAGCTTACATTATCAGTGATTTTATCATCCCAACGTAAACTAACTTCGTATCCTTTATTAGAGACTTGTCCCACATGTGCTGGAGAAGAATTACTAATCCCAGAGGTGATATATGGTCTAGTGTTTAAAATTACGTTTGTTGTTGTTTTATCATAAACATCAAAGGCTCCTTTTAATCTATTGTTTAACAATTCGAAATCAATACCTGCCGAAGTTTCTTCTGTAATCTCCCATGATAAACTTGGATCAACTTGCGAGTTGATTGTAGTTCCTTGGTACAAAATTGAACCACCTAAATAACTGCTTAGGCCTGAAGAATAGGCCTGATTATTAAGAGGTACATTTTGGTTTCCTAGTTTACCCCAACCTCCTCTTAATTTAAGCAAATCGATTCCTTTAACATCTGCCATGAAGTCTTCCTTAGTAACAACCCATCCAATTCCGAAGGCTGGAAAAGTTCCCC
Source organism: Flavobacterium frigoris (assembly GCF_900111075.1). GTDB lineage: Bacteria > Bacteroidota > Bacteroidia > Flavobacteriales > Flavobacteriaceae > Flavobacterium > Flavobacterium frigoris. The sequence continues at coordinate 141,763 of NZ_FOFZ01000003.1, forward strand.
AACGATAATCTTTACCAAAATTAGATGAACCATCACGTCTTATTGTCCCAGTAAGCAAGTATCTGTCCATCAATTTATATTGAAAACGACCAAAATAAGACGCAAGCTTTGTTTTATTAAAAACTTCATCTCTATAACTTGTAACATTCCCTACTTCATTTACACCACTTAACGACCAGTAATTTGAATTAGGGTTTACATTCTTTCTAGAGATTGTCAATTGTTCGCGTGCTCCTTTGATAGAAGTTTCGATACCCGCTGTTAATTCAACATCATGAATATCTCCAAAAACCTCATTGTAAGTAACGTAGTTTGTTAGATTCCAATTGAAATATTGACTTCTTCCTTTTGTCAATAAATTGACATTGGCAGTAGAGTTGTATTGAGATTCAATTCGGCTAGGATCAGCAGCTAACCAAATATTTCTAGTGTCTTCAAAATTATAATTTTTCCAAGTGTAATATTCTCCATTAAATTGCGAAGTGAATTTTAATGATTCTACAATTTCATAATCTAACTTTAATCCACCTTGTAAGATGACGCTCTTTTGCTCTTCATTAAAGAAATCTAATTGCGCAACTGGATTTCCAACATTATTAAAATTTGATCCTGTTGTCCCTGCAAAACCATCATTCCCTACAAATGAAACTCCGTATTGTCCATTCGGAAAACGAACAGGGACTATTGGAGATTGCTTGTAAGCACTAGTAAAAGCATTTAGAGGCTTCGGGTTTGAATTAGTAATTCCGAAACTAAAATTTTGATTTAAGGTCAGTTTATTAGAAATTTTATATTCATTATTATTTCTAAAAGTAGTTCGATTATAATCTAATCCATTCAAAACCGCTTTTTCCTCATAGTTCCCTAAACTGAAGAAATATTTTATGTTTTCTGTAGAACCAGAAACAGAAATATTATTTTGAGTATATGAGCCAATTCTAGTGATCTCGTCAAACCAGTCAGTGTTTACCGGTTGATCTTGAGAAAAAGTTGTAGTTTGCAAAGCTGAATTAGAGTAATAGGAATATTTATTACTTCCCGACATTTTTACTCTCTTTAAAGGATCTCTAAATCCAGCAAAGCTTTCCAGTTCAACTGTGACACCGTCCCCTTTACCTTTTTTAGTTGTAATGATGATTACACCATTTGCAGCTCTAGTCCCATAAATAGCTAATGCTGATGCATCTTTCAAAATTTCATAAGAAGTAATATCATTTGTATTAATATTATTGATGTTTTCTGTAGGCATTCCATCAACAATATATAAAGGAGTACGTCCTCCTAATGCAGTTCCTAAACCTCTAATAATAACTGAAGGCGTACTTCCTGGTAAATCAGATGAAACAACTTGAACACCAGCCGCTTTACCTTGAATCGCTTGAGAAGCATTCAACACTTTAGTTTTAGAAATCTCTTCTGCCTTTAAAGAAGTGATTGCCGCTGTATTATCAATGGTCTTTCTAGTACCATAACCAATGATAACAACTTCCTTTAATGCAGTATCTTCCGATTCTAGCATCATTATACTCATGGGTCCAGCAGTCGCCTTAATAGAAACCGCCTCAAAACCCAACATGGTAACTTTTAATAAATCACCTGCTTTCGCATTGATATTAAAATTTCCGTCAAAATCAGTATCAGCATTTGAAGTGGGAGAAACCAAAATTGCACCTGGTATCCCAATTCCGTTTTTATCCAATACTTTACCCTTAATTACTTGCCCCGACATATAAGCTGGAAGTAGAAGGAGTGCTAAAAAGCTAAAAATAAAATTTCTCATCTATTAATAATTTGTTAATGTTAGTAGAGCTAAGTTAGATAACTACAACGTTATAGCAATCCTGTTTGAATTACTACATAACTACATCAAGCTAATAAAAAAATACTGTAATTCAATGATTTTAGGGGGTTTCGAGCGTGCTGAGTGATTACTTTACATCTCAATGATGTAGTAATGATGTGTTATAATTCTGTTACGAAATACCTTAAAAAAAATATAAAATGTAAAAAATAATTGGTTTTTATATTGATAATAAAAACTTAGAAAGGTTGTCATCTTGCACGAGCTGTAATTTCTTTCGCAATCGATAACGATGTAATTCAACTCCTCTAAAAGAAATATTCATCATTGGAGCGATTTCTTTCGAAGAAAGATTCATCTTTAAATAAATACATAACTTAATATCCTTCTGAGTAAGGTTTGGAAATCTTTTAGATAACGCAATTACAAATTCATTGTGAATCTGATTCAAATTCGTTTCAAATGTTTCCCATTCGTGTTTATTGACCGCATTTATTTTAATAGTCTTACTAATCTCACTCTTCAGTTTGTTTAAATCTGTTGCTGAATCTAAGATACCTTGGATACTTTCAATCATTTCACTTTGCTTCGCAATTGAAAGTGATTTCCCAGTTACCTCTGATGATTTTGTTTGCAGTTCTAATTCTAAAATGTGCTTTTCATATTCTTGACTATTCAATTCATTCTCCGCTTTCAATTCCATTTCCAGAATTTCCTTTTGGTGTTTCAATTCCTCTTCCTGTAATTTTAGCTTTTGAATGTAACGCATTTTATTCCATCTATAATACACTAATAAAATGGTTCCTATTACGACCATATATAGTACAATCATCCAAAAAGAGATATACCATGGATTCGCAATATAAAAGTCAAAACTTGAGACTTCGTTATAATTCATTCCATCATGACTGTATATCGTCAACACGTAATTTCCACTCTCTAAATTATTCAAAACGACTACTCCTCCATTCACTAGAGAATAGTCCTCGGACTTATTTATCTTATAAAATAGGCTTGGTTTACTTGACCCATAAATTCCTGAAGTTACATGTATCTTTAATTCTGAATTATATTTGATGGTGCTATTATTACCAACTAATTCATCATTATTATATGCTTCAATTTTAATTTTGGGATTTATAACCAAATCATTCTTCAATTGAAGTGAAATAAAACCATCATCTAAATTCAGCAAATAGCTATTACCATTTTTAAATACTTTTAGATAATCATTGATGATTTTACCTTTATAGTATTTTTCTTGAATTAAATTTCGAACAAAATTATTCCCTTTAACATCGACCTGATATAATAATCCCTCCTTTAGTATTATAAAATGATCTTCGTCTATTTTTACAATATCAGAAGTATTTGCAAAATTTGAATTAAATAATTCGTTTTCCACTAGCTGATTTGAAATTGAATTATAAGTATACCACGTTTTGTGAATCAAGAAAAGAATTTCATTTCTAAATTCAAATATTTTCACTCCAAAGTCATTCGCCTTCTTTTTACTTTTTTGTGTAATATTCTCCACCTCCATGGTTTCATAAAAATCATTGTAAGTTATTCTATACAGCCCTCTATAGTTATCAGCAGCCCATATTTCGTTTTTTTTATTTTGAGCAGCATATTTTATAGGCTTTAGAATCCCTTTAACATCAATTTTCTGAAAGAGGTCCTCTAAGTTATTATATATTGAAATACCACTGTAACTTGTCTGTAGATAAGAGTCGTTAACGTTACTTTTAACTAAACTCCAACCTCCATTTATATTATTTAATTTCGAAAAAATACTGTTTTCATAAACAAAAGTTCCTTCGTTATGGCCGATGATGAACTTATTATTTATCTTCTTGATATTCCAAGCTTGACCTTCTGAATTTGGAATTAGTGAAAAACCTTTATTTTCATATTTAAAAACACCATGATTAGAAGCCATCAAGTAACCATCGTTACTTTTAACAACCGAATAAACCGAACCCAAAGTGCCAGTATTATCATAAAAAATAGCAGTTGGTGAATTAATCTCTATATGTGCAATTCCATTATCTAAGCCTAACCATAAGTCATTCTCTTTGTCTAAGCCAATACTTAAAATAGAATTATTCATTAGTACATTTTTACGGTCAATATTTATATAGGTATTACTTTCAAGATTGAAAATATAAACACCTTTGCTACTTGTTCCTACAGCTAATTTGCTGCCTTTTAGAAAACGAGCCCCGTTTATATTTGCGGTTTTTAAAGTCTCATTAAGCGAATTTTTCCAGGGAGTTAAAACTCCGTTTTCTTCGACGTAAATTCCATTCTTTTTAGTAAAAAAATAGATTTTGTTTTGGAACTTCTCAATTCCGTGGATAATATTATTTTCTAAAACACCCCACCCTTGCACTTTTTCGATACGAGAATTTACCATTCTATACACGCCAATGCTAACGGAAGCAATTAACAACTGGTTGTCGATTACATAGCAATAAGAAATTAGAAATGGTATCTTAATCTTTGTAATGCTCTCTCCATCATACTTGTAAATAGAATTAAATGATTGAAAATAAATAGCTTTATTAAATTGAAAAATCTTCCAAATTTCTTCATTCTCCTTATCGTCAAAAACAGATTTTCCCTCCGATAATGACACATAATTCATCTTTCCGTTTTTGCGCATCCAATATCCAAATTCTTTATAGGAACCTGAATAAATCTTGTCATCTATAGCATAAATTGACCGTATAATGGTTTTATTTGGCAACATGTTTTTCTCCCATTTTACTCCGTCATAACGCAGTAAATAGTGATGATTTGCAAAATACATCGCATCATCATTACCTTGGGTAACATTCCACGATTGATTATCACCTTGATAATTTGATTTATTATAATTCTCTACAAAAGGAAGTAATTCCTGTGCATAAAATGGAGTAATTATTAGAAAGAATAAAAATATTTTTAAAGTAATAGCTTTCAAATCTAGATGGTTTTTACTCCAAATATACTCACATTTATTAGATTTAAGATGTAAAAAAAAACTCTTAACTGAGAATACTTCTGGAAAAAAGGGACAAATTGACCACGACTTTCCAGTTTCTATTGATCAGTGCAAACTATTGATTAACTCAACTACAAACAACCATTAACGTATCTAAAAATCAATAAATTAAAACAAATAATACTTATTAAACATATTAGAAATCAATGATCAATTTAAATTGGAATTAGATGGTCAACGGGACTGGAATTTACAATTTGTATGTGGATAGGCAATTTGCTGAGAATAAATTTCTTGGACATGTTTTTGGGTTTCCAATCGCTCCTTTTACAAAACAAGAATTTGAAAATTACGCAAATAAATCAATCCAAATGAAAAAAAATTTTTTTTATAGAAGCAAATGTCATATCTAAGTTTACAGATATTGAAATTTAATTTTAATTTTAATTTTAAAAAAACTTTTTTGACGCAACCTTTTACAAAATTCAGCATCTTTATAAAAGAGGGATGGCTATTTTTTATAATTAAATCCTTAATTTATAATATACTTAATTATTGAAAAATGAAAAAAATTATTTTACTATTCGTACTAGCTACAACTTTTTTAAGCTGCAGTATTGATAATGATTATGAAGATAACTATCAGTACGAAATACTTCCTATTGAAAGCTATGTGCTTCCTGCAAGCTTTAAATTAGGAGAAACTTATACAATCAAATTGAAGTATCAAAAACCTACAGAATGCTATCTTTATCAAGGTATTTACTATAGTAAAGATTCTAACATTAGAACTATAGCCATACAAGCCGCTGCAAAAAGTGACCAAGTTTGCATTGATGTGGTTCCTGCAGAGTCTGAAGTTTCATTTGATTTTTACCCAACAAATTCCGGTTCTTATGTTTTTAAGTTTTACAAAGGAAAAGATGCGGATGGTAAAGACCTATTTGAAAACGTAGAAATTCAAGTTGTTGACTAAAATAGTGTAATTCTGTGGTATTAGAACAATTAATTAATGAATGTAAAAAGAACTGCCCTAAGGCTCAAGAACAGTTATACCTATTATTCGTTAAAAAATTTTTTGGGGTATGTTTAAAATATTCATCTAGTTATGCAGACGCACAAGATAATCTCCAAGACGGATTCTTAATTATATTTGGAAAAATGAGGCAGTTTAGCGATAAAGGTTCTTTCGAGGGATGGGCTAAAAGAATACTTATCAATAATATTCTCCAAAAATATAAAGGAGTTCGATTCATGGAGGTTTTAGATGATAAAATCGCTGATGTCGAAGTTGACATTGACGATGAGAATATTTCTCTCGAATTTCTGATGCAAATCATTCATGAACTACCAGATCAATATAGAATTGTTTTTAGCTTATATGTACTTGATGGATATTCTCATAAAGAGATTAGCGAAATACTGAATATTTCGACTGGAACTACAAAATCAAATCTTTTTAGAGCGCGCTTAATCTTAAAAGAAAAAATAGAAAAAATAACCGAAATTAAATACGAATCATCGGTAAAATGAAAAACAAAAAAAACATAGACCGATTGTTTCAAGAAAGATTCAAAGATTTTGAAACAGAACCTAATGATCAAACTTGGTTGAACATTCAAACTGCTTTACAAGAGGAAAAAAAAGAAAGACGAATAGTACCAATATGGTTTAAATATGCCGGTATTGCTGTGGTATTATTTCCTGCTTTATTTGCTTTGAACACTAACTTAAAAAAGACTAATTTACCTATAAACATTATCGTTTTAGAACAAGAAACGACAACTATACCTAATTCTAATGTTGATTCTAACACTACTAAGAACACAGAAGGCATAAACAAAAACTATCAAAGAAAAACAAACCAAATAGTTATTACTAATGATAAAATATCTAAATCAAACCGGACAAATACAGACCAACTATCTACAAAAACGAAGTCAAAAAACAATAGTACTGAAGCGAAATATCAAAATAGTACTGCGGTTTATCAAAAAGAATATAGTAGACCGCTAAAAGAGAATAAGTTAGTAAGGGATAAACTCAATACTGATGAGGCTCTTGTTGAGAGAAACAATACGAAAAATCTAATAATAGAGGAATCCGTTTTAAATAAAAATAATACTACAATACTTCTAAAAGATAAACAAGGTTCAAAAGTTGTTCAAACTAATGCAGAAAAATTAGAATCTCCTATTTCTACTGTTCCTAATGAACTCGAAGAACTTTTAAAGGAGAAAGAAGATAAAAAAGAGCTGAAAGTTGCTACTATCCATAAAAAAAAATGGAAATTAGTTCCTAATGTTGCTGCAATGTATCTCAATACCAATTCATCTGGCTCTGCCATCGACCCGCAATTATCCCAAAACAATAAAACAGCTGGTAGCGGCTTTAGCTATGGTGTTGGAATAAATTATGCTTTGAGTAATAAATTCGCCTTACGATCAGGAATTAATTCGTTTTCGGTAGGTTATAATACTAATGACGTGTCGTACGCAGCAGGCTTAAATAGTAATAGCTTGGCCAATCTTAAATATACCGCGAATAACGCTATAGAAATTCAAAATCAAGACAATTTAAACTCCTTAATTTCTTTTGAAAAAAATTTACAAAAAACAAGCAGCGGCTCCATTAATCAAAAAATGGGTTATTATGAAGTTCCGCTTGAAATTTCTTATGCTATTTTAGATAAAAAAATTGGTATCAATATCATTGGCGGAGTTAGTACTTTATTCTTAAAAGAAAACGAAATAGCATTAGTTTCTCCTGAAGCTAATTTCAAATTGGGAGAAGCGACCAATTTAAATTCAATACATTTCAGTACTAACTTTGGGATGGGATTTAAATACCAGTTTGCTAAATCATTTCAGTTAAATTTTGAACCTATCCTGAAATACCAACTCAATACATATTCTAACAAAACAGGAAATTTCAAACCTATTATTATTGGATTATATTCGGGAATTATTTACCATTTTTAATAATTACTATAGTACCTACACCTCCTATATCCAAGATATCACAATTTTGCAACAGACTTGTCATAGTTGGTTAAAATGCAGTTCTAGTTGATAAAACAGTATTAATATACTTCCATCATTTTATCCTTGTTTGTTTTTTTTTTAATATTATACTATTTAAGAATTCAACCAATTCTTAAAATTATTAATTTCCTTTTTACTCAAAATAAGAGGATCTGAATCTGGAATAGGCACGTTTAAAAGTATTTCTATTTTTTGACTATTATGTTTAATAATTCCTGAATATAATTTCTGTTGATGATGTATTTTCTACTTATTTTGAAGAAAAGAACCGAATCAATTGTATTGACCAAATCTTTTAAATTATTATTATACAAATAACTATGTCCTGTATTGATATGAATAAAAAGGTGCTTCCCCGTTGCAAAAAAAATAAGCTATCGCTGAATCATTTATCGATATAAGTTTATCTCTATGGTTCACCAAAAAATTATTCTGAATATTGTTTTTATTTTCAATTTCAGTTAAAGACTTAACAATTAATCCTAGATTAAAAGTGTCTTTTATGTTTTTATATTTTATCAAAGATTCTAATAACTCTTCTTCAGCATAAGGCTTTAAAAGATAATCTATTGTGAAGTTTTTGAATACCTTAACCGCATATGAATCATAAGCAGTAATAAAAATAACAGGACATGAAATAGTTGTTTGTTCAAAAATATCGAGACTTTTACCGTCTCCTAAGTGGATATCCATAAAAGCAAGATCAACATTATTTTCTTTAAAAAAAATGGTAGCATTTTTCACAGACTTCAGTATATAAATTTCAGAGATAGAAAGTATTGTCTGTAGTTCAAGAACCGATTTTAGATATCTTGATGCAAGATTTTCATCTTCAATAATGGCTATTTTAATTTTGTTTTTTTTTGTACAAAGTTAAAAAAAAAGCTCCGTTAAAAAACGGAGCTTTAAGATTTACAATTCAGGATTATGCTGACCCCCAAAATTCGGACAATATATCCCGACTAATTTAGATAGGAATAAAAACCTTAAATTAGCACTATTATGTCAAGAACAAGAAGAACCTTCGGGAAAGACTTCAAATCCAAAGTTGTTTTGGAAGCCTTAAAAGAGAAAGATACCATCGAAGTATTATCAAAAAAATACGAGTTGCTGCCCAACCAAATTTCAATGTGGAAGGCAGAAGCGATCCGGAATCTTTCTGCGGTTTTTTCTGCAGAAAAAACAGTCGTTGCCAAAGATGAAATTCCAACAGAGAAACTCTATGCTCGAATAGGTCAGCTGACTTTAGAGAATGACTTTTTAAAAAAAAGTCTGGGTTAGTATCCATCAGTGAGCGAGTAAAAATGGTCGATACCCAAAATAAATTGAGCATTGTCAAACAATGTCGATTATTAGAAATTCATCGCGGCGGTCTTTATTATAAAGCAAAACAGGAAAGTTTAGAGAACTTGAAAATAATGCAACTACTAGACCAACAGTATTTTAATACTCCATTTTATGGTTGCAGGAAACTGACGTTCTGGCTCTAGGATTTAGGTTTTATAGTGAATCACAAACGGGTAAAACGATTGATGCAAATCATCAATTGGCAAACCATTTATAGGGAATCTAAAACAACAATGAGTAATAAAGAACATAAGAAATACCCTTATTTACTCAAAGGTTCGAAGATTACCCCTAAAAATCAGGTGTGGGCAACAGATATCACCTATATTCCTATGGCAAAAGGATTTATGTATTTGACTGCGATTATAGATTTGCATACAAGATTTGTTTTGAACTGGAGTGTAAGCAACACAATGAGTACCGATTGGTGTGCCGATATTTTGCAAGAAACCATACATAAGTATGGTGCGCCCGAAATTTTCAATATAGATCAAGGAAGTCAATACACCAGTGAGGTTCACACCAATGTGCTATTAAACAATGGAATAAAAATTTCTATGGACGGTAAAGGACGAGCTATTGACAACATTTTTATAGAACGATTATGGAGGACAGTCAAATACGAAAATGTATATTTACAAGCATATTCTGATGGAATCATGCTTTATAGAGGACTCAAAGATTATTTTGAATTTTATAATAAACGGCGACTTAATCAGTCATTAGACTATGGAACGCCATATAATAATTATTACAAAAAGGAAGTAGCATAAAATCAGAATGACTTTTTTTGGCTTTTCATAATAGCCAAAAGTTATCTCCTATTTCAGCCAAAATAATAGAATATCAAACTAAAAACCTATTTTAAATCGTTGAGATTTCTGTCTGAAAAATGGGTACAGTATATAGAACCCTCGTCCCTATCCTCCAAGACCATAACAACAAAATCAAAGAATTGGTGGGTAAATAATATGCACCCGGAACATTTGAGCGCTATAAGACCTCCTTAAAACATACAATCGATTTTCTCGAATGGAAATACAAAATATCCGATATCGAGATTGCCAAAATAAACCATGCTTTTATTACCGATTATGAATTTTACTTACGAAGTGTTAGAAAGTGCGCCAACAACACCACTATCAAATACATCAAGAACTTTAGCAAAATCATGAAGATATGTTTGGCCAACAATTGGATAAACAGAAACCCATTCAGTAACTACAAAGCTAAAATCAGAGAAGTGGAACGCGTATATTTGTCAGAGGGAGAAATTGAGAATATCATCAACAAAGATTTCAAAACAGAAAGACTATCCTTAGTACGCGATATCTTTCTTTTTAGCTGCTTTACCCGTTTGGCTTACATTGATGTCAAAAACCTAACAAAGTCCCACATAAGCCTCGGTATTGATGGAGAAAAGTGGATATTCACCCACCGCCAGAAAACAGAAACGGCTTCGAAGATTCCAATTCTTCCAATTACCCAAATGATTATTGATAAATACGAGGATCATCTGGAAAGCTGCAATCAAAAAAAACTGCTCCCCATTTTGAGCAACCAGAAAATGAATGCCTATTTAAAAGAGATCGCAGGCATTTGTGAAATCGAAAAAGAACTTACTTTTCACATTACACGCCATACTTTTGCAGCCACAGTAACACTCACGAACGGAGTTCCTATTGAAAGTGTAAGCAAAATGCTTGGACACAAAAACTTAAGAACCACTCAACATTATGCAAAGGTGTTAGATAAAAAAGTTAGTGAGGACATGATAATTTTAAGAAATAAAATGCTAAACAGCAACAATGATAAAATCATCAAAAAGGCTAATTAGAATTTTCACTAATTGAATTTAGCACTTAATAAGCTTAGAATAATGATTTAGTCTATGTAATCTGCTACTGGAAGTAAAACAATGCCAAAATTTAAGGATGAAAACACATTTGGAGCAAAAGCAAATTCAAGTTTAAATACCCCCTCGTCATCTCATAAAACCTCCCCCGCAAATAAAGACCTAAGGAAAAATTCGTTGATAGCTGATATTTTTCTTTAGCCATTTTATGCTATTTCTTTGTTAAGTCGTTTCGACGTATTAAAAAATATTCGTCGAATTACTTACCACTGCAATCTTTACCTGCTAAATAATTAAAAATTTAATTATCGTAAAAGTTAAGCTCTATGAAATTGTTGAAGCTTCTCCTAAATGGTTTGAATAAAAACTAAATGAGGTCCTTCCTCCTCCCAGAATTGAGTCGTATGAAATAGACCCGCTGTCTGTTGTACTTGGCATACCTGATCTTGACTTACATATGACAGTATATTTTTAAAATACGGTGTAACAATATAAAATATTACTATCATGACTTTATAAAATATTTACTATTTGTAAACATTTTAAGTTAACTATTTAATAACGTCTTTAACAATAAGGCATTTATTTAATAACATTACAAGCAAGTTAAGTATATATTCCCTATCGATATTTGCCACATAATAATTAATTAAATTTACAAATATTAAAAAATGAAAAAAACTAAAGCAAATCTAATATTGATAATTACCCTTTTATCATTTGTTATTAGCCATTCTCAAAGTAATATAAAAGGGAAGGTCTTAGGTGAAAATAATATCCCCTTACCATCGGTATCAATCGCTGTAAAAGGAAGTACTATTAGCACTTTAACAGATCTTGATGGTAACTTCAAAATTGAACTTCCAGCGAACAAATCAATTCTGTTGATTTCGTACATAGGATATAAATTAGTAGAATTAGATACCAACACGACCTCTAATTTGGTAATTGTTTTGAAACCAGATTCACAATCATTAAATGAAGTAGTTATTACTGCTTTAGGAATTAAAAAAGAGAAAAAAAGATTAGGATACTCAGTTCAAGAAGTTAAAGGTGATCTTACTAAAGCAAGAGATCCAAATGTTCTAAATTCGTTATCTGGAAAAGTCTCAGGACTGGTTGTTGCTTCTTCAGCAGAATTTTTTACTGCTCCAAATTTATACTTAAGAGGGAAAAAACCTTTAATAGTTGTTGATGGAGTTCCATTAGGTACAGATTCTTGGAATATCAGCCCAGACGACATAGAAAGTATTAACGTATTAAAGGGCGCTAATGCTGCTGCATTGTATGGATCTGACGGTGGAAATGGAGCAGTACAAATTACTACGAAAAGAGGAACTAAAGATAAACGAGGTTTCGTCGTAGAGTTAAACCAAAACAGCATTTTGCAAGGAGGTTTTAATGCAGTTCCAAAAACACAAAATAATTATGGGCCAGGTTCTTATGGAAATTATGCTTTTTTGGACGGAAAAGGTGGAGGAATTAATGATGCAGATTATGATCAATGGGGACCAAAATTTGATGGACAGTTAATTACTCAATATGACAGCCCTTTAGATGCAAACGGAAAACTAATCCCAACACCATGGCTAGCACGAGGAGCAAATAACTTAAATAATTTTCTTGAAACTGGAATTTTAGAAACAACTAATCTAGCTGTAGCATCCCAATTTGACAAAGGAAACGTTCGCTTCTCGATGTCACACACATATCAAAAAGGAATTAATCCAAATACTAAACTTAACATATATAACTTCAACTTAAGTAGTAAATATAACTTTAGCGAAAAAACTTCTATAGATGCAAGCGCTAATTTTAGTTTACAAACTTCACCAAATAATCCAAATGTAAATTACGGACCAAATAGTTACATATACAACATGCTTATCTGGGGTGGTGCAGATTATGATGTTAGGGATCTTAGAAATTACTGGCAAGATGGCAAAGAAGGTTTGCAGCAAAAGAATTTTGAATATACACGTTACAACAACCCTTATTTTATGGCTTATGAATGGTTGAGAGGAAAACAAACAAATGATTTCAGAGGACAAATAAACTTAAACCACAAATTCAATACTAATTTAAATGCTACCATAAGAACAAATATAGCTCTTGAAAACGAATTTGAAAATGAAAAATTTCCTTATTCAATGTCTACGTATGGGCGAGAAAAAGCACAAGGTGATTATAAGGAATCGTACTATAATAATATTAAGAGCTATACTGATTTCATGTTGAATTACAATAATACATTTGGTGATTTCGGTTTAAACGCTACATTAGGTTCAAATATAAACATAGAAAAATATAGAAACTTATTTGCTACCACAGATTATTTAATCGTTCCTGGATTATATACATTAAGTAATACACAAACACCGGTTCAACCGACAAACTACAATAGCCATTATGAAACTTATGGCTACTATGCCTCTGCTGATTTCTCTTACAAGTCTTTCTTATTCTTGGGCGCAACAGGACGTATTGATAAAGATTCTAGATTGCCAGAAAAAAACAATTCTTTTTTCTACCCATCGGTTTCATTGAGTGCTGTATTGAGTGAAGTAGTAAATATACCTATAGTAGATTATTTAAAAGTACGAGCATCTTATGCCAAAGTAGGAAGTTCTTTAGCTATTTATAGTAATTTAAACACCTATAAATTAAACAGTCCGTTTACTATAAATGGTACAACTTATAATCCTGCCTATGTCAATTCGGTTTTGTCAAATCAAGATTTGCAGCCAGCTTTCAACTCCTCTACTGAATTTGGTATAGAAACTAAATTGTTGAAAAATAAATTGGGTTTTGATATTACCTATTATGAAAATAAAAATGGTCCTCAAATATTTGACTTACAATATTCTGCAGCTTCAGGGTATGATGGTAAAAAACAAAATGGTATTACTACTAAAACAAAAGGTTGGGAAATAGCATTAACAACATCTCCTATAAAAAATGAAAGTTTTAGTTGGAATATTGGTCTGAACTGGTCTGCATATAAAGAATACTTACAAGAAGTGTACGGCGACATAACCAATAATGGAAGGATAAAAGTTGGCGAAAGAGTAGACGCTTATTATATCACAGATTTCATGAGAACTAACGAAGGTCAATTAATTGTTGGAAATGATGGTAAGCCATTGCAAAATGCGTATCAAACAAGAGTTGGTTATGCAGCACCAGATTGGTCTGCAGGAATTGCAAACAATCTACGATACAAAAACTTCTCTCTTGATTTTTCACTTGATGGTCGTTATGGGGGAAAAATTGAAAATTATGTAGCACTTAAAATGTGGCAAAGTGGTAGACAAATTGGTACAGACACTCCCGAAAGAGCCTTTGACGTTCAGGGTATAAAATCATATGTAACCGATGGAGTAATAATTACTGGAGGTCTATTAACTACTGATGGTGAAGGAAATGTACTATCAGATACTAGAACTTTTGCTCCCAATACAACAAAAATGTATTATCAAGATTTTTCAAAGTCGTATCATGGACAAACAGCTGCAAACATTATTGACAAAACGTTCTTTAAATTAAGAGAAGTAACTCTTACCTATAACTTACCATCAAAAAAGCTAAAAAATACTTTTATTAATAGTGCATCTGTCTCGCTATTAGGTAGAAATTTAATCTATTTTGCCAAGCACAAAGACATTGATTTAGACCAGTTTAACAGTGAAAAAGGATCTCCATTACAAACACCAACAGTAAAAAGTTACGGTTTAAACGTAAACCTTAAATTCTAAATAAATTAAAAATGAAAAATTATAATAGTACAAAGTATTTAACAATTTTAGCTGTTATGCTACTAGTGTTTTCCTGCACACCGTTTGGCGACTTAACAGATGATCCAAACAAAGCCACTAGCGTCCCTCCATCGATGTTGCTATCAGAAGTTCTAAATGTTGTTAACAATATTAGTGACGATGGGCCTTGGCGTGAAACGCAGCGTGACAATCAATTTTGGGTGATCTGTTTTGATTATTATGGCGATCAAGATTATAACTGGGGAGCAGCAAATTTTAGATACAATACCTTATCTACAGTAATTGCAATGGAAAAAGAAGCTAAAGGACTCGATAATCAAGAAAAGTATGAAGCTATTGCTAAATTTTTTAAAGCGTATTTCTATGATTATATGTCTAAAAGACTTGGAAACATTCCTCTAACCGAGGCTTTACAAGCGTCATCTGAAATTGCAATTACCCAGCCGAAATATGATGATCAAAAATCAGTTTACATCGAAGTCTTAGATTTATTGGAAGCCGCAAACGACCAGATAACTAAAGCAAAGACACAGGTAGGAACTTCAGCAATTTCTGGCGATTTCTTCTTCAATGGAGATCTAGATAAATGGCAAAAAACAATTAATGCTTATCATTTGAGAGTTTTAATTTCTTTGAGCAAGAAAAATGCAGACTTAAATATTGCAAGTAAAGTAAATGCAATTATTTCTAATCCTTCAAAATACCCATTGTTCAGTGGTATATCAGATAATATGATGCGTACATTCTCTGATGAGCAGGGGAATCGTTATGAATTAAATCCAACAAGCTATGGTTTCAGTAGAAATAGGAATATTATTGGCGCAACCTATTTAGATTTACTTAAAGCTAATAATGATCCCCGCATTTACGTTGTTGCAGATCCTGCACCGTTTTTTTTCAAGGCTAATGATCCTTTAAACTTAAATGCTTATGTAGGTGCTAAAACTGGTGATGAACAAGGACAAATGCAAGTAGATTCTGATGCGGGAAAATACAGTTACCCAAGTGAAAAAAGATATTATTCGACATTTAAAGGCGAGCCCTATATACAGATTGGTTATTCAGAGCAGGAATTTAATATTGCCGAAGCTATTAATAGAGGCTGGACGACTGGCAATGCAGAAACACACTATGAAAATGCTATCAAGGGATCTATGCAATTCTATGACATAGAACAAGCAGATATTGATTCCTTTCTAACAAATTCTAATGTGGTTTATAAAGGAAACAATACCAATGGACTGAATCAAATTCTAACTCAAAAATACGTTGCCTTTTTTGATAATTCTGGAATAGAAGCATATTGTAATTTTAGAAGGACAGGTATTCCTTCGTTTGATATTGGTCCAGCCAATAAAAACGGAGGCAAGATACCTTTACGTTGGAAATATCCTGTAAGTGAATTCGAAAACAATACAACAAATGTAAATGCAGCATTGGGTTCTCAATACAGCGGTTCTGACGATATTAATGCCACAATGTGGATAATCAAATAGGTATTAATATGGAAATAAAAAAAAGTATATTCATCACCATAGGGATTTATTCCCTGTGGTTTTGTTTTCCAATACAGAGTCAAAAATTAGACCCTGTTAAACACGTAGTAGTTATCGGATTTGATGGTTTAAGTCCTGACGGTCTGGCTAATACAAAAACACCAGAATTTGATAAAATAATTTCCGAAGGTACTTCAACCATGCATGCTAGAGCAGTTTTACCTTCAAGTTCAAGCACTAATTGGGCTACCATGATTACAGGTGCTGGGTCTGAACAGCATGGGATTACTTCTAATAGTTGGGAAAAAAATAATTTTGTATTACCCGCAGTGGTACAAAGTGATGATTTTTTGTTTCCTACTATTTTTAATTTGGTTAACACCAAAATAAAAAATGCAGAAATTGGGGCAATTTACCATTGGGATGGATTTGGGAGACTTTTTGAAAAAAGTGCTGTTGATTATGATATAAATCCAAAATCAGAAGATGAAACAGCTCAAGTTGCTAGTGCTTACATAATATCAAAACAACCAACATTTACTTTCATACACTTTGATCACGTTGATCATGCCGGTCATGAATTTGGTCATGGTACTCCCGAGTATTACATAGCTGTTGAAAAAGCCGATGCCTTATTGGCTGAAGTGATGCAAGCTATTACTTCGTCTCCAATGGCTAATGAAACGCTAGTAATAGTATCTTCAGATCACGGTGGAATCGGCAAAGGTCATGGTGGCGAAACTTTGCAAGAAGTAGAAATTCCATTTATTATTTGGGGAAAGTCGGTAAAGAAAGGGTACACTATAAAATACCCAGTTTATCAATATGACAACGCAGCAACAGTAGCTTTTGCTTTGGGTTTGCAGTTACCAATGGCTGGTATTGGAAAACCAATAAAAAATGCGTTTGTAGGTTTTAATCAATCAGATGATTATCCTATTATTAAAAGGCTGCTAGAACCGGTAATTGTACCAAAAGCAACAATGATTAAAAAAGCGGGTGGTCTGTTTAAAGATAATGCTGAAGTGCTGATTGAAAACCCGAATAATCAAGGAAGCATAAAATACACCTTAGATGGTTCCATGCCTTCTCGCTCATCGAATAGTTACATTAAACCATTTCAAGTTTTGAAAAACACAGTAGTTAAAAGTGCTGTTTTCGAAAATGATAAAATTGTGAGCACGGTTACTGAGGCATTTTTTAGAGTGTATCCCACACATTTAAAACCACCAGTTTCTTATGAGGTATTTTATTTGTCGAATTTAACTAGCATTCCTTTTTTGGATCAACTGTCGCCTGATGCTAAAGGAACTTGCTTCGAAATTACATCAGATGAAGTAAAAGAAGCTATCAAGGATAATACTGTTGTAAAGTTTACAACTGAAATGGTTATCGAGAAGGAAGATACTTACGTATTTTTCACTCGCTCTGACGATGGAAGCATTCTTAAAATCAATAACGAAATTATTGTAAACAATGATGGTGACCATGGTGTTGTAGAAAAATCGGGTAAGATAAGGTTGAAGCCAGGAATTTATCCATTAGAGGTCACATGGTTTAATGACGGTGGCTCAGGATGGCTTGATGTTTATTACAAAACAGCTTCAATGCCTAAACAAATTATTCCAACAACCCTTTTTAAAGGCTAAAAAGAGGGTAAAGAAACATATTAGCATATAAATTATGATTTTAGGAGAGAACAAGAAAACAGAAGGGGACATCAATATTTCTTTGATTAGGGATGCTTGGATAGCAAATGAAATTGATGATAAGACGAAAATTCTTTTAGACAAAGATGCTCGCTATTTTTTACATCAATCATTATCAACACCTTGCTTAGATGTTTTGAAAAGTTGTAGTGGTGCTTATATCGAAAATATTTCTGGTAAGAAATATTTAGATTTCCATGGAAATAATGTACATCAAATAGGCTATGGTAATCCTATTTTGATTGAAAATATTATCAAACAATTACAAACTTTACCATTTTCTCCAAGACGTTTTACCAATGAACCGGCAATTAATTTTGCTGAAAAACTAGCTAGTCTTATGCCTTCTAATCTCAATCAAATTCTGCTAACTCCTAACGGTAGCGCTGCGGTGGGAATTGCATTAAAACTAGCCAGAGCAATAACAGGAAAATTCAAGGTAGTCTCATTTTGGGATTCTTTTCATGGGGCTTCATTAGATGCGATCAGTGTTGGCGGGGAATCTGCTTTTAGGGACTATATGGGCCCTTTGACGCCCGGTGTTGAGCGTATTCCACCACCAGTAACGTATAGAGGTATCTTCGAAGATAACGAAAACAAATGTCTAGAATACTTAGAATATGTTTTTTCGAAAGAAAATGATATTGGTGCTTTTATTGCCGAAACGATTCGAAATACAGACGTCCAGATTCCTTCGAAGCATTTTTGGCAAGAAGCCCGAAAGCTCTGCGATAAATATGAAGTCCTATTGATTTTAGATGAAATTCCTATTGCCTTGGGTCGAACAGCTAAGATGTTTGCCTTTGAACATTATGACATCGAACCTGATATTTTGTGTATTGGTAAAGGTTTAGGTGGTGGGGTTATTCCACAAGCGGCCATTATCACTAGAGACAAGTACAATCGATTTCAGGATATTTCCTTAGGGCATTATACGCATGAAAAAAGTCCGTTAGGAGCTATTGCTGGTTTAACTACAATAGCTATAATTGAAAATGACAACCTCTTGCAAAAGGTAAAGAAAGATGAAGTGTATTTAAAATCAGCATTTGAAGTATTAAAATTAAAACATGCTTTAATTGGAGATGTTAGAGGTATTGGTTTGTTGTGGGGCATAGAGTTAGTGACTAATAAATTCACCAAAGAAAAAGCCAATACTGAAGCTGAAAAGATAATGTACGAATGTTTAAAACGAGGGTTAAGTTTTAAGATATCTGCTGGAAATGTATTGCAATTGTCACCTACATTAACAATTACTCGGGAAGAGTTAGATCTTGCATTGACTATCTTAGACGATAGTCTAACTAATATTGAAAATATTTAGCTTACACTTTATAAAATAATAAAACAACACAAATGATAAAGAAAATTATTTCATGCTTCTTCCTGCTCTTAATTGCTGATTGCAGTACCAAAAGTAAAGTTATTGGTACCATATGGCTGGCTTCAGCTCCAGCTGGAATAGAGCTCACACAAATTAATAAACAGGGTAAAACAATAATTCCTAACGGACGGTTTGTTACTCCACTCGGCAAAAGTATAGTAACAGCTCCTCATCCATACGGACTAACGATAAGTCCCGATAATACTATCGCCGTTACAGCTAATTCGGGGACTAATCCGATTTCGATTTCAATCATTCGAAACTTATTATCCAATCATCCTGAAGTGCAGCAGGTCCCTCCTACTTCAGCTACAGACAAAGGAGTTCTTGCTTCTGTGTTTATGGGGTTAGCCATTTCTCCTGATAATAAAACAGTGTATGTAGCTGGGGGGCAAAAAAATAAAATTTATCTTTTTGATTTGGCAAATGGTGCAGCCAAAGGTTTTATTGATTGTACTTCCAAATCTGAAATTCATGATTATACAGATGGTTACATTGGTGATTTAAAACTCTCCAAAGATGGGAAAACCATTTATGCAGTGGACCAAATTGGTTTTAGAATGATCATTGCAGATACGGATTCTAAAACCTTAACACAATCAGTACCTGTAGGACGCTATCCGTTTGGAATTTGCCTATCGCCTGATGAAAAAAAGGCTTATGTAGCTAATGTCGGGATGTTTCAATATTCGTACATAAAAGACAGTGAAAAAGAAGAAGCTAAAATCACGCCAATTAGTTATCCGGCGACCGCTTATGGCTCTAAAGAAATGGTCGAGGGAATTCAAAATGATACAATAAAAATTAATGGTTTAGGCGCACTGAATGCTATTGAGGCTTTTTCCGTTTTTGCCATTAATTTAGAGGATAAAAACAATGCAAAAGTAGTTGCTAAAATTAAAACAGGTCATTTAGTAGGCGCCATGATAGAAGGAATTCCAGCTGTTGGTGGGTCAAGCCCAAATTCTATTGTTGCCACAAATGATTATGTATTTGTGAGTAACGGTACCAATGACAACATCTCGGTAATTTCCATCAAGAAAGATACTATTATTAACACCATTGCGTTAAAACCAGATTACAGAGTTAAACAATTTAGAGGAGTTATCCCTTTTGGCTTGGCAATAAGCCCAGATCAAAAACGATTGTATGTCGCAGAATCAGGAATCAACGCCATTGGCGTAATCAATATAAAAGATCAGAAAGTGGTAGGACATATTCCTGCGGGATGGTTTCCCTCTAAAATCGAAGTGACCAAAGATGGGAAGCACTTAATTATTGCTAATGCAAAAGGATACGGAAGCGGTCCAAACGGAGGTCGTTCTTTTCAAGTAGGCTCAGAAGGAAGTTATATTGGTTCGTTAATGAAAGGAACCGTCCAAGTTGCAGCTATTCCTTCTGATGACCGACTAGAAGAAATTACGCAGCAAGTTATTTCAAACAACTTTAAATTTACAAAGGCAACCGATACTATTTATAACAGCAGAAAAGACAATCCTATTCCGCTTTATCCAGGTGAAAAAGAGAGTCCGATTAAACATATCGTTTTTATTTCTAAAGAGAATAGAACCTATGACGAGATTTTTGGACAAATAAAAAAAGGGAATGGCGATGCATCACTTGCTAGATATGGTGAAAATGCTGACTTTGTAAATAGAGAAAAAACAGATTCATTAGCTGCTATTACTGTTATGCCAAATCACCTAGCTCTAGCAAGACAGTTTGGTTTAGCCGATAATTTCTATGTAGATTCTGATGTCTCTGCTGATGGACATCGTTGGTTAGTAAACACCTACCCAAATGAATGGTGTGAAACGGCTACAGCAGCTAGTTATGGGGGCAATAGAGATTTTAAATCAGAATCAAAAGCGCCAGGAATTTTTGCAATGAACGGAGCAGCAGGAGCCATTTATCCTGAAGATTATAATGAAGCGGGATCAATGTGGGATCATTTGGAACGTAACGCGATACGTTTTTACAACTTTGGTTTTAGTATCATGTTTGAACCAGCACTATACGAAGCCAATTTCAAGTATACAGGTATCAAACAATTTGTGAACTACCCTATGCCACAACCTTTGTTTACAAGAACTTCTAAAACGTATCCTACCTACAATACGTCTATTCCAGATCAATTTAGAATAGATCAGTTTGAGAAAGAGTTTGATGAAAAGTGGGTTAAAGGCAAAGAGCTTATGCCAGAGCTAATTACAGTAATTATACCCAACGATCACGGTGCCGGAGATAATCCAAAGGCAGGATATCCTTTCAAAGAAAGCTATTTGGCTGACAATGATTTGGCTTTAGGCAGAATTGTAGAATACTTATCAAGAACGCCCTATTGGAAAGACATGCTAATCGTAGTTACAGAAGATGATGCTCAAAACGGAGTTGATCATATTGATGCGCATCGCAGTGTCCTACTGTTAATTTCCCCTTGGGTAAAAAGAGAGTATGCAAGTCACCTTCATTACAGTTTTGGAAGTATATTTAAAACATTTTGGAATGTTTTAGCTACGCCCTATCTCAATCAATATGATGCTGGCGCTACTGATTTATCTGATTTTTTCACTAGTACACCTAATTATAAACCGTACAACGCCGTAGAAGTTGACCCAAGAGTTTTCGACCCTCAAAAAGCACTGGATCCATTTGATGAAAATTTTGATTGGAAATCATTAAAAGAATCACCAGAGATGGACAACGAAGCTGATATGTTACGTGAAAGCAAAGAACAAGACGAATACCGATTAGAAAATCGCGAAAAGAAAAACATTCAGAAGAAAAACAGTAAAAATGAGTAAAAGTAAGTCCAATATATTTTTTATTCTAAATGCTTCCGTAGCATCGTTTGGGGCCTATTTTTGCATGTATGCTTTTAGAAAGCCATTTACTGTAGCCTCTTTTGAGGGGTTGGAAGTGTTTCATATCGACTATAAAATCCTCTTGATTATTGCTCAAGTAATCGGATATGTTTTATCTAAGTTTATTGGCATTAAGGTAATATCTGAACTTAAGACGAACCAGCGCGTATACTATCTATTGGGTTTGATAGGTATTGCAGAAATTGCATTGGTACTTTTCGCAATAGTTCCGAAGCCCTACAATATCTTCTTTATGTTTATGAATGGCTTGCCATTAGGAATGATTTGGGGGATAATTTTTTCATATTTAGAAGGAAGGCGATTTACTGAAATTTTAGGTGTGGCTTTGAGTACAAGTTTTATAGTATCGAGCGGCGTGGTAAAATCTGCAGGCTACTTTGTGATGCATACTTGGGGATTTTCAGCGTTTTGGATGCCAGCTATTACCGGTTTGTTGTTTGTGATTCCGTTGTTGTTTTTTACTTGGATGTTGGAGCGCATTCCAAAACCGAGTCAAGAAGATATCGAATTGAGAACCGAGCGTATTCCGATGACAGCAACAAGTCGGAAAAAAGTGTTGCTCAAATTTTTATTTCCTATAACATTATGGGTATTATTTTATACTTTTTTAACTGCATTCAGGGATTTTAGAGATAACTTTTCTCGCGAATTATGGGACAGTCTCGGTTTTAAAGAAGATCCTTCAGTCTATACTTCCTCAGAAACCTTGGTTGCTATTGTTGTATTGCTAGTTTTAGCAACTGCCTTTTATTTTAAAGATAATATGAAAGCCCTTATTTTTTATCAAATTTTACTTTTAGTAGGCTCTTTTTCAATAGGAATTTCTACCTTATTATTCCAGTTTGGAAACATTAGTCCTTTTATTTGGATGGTTATCTCTGGATTTGGTCTATACATCTGTTATGTCCCGTTTAATTGCCTTTTTTTCGATCGCTTTGTGGGTGCTTTCAAAATTAAAGGGAATGCAGGGTTTCTAATTTATATTGCAGACGCTTTTGGATATTTTGGTAGTGTATTGGCTTTGTTATATAAAAATTTTGGTCAAAGCAGTCTGTCTTGGTTAGCCTTTTTTGTCAAAGGAGCGTATTTAGTCGCTGGCATCGGTGTACTTGTAACCTCCTTTTCGATTCTATATCTGAATAAAAAACACAAGAAAAATAAGAAACAAAATATAAATTATCAATTAGTTTTAAATGAAAACACACTATGATTTAATAGTAATAGGCGGGGGAGTTTTAGGAACTTTTCATGCGTATCATGCACTAAAAAAAGGACTTAAAGTTGCTATATTAGAGAAAGACAAAATGGCAAAAGGAGCTACTATTCAAAATTTTGGACAAGTAGTTCCCTCTGGTATGGACTCTAAATGGCAAAGGTATGGAAGAGAAAGTTTAGCGATTTATAAAAAAATTCAAAATCAATTCGACATTTCGGTTAGACAGAACGGTTCGGTTTATTTAGCCTCAAATGAAGAAGAGCTTCAGTTGATTGAAGAATTAGCTCAAATTAATAAATCTAATAATTATGAATCGCATTTACTTAGCAAACAACAATGTTTAGATAAATATCCAGGAGTACGGGGTGATTATGTACAGGCAGGATTGTTTTTTCCAGAGGAAGTTACCATAGAACCTAAAACCATGATATACAAATTACAAGAGTATATGATTCAGCATATGGGATTGGAATTTTCAACTAATGTCTGTGTTGTAGAATGCGAAAATGTTAATGATGGCGTATTTATTAGAAGTACTTCTAATGAAGAATTTTTTGCCACAAAAGTAATTATTTGTAATGGAAGTGAGTTCAAAGTCTTATTTCCTCATTTATATAATAATAGTGATTTAGAAATTTCTAAATTACAAATGATGCAAACTAAGCCACAGAAAAATTATACTCTGAACGGTTCTGTGTTATCAGGTTTATCTATAAGACGTTACGAGTCTTTTTATGAATGTCCTTCATTTAAGACCATTAAATCAAAAGAAGAAAAAAACACCTTAGAAAAAAAATGGAGTGTACATATTTTATTTAAACAAGCTACAGATGGATCTATTATTTTGGGAGATTCCCATCAATATGCTGATGCCCAAAACACAGATGATTTAGGTGCTAATTTAGATATGGATATCGATAACTTCATGATTCAAGAAGCAAAAAAAATCATTAATTTGCCCAATTACGAAATTCAAAACCGATGGTTTGGGATCTATTCACAATGCAAAACTAAAGATATTTTTGAGCATACCATTGGCAAAAACATTCATATCATCACTGGAATTGGTGGAAAAGGAATGACGGGAAGCGCAGGATTTTCTAAAGAAAATATTAGTAAAATTTTTAATAAATAAAAATGAAAGAAGAAATAAAATTGGTTGTTTTTGATATGGCAGGAACTACTGTTAATGAAAACAATGTAGTCTACAAAACAGTACAAAAAGCGATAAACAATGCGGGATATAATGTCACTTTACAAGATGTTTTAAAATACGGAGCTGGTAAAGAAAAGCATCAAGCTATTACTGATGTACTCCATAACTGCACTAATTTAATTAAGATTTCTAAGATTGTAGACGTTATTTTTACTAGTTTTAAATCTGAATTAGAAATAGCATATGCTAATTTAGACGTGAAGACTTTTGAAGGAACAGAACAACTTTTTAAAGACTTGAGAAAAAATGACATTAAAGTAGTATTGAATACGGGTTATGATGCTAAAACAGCTAACGGATTGTTGCAAAAATTAGATTGGACAGTTGGAGAAACTATAGATGCATTGGTTACTGCAGATGATGTTAAAAATGGAAGACCCGCTGGCGATATGATTTTTAAGGCTATGGAAATTGTTGGGATAAAGGATAGTAAATTAGTATTAAAAGTAGGAGATTCTAAAATAGATATCGAAGAGGGAATCAGCGCTAATTGCGGAATAACTGCTGGAGTACTAACAGGTGCTCAAGATAGAGAACAGATACAAGAAGCAAATCCAACTTACATATTGGAAAGTTTAACTGAATTGAGAGCGATACTCTTGTAGTTCATTTTGGATTGTGTTTTGTTTAAACTCCTCATTTTAGTATCTAATTATGGGGAGTTTTTATTTTACTAAATCCCTAGTATTGCTATGGTTTAAATTAATAAAAATGATTAATTATCAAGTGCTGCGTTAAAGAAATATAAGACTAGCATACTTGCCTTTTTGTCACTCTTGTTGACCGGTACATGAGGAATACGTCCATCAAAAAACAATGAATCTCCTTCATTAAGTAACACTTCCTCTTTATCAATTAAATAATTTATTTCACCACTTAAAACATACTTAAATTCGTAGGCATCCGTGGACACTTTTTCTCTTTTACTATTTGGCATCACCTCCAACAAAACAGCTTCAAAACCTATGGATTTCAATCCCTTATTGAAAATAAATTTATAAGCAAAACCTTCTGCCTCTACTTCTTTTTCAATATTCTTATATTCGTTTGCACGAATAACAATATGATTATTATCGTTTGCGCTTTCCATTCCGTCAAAAAAAGAACCAATATCAATTTGTAAGGCCCCTATAATATTAAATAGAACAGGTAATGAAGGTATAGTCCTGCCGTTTTCTATCCGAGATATTAAACCATTACTTACTCCTGCGCCATCAGCAACTTGACTAATAATTAATTGTTTTTCTTTCCTAATATTTTTAATTCTTTTACCGATGTTAAGTAAATAGTTCTCCATTTATGATTGAATTGCAATTGAAAATAAAAGTACGTTTTTACCTTTGAAAAACAATAATTATTTCGCTGGTTTATTAATGCATTTATTTCTATCACTTAAATCAGCCTTTTGGGTGCAATTAATAAGTCATTTTAAATTTAGCTGACTAAAGTAACCCCAGTAATAATAAGTCCATGCACAATCTCTTTTTTGTTTATATTTCTCAAAAAAACAATAAAAAAAGCAGTGAAAAAATGTCTGAATTTAGAAGAATACTCTTGTTTTATAGCGGTCAAAACAAAAATGATAAAGATAAAATTCACTTTTTTAAAATCATAAAACCAAAATTCACTTCAAAATTAATATACTTCAAGAAAGTTAGAAAACTGGAAACTCGAAAATCGCTTGGCAGCAAAAGAATTCAGCGTGAGTATTTGGATTCTGAATTAAACAAACTCAATATTAATTTTACTGAAAATATAGAATTTTATAATTATTATCGATAAGGAGGTGAGTTCATTGATAGTAAAATTTTTATTCGAAATAATGCTGAAATCAATTATAATTTAGAGACATTTTCTCCAAGTATAAAAAACACCTCTAACAGACCTAAATTTTTAGGTGAATTTTTCTAAAAAACGGTTTAATTTCACTTAAAACTAGAATAAAATTTGTAGATCCTATAATGAATTCCACATCGCTAATTTCTTTAAATCATTCATAAAATGGTTTGTAAATTGTTCAGTCAAGGTCACAAAACCCCAACAGATGTTGGGGTTTTTTTATGTTTTAGATTCAAAAAACGGCCTAAAATCAAGTAGTTAAAGCTAATATAGTATCAAGAATAAAAGTCGGGAACTAAACACCCTAACTCCAACTTTCACTCACCAAACTTCCCTTTTCTTCCTCTTTAATCACATTGATAGAACGAGGAATACGTTCTTGCAGTTCGGCAACGTGCGAAATGATTCCGACAATTCGGTTTTCCTTGTAGAGCGATTGCAGGGTTTCAAATACAATGGCTACACTTTCAGGGTCTTGCGTTCCAAATCCTTCGTCAATAAAAAAGAAATTTTTATCGTTTTTATTTAAAGATTGTACACTTTCTGCTAATGCCAAAGCCAAACATAAAGAAGCTTGAAAACCTTGCCCTCCAGAAAGTGTTTTTACACTTCTAGAAGCACCATCATTAAGGTAATCAATCACTTCGAACTCATTGGAACTGTTAATCGTTAAACTCAGTTGATTTTTAGTCATACGATGAAAACGGACATTGGCCACATCTGCTAAATTTTGCAAATAAATACTAGAAACATAGTTTACAAAGCCACTAGCGTTAAACATATTCGCCAAGGTAACTAAGTTTGTAGAACGTGTATTTAGTACTTCAAAATGAGCTAATAAGGCTGCTTTTTCTAACAACGATGCGTTGATACGTTTTAAGTTATCTTGCAAAGTAGATAGCTTTCCTAATTGGGTTTCAAACTTTAATTTACCTTCTGCAACCAGAATTCGTTTATCTTCAAAAATTGTACTATCAAAGCGCTCGTTCATTACCAACTTCTCTGATTCGATAACAGCACTTTCTGCTACTTTCAAATCTACGGTAAACTGCTTGGTTCGGGCTTTCTCCAATTCGATATCCCAAGTTTTAGAAAGAATTGATTGAACGGTATCTATCGAATCCAATTGATGGGTTTGGAGTAATTCAGTTATTTTATTTTGGGTTTCGAGTACTAATTTTTCGTTTGAAACCACTTGTTCAGTGATTAGTTTCAAACTGGCTTCTAATCCTGCTAATTCTTTATCCTGAAGTACAATCGCATCCGATTTTAATTTATATTCTGATGCTATTGTGCTGTTTTCTAAATGTAATTTTGTTTTTTCATTTCGAATTATAGCAATGTCTGATTGCGCATAATCCACGAAGTCAAGTACTTTTAGCTGGGATAATTCATTGGTGATTCCTCCTGATATGGATGCTTTTTCATTGGCGATATTTCCTTTATTTGTCGATTGAACTTTCAGTTGTTCTGCTAGTTGTTCCTGCAGTGTACGAGTATCTTTTTCCTTTTTTTCGGTCTCGGATATCGCTTTTTCAATAATTTGTTGCTCTTGTTTTTTTGCCAAAAAACCAGCGTTATCGGCAGCACTAAACGCTGTCCAAATGAATTTTGAAAGATGAATTTTGGAGTCGGATTCCAAAGCTTCTTTATCAATAACAGTCAACTGCAATTGTTCGACGGCATGTGTACTATCATTTTCGATTTTGAAAGCTTTCTTTTCGAGTAGAGCAATTTCTTTTTCGCTATTTTCTAATTTTGAAATCATGGCTTCCGCAATCGACAATTGGTCCGTAACATCTTCGGCTTGCATTACATGAGGATGTTCCAGCGATCCGCACAAAGGGCAGTTTTCGCCATCGTGCAAATTATGGGCAAATTGCGCTAATTCTTTGGAAACCAAAAGCTTTGTTTTGGTTGCCAAAACGATTTTGTTTTCTATCGAAAGCTGTTCTCGTTTTGTATCTAAAATTGTTTTCCAAGTCTCCACAGGTAATTCTAATTCTGAAAACAAGACTTTTTGCTTCTCTAAATAGTCTTGAATAACACTGATTCTTTTCGCTTTCGCCGTTAATTGCTCTACTAACGATTCTTGTTTAGTAAACCAATTCCCCACATCTAATAATACATCCCCATCTAGTTTTTTAGATTTTAAAGCAACCAAATCCAATTGAATAGTCGTTAGGTCTTTCTTGAGCTCAGTTTCTTTCTTTTCACTTTCTAAAAATAATAGTTCGCTAGCTTTACTCTTTTTTTCGATTAATGCGACTTCCAACTGTAAACCAAATATTTTTTCAATCGATTCTAAATCGGATACTTTATTTTTAGAAGTTTCTAATTGGTCGAACTTCTGCTGTAATTGTTCCATTACAGTTTGATTCACTTTCTTACTCTCCTCTACTCCTTTTTTATTACTTTCGAGTAAACGGAATTGTTCTATTGCTTTGAATAACGTTGTGTTTGCAGAACCCAACTCATTTATTACCACCTTAAAAGCTTTGTCTGTGATTTCAAACGTATCGATCTCGGTTTGTAGCGCATCCATTTTTGGTTTTTGTTCGATAAAAGTCGAAAGAAGGTTTTTCTTTTTTTCTAAATCTTCAAAATTAGTTTTTAAAGTGGTCATTTTTTGGAACTCGGTTTCTACCAATTCCAATTCTGTTTTATTCGTTTGTAATTCCGTATTCGCTTCTGCAAGTTCAACTTCTAAAGCTGAAATGGTTTCTTTCGAAATAGCATCGAATCCTGATAATGCTCCCTTAAGTTGATCCAATTGTGTTCTAGCAGCACTTTGCGCGGTTGCCACTTTCGAGGCTAAATCAAAGCGTTGGAGATGAAAAATTTCTTTCATCATATCCGAGCGGTCTTTTCCTTTCAAGTCCAAAAATTCTTTGAACTTCCCTTGCGGAATGATAATCGTACGGCGAAAATTTTCATAAGTAAGTCCTATTAACGCTGTCGCATCGGCAGAAGTCATTGGAACCCATTCCTCCTCTTTCCATTCGTAAGCAAGGCGTTCTATAGTTGTGGTTTCTTCAAAACGTTTTTTATTTCTTTTCCAATCGGCTACAAACTTAAATTTTCGTTCTTCAAAATTTAAAAATTCAAATTCAATATTGGCTCTATCCGATTTTAGATTTAGCATATTGTACGAACGTTTATCTCTGCTATTCAAACGCTCTGTTTCTCCGTACAAGACAAAACCAATCGCTTCTAAAACAGAAGATTTCCCAGAACCAACCGCTCCAAAAATCCCGAATAAACCCGCATTTGTCAATTCTTCAAAATCAATGGTTTGTTTTTTTTGATACGAATACAAACCAGTAATACTTAATTTTAGTGGTAACATAAAGGTTTTTTTTTATTCGTTTTTAGCTTGACTTCCAATAATTTCATTGAACAACTCCAATAATTCGTCATTGGGTTCCTGTTTGTGTTTCGAAACAAAGTAATCTTTAAATAATCCTTGAATGTCTTGATCTAAATTTACTTTTGGGGTTTGTTGCTCTGTATCGCCATCCTTAGTCACAATGGGAATGATAAAGATGATTCCGTCGTGACTTTCATGGATTCGTTTGAGATCTTTGGTTGCAAAAAAAGTATCACTAACCAAAGTCAATTCGACCAAACAATAGGGATTCTCTAACAACCAAGTTACAGCCTCGTCTATGTTTTCGAATCGTTTTCGATGTAAAACCCGCCCAGACTGCAACGGAATACCCGTAAATTTTACGGCCTCGTTCGGTTGTACCTCAATTAGAACTACTTTTTTTTCTTGTCCCGCTTCCGAAAAACTATAAGACAGTGGACTACTAGAGTACACTGCAGGACTAGAATGCCCACCCACATTCTGAAAACGATGCAGATGCCCTAAAGCGGTGTACTGAATTTGCTGCGGAATACAATCGGTGTACACGATATCGGCGTTACCTATACGCAATGGTTTTTCACCATCGGGTTCTTCCAATATTTCGCCTCCACGCTTGAGCATGTACAAATGGGTCGTGAGGATATTAACGCCCTTGGTATCGCAATATTTATCGGCAAGTGCAGCCCAAGAATCTTGCAATAACTGATTCAATTGTTGTTCTTTATTTTCGGCTCCTAAATAGGTTTTCAAGCGCATTTCGTTCGCGTAAGGCGTAGTTATTATTCGAATAGGAAAATCGTATTGCGGCAACTGAATTTCTATAAATCCGTTCTCTGACTGGGTTATTTCAAATCCGTTCTCAATAGTTATGGTTGGAATCGTAACATCTGGATTACCTACAAACAATATCCCACATTCACGCGCCAAAGGATTTGGGGAATCTATTCGATCTGGACTGTCGTGATTTCCTGCAATAGCAATTACAGGACGTTTGCCATTATTGGTGAGTCTTTTGAGCGTTTTATATAGTAAATCTATGGCTTCGACTGGAGGATTGAAGGTGTCAAATAAGTCACCTGCCACTATAACTACATCTGCATTTTGACTGTCGGCGATCTCACAAATTTCGTTCATAACGATCTTTTGCTCTTCCAATCGCGAAAAATGATCCAGTTTTTTTCCTAAATGCCAATCGGCAGTATGTAATACTTTCATGCTTTAAACTTATAATGAGTAACTTATCTTAATCTTGGTTCAATCGTACTATTTCAATAGCAATATCGCAATAAAAAACGGTATAAAAGTAGCATTTAGCACAAATGAATCATTGTAAAAATACTAAATTAATAATGATCTGTTTTACGGAAAACCGTAATATGACAAGCTTAATTATCCGTATTATTGTTTCAAAATAATTCAGCTAAAAAAACTTCAAACGACATAATTTGTCGTTATAGCCCCTTACTTTTACGATAGAATTACTAAAAAAATAAAAACAGATGACCATTTTATACTTACATG
The DNA here is from genome assembly GCF_900111075.1 of Flavobacterium frigoris. Taxonomy (GTDB): domain Bacteria; phylum Bacteroidota; class Bacteroidia; order Flavobacteriales; family Flavobacteriaceae; genus Flavobacterium; species Flavobacterium frigoris. The sequence goes on from NZ_FOFZ01000003.1 coordinate 173,211, forward strand.
GACTCGAAAGCAAACTTAGTCCACAAAAACAATCCGTTTTAGAACGTTTCGGAACCGTTATTGCGGCTGATCTTGATTACTACAACAACCCAAACGTTTTTGATTTACTTTTGGAACTGAACAAAGAGCATAAATTTGATGTAGCTATTGGGAGTAGCATGGGAGGTTTTATGAGTTATTATTTTGCTAATACTATCAAGTGCCCTGCCCTACTTTTCAATCCAGCTTTACCACACAGACCAGTTCCCCAAAATATTCCTGATTTGAATTCTTCAAATAGTTCCTCTCTTTTACATTTTGCTTTAGGCGGACAAGACGACGTGATCAAAGCTAACGATAATCTAAAATGGATTTCTGAAAACAGACAGACTACTACCGACATAAAAATTTCGATTCACAACCAAATGGGGCATCAAATTCTACTGGATGTTTTTGAAAAAGAAGTAACTGAATTTTTCCGTCAATTGGAGTTATAAACTAAAATGTTTTTGCATGACTTCTTTGCTTCGCTGTTCGTAATTACTCGTCAGCAAAAACAAATGTTGCTAAATAAAAAAAGACCAAAACCAACCTATTATGAAAGAACTACGAATTAAATTGACCGATGATCAGCACGAAAAATTGATGACTAAACTTAGTATCGAGGGACAAAAAAATTTAGAACACACCACCCTTTCAGGTTTTTCGATTACTTTAAATGAAGCTTTTGCAGGAATGTCATGGTTAACGGTTGACATGAACGGTGAACTAGATTTGGGTGACGTAAATTGGGAAATACGCTAATCTTCTAATTTTACGTTTAATGATCTCTTTTCAGAATAAATTAAAACAATGCCTAAACTAAAAATCAACATATTCGGAGAAGGAATAGAGGTCAGACAACTACAATTGGATGCGGATATCTATGCGCATTGGACGGAAATTGCCTCTAGAAAAAAGAGATCTCTCACCGATTTACTCTTAGATCCCTTTTTTTATCATCAATTAAAGGATAATCGGTTTACTTCAATTTTAGACTTAGATGCAACCGTAGTATCGGGAGTTTTAGATAAACCAAAAAACCAAATCGAATTTTGGTTCAACCGGCACAAAGTATTGAAGCTAAAACCAAATGAGCTCTTCAATGAATTAGTATTATTTCCGTTATACCAAGTCGATAAAAACCAACTTTTTAATTCAAATCAATTAGAAACAGGGCTCTATATTATGAAAAAGGAAATTGGATTAATTAGCTGCTTAGAATTTGAAATTGCTACAAACCTACTTCAAATAGATGATTTTAAGTTCATAACAACCAAGTTTAAAAACGAGCGATTTCTAAGTGATATTAAATATCAAAATAAACACTTGAATGCCGTAAAAAACGACACGGCTATTACCTATCAGACTAGTTTTGAGATTAAATAAATAGTACGTTATTCCTTAAAAAACCAAATAAAAAAGTTTATCCTTCACAATCCCGCTGCGAGATAAAGATAGAATGCTGTTTTGTAAAAACACTTCCTTAATTATCTTAATCTGCTTTTCTGTACTAGGACTCAATTTACCTGATAATCAATCATTAAAAAAACATCCCGGCTTCTACAAATCTTGTAAAAAAAACGATTTGAAATTTGTATATTTACCGCCAAAACAAAACGTAATTACCTTTAATTATGACAATTGCTTTTTACCACATTCATCCCCAGAAAAATGTCTGAATACAACCTTGATTTACAATACAATGACATCACTTATGGTGAAGACGAAGTCAATTTCAAGGAATTTGAATCTTGCACTTTTACCAATTGTGATTTTTCCCAATGTAATTTTATTGCAGTAAGTTTTATCGACTGCAATTTTAATTCTTGCAATTTTTCTACTGCCAAAATAAATCATGTTGCCTTTAGAACAGTCTTTTTTAACAGTTGTAAAATGATCGATGTAAACTTTGCCATGTGCGACAAATTCATTTTTGAAGTTCATTTTAAAGATTGTATTTTGGATTTCTCCAAATTTTATGCCTTAAAGATGAAAGGCACTACATTCACAAATACTAGTCTAGTTGCCGTAGACTTTATGAGTACAAATTTAACCGAAGTCTTATTTAGCAACTGTGATTTATACCGTTCTGAATTTGAAAAAGCAGTCGCTGACAAAGCCGACTTTAGAACGAGCTACAACTATTCAATCGATCCTACAAAGACAAAACTTAAAAAAGCCCAATTTTCTATTGATGGTCTAAAAGGACTGTTGACCAAATACGATATCATTGTCGAATAAAGTATTTTGACAAAAAAAAGAGCCAAGAAAAATTCCCGACTCTGATTTTCGAATTAAATTAGTGGTTATCTCCAACCGCCTCCAAGATCTTTATACACATTAACAACGGCATTCAATTGGTCTTTTTTAGTTTCTATTAATTCCAATTTTGTTTCTAATGCATCTCGTTGTGTCAGTAAAACTTCTAAATAATCAACTCTAGCCGACTTAAACAAGTCATTTGACACCTCAATTGATCGGTCTAAAGCTGCTACCTGTTTTGATCGTAGATCATAGCTTTTTTCTAGATTATCAATTTTAGAAAGTTGGTTCGACACTTCTAAATAGGCATTTAAAATGACACGCTCATAATTATACATCGCCTGAATTTGTCTTGCATTTGCACTACTGAACTCCGCTTTTATAGCATTCCTATTAATTAAAGGTGCTGCTAAATCTCCGGCCAAAGAGTACAATAATGAAGCCGGTGACTTAAACAAAAACGATGTTTTGAAAGCATTATATCCTACTCCTGCTGAAATCCCAAAAGAAGGGAAAAACTCTGCTCGCGCTACTTTCACATCTAATTTGGCTGCAGCCAATTCTAGTTCGGCTTGTTTAATGTCGGGACGATTCGTTAGCAACTGCGAAGGAATCCCTGCCTGAATCGATTCTGGAACAATACTCAAAACAGCGGTTCTGTCTCTTGGAATCTCTTGAGGAAAACGGCCTAAAAGAAAATTGATTCTATTCTCTGTCTCCTTGATATTTTGATTAATATCAAATTCCATGCTTTGTGACTTCAGCACCTCAGCTTGGAATTTCTGCACTGCTAATTCCGTTCCTCTTGCCGCTTCTTTTTGTAATTTTACAATCTCTAAGGCATTTTTTTGAAGTGCAATATTTTGCTTTACAATTAGAAGTTGGTTATCCAAAGCTTGCAATTCGTAATACGAAGTAGCCACTTCGGCAACTAGATTAGTCAGTACAAAGTTCTTCCCTTCTACTGTTGCTAAATAGCGTGTAACTGCTGCTTTCTTTGCAGTATGCAGTTTATTCCAAATATCTACTTCCCAATTGGCGTAAGCCCCAATACTAAAATCCGTCAGCGGATCAGGCATTTCTCTTCCTGGATAAATCTCCGTAGAAGCATCACCCGCGCCAGTACTAGTATAACGCCCTACTTTTTCGACACCAGTACCTCCTCTAAGTCCAACAGTAGGAAGATACGCCCCTTTTCTAATTCGTGCTTCATTTTTGGCTATTTCAATTTCCTGCAACGTAATCTGCAACTCTTGGTTGTTTTGAAGTGCAGTATCGATCAAGTTTTGTAGGTTCTTATTAGTAAAGAAATTTCTCCACTTCATACTTGCAATAGAAGCGGTATCCGTACTAGTAACAAATGCATTTGGAATAGCTACTTTAGCTGTACTTTCTACAACTGATGGTGCCTTGCAGCCTACTATCGTAATACAGATAGCTATGGCAATACTATTTTTCTTTATGAACTTCATTGTTATCAATTTCTTCAGTTAATGGATTTTCTTCTTCATTTTTTACCAACTTATATTTTTCAGCTATTCGACCAAATATGTAATACAATCCCGGAATAACAAACACACCGCAAATAGTACCAATAAGCATCCCTCCTGCTGCCGCTGTTCCAATAGTTCTATTACCAATTTTACCCGGCCCTGTAGCAAAAACCAATGGTAGTAAACCTGCGATAAAAGCAAATGATGTCATCAAAATAGGACGGAACCTTGCTTTTGCTCCTTCCATTGCAGCCTCTAGCACTGATTTCCCTGCTGCATGCCGCTGAATGGCGAATTCCACAATCAAAACAGCATTTTTACCCAGCAACCCAATCAACATTACCATGGCTACTTGAGCGTAAATATTGTTTTCGAGTCCTGTTAATTTCAGTAAAAGAAAGGCTCCAAAAATACCCGCTGGCAAGGATAGAATTACTGATAAAGGCAATATAAAACTTTCGTATTGCGCTGCTAATACCAAATAAACGAATCCTAAACAGATAAGGAATACCCAAATTGCCTGATTCCCTTGTGATACTTCATCTGCAGAAATACCTGCCCAATCAATATCATACCCTCTTGGTAATTTTTCAGCAGCAACTTCTTGAATAACTTTAATAGCTGTACCACTACTATATCCTGAGGCAGCAGAACCACTAATCTCTGTAGAAGTGTACATATTATGTCTAGTAATCTCCGATAGTCCATATACTTTTTCTAACTTCATAAAAGCAGAATAAGGAACCATCTCATCTCGATCATTTTTTACGTAGAGTTTCAAAATATCCTCTGGCAATGCTCGGTATTCAGGAGACGCTTGAACGATTACTTTATAATTGATTCCATATTTAATAAAACTAATTTCGTAATTACTTCCCACTAATGTAGACAAGGTATTCATTGCATTCTCAATGGAAACTCCTTTTTGCTGTGCTAGGTCATTATCCACTTTCATCATGTACTGAGGAAAACTGGCGCTATAGAAACTGAATACATTAGATAATTCAGGACGTTTGTTTAATTCTTTTACAAAATCATTATTAATCGCCTCCATTTTTTTGTAATCACCTGATCCCGTTTTATCCAATAAACGAAGCTCAAATCCTCCGGCAGCTCCATATCCTGGTACTGCAGGCGGTTGGAAAAATTCGATGTTTGCACCTGGAATATCTTTAGATTTTTCTTCTAATTCTGCCATAATCTCAACAACAGATTGCTTTCTATCATCCCAGTCCTTAAGGTTAATCAAACAAGTTCCTGCATTAGATCCAGTACCTTCAGTCAAAATTTCATATCCTGCTAAGGAAGAAACGGATTTCACTCCTTCGACACCTTCAGCAATTTTTTGCAATTTTACTGAAATATCATTAGTTCGTTCTAATGAAGATCCCGGAGGTGTTTGAATAATAGCATAAAACATACCTTGATCCTCATTCGGGATAAATCCAGAAGGAACGGTACTACTAATTAACCATGTTCCAGCACAAAATCCTACCAATGCAATAAAAGTAATCACTCTTCTATTTATAATTTTTCCTAGTAACTTTTGATATTTACCCTGAGCAAGATTAAAGGTGTTATTAAAGCCTTCTATAAATCTATTTATAGGTGTTTTCTTTTTAGGTTTGCCATGATTGTTTTTTAACATCATCGCACAAAGCGCAGGTGTCAATGTCAACGCTACGATTCCCGAAAGAATAATTGCTGTTGCCATCGTAATAGAGAATTGTCTATAAAATACTCCAACTGGTCCAGACATAAACGCAACTGGAATAAATACTGCAGCCATCAAGAACGTTATCGCCACAATAGCTCCAGAAATTTCATGCATCGCTTTTTTAGTCGCTTTTAAAGCTGAAAGATGCTCTTCTTCCATTTTTGCATGTACGGCTTCAATAACCACAATGGCATCATCGACGACGACCCCAATAGCCAAAACCAAAGCAAACAACGTAATTAAATTAAGTGAAATATCGAAGAATTGCATGAACATAAAAGTTCCAACCAAAGATACTGGCACCGCAATTGCCGGGATAATTGTAGAACGCCAATCCCCCAAGAAAAGAAACACCACTAATCCTACCAAAACAAAAGCTTCGATTAAAGTATGGATTACTTTTTCGATCGAAGCATCCAAAAATTTAGAAACATCATACGAAATTTCATAATCCATTCCTTTTGGGAATTTTTTCTTGATGGTTTCTAATTTGGCTTTTACATCTTCAATAACTTGATTTGCATTACTACCGAAGGACTGTTTTAATACAATTGCTGCAGATGGTTTTCCATTTAGATTCGAATAAATATCATACATCGAACTTCCAAACTCAATATTTGCAACATCTTTTAATCTTAATATTTCGCCATTAGCATTGGATCGTAATATGATATTTCCATATTGTTTTTCGCTCGTAAATCGACCTGAATATTTCAAAACATATTCAAATGCTTGTGAACGTTTTCCCGAGGCCTCTCCTGTTTTTCCCGGTGAAGCTTCCAAACTTTGACTTGATAAAGCTTCCATTACCTCATCGGTAGAAATTTTATAGGCCAACATACGATCGGGTTTCAACCAAATACGCATGGCATATTCGCGAGTACCTAGAATATCTCCAGAGCCAACACCATTTACCCTTTTCAATTCAGATAAAACATTGATGTCAGCATAATTATACAAGAATTTTTGGTCGGTTCCTTTATCAGTACTAAAAAGATTGACGTACATCAACATACTGGGAACTTCACGAGTAATTTTCACACCCTCCCTAACCACTAATGGAGGCAGTTTATTAACAACCGATGCCACCCTATTTTGCACATTAATAGCGGCTTGGTTAGGATCAGTACCTAAGTTGAATACAACTTGAATACTAGCTTCACCGTCATTTCCAGCATCGGAAGTCATGTATTTCATTCCTGGAACTCCATTTAAGGCTCGTTCTAAAGGAATAACAACTGATTTGATCATCAATTCTCCATTAGAACCAGGGTAATCTGCTGTAACATTCACCATTGGTGGCGAAATAGAAGGAAATTGGGTAATAGGTAAATTCATCACCGATAATACCCCTAAAAAGACAATTATTAGCGATATTACTATCGACAAAACGGGCCTTTGGATAAATTTATTAAACATTTTTATATTTTTTTATATGATTAATTTACTCCGCTTTCAATCTTAAATGCTCAATTACAATTTTAGGATCCATTGTTTTGCATTTAATTTTATCGCCCTCTTTTACCTTTTGAACACCTTCTAATAAAATCATATCACTAGCTGAAACACCACTTTTTAGCACATATAAATCAGGCATTTCCCCTTTAATTTGAATTTCTTGTGAATGTACAATGCAGTTTTTATCTACTAAAAACACATACTTTTTGTCCTGTATTTCATAAGTCGCCTTTTGTGGAATTACTAAAGCATTTTTAAGAGGGACAGTCATTAGCACTTTACCTGTTTCTCCATTTTTGAGTAATTTGTCAGGATTAGGGAATCGAGATCTAAAAGCTATATTTCCAGTTTCGCTATTAAATTCACTTTCTATAACCTCTACCTTTCCTTTGTATTTCAATGAAGTACCGTTTGCTAAAAGTAAACCTACTTGGTTTTGAGCACGGTTTTTAATATCAGTTTCATAATCTAAATATTCTGGTTCAGAAACATTGAAATAAGCATACATCTCACTATTGTCAGAAAGACTAGTTAGTAGTTCACCTTCATCAATAAGGCTACCTAATTTTTTAGGAATTCTATCTATCGTTCCCGAGAATGGCGATTTAATATCAGTTGCAGATAAATGAAATTTAGCCATTGCCATTTCTGCTCTTGCCTGATCTAATTTAGCTTTGGCTACAGCCAATTCATTTTTAGAAACTACATTCTTATCCGCTAAATCCTTGGTGTTTTGTACTTCTATTTCTGAAGCTTTTACTTCGGCTAATGCCTTTTGATATTCAGCTTCGTACATCGTAGGTAATATTTTAAATAATATTTGGCCTGCCTTTACGTATTGACCTTCATCAACATAAATTTTTTGTAAAAACCCTTTTTCTAAAGCTCTAATTTCTATGTTTTTGACAGAACGAATTTGTGAGACATATTCTTTTGTAAATGAAGTATCAACTATAATTGGATTTGTAACTAAAAACGTTTCAGCTACTTCTTTCTCTTCTTTTTTTGAGTTACAACTCGTTAAGCTTATTAGGGCTATTAGCCCAGATATAATGGCGATTCTCTTCATGATAGTTTATGAATTGAGTACTTGATTGTTTGGATTTAAAAATTTTATAGGGTAAAACAAAACATCAGCAGCCATGACGTGTCCGAGAACCGTCATTTAGAAAAATAAAGTTATTTTTCTCTTTTAGAGATTAAAAATCATTAAATTATCAACTGATGAAGCCAATAATCAAATTCTTAAAACTCGGATTAGAATGTATATTGGTTGAGAATATCCAAAAAAAGACGGAAAGTTTTTTATGCCTTTTAAGTTATCTTTTAAATAAAAGAAATTGGAATTTGTAATATACCATTTGTGAGTAGCCTCAAAATTTAATGGTGCAAATTTATTCGAGGTATTATCTGAATTAAGATTATCCTCTCCAGTATCTGTATCTTCAATAATTTTATTATACTGATCTGAATTGTCAACTATACCTTGATTTTCTAAAAAATGTTTTTGAGTCAAAGAGTTCTTCGTACTACAAGGATGTGTACGATTAACAGTTAAATTTTCACCTTTGCAAAAAAAGAATGAGCAAAGGAATATAAAAAAAATTGTTGCTCTCATTTCGAGACCAAATGTAGTCAAACATTGATAGTGAAAATAAATTTTATGATTTTGTTAAGTAAAAATCAACGAAATCGTTTTCCCTGCAAATGGTTGTAGCAACACAATAATTATAAGTAGTTAAAAAAGAATCTATTAATACTTTTATAGACCAAACCATTTATTATGATTTACTTTAACTCCTTATTCATTTATACCGTATTACTTCTTAAAATATTGGAAATATTTGTTTTTTTTATATTTAAATAACTTTCAAAAAGTAAAAAAGTAATCTATTTTCCTAAGAAATTATTCGGCCGTCCTCCATTGTAATTATTCGATCTGTTTTATTGGCGAAATCAGGATCATGGGTAACAATTAATATCGTCTGATTAAACTCTTGTGTCAATGTTTTAAAGATATCAAAAACAACGTCGCCATTTTTTTTGTCCAAATTCCCCGTAGGCTCATCCCCCATTATAATCAAAGGATCGTTTATAAGAGCTCTTGCAATCGCGACGCGCTGCTTCTCCCCACCACTCAACTGATTTGTCTTTTTTGTTGCGTGCTTTTCAATTCCTAATGTTTTCAAATGGCCCATCGCACGGTGTTCTAATTCCTCTTTAGAATATTTACCTAATTTAAACCCAGGAAGCATCACGTTACCTAACACATCATATTCTGACAACAAATAATGAAATTGAAAGACAAAACCTATTTTCTCATTTCGGATTCTTGCCAAATTCTTATCCGGTTGTCCCGTAATTAACTCATCATGGATCAACAATTGTCCTTCATAATCCGTATCCATCGTTGAAAGCAAATACAACAAGGTAGATTTTCCAGAACCAGAACGTCCCTCTATAGAAACAAACTCGCCATGATTAATACTTAAATTGACATCCTTAATTACCTGAAATTTTGCAGGATTATAGAAATACTTTGTTAAACCTATGGTTTCTATTACTTTATTATTTTCCATACCTATTTCCCTCTAATAATTTCTACCGGATCTACTCTACTTGCTTTTAAAGCTGGAAACAAACCTGAAATAATTGTCGTAAAAAGGGCAAAGGTTATTCCGATACTATAATACACTATATTATAATCAATTGGATACGTTTTAACAGTTGGCAAAGAAGTCGTTTCAAAAGGGATGACATCGATAATAGCAGAAAAAACATAGCCGAAAACTAATCCAAAAATACCTCCTGTCAAACCAATTATTATCGATAGTGAGATAAAAATCCATTTTACATCGTTACCTGAAAAGCCAGTGGCTTTAAGAATAGCAATACTATCCATTTTTTCATAAATCATCATATTCAATATATTGTAAATTCCAAAACCAGCAACAATAAGCAAAACAATTCCAACCGAATAAGATATAATGCTTCGTACTGTACTTCCAGTTTCAAATTGCGAATTAGCAGTTTGATAATCGATTGCATCCAAATTGAAAGCTGTATGAAACTCTTTGGACAGCGGAACAGCCGATTCTTTATCATAAAGATTAATCTGGATATCGGTAATATAGCTTTTGTTCTGGCCTAGCAGTTTTTGGGCTGTAGCCAATGAAGTATAACTCATCACATTGTCAATTTCGGCAATTCCTATTTCAGAAATCCCCACTATTTTTAAGGACGCAAGATTGCCGCTAGAAGTTGATATTTTTATAATATCCCCTTTCGAAAGTAACATTTTGTCAGACAGTCCCTTTCCAATAATAATACTGTTGTTCTGACTTAGATCTGTCACTTTCCCCTCTTTAATGTAATCACTAATCTTAAAAAGGGTATCCTCAGCAATAATATCTATTCCATTCACAAAACCTGCAATTTCTATCGTTCCTGAGTTAAATAAAACTGAGGCAGTCACCTTTGGCGCTACATCGATAATACGTTTATCCTGCTTTAAAGTTTTAATAATAGACATGCTATTATATATCGATTTACCTCTGTCTTTTGGTTTTATGGAGCGAATGAAATTTGTGTTCCGTTTATAGTCTCCAGATAAAGATAAAGGCTGATTCTCCGATGGTTTCACTTCATTATACAAAAGGATGTGCGGTGTTCTATTTAGCATTAAACCATCTAGCATTTCATTTAATCCGCTCATAAAACTGACTAAAGCAATAAACATAGCAATACTAAAAGTGACACCCACAGCTGCGACAATAGTTTGTTTAAGTCTAGCTCTAAGCAAATGAAAAGCAATATTTAAAATCAGTTTATAATTCACTATTTTGGTATATAAATGGTTTCATCCTTTTTCAATCCTTCTAAAATCTCCACCTTTTGGTAATCACTCAAACCTATTCTTACTTTCCTTTTCTCATCATTATTTACGATAACATATTCATTATCTACTAAATAACTTCTAGGAATGGTAATCGTATTTTCTTTTGTCTTAATAATTATATTTGCCTCGGCTGTTAGATTAGGATATAGTTTTTTTGGTGCGTTAACGAAATGCGCTTCAATTTTAAATGTGCGTGAACGCTCGTCCATAATAGGATATATTTTATTAACAATCGCTTCAAAAACTTCCCCTTTATAACTGTCCATCGTAACTAATGCTTTCTGTCCCAAAACTACACGCACCATATCGTTCTCGTCCACTTCGAGTTCCAATACAAACGAATTTGCCTTCCCAATAATCGCAAGTGGAGTCTGCGTGGTAATCAGGGTGCCTTCATCAACCAAAACATCGTACAATCGACCGGCCATAGCACTTTTTATACTAAAATCACTTTGGGTATTTTGACTGTATTTAAGATTGATGCTGCTGCGATCTTGGTCGTTCTTCAATTGTACTCTTAGTTGTGCCAATTGCTTTTTAGTTGACTCATAATTTAGCTTAGAACTTTTATAAGCTAATTCGAATCTTTCAAAGTCAACTTCTGAGATCCCCTCAAGAGACCTTATTTTATTATTTCTATTATAAATGGATTCGTCAAGAGTGAGCTTATCCTTTGCCGATTGTACTTTTAGCTCCATCTCTGCGATCTTATCCCTGATGTAGAGACTATTTCCTTGACTAAGCTGATACGCTAATCTGGCATTTTCAGTGTTTAATTCCGCTTTTTCACTTTCAAGTTCAAAAAGCAACTGCCCTTGACTTATGGGTTGCCCCGCAGCAACTTTTATTTTTTGCAAAATACCATTTACGGTGGAGTAAACGGTATATTGATCATTTGCTTTAATGATTCCTGATGCATAGACACTTTCGGTTACAGAACCAACAGTAGGTTTTATTCCTTCACTGTTTTTCGAACAGGACAATGCTAAAAATAGCACAGCTAATAAAGTACAGTTTGCAAATTTCATCTCAATCGATTTAATAAAAATAAGTAACAAATAAACACTTAAATTTACCGCTTTTTTCTCACATTCATTCTATTAAAAGCTTTTTTAATAGAATAATCTGATTTTTTTTAAAACTAAACGGAGGAAGAAATTATTACAAATATTTATCTAACTTATAATCTTCCATTAAATAACCGTGATCTAATTCTATATCTTCTTTCCCCGCAATTACAAAACCTAGTTTTTGATAGAAGGTTAATGCTTTATTGAACCGATTTACATTCAAGGAAAGAACTTTTGAATGATTCTCTTTTGCATTCTTTATCACGGTATCAATCAACAACCTACCTGCTCCTTTTCCTTGCGCTTCGGGAAGTAAATAAATCTTATGCAAACGAGTTATTTTATCCTCTAAATAATCATGCTGAAAGGACGCAAAACCAAGACAAACAGTCCCTTCATAAGCTAAGATAAAGTGATGCCCATTATTGACTATATTATCCAATAGCACCTCCTCAGAATAAAAGGCTTTTAACATATACTCCAATTGTGCTGCAGAAAGAATTTCGCCATATACATCTGGCCAAGTTTTATAGGCGATATTTTGAATTGTTTTGACATCTTTAGAAGTGGCTTCAGAAATAGTTATCATTTAAATGGATTGTAAAATTTATAATTATGCAAACATAAAAAAATAGTATTTATAAAAACGTTTTTAGATCTGCTCTTACTCTCCTAAAACTACTTTTAAAGATTAAATCTCTTTAGGCATAAAAACATAAAATGTAGTACCAATATTTGGTTCTGATTGAACCGTAATGTATCCGTGGTGATTATCAACTATTTTTTTACAAATAGCTAAACCTAAACCAGTTCCAGAATATTTTGGACTTGTTTCCAAACGTTGAAACAACATGAATATTTTATCGGCATATTCTTGCTTAAATCCTATTCCGTTATCCCTAATTACAATTTTATGATAATCGCTATCTAAAATCAATTTGTCGTTATAAAATTCATCGATACCAATATCCTCGATGTAAATATTAATTTGGGGAGCAATCGTATCTTTACTGTATTTCAATGAATTAGTTATTAAATTTACAAAAAGTTGATCTATTTGAAAAGAGATTCCTTTTATCGTAGGTAAAGATCCGACTTCTATAACTGCTTTTTTATCGTCGATACTAGACGATAAATCGTCAATTACCACATTTACAATATCATTTAAATTTACTTCTTCAAAAACTTTATCGCCCTTTATAGTTCTGGAATAATTAACTAAATCAATTAATAGGGCTTGCATTTTATTAGCCGAAATACCAATTTTTGATAAATATGTTTTTCCTTGTTCTGAAATAGTTTCCTTATCATTATCTCCTATTCTAGAAATAAACATTTGAATCTTATGGAGTGGCTCTTGCAAATCATGGCTTACGATATTATTGAAAGACTCTAATTCTTCATTAATACTTTTTAGCTCTGTATTACTTTCTTCTAATTTTAGTGTTTTTACATACTGCTCTGTAATGTCATGATTTACACCTGTTTTTATCATTTCGCCTTTACTATTCTGAGTAAAGCTTCCTACTGACTTAATGTATTTTATTTCTCCATTAGTCAATACAAAACGAAACGTTAGCGATGTAGGTTCGTAGCTAATTAATGAATCCTTATGACTTTGAATCACATTTTCTAAATCGTCTCGATGAATGTATTTATTCAGGTTCTCTAATTTGGGCTCAAAAGCATTTGGTTCCTCTCCTAAAAGACGATAAAAATTATCTGAGAAAGTATATAGTCCTGTTTCTATATTAATTTTCCAGTGACCAAATCCAGCTATTTTTTCAGCATTGGTAAACGATAGATTTAAAAACTTCATTTCGTCATTGGCTTTTTTCAACTCAACGACATCAACATTTGTTTTATTAAAGGATAATAGCAAAATTAATAATGTAAGTATCACCAATAAAAAAGCACTTATAATAGAATCTTCTAATTCAAATTGATGATTAACATTATGAACTTTTATTTTATCTCCCTCAGCATTTATCGTTTTATAGACAAATGTTTTCATAGACTCCGTAAAACTATTGCTCTCCTGAAGCTTTTTATTAAATATAACACTATCAAAATATTTGCTTTTAGATAATAACAAAGTCTCTCTAAACAAATCAAACCTATGATCAATTAACTTATTTAGCCTTTCAATGTCTTTTACTCTATTAGGATTACTTGCTACTAATTCTTTTATTTTTAGTATATTTTGATCAATTTCTCCTCTTCTCAAAAATCTATTTTTAATATAGGACTCGTCTTTTGTAATAATGTAGCCCCTTAGATTACTCTCATACATACTAATTGTTGATAGTATTTTTTCCAGTTCTAATTGGGTTTCAGTTGAATTCGTAATTAAATCCACCGATGAATCAAGACCTCTCATTTGGGTGTAAAAAACCGAAGCTATATAACCGACCACCACAATTGCTATACCTAAAGCAATTTTAAATATTTGAGTGTTTTTATATAATTTTTTCAACTTCATTAGCAATTTTTTTTAGATGCTAAAGAAAAAAGTTTCCTTATTTAATCCTGAAGAATGAAACTGCCAATTTATGTTCACCACTTCTTTTATGACTTTTTTTAACTTAGTGAAATCATTAGGCTTCTTAATATAAATATTAGCTCCTTCAACAAATGTTTCTTCTATATCTTTTTCAGATGAAGAGGTTGAATATATGGCAATTGAAACATCCTTAAATCTAACATCGGCTCTTATACCTTTAAGACACTCAAATCCTGACATGTAAGGCATATTTAAATCCAAAAACAGTATATGTGGCATTATTATATCAGGGTTTGCCAAATAATCCATTAGGTCTTTGCCGTCGTTAAACAGGGTTAACTTGTTATTCATTTTAAGTTCCATCATTGCCTCACTAAAAAAAGTGCGGTCATCTTCATCATCATCTGCTATCAAAATATGCATAGAATCGTTATGTGAAATCATATATATATAAGGTATTATTTTTATGTATAATTATTTGGATACCTAAACTGTTAATTCGATAAATTTCTTCTTTTATCAACAATTCTTTTAAATGCTGAAGGCGTTAATCCAGTTACTTTTTTAAACTGACTAGATAAATAAGCCACGCTACTATAATTCAATTTATAAGATACCTCAGTTAAAGTCAATTGATCTTCTAGTATTAATTTCTTTGCTCTTTCAATTTTTTGAATAATAATAAAATTCTCAATAGAAGAATAGGTATTCTCCGTAAAAACATTAGTTATATATCCATAACTTAAATTAAGTTTATCTGATAAATACTGAGAAATGGTAACCGCTGGCAACTTGTCATTCTCATAAATCATTTCTACAATAGTATCTTTTATTCTTTGTATCAGTTGGCTTTTTTCATTATTTACAATATAAATAGCATATCTATTTAAAGAAGCTTGAAGTTCAGCAAAATCGACATCAGATACAGTATTGCTTATTTCAATTTCTCCTAATTCTAAAAGCTTGTGTTTGATATTTAATCTTTCTAATTGTTCTTGTAAAATCACTCTACAAGCCACGATTCCATCATATTTTATATAGAGTCTCATTTGAAAAAATTATAATTATTGAACATTAACGGTTATAAATATATATTAATTTTATCAATCAGAGCAAAAAATAAAGCATCTGTTACCATAAAACTTGGGTTCAAATCCAAAATAATAGTATAATTTTCTGATTTCTATTCTTTTATATCACATCCTAAATAGTACTATAACTAACCCATTTATCCGTGAATCGTTTCGTTTTTACCATAATTTTCGATAATCGAAGCTTCAAAATCGATCCATTCTCTCCAACGTTTTTCTACATCAATTCCTGTTCCATATTTTCGAGCGTAGGTAATAAATGTGGTATAATGACCCGCTTCACTTTCCATTAAATCCCTGTAAAATACAGCTAATTCTTCATCCTGAATATTTTCTGACAGCACTTTAAAACGTTCACAACTCCTGGCTTCAATCATAGCCGAAAAAAGCAATCGTTCTACTAAACTAGAAACTCTACTTCCATTGCCATTCTTTTTCATGTACAAATACAACTCGTTTACATAGTCGTCTTTGCGTTCACGTCCTAATTTCAACCCACGCTTAATGATAATGTTATGAACTTGCTCAAAATGATCAATTTCTTCTTTGGCCAAAGCCAAAAGATCCTTAACCAAATCTTGATGCTCTGAATTATTGGTGATTATAGTAATCGCGTTGGTTGCTGCTTTTTGTTCACACCAAGCATGATCAGTCAAAATTTCTTCGATATTTTTCTCAACAATATTGACCCATCTTGGATCCGTTGGTAATTGCAATCGTAATACACCCATTTTTTTTTGTTTAAAGTTTATAAAAGTTTAAAGTTTGAATTCAAAAAAAAAGTTTAAAGTCTAAAACATGCGATACATTTCCGTAAACACAAACCTTTAAACTTTAAACCTGTAACTTTAAACAAAAGTTTTTTAGAAAACGAAAATAGCTCTTTCGCTCATCATTTCATTCACTTCATTAGCCACTTCTTCAATGATATCTTCGTTTGTATGATTCATCAACACTCTGTCAATCAATTCAACGATAGTTTCCATATCTTCTTCAACTAATCCACGTGTGGTAATAGCTGGAGTTCCAACACGAATACCAGAAGTTACAAATGGTGACTTGTCATCAAATGGGACCATATTTTTATTAACGGTAATTTCTGCTTTTACTAGAGCATTTTCAGCTTCTTTTCCCGAAATTCCTTTATTTCTCAAATCAATCAACATCATGTGGTTGTCTGTACCTCCCGAAATGATATTATATCCTCTTTTCACAAAAGCGTCTGCCATTGCGTTAGCATTTTTTTGCAATTGTAAAGCATAAGTAAAGAATTCATCTTTCAAAGCTTCACCAAAAGCCACTGCTTTTGCAGCAATGATATGCATTAAAGGCCCACCTTGATTTCCAGGAAAAACAGCTAAATCCAATAGGGATGACATCATTCTGATATCTCCTTTTGGAGTTGTTAAACCAAATGGATTAGGAAAATCTTTACCCATCATAATCAAACCTCCGCGCGGTCCGCGTAATGTTTTGTGTGTTGTAGTCGAAACGATATGGCAATGAGGAATTGGGTCATTAAGCAAACCTTTAGCAATCAATCCTGCAGGATGCGAAATATCAGCAAATAAAATAGCGCCTACACTGTCTGCAATTACTCTAAAACGCTCAAAATCCATATCACGAGAATAAGCCGAAGCTCCAGCGATAATCAATTTCGGTTGTTCTTTTGTTGCTATTTCTTGAATTTTGTCATAATCTAAACGTCCTGTTTCTGCATCAACACCATAGAAAACTGGGCTATATAAACGTCCCGAAAAGTTTACTGGTGAACCGTGTGTTAAATGTCCACCATGAGACAAATCAAAACCAAGAATCTTGTCACCAGGTTTAAGGCAAGCAAAGAAAACTGCTGTATTAGCCTGTGAACCAGAATGTGGCTGCACATTAGCATATTCAGCACCAAACAATTCTTTAGCTCTATCAATGGCAATTTGCTCCACAACATCCACTACTTCGCAACCTCCGTAGTATCTTTTTCCTGGATATCCCTCGGCATATTTATTTGTTAGAACAGAACCTGCTGCTTCCATCACTTCATCACTTACAAAATTCTCTGAAGCAATTAATTCTAATCCGTGTATTTGTCTTTCTTGT
The DNA here is from genome assembly GCF_900111075.1 of Flavobacterium frigoris. Taxonomy (GTDB): domain Bacteria; phylum Bacteroidota; class Bacteroidia; order Flavobacteriales; family Flavobacteriaceae; genus Flavobacterium; species Flavobacterium frigoris. Next base: position 190,821 of record NZ_FOFZ01000003.1, read on the forward strand.
TCTTCTAGAATAAGGTCAAAAATTTGTTTGTCGCGTTGCATTTCTTTGTTTTTAGTTAATTTGTAGCAAAAATACAAAAAAACGTTTGTGAAACTGTTAGATTATAATATATTTGAAGTATAATTTTCAACAAAACAATTAACATTATATGTCAATAACAGCTAACGATACCAAAAGAAAATCATGGTTAGAAGTACCAGAAAACAGTGATTTCCCCATTCAAAACATTCCGTTCGGAGTATTTCTTACGAAAGAAAATGTAGTGACTGTGGGTACACGAATAGGTGATTCTGCTATAGATTTAGGTGCTTTACAACAGTTAAATTACTTTGAAGGTATAGAATTGACTGACGATATGTTCATGCAAGACACCTTAAATGATTTTATCTCAGATGGTAAAAAAACATGGCGATTAGTACGAAATCGCATTGCCGATATATTTGATGAAAACAATCCTAAATTAAGAGATAGCGATAAACATAAGGATATCGTAATATTCAAAATGGACGAAGTAGAAATGCAATTACCCGTTCTTATCGGAGACTATACTGACTTTTATTCCAGCAAAGAACACGCCACTAATGTAGGAAAAATGTTTCGTGATCCAGAAAATGCTTTATTGCCTAACTGGCTTCACATACCAGTAGGATATCATGGAAGAAGTTCTACTATCATCCCTTCAGGAATTCCGGTTCACAGACCTATTGGCCAAACTTTACCAGCTGGTGAAACTACTCCTGTTTTTGGGCCTTCTCGTTTAATCGATTTTGAACTAGAAACTGCATTTATTACAACAGACGCTAACGTAATGGGGGAAATGATTCCAATTAACGAGGCCGAAGATTATATTTTCGGAATGGTTTTATTGAATGATTGGAGCGCTAGAGACATCCAAAAATGGGAATATGTACCACTTGGACCGTTCTTAGCTAAAAACTTTGCATCATCAATTTCACCTTGGATTGTAACTATGGATGCCTTAGAGCCTTTTAGAGTTCTTAGTCCAAAACAAGATCCGAGTCCGCTACCGTATTTGCAACAAAAAGGAAAACATTCCTTTGATATTCATTTAGAAGTGGCAATACAACCAGAAAATGTAGAACCTACCATTATAAGCAATTCCAATTTTAAACATATGTACTGGACCATGAGTCAACAATTAACACATCATACCTCAAATGGTTGTCGTGTAAATTCTGGAGATATGATGGGATCAGGAACAATTTCTGGACCAACACCAACGAGCTATGGTTCGATGCTTGAGTTGACTTGGGGAGGAAAAAACCCAATAAAATTGAATGATGGTACAGAACGTAAATTCATAAATGATAACGATACTGTAATTATGAAAGGGTATTGCGAAAACAGCCAAGTTAGAATAGGTTTTGGAGAAGTTTCCTCTAAATTATTACCTCCTTTTGTAAGAAAGTAATTTGCTAATAATCATAAAAAAGCCCCATTTGCAGATGCAAATGGGGCTTTTTTTTCTAAGCAACATACCGTGACTAATCACTGAATACTACTATCTTCTTTTACTTATTTCCTTTTTCGAAATCAGCAACAAATTGAGCTAAACCAATATCAGTTAAAGGGTGTTTTAACAATCCGTATATCGCAGAAAGTGGCCCTGTCATAACGTCTGCACCTATTTTAGCACAGTTTACGATATGCATGGTATGACGCACTGAAGCAGCAAGAATTTGAGTCTCATAACCGTAGTTATCAAATATCAATCTAATTTCCTCAATCAAAGCCAATCCATCAGTAGAAACATCATCTAAACGACCAATGAATGGAGAAACATAAGTAGCACCAGCTTTGGCAGCCAATAAAGCTTGACCTGCTGAGAATACTAAAGTTACATTGGTTTTAATATCTCTATCAGAAAAATATTTTGCCGCCATAACACCTTCTTTAGTCATAGGTAATTTTACTACGATTTGTTCGTGTAATTCGGCTAATTCTTCCCCTTCTTTAATCATTCCGTCATAGTCAAGCGCATTCACTTCAGCACTTACATCTCCTTCAACAAGATTGCAAATGTCAACGTAATGCTTCAAAATATTGTCTTTTCCAGTAATTCCTTCCTTCGCCATCAATGATGGATTTGTAGTAACTCCGTCCAAAACTCCTAACGCTTGCGCTTCCTTAATTTGAGCTAAATTAGCCGTGTCAATAAAAAATTTCATAATATCTGTTTGTTTAATTATGTGTTTGTCTTTTGGGCGTGCCCCTTCGTAAAAACTTCGGGCCGGGCTTTCCGCTACAATCTTTTATTTTTTTAAAGAAAAAAAATAAAAGGATTTTCGCTATAATCCCTCACGCAAATTTGATACAAAATTACAACTTATAATGGTTCATCAGCATCTTTTCATATACTTTATCAGGAAGAATTCTCTTTAAAACAATCGAAAATTTCTGCATAAAAGCCCCTACTTTATAATGAACATTCGGCTCTTTAGTCTGGATAATTTTATAAACTGCTTCTGCCATTTCATTAGGATTACTACCGCCATCGACATGTTCATCCATCGTTCGCAACGATTCTCCATAAGAGCCCTCATAAGCAGAACCCTTGATAACCGGCGCATGATATCGTCCTGAAGCAATATTAGTAGCAAAATCACCCGGAGCAACATTAGCAATATGAATCCCGAAGGACTTTACTTCCATGCGCAATGCTTCAGTTATTAATTCTAAAGCACCCTTAGAAGCAGAGTAAATAGAGCGATAAGGCAATCCCATATATCCGGCAATCGAAGTAACATTAATGATTAAACCTGATTTTTGCGCACGCATTTGTGGCAACACTGCCTTCATTACTTCAATAGGCCCGAAGAAGTTAGTTTCAAAATTATTTTTTATTTCTTCTGTAGGGATTTCTTCTAATGGCCCTGTAATTCCAATACCTGCGTTATTAATTACAATATCTAATCTACCGGAGGCAGCAATGATTTTTGCAACAGCGGTTTGAATCGATTCTGAGTTACGAACATCTAATGCCACTAATGGAAAAATAGTATTGAGCACCCGTTCTGGGTTCCTGCTCGTTCCATATACAACAAATCCTTTTTGATGCAAAAACTCACCAATTGATTTCCCTATTCCGGAGGAACCTCCCGTAATCAAAACTACTTTACTCATGGTTGCTTTTATTGGTTGGGCCAAAAATAAAAAAATCCTCCATAAGGAAGACTACTTTTGTTTAATTTCTGTAAAAAGAATCTGAATTAAATTCAGATTAAAAAAAATGGCAAGCGACCTACATCGCACCGCTCAACCACGTACCCTTGCTATGTTCCCATCCTGGGGGAGTCTGCAGGAGCTGGTCGTGTAGGACTTGCCGGTGCAAATATACAATCTTTTTATATTTTTACAAGTGCTTTGTGCTGTAAAAATAACATTGTATATTGGTCTATTAAAAATTTTAGCCATGAAAAAATATAACTTCCTATCTTTCATTTTATTAGGAATCGCTTTAGTTAGTTGCAACGATCAAAAAAAAGGAGAGAATACTGTTTTTACTTTTGATATTTCTACTTTTAAGGAACAATATCAGCCACAAGAGGCTATAAATCTAGGTGTTTCTAACCTAAATACTAAAAAAGTAGACAGCGTTATCTACTATGTAAACGATAAAAAAATAGCTTCAAAAAAAGGACTTGATACCTTTAAGTTTGAATTTAAAGACCAAAAACTAGGCTATCAAAATTTAAAGGCATTGGTATACTATGAAGGTCAAAATGCTGAGGCTACCGCAAGAGTAGAATTAGTTTCAAACATACAACCTAAACTTTTAAAATATAAAATAGTTAATAAATATCCTCACGATACGCTTTCTTTCACTGAAGGTTTAGAGTTTTATAGAGACACATTATATGAAAGTACAGGTCAAAAAGAATCATCTTATTTTAGAAAATATGATTACAAAACCGGTAAAGTGTATTATCAACATGATTTAGATAAAAAATATTTTGGAGAAGGAATTACTTTTATCAATGGTAAATTATACCAATTAACTTGGCAAGAAAAAACAGGATTTATCTATAACGCAAACACCTTAAAATTAGAGAAAACCTTTGCTTACGAAAAGGATATCGAAGGTTGGGGAATGACAAACGACGGGAAATACATTTACCAAACTGATAAAACAGAAAAAATTTGGAAAATGGATCCTGAAACTCAAAAAATGATTGATTATGTCAATGTTTATTCTGGAAGTTCAAAAATTAAAGCAATTAATGAATTGGAATGGATTAATGGTAAAATCTATACTAATGTGTGGCAAAAAGATGCCATTGCTGTTGTGAATCCTACTACTGGCTCAGTTGAAGGGATTTTAGACATGTCTGGTTTAAAAAAATTAGTTAAAAATACCAATGCCGATGTTTTGAATGGAATAGCATACAACCCCAAAACCAAAACTATTTTTGTAACAGGAAAATATTGGGATACATTATTTGAAATAACGGTTTCAGAATAACTAAAAAAGAACGATGACCACATTAATTATAAATATAAAGGAACTACTTCAAATTAGAGAAATAGGAGTTGCAAAAATATCTGGTGCTGCTATGGGTATTCTTCCTACCATCAAAAATGCTTATTTGATAATTAAAGATAATCTGATTGCTGATTTTGGTTCAATGGACATTTTACCAAAAACTAAAGCTGATCAAACTATCGATGCGACTGGTAAAATAATATTGCCTTCCTGGTGCGATAGTCATACTCACATAGTTTATGCTGGTAATCGCGAACAGGAATTTGTAGATCGCATCAATGGAATGAGCTACGAAGAAATAGCCAACCGTGGTGGCGGAATCTTAAATTCAGCTAAAAATCTCAACGACGCAACCGAAGAAGAAATATACAATCAATCCAAGGTACGTTTAGAAGAAGTCATGCGATTAGGAACTGGAGCAGTCGAAATCAAATCAGGTTACGGTTTAACCATAGACGGAGAGTTAAAAATGCTTCGGGTAATAAAACAACTGGCGCAAAACTATCCCATATCCATAAAAGCTACGTTTCTGGGTGCTCACGCTATACCATTAGCCTATAAAGAAGATCGAAAAGGATATATTGATATGATAATCAATCATATGCTTCCTGAAATTTCTAAAAATAGTCTGGCGCAGTTCATAGATGTGTTTTGCGAGACAGGCTATTTTACTGTTGAAGAAACAGAAGAAATTATGAATGCCGGAATACACTTTGGCTTAAAGCCAAAAATTCATGTAAACCAGTTCAATTCAATTGGTGGGATTCAAGCAGGGATAAAACACAATGCGTTGTCTGTGGATCATCTTGAAGTAATGACGCCGGAAGATATTGAAGCTTTAAAAAATACAAATACCATGCCTGTAGCCTTACCTTCGTGTTCTTATTTTTTGAGTATCCCGTACACACCCGCACGCGCAATGATTGCAGCTGGACTTCCGCTAGCACTAGCTACAGATTACAATCCTGGTTCTACTCCATCCGGAAACATGAACTTTGTTGTAGCTACCGCCTGTATAAAAATGAAAATGACTCCCGAGGAAGCAATTAATGCCGCCACTATCAATGGAGCGTATGCAATGGGAATTTCGGATACTCATGGAAGTATAACAATCGGTAAAAAAGCTAATTTTATTATTACGAAGCCTATCCCGTCTTATTATCAATTGCCCTATGCTTTTGGCAGCAATTTAATAGACCGCATATTTCTTGAAGGAAAAATTATTACATAAAAAAAGAGGAGCCATTAAGCTCCTCTTCATTTTTATACAAACTATATACTACTTCAAAGTAAAACTAGTTTTTGATACCATCTCTCCTTTGTCAAAAACATTTACAAAGTAAGTTCCTTGAGCAAAATCTTTTCCAGGCAAAACTTCTGATACTTGAACTGTTTTGTTTTCGTATTTTACATTAGTTGCAAAACTGTATGTTAAATCTTTATCACCAAAACTCACAGTCTTCTTTTCTCCTAAAACATTATTTTTACTATCGATTACCTGTACATAATAGGTTTTATCACCTGAATTTGCAATTTGGTTTTCTGCAATAGTAAAGCTAATTTTTAGCGCATCTGCTCTACTGGCTTTATCCGTTTCGATTTGTTTACCAGAACTTCTCATTTTATACGCTAGAGCTTTTATGTTCAAAACAGTTAATTTCGAACCTTTTTCTACCACTTTCGCTAATTCTTCATTTTGTCCAACTAAAACCTCATTGTATTTTTTAGACTCTCCTAAAACAACTACAGTACTATCACGTTGTGAAGTCACCATTTTATTTTCCGTTTTCAAACCTTCATTTTCAGTCATTAAAGCCTTCATGTTGTTTTGTAGCGCATTAAATTGGCTTTTATATTTAGCCATAGAAGCTACATCCCCTTTAGATTTATTCAAATCAGCCATTAAACCCACGACTTTATCTCTTTCTAGAATTAACTCATCAGACATTGAGGTGTTTTCAGAAATTGCTGTGTCATAAGTAGCTTTTAATTCTTGTAAATCTTTCATAACTGTTTCTTTTTCAGTCATTGTACTTTTCAATTCCGTTTCTACTGTTTTTACATCAGAAGTAACTTTAAAGATATAAACTAAGCTACCTACTAATAAAACCGCTAATACAGCAATAACTGCTTTCAGACTTGAACTACTTTTTTGATTTTCCATTTTTAAAATATTTTTTTTCAAATTTAACAATATATATTCAAGTTATAACGTATGTTAACACAATTATATTATTTTTGGAAAAAATATTTTTCTTTTTATGGAAAAGCTTCTGCCTTTTACAATGAATGACCTTGCTAAAATCACCAACCATAGAAGTGGTGAAATAAAATTTGGCGAAAAAATGATCACCGTACCAAAAGGAGTAGATACGCTTACTTTTTTAAAAACGTGTGAGGCTAAGTATGTGCTATTCGGAATCCCTGAAGATATAGGTGTAAGAGCAAATTTCGGAAGACCAGGGACGGCTTCGGCATGGGATAGCGCTATTAGAAGTATTGCTAACATTCAGCACAATCGTTTTTGTAAAGGGAGCCAGATAATTGTCTTGGGGCAAGTGAATGTTTCCGCCGAAATGAAAGAAGTCGAAAATCTAGATTTCCATGATATTGACGATCGTTCCAAATTAAGTCAATTAGTTGAAAAAATAGACAAAGATGTTTCTCATATTGTCTTCAATATTATCAAATCTGGCAAAACCCCAATAATAATTGGTGGAGGACACAATAATTCCTACGGTAATATAAAAGGGACCGCTCTTGCAAAAGGAAAGCCAGTAAATGCAGTTAATTTTGATGCTCATTCTGATTTTAGAATCCTAGAAGGACGTCATAGCGGTAATGGTTTTTCATATGCATACGAAGAAGGTTTTCTTAAAAAATATTTTATTTTTGGATTACATGAAAACTACACCTCCAAAAGTGTTTTAGATCTAATCAAAAAAACAGAGGATCGCGTACGTTACAATACCTATGACAGCCTGGCAATTCGAAAAGAAAAAGAATTTAATCAAGAAATGATTAGTGCTCTTGAATTTATAAAAACTGATTATTACGGAATTGAAATTGATTTAGATGCCATTCCAAATATTGCGAGCAGTGCAATGACTTTGAGTGGTTTTTCAGTGGAAGAACTCAGACAGTTTATTTCCTTTTTCGGAAAAAATAAAAATGCCTCTTACATACACATATGTGAAGGTGCGCCAGACTTAGGTGAAGAAAAAAACAATCATTTGATAGGTAAACTAATAGGCTACTTTGTAACTGATTTTATAAAAGCGAATAATAGTATAGTCTAAATAGCCACTTAAACTCATCCAATACAAGAATGAAACTCCTTGAACAGTAGTAATAAATAAGCATCAAAAATAATAATACTATCTTTGCCACACTATCCTCGTACTTAATACAGGATATTTAATTTCAAAAATATGTTATTCGAAGATTTATCACTTTCCAAAAGTATACAAAGAGCCGTATATGAACAAGGCTATACTAACCCCACTCCCATTCAAGAACAGTCAATTCCGCTAGTATTAGCAGGAAAGGATTTAATAGGTTGTGCACAAACCGGAACCGGAAAAACAGGAGCATTTGCCATACCAATTATACACCAATTACATCGCATTGTAGGCTCATCAAAGAAGGCCAAGCAAATTCGTGCATTAGTAGTAACTCCTACACGAGAACTAGCAGTACAAATTGGTCAAAGTTTTGACACCTATGCTAAATATACGAACTTAACACAACTGACTATTTTTGGTGGTGTTTCACAAAACCCGCAGGTTGACGCCTTAAAAAATGGTGTTGATATTTTAATAGCAACTCCGGGAAGATTACTTGATTTACACAAACAAGGCTTCATTGACCTTGATCATTTACATGCGTTGGTACTTGATGAAGCAGATCAAATGCTCGATATGGGATTTGTAAACGATGTAAAAAAAATAGTTAAACTGACTCCTAAAAATAGACAAACACTATTTTTCTCTGCAACAATGCCAATTGCAATTCGAGAACTGGCTGAAATCTTTTTAACAAACCCAGAGACGGTAACCGTTTCCCCAGTTTCATCTACTGCTGAAAATGTGGAACAAAACGTCTATTTTGTTGAAAAGACAGAAAAAAGAAACTTATTATATCATTTAATTAAGAATCAAGATTTGTCTGACGTTTTAGTTTTCTCAAGAACGAAGCATGGTGCAGATAATGTGGTAAAAGCATTACGTAAAAACGGAATTGCAGCTGAAGCAATACATGGAGACAAATCTCAAAATGCGAGACAACGTGTGTTAGAAGCTTTTAAAAACAAAGAAGTAGGCGTTCTAGTAGCAACTGATATTGCGGCTCGTGGAATTGATATTGATCAATTGCCTTATGTTATTAACTTTGATTTGCCAAATATTCCTGAAACATACGTTCACCGAATAGGAAGAACAGGACGCGCTGGAAATGGTGGTATTGCTATTTCATTTTGTAGTAAAGATGAGCATGGCTATTGGAAAGACATCCAAAAATTAATTAAAGTAGATGTAAAAATCGTAAGTGATCACCCGTACCCATGGCACTCTGGAAATCCTGAAACAGCTCCTGGAGGATCTACAAAACCAAAAAACTCAAACAGAAGTGGTGCTGCTCATAAATCAAGAAAGTCAGATGCTTCAAAACAAAATAAAAAACGCTGGTATTAAATAAATTTATTATTACCAATCAACTATAACAAATACCTTTTTCCAACATGGAGAAAGGTATTTTTTTATTACGTAACTACTTGTTTATTAGTTAATTAAATGTTATTGTTGTTGTCAAAATTTAAGTACACTCTTTTATTTTATAATTTTAATAGTAATTAATAATCATTTAAAACTAACCAATTATGGAAGCATTAGTAAAAAGAAACGGATTTACTCCGTTAGTAAGCACTGGTTTTTTACCAACAACGAATACATTTTTTGATGATTTTTTATCCAGAGATCTTATGGAAATGACTGGCCCAAATTTTGCAACATTAGGGACCAATTTACCATCTGTTAATCTAAAAGAAACAGATAAAAAAATTGAAATCGAATTAGCAGCTCCAGGTCTAAAAAAAGAAGATTTTAAAATCGAAATAGATAACAACATGCTAACTATTTCTTCAGAAAAAGAAGAAGAGAAAGAAGAGACAAGTAAAAAAGAGAATTACTATCGAAAAGAGTTTAGCTATCAATCCTTTTCTAGATCTTTTAATCTTCCGGATTATACTGATGAAAACCACATTAATGCCAATTACAAAGATGGCATACTGCATGTTGATATAGCCAAAAAAGAAGGAGGCAAGAAAAAAACAGCAAAGACTATTGCCATTAAATAAACAGGAGTTTTTTTTAAATTCTTATATAAAGAAATCGCGAAATCATTTAAACTAGAAATAGTTTAGTATGATTTTGCGATTCTCTTTTTTTAATCGAATATAAAGCTTCTAAACCAGCTCGGTCTTGTTTTCTCCATACAAAAGCTGATTTATCGTTTTAAATAAAAGTACTGGCTCAAAAGGTTTAATGATAATGTCGTTAATTCCAGCTGAAAGTGCCTCTTCTGAAATTTCTTCTTTGTCAAAGGCAGTTACTGCTATTACAGGAGTTACTATCCCTTTTTGACGTATTCTTTTGGTAGTTTCAAAACCATTCATCAACGGCATATTTATATCCATCAATATAATATCAAATTTTTCGGTTTCAAGTATCGCAAGAGCGGCCATACCTGAATCAACTACTCTGCTTTTGCAATTATTTTTTTCAATAATCTTTTTCGTGATTAGCTGATTAATTTTGTTATCATCTACCACAAGTACTTTAAATATTTCACTCGAGCTTAAATCAACTTGAATCTTATTTATAAGCTCCATAGTTTTAATAGGATCATGATCAAATGCAATGGTAAAAGTAAAAGTAGTCCCTTCTCCTGTTTTACTTTTAAGAGAGATAGTACTATCAAACAATTCTAATAGTCGTTTTACAATAGATAAACCTAAGCCGGTACCTTGATAATCAATTTCTTTTCTTCCAATCTGTACAAATTTTTCAAATATCTTTTCTTGATCTTCCTCTGCAATTCCAACCCCATTGTCCTCAATATTAAATTCAATAAAATGAGCTTTATTTTCGATTCTAACTAAATCAGCTTTAATATTTACTTCCCCATTATTTGTGAACTTCAGTGCATTACTTACCATGTTTATTATAATTTGAGAAAACCTTAGTTTATCACCTATTAAATATTCAGGAATTGCAGGGTCGATACTAACATTAATATGGTTCTTATGGCTTTTAGCAATGAATGATAATGAATTCTTAATCAGATTAATTTCATCAGCTAGATTGAACGTTAAGCTTTCGAGCACAATTCTATTTTCTTCGATCTTATTGATTTGAAGAACATCATTAACCAGACACAGTAAGTAACGTGCCGAAAATTTAAGGGAGGCTAAATGAGGACTATCGGCCAGTTCTTTATGCTCATCCAATAACAAATTTGTTATACCTACAACACCATATAAAGGCGTACGTAGTTCATGACTGATAGTTGATACAAACTGTGATTTCAAATGAGACGCTTCTTCTGCTCTCTCTTTTGCAATAAATAATTTTTCATTCGCGATGATGAGCTCCGCATTTTTTTTCTTCTTAAACCTATTATTCCTATAAAAATTATAAAGTAATAGTAGCACCACACTAAAGGCTATAATAAATAATATTACAATAATCCTTGACTTTTGCAAACTTATATCTTGTAAATTTATTTCGTTTTCTATTGTATCAACTTTTCTTTTATATTCATCTAACTCTAGATTAAGACCAACAACATTTGCTTTCTTAAGCTTGTTAGAATCTTCAAGTACTTTTTTTATTGAATTATAAAGGACTAAATTTTCATAAGCCATTTTATAATCTCCTTTCTTCATCAATAGATTGGCATACTCTTCATACACATACAACAAATCAGATTGCTCATTACCTTCTTTTCCTAATATAATTGCTTTTTTAAAAAACGAATCGGCTTTATCAAATTCTAATTTATTGGTAAAAAACATCCCATTTAGCATATTTACAGCCACAATAGTCTCCTTATCATCTAATTCACTTTGATGGGTATTTATAAAATCTAAATAGGGTTTCCCTTTGTTAAAACTTCCTTTATAAAAATAAGCCCATGCAATATTCATTTTTGTGATATAGGCTCCCTTGGAATCGTTAATTTTAGAACTATACTCAAGTGCTTTTTGGTAATAGTTTATCCCTTCGCTAAGGTTGTTTAATTCAAAACAATAAACATTCCCTATGTTATTATTGAGCGAATTCTTGATAGTATCATTATTAGTTTTATCTGCATACGACAGTCCTTTTTTATAATAAAAGACAGCTTTATCAATTTCAGACAATTCTTCAAAATTTGCCGCAATCGTATTGTATGATTTAGCAATCAATTCGTCGTCATTCCTGTCGATAGCATACCGCAATGCTAATCTTGCGGTGGCTAATGATTGTTCAAATTTAGACTCAGCTAATTTAGTAGTAGCAACAACGGTTAATTTTAAAATTGCTTTTCTAGAAGGAGTATCCGCGTTTGCAATAGGAACATTGCTGAACATTTTTAACGAAAAAAAAAGGAATAAAAGTATTCGTATGTGCGGCATAACTTGCTTTTTATTATCAAATATACATTTATATAATTGACTATCAATATTTAAATTAAATAGATATTAACAAATTAAAGAAAAACAATAAAAAGAAATATCCTACACGGAAATTTATAAACTAAATTTAAAACTATACATGACAACTTAAAAACGAATTCTAAAACAATATAAAAAGCCGTTCCAAATCAATCTATTCAAGATATTTTACCTTAAATAAATAGTGTGAACGGCTTATTTCTAATATATAAAATATTTATACTTGTAGTTAACTAAAAATCCTTAGGGTGGTGCAATTTCCCTACGGATTTTGCTACGATGGTAGCAACAGTAGAATCACTAGTCACGTTGACCACGGTTCTGCACATATCTAAAGGTCTATCAATGGCAAAGATAAGTGCCAATCCCGCTTCAGGAATTCCAGCTTGACCTAAAACGATAACAAGCATGACCATTCCGGCGCTAGGAACTGCTGCAGATCCTATCGAAGCAAGCGTTGCCGTAACCACGATCATTAATTGTGTATTTAAGTCTAAAGGATTTGGGAGCATTGCCTGAGCAATAAAAATAGCTGCTACCGCCTGATATAGACTTGTACCATCCATATTTACCGTAGCGCCTAGCGGCAATACAAAACTGGACACTTCTTCATCAACTCCTACATGTTCCGTTACGCATTCCATCGTTACTGGCAACGTAGCTGCGCTTGAACTTGTCGAAAAAGCCAACAATTGTGCAGGTGCAATTGCTTTGAAAAATTTTATTGGATTTACTTTTGCAAAAATCAGTAACAACGCAGGGTAAAATAGAAAAGTCATAATAAACAACCCTAAGACAACCGTCAATCCATAAATACCTAATGCTCTTAGCGTACTAAAGTCAGGGATTTCTACCATCAAAGAGGCCATTAAAGCAAAAACACCATAAGGAGAAAAAAGCATTATGATATCGATGATTTTCATAATAACTTCATTTAACCCTTTAAAAAATTCGACAACAGGTTTCGCTTTCTTTTCCTCAACTAAGATAAGTCCGATACCAAGAAGGATTACGAAAAGGATAACCTGTAACATACTACCATTATCGCTTAAAGCCTTGAAAAAATTATCTGGAACAATATCAATCAATGGTTGAAGGGGGCCATTCTTTTTAGTACTCGCCGCCATTTCTATCTTTTGAGAGGCATCCACAGAAAAATTTTGGATCAAACTTTCTCTCGACTCTTGATTAATATACCTCCCTGGTTTTATTAGATTAGCCAAACCTAAACCAATAGTAACGGCTATTACGGTAGAACATAAATAAAATAATACCGTTCTTCCACCAAGTTTTGAAAGCTTAGAAATATCTTTTAAATCTGCTAACCCTACTATTAACGAAACCACTATTAATGGAACGGCAATCATTTTAAGAAGATTTATAAAAATAGTCCCAAAGGGTTTAATCCAATCGACGACAATCCCTTTTTGTTCAAGATTCTTCATTAATAATCCAAACAGTAATCCTAATATCATTCCTATTAAGATTTTCCAATGCATCGCAAGTTTCTTCATAATTTAAATTTTAATTTTAGCTATAAAGCCAAATATCCCTAAATTAAAAACTCCTCAAATCTGAGGAGTTTTTTAGTATCATTTATTCTAAGGAATCTATTTCTATTTCGTTATTTTCTTCCCATTGTCCTACCACCGAAGTGGCTAATGCATTTCCTAAAACATTAGTAGCACTTCTAAACATATCACAAAAGTGATCTATTGGTAATATCAAAGCGATGCCCTCAATTGGAATATCAAACATACCACAAGTGGCTGCCACAACTACTAAACTAGCCCTTGGCACTCCTGCTATTCCTTTACTTGTAAGCATTAAAACGAGTAGCATTGTCATTTGCGTTCCTAAATCCAAATCAATTCCATAGGCTTGCGCTATAAAAATACTAGCGAAAGTCATGTACATCATACTACCGTCAAGGTTAAAAGAATACCCTAATGGCAACATGAAGGAAACAATTTTATCTTTCACTCCAAAACGCTCTAGTTCTTCCGTTAATTTTGGAAAAACCGCTTCACTACTTGTCGTTCCAAAAGCAATAATTAATGGACTAACGATTCTTTTTAACAATACTGTCATCCTACTCTTAAGGAAAATATAACCAACAAGGATTAATACGATCCAAAGCGACGAAATACCAATTAAAAAGGAACCGAAAAATTTAAAATATGTAATAGCCAATTCTTGAAAATCCCTAACTGCAAAAACTCCCGCAATAGCTCCAAAAACTCCAATTGGCGCGAAATTCATCACATAATTTACCATTTTTAAAATGATATGCGACATTTTATCCAGTGCAGTAACTACAGGTTTAACATAGTCACCAATTGATGCAGCAGCTAAACCAAAGAAAATTGAAAACACAACAATTTGTAAAATTTCATTCGTAGCCAGTGCTTCAAAAATACTCTTTGGAACAATATGCTCAATAAAATTTTCGAAGGAAATACTCTGAGTTTTAGCAGCCACTTCTGAAGCTGACGTCAAATCAACATTAGATAAATTAAGTCCAACTCCCGGTTTAAGAAGATTCACAAAAAACATTCCTAATAATAGTGAAATAAAAGAAGCTGTAAAAAACCAACCTAAAGCTTTTCCCCCAATTCTACCCACTGCACTTACATTTCCCAATTTTGCAATACCCACAACTAACGTCGTAAAAACTAATGGTGCGATAATCATTTGCACCAATCTTATAAAAACGGTAGCAAGAATTTTTATTTTATTACTGAAAGATAAGGCAGCTTCTACCGAAATGGTATTGTGAATAACAATTCCTAAAATGGCTCCTAAAACCATCGCAATCAGTATTTGTGTCGTCAAGTTTGATGTTATTGACTTATCTTGTGTATTTGTAGAACTCATTTGGTTTATTATTGGTTTTATGGGTTGGTTTATCATTAAAAGTACCTCCTTAAACTGGAGTTACCATTTAATTAGTTTTTAATATATTTTGTTAATCAAATAAAAATCAGCTAATACAATTGCCGCCATCGCTTCCACAATAGGGACTGCTCTAGGTACAACACAAGGGTCATGGCGTCCTTTTCCTGTCATCTCTGTAATATTTCCTTGATTATCTAACGACTCCTGTTTTTTCATAATGGTAGCTACTGGTTTAAAAGCCACTCGGAAATAAATATCCATACCATTGCTAATGCCACCTTGAATTCCACCAGAAAGATTCGTTTTTGTCGTCCCGTCAGGATTGTATAAATCATTGTGCTCACTACCTTTCATTTTGGCACCACAAAATCCACTTCCATATTCAAATCCTTTCACAGCATTGATAGAAAGCATTGCTTTACCCAGTTCTGCATGCAGTTTGTCAAAAACAGGTTCCCCTAAACCAACTGGAACATTCTGAATCACACAGGTAATAGTTCCCCCTACGGTATCTCCTTGCTTGCGAATTTCGCGTATGTACTCTTCCATTATCACTGCAGATTCTTCATCAGGACAACGAACAGGATTATTTTCAGTTTTTGAAAAATCTAAATCTTGATAGGGTTTTTCCAGAAAAATTGACCCTACTGAAGATACATAGGCATTAATTTTAATATCTGGCAACATTTGCTTAGCAATTGCACCTGCCACTACTCTGCTGGCAGTTTCACGTGCTGAACTTCTTCCGCCTCCGCGATAGTCTCTAAAACCATATTTCTTTTCATAAACATAATCGGCATGACTAGGTCTATAATTATCCTTTATATGAGAGTAATCGTCTGATTTCTGATTTGTATTGGGTATAATAAATCCTATTGGCGTGCCCGTTGTTTTTCCTTCAAAAATACCTGATAAAAACTGAACATCATCCGGTTCTTTTCGTTGTGTAACGATAGCAGATTGACCTGGTTTTCTTCTTGACATTTCTAGCTGAATTGCCTCTAAATCTAGCGTTATTCCAGACGGGCATCCGTCAATTATCCCACCTAATGCTTCTCCGTGAGATTCTCCAAAAGTTGTTATTCTAAATAGAGTACCGTAGCTATTTCCTGCCATTATAATAAGTTTTGAACAAATATATGTTTTATGACTTAAAGTAAAAAATTTAAAATTAGGATTGCATAATAAAATCCCCAACTTAAAAAGTTTACGTTTAGTTAATGGTTACTACTAATTCATAACAATCTGATAAAACGGAATTCGTAACCCAATGCCTAAATTTGTGAAACTTCAAATTAGAATCAATTGAAAAAAAGAAAAGTTGAGATCGTTGTAATTTCTGATGTACATCTTGGAACCTTTGGCAGTCATGCCATAGAACTTAATAAGTACCTATCATCAATAAAACCAAAAATTTTAGTGTTGAACGGTGATATCATAGACATTTGGCAATTTAGAAAGTCCTATTTTCCTCAAACACATTTGAAAATCATTCAAAAAATAATGAGCTTTGCTTCCAAAGGCACTAAAGTCTATTACATTACCGGAAACCACGATGAAATGCTTCGGAAATTCAGTGACCTGAATATGGGCAACATCGCACTAGTGGATAAATTAATATTAGAAATGGATGATAAAAAAGCATGGATTTTTCATGGTGATGTTTTTGATGCTTCCGTGAATCATGCAAAATGGATTGCTAAATTAGGTGGCCTCGGTTACGATTATCTCATTCTTTCCAATCGGTTTGTTAATTGGTGTTTAAAAAAGATTGGAAAAGAACCGTATTCGTTTTCGAAAAAAATAAAAGCAGGCGTAAAAAAAGCAGTAAAACATATCTCTGATTTTGAAGAAACGGCCACAGAACTCGCAATTGAAAAAAAGTATGATTATGTAATCTGCGGGCATATCCATGAACCAAAAATTATAAAAAAGGAAAATAAAAATGGGTCTGTCCTATATCTCAATTCTGGCGATTGGGTCGAAAATTTAACAGCCCTTGAATACAATAAGAAAAGATGGAAACTATACTGCTATCAGGAATCTAATTTTTCAGAAGAAGAAAACCTCTTCGAAATGGAAGACAACCTGAGTCACCAAATAATTTAACATTTTTTTAATAAAATAGAAACAAATAACAAACCATTGGTAATCATTGCTTAAAGCATAAATCAACAAAACTCAAGGTGTGAATTTTGAAACAATTAACAATTAAAATATAAATTTTTCGTTCCCATTTCGTTGTAACTTTGCAGCAACAAATATTTAACTATGAAAAAAATTATTTTATCTGCTTTTATGTTAATTGGATTAGCATTTAGCACACAAGCACAAGACATCTCTAAAAACGCAATAGGTTTACGTTTAGGAGACAGTGGCGGTTTTGGAACTGAAATTACTTACCAAAGAGCTTTGGGAAGCAACAACAGACTTGAACTTGATTTAGGTTGGAGAAATAGAAAAGACTACAATAATAATGGTTATGATGACAACGCAATCAAACTTGCTGCTTTGTACCAATGGGTATGGAACATTGATGGTGGTTTCAACTGGTACGCTGGTGTAGGTGGTGGTTTAGGTAGTTATAGTTATGATAACGACAATACTCATTATAACGATACGTTTGCATTTGCTGCAGGGGACATAGGAATTGAGTATAATTTTGATATTCCATTATTAATCTCTTTAGATTTCAGACCTGAATTTGGTGGAAATGGTTACTACAAAAACAATTACGGTTCTGATATTGCCTTGGGTCTTAAATACCAATTCTAGTATTACTCTGTTTATATAAAAAATGCCACTATCTCTAGTGGCATTTTTTTATTTAATAATAATTTCTTTTTTCGAGTTAATTTTGACAACGCAAAAAGGATAAGTTATTACCTGAGATACCATCGTACCAAGCTCCGGACTACTTTCTTTTACATTGATTATTATATTTTTTTCCGTTTCCTGAACACTTTCAACCGCTACTGAATAACCTCCAGTACTTTTTTCGCCCATATTCAAAATAACAAAATTTGATCTTTGAACATCGATAGCAGTAATCTTATTTTTCAACTGCTTATCGTTCTGCAACATTTTTATTTCATTTGGTTCAGTCAAGATCTCGTAGAAATGAATGTTACCCCCTCCATCAGATTGTTGCGTCAATACTTCAAATAAAGGTGATTTCCCTGTTTCTTTTATAACAGTAGCCCCGCAGGAAACTAATAAAAAAATAATAAACACAGAACTGATTTTTTTCATTGGTTTATTTTAAGTTGATTCAAAGCGTTATTCTTTTTTCGATTGATTCAAAAATTTATTTTTTTTTGAATACTTCTTAATTGCCTTTTGATATAAATCGACATACAATGGCAAAATGTTTTTAATATCAAACTTCTTTGCTACAGACAATGCATTTTCTTTAAATTTTAAAAGAACAGTATTATCTTTTAATATTTTCAACGCATTCTGAGCCATTTCATCTGTATTCCCAACGTCGCTCAAATAACCTGAAATCCCTTCAAAATTTACTTCAGACAACCCTCCAGAATTACTAGAGATCACCGGAACTCCCCAAGCCATCGCTTCTAATGCTGCGAGACCGAAACTTTCTGTTTCAGATGGCAACAAAAATAAATCAGTGTAACTTAAAATTTTATCGATTTCATTACTGTTTCCAAAAAAGATAACTTTATCCAAAATACCTAATTCCTGACATAGATATTCAGCCTTTTCTTTCTCAGGCCCATCACCTACCATCATTAATTTAGCAGGAATTTCCTGTTGAATTTTATGAAATATTTTGATAACATCAGGAATTCGCTTTACTTTTCTAAAATTACTAATATGAGTAATTATCCTTTCGTCTCCTTTAGCCATCAAAGAACGGCGACATGAAATACTCGGATCTTTAGTATTCTTATCTAATTCTATAAAGTTAGGTATGACATGAATATCTTTTTTTATGTTAAATAACTTATAAGTATCCTCTTTCAAACTTTGTGAAACTGATGTCACCACGTCAGATTTATTGATACTAAAACTTACTGCTGGTTTATAGAAAGGATGATTTCCAACCAATGTAATATCTGTTCCATGAAGCGTAGTAACCATCGGGATTTCAATTCCTTCATCTTTCAACATTTGCTTAGCCATATAACCCGCATACGCGTGAGGAATGGCGTAATGTACATGAAGCACCTCGATTTTATATAGTTTAACCATATCAACCAATTTGCTCGATAGTGCTAATTCATAAGGCTGATAATGAAACAATGGATATTCAGGAACGTTAACTTCATGATAGTGAACGTTAGGATTTAACAATGCCAAACGAACGGGTTGACTGTAAGTAATGAAATGAACTTCATGGCCATGACGAGCTAATTCAAGCCCTAACTCTGTAGCGACAACTCCACTTCCTCCAAACGTAGGGTAACAAACTATTGCAATTTTCATGTATTTATTTTAATGTAACGAATTTAAGGAAAATAGGAACGCCATTTTTTAAAATGACAAAAGAAATCTTTAATTATATATCTGCTTTAAACTAATTACCGTTCAATTGCATCATATATTATTTCTTGAATGTCTTCTCGAATATTTTCTCTTGATAATTTATTTGTACTATCTGCAGGAAATGTTCTATTGGATAAGAAGATATAAACGATTTCGGTTTCTGGATCTGCCCAAGCCATTGTGCCTGTAAATCCAGTATGTCCAAAACTAGTCATGGAAGCACAACCACAAGTAGGGCCTTTATCTCCTAACTGAGGTTTATCAAAACCTACGCCTCTTCTATTGCCTTCTGAACAAAAATAACAGGTATTAAAGTCGTCGAATGTTTTCTCCGAGAAATACTGCTTATTACCGTAATTTCCCTTTTGCAAATAAAGTTGCATTATTTTAGCAACATCCATACTATTTGAAAAAATTCCAGCATGTCCGCCAATTCCACCTTCCATTGCAGCTCCCATATCATGAACATATCCCTGTATAATCTGATGACGGAAATACGTGTCAATTTCTGTTGGTGCAATTCGATCTTTAGGAATACTTTGCAACGGATTGTACATGGTATTATTGGCGCCAAGTGGTCTATAAAAATTATCAGTACTTAAAACATCTAATGTTTTTCCAGTAGCTTTTTGTAAATACTCTTTTAGAATCATAAACGTAAAATCACTGTACTTGTATTTTTTTTGCGGAAGCAACTTACTGTCTGCAATCAACTTCATAATAGTATCATGATAATCATTTCTTAAAAAAAGACTATCAGCCACTTTTGTGGAAAATTGTGCCTCTGATATCTTTTTATAATATTTATCTAAAGGGTTACCACTTTTATCTACCGTAGCTTTATAAAAAGGAATCCAAGGTTGCAGTCTGGCATAGTGAGACAACAATTCCTTAAAGTGTATGTCTTCTTTATTTGAATTTTTAAATATAGGAAGCATGGAGTCTAACCTAGTTTGCATGTTTATTTTCTTCTGATCATATTGGAGCATTACGTTGGGCAATGTAGATAAGATCTTCGTTAAAGAAGCCACATCATACACATCACTATTAGTGACTTTTGAATTCTTTTCATAGGTCTGGTATCCAAAAGACTTTTGATAAATGACTTTTCCTTTTCTTGCTACCAAAATCTGCATTCCAGGGGCCATTTCGCCATTGATTGCTTTTTGTGCTACGGCTTCAATTTTATCCAAAATCAAAGGATTCATTCCCACATTTTCAGGTGCTGTGAATCCTAAAACATTTAATTTTTCTGTCGAAAGTCCTAAATCAGCAGTAAACTCAGTCGTGACAGTAACAGGTAATTTCCCTTTGGCAGTAATAGCACCAAAAATCAACTCAGCAGAAACCTCTTGTGCAATCGAGCTGTTTTGATAGGAAAGCACTACGCCCTCGATATCACCAAAGCTTTCTATGGGAATCAAAGAATAAGGAGATGCAAAAACATCTAGTATAACCTTGTTGTTTTTAGATAAAAACGCCAGTTTTTTTAATTCTGCTTGGTTAAAATCATACTTTTTCCATGGGGCATCAGAGGAATGATACCCAACAATAACTTTTGTAAATTTATTTAATTTCAGCTGTAAGCTGTCTAAATTAGCATCTGAAATTTCAGTAACTTCTGTGTACTTTTTTAAGGTTGTAACAAATCGACTGTTCGTGGCATCACCAATTTTCACATAGGCGATTTTTTCATTTTGCAGATCCTTTATTGGCAATATAGCCTCTTCATTTTTTAATACCGTCAACGCACTTTCATATAATTCATATTCTAATGCCTCATTTTTAGAGGAATTAAGATCAGAGACTAAATTGGCAGTAACAATAGGCTTGTACGTATTTAAACCAGCGTGATATTTAAATTTAAGAATTTTCTTCACTGACAAAGCCAGTCTACTTTCCGTGAATAAAGAGTCCTGATAGGCTTGCTTGAAAGCATCTAAAGCCAGTGGAACATTTTCAGGAAACAGTAAAACATCGTTTCCAGCCAGAAACGCCTTTAAGTCAATCTGACCTGGAGTGCTAAATCTACTTACTGCTTTCATATTTAAAGCATCTGTAAAAATAAGACCTTGAAATCCTAATTCCTTTTGGAGAACATCTGTGACAATTTTATAAGATATAGAGGAAGGATAATTTGGTTTAGGTTCTAAGCTTGGTACGTTTAAATGCGCAACCATTACTGAAGCAAGTCCTTTTTCAAACATCTTTTTGTAGGGATAGAATTCCATTATCTCTAATCTTTCCTTAGAAAAATTAACAATTGGCAATCCTTTGTGGGAATCGATATCTGTATCTCCGTGACCTGGAAAATGTTTCCCTGTCGAAAACACACCTTTACTCTGCATCCCCTTCATCATTGCAATGGCTCGTTCCGTAACTTTATACTTATCTTCGCCAAATGAACGGAAACCAATAATAGGGTTTTTAGGATTCGTATTAATATCCAATACGGGAGAAAAATTGAACTGCAGACCCAATCTTTTACTTTGCACTCCTATTTGAGTACCTAATTTTTCAATCAATTTAATATCTTGCACCGCACCAAGAGTCATATTCCATGGATATGTATAGGTAGAGTCGAGACGCATACTGAGTCCCCATTCAGCATCATTACCTATAAATAGTGGTGTTTTAGATTTAGATTGGTACCGATTTGTCAAATTGGCCTGACGTACAGGCCCGCCTTGAAAAAATAGTAATCCACCAATTTTATTTTCACTTATGAGTTTTTCGATCGCAGTATAATGAGTGTTATCGCTATTTGAATAGGCAGCAACCATAAATAACTGCCCTACTTTTTCATCAAATGTCATCGCATTATAAATACTGTCCACCCATTTTTTCCCTTCAATTGATATTTCAAAAAGCATAGAAGGCTTTTGAGATTTGTCAACTACTACACTATCAATTTCCGAAGGATGATGGGCAAGTATTACCTTCTGCTTATTATTTTTTACTCCAATACAACTGGTTATAAAAAAAAATAAGACATAAAGAAAAGAAATTCTGATGCCTGTATTTTTCATTAAAGTATTATGTTTTAGAAAAAACGGCTATGCCAACTATCGATAGCCGGGACTTCCCATGATTCATTATATTCCTGAATATTGTTAATTAAATTATTAAAAACAATAGTATTTTCAGTGACTGCTTTATCTTTTACCATTTTTTTAAAATCTATTAATGGCTTGTGTGCAATGTGCTCTCCTAGTTTAAAAGTCACATTCATTTTGTCCAATAGATCAACATTGTATTTCTTTTCTAATGATTGGATAAATTCAACGGATGAATCTATAGAGCAACCAGTAGCAGTTTGAACATCTTGATCAACGGCTAGTATAATAAATCTATTGTATTTTAACTGATACGAAGAAACCAAACTCGTCCCATGTGCAGCCCAATTTTCTAGAAATGCCTGTAAATCAGTTTCTATTTCGGAAAATTCAGCATCCGAAAATTTTCTATTCGATTGGTAGATCCAAATTTTGGATTCTTCCGGTAAATTTTCAAATGGTACGTACATTTTTTTTTATTTTTAAATTTCGAATTTTCGATTTCAACTCTAAAGTTCTATAAATCTTGAGCATTTGCAATTAATTCTGCAATGTCCATCACTTTTACATCTCCTTCTTTTTCTTTATTTTTAATACCATCCGTCAACATAGTATTACAAAACGGGCATCCAGCAGCAATTATTTCTGGTTTTGTGTCTAATGCGTCTTCTGTTCTTTCAATATTAATTTCTTTGTCTCCTGGCTCTGCATCTTTAAACATTTGAGCGCCTCCGGCACCGCAGCACAATCCATTTGCACGAGAACGTTTCATCTCTACTAATTCAGCATCCAGTTTTTGAATCAGCTCTCTAGGTGCTTCATATACATTATTGGCCCTTCCTAAATAGCATGGATCGTGAAAAGTAATTCGTTTTCCTTTGAATTGCCCACCTTCTATTGTCAGTCTTCCGTCATCTAATAATGATTTCAAGAATTCAGTGTGATGAACTACCTCGTATTTCCCACCCAATTCTGGATATTCATTTTTTAAAGTATTAAAACAATGCGGACAAGCCGTCACTATTTTCTTGGCTTCATACGCATTCAGAACTTCTATGTTCATCATCGCTTGCATTTGAAACAAGAACTCATTTCCTGCTCTTTTTGCGGGATCACCAGTACAACTCTCTTCGGTACCAAGTACGGCGAAAGGAACGTTTGCACGATTCAAAATTCGTACAAATGCCTTTGTTATTTTTTTTGCTCTATCATCAAAACTTCCTGCACAACCTACCCAAAACAATACTTCAGGTTGTTTTCCTTGGGCAAGCATTTCCGCCATTGTTGGCACTATTAAATTCTCTGACATTTTATATTTTTTTATTCAGCTAGCTAACTAACTAGTTATTTGAAAAGCGATTAAACGAATAACCACCTAAACTTTACAAAATTAATTTTCGTTTTTCCAGTTCAATCTATCCTGTTGATTGTATTGCCATGGTGCTCCATTATTTTCTATATTGGTCATCATCGCATTTATAGGCATTGGTGCAGCACTTTGCTCCATAACTAGGTAACGACGCATATCCATGATAATAGATAGAGGACTAATATTTACAGGGCATTCTTCAACACATGCATTACAAGATGTACAAGCCCAAAGTTCCTCTGCAGTAATGTAGTCATTCAATAATGTTTTGTTATCTGGAATAAAAACACCTTTATTAGCATCAATATTCCTTCCTACTTCTTCCATTCTATCTCTAGTATCCATCATAACCTTACGAGGAGATAGTTTTTTACCTGTGATATTTGCAGGGCAAGATGAAGTACAACGACCACATTCTGTACAGGTGTAAGCATTTAATAATTGTACCCAATTTAAATCCTGAATATCGCTTGCTCCAAACTTAGCGGGAACTTCACCCTCTGCCGCAGCTGGCGCTGCTGCAAATGGATCAGCATTAGGATCCATCATCATTTTAACTTCTTTAGTTACTGCTTCTAAATTATTAAACTGTCCTTGTGGATTTAAGTCAGCAAAATAGGTGTTCGGAAAAGCCAATAAAATGTGTAAGTGTTTTGAAAAATACAAATAGTTCATAAAAATTAAAATACCTACAATATGCAACCACCAGAACACTTCAAAAAGTAGCATCACTAACTCATTTGACATTCCGTTAAATAGCGGTTCGATGAATTGGCTAATAGGAAAAGAACCTGCTACTATAAAATGAGAAAAGCCTCCAGGTACATTTTGCAAATGCAAATCAGATGCATTCATCAATAAAAACAATGTCATTAATACCACTTCAAAATAAAGGATATAATTAGCATCATTTTTAGGGAATCCTGTTAAATCCTTATTTATGAATCGTTTTAATTTTATAACATTTCTTCTAATCCAGAAAACACTAACTGCTATCAACACTAAAACTGCCAATATTTCAAATGAGGCAATTAAAACATCATAGAAAGAACCCAAAAAGCCAAAAACTCGGTGTGTCCCAAATAAACCGTCAATAATAATTTCTAACAATTCAATATTGATAATTATAAAACCTAAATAAACCACAATATGAAGTGCTCCAGCGATGGGTCTTTTTACCATTTTTGACTGTCCTAATGCAATCATGGCCATGTTTTTCCATCGCGCACTAGGATTATCTTTTCGATCTATCTCGATACCTAGATTGATGTTTCTTCTTATCTTTTTTATGTTTACAAAAAAATAGCCAAACCCGATAATTAATAATAGGGCAAATAAAATATTGTCTAAGTAGCTCATAATTACTAGTTTTTTTCTTTTGAGATAGTGTCGGTTACAGGGGCTTTATACGGTTTGTTTTTCTTTCCAAAAAGAGAAACATTTACATATCTTGTAGGATAGAGTCTAACATCTTGCAGCAATAGCTCTAATTCTTTTGAAGTTTTTGACAAGTTGGTATAAAATGCATCATCATTCAACAATTTACCCATTGTACCTTTTCCAGATTCTAATCCTTTCATGATACCATTCACTTTCGCCAAGGTATTGTTTAGATTTCTCACTGTTTTGCCTAAATCAGCTTTATTTAAAGAATCTGAAATTTTAGAAAAATCAACAGATATTTTATTAAAATTAGTTACGACACCTTTTATCTGAGTTTTATTTTCATCAAGAATAGTATTCATACTCAACGAAGCTTTATGAAACTGTTCCATTGTTTTGCTTAATTCAGCTAAACTATTTCTTAAATCCTCTTGTGCCTTCTTATCTAAGACATTATTAACCCCAGTAATTAGAACGTCGGCGTTAGCCATAATCTTATCTAATTTTTCTTGAAGCGGAACTAGTTTCTCTCCTACTTTATCAGTAAGTCCCAATCGAATTGCCCCTTTAAGTTTTTCACCGTTTAATGCAATCGACTTGTCTTTAAAATTAGGCTCTATAGCAATTTGCTTTCCAGCAATAAAACCAGGCTCATAAATCGCAGCGATACTTGATCTTGAAATAGGGAAATCAGATTTAATTTGTAGTTCTACTAACAAATTACCTGTGTTTTCATTAATAGTGATTTTGGCCACTCTACCTATTTCCAAACCATTTAGTGTAATGGGTGCAGAGGAAGTCAATCCTTCTACTGTTTCGTATTCGACATATAATGTTTTGTAACTATTTAAAAGATCTCGCCCTTTTAAGAAGCTATATCCCCAAATAAATAATAATATCGATGCAATTACTAAAACTGCAGTTTTAATTTCTCGTGTTAATTTCAAAATGTAAGTATTTTGTACAAATTTAATATAAAATAATTGAACTTCTTATTATTTAATCGCTTCTTGTATGCTTATCTTCTTTCCGTTTTTAAAAGCTATCAAAAAAGCAGAACTATACCCTTTTGCCTTAGCTTCTTGCAACAGATTTTTTGATTCATTATAATCAGACGTTTCGCCGTACATATATTTATAGACATTATTACCATAGTCCACAGATATATTATTTAAGCCTTTAAAATTTCTGGGTTGTAAATCCATTTTTTTTCCACTTGCAGAAATTTGTACTTTAAAAAGGATCTGAGTATTATCTTGTTTTGGAGCTACTTTTCTATTATCTACAGATTCGGTAACTGATTTTGTTTTAATCGGAGCTTCACTATCCTTAGCTGAACTTTCACTATTCCTTTGTGAAGGCTTAGGTTCAGTAGTTTCTGCTCCACCTGTCCCGTAATATTCATTTTTATAACCAATTATTGCATTCGCGATAGCGTTGGCAATTTCATTCTGACCTTCTTCTGAGTCTAATCGATTTCCTTCATCAAAATTAGATATAAAACCCATTTCTATTAGAACCCTAGGCATATATGCTTTATGCAGCACCATAAAAGGAGCTTGTTTTACCCCTCCACCACGAATTCTCTTTCCTAAGCCTTCAAATTCATTTTCGATTTTACTAGCCAACGAAATGCTATTATCCAGATATTCTTCTTGCATCAATGTCATTCCGATCATGGTTTCTGGAGAATTAGGATCAAAACCTTCATATTTCCTTTTGTAATCTTTCTCTAAAGTAATAACAGAGTTCTCTTTTTTAGCCGCTTCTAGATTTGAAGCAATTTTATTCATACCCATTACATAGGTTTCCGTACCATCTGCATCAGTATTTCTATTGGCATTACAGTGAATTGATACGAAAATATTAGCATCGGCTCTATTCGCAATATTGGCTCTTTCGACTAAATCAACAAAAATATCCGTCTTTTTTGTATAGATGACATCAACTTTAGGGTTGTCTTCCAAAATCTTACCCACTTTAAGTACAACCGCCAAAGCGATGTTTTTTTCCACATGCCCATTATACACAGCTCCAAAATCATGCCCGCCGTGCCCTGCATCTAAGGTCACCTTAAAGTTAGTATTTTGACCAAAAGAAAGGCTACTAACCAAAAAGGAAAGAAATAATAACACTTTAAACGCCTTATCATTATTACTATTTTTCAATTTCAAAATTTATTTATTTTTTACAAATTTAATTATTCTTCTTATCAACATCAAAATTATTAAGACAAGACTTTAAACTTAATTAGAAGTAACTACAAAAGCATCTGGATATCCAACCAACTGAGCTTCTAATTTCATTTTTTTTACTTCTTGAATAGTAGATGCTGCTCCATACATGTATCTATATATTTCATTATCAAATGTACTTGTTATATTGTTTAATCCTTTGAAATTACTAGGTATTAACGGTATGTTTTTAGAACTTGCTAAAAGTTGCACTTTATAAATAGTATCACTACTTGAAGTCGTAATAGCACTTACGGTAATTGCAGTATTATTCTTGACTTTGCTATTCACAATCGATCCTGTCCCGAAATATTTTTTCTTATATTCAACTATTGCTTTTGCTATTTGCAATGCCATTTGGTCTTGTCCTTCTTCTGAATTCAAAAACTCTCCTTCTTCTCTATTTGATAAAAACCCAAGTTCAATTAAAACACTAGGCATATAGACCGCATCTAAAACCCAAAGCGGTTGCTGCTTGATACCTCTAGAGTTTCTTTTTAGATTATGTGTGAAATTACCTTGAATCTCAGTAGCTAAAATGATACTGTTATTTAAATTCTCTTCTTGTAAAATCGTCAATCCAATCAAGGATTCTGGTTTATTTGGATCAAAACCCTGATAAGTATCTTTAAAATTATCTTCTAATAGAATTACAGAATTTTCCTTTTTTGCTACCTCTAGGTTTAAATCACTTCGGGACAACCCCATTACAAAAGTTTCGGTCCCGTAGGGCTGGAAACTTTTTACTGAATTACAATGAATAGACACAAACAAATTAGCATTCGCCTTATTAGCAATTTTCGGTCTATTAGCCAATTCAATAAAAACATCAGTAGTTCTAGTATAAACAACTTTAAAATCGGCTGCTTTTTCTAAAAACCCACCCACTTTAAGCGTCGTTTTAAGCGCAATGTCTTTTTCAGTATAACCATGATACGAATTCCCTGGATCTTTACCACCATGACCCGCATCAAGTATTATTGTAAAATTTTGATCATTTTGAGAAAACACAGAAGTATGGGTAAACACAATAAAAATCGCTATCAAAAAAATATAATAATTGAATTTCATATGTTAAAGTTAATTTTATTGGAACACTAGTACTTAATTTTTTTATTTGATTATTTTTGCCAAAAAATAATCAGTAAGTTTGACACTTCAAAAAACAAGCCATAATTTTACAAAAATAGCATTTAAACCTTTGCAGACAAACTTATTTAATATCGTTTTAATATCCTTTTTCCTGACAATGGGAGGTGCCAACTTATATTCTCAAGATATATCAAAAAAAACGACCGCTATTACCGTTAAAAAACAAGCCGAAAAATCTTCTTCAGTAATTGATAAAAAAAGTACTTCCATTTCAGATTTAAAGAAAGAAACGGATACTATTACTAAGAAAGACACGATTAAACCTAAAAAAGCATTTCTTGACGGGAAGGTTAGATATAAGGCTGCGCAATATGCCAAGATTGATCAAAAGAAAAAGCTGATTACTTTATACGATCAAGCTGAACTTTATTATCAAGATGTTGAATTAAAGGCAGGAATAATTGTTTTGGATTATGAAAAGAACGAGGTTTATGCCGGTAGAATTAAAGATTCTACTGGAAAATATGCACAATACCCTAACTTCAAACAAGCTGGAAACGTTGTGGAACCGGATTCTATTCGCTTCAATTTCAAGACGCAAAAAGCCTTGATTTGGAACTCAAGAACAGAGCAAGGTGAATTTAAAGTAAAAGCACAAATTACGAAAAAAGAAAATGATTCTGTATACTTTTTAAAAGGAGCTCGATTTACCACATCTAAGAATGTAGACAATCCTGAATATTATTTTCAAACTAGTAAAGTTAAATTCATCCCAGGAAAAAAAGTAATAACCGGTTTGACTAATATGGTAATTGCAGATGTACCCACACCGATAGCTTTGCCGTTTGCTTATTTCCCAATGACCAAGGAAACGAATATATCAGGAATTATTTTACCGAGTTATAATGATTCAAATACCAGAGGTTTCTCCTTGCAAAACGGGGGCTACTATTTTGCCTTAAACGACCATTATGATTTAACAGTTTTAGGTGATTATTATACCAATGGAAGTTACGGAATGCGTTTTGAATCTTCTTATGCCCAACGATATAAATTTAGAGGAAATATCAATGTTCGATTTGAAAATTTAATTTCTAGCGAAAGAGGCTATCCAGACTATTCTAAACAAAAAATTTATAATATCCAATGGTCGCATTCTAGAGATACAAAAGCAAACCCTAATTCCTCTTTTTCGGCATCTGTGAATCTAGGAAGTAGTAAATATTTCAAGCAATCGATAAATTTGGCTAATATTGGTTCGAATCTTAATAATACTTTAAGTTCCTCTATTTCTTATTCAAAAACATTCCAGTCCGTACCACAAGTAAGAATGTCTTTGTCAGCAACCCATTCGCAAAATACGCAAACTGAATCGATTAATATGACCTTACCTACGCTTCAGCTTAGTGTGGATCGAATCTATCCTTTTGTTGGAAAAGACGGTATTAAAAAAGGTTTTTTCAAAAATATAAATTTACAATATAATTTAAACGGTCGAAACACAATTACTACAACTGATTCGCTTTTTTTTAAACCGCAAATGTTTAGAGATGCCAAGTTGGGGGTGCAACATAGCATCCCGTTAAGTACTAATTTTAAATTGTTTAAATATTTTAGTGCTTCGACCTCTCTAAATTATGAAGAAGTCTGGTATGCAAAAACAATTGAAAGAAGCTACAATACAGAACAAAGTGCAGTTGTCGATAAGATTGTAAGCGGTTTTGATGCCTTTAGAACGTATTCCTTTTCATCAAGTGTTGGGACCACAATTTATGGTACTTTCAACTTTGGCGAAGACAAAAAAATAAAATCGATCCGACACGTCATGAGACCTTCTGTTTCTTATGGATATACACCAAGTTTCGAAAAATACTATGATACTTACGCCTCTGATGCCTCCGGAACCATTACCAAGCAATATTCTCGATTTGAAGGCGGAATCTTTGGCGCACCAGGAATAAGCAACTCTAATACGCTTGGATTCGACTTAAGCAATACCTTTGAGGCAAAAGTAACCGATAAAGACAGTACTAAAGTAGAAGCTAAAAAAATAATGCTACTCAATAATTTAAATTTGTCAACAAGTTACAATTTAGATGCTGATGGAGTAACGGCACTCGCTTGGTCGCCCGTTCGTGTCAGTGGTGGAACACAATTATTTAGAGATAAGATGAATGTCAACTTTGGTGCTACATTAGACCCTTACGCCATTGATAATTCTGGGAACCGAATCTCAATGTATAATATTAATAACGGGGGTAGCTTGTTTAGAATGACAAGTGCTAATATGACTTTTAATTATTCCTTATCCAGTAAAGACAAAGACGAAGCTAAAAAAGATAAAAACGAACAAAGTCAAAGAAATGGTGGTCGTGAGGATGATCTTTTTGGTGCCAACACTGTTTTAAATGATACTCGTAAAAGTCAGTTTGACGGTGCTGAAGAGGAAGGAGACGATAAAATTTCAGAATTCTTTAGTTCGAAATTACCTTGGGATATGACTTTCGCCTATTCTCTAACCTATGGAAACAATAACCGAGAGAAAAAAATTATTGGAAATTCTATCATGATATCAGCTAATACTGACTTGACACCAAAATGGAAAGCTGGAATATCTACCGGTTATGATTTTGTACAAAACGGAGTTACCTTTACACAACTGCGGTTTGAGCGTGATTTGTTGAGCTGGAGAATGGATTTTAATTGGACTCCTTTTGGAACAAATGCCAACTGGGGGTTCTTTATTGGAATTAAATCAGGGGTATTAAGCGACATTAAGTGGGATAAACGAAGTACAAATACATTACGTTAAACTAGGCAATCATTACTACTTTTTACTTAAATAACTCATTAGAAAAGACAGAAAAACATTTTTATGAAAAAGATAATTTTTACCGAAAAAGCTCCATCACCAATAGGACCCTATAGTCAAGCTGTGCTAAAAGGAGATACACTTTATGCTTCTGGGCAAATTGCGATTAACCCTGCGACAGGAGAGTTAGTATTAGACACTATTGAAGCAGAAACGGAACAAGTAATGCAAAATATGAAAGCGGTACTACAAGCTGCAGGAATGACTTTTGAAAATATCGTTAAAACAACAATATTTATAATGGATATGAATGATTTTGGAAAAATAAATACCATTTACGGTTCTTATTTCAATGAAAAAACCGCTCCAGCCCGTGAAACAGTTCAAGTGGCCTGCTTGCCAAAAAATGTAAATGTTGAAATTTCTATGATTGCAATACTATAAAATAAAAAAAACCAAAAATAAAATTCCAATATTAGATATTGGAATTTTATTTTTGGAACTTCCTTATTTATTTGCAATATGATAGGCTATCAGTCCATCTATAGGTCTTCTAAGCACATTACCTAATTGCAATTCATATTTATCAAATGTCTGTTGTAACTCCTCTTTTAAATAGAAAGCAATAGAACCTACAAAATGTACTGGTACTTCTTTGCAATTATCATATTGTTTAATGTAGTTTTTTACAAAAGACTTCATTCCTTTAAAGATAATCTTCCTGCAGAACTCTGTTTCTTTATGTTGAATTAAAAACTTTGCAAAAGTGGCTAAATAAGCATTGGGATTGTCTTCTTTATATAACTTACTTTTAATAAAATCTGGATCTACATTATATTCTTTCGCAAATTCAACTGCCAATTCTTTTGGCATCTTATTAAAATAATACTTTCTTAGTAATTCTTTCCCAAAAACATTTCCACTACAATCATCCATAATAATGTATCCTAGTGACTGTACTTTTTGATGCAATTCTTTACCATCAAAATAACTACAATTAGAACCTGTTCCTAGAATAGAAACAATTGCCTTTTCACCTTTAGGGGTAGTTGCATAAACCGCGGCATAAGTATCTTCTTCAACCGAAACAATTGCATTAGTAAAATAACTTTGAAAAGCTTGTGATAACGTCAATTTCATCTTATCTGTTCCACAACCTGCTCCATAAAAAAACAAATGCGTAGCCGTTTTTTTACTTTGAACAATATCAAAACGGTCATTTAAACGTTCAATAATTTGTTCGTTTTGAAGAATTTCAGGATTTAATCCCAATGTTTGCGTGGTAAACAATACTTTTCCATCATCGTCTATTGCAATCCAATCGGCTTTTGTAGAACCACTATCAACTAATAATCTCATTTCTTTTGGTTTTTGGTTATCTCCTCTTTCTTCTAAATCTAATAAAGATTTGGTTTACTATTATTAATCTATAAAAATAAAAAAAATCCCGTTTAAAAATTAAAAACGGGATTTCATCAAATGCATTACTATTTTAATCCTGCAATATGAACTGATAAATCAATCAATTTGCTAGAATACCCATATTCATTATCGTACCAAGATATAATTTTAAAGAAAGTAGAATTTAACCCAATTCCAGCATTTGCATCAACAATAGAAGTTCTTGAGTCTGACACGAAATCTTGAGAAACTACAAGATCTTCTGTGTAACCCATTACTCCTTTCATAGTAGTTTCTGAAGCTAGTTTCAAAACCGCCATTACCTCTTCGTATGAAGTTTCTTTTGCAACTTTTACTGTTAAATCAACTACAGAAACATCGGTAGTAGGAACGCGGAAAGCCATACCAGTAAGTTTTCCGTTTAATTCAGGAATTACTTTTCCAACAGCTTTTGCAGCTCCAGTTGAAGAAGGAATTATATTACAAGATGCAGCACGACCACCTCTCCAGTCTTTTTTAGATGGTCCATCAGTAGTCATCTGAGTTGAAGTAGTAGCATGAACAGTAGTCATTAAAGCTTCAACTATTCCAAAATTATCATTAATAACTTTAGCCAACGGAGCTAGACAGTTTGTTGTACAAGAAGCATTAGAAACAACTAAGTCAGAAGCTTTAGCACTTTCGTGATTTACTCCCATAACAAACATTGGCGCATCAGCAGATGGTGCAGAAATAATTACTTTCTTAGCTCCACCAATGATGTGTGCATTTGCAGTTTCTTTAGTTGTAAAGAATCCAGTACATTCAGCAACAACATCTACATCAACTTCGTTCCATTTCAAATTTGCTGGTTCTCTTTCAGCTGTAATTCTGATATTTTTATCGTTTACAAAAAGTTTTCCGTCTATCACTTCAACTTTCCCAGCAAAACGTCCGTGAACTGAATCGTATTTTAATAAGTAAGCTAAATGATCTACGTCTAATAAATCGTTTATTGCTACAACTTCTACATTATCTCTGTTAAATGATTCTCTAAAAACAATTCTTCCAATTCTTCCAAAACCGTTTATTCCTAATTTTACTTTTGACATCTTAATTAATTTTTTTGTTTATTTTTCTGTAACTTTCATTTTAAAGTCTAATTTCCTCACAATAAACTTCATTCTTTTATTTATGTCGACATAATATCAGAGACTCTAAGTAACTCTCTGTCTATTTCTGTCTTTCCTTTTATGGCTTGTTCCAATGGTGTTAGCGTAACAGTATCATTTTGTAATCCAACCATATAATTTGATTTTCCTTCCAATAGTGATTCTACCGCTTTTACCCCTAATCTACTGGCTAGAACCCTATCAAAACAAGATGGCGAACCACCACGCTGCATATGGCCTAAAACAGAAACTCTTACATCATATTCAGGTAGATTTGCTTCAACGTAATCTTTTAATTCGAATACATTTTTACCAATTTTATCCCCTTCTGCAATCACAACGATACTAGATGATTTCCCTGAAGCTTTACTTTTTTGCAAAGATTCCAATAATCGGTCTAATCCTAAATTTTCTTCTGGAATAAGAATTTCCTCTGCTCCTGCTCCAATACCAGCATTCAAAGCAATATGTCCTGCATCTCTTCCCATAACTTCCACAAAAAACAATCTGTTATGTGAACTTGCAGTATCTCTAATTTTATCTATTACTTCCACTACTGTATTCAAAGCAGTGTCATAACCTAATGTATGACTAGTACCGAATATGTCGTTATCAATAGTTCCTGGAATACCCATCACTGGAAAATCAAACTCGGCATTAAATATCATTCCTCCTGTAAAGGTTCCATCTCCACCAATTACTACTAAAGCATCTATTCCAGCTTTTACAAGATGGTCATGTGCTTTTTTTCTTCCTTCTGGAGTTTTGAATTCAAGAGAACGAGCTGATTTTAAAACTGTTCCTCCTTTATTTACTATGTTATTCACACTACGAGCTCCCATTTCTTTGAAGTCCCCTTCAATCATTCCCTGATACCCTCTATAAATTCCTATACATTCTATATTATGATAAGCACAAGTTCGAACAACTGATCGAATCGCAGCATTCATTCCAGGTGAATCTCCACCCGACGTAAGAACACCGACTTTTTTTATTTTTTTTGGCATTATTTAAGTATTAAAGCGTAAATTTAACAAACAAAACGCACTTTTTACGTTATGTTTTTATTAAATTAGTCAACTATACTAAATTCAAACGTTTTCGTTAATAAGTTTTCGAAAAACTATAAAAAACGCTGGTTTTTTTAATAAAAGTTAAATTATTTAAATATTATTTGCTGATTAACTATTATTTAGCGGAAATAGTGGCTTTATAATCATAAACAGAAAACGGCTCTAAAACATTTCTAATGCATTTTTTTAGATATAAATTTTGTCTTAAATCTCAACGTTTTAGTTTAGTATCTTGAAAGCCTGTACTGCTAAAAACTTGCTATATAGTACACAGCTTCTCACAGATTATGATCTGTTAAGCAATTTAATCCATGGCTAAAAGGGGTTTAAAAGACGAAGCAAACATCTTGAATAGCTTGTTTCAAGTCTTATTGTGACTGATAAAAAGACAGTACTACATTTTTTTTCGTTTACAACATGTCTAAAGAAACAGGAGTCCTCAATAGTGCCTGTCTGATAGGACAAGCAGCAACATAACTATCTTAAAATTTAAATAAGATGCAGCGTCTAATAAGGACACCTTATATTACATTGGTAGCGAAGGAAAAAATAGATTTGTTTGACGATAGGAATATATTAGAAATACCTAATCCTCCTCGGGAATTGTTGCTTCTATTCTTTTCTTTGGAGTTTCAGTTTTAGGCCTCTTGGGTTTAGAAAAATTAATATATTCAGGAGCCAAATTAGAATCCTGATATTCTACAGTATTAGTATTTTCAACTCCTAACTTATGGTTTTTTAATATCTTATTAACTAATTCTCTAAATGTATCAAAATCGACTTCATAAGTCACCCCTACTCCTTGAGTATATCCAATACCTTGTCCAATGTAATTAATATCATTTTCACGATTAAACAAACGCAAATTAAGAGTTCCGTCCTCATTTACTCTGTATTGAATTTCTAAATCCCCTACTATCGCCGACTCATTAATCCCTCCGAATGGCACACCTACTTTTCCATTAATTGTGATTCTTTCATTTACTTTTGATGAAATCGTTGCGACAAATCTTCCGTCAGTTTCCTTCCCAATTCTTCGGTCTGCAGAAATGTAATTAAGTCCCACTTTGAACTTTTCATTATCAGACTTTATGATACCACCCAGTAAACTTGATGCCGTTTCAAACAAACTTCCCGAAAAATCAGATTGACTTACTCCCTCAGGACTTAAAAATCCCCCTGTTGACAATAAATAAAGTGCTTGCGTTTGTCTAACGTCTTTATCATTTAATTTGTATTGAATCTCTGATTTTAATACACTACTAACTGTAGGAAATTCAATATTGAAATCAGGTTCTGGACTGGCTAAATCGCCGCGAATCCCGATAACTACCTCTACCGGAACTTTTCTATTAAAGGAGGAATTCTCTAATAATACAGCTGGATTTGCAATCGTCTTATAAACGGCTTCCAGATTCAGTTGCGCTTTCATTGGATTACCTTCCCAAGAAATAGATCCACCTTTCTTAACATCGAATTTCTTGTCTATTAATCCACCATATTTAAAATTATAAGAACCTTCATATGCCTGGAAATCTCCCCACATATTGAATTTTCCTAAAGTATTGATCTTAAAAAGCAAGGATCCAAAACCCTTTCCTTTTATTCCATGTCCTGAATTCCGATCTAAAATTACTTCCACTTCTGCATCATCTGTAATATCAAGATCAAACTCTAATTCCAGTCCTTTATAGTTCCTAGTATCCTCAGCGATTCCCATCTGGATGTTGTACTTCTCCTTGGCTGTTAAAAAATGGACAAAAGAATTATCACTGACACTTTCTGCATAATTAATCGGAATTTTGATCTCAGTACCCTTCTCTGATTTTGCTTCTACTTTAATGAATAAACCATTCGTCGGCCCTTTTATGGTCGCATTACCATCAATAAATGCAGTGCCGTAATACGCTGCGTCCTCTTTATCTACAGTATTTAGAACAAGAAATCTTTTAGTATTTACCGCCAAATCTAGTCTCCAATCTCCAAAATTATTATGCTCGATACTCCCGTTTAAAGTTCCCTTTGTTCCAAATTTAGAATCAGTCAATGCATTATTCCTAAACAAGAATTTTTGACCAACCAGATCGACTATCGATCTGTCATTTAATTCATAATCTACATTCAAATAAGGAATTGTCAGACCCGTCTTTTCAACATACAAACGTCCATTAATTGCAGGTTTTTTCAAATTACCTTGAATCGTAGCGTTTCCACTAACTAGTCCTCTTATATTTGAAATTACATCTCCTCCTAGTGAACTTAAAATTCCTAAATCAAATTTAGCAAATTTTAGTTTCATGTCTACAACCGTCTCTTTATCTATTATTTGGAAATTACCAAACGCATTAAACGATTCAAAATTTTCATTTTCTAAATAAGAATTTATTGTAAATTTTTCCAGATTTTGATCTCCCTCGATATCAAATTTTAAATCGCCTAAATCCTTTTTATTTATATTTAAATGGTCAACAATCAATGAAGCTGTGGGCTTGTAAACAGCGTTATTTTGTTTAAAAATAATATCTCCATTTATATTTCCTTCAAAAACAAACTTATTGTCTTCTGGTGTAATTTTGTTGAGATCAACATCCTTAAAGCTTAGTTGTAAATCCTTGTTTGTATTGTCTTTTATAGTTCCTTTTAGTGATATAGCTTGTTCTTCATGCGATAAAATAATATCGTCTATCTTAAAGTTTTTAAATGACTTGTCAAAAACAATTTGGTTATTAGGAGTTTCTTCTTCATTTAAAAACCACAGATAATCCTTAAATTTCATTTCGGACTTACTTAATCCTACAACATTATCGTTGTCCTTATTAATAGTATGGTATAAATTCAGATTAAAATAATCTTCTCCTTTTGGTCCGCCTTTAAATTCTGACCTAAAGAATAGTGTGTCTTTCATTGTTACATTGATAAGACTAAAATCGCGAATTTTATAATGTTTAGTTTTTATACTATCTAGTTCAATATAGGCATTATAAAGCGGATTTTTATTGTCAATTGATACTCTGATATTATCAAATGTATTTTTTGAAGCGATGATTTGTGGTGAATTAAATTTTAGTTTAAATTCTTGCGTATCTGATTTGATATTTCCTTTTACAACGGTATTAGACCCAATAGCAATTTCAGGATACAACAATTCGATAATTTTATTGTAAATCGTAAAGTCAAACTTCAAGAACTGTCCTTTACTAACTTTGTTGGGTTTAAAATTAGTGTACAAACTTCCTAATGAGTTCTTAACCAAATTCCCAAGTTCGCTAAACTGAAATTTCCCTATAATTTCACCTTCAATAATATCAGGAGAGTTCACCGTAATCGTACGAACCCTTTCTACATCAAAGCTAGAAGAGATATTAAAATCATCAAATTTATAGATGTCTTTTCCATTTTGATAGGAAGTCTCTTTTATGTAGACGTTTCCTTGTAAATTTTCAATTGAATTTCCAGTAACCTGAACAACTACATCTCCCTTAAATACAGAAGTCGAATCTTTAACAAATTTCAGCTTGTTTAAATCTGCATTTTCTACATTAATATGAAAATCATATTTATTTTCTTTATTGGTTAAATCTAATAAACCATCAAAGTTCATACTCAGATTTGGGTCGTTTATCGAAATCTGACCTTTATAATTAGGCGCTTTAAAGTTACCGTTAACTACTAAATTAGTATAGGTATAATTATTAAAATCTATTTTAGAGACATCCCCTTTTAACGCTGTGTTTAGATATTTTTCAGTGAAACCTTTACCATCTACGTCAATGTTCATTGTGATCTTCCCCAAATCTTTTCGGTCAAGCAAAGTTCCTAAATCAAAATCTTCCAAAACAACATTACCGATATAAGAAGCTTTGTCAATAAAATCAATGCTTTTCATACTGAAGAATGATTTTACTTTCCCTAAATCTGAGACCATGGTGAAATCAGCATCGATAGCAGTGACGCTTAACTGTGAATTACCAACTATAGTGAACCTCCCTAATTTTTTTAGTTCTGCTGGTAATTTCTTCCCCAAAACATTTGGAAGTATTGTTACCAAATTATCATAACTACTTATAATCCTGGCAAACTGTCCATCCATATAAAATTTCTGATTAGCGTCACCAAATAGATTTTTAAATAGTATTGAACCATCAATCCGAGTATCCTTTGAATCAGCTAAATTTAGATTTCTGATGTTCAACTTATTTAAGGGCCCTTTTATATCAGCATTTATTTTAAAAAATTGGTTTTTACCTAATTCATTATAAAAATGTCTAATATCGTTAGTGGCAATTTGAGATGGTTTGATTTTAACATCAAAGTTCACTTTGTCAGTAAAATGTGAAAAATCACCGGGTTTGTAATTTAAAATTACATTAGCCTTAAATTTTGATTCTTTAGTAGTCAAATCAAGGTTACCAAATTGGATTTTCTTTTTAGAATAAGTAAAGTTAGAACTCATATTTGCAACATACAAACCACGATGATCCAGAAAAGACATTTTAACTATGTTGGTCTTTAAATCAGGACCATAAAGTAAAAATTCACTAAGCGTAGTGTTTAGTTTTGTGAAATTAACATCAACTGGATTTGTTTTATTTTCATCGATAACACTAAAATGAGCATCGGTAACATAGGCGTTATCAACTTTTAATAAAAATTTTCTTGTGGAGGGCTTACCACTTTCGAAGGCATTTATAAACTGATCTAAATTAGTTTGCTCTTCATTTTTGTATAATTTAATTTTAAATAACAAACCATCAAGTCTAACATCTCCAAAAATCAAATCGCCATCAAGAATTTTTTTCCCTTCAAGTATATTAGTGTTTACAATTTTAGAGAAAATCAAAGTATCTTTATGATGATCCAATATCACAACATTTTTGAATTTCACACCTCCAAATACAGACAAACGCACCGCGTCAATTGAAATATTTGTTCCAAAGTCTTTATTAATGCTATTTGTAAAATGCTGCGCAATTTTTGTCTGTACATAGGGTATCGAAAGTGCAATACCGAGCAACAGCAAAAGCACAACTAGTCCCAGAATGAAGCGGAAAAATATTTTAATGAATTTTTTGATACCTATTATTGTTTTATTTTTAACCTAAAATATTATTTTGCCCACGGAAAGAGCGGCACCTTTAATAAAAATTCTTTAATTTTGGCTGCGCCGTAAAATTATAAAAAATAAAATCGGTTTGTAAATATAATTCAAAAATTTGTGCCTTTTTATGCAAAATTCCGAGGTTTTTATTCTTGCTATCGAAAGTTCCTGTGATGACACGGCAGCGGCCGTTTTACATAACGACAAAGTACTGTCAAATGTTGTTGCAAATCAACTAATTCACGCCCAATATGGTGGCGTCGTACCAGAATTAGCTTCGCGCGCGCACCAACAGAACATTGTTCCAGTTATAGATGCGGCACTTCGTCAAGCAAACATTAGCAAAGAACAATTGTCAGCAATAGCATTTACTCAAGGTCCCGGATTAATGGGATCACTTCTTGTAGGGAGTTCTTTTGCCAAATCAATGGCTTTAGCCTTAGGAATTCCGCTTGTATCAGTAAATCACATGCACGCTCATATTCTAGCGCACTTTATAGATGAAGAAGGATTTGAAAAACCTAACTTCCCCTTTTTGGCTTTAACCATCAGTGGCGGACATACTCAAATCGTACAAGTGAATGACTTTTTTGACATGACAATTATTGGTGAAACTACAGACGATGCTGTAGGTGAGGCCTTTGATAAAAGTGCAAAAATATTGGGCCTCCCTTATCCCGGCGGTCCTTTGGTAGATAAGCTCGCTCAACTAGGAAATCCGAAGGCATTTGCCTTTACCAAACCTAAAGTTCCTGGATTGAACTTTAGTTTTTCAGGTTTAAAAACAGCCATATTATATTTTGTACAAAAGAAAAAATTAGAGAATCCCAACTTTATTGCTGAAAATATAAATGATATTTGCGCCTCCATACAATATACAATTGTCGAAATCTTAATGGATAAATTAAAATTAGCTGTAAAAGAAACCGGAATCAATCAAATCGCCATAGGCGGTGGTGTGTCTGCTAATTCTGGAATTAGAACAGCAATCAAAGATACAGAACAAAAATACGGTTGGAAAACATTTGTTCCGAAATTTGAATATACTACCGATAATGCTGCAATGATTGGAATTGTGGGTTATCAAAAATTTTTATCACAACAATTTGAAACTGCTGCAGTAGTTTCTAAAGCACGAATACAATTCTAAATTATGCAATTATTTTACAACCCAAATATAGACGCAACTACTGAAACCTTTTCTTTTGACAAAGAAGAAAGCAAACACATTATAAAAGTATTACGAAAAAAAGATACCGATATATTATTTGTAACAAATGGTGAAGGTTATTTATTCGAAACTGAAATCACCCTGGCTTCTGACAGTAAGTGTACAGTAAAAATTATTTCTTTCGAAAAAAAACCAAAATCAAAATACCATTTGCACCTAGCCGTTGCACCTACAAAAATGAATGACCGCTACGAATGGTTTCTTGAGAAAGCGACTGAAATAGGAATTCATGAAATTACACCTATTATATGCGACCGCTCTGAACGAAAAGTAATCAATAATGAGAGATTTGACAAAATCATATTGACCGCTATGAAACAATCTAACGCGTTATATCTTCCTAAATTAAATGAAGCTATTTCTTTGAAAGAGTTTCTAAAACATAAAAATGACGGCCTGCAGTTAATAGCGCACTGCGAGGATACAGATAAAAAAACATTAAAATCGGTTTTAAAACCAAATGAAAGCATCACTATACTGATAGGTCCTGAAGGTGATTTTTCTGAAAAGGAAATCACAATGGCAATTGATAGTCAATATGTTCCTGTATCTTTAGGAAATACGAGGTTAAGAACAGAAACTGCTGCGATGGTTGCCTGTCATAGTATTGCCTTTTTTAATGAAGAATAAAATTTTGGATAAGGTGTAATTACCAAAGCATTTGCGGCAATTAGTAAATTACTGATGACTAAAAACAATACATAGTAGCATATGAAAAGAATATATATATTTTTGCTGTTGATCTCAATCTCCGCCTTTTCTCAAGAAATTGCTTTAGTAAAATATAATGGAGGTGGTGATTGGTACGCTAACCCCACTTCGTTACCTAACCTTATTAAATACTGCAATGCTACTATTAACACAAGCATAAAGCTAAAACCAGCGACCGTAGAACCAGGCAGCCCTGATTTATTTTCTTATCCTTTTATTCATATGACTGGGCACGGAAATGTTACTTTCAGTGATGCTGAAGTTAGTAATTTAAATAAATATATGAGCGCCGGAGGTTTTCTCCATATTGATGATAATTATGGAATGGATCAATACATTAGAAAAGAAATAAGAAAAATATTTCCAAATAATCCACTTATAGAAATACCCGCTAATCACATTATTTTTCAAAAACCCTTTCTTTTTTCTGGTGGACTACCCAAAATTCATGAACACGAAGGAAAACGTCCGCAGGCCTATGGTATTTTTGTAGAAAATAGACTGGTACTCCTTTATACTTTCGAATGTGATTTAGGTGATGGATGGGAAGATCCCGAGGTTCATAACGATCCAGTAGCTATCCGTGAAAAGGCATTAAAAATGGGTGCAAACATTATAAGCTACATTTTTAATAATTAACACATTTACATAACTACGTAAAAAAACCAATTTCATAAAAACCAATTCATCATAGATCCTAATTGAAAATCTATCTATTTCAGAAATTTTTTTCACTTTCCACAAGAAAAGAGAATGGAACTGAAAAGAATTTTACTCTTCATCTATTAAGTGACAAACATAATATGGTTACGTCGTTATTTCTCTTCGCTAAAAACACTCCAATTAACCTATTTAAAAAAAATAAATAGAAGCAATTTTAAGAATAAAAAATATATAAATGTAATCTATATCTTTCATTTCTATTTTTTTATTTATCGGTAATTTCACTCCAAACCGCGCCAAATACGACCTCTTAAATTATTGCTAATTTATTTTTTATAAATATTTTTTTTATAAATCTTTTTGTTATAAAATTGCGGTATAATTAACAAAAAACATATTTAATTAACAAAACCTACATTTATTATGAAAAAAATTCTTTTATCTGCAATGGCACTTATGTTGCTTTTTTCTTGTCAAAATGATCAAACAGAATCAAGCGCACCAACAACCAATGCTATTGCTACTCGTGGCTGTGCTTCACAAGAAGTGCTTGCTGCCCAGCTAGCCGCTGACCCAACTTTGGCACTAAAAATGAACAAAATTGAAGATTTCACTCAAAATGCGATATTATCAGGTCGACTTGTAAATGGGAAAGTTCAAATCCCTGTTGTTGTAAACGTGTTGTACAGAACTTCAGCTGAAAACATTAGTACAGCTCAAATTCAATCTCAAATTGACGTATTAAACGAAGACTTCAATGCAACAAATTCAGATTATGGAAGCGTACCATCATTATTCTCTGGAGTAAAAGCAAATGTTGGGATTACTTTTGTTTTACAAAACGTAGTTAGAAAATCAACAACTACAACCTCATTTTCTACAAATGATGCTATGAAAACTTCTAGCAAAGGTATCGCACCTACTACACCTACAACGGTATTGAACATGTGGTCATGTAATTTAGGAGGTGGTATTCTTGGATATGCACAATTCCCTGGAGGAGCTTCTGCTACTGACGGAGTTGTAATAGACAATAATGCATTTGGTCGTACTGGTACAGTTTCTGGCGTTTACAACTTAGGAAGAACAGCTACACACGAAGTGGGTCACTGGATGAACTTGCGTCATATTTGGGGAGATGCTACATGTGGAAGCGATTTAGTTTCTGACACACCGACGCACAATGACGCTAATTACGGCGTACCGGCATACCCTCATTATTCTACTTGTACTGGAACCCCAGTAGAAATGACAATGAACTATATGGATTACACAGACGATAGAGGTATGTATATGTTTACTGCAGGACAAAAATCTAGAGCGGCAGCACTTTTTGTTTCTGGTGGTGCAAGAGCTTCTTTCGGAATCT
The DNA here is from genome assembly GCF_900111075.1 of Flavobacterium frigoris. Lineage (GTDB taxonomy): Bacteria > Bacteroidota > Bacteroidia > Flavobacteriales > Flavobacteriaceae > Flavobacterium > Flavobacterium frigoris. Next base: position 235,089 of record NZ_FOFZ01000003.1, read on the forward strand.
AAATTGCAACAAAATAAAAATAGTAAAACTCGCTACTTGTTAGCGAGTTTTTTTTTAAAATAAAATACATTTCCGCACTCAATCATAGTAAATTGAATAAAAAAGGCCTCGATAAAAAGCAAAAAAACGTAAGTACTTCTTAAACAAAACATTATATTTCAAGTATTAAGTTGCTATTACAATTAAATATTTCTTTTTAGTATTATTAAAAAAACAGGAAACAACTCCGATTAAAACAGCATATTAACTTTTGTAACGTATAAATTTTCTCTTTTTTTATCCCAATATATGTCTCTTATGAGATTATAAAGTAAATGAAACTCAATAGGTGATTAATTATTTCTTATTTTGATGATCTTATTTCCTATATAATAAAAGCAATTTTAGCAAAAATTGATTACAGAAATGAAAGCTATATCCTATTTTTTTAATTTTTTGTTTAAGAGTGAATTTACTGTAAAGCGCGTCAAATAAGGATTCTTAAATTATTGTTAATTTATTTTTTAAATTTATTTTTTTTATAAATAATAATGTTATAAAATTGCGACATAATTAACCAAAAACATATTTAACAAACAAAACCTACTATTATTATGAAAAAACTTATTTTATCCGCAATGACTGTTATGTTGCTTTTTTCTTGTCAAAATGATCAAACAGAATCAGGTACCCCGGCAACAAATGCAATTGCTCATCGTGGTTGTGCTTCACAAGAAGTGCTTGCTGCTCAATTAGCAGCAGATCCCACTTTAGCAATAAGAATGAATCAAATTGAAGCATTTACTCAAAAGGCAATGTTAACAGGTCGTTTAGTGAACGGAAAAGTTGAAATCCCAGTTGTTGTAAATGTTTTATACAAAACAGCAGCTGAAAACATCTCCGATGCTCAAATACAATCTCAAATTGATGTATTAAATGAAGATTTTACTGGAACTAACGCTGACTTCGGAAGTGTTCCTGCTTTATTCTCTGGAGTAAAAGCAAATGTTGGAATTACATTTGTACTACAAAACATAGTAAGAAAATCAACAAGAACAACTTCCTTTTCTACTAATGATGCTATGAAAACAGCTAACAAAGGAATCGCACCTACTTCGCCTACAACAGTATTAAACATGTGGTCTTGTAATTTAGGTGGTGGTATTCTTGGATATGCACAATTCCCTGGAGGATCCTCTGCAACTGATGGAGTTGTAATTGATAACAATGCGTTTGGACGCACTGGTACAGTTTCTGGAGTTTATAACTTAGGAAGAACTGCTACACACGAAGTAGGTCACTGGATGAACTTACGTCACATTTGGGGAGATGCTACTTGTGGGAGTGATTTAGTTTCAGATACTCCTACACATGACACTGCAAACTATGGTGTTCCAGCTTATCCTCATTATAGTACTTGTACTGGTACTCCAGTAGAAATGACAATGAACTATATGGATTACACAGACGACAGAGGAATGTATATGTTTACTAACGGACAAAAAGCAAGAATGGATGCCATATTTGTTTCTGGTGGTGCAAGAGCCGGTTTCGGAATCTAAATTTAAATTTAAAAAAATAAGAATACTAAAACTCGCTACTTGTTAGCGAGTTTTTTTTTTACTAAATATCCAATCAGATTAATAGACTGGGTTTATTATCTCGTACGCCTATTAATTCCCGACATAATATAACGCTATAGCACTGAATTCTTCCTTTCTAAAAAAAAAAAACTATATATCTATTTTTACATTTGTTCGAATATTTCAAAAAAAAAGCCTTAACTACTTTTTCAACACTACTATTAATACTTAGAAAATAGAACTAAAATCCAGTCACTCAAAAATTATATTAAATGAAGTTAGTATTACAAATAGTTAAAACTGCAATATAATCGATAAATTTATTTTATAAAAACCTCCATGCAGCAGGAAATCAATTTAAGTCTTCAACACAAGATCAACTTTTAAGTTTAAAAGCATAGAAAAAAGATAGTTAGTATAATGATGCTATTTCTAAAAAAAGATACTAAACTGCTTAAATACAGTTATTAAAAAAAACAGTAGCCCGATTTAAATATTAAATAATAGTAGTAACTAGTTGCAATTGAAATTAGAAGGATTTTCAAAAAAGAGAATTTATATTAGGTTGATTTCACAAAACAAACCTCCTTAAAACCACAATTTTTAACAAAAAATTATATTTTCATTGTCAATAATTTGTTTTTTTAAATAAATTGTTATAAAATTGTTATATTATTAACCAAAACCAATTTTTTATAACAACTTTATTATGAAGAAAATTATTTTATCCGCCGCGGCATTCCTGATGCTTTTTTCGTGTCAAAATGACCAAACAGAATCTGCAAATTCGACAACAAATGCAATTGCCCAGCGTGGTTGTGCATCTCAGGAAGTATTAGCCGCCCAATTAGCTGCTGACCCTACATTGGCAATTCGAATGAACCAAATTGAAGCCTTTACTCAAAATGCGATGTTAACAGGTCGTTTAGTGAATGGTAAAGTTGAAATTCCTGTTGTAGTAAACGTACTATACCGAACTGCTGAAGAAAACATTTCCGATGCACAGATTCAATCTCAAATTGATGTTTTAAATGATGATTTCAATGCTGGAAATTCTGATTACAATTCAGTACCTGCATTATTCTCTGGAGATAAAGCAAATGTTGGAATCAGCTTTGTTCTAGAAACTGTCAATAGAAAATCAACTAAAAAATCTTCTTGGGGAACAAGAGACACAATGAAAAATGGAAAAAGAGGTGGTATTGATGCAACTTCTCCAGACACTAAATTAAATATGTGGGTTTGTACTATCGGTGGAGGTATCCTAGGATATGCACAATTTCCTGGAGGAAAAAGCTCTACTGATGGTGTTGCAATCGACTCTAAATATTTTGGTCTTTCCGGATCTACTAATGCACCTTACAATTTAGGAAGAACTGCTACTCATGAAGTGGGACACTGGTTGAACCTACGTCACATATGGGGAGATGCAAATTGTGGAAGCGATTTAGTTTCTGACACTCCTACTCACGATTCTGCAAACTATGGCGTACCAGCTTACCCACATTACAGTACTTGTTCTGGAACTCCAGTAGAAATGACTATGAACTATATGGATTATACTGACGATCCAGGTATGTATATGTTTACAAATGGACAAAAATCAAGAATGGATGCCATATTTGTTTCAGGTGGTGCAAGAGCAGCTTTCGGAATCTAACCCTTACTAAAAATAAGAATACTAAAACTCGCTACTTGTTAGCGAGTTTTTTTTATCTTTATATCCTAAAAAAAATAAATGGTTACGTCAAAAACTATAGCAAACGGAATTTTAAGAGCAATAACCGTCATAGTCTTAACTGCTCTTCTTCTTTATTTCCTTTATCAAATCCAAGCCGTATTAATATATCTAATAATTGCGTTAATCCTTACGTTAATTGGAAATCCAGTTTTAGATTTCTTCAGAAGAAGATTGAAATTCAATCATGTATTTGCAACTATCGGGACCCTATTTATTTTCACGGTAATTATCGCTGGCTTTATAATGATGTTTATTCCTTTAATTTTATCTCAAGGTCAAAATTTGTCGCTATTAAATACTGGCGCTATTGAACAACAAACCATTCAATTAGTAAACCAAATAAGCGTATTTTTAGAGAACCACCATATTGATTCATCAAAAATACTAAGTGCGTCAGAAATAAGCTCTAAAATAAATTTTAACATTATTCCTAATTTTTTAAATACAATACTTTCCACTATCAGTAGTTTCGGAATGGGATTAGCCTCTGTCTTGTTTATAACATTTTTCTTTCTTAAAGAACGAAAATCATTTATTACAGGAATAAAAAGATTAATTCCAGACAGCCACGAAGACCAATTTTTGAATTCTTTAGAGAAAATAAACTCCTTGCTGTCACGCTACTTCATTGGTTTATTACTTCAACTATTCATTGTTTTTGTTCTATATCTTACCGTCTTACTGATTTTTGGTGTTCCCAATGCGTTTATCATCGGTTTCTTGTGTGCTGTTTTAAATATTATCCCATACATAGGCCCTCTAATCGCCTCCGTTTTAGCAGCAATTTTAACGATGCTTAGTAACCTAGGAAGTGATTTTCAGTCAGAAATTTTACCTACTACAGTATATGTTTTACTTGGTTTTTGGATTGTTCAAGTTATCGATAATAATTTATCCCAACCAATTATTTTTTCAAAAAGCGTGAGTTCTCATCCACTAGAAATATTTCTTGTGATACTTATAGCAGGTTTTCTTTTCGGTATTTTAGGAATGATTGCAGCAGTTCCTCTTTACACCATATTAAAAGTAGTAGGTAAAGAATTTTTCCCAGAGAATAAAATAATTATCCTTTTAACTAAAAATATTTAATGTTGGATTTAAGCATACTAAATTCTGAAATTCAAGAATTTATAGATCGTAATATTGGCGTTAGCATTACAAACTTAGCCTTGCGAAAAAATCCGTTTCCAAAAGTAGAATGGATTTCTATTTTAAATCAAATAGAAGCAAAATCAAAAGCTAAGGACAAATTACCTCATTGGTTCAAGACTAAAAATATTATTTACCCCAGTAAAATTTCTATAGAACAAACTTCATCCGAAAAAACAGCCTTATACAAATCCACTATTGTTTCTGGTAGTTCTCTAGTAGATCTAACAGGAGGTTTTGGTGTAGATGATTATTATTTTTCAAAAAGGGTTACTATCATAGCTCATTGCGAAATTAATCCTGAATTATCTGCAATTGTAGCGCACAATTACAAACAATTAGGTGTAACTAATATTACTTGCCACGCTGGAGACAGTTTAAACACCTTACAATCATTAAACCAAAAATGGGATTGGATCTATATTGATCCTTCCAGACGTAATGACGATAAAGGCAAAGTATTTATGCTAAAAGATTGCTTACCAAACGTTCCTAATAATCTTGATAACTATTTTAAAAATACGGAAGCTATTCTAATAAAAACTGCTCCCTTATTGGATATTTCGGCAGGGGTGTTAGAATTGAAAAATGTAAAAACCGTACATATTGTCGCTTTGGAAAATGATGTAAAAGAATTACTCTGGGAGTTGCATAAAGGTTATCAAGGAAGTATAAAGATTAAAACAATCAACATATTGAAAGACAAAACAGAAACTTTTGATTTTATATGGAATGATGATTCGCAGACACCAAACTACAGTGCACCTCAAAGATATCTGTACGAACCCAACAGCGCTGTAATGAAATCTGGAGGATTTGATGAAGTAAGTGCTTACTTCGCTATTAACAAGCTACAAAAACATTCTCATTTATACACTTCAACAAATTTAATTTCATTCCCCGGAAGAATTTTTGAAATCCAAAACTGCATTCCATACAGTAAGCATGAAATGAAATTATTTTTGCAGAATAAAAAAGCAAATGTCACAACTAGAAATTTTCCGGAAACTGTAGAAAACATTCGAAAAAAATGGAAAATAAAAGATGGAGGAAATGTATATTGTTTTTTTACAACTGACGATAATAACAATAAAATTGTTTTAATTTGCACCAAAATACAATAAAAATGAAGCAGCTAATACTATTATTCTTACTCATAACAGTAAATGTTTTTGCTCAAACACCCTGCGACTATAGTGAAAACATCAATGACTCTATAGGAACTTACAAGTCTACTAAGGCATACATGATCTTTGAGAAAAATTTTGCTGGAAATTCAAGTTATATTTTCTATTCATTAGTACTAACAGACGGCCTACCTACCTTAAATGTTCAATTTATTCAAAAAAGTAAAGGCTTTATGAAAGCAAATTGTTTGGATAAAAATTCGAAATTGTATTTACAACTACATAATGGCCAAATTGTGACCTTGCTGCATATTGACCAAGAAGATTGTGGCACTATGATACGAGATGAGAAAGGCTTTGATAATAGAATTATGACTGGTTCTTTTATGTTTATAAAAGGTAGTTTTGAACAGCTAACAAGTTCTCCAGTTTCTTTGATGAGAATCAAATATTTGACCGAAAATGAAGATTATGTGATTAAAAAAGAATTTCAATCAGAATTGAACAATGAAATTTATCAACCTGAAAACTACTTCATTTCTAATTTAGGTTGTATCGAATAAATTAATCACAATCCCATTTAACATTAGAGACTTTATCTTTCAGGCCAGATTTTAAATTATAATGCCACCATTCAGAATCAAAGGAATTGAAATGTCCGGCAATCATTATACTTTTTAGCAATTTTCGGTTGTTTTTAACTTCTTCTGATAGCTTAGCATAACCATGACTGGCTTCAATCCCGAAAAAATCAAAAGGAGTTCCCATATCCAGTTCAACACCATTACTATCAACTAAAGTAATATCTACTGCTCCTCCTCTATTATGAATGGAACCCTTAGCCGGATCAGCAACATATTGCGGATTAGAAACAATTTTCCACATTCTTTTTTGAATATCTAAAGGGCGATAACAGTCAAAAAGTTTAATTCTATACCCTTTTTTAATAAATTCTTTATTTGCCTCCACTAAAGCCTCCACCGTTTTTAGACGCAAATAGCACTCTGCACAATCATATACTTTTGCTTTCAAAAAGTTATCCTCAGTGGCATATTTCATATCATAAACAAAATTGCTGTTATAGTTTTTTAAATTAACAAAAGTCGTATCGTTAACTACAGGGCATTTTGGGGTTCGACCAACAGGAATTTGTACTTGTGCTTTGCAAGAAATTATGGCAAAAAACAAAAAAAATATAAATTGGGATTTATTTTGAAACGTCATGAAGCTTTTTTTATAAAAATAAAACATTTAAAACTATTATATACAAAAAAACGACACTATTTCTAGTGTCGTTTAAGTGAAGGCAGAAGGATTCGAACCTTCGACCGCCTGCTTAGAAGGCAGGTGCTCTATCCAGCTGAGCTATGCCTCCATTGCTCATGTAAAAAAATCTAGTCGGGGTGGCAGGATTCGAACCTGCGGCCTCCTGCTCCCAAAGCAGGCGCGATAACCGAGCTACGCTACACCCCGAAAAAAACAGAACATCATTTAAATATTTTTTATAAAAACAACTTAAAAAAATTAATCTACTTGATTCAAAATTGCAAAATTTCGAAAAAAAATATTAAGCGGAGGGACAGGGACTCGAACCCTGGCACCGATTGCTCGGTGACAGTTTAGCAAACTGCTCCATTACCACTCTGGCACCCCTCCTAAGCTCAGAGAAACTTGTCTCGTTTTGCGGTTGCAAATTTAAGACATCATACCGTTACTCACAACTATTTCAGGGCTTTTTTTTAATGTTTTTTTACATTTTTATAAAACGAGTTCACTATCAAACATATAGCAAAATAAAATCAATATTTTTTTTTCAAAAATATAATAATCAAATCAAAATCAGATTTTGTTTTAAAATGATTAAATTTGCTTCATAAACCAACATTATAAAGTCATGAACAAAAGAGTTGTTATCGTTTCTGCCGTTAGAACACCTATCGGAAGTTTTATGGGGGGATTATCTACAGTCACTGCTCCTAGATTAGGCGCAATCGCTATTAAAGGCGCTTTGGACAAAATAAAATTAGATCCAAATTTAGTTGATGAAGTATTTATGGGCAACGTAGTTCAAGCTGGCGTAGGTCAAGCTCCTGCTCGTCAAGCCGCTATATTTGCAGGTTTACCAAATACCGTAGCCTGTACCACAATAAACAAAGTATGTGCTTCTGGAATGAAAGCAGTCATGTTAGGCGCGCAAGCCATTCAATGTGGTGATGCCGAAATTGTAGTAGCAGGTGGAATGGAAAACATGAGTTTAATTCCACATTACATGCATTTGAGAAATGGAACAAAGTTTGGACCAGCAACAATGATTGACGGAATGCAAAGAGACGGATTGTCTGATGCCTATGACAACAATGCTATGGGTGTTTGTGCCGACTTATGTGCATCCGAATATAATTATACCCGAGAAGATCAAGACAAGGCCGCAATTCAATCGTACGAGCGCAGCGCTAAAGCATGGAAAGAAGGAAAATTTGATAATGAAGTTGTTCCCGTTCCTGTTCCTCAAAGAAAAGGAGATCCAATTATCGTTTCTATAGATGAAGAATTTACAAACGTAAAAATTGATAAAATACCTTCTTTAAATCCAGCATTTACAAAAGAAGGAACAGTGACAGCCGCTAATTCTTCCACAATTAACGATGGGGCTGCTGCAGTAATATTGATGAGCGAAGAAAAAGCACTTGCTTTAGGTTTGAAGCCTTTGGCTTACATCAAAGGATATGCAGACGCGGCTCAAGAACCGAAGTGGTTCACTACAAGTCCTTCAAAAGCAATTCCAAAAGCTTTAGCAAAAGCAGGAATAGCGATTGGCGATGTTGATTATTTTGAATTTAACGAAGCTTTCGCGGTAGTAGGTTTAGCTAACTCCAAAATTTTAGGATTAGACAGTAGTAAAGTAAATGTAAATGGAGGTGCTGTATCCCTAGGTCATCCTCTAGGTTGTTCTGGAGTGAGAATCATTGTCACATTGCTTAACGTTTTGAAACAAAATAATGGAAGTATCGGTGCTGCTGCAATTTGCAATGGTGGTGGTGGTGCATCAGCAGTTGTTATTGAAAGAATTTAATTAATTATGAGTTGTGAGTTATACGTTTTGATACGTATAACTCATCACTCTTACCTCATACCTTAACATACATGTTCGGAATTTGTAATCTGGCAATAATCCCGCTTCGGTTTGAACCTAGTGATAGAAGCGAAACCGTTTCTCAAGTATTATTTGGTGAGCATTTTGAAATTTTAGAACAGCAGAAGCAATGGTCTCGCATTAAAATGCATTTCGATGGGTACGAAGGTTGGGTAGATTCTAAACAATATCAAACCATTTCTGAATCAAACTTTAATCAGCTTTCTGAGGAGCCAATTATTCTAAATTCTGATTTAATTGAGTACATTACTGGGTCTTCTAATTTGTTAATCCCAATACCCTTGGGTGCTTCTGTTTCGTTTATTGACAACGACAACATAAATATTAGTAATTTTGATTTTGAAGGAACTAAAGTTAATGGCATCAAAGACAAAAAACACCTTATCAACACTGCATTTTTGTATTTAAACGCTCCCTATCTTTGGGGTGGAAAAACTCCATTTGGTATTGATTGTTCCGGTTTTACCCAAATGGTTTACAAACTTAATGGGTACAAATTATTAAGAGATGCGTCACAGCAAGCTAAACAAGGAGAGGCATTGAGCTTTATTGAAGAAAGCGAGCCTGGTGATTTAGCTTTTTTTGATAATGAAGAAGGCAACATTACTCATGTAGGCATTATCATGGAAAATAATTATATTATTCATGCCAGTGGAAAAGTAAGGATTGACAGATTAGATCATTTAGGTATCTATAATGCAGAAATAAATAAGCATACTCATCAACTCAGAGTCATAAAAAAAATTATATAAAAAAACCTATCTAAAAATATTTTTTAGATAGGTTTTTATTTAAACGAAAACTAATATTACATTTTGGCTTTCAGTTCTTTTTTCTTCTCAGTCATTTCTAAGGCACTATATACACTAAGAAGTGTAGATGCTACTTCTGCGTTTTTAGGATTCAATTCATAAGCTTTCTCCAAATAAGGTAGCGCTCCTCTGAATACCTCTTCTCTTTGTTTTTTTAAGACTAAGTATCGTTTGTTATCATTATCAGAATTTCCTAATTTATTCATTTCTTCCAAAATACTCGTATCGGCATCTAATTTTAATATAGCTAAATTTAAATAAGCATTTATATAATCAGGTTTTATTTCGATTGCTCTTTTATAATATTTTTCAGCTTCAACTAAGTCTTTTGCATTAGCGCTAATAACACCTAAATTAAAAATCAAATCCGCATCGTTAGGGCTTTTTTCTAACACTTCAGTTATTATTTTTTTATACGTTACAAAATCTTTTGTATCTAAATATAAATTTGCTTGAGTTAATAGCAATGATACGTCTTCAGGGTTTGCTACTCTTGCCTCAGCAATCGCTTTTTTAGCTTCTTCTGTTTTTCCAGCATCAACTAATATCAAAGCCATATTTTTATATATCTCTCCCCTTTTCGAAGGAATAACTTCTGTTCTTGGCTTCTCATGAGTACCCATTTTTACCATCCTGTCTCTTTCTGCAACTGTAGTAAAAAGATCTTCCTCTTCTGTTAATTTATTTACAGCTAAATAACTAATTCCTTTTCCAGAATAATTTAGTCTTTTCAACTCTTCATAGCTTTTTAGCGCTTTATCATACTCTTTTGCATTCACATAAGTTGATGCTGCGTAGTATAGATTTAAAGTGTCTTTTTTATCTAACAAATAAGCATCATAAAGTTTCTTTGCACTATCAGCGTGCTTGTCAATTTTAGAGTCAGCAATCGCACTATTTATCAATTTAAATTTTATCTCAATAATTGATTTAGTAGCCTGCTCCGAATATTTTGATTTTCCAGATGCTTTCTCTACATCTACTAAACTTAAATAAGCATCTGCAGCCAAACCTAAATTTTTATCAGTATCAACACTTTTATTCGCTAAATCAAGATAAGTATTTCCCTTCACAAAGAAAAACTGAGCTTTTTCATCATCACTAGCATTAGACATTAAGGATTCAGCACCTTGCAAAATTGTCGCTGCCTCCTGGGAGTTTCCCTTTTTTAGCGCTTTTTCAGCAGCTTTAATTTCGTCTTTTTGAGCAAAAGATGCTACTGATATCAATAAAGCTGACGCTAGTATTACATATTTACTTTTCATAAAATTCTATTTTATAATTAATTATTCTGGTTCTTGTATATAATCCTTATTTATGCTTCGTCATCATCATCATCAGAATCATCATCAGATTCCTCTTCATCTGAATCTTCCTCGTCTTCATCATCGTCAGGGACACCTTCATCTTCTAATTCTTCCATAACTGGTTTAACTCTTTCGATTGTTTCCACTTCAAGAACATTACCATCTTCATCAACAACAACCTCTTCAGGATCATCTTTCATAACTTTAGTAACAGCAGCGATAGAATCTTTACCTTTTAAGTTAATCAATTTTACACCTTGAGTAGCACGTCCCATAACTCTTAAGTCTTCAACAGCCATTCTAATAGTCAGTCCTGATTTGTTGATAATCATTAAATCATCTGCATCAGTAACGGCATTAATTGAAATCAAATTACCGGTTTTCTCCGTAATATTTAAAGTCTTCACTCCTTTTCCTCCTCGGTTAGTAATACGGTAAACATCTACTCCGTCATCATCAACTAATTTGGTACGTTTTCCGTATCCGTTTTCAGTTACCACTAAAACTTGTGAATCGTTTACTGCATCCTTATCTACAGTAACCATGCCAATCACTTCATCAGAATCATCCTTGAGTGAAATTCCACGAACTCCAGAAGCCGTTCTTCCCATTGGACGAGTTTTTGTTTCCTCAAAACGAACTAATTTACCTGACTTCACAGCAAGTATAATTTGGCTTTCACCATTCGTTAATTTCGCTTCTAACAATTCATCTCCTTCTTTAATCGTAATTGCCGCAACACCATTCACCCTAGGCTTAGAATATTTTTCTAAAGATGTTTTCTTAACCTGACCTTTTTTAGTTACCATAATCAAATTATGGCTCTTAATGTAGTCTTGGTCTTTTAGATCCTGAGTACATATAAATGCTTTTACTTTATCATCACTCTCGATATTCACAAGATTTTGAATCGCTCTACCCTTAGCCGTTTTACTTCCTTCTGGTATTTCATAAACACGCATCCAAAAACATTTTCCTTTTTGGGTAAAGAACATCATATATTGATGATTTGTCGCAACAAACATGTGCTCTAAGAAATCTTGATCTCTCGTTCCTGCGCTTTTTTGACCAACTCCTCCTCTATTCTGTGTTTTGTATTCCGTTAGATTTGTACGTTTAATATATCCTGCATGAGAAATTGTAATAACTACATTTTCATCAGCAATTAAATCTTCAATACTAACATCACCACCTGAATATTCAATTAATGAACGACGTTCATCTCCGTATTTATCACGAATTTCAACAAGCTCTTGTTTAATCAAAGCAATTCTTAAATTAACATCTGCTAATAAAGCTCTTAAATGCTCGATTAGCTTCATGATTTCATCATATTCGGCTCTTAACTTATCTTGTTCAAGACCTGTCAGTTGACGCAAACGCATTTCAACAATTGCTCTTGCTTGTATATCAGATAATTTGAATCTTTCAATCAATTTCCCTCTTGCTTCTTCAGTGTTTTTTGAAGCCTTAATTAATGCGATAACCTCATCAATATTGTCTGACGCAATTATCATACCTTCAAGAATATGCGCTCTTTCCTCTGCCTTACGCAATTCAAATTGAGTTCTACGAGTCACGACATCGTGACGATGCTCTACAAAATAGTGAATCATGTCTTTCAGATTCAACATCTGCGGACGGCCTTTTACTAATGCAATATTATTTACACTAAAAGAAGACTGTAATTGAGTATACTTATATAAGGTATTTAAAACTACATTTGGCGTAGCATCACGTTTCAGAATATAAACAATACGCATACCGTTTCTATCTGATTCATCACGGATATTTGCAATCCCTTCAATTTTCTTATCATTTACTAAATCAGCGGTACGCTTAATCATATCAGCCTTATTGACTTGATAAGGGATTTCGGTAACGATAATACATTCTCTACCGTCTACTTCTTCAAAGCCAACTTTAGCACGCATCACTACTCTACCTCTTCCGGTTTTGAACGCTTCACGCACCCCCTCGTAACCATAAATAATACCACCAGTTGGAAAATCTGGTGCTTTAATATAGTTAATCAGCTCATCAATCTCGATATCATTATTATCCATATACGCCAAAGTACCATTGATAACTTCGGTAAGATTGTGAGGAGGCATATTAGTTGCCATACCTACAGCAATTCCTGTTGCTCCATTAATTAACAAAGTAGGAACGCGGGTTGGCATTACTTTTGGCTCATATAAAGTATCATCAAAATTCAATTGAAAATCAACTGTCTCTTTTTCGATATCAGCCATTATTTCTTCCGAAATCTTACGCATTCTAGCTTCAGTGTAACGCATAGCTGCAGGGCTATCACCATCAACAGAACCAAAGTTACCTTGACCGTCAACTAGTAAATAGCGCATGCTCCATTCCTGAGCCATACGAACCATGGCATCATAAACAGACGTATCTCCATGAGGGTGATACTTACCTAAAACTTCTCCGACAATTCTGGCGGATTTTTTATGGGCTTTATTTGAAAAAACTCCTAAATCATACATTCCGTAAAGAACTCTTCGATGCACTGGTTTCAAACCATCTCTAACATCAGGAAGTGCTCTTGACACAATTACTGACATCGAATAATCGATGTAAGCTGATTTCATTTCATCTTCTATGTTAATAGGAATTATGTTTTCTCCTTCAGACATAAGTTGTTATATTAAAATATTATATTAGTTTCAAAACGTGCCAATATACAGCTTTTTGAAATTTTTTATAACATTTTAACACTCTTATTTCAAAGATTTATTAACAAAATTATATTGGTTTTGTTTAATAAATTTGAAGCTATACTATAATAATCCCCTATTTTTTTTGTCACTTAGCTGACAGGACATCTTAAGGTATGATTTTTGTTTTTAAGATACTAATTCACTAAATTTACATATACAAAATATACATTATGGATGATAATTTTTCACCAAGAGTAAAAGATGTTATTACTTATAGCAAAGAAGAAGCTTTGCGATTGGGTCATGACTTCATAGGCACTGAACACTTGATGCTAGGTATCCTTCGAGATGGTAATGGCAAAGCAATTCAAATATTAAATAACCTTTCTGTCGATTTAGACCATCTGCGTAGAAAAGTAGAAATACTAAGCCCAGCAACCCCTAGCGTAGACACTAATTTAGAAAAGAAAAACCTTCATTTAACGCGGCAAGCAGAACGCGCTTTGAAAACCACTTTTTTAGAAGCAAAAGTATTTCAAAGTTCCTCTGTAAGTACAGCGCATTTACTGCTTTGTATTCTAAGAAACGAAAACGATCCAACAACCAAGCTATTGAATAAACTTAAGATTGATTACGATGTAGCTAAAGAACAATATATCAATATGACACCAAACGAAGAAGAATTTTTGGAAAATTTACCCAAAGCTACAGACTCTTATAATGACGATTCAGGACAAGATGACAGTCTAAAAGAAGGTAATTTTAATAATCCAGCCAATAAATCTAATAAGAAATCTAAAACACCTGTGTTAGACAATTTTGGACGAGATTTAACAGAAATGGCCGAAGAAGGAAAATTAGACCCAGTTGTAGGACGTGAGAAAGAAATTGAACGCGTTTGCCAAATTCTGAGCCGACGTAAAAAGAACAACCCATTACTTATCGGTGAACCCGGAGTTGGTAAATCAGCTATTGCCGAAGGTTTAGCTTTACGAATTATACAAAAGAAAGTTTCTCGAATTCTTTTCAACAAACGCGTAGTCACATTAGACCTTGCAAGTCTTGTTGCAGGAACTAAATACAGAGGACAGTTTGAAGAACGTATGAAAGCCGTAATGAATGAATTGGAAAAAAATGACGATATCATTCTTTTTATAGACGAAATTCATACTATCGTTGGAGCTGGTGGCGCTACAGGTTCTTTGGATGCGTCCAATATGTTCAAACCAGCGCTTGCAAGAGGAGAAATCCAATGTATCGGAGCTACAACATTGGACGAATACAGACAATATATTGAAAAAGATGGTGCGTTAGAAAGACGTTTTCAAAAGATAATTGTAGAACCAACTTCTGTTGAAGAAACAATTACCATTTTAAATAACATCAAAAACAAATACGAAGACCATCACAATGTTACTTATTCACAAGAAGCAATTGAAGCTTGTGTAAAATTAACAAACAGATACATGTCTGAACGTTTTTTACCAGACAAAGCAATTGACGCTTTAGACGAAGCAGGTTCACGTGTACATATTACTAACATCGAAGTTCCTAAAAAGATACTTGATTTAGAGCGTCAATTAGAAGAAATACGCGAACTGAAAAATGTTGTTGTTAAAAAACAAAAATATGAGGAAGCAGCTAAACTTCGTGATGATGAAAAGCGCATCGAAAAAGAATTAGCAATAGCTCAAGAACAATGGGAAGAAGATGCAAAAAACAATCGAATTGAAGTTACAGAAGATAATGTTGCTGATGTAGTTTCAATGATGACTGGAATTCCAGTGAACCGTATCGCACAAACAGAAAGTAATAAACTAGCCATTTTACCAGAACTTATTGAAAGTAAAGTTATCGGACAAAAAGAAGCTGTTTTAAAAATTGCTCGTGCCATTCAAAGAAATCGTGCTGGATTGAAAGACCCAAACAGACCTATTGGTTCGTTTATTTTCTTAGGTCAAACAGGAGTTGGAAAAACACAGTTAGCCAAAGTTCTTGCTAAGGAGTTATTTGATTCTGAAGACGCACTAGTTCGAATCGACATGAGTGAATACATGGAAAAATTTGCTATCTCTCGTTTAGTTGGAGCGCCTCCGGGATACGTAGGTTACGAAGAAGGTGGACAGTTAACAGAGAAAGTACGCAGAAAACCATATTGTGTTGTATTATTAGATGAAATTGAAAAAGCACATCCTGATGTTTTCAACATGCTTTTACAAGTCTTGGACGATGGTTATTTAACTGACAGCTTGGGTCGTAAAATTGATTTCAAAAACACTATAATTATCATGACTTCAAATGTTGGAGCCAGACAATTAAAAGATTTTGGTCAAGGTGTTGGTTTTGGTACAGCTGCAAGAACCGCAAATGCCGAAGATAATTCCAAAAGTATTATTGAAAGTGCTTTGAAAAAAACGTTTGCTCCTGAGTTCTTAAATAGAATTGACGATGTAATTGTCTTCAACACCTTAGAGAAACATGATATCGATTTAATTATCGAAATCGAATTGAAAAAATTATATGCTCGTCTTACTGAACTAGGATACAAATTGACTCTTTCTGACAAAGCAAAAGCGTTTATTGCGGACAAAGGTTTTGACAAGCAATTTGGTGCCAGACCACTAAAAAGAGCTATTCAAAAATATGTTGAAGACTCACTTGCAGAAGAGATTATTACTTCTAAAATTGCTTCTGGAGATGAAATATTCATGGACATTGAAGACGGAGCTCAAGAACTAAATGTAAAAGTTAATAAAGCTGAAGAGCCAACTAAACAATAGAATAACATCTTTTAGATACTAAAACAAACCCGTTACGTTTTTATAACATAACGGGTTTATTCTTTATGTAAATTTATCCTATCTTTAAAAACAAATATTTACATTTGACTTTTATAAATTGACCTTAACAAAAATAAATAATATGCCGCAAGAAAAAGTTATTCTAGGTAGTGAAGAATGGTGCTCCTTTCCTGAACTGGGAATTCCCACAATAAAAGCTCGTGTAGATTCTGGTGCAAAAACATCTGCTTTACATGCTATTAACATAGCTCCTTTTATCAAAAACGAAACAAATTGGGTACGATTTGACATCAACCCTATTCAGAATAATTTAAAAACAGTTATTCATTGCGAAGCGCCGCTTATTGATAAACGAATCGTAAAAAGCTCCAGCGGATTTAGAGAACAACGTTATGTTATTCAGACTAATTTAAAAATAGGAGAATCTATATGGCCAATAGAAATGACTTTGACCAACAGGGATTCCATGGGATTCAGAATGCTTCTAGGAAGAGAAGCCATGAGCGGAAGAGTTCTTGTTGATCCAGAACAACAGTACCTATTGGGTCAACCAACCACTGACAATTTAAAAGAATTATATAAAAATTCAGAGAAAGCAGCTACCGGTTTACGCATTGGAGTTTTAGCCAGTAATCCTGAATTATACAGTAATAAACGTATTATGGAAGCGGGTGAAATGCGTGGTCACGAAATGCATTTTTTAAATATCAAAGAATGCTATATGAAGCTGGATGCACAAACTCCAGAAATTCATTATCGAGGTGGAATCATCTTAAATCAATTTGATGCTATTATTCCAAGAATAAGACCAAGTATCACTTTTTACGGTTGTGCCTTAACTCGGCAATTTGAAGCTTTAAAAGTTTATAGTTTAAACTCGGCAAACGCAATCACACAATCAAGAGATAAATTATTCTCTTTACAATTGTTATTAAATAGCGGAATTGGGATTCCTACTACTGGTTTTGCTAATTCTCCATTGGATACTAATGACCTAATTAAAATGGTTGGTGGTTCACCATTAATTGTAAAGTTATTAGAAGGAACTCAAGGAAAAGGTGTTGTACTTGCTGAAACTAAAAAAGCGGCAGAAAGTGTTATTAATGCTTTCAAAAGTGTAAATGCTAATATACTAGTTCAAGAATTCATCAAAGAAGCAGATGGTAAAGATTTACGATTATTTGTAATTGACGGAAAAGTTGTTGCAACGATTCAGCGTGAAGCTATGCCAGGCGAATTTAGAGCTAATATTCACCTTGGTGGAACTGCTTCTATCATAAAACCAACTGCTGAAGAGAAAAAAATTGCTATAAAAGCAGCTAAGGCCATGGACTTAAAAGTAGCTGGAGTAGATATTATTCGTTCTTCTAAAGGCCCTTTATTATTAGAAGTAAACTCTTCTCCGGGATTAGAGGGAATTGAAGGTGCTACTAATAAAGATATCGCTGGTGAAATGATCAAAGCTATCGAGAAAAATTTTAAACATAGAATGTAAATAAACAATAATGAATCTCTACCTCGATATCATTTTTAGAAGTACAGCCGTTTATTTTTTTATGATTATCGCTTTGCGAATTTTTGGTAAAAAAGAATTATCTCAACTCAATAATAGTGATATAATTTTAATTTTGTTAATCAGCAATTCGGTTCAAAATGCAATGGTTGGCCCTAACAATAGTTTAATTGGAGGTTTAGTAGCAGCTACGGGACTTTTTTTGATTAATTATATTTTGAAAAAAGCAATGTTCAAATTTAAATTTTTAAAGGATTTAATTCAAGAAAAACCAGAAATATTAATCCATGATGGCAAAATTGATTTTAAACTTTTAAGCAAATTGAATATCACTTCTGATGAATTAAGAGAAGCTATGAGAGAGCATGGAATTGATCATTTCTCTGACGTAAAACTATCAATGCTTGAAGTAGATGGAAATATAAGTATGATTTCAGGAAATGGTAATTTAAAACAAACGCATTATAAAAGATTGAAAAAATTAAAAAAAGCAATCAAATAAATTCAAAACAGTTTAGGAATAGAAATTCAATAAACTAAAAAAAACCATCCTAACTTTATAATTAGGATGGTTTTTTATTTATTTCGAAAACTATAATACTTTTATAAAAACAAGCTAAGGAAATAGTAAACTAGTCCTGCCAATAATGCCGAAATAGGAATCGTTAATACCCAAGCCCATAAAAGACTCACTGTAACTCCCCATCGCACCGCAGATACACGTTTAGTCAGACCAACTCCAATGATAGAACCAGTTATAGTATGCGTGGTACTCACCGGTATTTTTAAATGTTCTGTGAAATATAAGGTTAGAGCTCCAGCTGTTTCAGCGGCAACACCTTCAAAAGAAGTTACTTTTGTAATTTTAGAACCCATTGTTTTTACAATTTTCCACCCTCCACTTAATGTCCCTAATGCAATTGCAGTATAACATGCTAAGGGAATCCAGGCAGGCATTACTCCAGCTAAATCCTCTTTTGGCAAAACAACATTTAACCAGTCAGGCATGCTATCTTGAGCTGATCCTGTAGTGTGAATATATACTGCAACTGCCGCTGCAATAATACCCATTACTTTTTGTGAATCGTTTCCACCATGACCTAAACTGAACGCAGCAGAAGACAATAACTGCATTTTTTTCAACCATGCAGTAGCTTGATTCAAGTTCAAACTACTAAATATTAAACAAAATGAGCTAATGGCTAAGATGATAAACGCTACCAAAAACCATTTAAGGTTGTGTGATTCAAAAGCAACACTCCAAAAATGAGAATCAAATCTTGGTTTTTCTATTGCTTCATAATATTTCATTTGACTCTCCACAAACCAGATCGTGATACCCATTATAGCTAAAGTAACCAGTTTTGGGGTAATCGTTTTTTTGGAAGCATTTAAAAGCCAAATTGAAATTAAATATGACATCAAGGCTCCTAACAACGGTGCTAAAACAATAAAAAGAATAATGATGGAAACGCCTGAGGGCACTCCGCCGTCTTTACCTGCTTTATACCAACTAACGATGTCATACCAGTAAGCAGTAGTCCCATCCTCCAGTAAATAACCTGAAAAACCATGAACAGCAATCGCATGAGCAACCGCAGCTCCCGCGAAACCTCCAATTAAAGTATGCGATGAGCTTGAAGGTATTCCCAACCACCAGGTTAACAAGTTCCAACAAATGGCAGCAATAACACCTGCGAGTATGACTACAAGGTTGATCTCCATAGTATGCGCCGTTTTAGCAACAGTGTCAGCAACTCCAAATCCAAAAACCCAATAGGCCAAGAAATTAAAGAAAGCAGCCCAAAGAACCGCCTGAAAAGGAGATAAAACTTTTGTGGCAACAACGGTTGCAATAGCATTGGCCGCATCATGAAAACCGTTGATGTAATCAAAGATTAAAGCCAGTATAATAATAACTATAAGTAAAGTAAATTCCATAAATGTAATTTCAAAAAGTAACCGATTAAATTAAGAATGCTTTACAGCAATTGATTCTAAAACTCCGGCTACACTTTTACACTTATCCGTTGCAGTTTCTAACACAGATAACACTTCTTTGTATTTTATTATGGTGATTGCATCCGTTTCATTTTCGAATATTTCAAAAATTGCTTTATTGTAAACGGTATCCGACTTATTCTCTAACTTATTGATTCTGGCACAAGCCTCAGTAATATTTTTGATGTTCTTAAAATTTTTCAATTCTTTAACGGCGACATCAATATTCTGACAAGCTTCAAGATTAATTTCAGTCAATTTTCTAATGGACTTTGTAATTTTATCGACTTGATACAATCGCATTCTACTTGCTGCACCCTGAAGATTATCAGCAACATTGTCAATCGATGTAATCAAGGAATGTATATCTTCTCTGTCAAATGGAGTAATAAAGTTTCTACTCAATTCAAGATTCGTTTGACGGGTAATATGTTCTCCTTTTTGTTCTAATTTATCAATTTTTTGAAAAAGAACTTCTCTTTCTTTTAAAGGAAGATTTACTGCTTCATGTAAGTTTGCAGCTAATTCAATTAAGTTGCTGGATGCTTCTTCGAATAAAGGGAAAAATTTTTTATCCTTTGGAACTAAAAACTGGAAAACACTATTTATTGACATTTTATTATTTTTTAGGGCGCAAAATTACTATAATTATAACTGCGAATGTTTATTTAATCTAACAATTCATCTTCAATCCGAAAACTATTTAAAAAAGAAACGGTTTTCTCAATGTCATAATGTAAAATGCGGTCTTCTTTTACAAACGGAACTTCTTCCCTGTAGGAACTTAAGAACATTTCGATAAACTCACTTGACTGAAGTGGCCTTCTAAATTCAATTGCCTGAGAAGCATTCATCAATTCGATTGCCAGGATACGTTCTAGATTTTCCATAACACGCAATGCTTTTGTGGCGCCATTCGCTCCCATACTCACGTGATCTTCTTGTCCATTACTAGAAACAATACTATCTACGCTTGAAGGTGTTGCTAATTGCTTGTTCTGACTAGCAATACTGGCAGCGGTATATTGAGGGATCATAAATCCGGAATTCAACCCTGGATTATCCACTAAAAATGCAGGAAGGTTCCGCAATCCCGAAATCAATTGATAGGTTCTTCTTTCAGAAATACTCCCTAGTTCCGCTAAAGCAATGGCCATAAAATCTAAGGCTAATGCCAATGGTTGTCCGTGAAAATTACCACCTGAGATGATTTGGTCACTTTCGATGAATATATTTGGATTATCTGTAACCGAATTAATCTCCGTTTTAAATACTTTTTTAACGTAATCAATAGCATCTTTTGAAGCTCCGTGAACTTGCGGAATACAACGGAATGAATAAGGATCTTGTACATGTACTTTCTCCTGCTCGATAATTTGACTTCCTTCCAGAAATTCTTTTACACGACTGGCAGTTGTAATTTGGCCTTTGTGAGGACGTATAAAATGGATCAACTCATTAAATGGTTCGATTCTTCCGTCAAATCCTTCCAAAGATATTGTACCAATCAAATCTGCTAAATAGGAAAATTTATTGGCTTTCATTAAGATATGAGCACCATAAGCACTCATGAATTGAGTTCCATTTAGCAAGGCCAAACCTTCTTTAGACTGCAAAATTATAGGTTCCCAATTAAAGTGCTCCATTATCACACTTGAATGGACTTTTTTTCCTTCAAAATACACTTCTCCTTCTCCTAATAATGGTAAAGACAAATGCGCTAAAGGAGCTAAATCTCCAGATGCA
This sequence comes from Flavobacterium frigoris, assembly GCF_900111075.1. Taxonomy (GTDB): domain Bacteria; phylum Bacteroidota; class Bacteroidia; order Flavobacteriales; family Flavobacteriaceae; genus Flavobacterium; species Flavobacterium frigoris. Next base: position 256,680 of record NZ_FOFZ01000003.1, read on the forward strand.
CCAAGAGAACCTTGGGTATAAATAATAGGTAAGACATCGTTGTTGTAAAAAGCAATCAAGCGATCCACTGTCTGTAATTGTATTCCTGAATGTCCGTAGCTCAAAGACTGAATTTTCAGCAACAACATTAGTTTTACTATTTCATTTGGAACTTCTTCTCCAGTTCCACAAGCATGCGATTTTACAAGGTTTTCCTGAAGCTTAGATAAATTCTCATTAGAGATTTTAACATTACAAAGTGACCCAAAACCAGTATTTATTCCGTAGATAGGTTCAGAATGCGTTGCCATTTTTTTATCTAAAAAATCCCTGCATTTTTGAATATTAATTTTAGCCTCATCAGACAGTTCTAGTAACATCTGATTTGCAATAATTTCATTTACGGTCTCTAGGGAAAGTAGTGCGGTACTTATATAATGTGTATTGTCCATTTAATCTTAAATTTTAAAAGCCAAAATTGGAGAAATCAATATTAAAAAGCAACATATATTAGTAATAATTTAAAACTTAGATTCAAAAGCATCGCTTTTCTAAATTTGATGCAAATTCTCCCCGAATAATCCTGCTTTGAAGAGACACTATTTTAATTACTTCGGTTTCTTTAATGTTAAGTTTCCTATCACAGTTTTCAAAAGCCAATTAACGCTCCGAAAAACCAAAAGTGTTACTCGTCCCCCATAAACTAGTCCAAATTAGCAGTTGAAATTAAAAAAAAGAGCTCAAATATACCTAGTTATCACTTCCTGCTTTAAAAATAAATAACAATAGCCGCCACAATGCGCTCATAAAATAGGAAATATTCAATAGAAGCTGATTTCTCTCGTTTATATTAAAATATTCGCAAAAAACCATATAAAGGAGGTTGCTTTTTATAAAAAGCTGTATTTTTGGAAAATAGTAATGACAAATAACAGAACAACATATCAATCTTCGATAACAACTCAAATTTGGGTTGCAACTTCTGTTACTTCTACCTTTACAACTACAACAACTACTACCCCTTAGGGGTATTCATTTTACATATAATCCTATTTTATATTTTTCTTTTTTTAAGAAGGAAAGATTTTAGGTGGGTAAATAGCATTGCCATTTTTCTAAAATAAAACAAACACAATGAAAGTATTAAAATTTGGCGGAACTTCGGTAGCCAATGCACAAAATATAAAACTAGTCCTTGAGATAGTTCAAAACCAAGCAAAACAAGACCAATTAATCGTAGTAGTATCTGCCCTTAGCAAAGTAACTGATTTACTTCAGCTGGCTTCATTAAGAGCTGCTTCTAATGATGAAAGTTATAAGGAAATTGTGGGTGATATTGAGAAAAAACATTTAGATGCCGTAAAAGAATTGATTCCTGTAAGTGAGCAAAGCAGCTTACTAAGCCATATCAAACGCATCATCAATCATCTAGAAACTTTATTGGACGGTTGTTTCCTTCTAGGAGAACTATCCAATAGAACATCCGACACTATTTTAAGTTTTGGAGAATTACTTTCTTCTTATATCATTGCTGAGGCACTTAAACAAGATTTTAAAAGCAGTAGTTATAAAGACAGCCGTGAACTTATAAAAACCAACAATAATTTTGGAAAAGCTACAGTGAATTTCAAAGTTACTGATGAATTAATTGTTTCTTTTTTTGCCTCGAATGAAAGTCAGGTTGTCGTAATGCCCGGTTTTATTTCGTCTTCTATTGATGGAATAAACACGACTTTAGGACGTGGTGGATCAGATTATACCGCTGCAATACTAGCTGGAGCATTAGATGCAACTGATTTAGAAATCTGGACTGATGTCAACGGAATGTATACTGCTAACCCAAGAATTGTAAAACAGGCCCAACCTATAGCTTCTATATCATATCAAGAAGCGATGGAATTGTCTCATTTTGGTGCCAAAGTCTTGTTTCCTCCAACAATTCAGCCAGTTTTAAGAAAGAACATTCCTATTCACATCAAGAATACTTTCGAACCAAAAGCGGAAGGAACTTATATTTCAAGCCAATCTATTTCTAATGGTCAGCCTGTAAAAGGAATCAGCCATATCGAAAATATTACATTGATCACACTTGAAGGTCCGGGAATGATTGGAGTATCCGGTTCATCAAAAAGACTTTTTGAGGTATTATCCCTAGAAGAAATCAACGTTATCTTTATTACTCAAGCCTCTTCTGAGCACTCTATTTGCATTGGAATCCTTAATGAAGATGCCGAAGCTGCCGAAGCTGCAATAAACAAAGCCTTTGAAATCGAGATCTTGCAGCACAAAGTAGATCCTTGTATCGTAGAAAAAAATCTATGTATTATTGCTTTAGTTGGCGAAAACATGAAAAATCACCAAGGATTGAGCGGTAAAATGTTTAGTACTTTAGGAAAAAACAATGTCAACATTCGTGCAATTGCCCAAGGTGCTTCTGAAAGAAACATATCTGCGGTAATCAATCAAAGAGATGTAAAAAAAGCATTGAATACACTTCACGAACGTTTCTTTGAAGACAATACAAAACAACTAAACTTATTTGTTATGGGTGTTGGTAATGTAGGTGAGAAATTCATTGATCAGATCAACCAACAAAAGAAGTTCCTAAAAGAAAACTTAAAAATAAATCTTCGTGTAATCGCTTTGTCTAATTCACGCAAAATGATTTTTGACGAAGATGGAATTGACTTAAAAGCATGGCAACCTCTTATCGAAAAAGGAGATGCGGCTGACCAACAATTGTTTATTAACAAAGTAAAAGAGCTGAATTTACGTAATAGTATTTTTGTGGATATCACGGCAAACGAAGGTGTTTCTAAAACATACGAGCATTTCTTAAGACAAAGTGTAGCCGTTGTAACTTGTAATAAAATTGCCTGTTCTTCTGCTTTTGAAAATTATAAAAATCTTAAAAGTTTATCCCGAAGATATAATGCCCCTTTCTTGTTTGAAACAAATGTTGGAGCAGGATTACCTATCATTGACACCGTTAAAAACCTAGTCGCATCAGGAGATAAAGTCAACAAAATTCAAGCTGTTTTATCTGGTAGTTTAAACTTTATCTTTAATAATTTTGACGAAAACAACGCTTTCAGTGAAGTGGCAAAAGAAGCTGGTGTTCAAGGATTTACAGAACCTGACCCAAAGATAGATTTGAGCGGAATCGATGTCGCTAGAAAGATCCTGATTTTGATTCGCGAAAGTGGTTACGAAATGGAAATTGAAGAAATTGAAAACCAATCTTTCCTTCCTGCTGCTTGTATGCAAACTACAACTAATGAAGATTTCTTTAAATCTCTTGTCGAACATGCAGCACATTTTGAAGGGATTTTGGCGGAGGCCAATGCAAAAGAAAGCCGCTTAAAATTTGTTGCTCAATTTGAAAATGGTAAGGCTAGCGTAGGTTTGCAATTCATCCCAAAAGACCATCCTTTTTACAACTTAGAAGGAAAAGACAATATTGTTTTGTTTTACACGGATCGCTATGTTGACCAACCTTTATTGATAAAAGGTGCCGGTGCCGGAGCTGCAGTTACTGCTTCAGGAATTTTTGCCGATGTGATTCGAATTGGAAACGTATAGTTCCTAACCCCTAAAGGAGCAAAAAAAGTATAAAGAAAATGAATGAAATAAAAATATTCTGTCCCGCTACAATTGCTAATCTATCCTGTGGATTTGATGTCCTTGGATTGTGCTTAGACAATGTAGGGGACGAAATGATTATCAGAAAATCAGATCAAAAAGGAATTCGCATCACTAAAATTGTGGGTGCTGATTTACCTTTGGAAACCGAAAAAAACGTCGCTGGAGTTGCTGCTTTAGCAATGCTTGAAGCTTTGAATTCAGATGCAGGTTTTGAGATCGAAATATACAAAAACATCAAAGCTGGAAGTGGAATTGGAAGCAGTGCTGCCAGTGCCGCCGGAGCCGTTTATGGTATCAATGTTTTGTTAGGAAATCCATTTGAAATTAAAGATTTGGTACAGTTTGCTATGCAAGGTGAAAAGTTAGCTTGCGGAAACGCTCATGCTGATAATGTAGCCCCTGCCCTTTTGGGTGGATTTACATTAGTGAGAAGCTACAGTCCTTTAGATATTATAAAAATAGAAAGTCCTTCAGAATTATATGCGACGGTAGTTCATCCTCAGATTGAGTTAAAAACATCAGATGCACGTTCTGTATTGAAGCAAATGGTTCCCCTAAAAAGTGCAATCATGCAATGGGGAAATGTAGGCGGATTAATTGCTGGTTTATATACTAAGGATTATGACTTGATAGGTCGTTCTCTACATGATGAAATCGTAGAACCGTTGCGTTCTGTACTAATTCCTGGTTTTGACTTAATCAAACAAACCGCATTAGAAAACGGTGCTTTAGGATCTGGAATATCGGGTTCTGGACCTTCTATTTTTGCTTTAAGCAAAGGAAAAGACGCCGCCGATAAAATTGCCAAAGCCATGAGCGCAGTCTATGACGAAATGAAGTTGCCATACGAGATTCACGTTTCAAAAGTGAATCCTGATGGCGTGAGAATTTTATAATTCCGAGTAAAAGCCCAAAATGAAAATGTAAAATGATAACCACTGATTCACAGATTTTTTACAATTATTTTTAATCCGTGAATTTGTGGCAAAAGATTTAAGAAAATCAAAGTTACAATGAAATACTACAGTTTAAACCATAATGCCCCAAACGTTTCCTTTCAGGAAGCAGTAATACAAGGATTAGCCTCTGATAAAGGATTGTATTTTCCAGAAAACATAACACCACTGCCTCAGGCCTTTTTCGATACTATCGAAAATTTAAGCAATGAGGAAATCGCTTTTGAAGCTATTAAACAATTTGTAGGAGATGAAATTCCCGCTGATGTACTTAAAGAAATTATTGCTGATACCCTGTGTTTTGATTTCCCCGTCGTTGAAGTCGAAAAAGGGATATATTCTCTTGAATTATTCCATGGCCCAACAATGGCCTTTAAGGACGTAGGAGCGCGTTTCATGTCGCGATGTTTGGCCTACTTCAATAAAGACAAAAAAGACAGTAAGAACACCGTTCTTGTAGCTACTTCTGGAGATACTGGTGGTGCCGTTGCGAGCGGATTTTTAGGTGTTGCTGGCGTAGAAGTGATCATTCTCTATCCTTCCGGGAAAGTAAGTGCCATTCAGGAAAAACAATTGACGACTTTAGGTCAGAATATTAAAGCACTCGAAGTAGATGGTGTTTTTGATGATTGTCAGGACATGGTCAAAAAAGCATTCTTAGACGATAGTTTAAAGCATCACAATCTGACTTCGGCAAATTCGATTAATATTGCACGTTGGTTGCCACAAATGTTTTACTTTTTCTTTGCCTACAAAGAACTGAAGAAGCAAAACAAGGAATTGGTATTCTCTTGCCCGAGTGGGAATTTTGGGAATATCTGTGCTGGAATTATGGCTAAAAAATTAGGCTTGCCCCTACTTCATTTTGTAGCTTCCACGAATGTAAATGATACGGTCCCAAGATTCTTGGCAAGCGGATTTTACGATCCACAACCATCGAAAGCGACGATTTCTAATGCTATGGATGTAGGAAATCCTAGTAATTTCATCCGTATTCAGGAAATGTACCACAACGATTTGGCGCAATTCAAGAAAGACTTCTCTTCGTATACTTTTACAGATAAAGAAACAACTGAAGCGATGAAAACCATATATAACACAAACGGCTATATCGCTGAACCACATGGCGCTGTGGGTTATTTAGGATTGAAAAAAGAATTGCATAACTATCCAAATGCTATTGGTATTTTCCTAGAAACGGCACATCCTATTAAATTTTTGGATGTCGTAGAACCAGCTTTAAACGTAAAATTACCAATTCCTGCACAAATAGAAAGTGTAATGGATAAAGAAAAAGTAAGCACTAAAATTAAGACCTACGAAGAGTTCAAAGCGTTTTTAGGATAAACTTTCAACATCAAATATAACAACCGACTGAGAAGTGATTTTCAGTCGGTTTTTTTTTATGGCGTAACCTCGTTAAAGAGCAATACGTTATTCGAGTTGATTCTACAACGAGGTCAGGCTATACGCTGTATCTTTTATTTCGTTACACTTCATAAAAGGATGCCGCTCCTATCCTTTACGCAAGGCAAGAGCTGCTAATCATATTTATTCACTACCCATATTCTTTAGTTATCAATCAGTCTTACTATTTATCACACTGGAAGCGTCTCCGTAACGTTACACATCAATTTTGAGACGCTTTCAGCGAGACAAGCTAAGTGGTGTGGTTTATGAAAGAATAGAACACGTTGCGATTGGGTCATACCATTTCCCAATCCTTCCGAACTATGTAATTTTCTTTCGAATATAAAAAATACCTGTTTACAAGCTGTTCCTAAACGATAATGTAATTATATACATGGTCCTGAAATAATTCAATAGACCTAACAAGTAAGTTCTATTATTGTAAAACAACAATAGCTTTTTTTATACCCACAAAATCCTAATTTTAACATCTCTTAACATACTCTTTTATACGATTTAACATTAAACCCCTTGCAGTCTTTCCAATATAAGGGATGTCGTCTATCTTATTATGCCTAATTTTACATCAAACTTTAAAAAAGGATAATACAATGAAAAACTTAAAACTGATTGCTCTAGCAATGATTCTGATTACTGCCGTTAGCTGTAAAGATTCTAAGAAAGAGACGGAAGGAACGACTACAGAAATTCAAACGACAGATGGAACGTACAGTGTAGTAAATGATTCTACCAAAGTGAGTTTTACAGCTTATAAAACAACAGACAAAGCAGCTGTTGGTGGTACATTTAAAGAAATAACATTAACAAATACAGGACAAGGAAAAACAGCATTGGAAGCGTTGAATGGTACTAAATTTAGTATTCCGGTTAGTAGTTTGTTTACTAATGACGCTACAGGAACCAGAGATCCTAAGATTTTAAAATTCTTTTTTGGAGTGATGAAAAATACGGAACTTATTTCTGGTGAGTTTAAAGTGGCTGCTGACAATACTTGTTCTATTGATGTACTCTTAAACGGGAAAACAGCAAACATTCCTTTACAATATACTACGAATAGTGACACTAGCTTATCTTTTGACGGGGTGATGAATTTAGAAAACTGGGATGCTTTAGCAGCAGTAGCTTCAATTAACAAAGCTTGCGAAGCATTGCATACTGGTAAAGATGGCGTAAGTAAAACATGGAGCGAAGTAGCAGTGCATGCTGATGTTTTATTAAATAAAAACTAGACTATTAATTATTCAGTTCTGCTGAATTCTTTCACTTGGATCGCAACTGTCTTTTTATTTCTAAAATAATCCTGCGTAATTAAAAGCTACTAACTACATGAAGTTAGTAGCTTTTTTTTATGACTTACAGTAGTTGGTTTTCTATATTCTCTAAATACAATTGTTGTGTAATTATCTCCTAAACATAAAGTAGCGTAAGGGATTGCGGCGATATCCTTTATTTTTGTTCTTTAAAAAATAAAGATAAAGCCAAAAGCCCGACCCCAAAGCAGCAGATTCAATCATTGGAAAAAGGATGTTGTGCTTTGGGGTTACGCACAAAAAAAGTACGTAAAAATGATTTTAGTCAATTTTTAAGGAAGTAATTCTCAATTTTTTAATTTGTTTACATTAATCTTATGCAAGCTAAACCTCCACTTATGCCTGACTCAAAACGAGGTCTAAAATACTGTTACAAATCTATTTTAAAATTAAGAATAAACCTGTAGACTTAACTATAGAGGTTCTCATTTTAGACTCTATACTTAATCCTTAAAATGTTTTACAATTAACTGTTTCAACTCTTGAATTTTAATTGGTTTAGAAATATAATCATTGCAATCTGAATCAACCGCTTTTTCCATATCTCCAGCTAAAGCGTAAGCTGTTTGTGCAATTATAATTACTTCTTTATTGAATTTACGTATCTCTCGGGTGGCTTCATAACCATCCATTATCGGCATTTGAATATCCATTAATATTAAATCTACATCTGGGTTATTGCGGCACGCTTCTAAAGCTTCTATTCCATTTCTTGTATAGATAATTTCCTTTCCGAAATCCTTAATAACTTTCGAAATAAGTTTTTCTGACACTTCATCATCTTCAGCAAGAACTATTTTTAACTTTTTAAAACTGGGTACTTCAACGGGAGATACAATTTCTCTATTATTTGATATTTCTATGCTTTTATCTGCTTTAAAAGGAAGTGTGAAATAAAATACAGTTCCTTTTCCTTCCTGTGATTCAAGCCAGATTTCACCACCTAACATTTCTACATAAGCTTTAGAAATAGACAATCCTAAACCAGCGCCTTGCAGCGCCATTTTATTGGCAATATCGGCCTGAATAAAACGTTCAAAAATAGCTTGTTGTCTGTCTTTTGGGATACCTATTCCGGTATCTTTTACATAAAATTCTATAAACTCCTCTTTTAAGTTATAGCCGATTTCAATACTTCCTTTTTCGGTATGATTGATGGCGTTTTTTACCAAATTTGTTAATATCGCAAAGACCTTCTCACGATCTGTTGTTATGAAGGCTTCATTTGAAGGCAAAGTGTATTTATAGGATAGATGAATACCTTTTTTTTCTGCCTCTGGAATAAAGAAGGTGTAGATATATTCTAATTGTTCATTAATATTAGATTTCTTTATATTAACCTCCATCTGTCCGGATTCAATTTTCGAAATATTTATAATATCATTGATAATATTGAGCATTCTTGCTCCACTTTTTTCAATTATCTTGATATACTTCCGTTGCTTTTTTCCTTTAAGATTTGGTTCTTTCAACAATTCTGCAAAACCCAATATTCCGTTCATTGGCGTACGTATTTCGTGACTCATATTAGCAAGAAAAGCTGATTTTAAACGATCTGATTCTTCGGCTTTTTCTTTTGCAATATGCAGTTCGATCTCCATCATTTTTCTTTCGCTGATATCTACTTCAAGCCCATCCCAACAAACTAAATCATTGACTATTCTTGGTTTTGATACAAAGTAAGACCATCTCACACTTCCATCTGGATTAATTATCCTACATTCGACATTAAGAACTGATAAATTTTTTAATGCTTTTCTCTCTACATCTACCAACATTTCTATATCTTCAGGATGTATTTTTCCAAAAATTAAATACGGGTTTTTTATTGCTTCTGCCGCCGTACAACCATAAAGCTTCAAAACGGAATCGCTCACATAATTAAACTTTCTTTTATTTGTATTAAGTGTCACTACTTGATAAATCATTCCTTTCACAAAATTATTAGCAATTAATTTCAGTTGATCTTCGCTTTCTTCGGCTTTTTCTTTTGCTTTAATGAGTTCTCTAGTTTTTATTTTTACCCTTTCTCGTAATAACAACACAAAAGATATAGAAATAACTAAAACTATAAAAATGACAAGGATTAACCATTTTGTATAATCAGGAATCAGTAGCTTAGGATCCTTATCTAACCAGCGAAACAATGATTTATAATATATAGAATTTGCATCATTTTTTAACGTTGAAATATTCCTATCGAATAATGCAACCAACGCAGCATTTTTATTTTTTGTAAATGCAAAATGTAATCCCAATGGTCTAATTAAGATTCCTGTTGGTTTGCTACTCTTAGCGAATAAATTTGAAAAAGTAAAAAACCGATCGGCGATGATTACATCAATTTTACTGCTTTTAAGTGCACTAACAGATTTTGAATAACTATCATACGTATAAAGTTTATAGGTGATATCGAACTCCTTAGATACAAAATCCGTCATGTATTTCTCTTCGATGGAACCTTTTAAAACACCTACTTTTAGGTTTTTTAAATCCAATATAGAATGTAAATTCAATCCTTTTCTTGAAAACAATTCTGCCCACGAACTTAGTACAGGCATTTTACTTAAAGTAAAAATAGAATCTCGCTCTGATGAAAATACTACATCTGGTAATACATCAATTTCACCTCTTTGTAAATTTTTATAAAGATTATCCCAAGTGTCAAATTGGTATTCAAATTTCAGATTTTCTCTTTTTCCAATTTCTTTAATAATATCAATAAAAAAACCATCAGGCTGCCCTTTTTCATTAATAAATATTTTTGGAGGGTTATCATATAAACCCACTTTTATAACTTGATCATTGTTTTTTTGTGAAAAAATAGTTTCAGAAACTCCGAAACAAAGTAGAATTAGGAGAAACCTATAATAACCATATGTGAAATTTTTCATCTTTATCTTTTCAATAACTTGGTGCACACGAATATATAAATTTTATCTGAATAAATACATTCGTAAATTTTCAATTGCAGCAATCAATTACGTCATTTCATGCCACGGATTTCAACCTAATTAACACTGTATAAGAACTCCTTTAAAATCTTATTTTGTTCCCTTTTTAATTATATTTGCAACTACATTTTACCATATCTCGCCATGATTACAATAGCAACACTACAAGACGTTTCGGACTTAAATAAATTAATCAATTCAGGATACCGAGGGGAATATTCCAAAAAAGGATGGACCACCGAAGCCAACATATTAGAAGGTAGCCGAACGAACGAAGCCGAACTGAAGGAAATTATTGGTACCAATAAAAATACGTTGCTAAAATTCACGGAGGACAACCAGATTATTGGTTGTGTTTTGTTGGTCGAAAAAGAACAACAATTGTATTTAGGCATGTTGACGGTATCACCGGAATTACAAAATAGCGGAATTGGAAAAAAATTATTACAACAGGCCGAAGTTCATGCACAAACATTAGACTTGTCTAAAATTGTAATGACAGTGATCTCAATTAGAACGGAGTTAATTAACTGGTACAAACGCCACGGTTATGTGGATACAGGTGATCGTGAACCTTTCCCAGTAAGCGATATTCATATTTCAATCGTAGAACAGCCTTTAGAGTTTATCGTTTTAGAAAAAAAGATAAATTAAATCTACTACTAGAAAAATTGTTACCCCTCTATAGGAAGTAGCGAATACAAACAAAGTGGAATCAAATTTTTCTTTCACCATATAAGTAATCGAAGTTCATTTAAGTTCGTTAAGAAGAACTACCTCTTTTTAATTATATGGCATGTCTTTAGTTATAATTTACAAAACCATATCTTCAAACAAGCGTTGCGTTGTTTGTTCTAAATCATCACATAATCCTGGATGTGGTCGCGATGTTTGAATTGCCGAGCTACGCAACGCCGTTAACCAACGAAAACGCGATGGAATATCAAATTGTGCAATGGGTCCGCCCTGCTTTGTTCCATGTGCTATTTTCTGGAAGGACTCTAGGTTTAATTGCAGTTGTTCCAAATCCAAATCGCCGGAAAACAGTTGCATCTTTGCAATATCAATAGTGTAAAGCATTTTTATAAACTTCGCTTTTTTGCAAAAAATAATAATCCCCACATTGAGGAACTCTTCACGCTCTACCCTTGGTACAACACGGATTACCGAGTACTCATATAAGTGCTTCTCTTGCATTTTGGGCTTCTTTAATGAAAATTTGAGAATGGTTCAGGCGCATCGATAAAAATTGAAAGTAGACTTCACGTACCGCCTCAGGGCTTTCGTCCGTATCTTGCCAGTCCAGCCATTCCAGAGGAATAAGATCTACTATCGATTGCAAGGTTTCTGTCGTTAAAAGAGTTTTGAATAAAGCATCTGCTTCTTGCAACATCGAAGCTTTCGGCAACAATACATGGTCTTTAATAAGCGCAAACGGGCTTTGGGCGTGTTTCTCCCAATTAGTCCAAGAGTGATGAAAGTAAAAACTTGCGCCATGATCTATCAGCCATAACTCTTTGTGCCAGATCAGCATATTGGTATTCCTAAAGGTTCGATCGACATTAGTGATAAAAGCATCTAACCAAACAATCTGCGAAGCCAGCTTAGCATCTACTACTGTGACCACAGGATCAAAATTGATAGCTCCTGAAAGAAAATGTAACGCTAAATTGAGTCCTTGACTTCCTTGCAACAAATCCTGAATTTCCTCATCGGCTTCCGTACGACCAAAGGCTTCATCGAGATTTGCATACACTAGCTCGGGAATTTGTAACTTTAAAACACGAGCAATCTCCCCTCCTATCAATTCAGCGATTAAGGCTTTCACCCCATGACCGGCTCCCTTGAACTTTAAAACATATTTAAAATCATCATCGGCTTCTGCCAAAGCTGGTAAAGAACCACCTTCGCGCAAAGGCGTAATGTATCGGGTAACATTTACAGTTCTAAGATTGAAGTTGCTTTTCATATTCGGAATTTACTGAGGTACAAACTTACAAATAAGTAGGACTAAATTAATACATGTTTCAAATAATGATTTTCTTCTATGCCTCAATAACTCGTTCTTGGTATAATAAGATTCCTCCTTCGTCGGAATGATATTTTTGCGTTTAAAACAATAATTACTCCAAATTTTCTAAACTTAAATATGCTTTTCCAATAGTCAAAATAATATCGGATGCGAGAAACGATTGATATCCCGTTTCTGGCAAAGCGATATCGGCCGTTAAACCATGTAAATAAACTCCCAAAATAGCTGCATCAATAGGTTCATAGGATTGTGCCAGTAAACTCGTAATTATTCCGGTTAAGACATCCCCGCTTCCGGCTGTGGCCAAAGCGGCATTCCCTGTGGTGTTCCTATACACCGTTTCGGCATCAATAATATGCGTTGGCGCTCCTTTCATGACCACAATCACATCATAATGCAACGAAAACGCAATTGTTTTCTCGAATTTATCTTCCTCTGAATCCCATTCACCTATTAGTCGTTCCAGCTCTTTAGGATGCGGTGTTAGTATCGTTTTTGAAGGTAATAACGTAAGCCAAGATCTATTTTTTGATAAAATATTCAATGCATCAGCATCTACTACTAATGGAATGTTGTTGGTTATCAAGAATTCATGCAGCGCTTTTTGCGTTGGTTCCTCCTGCCCCATTCCAGGACCAATTCCTACTGCCTGCGGTTTGATGTCGAATGCAATCGCCGAGAGGTATTTTTTCTCTACATCCGTTAAAACCATGGCTTCGGGAATAGCTATTTGCACAATTTGGTAGCCGCATTTAGGAACAAAAGCCGTTACTAAGCCACAACCCGTTCTCAAAGATCCTTTTGAAGCTAGTACTGCTGCGCCTATTTTACCATAACTTCCCGCAATAATTAGCGCATGTCCTTGAATGCCTTTGTGCGTATGTGCATCAATTGGTTTGTAACGTTTGAGTATTTCGTTTTGGTCAATGTATATAGGACTCATCTGATCATTTTTTTGTTTAAAATTACGTTTTTTATCTGAAACAGATTCGTTCTGAATCACGAAATTGCCTAGCCCAGATAGAAATGGAAATCCTTTTACTTTTATATTTAAAAAGTAAAAGATTGCAATGGATAGCTGAAAATAGCTCCTAAAAACTATTGAATTTACATAAATAATGCCTTAAATATGATAATTTTTGAATAAATTAGCCACTTCAAATTTTATATACACACACAATGAAAAATACTGCGCTTACGCACATACACGAGAGTTTGGGAGCAAAAATGCTTCCGTTTGCTGGATACAATATGCCTATTTTATATGAAGGAGTGAATGCTGAACATGAAACGGTACGGAATGCTGTAGGTGTTTTTGATGTTTCACACATGGGAGAATTCTTGCTTTCGGGACCAAATGCTTTGGCTTTGATCCAAAAAGTGACTTCAAACGATGCTTCTGTATTGACAATAGGAAGAGCACAATATTCTTGTTTGCCAAACGATAAAGGTGGTGTTGTAGATGATTTAATTATTTATAAGATAAAAGAAGAGCAGTATTTGCTGGTTGTAAACGCATCTAATATTGACAAAGACTGGGATTGGATTTCGGCTCATAATGATTTAGGAGTGGATATGAAAAACATTTCTGAAGACTATTCATTATTAGCAATCCAAGGACCAAAAGCAGTTGAAGCGATGCAAGCCTTGTCTTCCATTGATTTGGCAGCTATCAAATACTATCATTTTGAAGTAGCTGATTTTGCAGGAATTGATAATGTGATAATCTCTGCAACAGGTTACACTGGTTCAGGAGGTTTTGAAATTTATTGTAAAAATACCGAAGTAGAACAAATCTGGAATAAGGTTTTTGAAGCTGGAGCGGCATACGGAATCAAACCAATTGGTTTAGCGGCACGTGATACTTTGCGTCTTGAAATGGGTTTCTGTTTGTACGGAAATGATATTAGCGACACCACTTCTCCACTTGAGGCTGGGTTGGGTTGGATTACTAAATTCACCAAAGAGTTTACCAACTCGGAGAATTTGAAAAAACAAAAAGAAGAAGGAGTTACTAGAAAATTAGTTGCTTTTGAAATGCAAGAGCGTGCTGTACCTAGACATGACTACGAAATCGTGGACGGAACGGGAGCTGTAATCGGGATTGTAACTTCAGGAACAATGTCTCCATCGATGAATAAAGGAATTGGATTGGGTTATGTAACTGTAGCGAATAGCGCCATGGATAACGACATCTATATTCGCATCAGAAAAAATGATGTTCCTGCTAAGGTGGTAAAATTGCCATTCTACAAGAAATAAATCAGAATTTATTCTATAACCGCTTATTTGCAAATTTTTCATTACATCCTTTCGGGTGTTTTCAAAAATTAGTGAATGAGCGGTTTTTTTTATAATATGTTTCCGTCTATAACGTAAAATTTTATACTAGTACTTTTTATAAAACAGTCCAATTGTCAGTTCGAGCGGAGTCGAGAACCACTATTGCATTTCGACTCCGCTCGATGTGACAAAAATTAGTTTGGACTATATTGTACTTGTTTTTGGTATTAGATTTAAATAGTCATGAAAAATTAGCTGTAATCCAGTGCTTTACGTAACTTTATATTTCATAAAAATCGCTTACTTTTTAGCTTTTTTCGAAATTAATAAAGTGGAGATGAAAATAATTTCACTGGTCTTCTTGCTAACTTCTTTTTCACTTTTCGCCCAAAGTGATACTAAAACATGTGTTTTACTTTCTAAAATGAATACGCTCATTCAAAGCGAACATATTCAACCAAAACCAATAGACGATAGCTTATCCATTTTTGTGTTTGACAACTTTATTGACGCGCTAGATCCTTCCCGAAATATTTTACTAAAATCAGAATACGAAGTGCTTTCCCATAAATACCGTTTGGAACTAGATGATTTAATTCATGCCAACGATTGTTCTTTCCTGTCTGACATTGTCACGGTATACAAGGCCGCACTTATGAGAAATAGAGTTATTTTAGAAAAAATGAAGAATGACACCATCGGTTATAACGTAAAAGATACGATTCGGTTTTATAAAAAAGCATTCCCTTTTTACCTAGAAGAAAATCAAGTAGAAAAAGCCTTGAGAAAAAAAATAAAATATGAAATTCTTGATGATATTGTTTCTCAGAACAACAATTTAGACACAATATCAGCTTCGTTCAATATTTTAGAAGCAGTATCAAAAAACCTAATTATAGCAAATGAAATTTGCAAAATAAATGTGGTTTTGCAAAAAGAATCTGGTTTTGAAGAAAATCTTTTGGATAATTTTTGCAGTTATTTCGACCCACATACTGCCTATTTCAATGTCGATACCAAGTCCAGTTTTGTGGCTTCGTTATCAAAAGAGCAGCTATCACTAGGGATGAACGTAAGTTTGAACGACCGTAATGAAATTATTATTATTAAAATGAACCCCAATGGTCCTGCCTTTCAAACTGGAGGAATTAAAAAAGGAGATCAAATAATTGCTGTTTCCAACCTTAAAGAAACATTACAAGTTTCCTGTGTTACCCTAGAATCTATTTCGAATATGATCCTTTCTGATTCCAATAAGAAAATCCTACTAACTCTGAGAAGAAACTCTGGTAAAAACTTTGAGGTACTGGTAGAAAAAAAACGTTTAAAAGACGATGCCAATGTCGTTTATAGTTTTATTATTGCGAATAATAAACGGAACTACGGCTATGTAAAAATTCCTAGCTTTTACTCGGACTTTGAAGGCAACAGCGGCAAAGGCTGCGCAGATGATACAGCACTAGAAGTTCTAAAACTCCAGAAAGACTCTATTCAAGGTGTTATTATTGATCTAATTGACAATGGAGGAGGCTCCATAGAAGAAGCTATAAAACTTGCGGGAATGTTTATTGACACCGGCCCTGTCTCCATTTTCTTGGACAATAAAAAAGCACAAACTATTGTAAATGACCCTTATCCGGGGATGATTTACAAGGACCCGATAGTGATCCTAATAAACGGAAATTCAGCTTCAGCAAGTGAGTTTTTTGCCTCAGCATTACAAGACTACAACCGCGCGCTATTGATGGGAGGCGCGACTTTGGGAAAAGCAACCATGCAATCTATAGTGCCATTAGAACCAAATGACGCGGAAAACTTTGTAAAAATAAGCACTCATAAATTTTATCGGATTACCGGAAAAAGTAATCAAGCTATTGGAATTATTCCTAATGTACTAGTTCCCGAAATTTATGAAAGTATCTATTCTAAGGAATGTAACAATCCTACTGCTTTTATAAATGACAGTATTGTAGCTAATCTTGTTTATAAGGAATACTTAAAAAATAGTGTTATAGCAAAAATCGTTAAAAAAAGTAACGATAGAATTGCCGTTAATTCCAATTTTAATGAAGCAAAAAAAATCAATAAAAAAATTGACGCTTTAATAAAGACCCCAAAATTACCTAGACCAGTGACAATAGACACAATAATTAAAGACCAATCTGAAATCAATGCGATGTGGAAGGAAATTACTGCATTCGATACAAAAAGTAACAATTTGTTTATTCATAATTCAAAACTCAATAATTATCTATTGACAATTAACCCTTCGGAAAGAGCCAATAATGAATTCCAACTGGAGGAATTGAAAAAAAGCCACTATTTAAATGAAGCTATTGCGATAATTAATGATTTAAATAGCGCTAAAAAATAGTGAAACGAGAATATTACCCTAATTTCACAAAAAGAACAGAAGAGGGTTTTGGTAGAAATAAGGAATAGCTGTATTTTTGCAGTTCATTATAATAAATAAGAAATGGGAAGAGCGTTTGAATTTAGAAAAGGGAGAAAAATGAAACGTTGGTCAGCAATGGCTAAAGCATTTACAAGAATTGGAAAAGACATCGTAATGGCTGTTAAGGAAGGTGGACCAAATCCTGATGCTAATTCGCGTTTAAGAGCTGTTATCCAGAATTCAAAGGCCGCAAACATGCCTAAAGAAAATGTAGAACGTGCCATTAAAAAAGCAACTGATAAAGATACCGCTAATTATAAAGAAGTTTTGTTTGAAGGTTATGCTCCTCATGGGATTGCGCTTTTAATTGAAACGGCTACCGACAATAATAATAGAACTGTTGCCAATGTGAGAAGCTATTTCAATAAATGCAATGGAACGATGGGAACGCAGGGTTCTGTTGAATTTATGTTTGACCACACTTGTAACTTCCGCATTCTGGCAGACGGACTTGATCCTGAAGAGTTAGAATTAGAATTAATCGATTTTGGTGCCGAAGAAGTTTTTGAAGATGAAGACGGAATATTAATTTATGCGCCTTTCAACAGTTTTGGAACGATCCAAAAAGAGCTTGAAAATCGCAATCTAGAAATCCTCTCTTCTGGTTTTGAAAGAATTCCTCAAAACACGACAAAACTAACAGAAGCCGAAATGGCTGATGTAGAAAAATTGATTGAAAAAATGGAAGAAGATGATGATGTAATGAACGTTTATCATACCATGGAAGAAGCCTAAACTTCATCCAGACCCTATATAAAACTCTAGCTTCGGCTGGAGTTTTTTTTGTTTCAAATTGTATAATATAAAATTACCCCCCATGTTATTCCTTATTTTAAGCATTTTATGTAGCGTTACGGTAGGCATTATTTTTAAACTATCACGCAACTACAACATCAGCGTTATTCAAATTGTCAGCTGGAATTACCTTTTTGCTTTAGTATTGTGTTTCTTTACTTTTAGCCCAGATTTGAACGCCATAGATCACACAGCACCGTGGTCCATCTATATCACATTAGGAATTTTGCTACCATTGATATTTATCTTTTTGGCCGCCTCGATAAAACATATGGGAATCGTAAAAACCGATGCTGCCCAAAGGCTTTCTCTTTTCATACCGCTACTTGCAGCCTGGCTTATTTTTAACGAAGAATTCAATCTATTGAAGATTACGGCTTTTTTGATAGGCTTTCCTGCCTTATTACTTATCCTTTCTAAACCAGCGGCCAATACCAACAATAAATGGATGTATCCTGCTGCAGTACTCATTGGATTTGGACTCATAGATATCCTTTTTAAACAAATTGCTTTATACACCAGCCTTCCATTTACGAGTTCGTTATTTGTTATTTTCGCAGTAGCACTAATGCTGATGATTGCAGTAATCTTGTACGATGTTATCGTTCGAAAAACACGATTAACAGCCATCAATATTCTTTTTGGTGGATTAGTAGGTGCTTTTAACTTTGGGAATATCCTTTTCTATCTAAAAGCACATCAAGCTTTTGCTGACAATCCCTCGACGGTTTTCGCGGCAATGAATATGGGTGTTATTATTCTGGGGAGTCTTTTGGGTATTCTCGTTTTTAAAGAAAAAATGAGTAAACGAAACTATGTGGGTCTTGCATTGGCATTAATTTCTATTGTACTGATTGCGCTTTCGCAAATGGATGTTTAGAATGCTGTTTTCATGGCTGTGGCCAAAGAAGGTTGAAAAGCCTTATTTTCAATTTTAGCATCTCTAGGATTTATGGAACTTTAAAAATTGGAATATGGATGAAACGAATTTTAGATAATTATCAATAATATAAAAAAACCGTTTTTATCAGTGTCATCCGTGGCTTTTATTTTTGAGTATGTATTAGCTGACACATCGATCTATTACTATCAAGCGTACCTTCTTTGTTCATCTTTAATGATGCAACGCACATCTAATTTTTTTGATTTAGTTTACGGGCACGGAACAAATTATTTAGGAAAGGCTGTTAGCCAGTAGCTTTTTTTACTCCGCTAATCTATTTTCAATATCCATTCTTTCGTATAAAACTCGTACGACTTCAATTTCATTTGTCTTGTCTTTTTTGAAGAAAATTAAATGTGATTTTACTTTTGAATATTTATATGATTTTCTAATGTTTTCGGAGTCAAGAGCCATCTCAAAATTAGCTACGATATATTCAATTTCGTCAATAATTAAGTTATAATATCTATCTGCTTGTTCAACAGACCAATTTTCTGCCGTATAAATCCAAATGTTGTTAATATCTTCTAAAGCCTTTTCACTAATTATATACGCTGACATTATTTTTGAAAATTAGCTTTTAGCGTTTCTAGATTTATATCGCGGTCAAAATTTCTAATTTTACTACTCTTTTCTCCCATTTCTAATTCATTTATAAGAGATTTTGCTTTATTTTCTTCTTGCTCAAAAACTCTCAAAGCAGTTCTAACAACTTCACTTACTGAACTATACTTTCCTGTAGAAATTTGTTCATTAATAAAATTTTCAAAATAGTCTCCTAATAATATCGATGTATTACGTGCCATAATTTTTTTTTCAAAGATACCAATAATTGGTATTAAATTCAAAAAATTTCCTTTTTTACGAAAAAGTTAACGCTAACGTTTTGGCTTTGTGTTGCATATTTTGCCCAAACGCTTTGTAAAAATATGTCATTATGGTTTTTTGAGTAGCACTTGGAAACGGGAGAAATTAAAGGTTCTACAGGAAAAACTAAAGGTAAAAATACTGGAAAGAGTAGAGAAGAAACCTTTTCTACCCAAATGTCCTTGTTGCAAGAGGGATAATTTACATAGAATAGCCGTTTTTGACCAGCGTGGTCCGCCTGCTTGGTATCTTGGCGATAGCCAAAGTTCAGGTCCCTGTAAAAATTAACTTTGTGGGTAAGGGAAATTGTGTCTAAAATTCAAGGAAATCACGATAAAAACCACTGTAGTCGTACTGCAAAAAAAAAGAGGAAACTAAGTCCTCTTGTAATCCTTCAAATTATTTTACGATAACTCCATAGAGTTAGTGGAATCTCAACCGGTTCCGTTCAACCGCGGGTTCATTGTTAGCTTTTCAAGCCCAACGAGCCCTTAGCTGTTGTGTGTTGTTTTTTTATCTAATTCTATTAGAATTTTCGTCAATATTTCTTTCTTGATAATTTGAATCTTTAATCCTTCCAAA
Source organism: Flavobacterium frigoris (assembly GCF_900111075.1). GTDB lineage: Bacteria > Bacteroidota > Bacteroidia > Flavobacteriales > Flavobacteriaceae > Flavobacterium > Flavobacterium frigoris. Next base: position 276,912 of record NZ_FOFZ01000003.1, read on the forward strand.
TTTATAACGTAATGAAAATGATATTTCTCGAGTATCAGTATAATATATTCCTTTTGATGCTATATCGTTAATAGTAAAGTTTTCATTAAAATTCATATTTCTAAAAACATCATTAAAGCTCAACGTACAATCAAAATTTTTTAATAATGTTTTAGATAACGCTAAATCCATTATGAATAACGAGTTTCTTTTAAAAACTCCTTCTTTTCGTTCTGTAAAACCCCAACCTGTAATAGAAAAATCAAATTCTTTTGGTAATTCAAAAATATGATTTGAATAATAGTATAAATATGGTTTTGATTCATTAAAAACAGCAGATTTATCTTCAATTTTGTTTAAGATAAAATTAAAATTGTTTGTAGAAGTCCAAAATTTTTGTTTAAATGGTAGCGTAAATTCTAAATTAAAACCAGACTCTTTAGCATAATTTATAGAGTTAAATGAAATCAAATTTATAGAAGAATCAAACGAAAATGCAAAATATACTGTATCTTTACTTTGAAAGAAATTTAGCTTTACAGATTTATTTTTAAACTGAAAAGTTCCAGAAATTTCATCTGATATCGTTGGGTTTAAATTTATGTTTCTTGAAAATACTAAAAATGGATTTGTATAAATTGATACTTGGCTAGTTGATGAATAATTAGGTCTAGAAATACTTTTTGCATAATTAAGACTTATAGTTTTGGTACTGTCTATCGGAATATCAATTTGAAATTTAGGGAAAAAATTAGTGTAATTTTTATTAATTAATAAATTATCATCAATTTTATATTTTCCTTTAATATTTGTATTTTCTGTTCTTATACCAATCAAATAATTTAATTTTTTAATTTTTCCCGATAATTGAGTATAACCTGCTATATTTTTCTCTTTAAAATTATAATTTGTAAATTCATTATTATTTGAAATAAAATCTATAACCTCGAAATTTGTATTTGCTTCTGCTGATAAATATAATGCTCCAATTTCCCATTTTATTTCATTTTTAAATGATTTCTCTAAATCTGTTCTACCTGAGAAGACATTGACATTAAATTTTTGATTTCTGTTTTGTATTAAGTCAAATTGAGTGTTATTATAATTGTTTTGGATTACACTATTTGATTTTTGATAAAAATTGGAGTATTGAAAACCTGTAAATAATTTTGCGTCTAAACTCTTAATTTTTTTGTTGTAATTAATAAATGAATTTAAAAAATTTCTGTTTTCGTCATTGTTATTTAATGTTTCAATATTATTTTGAACATTGATTTGGCTAATGAATGAATTAGTTGTGTTCTTGTCATTGTCTTTTTGAATTTTTCCACTCATATTAAATGATAAGTAATCATCTTCATTTATTTGATGATAAATACCACCTCCAAGAATAAATTGACGTCTTCTTGTGAAAGATTCTGCAATAAAATCTGAGTCTATATTTTTATTTGGAATTTCAAAATTATTCCCAATACTTTCCCAAGGATTAAGTAAATTATAACCAAAATTAGTTTTTATTTCTGTTTTATTCTTTTTAAAACTTGAATTTATGGACAGATAATTATTAAATCTTTTTTTAAAAGAAGCAACTTCAGATATAGTAGTTTCAAAACCATCTTTTTTACTTAACTTTATTGTAATTAAAATTACTGCTTTTCCCTCAGCTTCGTATTTCGATGAAGGATTTTTTATGATTTCTATAGTTTTAATATCCTCAACCGACAAAGCATTCAGGTCATTTATTCCAACCTTTTGATTGTCTATATAAATTAAAGCATTTCCTTTTCCAACAATTGATATGCTCTCTTTGTCTCCACTTATTTGTATACCCGGCAGTTTGGATAGTAAATCCATTGGATTTGGAACCGCTTCAAAAAGAGAAGAAGCAATATCTACTTTTATATTTCCATTAGTATTAGTGAAAATTTTTTTTTCGCTTTTCAATACAATTTCGTTTAATTCAGTAATACTAATTTTAGACAACACTAATTTTAGGTTTAAATTTTGATTTAAAGTAACTTTTTGATCAATATCCTCAAAATCTTTGCATTGAATTTGAATATTGTAATTTCCTTTATTTAACGAAGTAAAAAGGAAATGGCTATCTACTATTGATTCTATTTTAATTAATTGATTAGTTTCTGAATTAAATAAGTAGGCATTACCTTCTTTTATAATTTCATATTTTGAATTAGTAAGTTCTATCTTTAAAGTAAGGTTATCTTGTGAAAATCCAATTAAACAGAAAAAGAATAATGCGGAAGAAAAAATTTTTTTAAACATTTTATTTAGTAAGTTTTTAATTAATACTTCCACAAAGAAAAAAAAACACTCGTCAAAGTGTTTTTTTTTGTATGATTTAAGTACTAGTACTGGTACTATTTTTGAAATCTACTAATTAACTCTTTTCTATTAGAGACATTTAACTTATTGTAAATGTTGGTAATATGTGTTTTAACGGTGTTAAGACTAATAAATAGTTCTTCTGCAATTTCTTTATTACTCTTGCCAGCTATTATGTGTTTTTTTATCTTCATTTCTTGATTGCTAAGTTCCTCAATAATTGTTAATCTTTTTTTAGATTTAATTGAGTAAATATTATAGATGAGAACTAATATTATTATTCCAAAGATAAAATTTACAATTAGGCTTAAAGTTTGTTTCTTTTTTGCATTAACCAAATTATAAGTATTCAACTCTCTTTCTAGGAAAAAATATTCAAGATTATTTATTTCACTTGATTTCAATTCATCAAGCAAACGAATATAATATTCTGAATTTAGCGAGATATCTTTTTGAAGTAATTTTTTTTCGTTTAATTCTTTTAGGCTTAGAAGTTTTATTGCTAGGGTTTTTAAAGAATCTTTCGAGTAAATTCTAATTTTTTGTAAATAATCTTCAGTGTTACTATATTTTAATTGTTTTTTAAATTTTTTAAATTTTTGTTTTTCTACACCAATAGATTTATATTCTTTATCGTAACTTTCTGAAAGTGATACTTTTTTTGTTGGTATTATTTTAGTATTATTTTGTCCAAACAGGGTAAAGGTTAAAATCAATAATAGGAAAATATATATTTTCATTTTTTTTTATAAAATTTTGAATTTGAAATTTTTTGTATAACGTATTTTTTATTTAGTATTTATTGACAAATATATTAAATTTAAAATTGCGTTAGATTCCTGACTCTGCGCTAAAATATATTACAACGTCAGTCTGTGAATAAACTCAAAATGGGTCTCTGAGAATCGTCTATATGAAATTTTTCTCAGACAGTCCCCCGAATAACTTCTCTTTTTGACTTAGTTTTTTCACAACCTGACGTTTCGCGGCTTCAAGAAGTGGCGAACTTCGTAACCGCATATTTTCCACTAAGATAATATTTCTTGCGAAAGATAAACGTGAATTTACCACTTTACTCACCATTTCTTGAAACCGCTGTTGGCAGATCGTTCTTATTTTCTGTATTACTTTTCAATTCCCAATATATTATTTTTATTATCAATAACCATAATTTCATTGTCAAACATTTTATTACCAGTTATTCCGTAAATAATCGATGAAGGTATATAATCCATCATATTGAGTCTGAAAAATCCATAAACATATTCTCTTTCTTTTATAGTTTTTCCAATTTGAATATTTTCGGTTATTTGCTTTCTATAAATTTCATAATCTTTTCCACCGCTACCTATACAACAAAGTTTTTCTATCTCCTTTTTACTTTTTAGTTTTGCTAACCTTTTTTCACTTGTTAGTAAAGAAAACATACTTGAACCTGAATCAAAAAATAACCTTGTGTTTTCTTCTCCAATTTTGGCAGGAATTAATAATGGAAATTTGTCAACGCTTGCATTTTCAATAAAATCAAATGATTTTCCTAGTTGATTTATATTTTTTTCGGTTATTGCAATTTTATTTGTTTTGAAATCTAAAATTAAAGTTCTTCCAACGATTGCATCTAATCCAATACTTCCGATAACAATAAATGAACTATCTATCTTTACGTCTCCACGATTTAGCATTTTTATCTTATCAGCTTTGAATTTCATTTTTCCAATATTTAATATTGGTTTTTTAAGAAATTGAATACTATCTTTTGAATATTCAGTTTTCATAGATGTATTACTTTCAAGCAATTTACTTAATGTTATTCCGTAGAAACAAGTTTCAGAAATTCCAGTGTCAAATTGCATATATAATTTTTGTTTAATTCCTTCAATTTTTACAGGAACAAAGAAAAATGCTTTTTCAACCAGCATATTTTGAATACTATCACTTTTCCAAATTATTTCACTATAGACAATTTCTTTCGGTTCACTGAAAACTTTAAATGTGTTTATTGTTTTACTACTTCTCCAATAATTGTAATATATTGGAATTGAAATCGAGATTATGAGAATTAAAATTAAGAGTGTTTTGAGAGATGTTTTTAAAATTTTATTCATAATTATTTTCTTCGGCTATTTTTTAGTTTTCGTTTTTTAGAATGTCTGCCAACTTGTATATAAGATCAAATATATACAACTTTTCGCATTATTTATTTTAAAAAATACTATTTTTCTTATTTATATTTTACGAATTAAAATAACTCGACATAAAAAAAACCGCCTTGAAATCATCAAGACGGCTTTCTATAAATAGTGTTTTTTTACGCTTCTTTAAAATTCAGCTTACTGTTTTTTCGGCTGAAGCCAAAGTAAATCAGCAAGCCAATTAGCAACCAGGCCGTAAAATAAATCCAGTTCCACACACTTAGTTCTGCCATCATGTACAAACAACTCACTAGTCCTAATAACGGAATTAGAGATAAATTTTCAGCAAAAGACCAGAACGTAAGCCCAACTAAAACAATAAGGAAAATCCACATGGGGATTTTGTGTTTAAACAAGCTAAGACCACTTTCATATTTCAGCGCATTGTCTATTGGTAATCCTGCCACAACAGTGGCATATTTAGCATCCTCTTTCTGGTACTGACTCAATAAATTTTCTAAATCTAAATTCGCATCACTCGTTTTTTGCGCTCCAACGCTTACTAGATAATCATATACCTTTCTAGATTCATCTTTATTTAATGAAGTAATAATAGTAGTTGCATCGTTTACTTGGGTTTCATTAGTCAGGAAATCCATGGTCGATTTATTATTATAATTGAAAGCATAATACAAGCCCGCAGCCAACATAAAAGGAATAACGTATTTTGAATTTACATAAGGTGTTTTAAATTTTCCTCTTGGAATATCAGTTCTATTTTGTAATACCAAAACACCGGCACAAACCAAGACAAAAGCAAATAATGTCCCAATACTACACAAATCAGTAACCATAGTCAGGTTTAAAAACAAGGCAGGAACCGACACTACAAAACCAGTTACGATGGTGGCGTAGGACGGTGTTTTATACTTAGGATGCACTCTGGAGAAACGTTTTGGCAATAAACCATCACGACTCATACTCATCCAAATACGAGGTTGCCCCATTTGGAAAACCAACAAAACACTTGCCATCGCTATCACGGCGCTTACCGCAACAATACCAGACATCCATTTTAAATCTAATTTATGAAATACAAATGCTAAAGGATCACCCACATTTAACTCACTGTAATTAACCATTCCGGTTAACACTAAGGCAACAACAATGTATAAAATTGTACATATTATAATTGCCCACATCATCCCTCGTGGTAAATCACGCTGTGGATCCTTGCATTCCTCTGCAGTGGTGGAGATCGCATCAAAACCAATATAGGCAAAGAACACTGCTGAAACTCCTTTTAAAACTCCGCTCACACCATTAGGAGCAAATGGAGTCCAATTATCCGTATCAACATAAAACACCCCAACCGAGATTACAAGAAGGATAATACACAGCTTCACGACCACCATCATGTTACTCGCATTTCGTGATTCTTTCATTCCACGATATACTAAAGCCGTAATCAATATAATAATAAACAACGCAGGTAAATCGGCTACAAAGTGGAACGAACCTATTGTTGGCGCGGTTGTCCAAGCAGTATAAGATGCTTTTAAACCTTCTCCTAAATTTTCATATAATTTCCCGCCTTGCATCAAAGCAGTAGCATCTTTGTATCCATTTGAGGCAGTCAGGTAATCCATTTGAACCCATTGGGGCAAGTGAATGCCACCACTCTCTAGTAGTCCTGTAAAATAATCACTCCAAGATATGGCAACCGTAATATTCCCAATGGCATACTCCATGATTAATGCCCAACCGATAATCCAAGCGATCAGTTCGCCAAACGCAACATAGGAATACGTATACGCACTTCCGGAAACAGGAACCATAGAAGCAAATTCTGCATAAGCAAAGGCAGCAAAACTACAGGCAAGAGCCGTAAATAAAAAAAGGAAAATCACTGCAGGACCTCCATCAGAGCTCGCTTTACCAATGGTGCTAAAAATCCCAGCACCCACTATGGCGGCAATACCAAAAGCAGTTAAATCTCTTGCCGTTAAATGTCTACCCAGCGCTTCATGGCCGTCAGCTTCATTTTTTTCAATCTGTTTTAAGATATCCTGTACGGTCTTCTTACGAAATAAACTAGAAAATGCCATGCGTTACATTTTTACATTAAAAATTAATATTCTGTAAATATCATCCCATTATTGTAGTAATAATGTAGGTTTTATTTAAAAACCAAATGTATAAAACAATTTCAATTTCCAATGTTAAGAGCCTTATTATTTATTAAATTAGAATAAAAAGTCAATTTTTTAATTTTATTCTAATTTAAAAGTCAAACCTGCAATTAAGAATGAAGATAAAAATTAAAAAAAATACAACAGCAATTCCGTCTTCAAAACAAGCTTTTATAAAAGCATCAACTCAGCTCATTTGAAAGTCAAAACAACTACTTATTTCAGGAAATTTTTCAAAATACTTACTGGATGCTGTGCTTTTCTATTAGTGCCATCAAAAATTTGGTGACGGCAACTAGTACCCGCAGCGGCAATGGCAGTTGAGAGTGCCGTATTTCTAATTTTCGGAAATAGAGTGTCCTCGCCCATCTGCATACTAATTTCATAATGTTCTTTTTCATAACCAAAAGAACCTGCCATGCCGCAGCAACCTGAATTATAAATCGAAACCGTACTATATTTAGGAACGTTCAACATGGCAAAAGTCGCCTCTATCGAACTTAAGGATTTTTGGTGGCAATGACCATGAATTTTGATTTCTCGTACTTCATCAGAAAATTGCTCCGAATGAATTTTTCCTGCCGCGATTTCTTTTTTGAAAAACTCTTCAATTGTCAAGCAGTTTTTGGCTAATTTTTTGGCGGAATCGGGTTCATCAGCCAGACGTATGTATTCATCTCTAAAAGTCAATATTGCTGATGGTTCGATCCCTATCAACGGAGTTTCAGCAGATACAATTCCTTTAAAAATATTCACGTTTTTAGTAGCAATAGCTTTGGCTTCTTCCAGAAAACCTTTGGATATATAGGCTCTTCCACTTTCTTCATGATCTACAACAACAACTTCGTAGCCCAATTTAGAGAGTAATTCAAAAGCATCAATCCCCACCGAAACATCATAATAATTGGTAAATTCATCACAAAACAGAAATACTTTTCCGTTTTTAAAAGAACTCGCTTCCTTCTTTAATTTATTACTTCCGATCCATTTCTTGAAAGTTTTTGGCGCTAATAGTGGCACTTCTCTTTTTGAAGCAACGCCCATTCCTTTTTTTACCAAAGGTTGATTGACCATAAAATTAGTCAATGCCGGAAAAAAACTTCCTAGTTTATTGAGTTTGGCATTATTAGCAAAAATCTTATTTCGAAGTGAAAAACCATTTGCCTTTTGGTATTGGTATAAAAATTCTGCTTTAAGCGCACCCACATCTACGTTAGACGGACATTCGCTAGCACAAGCTTTGCAACTAATACACAACTCAAAAACTTCGTATAATTCTTTGTGATCGAATTTATTATCTTTTTCTGAATGAGTCAAATATTCACGTAAGGCATTGGCGCGAGCACGAGTAGTATCCTTCTCGTTTCGCGTGGCTCGATAACTCGGGCACATAGTTCCTCCTGCCGAGGGTAATTTCCGACAATCACCAGAACCATTGCATTTTTCGGCAGCACGTAAAATGCCCATACTATCTGAAAAATCTTGAATGGTTTTGATATTAGGTTCGTCTCTCCCAGTTTCGAAACGGAGATTCTCATCCATTTTTAACGCATTGACAATTTTTCCCATGTTCAAAACTGAATTCGGATCGAAAGCTAATTTGACGCGTTTTAATAACTCGTAGTTTTTTTCGCCAATCATAAAAGGCAAAAATTCCCCACGTACAATTCCATCACCGTGTTCTCCACTTAATGAACCGCGGTATTTCTTTACTAACTGCGCCACTTCGGTAGCAATATTTCTAAATTGGTAAACGCCTTCTTTTGTTTTTAAATTCAAAACTGGACGCAAATGCAGTTCTCCAGCGCCGGCATGAGCATAATAAATCGCTTCTTGGCCATGGCGTTTCATCATCGCCGAAAAGTCAGCGATATAATTAGGTAAATCACTCAATTCAACAGCGGTATCTTCAATAGAGTCGGCTGCTTTTTCATCACCTACAATGCTTCCTAAAAGTCCGAGACCTGCTTTTCTAAGTTCGTTTACTTTCTCGATATCAGCACCGTATAATTTTGGCGAAGCATAACCAAAATGGTTCTCTTCTAAGTCTTTGATTAAAGCATCGGCTTGCATTTCGGCATCTTCCATACTCGTATGCGAAGCGACTTCAAACATCATTATCGCTTTGGGTTCCCCCTGAATAAAAAACCTGTTTTTACTTTGCTCTTTGTTTGTTTTAGTACAATTAAGAATCGTATCATCAATCATTTCACAGGTGTACAAATGATGCTTCATTGCTACCAAAACTGCCTCTAAACTCTCTTGAACACTGGTAAAATGTGTTACCACCATCACATTATTTGTAGGAGGCAATAGATCTACTTTTAAAGTGACCTCTGTAGTAAAAGCCAAGGTTCCTTCGCTTCCACAAAGCAATTTCCCCACATTTATTGTAGGTTGGCTTCCGCCAAAAAGATCAGAATGCAATAGAATATCTACTGCATATCCTGTATTTCGCCTATGAATTTCTGGTTTCGGGAATTCTTTTACAATTTCTTTTTGTGTCGCCTCATTTGATAATTCGGCATAAAGGCTGTTGTAGATGTTGCTTTCTAGAGAATCACCTTTTGTTTTTTTGATAAATTCAGCCGAAGTCAATTCGCCAAAAACAACTTGCGAGCCATCGCTTAAAATAGCTTTTATCTCCACAATTTTATCTCTGGTAACTCCGTAGCGTATCGATGTCGTTCCCGATGAATTATTCCCTACCATCCCTCCTATCATACATCGATTAGACGTAGAAGTATTAGGTCCAAAAAATAATCCGTGCGGTTTTAAATATAAATTCAGTTCATCCCTGATTACACCTGGCTGAACGGTAACCGTTTTATTTGCTGCATCGAATGAAACAATCTTCGTGAAATATTTAGAAATATCAACAATAATTCCGCTACCAACGGTTTGCCCTGCCAGAGAGGTTCCCGCAGTTCTTGGTGTTAGGAAAATCTGGTTTTCTTTGGCAAAATGGATCAGTTTTATAATATCCGCTTCATTTTTAGGTAAGGCTGCCGCCAAAGGCAATATTCTATACGCTGAAGCATCAGTTGCATAGAGTGTTTTATGAAGTTCATCGTATAAAAGTGTTCCTTCTAAGGATGTAGCTAATTCTTTTAATTGAGATAAGTTAGGCATTGGTAGAATGTATTGCTTTTGTTTTCACAAATATAAAGATATAGCAATCTATAATTTAAAGAATAGAACAAGAAAAAAGTAAAATTAATTAATTCTTCCCTTTTCAAAATTAACCGTAATGCAAAGTGGTTACTTAATTATTTGGCAAAGAAATTGCAGGAATAGAGTGAACTAAATTTTAAACCACTTTTTTCTCAAAAACTACACTAAAAAAACTATTTTTGAATCCTATAAAAACATTCCCATAATGAATCCTTACAAACACTTATTTTTATTGCTTTCTTTTATTTTGTTGTCTCTTTCTAATGGAAATGCGCAGGAAAAAGTCAGTTATCCTAAAAACGAATTTAGAGCAGTTTGGATCGCCACAGTGGTAAATATCGACTGGCCAAAAAGTGGTTCGGATCCTATTGAGAAACAAAAAGCGGATTATCTTGAAATTTTAGATACCTATAAAAAATTAAATTATAATGCTGTAATTGTCCAAATTAGAAGCGTAGGTGATGCTTTTTATCCTTCGAAACTAGCGCCTTGGTCTAAATATTTGACTGGAAAAGAAGGACAGGCACCTAATCCTTATTATGACCCATTAGAATGGATGATTACGGAAGCTCATAACCGTGGTTTTGAATTTCACGCTTGGTTGAACCCGTATCGCGCCACTATGGATTTAAGAACTGACATTCTAAGTCCGACGCATGATTTTTTCAAACATCCGGAATGGATGATTAAATATGGTGGAAAGTATTATTACGATCCCGCCTTGCCTGAAGTCCAAAATCATTTAATCGCAGTAGTTGATGAAGTAGTTAAAAACTATGATATCGATGCGATACATTTTGACGATTATTTCTATCCTTACAAAATAGCAGGGGAAAACTTTAATGACGCTGCTTCCTTCAAAAAATATGGTGAAGGAATGAGCTTAGCCGACTGGAGACGTTTGAACGTGAATAATTTTGTGAAATACTGTTCCTTTTCTATCAAAACGATTAAACCTTGGGTTCAATTTGGGATTAGCCCCTTTGGCGTTTGGCGTAATAAATCTGTAGATCCAAGAGGTTCCGACACGAATTCCGGACAAACGAATTATGACGACTTGTTTGCGGATCCATTAGCATGGATGGAAAACTGCTGGATTGACTACCTGCTTCCGCAATTGTACTGGAGTATCGACCATAAAACGGCTTCTTATGCAAAATTGATCAAATGGTGGTCAGAAAACTCAACAAATGTAGCTATTTACATGGGGAACGGAAGTTATAAAATCAATACTGATTCCGATAAAAAATGGAATATCCCAAGTGAGATTCCTGATCAGATTGATTTGACTAGAACTTATAAAAACATTGGAGGAAATGCTTTTTTCAGTGCCAAATCATTTGTGAACAGAAACAAAGCTGTAACCGATTTGCTTTTGCAAAATCAATACAAATACCCTGCACTTCCCTATGTTGTTCCTAATTCGAGAAGAACAGATATCGAGATGCCTACGGTTTCTAATATTACAACTAACAAATTGATTTCGACTGTCACACTGAACTATCCGTTGCTAAGCAAAATACGTTACGTAATGGTATATGGCGCCAAGGACAGTTCTAAACTTGACGTCAATAATCCAAGCCAAATTATTGATAAAATTGCTTTCAAGGAAAGAAAAGATAGCATCAGCATCAATATCCAGAAAAGCCTTTTAGAAAAAAATAATATTTGTGCTCTCTCTTTCATTGACTATTACGGTAATGAAAGTCAGGCCATTCTTTTAAATAAAACGACAGAAACCGAAACACCCCAAAGTCCTATAATTAATGAAAACAGACAATAGACCCTGGTATTGGATACCTATATTAAACTTTGCCTCGGGCTTGCCTTACGCTATTATTATCTCGGTTTCGGTTATTATGTACAAAAACCTGGGAATTGATAATGAAGACATCGGGATATATACGAGTCTGTTGTATCTCCCTTGGGTTATAAAACCGTTATGGAGCCCATTCATTGATATGTACGCGACCAAAAGAAAGTGGTTTTTAGCCATGCAATTAGTAATTTCTATTGCCTTTCTAATTGTGGGATTAACCATTCCCATGAATAATTTCTTTGTGATCAGTCTCGCCATTTTTTGGGTAGCTGCTTTTGCATCTGCTTCGAACGATGTTGCTAGTGACGGTTTCTATATGTTAGCTTTAGAGAAAGAACAACAATCTTTTTTCCTTGGAATCCGCAGCACATTCTATCGCCTTTCCATGCTTACTGGAAATGGTTTGATTGTAATAATTGGCGGTTATCTCGAACAAGAATATGGCGACAAACAAAAAGCGTGGTCTTATACAATGATTATTGTTGGTTTTATTATGGCTGCATTAACCATTTACAATTATTTTTCTACGCCAAGAACTGAAGTAACGACAGCTAAAGACGAGAAATCGTTAGAACCAAAAGTAAGTTTTGGAGCCGTCTTCGCTAGTTTTTTTCAAAAAAAACAAATTGGCTTTGTACTGGCATTTATACTATTATTCCGCTTGGGCGAATCACAATTATTGAAAATGTTGACTCCTTTTCTAATTGACGACAAAGGTGTTGGCGGAATGGGACTCACCACGCAAGATGTGGGGATTATCTATGGAACTTTCGGAGTGATTGCCTTGACTGTAGGTGGAATCATTGGCGGAATTGCAATATCAAAAGACGGTCTTGGTAAATGGATGTTGCCTATGATTCTAGCGATGCACTTACCTATTATTGGATTTGTATTATTAGCGCATTTTCATCCAGCCTCTATTTATTATATTTATGCTACTGTGATTGCAGAGCAATTTGGTTACGGTTTTGGCTTTGCCGCTTTTATGATGTATTTGATTTATGTAGCTGATGGCGAGTCGAAAACCTCGCATTACTCGATTTCTACTGGATTTATGGCACTAGGAATGATGCTTCCCGGAATGGCAAGCGGATTTATCCAAGAATATTTGGGCTACGGGAACTTTTTTATTTGGGTATTTCTAGCCACGATTCCCGGATTGATTCTGTCAAGATTCTTGATTTTTCCATATGACTTTGGAAAGAAATCGGAGGAGAAATAGCAAAACTATTTTCGATAGCCACTAATTCACTAATTTATTTTTGAATTTGAGAGTTCGCAGTTAATATCGAAGCATATAAATGATTTAAAATCTGCAAAATTGATTAACAATCTTTACTGTTTTTAATCTGTGAATTTGTGGCAAAATAATCAGTAGGAAATAATTTTTATCAAAATGACATTAGAACAAAAAATAGGGCAATTCTTTTTTCCAGCCGTCTTTATAAATGACACCGAAGAAAACATTCAAGCAACTGAAGAACTAATAAGAAAACACAACATTGGTGGTCTTACTTTTTTTCACAGTAGAGCTAGTGCTGCCACTAATTATGAAACTAAGAACAAAATTGTGTTTAATGACGACAGTTACCAGCGACTTACAGCTTTAATTGTACGGTATCAAAAGTGTGCTACTACTCCATTATTGATGAGTATCGACGCCGAATGGGGATTAGCGATGCGCGTCGAAAAAACACCACAATATCCTTATGCCATAACATTAGGCGCTTTGCCAATGAGTGAATCCCATTTAGTCTATGAAGTAGGAAAACAAATAGGGCTTGACTTAAAATCAGCGGGGCTTCATTATAATTTAGCGCCCTTAGCTGATATCAACAACAACCCTAATAATCCAGTGATTGGATACCGTTCCTTTGGTGAAAACAAAGAAAAAGTAGCTCAATTTGCGTTGGAATACTTGCGCGGAATGAATGACGTAGGCGTTTTAGGCTGCCTGAAACATTTTCCCGGACATGGCAATACCAATGTAGATTCTCATTTAGGCTTACCTGTGTTAGAAGAAACATTAGCACAATTACTTGAAAATGAATTATATCCTTTTATAAAGGGAATCGAAAGTGATGTTGACTCGATTATGATAGGACATTTGGCTGTTCCTGCTTTGAATAACGGTGCAAATACTTCGGCTACTTTGTCCAAATCAGTGATTGAGACGCTTTTGCGAAAGCAATTAAAATACGATGGACTGGTGATCTCGGACGCGTTGAACATGCATAGCGTTTCTATGCTTTACGAAACAAAAGGCCAACTGGAATGGGAAGCTTTTAATGCGGGAAATGATGTGTTGTGCTTTGCCGAAAATGTACCTGAAGGCATTCAGGAAATACTAAAAAATGCAACTCCGCAGCGCATTGAAGAAAGTTTCAACCGATTAATGAAGTGCAAGGAGAAGGCAGGATTATTCGAAGAAGAAAAAGAAACAACCACTGAATTAGATTTTGCAACAGCTTCCATTTTGAACCGGAAAATAGCTCAAAATTGTATTACAACCATAAAAGACAACGAAAACACGGCGGTTGTTACTGATGCAGCAAAAAAAGGAACATTAGCAAAACTGAGTGTTTATAAAAATACCGAAAACACTTTTTTCAAAACACTTGCTCCTTCCCTATCTGCAAAAGAATTTTCTGTAGAGATGAATACTAAAAATAGCATTGAAGGAATAATAAATAGTCTAACGGATTATGATACTTTACTTATTGCTCTTTTTGTTCCAAAGGCAAAACCAATGAATAATTTTGACATCGAAGAAACTGTTTTGGAATTACTAAAAAAATTATTTTTATCAAAAAAATGTATTTTATATGTATTTGGCAATCCTTATGCTTTACAACTTCTACCAGACTTGCAATCCATAAGCGGTCTTGTTCAAGTATATCAAGATTTCGACGAATTTCAAGAAGCTGCCGCACAGCAACTACTTGGAAACACATCCACTCAAGGAACTATACCCGTGACCATTAGCAACTTGTACTTAGTTTAAAAATTAGAAAGCACTACTTTTAGAAAAAAGTACTTTATCTCAGTCATTTTAAATAAAATTAAAATCAATTTCCAAAAATAAAAACCAGATTATACCCGTTTTTAGCAAATAAATTACATCTAAATAAATAGAAAAATAGGCGTTTTTACAAAATCTGTTTAGGCTGTTAGGATCTTTTTTATCTATATTGCAAACTCAAACGCTATAGAATGGACACAAAAATTCACAGAAATAAAGAATTATCAATTGGGGAAGCTTTAATTCCTGTTGCTGCACTTATAGTAATGCTCGGTTTTAACGTATATGTTTATGGAGACGAAGCTTTGAGTGGCAGTAATCAATTTGTGCTATTATTAGGTGCTGCTGTTGCCGCTATTGTTGGCTTTTTCAATAAAGTTACGTATCAAAAAATGATGGAAGAAGTGGCTGAAAATATAAAGTCTACTGTTGGCGCCATTCTAATATTACTTATGGTTGGTGCTCTCGCCGGTACCTGGTTAATCAGCGGAATTATCCCTTCGATGATCTATTACGGTTTACAAATTCTAAGTCCCGCCATCTTTTTGCCGGCTACACTAATTATATGTTCCATCATTTCTATTGCGACAGGAAGTTCCTGGACAACGAGTGCTACTGTTGGTATTGCATTAATAGGGGTTGGTGGCGCTTTGGGTTTTGATTTAGGTATGGTTGCCGGTGCAGTCATTTCCGGTGCGTATTTTGGAGATAAATTATCTCCGATGTCAGACACGACCAATCTTGCTCCTGCAATGGCCGGAACTGATTTGTTTACCCACATCAGATATATGACCTTAACGACCATTCCAACCTACATTATCACATTAATCTTATTCATTATCTTAGGATTATCGGTTGATATAAAAGGTGATGTTAATATTTCCTCGTTACTAACCGATATTGAAGCTTCTTTTACGATTTCACCTTGGCTGTTTGTGGTACCTGCAATCGTAATTGGCTTAATTATCAAAAAAACAGAACCTTTAGTTGCATTATTAGTTGGAACCTTATTAGCGGGAATCTTCGCTATAGTCTTTCAACCCCATATCATCAATCAAATTGCTGGAGTCGAGTCAATGACTTTCCAATCTGCTTATAAAGGCGTTATGGATGCTATAACGGGTAAAATCGTTATTCCTACTAATAATAAAACTTTGGCAGATCTATTTACTTCGGGAGGGATGCAAAAAATGTTAGGAACGATTTGGTTGATTCTTTGCGCTATGGTTTTTGGAGGAATTATGGATGCAATTGGTGCTTTAGCCAGAATAAGTCATGCACTATTAAAATTAGCTCATACCACTTTCGGACTATTCGCTTCTACTGTTGGAAGCTGTTTGGCCTTAAACATTACAGCTTCTGATCAATATTTAGCTATTGTCGTTCCAGGTAAAATGTTTGCTAAAGCTTATAAAAACAAAGGTCTTGCGCCAGAAAATTTGAGTAGAACACTCGAAGATGCAGGAACGGTCACTTCTGTATTAATTCCTTGGAATACTTGCGGAGCTTATCAATCTGGTACACTAGGTGTATCCACCTTAGACTACTTGCCATATGCCTTCTTTAATATATTGAGTCCGTTTATGACTTTAATCTTTGCGGCATTCAATATCAAAATTAGACAATTGGTAACTGATGTGAAAAATTAATTAAAAAGACTACTAACCGCACATATATTCCTAATGCCATGACTATCTTACAGTTGTAGCATTGTTTTTTACGTTAATAGTATAAACCTATAGGTCTATCAAAATATATAATTAAAATTGATTGTTTGAACATGCCCTTATTCCCTACTTTTGCTACAATATTAATTAATAATAAAACATATAATTATGTCATTAGTAGGTAAAAAATTCCCAAGTATTGCAGTTGACGCTATCTCAGAAATGGGTGACAATTTGAAAATCAACATTTTCGAAGAAGCTACAAAAAACAATAAAAAAGTAATTTTATTTTGGTACCCAAAAGATTTTACATTTGTATGCCCAACGGAACTTCACGCTTTTCAAGCAGCTTTACAAGAATTTGAAAAAAGAAATACAATAGTAATTGGTGCTTCTTGCGATACAAATGAAGTACATTTTGCTTGGTTAAACACTCCAAAAAACAACGGTGGAATCGAAGGTGTTACGTATCCAATTCTTGCAGACACTAACAGAAACTTATCTAACATATTAGGTATTCTTGATATTGACTCTACTGAATACAGCGAAGAAACTGACTCAGTAATAATTGAAGGATCAAACGTAACTTTTAGAGCTACTTACTTAATTGACGAAACCGGTAAAATCTTCCACGAAAGTGTAAACGATATGCCTCTTGGTCGTAACGTAAACGAGTATTTACGTATGGTTGATGCTTATACTCATATTCAAGAAAAAGGAGAAGTTTGTCCTGCAAACTGGGAAGCTGGAAAAGAAGCGATGAGCGCTGACAGAAAAAGTACTGCTGAATACTTAAGCTTAAACTAAGAATAAATCTCAAATTTTAAATTCCAAATCCCAACGGAGATTAATCAATTTCCTAAAGTAGGGATTTGGAATTTTTTAAAATGAAATTTCCCTTTAAAAAATCAATACAGTTTTTAACAATTTAAAGTTTCTAACGTAAGATTGGAATTTGGAATTTAAAAATTGGAATTTAAAAAGAAACGATATGTTAATAGATTTAAACGAAGATACATTACAGGATTTAATATCAAAAAACGAGAAAGTAGTCGTTCAATTTTCGGCATCTTGGTGTGGAAATTGTCGAATAATGAAACCAAAATTTAAAAAACTGGCTTCAGAAAACGATGCAATTACTTTTGTTCTTATTGATGCTGAAAACTCTCCTGAATCAAGAAAATTAGCCAACGTAAGCAACCTGCCTACTTTTGCTACTTTTGTAAACGGAGTATTGGTAAACGAAACACAAACCAACAAACAAGAAGTCCTAATCAATTTAGTACAGGAAATAGTATAATTAATTTAGCCTTTTCATTCCTAAATCAAAATTAAAAAATATGAAATTACCTGTAATAAAGCATTTGACTCAGTTTATAGAAGAAAATGATCAAGACTACATCATCGAAACTATCGACGTTCTAGAAGCGATGACTGAGATTCCTTCTTTGAAAGATGAAGAATTAGATGTTATCGGCGAATTAATTTCTAACATGTATGGCGCATTAGAAGTGCATAAAATGGTGAAAAATGGAACTGACAAAAAAGAGGCCTTAAACACTTTTATGAAACGAGTTTTAGGTTCTATCGATAAATAGAAGTCCTTCAAAGGGTTCAATCATACGAAAAACGCACTCAGAAATGGATGCGTTTTTTTCTTTTACGGTCTATTTATCAAAAAGACACTTGATTACAACCGTTTGTGCGATGTTCTAAAATCTTAATTCTTAAAACCTAATTCTTAAATAATTTTCATACTTTTGAACCACAACGAAAAACAAAAAACATGGCATCAATTACATTAGGAGGAAATCCAATACATACTTCAGGAGAATTACCAAAAGTGGGGACGCAACTAGCTGACTTTAAACTAATACAAAATGATCTTTCTGTAGCTTCACTAAGCGATTTCGCAGGAAAAAGATTGGTACTAAATATATTCCCTAGTATCGATACTGGGACTTGCGCCACTTCAGTAAGAAAATTCAACGCGAGTGCAGGGAAATTAGAAAACACTGCAGTATTATGTGTTTCTAGAGATTTACCTTTTGCTCAAAAACGTTTCTGTGGTGCTGAAGGACTTGAAAATGTAATTAACTTATCTGATTTTAATTCAGGAGATTTTGGTAAAAAAAATGGTCTCGAAATCCTTGACGGTCCATTGGCTGGCTTGCACTCAAGAGCGCTTATTGTGGTTGACACAGACGGCACTATTATCCATACAGAACAAGTTCCAGAAATTGCTAACGAACCTAATTACGAGGCTGCTTTAGCTGTACTATAATATTACTTTAATGGAATTTCAAAAAGACAATACCTTTGTTACAGGAAGACTGAAAAGTGTCGGTTATGCTGTAAAAGGCGCTATAAAGTTAATCACGACAGAACATAGTATAATGGTTCAGTTTTTCTTAGGGATTTTAGTTACCCTTGCTGGATTCTATTTTCACATTACTGCAACGGAATGGCTTTTCCAAACCTTGGCAATCGGCTTTGTGATGAGTATCGAAGGTCTGAATACGGCTGTAGAAAAAATCGCTGATTTTATTCATCCTAATTATCATGAAAGAATTGGTTTCATAAAAGACATTGCCGCTGGAGCTGTATTTTTTGCAGCTTTAACAGCAATAATTATCGGTTTAATCATATACGTGCCTCTAATTTTTTAAGCATTTGAACATACAATCAAGGATGGCGAAAACAACAAAAAAAGAACCTTTAGACAAAAAAAACAACTCAAAAGCTACAGAAAGAACACCGTGGGTATTGACAAAACAACACAAAATCGTGCTAGGAAGTCTTTTTATCCTATTTTCTGTTGCTTTACTAGTTGCTTTTATATCGTTTTACATTCATGGACAAGAAGATCAAAGTGCCGTATCTGAAATGACAGACCGCTCAGAGACAGTTCAAAATTGGTTAGGTAAATTTGGCGCTTTTTTGGCAGATTTAATTGTTTATAAAGGTTTTGGGCTTGCCTCCTTTCTATTTGTTCGATTATTTTTCTTAACCGGAATCTTTTTCATTCTTGGCATTTCATCTAAGAAACTGAAAGGAATCTGGTTCTGGGATTTATTTGCTATTATTATTTTATCAATTTTATTTGGATTTTTTGCTACTTCACTACCGGAATTAGGCGGAACTGTTGGCTATGAGTTGAATTTATTCCTGCAGGATTATATTGGAAAAACTGGAACCCTTTTAACCTTGATTTTTGGCCTAATCCTTTATGTTATATTTAAACTTAAGCTTTCTCCAGAAAGAATTCAATCCTTTTTCGAAAATACAAAAAAAGAAATCAAGTCGGATTTAGGTTCGAATACATCTGTCAATACAGGAAGTTCTTATAACTTGGAAGAGTTTGCTATCACGGAAGAAAAAGAATTTGAGGAAACAACACAAGCTTCAAAACCTTCACAGTTTGAAATCAACAAAGAAGCTTTAAAACCCACAATCAGTCATTCTTCAGAAATTAATCTCGACCCTGTTGCTAAACCTAAAGCTGTGGAAGAAACTCTGACCGATAAAAACGCTGTTGATGATTCATTCGTCATTGAAACTGCTCCCGAAGAAGATCTTATTGAAGAGAATCTAGCGTCAAGGCTAGTTTCAGATTTTGGTTTATTCGATCCTACTTTGGATTTATCCAACTATAAATACCCAACAATTGATCTTTTAAAAGAGTATTCAACTGGCGGAATTACAATCAACCAGCAAGAATTAGAAGAAAATAAAAACAGAATTGTAGATACGCTGCGCAACTATAAAATAGAAATTGCACAGATTAAAGCAACTGTTGGGCCTTCTGTCACTTTATATGAAATCGTTCCTGAAGCAGGAATTCGTATTTCAAAAATTAAAAATCTTGAAGATGATATTGCCTTATCACTTTCGGCATTAGGAATTCGTATCATTGCACCCATTCCTGGAAAAGGAACAATAGGTATCGAAGTTCCTAACAAAAATCCAACCATGGTTTCCATGAAAAGTGTAATTGGTTCGGCTAAGTTTCAGGAAGCTGAAATGGAGTTGCCTATTGCATTAGGTAAAACAATTTCTAACGAAACCTTCGTAGTCGATTTAGCAAAAATGCCTCACTTATTGATGGCAGGTGCTACAGGACAAGGAAAGTCTGTAGGTTTAAATGCTGTTCTTACTTCGTTACTTTACAAAAAACACCCTGCCGAAGTTAAATTTGTCTTGGTCGATCCTAAAAAAGTAGAGCTGACTCTTTTTAATAAAATTGAAAGACATTATTTAGCCAAGCTTCCGGATAGTGAAGATGCCATTCTTACAGACAATGCTAAAGTGGTCAATACCTTGAACTCTCTTTGCGTGGAAATGGATAATCGTTATTCGTTGTTGAAAGATGCGATGGTACGAAACATTAAAGAATACAATGATAAATTTAAGGCTAGAAAACTAAATCCTGAAAATGGACATCGCTTTTTACCCTACATTATATTAGTAGTGGATGAGTTTGCCGATTTAATAATGACCGCAGGAAAAGAAGTCGAAGTTCCCATTGCCCGTTTGGCTCAATTGGCTAGAGCGATAGGAATACACTTAATTATTGCAACTCAAAGACCATCGGTAAATGTAATTACAGGTTTAATCAAAGCCAACTTTCCTGCTAGAATCGCTTTTAGAGTAACATCAAAAATTGATTCAAGAACTATTTTGGATACTTCTGGAGCTGATCAATTGATTGGACGTGGTGATATGCTTTATACGAATGGCAATGATATTGTACGTATACAATGTGCTTTTATAGACACGCCCGAAGTAGAAAAAATAACCGATTTCATTGGTTCCCAAAAAGCATATGCAACAGCTTATTTACTTCCAGAGTTCGTAGGAGAAGATAGTGGCATCAATCTTGATGTAGATATTTCTGAAAGAGATACTTTGTTTAGAGAAGCTGCCGAAATTATTGTTAACGCACAACAAGGCTCAGCATCATTGTTACAAAGAAAACTAAAACTGGGCTACAACAGAGCCGGCCGACTAATCGATCAATTAGAAGCTGCTGGAATTGTAGGACCATTTGAAGGAAGTAAAGCACGTGGTGTAAACATCCTAGACATGAGTTCTCTTGATCAATTTTTTAACAATGAACAAAATAATTAATACCATGAAAAAATTTATTCTAATTACATTTATTCTCCTTTTTAGCTTTTCAACACAAGCACAAGACAAAAAAGCAAAAGCGCTTTTAGATCAAGTTACTGCGAGAGTGAGAAGTTATGACAACATTGTAATTGATTTTAAATATTCTTTAAATAATTCAAAAGAAAACATCAATCAAGATAGTAAGGGAAATGTAACGATGAAAAACAATCAATACGTTTTGAATTTCATGGGAATCACTAAAATATTCGATGGTAGAAAAACCTACACTATTGTACCGGAAGATGAAGAAATCACTATTTCGAGCTTTAATGAAAAAGACGATAGTGCCATTACACCTTCAAAAATGTTAACTTTTTTCAATAGTGGTTATAAATACTCGATGGATATACTACAAGATGTAAGAGGTCGAAAAATTCAATACATCAAACTAATTCCTACTAATGCAAGAGATCAGAGAAAAGAAATACTATTAGGTATTGATGTACAAACAAAACACATCTATAATTTGATAGAAATGGGTAAAAAAGGAACAAAAACCACATTAACCGTTAATTCTTTTAAAACCAATCAGCCTTTGTCAAAAAATCAATTTATCTTTGCCGAAAGTAAATATCCAAATTACTACATCAATAAATTAGATTAATTCTCTAGGTGAAAATTCTTGACAAATACTTATTAAAAACATTCCTGATTACATTTACTACGGTATTTGTAATCTTGTTTTTTATATTCATTCTTCAAACTGTTTGGCTGTTTATCGCTGAACTAGCGGGTAAAGATTTGGATATCACATTAATTGTTAAGTTTTTGATGTTCTCGATGCCTCGAATAATTCCGTTAGTATTGCCCCTTTCCATATTACTGGCTTCGATAATGACCTTTGGAAATCTTGCAGAGAACTATGAGTTTGCAGCTATGAAATCAGCAGGTATATCATTGCAAAGAGCGATGAGAAGTTTGACCGCTTTTATTCTTTTACTAAGTATTGTCGCCTTCTTTTTTGCCAATAATGTAATTCCGTATGCCGAATACAAATTTATCAATTTCAGAAAAAACATTGCACAAGTAAAACCAGCCATGGCGATAGCCGAAGGACAGTTTAGCAATGTGGGCGATTACAATATCAAAGTCAATAAAAAATCTGGAGATAACGGAAATATTCTGACTGGCATTACCATTCATAAGAAATCCAGTATAGGAGACGGAAGCAAAACGGTAATCAAAGCAAAAGACGGAAAATTAGTCAGCAGTGAGAAATCCAGTATCTTACAATTAGTCCTCAATGAAGGGAATTACTATGAAGATATCGTTCCTAAAAAATATGAAGACAGGTCAAAATTACCTTTCGCAAAAAGTGCATTTAAAAAATACACGCTTAATATTGATTTATCACAATTAAACAAAGTAGATGTTGATGATAATAATATCGCTAACACTAACACAATGCTAACTGTAAATGAGTTAAATTACACTTTGGATTCTCTCCATAAAAATTTGAAAACCGAAATCGTATCTTATTCGGAAAACATTAATTTGAGAACTGGAATCACAAATACGATTGTTGTTCCATCTACAACAATAGAAAAAAAGAAAGCACTTCCAGCAGACATTTTATCAGTCTATACAAATAAACAAAAATTAGCCGTTTTAAAAATGGCGAACAGCAACACCGTAAGCACCGGGTACTCTATTGATGCCACTAAAGTTAATTTAGAAAACAAGCAGAAAAACATAAACAATCATCAACTAGCATTTTTCGATAAATTCGTAATCGCTTATGCGTGCTTTATGATGTTTTTTATTGGAGCACCACTGGGCGCCATCATTAGAAAAGGCGGCCTTGGATTACCTATAATATTTGCTGTTTTAATTTTCATTTCTTATCACTTTATAAATACATTCGGGAAAAAAATTGCGCAAGAAAACGGCCTATCTCCTTTTATGGGATCTTGGATGTCATCCTTTATATTGTCTCCATTAGCTATATTACTGACCTATCGAGCCACAAATGATATAGGACTAATAAACATGGACGTTATTCTAAGTCCGTTCCAAAAACTATTTCAAAAATTATTTCCATCTAAAAAATAAATACCGATCATGGTTACAAATAAAATACCCCTTAACACAATCGAGGAAGCAATCGAAGACATTCGACAAGGAAAAATAATCATAGTAGTTGATGATGAAGATCGCGAAAACGAAGGCGATTTTTTGGCTGCAGCCGAAAAAGTAACTCCAGAAATGATCAACTTCATGGCTACACATGGTCGCGGATTGATTTGCGCCCCATTAACTGAAAGCAGATGTAAAGAACTAGGGTTACACGTAATGGTTTCTAACAATACCGATCCTATGGAAACTGCTTTTACGGTTTCTGTAGATTTAAGAGGTGGCGGTGTAACAACTGGAATATCGGCTGCTGACAGAGCTAGAACAATTTTGTCGCTAGTAGATTCAGCTACAAAACCACATGATTTAGGGAGACCTGGACATATTTTCCCATTAATTGCAAAGCAAGGTGGCGTTTTACGAAGAACAGGCCATACTGAGGCAGCAATTGATTTCGCGCGATTGGCAGGTTTCAAATCGGCAGGTGTGATCGTAGAAATAATGAATGAAGATGGATCTATGGCGCGTTTACCACAATTAGTGAAAGTGGCTAAAAAATTCAATTTAAAGCTCGTTTCTATCGAAGCTCTAGTAGCCTACAGAATGCAACACGATAGCCTAATTGTTAAAAAAGATGATTTTGATATCCAAACCCGTTTTGGAACTTTTCGTCTAAGAGCTTACCAGCAGACTACAAATAAACAAATACATATTGCTTTAACCAAGGGTACTTGGAATTTCGGAGAGCCTGTTTTGACAAGAATACACTCCTCTCAAGTGAACAATGATTTATTAGGTACCTTGACTAACAATGCAGACCAACAACTGGATGATATGTTTAAAGTAATTAATGAGCAAGGAAAAGGTGCTGTGATATTTATAAACCAAGATATGCAATCTGTAAATCTACTGAACCGTATCGCAGAATTGAAAACATTACAGGCAGAAGGTGAGATCAAAGCACCAAAAATTAAAATTGACAGCAAAGATTTTGGTATTGGTGCACAAATTTTGCACGACATCGATATTTCCAAAATTCGCTTGGTATCTAATACCGAACAAGAAAAACGTGTTGGAATGATTGGATACGGTCTAGAAATAACAGAATACGTACCTTATTAAAGACGTTATTGTTTTTATAAAAAATATTTCCAGAGCTAAAACAAAGGAAATGAAACAATTAAAAAATAGTTTAAAAAACTGCTTAAATTTTTATCCAAATTGTTTTTGTAAACCGAAAAAGGTGCTTATATTTGCACTCGCAATCAGGTAATGGTTGTCGCTCACTGGAGAAATGGCAGAGCGGTCGAATGCGGCAGTCTTGAAAACTGTTGACTGTAACAGGTCCGGGGGTTCGAATCCCTCTTTCTCCGCCAGTAGAAAAACAAATGGTATCAAAACCCCGTAAATCTTATGATTTACGGGGTTTTTGCTTTTACTACATATTCAAATTATTCATCTAATCTCATCCTTAACGAGATAAAATCGAGACCCTGGAATTTTTCAAAAATTAGGGTCTCGCTAAATCTTCTTAAGTAATTCAAACAACCTGTTCAATGGCTAATATAACACTAGTCCACTATTTAAACATCTTGTTTGATATTCTTTAGAAATCTAAATTGAATATTAATTAAAAGGTTACCACTATGAAAACTAAAATCACATTGCATTTTTATGCCAAGAGCACAAAAGCTAATGCAGCAGGTCTACTTCCTATCTATGTAAGACTAACTGTAGATGGAAATCGAATGGAGTTCAGTACCAAAAAATTTATAGATTCTGCTAAATGGTCACCAGAGATGTCAAAAATGAAAGGTAATACAGAGAATGCTCGTTCATTAAATGAATACCTTGATTTACTGAAATCAAAAATATTCGACATCCAAATGGAACTAATACACCGCAACGAACTCCTCACAATTGAAGTTTTTAAAAATAGACTTCTCGGGATCCAAGACAACCAAAGAATGCTTATCCCAATCTTCAAGGACCATAACAACAAAATCAAGGAATTGGTAGGAAAGGAATATGCTCCGGGAACATTGGAACGCTACAACACTTCTTTAAAACATACAGTAGAGTTTCTAGAATGGAAATACAAAGTATCAGATATAGACATTAAGCACGTAGATCATGCTTTTATAATGGAGTATGAATTCTTTCTGCGAAGCGTCCGTAATTGTGCTAATAATACCGCAGTGAAATACATCAAGAACTTCAGCAAAATAATCAAGATCTGTTTGGCCAATCATTGGATCGACAGAAATCCTTTTGCCAACTACAAAGCAAAAGTGAAAGAAGTAGAACGTGTGTATCTCTCAGAAGCTGAAATAGAGACCGTAATCAACAAAGACTTCAAAACAGAACGATTATCATTAGTTCGCGATATCTTCCTTTTCAGCTGCTTTACGGGACTGGCATACATTGATGTCAAAAACTTAACCAAATCGCATATAAGCCTAGGTATCGATGGCGAGAAATGGATCTTCACTCACAGACAGAAAACAGAAACCGCATCCAAAATCCCTATCCTTCCAGTTACGCAAATGATTATTGATAAATATGAAGAGTATCCAGAATGCTGCAACCA
This sequence comes from Flavobacterium frigoris, assembly GCF_900111075.1. Classification (GTDB taxonomy): domain Bacteria; phylum Bacteroidota; class Bacteroidia; order Flavobacteriales; family Flavobacteriaceae; genus Flavobacterium; species Flavobacterium frigoris. The sequence goes on from NZ_FOFZ01000003.1 coordinate 303,075, forward strand.
AGACAAACTGCTCCCTATTTTAAGTAATCAGAAAATGAATGCCTATCTAAAAGAGATTGCAGGCATTTGTGCGATTGATAAAGACCTCACCTTCCATATTGCACGACACACGTTTGCAACCACTGTAACACTAACCAATGGAGTTCCTATTGAAAGTGTTAGTAAGATGCTTGGTCATAAAAATCTACGAACCACACAACATTATGCTAAAGTACTTGATAAAAAAGTAGGTGAAGACATGAAAATTCTACGAGACAAATTCAGTAAGATAGAGACAAAAAAGGAACAAAAAACAATCTGATATTTTCTATCCCTTTAAATTTTCCTAATGTTTAAGGAAATTAGTAACAATATAAAGGTTCAGTATAGTTTGAGAATTTATTAAAGATCTCAAAAAAGTCTCTGAAGAAGAATCAAAAAAAAATATTTTCATATCAGCCCTTTGGATTTTATAGAGGTTTTTTTATATGATACCCTCCTACCCTGCACAAAGAACTCGTTCAGCAACAAGTTACTTTCGAGAGAAGGCAAAAGGCATATGATGAAAAAGCAAAACAACAGCGAGAAAAACTCGAGTGTATGATAAAAGAGATCAAATCAGAGAAATAAAACTTATAAGCGATTCCGTTCAACCGGGGGTTTCATTGTTCGTTCTACGCACGCAACGAAACCCTCGCTTTTAAGTAGCTCATTATTTTCAAATTTTGATGAAATACAGAGATTTTTCGCGTAAAAGCAATAAAGGATAAATCAATTGTAAAATACTTAAGATTTTAGTTTCTTTGTTTGATGAATTTTGAACCAGGATTTTTTAGTCGCTTTGAATTATTAATTAGCAGTATAGGTGTTGTTTTGGGGTTTTTCTTTGGAATAATACTTCTTGCCAAAACAAGTAAAAATTCAAAAGCAAATTTATTTTTGGCTGTATATCTTTTAACATTAAGCTTGCGTACAGGAAAAGCGTTATTTCACAATTATTATGCAATTACCGATTCTATTCTCATCTTATTTTTAGGCTTATTTTTATTAATAGGTCCCTGTTTATGGTTTTATGTAAATCTTTTATATAATAATAATGCTTCCTTAAAAAGGATAGATTGTTATCGGCATTATGCACCATTTTTTTTGGTAATGATTTTAACAGTGTTTGTCCCAAATAATGGAATTACGAACTTAGGAAATTTTTATTTGTTCTTATTCATACACGGTTTAATTTACTGTTGTTATAGTTTTTATTGGTTAGTAAAACACCCAAACTTTCATGATGTTTCACAAAAGAACGTGAAAATTAAAAATTGGTTAATTGCATTTATAGTAGCTACAACTTTAATTTTTATTCATGCAATATTAGTATTCTTTGATGTTGTTTCTTTTTATCCTAGTAGTGCTTTCTTGTTTTCATTTATAATTATTTCTTTAGCAATTTTGGGATGTCAAAATTTGTGGATATTTGAAGATGAAAAGAAGAAATATACTAATTCAACATTAAATAATACAAAAGCAAGTGAGTATTATAAACAGCTTAATCAATTTATGGAAAATGACAAATTATTTTTAGATCCAGAGTTGACTTTAGTAAAATTAGCAGAAAGAATGAACATTTCTTCTAAGCAACTATCTCAAATTATCAACCAAATTGAAAACACAAACTATTCCCAATATATTGCTAAATATCGTATTGGAGAAGCTAAAAAAAATTTAAAAAATCCTAAATTTCATAATTATAAAATTGCTACAATTGCTTTTGAAAGTGGCTTTAATAGTATTTCTTCTTTTAATGATACATTTAAAAAACTAACAAATACTACCGCAATTAATTATCGACAATCATTCATAAAAAAATCAGAATTAGATTTATAATTTGGTGTGCCAGAATCATGAATTTAGTATCTGTTAGTAATAATTTAAACGAGTTTTGCATAAATTCTTTAAATTATTCAAATGACTAAATTTTTCTTATTATTCTTTATTATCCAATTTGTTCATTTTTTAGCCACTTTTAAATTGTATGTAAAAGCAGGTAGAAAATCTTGGGAAGCATTAATACCAATTTACAATGCCATTATATTAATGCAAATAATTAATAGACCTAAATGGTGGGTGTTTCTATTTTTTATTCCTATAATAAATTTAATAATGTTTCCTGTTGTTTGGGTTGAAACCATTCGTAGTTTTGGTAAAAACACCACAAAGGACACTTTGTTAGTAGTACTATCTTTAGGCTTTTATATTGCCTATTTGAATTATAATTCTGATAAATTAGAATACGTAAAGGATAGAAACTTAAGCCCAAAAGCAGGATTAGGAGAAACTGTAAGTTCACTATTGTTTGCTGTTATTGTTGCTACTATTGTTCATACATATGTTATTCAGCCTTTCACAATTCCATCTTCGTCAATGGAGAAATCATTATTAGTTGGAGATTTTTTATTTGTAAGTAAGTTGCATTATGGAGCCAGAGTACCAATTACAACAGTTACTTTGCCAATGGTACATGACACAATTCCTTTCGTAAAAAAGAAATCCTACATGTTCAATGATGATATTTCAAAAAAAGAAACTTCAATCTTAAACATATTTCAATTACCGTATTTAAGATTGCCTGGTTTTCAACAAATAGAACGTAACGATATTGTAGTTTTTAACCAACCAGCCGATACTCTTTTGGATATGGATAATTTTTCACCTGATAGAAATTATTACAAACCTATCGACAAAAAAACAAACTTGGTAAAACGCTGTGTAGGAATTCCTGGAGACACTTTGGAAGTTAGAAATGGTTACGTATTTATTGATGGAAAACAAACTAAACTATCTGATAGAACAAAATTGCAGTTTTCATATACTATTAAATTTAAAGCTCAATTTTCTTCTTATGAGGAGGCGTCTAATATTCTAAAATTATATGATATAACCGATGGAATAGCTTACGATTCTAAATCTGGAGAATATTTTGTTCAAGCAACAGAAGAAGCTGTTGCTAATGCTAGGAATAATCCATACATAGAAAGTCTTGAATTGAGAAAAAATAATAAAGGAGATCGAGATTCTAAAATATTACCTTATGACAAGAATTACAATTGGAATGCTGATTTTTTTGGACCAATTTACATTCCTGAAAAAGGAAAGACAATTGACATAAATGTAAATATTCTACCGCTTTATAAAAGATTAATCACGGAATATGAAGGTCATCAGCTATCGGTGCGAGGAAATCAGATTTTTATTGATAATAATCTTGCTACAAATTATACCTTTAAACAAGATTATTACTGGATGATGGGCGACAATAGAGATAATTCAATTGACGCTAGATTTTGGGGATTTGTTCCTTTTGACCATGTGGTTGGCAAGCCAATTTTTATTTGGTTAAGTTGGAATACTGATGGCAAAGGAATTAATAAAATTAGATGGAATCGAATGTTTACAACAGTTGGAGGCATAGGAGAACCGCGATCTTATCTCGTTTATTTTGTAATTATTTTAATTATTTGTTCGGCTTACAATAGATACCGTAAAATAAGAGATGTCAAAAAGGAATAATTTTACTAATTAAAATCTTTCAAAAAAATATACTTTTTAAGTGCAATTTTGTAACCGCGTTACCTACAACGTCTGTTCATCTAAAAACCTCCAAACAAACTTTGTTTTTTTAATTAGGAAGTAAATATACAGGATTTAAACTGCCTATAGTTTCCATTCAGCGCAGGCTTCATTGTTGGCTTTTCAAGCCCAACGAGCCTTAGCTGTTGTAGGCAGTGCTTTATTTGGATGATTTAAACTTCTTAATATTCAAAGCTTTCTGTTTTATCCATTGAATTGAAATATCAACAGTTTCTGTAATATCGCCGGAAGAAGTATTGTGTCCTAATTTAGAAAACAAAGTATATTCGAAAGGTTTACCTTGAGCTTTCAATGTATTTAATTGCTCCATACACAACTTTACTGGAATCTGTATATCTTTCTCACCAAAAAGCCAAAGTCCCGGAATTGAAAGAGTATTCAGAGAAATTTTTGGGTCAGTCGCAACGAATTGATACCTGTCTGGATCATTTTTAGTATGTTCACGAGCATCTGATTCTGTATGATTTTCCCAAAAATTATTGTTGCCGTTAGTATAAAACTGAAATCGAAGTTGTTCTAGAGTTGTAATTGTTGGGCAACTAAATAAAATCATAAATTCTATTTGTGGATTTTTGTTTGCAGCAATTGGGATTATCCATCCTGCTTGACTGAAGCCAACTAATCCAATTGGTGTTTTTTTATCTTTCAAATAGGTTCGAAATGTGTTTACTGCTGAACTTGCATCGTGAGATAATAAATTAAGATTAGTAGTGTCAATATTATTAGTACCAACAGATGGCCCTACATATACACCGCCCGATTCCCCAACTCCACGTTTATCATATGTCAATACGGCAATACCTTCTTTCGCAAGACGTTTAGCGAACTCCATTTCTCTTTTTACAGGATCAGACCCATGAACAATTACAACTGCTGCAGTTGTTTTTTTAGGCGTTAAAATTGAGCCTGCAAGAGTGACGCCCTGACTTTCAAATTTTACATCTTGAATGATAAAGTCGGCCGATTGACAAAATACAATTTCTGGTAAAGTTATTAATAATAACCAAAGAAATAAGTTAGAAAAAAAGCTAATGTTCATTTTGGTTTAATATAAAAAAATGTTTTGAATGGTCTGCGTTAGCATTGCCCACAACTTCAATTCGTCTAAAAACCTCCAAACGAACTTTATTTTGTTAATTAGGAAGTAAATATAGGATGAATTAAACAATATTTTTTTACTACCTCCTGTTCCGTTCAACACAGGTTTCATTGTTCGTGCTGCGCACGCAACGAAACCCTTAGCTGTTACAGCCAGTTTTTTTATGCGTTGTTTTCCAGTCTTCTATGAATTAATGATATTGTTGACATTATATCTAATGCATCGTTTTCATTTATTTCCCAAATCGTTTTTGGAGCGTGTGCAGTTGTGTTTCTAAACATTCCAAAAACACCTTTTATTAAATTTGCGAATCCTTTATGTTCGCTTTCTTTAGTTTCAGAAGTAAGGTCATTAATTTTGATTAATGGATTTTTTATTGAAAAAGCGATTTCAACTAATTCACTTCCATCTTGAAAAAGACCAGTTTTTTGGCAAATGATTTCTGCAATACTTTTTGTAGCTTCAAAAACAGCGTGAAAATAATTTTCGGCTAACAATTCGGCTTTACAATATTCATATATTTTTTGATGAGCATTTCTTTGTTGAAGTTTACTTTTGAATCTATTTACTTTTTGTTCGGCTTCAGAAATTGTTGTTGATACTGTAATCAAAGAAAATTTTCCGCTCTCTAAAAGTTGCAAACCAATAAAAGATAATCTCTTATTTAGTTCGAATCTAACATTTTCAAATTGTTCATTTCTTCCAATAAATCTAGCTGGATTCATTGATCTATTTACGAATTTTAGAATGTTATTGGAAATTTGCTTTTTATTCTGATAATCTGCAAAAGCATTAAATAACCTTTTCCATTTAGTATTGTTTGAATCAATGTCAGGAATACCAACTTCTTGAAGAAATTTAGAAATTTCAGTTCCAGTTAATCCATTGTAAGTATCTCCTAAAGTCTTACTAATTCCTTCAAGTACGCTTCCGTCAATTGGGGGATGTAATTTTACTGTCATGTTTTTTCTATAAAATTGGCTATCACGTTCCTTGCTACAAGAGGTTTGGAACTAAAGTAGCGTTATTTTTCGGTTTAACAAAATTCTCACAAATACAAGCCATTTTCAAATTAAGTACAAAACCCAAATCCGTTCTAGCAGGCCTTACCAGCCGTATTTTCTTTGTCAGAATGGTAAGTCATCTTTTTCCGTTTTTGCTACACCAAGTTTTTTTCCTAAATATGTCGCAATGGCCGAAGTAACTTCAACGACTAATTCTGCTTCCAAATATTCAGGTGCTTGCCCTTCTCTTAAATGTCTGCCTTGTTCTGAAGTGAAACCCCAAATTTTAGTTACTGCTTGGTCAAGTGGAGTTGGGATTATTCCAGGGAATTTTTTCATTAAGTCTCCAAGAGTTGATTTAGAATCTCCGGTAACCTCTCTTGTCACACACTCTAAACAAGCAAGTGAATGTTGAATTGCTCCAGTTATGTCAGGTATTGGTCTTCTTGACAAGTCATTAAGTGCTTCTCTTATTTCTGTCTTGGCTGTTTCAAGTTTTGCTGCTTCCAAAACAGAAACAACAGTCTTAACTGCTGTTTCAAAAACTTCATCCCCACGAGTTTCTATAAGTCCATTTTCAATTTTCCATCCAATTCCATTTGAAATGAAGTATTCATTTATTTCGTTTGTAAAGATTTCTCTTTCTTGTGGGTTTAGTTTTTGAATTATTGTTTCAATAATGTCATAAACTAGATACCAATCACAAGATTCTAAATGTTCTCCAACTTCGTAATCTATATTCGGAAATTCAGACCAATTATTATGATCTGGAGGAATTCTTAAAACCCTCGTAGTTATTGCACGAAGGTCAGAAGGATTTTTATTTAAATCGTAATAAGCCATTTTGATATATCCACGAAGACCTTCTGGTGCGTCCTCGCGAATGGTAATTTCTTTTTCCTTTAATGCAAAAAGACCTTGTCGTTTTGAAAATCTTTCTATGTTTATCATTGTCGTTTTCGTCAGTTAATATGGCTGTTGCTTGTAGTTATTTTCGATCTCTGCAATTCGTTTCGTTAGCGTTGGAATGTCAACAAATTGAGGGCCGATTTCAATAGCTTTTTGATAATAAGGCAACACAACTTTAGGATAACTTTGTTTTTTAAATTGGTTTTCTTCCTCTGACATTTTTTTATCACGAATACTACCAAACTTTAATAAAAGGTGAGTTGCTTTTTGTAATTCAAAAGGTTGCTGTCTTTCTTTAATTTTATCTATTAAGTTATAGAATTCAGAATCATTTTTATTTATGTCAGCTTTATTTTCATATCTAGTAATTTGCTCTCTAATTTCTATAGTTTCAACATTTTGAAAATATACGTTTATATTATTACCTGCCCATATATCGTGTTCTTCTTCATACCAAATTCCTGAATCATGCCACTCGCCATAAAACTGAACGGCATTTTTTATTCGAAAACCTTTTAATCCTTCATCAGAACCCAATATTGTTATTTTGGACTCATTAGGAAAAAAACCGGTCACCTCTTTATCTACAATATATGAATCAAAAGAATCTAAATAAAGCTTTTTAAAAGTATCAAAGAATATAATTACATTATCGATTTTTGGATTTAAAAAAGTATCAATATTAAACCAAGATCTTCCAACTCCGCCAATTGAGATTGTTTCTGAATCATGCATTTTGTAATCTTCATCACTTAAAGAATAAGCAGAATGGAAATATGTATTTCTTATTTCTTTATGATGATTGTCATTAAAAAAAGCTATGATATTTCGTTTTCCTGCGTCATCTAATAACTCGACAAGGAAATCCTGTTTTTCACCGATTCCTAATAGGCGTTCATATTTTTTTGTTTTCCAAAATAAATATGAAGAGCCTTTTTGTCCAAGCTTGATTTTGCAAAGACTTCCGATAATATTATAAAAATCACTGTTTTCAAAAAAAGTTGAATAGATTAATGTACCAACTCTAGTCTTTTCTTTATCAGAATGTATAGTATATAATTGTTTGTAAAATTCTATTGCTTCAAACCACTCATGCAAATTTGTGGTTAACTTTTTCGTACCCATTCCTTTGTAATTGATAAGTATCAATACAAAATCAAACTCACTTTTTTGCTTTGCTTCCTCAAAGAGTGAAGTTAAATCATTAATTACATCTTGCATATCGATAGTTATATTGTTATTACCGGAATATTGTTGATAATTACCGTAACTTGTTTATACCAGCCACAAAATAGCTACAATCCACCCAAATTAGGTTGGGTTTGTTCGAAAAAATACCTTTTTACTATAGCAAACCTACAAAACCATTTATACTATTCTTTACGGTTTCCCACATTATCAGAAAAAAATAAAATGTATATTAAAAAAGATGTCTAAGCATCTTTTCCTTCATAGTATTATTTCAGTCTCAAAAATCCGCAGCTTAAAACCAGTACTTTTTAAACTGCCTCAGGTTTCCTTCAATACAAGTTTCATTATTAGCTTTTCAAGCCCAACGAAGCCTTAACTGTTAGCGGTATGCTTTTTAATTATTTTCAACTTCATTCTCTTCCTCTACTTCAATACCATCTTTTGCTAAACTATCATAATACAGTTTTGTCAGTTCCGAAGTTAGCAAGTCATCATTTAATATTTTAATTAGTAAATCTTTTGAAACACGAGTATCTAAATTAAATTGAGTACCTTCTGGATTATATCTCATTTTCTTTTTAGTGAGAGGATGATTTTTCGCGAAATTTATTATGTCTGCTACTGGAATGTTAAGCTTTATTACAGGAGAGAATTTTGCAACTTTAGTAAGCTTTCTAGCAAAACTAACATTGTTAACTAATTCATTTAAGCTATCAATGTTTGCAACAATTTGCATATCATTAATTGCCTCAATACTTAATAAAGCTTCTCGTGTTATCACATCGTGAAATCCAAAACTTCTTTCAATTGATGCTAAATCTATAATTATGATCTCACCAGCAATTCTCATTACTTGAAACTTCGCAGTAATTCTTAAAAGCTGATCTTCAAACTTTTCAAGTCTTTGATTTGATTTTTTAAATATATGTCCACCTCTTCCAATTACTTCAACAGGAGATAACTTTTTATACAAGGTCAATTCGTTATTGTCATCTGCGAGTAAAATGACTAAAGACTTGATTGATGAAAGTTGGCTTACCTGAAAATCAAAAGTTTGTAAATTATCATTTCCAATAACACTTTCCAAAAGTTCTAATTCTTCAGGTATTTCCAAATCATATTGATAAAAACATTTTCCTCTTTCATCTGCTGCTGAAAGTTGTAAAATAGTGTAGTCGTTTTTGGCTATTATAAAATTATTAATTCCATCAATAAATATTTGTTTGATTTCAGGTAAATCATCAGCTTTAATATCCAATTTTTTTGGTTCATCTTCATCCTCAACATTAGCATAAATAATTATCTGCAATTCGCCTTGAGGATTGTTAATAAAAGCTAGGGCATTGTCTAATTCAATTTTAGTCATTTGAGTTTACTTTAGTTGCGTAATATATTCTTTCGTCAAGTTTATAATATTTTACTCTATCTTCTTTTTCAATTAAGTCTTTACTAATTAAAATTTTATTTTGTCTAGTTTCTCCATTTCGAAATTCTCCAGAAACTTTATAAATACGGAAATTTAATATAGCTAGCGTTGGGTTCGCATAAAACAAATCTGTTCTTATATATATAGAACCAATAACAAAAAGAATAATTAAAAAGGCGAATATATATCTTAGATTATCGAATTGAAAGCATACCAACGGAATTATGTATGTCGTTAAAAAGGTTAAATGTTCATAATCAATCTTTTCAATTTCTTTTACTTTAAATGAAAGTTCTGGAGTTCCTTTGATTTGATGTATAAAGTCTCGATACGAAATGTAGCCGATTGTCAGCGCAATTAGGCAAAAAATTGGGATTATATTATTTACTGCAAGAAATCGCCATCCGACAAAAACTGCATTTAATGAAACGTCAAGTGGTATTTTGGCTGTAATTAAAATTATTAGAACAAAAAGAAGCCAAAGTGATAATAAGAATAAGCCTATTTTTCTAATCATTAATATTGATTTTGTTTGTTATTGAATTCTCGATTTCTGCTGTAAGCTTGCCTATAACCAGTATTTAACCTCAACAAGTAACCCTTTTTTAAAGTTTTACTACAACGTAAGCTATATATACTAGTTCGTAAATAAAGGCTTTTTTAACTATTGTTACAATACCCACTTTTAGTGATATTACTAAAAGTGTAGGAAGTAAAAGTATTCCATAATAATTTTAATTCTTAACGGGCTTTCACTAAAACAAAACGCATAAAAAAAGACACCTCATCAGGATCTTTCTATCCCTTCCCCCTACTCCTCCAATTACCATTTTTATCATACCCCCTCATAAACTCATATATCTTCCCTCTTATATATGCTCCCAGTGGGACAATCAAAATCACTATCTCATACCATTCCATACCTCAAATATAGAAAGTATAGGATTTTCTTTTTTAGCAAGAAATCAAAAACTCCTCCGCAGCATCTTTTCCTATATAATCCGATCGCAATAATTCAATCACAAATCCAAAAATCTGGCATTCGATTAGCCGCTATATTAAACTCCGCTTCCAAGTTATAAGATACACAGATAAAAAACGCCTATAGTAACAAACACAATTACTATTATTCTTTCATAAATTAATCTTGATGGAGAAATATGTTAGTTTCTATAAAAGGTATTATATTGATGGATTTTTTTTTTGAATTGTTAAATGTTGATTGATAATTTTTATTTGCAAAAATTTTATTAAATTCTAATGGAAATAAATTTTTAATTATAAATTCGAAAAATATAAATGGTGATACTAACTTCGACATTGGTAATCTAATATTACTACTTTGGAATTCTCTCTAACTTTAAAAACGATTCCATCCATCCAAACAATGAGATAAGTGGCTTCCAGGGGTCTGTTTTTCCAAGTTATTATATCATCGGTAATGCGATCAGTGATTCTTGAAATAGTGGATGTAGTGATATTAAAATCGTAGAGTTCTCTTATCTGTTCTTCAATATCACTCTTACTCATCCATTTAGCGTACAGTGAAATAATAACATTTTCAACACCATCTGTTGCACTTTCTCTTTTCTTAACAATCATGGGGCTAAAAGAGCTATCACGATCACGTGGAACTTGTATCTCTGTTTCACCTAAAGTGGTTTTTAGTTTCTTTTTTGTATAGCCATTTCTTAAGTTATTGGCCTTGCTTTTTTGATGCTTTTCATAGTCTAAATGAGCATCTAACTCACCTTCAATAATTTTTTCAATATCACGTTTGTGAAGTTATTCTAAAAAATTAGTGAGTTCTGGACCGTTTCTAAATTGCTTTAAAAAATCTTCGTTTAAAATGTCTTCTGGTTTCATAAGTGTATAAAAGTTAAATTTAATAAATAAAAAAATCTCAGGTCAACTAATAACCTGAGATTTTAAAACTTACACATTATGAGACAGTGCCTTATAAAATAAAAAAAGACACCTCTCAGCATCTTTATTAATATCTATAAACGTAGCTGTTATAATACCTTCTCTAACCAGAAACCTTTTAAAATCCTATTATCAAAATTAAAAAGTCCTCAAGCCCCACAAGCTAATAATAATAATAATATAATAGATAATATTCAACAACAACTTCTTGCTTGGGCTTTCAGAACACGCGCCCGTCTTATTCATTATAGACAATTCCCTTATACAGCTACTTTTTTTAAAGTAGAACTGGTTTTTCCAAATTCAATATTTTCAAAGTCTCGTTTAGCTTTATCTTGTACATCTATGTCTTTTGTTTCTAATACGTTTGCCATATATTTCAACTTTCTTTTTACATTTTCAATTAAATCCGACCAATTCATAATCCATATTTCAATATTTTTGTTTTCATTTCTAAAATAGAAATAAGGGTTGTCCTCATTTTTCTGTCTTCCCGTTATGTCGAATTGTGCGTCACTATTTATTCCTGAACTAATTAATAAAATTTTATAATTTATATTTTTACTTAAAGCATTTAATTTTTCAATTTCTCGTGCATATTTCATTACTTGTCCAATTTCTTTAGGGCTAATTTTTACTTTTGGTGCTTTTAACTCAACTATTAAAACTTCTCGTTTTTTATGGTCAATTATACGTTCGTTATACATGAACAGATCTGTAATCGATTTTACAGTTCTTTCAGTAATTTCAATTGAATTATTATCAGCTTTACTAGGCTTATATACTAAATAATCATCCCGTAATTGAGTTAAATTTTTCTCTAAATTCTTATCAGATAATAATTTTGTTGTCTCATTATATTCTTCTCCAAAAACCCAAAGCATCTTTTCTAAAAATTTGTGGAGTTCTTTTCTTTCTTTTACATTTTTAGAAATTTCGCTATAAACTAATTTTTCAAGAAATTCAATATCTTCTATTTTTGAAGAAACTTTATCTGAAAATTCAATAATATTTTCAAGATCTGTTTTTTCTAATAAATCAGAAAATTTTGAAATCATTTTACTATTAAGCTTTAAGATACTTCCTAATATTTTGTTTAATTCTCCGTTAGATATAGTTCTATCGATTAGAGGGTATATTATTTCTCGTAGTTTATTGTTTTCATTTAAAATATGGTATTTATCTTCAACTAAGTATGCTAATTTATCAAACAGAATTACTTTTGATTTAGAGCTTGATTTTATTTTATATGGATAATATTCATCCCCCTTTAGTTTGTCAGAAAAATTATCAAATTCTATATTTCGTTCTCTGTAAAAATCATTTAAATTTTCTTTAATAAATTCTCTATATTTTTTCCAGTTATCATCCAAGTCATCTAAGTCAATATTTCTATAAATATCGGCAGATAATGTCGCTGATGCAATATATATAAACCAGCCTCCAATTTTTGGACTTAACCAACTCGCATCATATTCAAACCCGTTTGCTATTGTGTTTAATCCAGCATTTTGTGTTGTTAAAAAGACTTTTATTTTTTCATATTTTTTTATCTGCATAAAGTCAAAAAGAATTTTATGAACTTTACCTTTTGTATCAGTATAATCGAATATTTTCTTAATTGGCTTATTTAACACAAAATCATTTGGGTTTATATTTTTACCATTAATGCAAAATTTTATATCGTTATTGAAAATTTTGAGTGGATAACGTTCGAAAATTGCATCTGCAATATTAGTACTCAAAAATTTATCAATTATTTTCTTTTTGGGTTCATTATCAGTTATGTTCGAATCATACAAGTTTGAGATTGTTACTTTGTAATAAGGATTATGATTATTTCCTTTTAGGATTTTTTCTTTTGTATCTATTTCAACTTCTGATACATTAATGTTTTTTCCAAAACTATCAAAAGTTAATGGAATATATACTTTTGTAAAATTATTATTTTCCTTAGAATAAGAAACTGTTTCAATTTCAACTTTTTGTCCAATTTGAAATGAAGCAAATCTACCAATTCCTTTTCCTCCATCTTTATTTGCTGTTCCTATATCTAATAATTTTCGTTCAATATCAGAAATATGAACTCCAACACCGTCATCTTTAATAGTGATTTTTTTGATAATAAGAGGGTGTATTTCTTCATCCGAAGTATAATCTATATCGATCCAAATATTTTTACTTTTTGCCTGAATAGAATTATTCATAAGTTCACAAAATGCTGTGAAAGTACTTATATAATTAGCAAATAATTCATTTACTAATCTTGAGTTCGTTGTTAATTTTCTATTCATTTTAATTTAAGCTTTTTGATTCTCGTATATACAAATGTTTTAGCTATACCCTATAAGGGATTTCGAAGCACTTACATTTCAATATATTACTTTTTTAAAGTATTTACATTTACTTACTAATTCACTACTTAAGTCCCTATACACCTTGCTTTTAACTTTAAAACTGAGTAGCTTCCCTATTACAGCAGATACGCTTAGTTCAATTTGAGTACTATTTCCCAAACCTACAAAACCGTTTCTAAAATTCTTTACGATTTCCTACATTATATAAAAAAAAATTATCTTTAAAAAAAAAGATGCCTCTCAGCATCTTACTTATTTATACTTTTTTTTGAATGAATCATTGTGATATTTATTCTTTTGAAAGTCTTTATACTTCATATAGATAAATACTCCTACAATCCATATTAGAATGCCAATTACGATTTCATACCATTCCATGATGAATATTTTTGAATTCTTTTAATACTTAAAGATTTAATTATTCAAATAGCACCTTAATATTTACTTTTAAAGCTTTTGCTATTTTGGCAAGAGTATTAACTGTTGGATTACTTTTCCCTTTTTCGATTCTTCTAATCTGATTTTCTGACATACCTATTTCAATAGATAGCTTGAATTGAGAAAAATCTGTTGTTTCTTCTCTAATTCTCCTTATGGTAGCCCCAAGTGTAATCTGTACCTTATTTAATTCTTTTTCTTCCACTTGATAAATTTGCGTTATAAAAAAATATTAATCCCACACATATATGTGTGGTATAGTATTTTTTTATTATATTTGTTTTTGAATACATATATTTGCGATTCTTCATATAAAATATTTGAAGCATTCGCTTAGAATCTCGACTTTGAAAACTGGTAATTTTTGCAACGAGAAGATAAGTAAGATGCTCACGTCCCATGGCGTGGGCTCACTTATTGTTGCAGGGTATACCAGTACCTCAAAGTCAATAAGCTGAGTTCCATGCCTTTTTTTATATCCATTATTTTGGCCAAACTCACTTACATTCTTAGCACTGCCTCTTCCTTTTTAGTCTCGCAATACCATTAATTATTTGAATTAGTTTGGAAAGGCTCTGCCTGCGTCTGGCTGCAACAGGCAACGGCAGTTGACTTTCCTTAAAAAAACCTTTAAATCTAATGCCTATGCAATAAAAAAAGAACACTTCGTCTATCGTTGTTTATGATTCAAATTTAGTTTTGTGAGTTTCGACTCACTTCTCACAATTCCCTTTTAACAACAGTAAGACATAAAAAAAGGCCCTCTAACACGCCGGCAAGCTATACTAGAGGACCACCGCTAACAAAACTAACGTTTCAATTAACTATACCAATATTATGAAAAAAATTTCATTTTACAAGGGTGGATCGGCATTTTGGTACCTGATTATTATCGGGTTCTCATTATCCTATACCCCTGCTCTAGCCAACAAGCTACTGAGGCAAAACCACTCCTTACCGCAACAAATAAAAATAAACGGTACCATTACAGATGGACTCAACCCCTTAACTGGTGTTACTGTTTCCATAAAAGGAAAAGCAAAATCAACCGTTATTTCTGACTTTGATGGTAAATACACCATAGAAGCGACCCCAATTGATACACTTGTGGTCGCATTCATAGGATTTAAAACAGCAATAATCCCCTTAAACGGCCGTAAAACAATTAACATCCAATTACAGCAAGATATAACCTCGCTACAAGAAGTCCGTGTCAACGCTGGTTACTACTCCGTTAAAGAAAGTGAACGCACAGGAAGTATTGCGAAAATCACTGCAAAGGATATAGAAAAACAACCCATAAATAACCCTTTGGCTGCTTTGCAAGGTCGCATGACTGGCGTAACAATAACACAAGCCACTGGAACTCCTGGTGGTGGTTTCGACATACAGATCAGAGGGATAAACAGCATTCGCACTGATGGTAATGCGCCGCTATATATTGTGGATGGAGTACCTTACAGTTCACAATCATTAGGCTCAGTAATGACATCGGGCAATATTTTGGCAGGATCAGCAAGTCCTCTCAACAATATTAACCCATCAGATATTGAGAGTATGGAAGTACTAAAAGATGCTGATGCTACTGCAATCTATGGTTCAAGAGGATCCAACGGCGTCGTGCTCATAACGACCAAAAAAGGAAAACAAGGAAAAACCAAATTCGATATGAATACGTATTCCAGTTTTGGAAAACTAACTCGCACCATGGATTTATTAAATACACAACAATATTTATCCATGCGTAAGGAAGCCTTTGCCAACGACGGAATTACAGACTATCCAGGGTACGCCTATGATGTAAATGGTACTTGGGATCAAAACCGTTACACCAATTGGCAAAAAGAATTACTGGGAGGTACTGCAAATACAAACAATATTCAAACTACGGTCTCTGGTGGAAATGCCGAAACTCAATTTTTGTTAAGTGGCACCTACCGTAACGAAACAACCGTTTTCCCTGGGGATGCAAAATATGAAAAATTGGCGTTTCACAACAGCCTAACGCATCGCTCTATTGACAATCGTTTTAAAATGAGCTTTACAGCAGACTATGCTACTGATAAGAATACACTACCCGCAAACGACTTGATGTACCAAGCTATAATTCTGGCGCCAAATGCCCCAGCTCTATACGATGCCCAAGGAAACTTAAATTGGGAAAATGGCACTTGGAACAATCCGTTAAGCTATTTGGAAGGCAAATATGCAGCCAACACAAGCAACCTAATTGCTAATACTGTTCTTTCGTACAACATACTGGAAAACTTGGAAATAAAAACAAATCTAGGGTACACAGACTATCACATCTCCGAAAATCGGACATTTCCTTCTACCATGTACAATCCAGCGTATGGACTGGGGAGTGAAGTTTCCACGCTTATTATAAACAATGCCAAACGTAGCTCATGGATTATTGAACCTCAGATCAATTGGAAGAAAACGGCAGGCAATTCAGAATTAATGCTATTAGCAGGCACAACTTTTCAGAAGCAAACAGAGCAACAATTGGCACAAATCGGATCAGGTTTTGCAAGTAACAGTTTACTGCACAATATAGCTGCAGCTTCCTATTTAACAATTACTGACGATCAGTTAACCATTTACAAATACCAAGCGTTCTTTGGTAGAATTAATTACAATTGGAAAAGTAAATACATCATCAACTTAACAGGAAGAAGAGATGGTTCCAGTCGTTTTGGCCCTGGCAATCGCTTTGCTAATTTCGGAGCTATAGGTGCAGCCTGGATATTCTCAAAGGAGGCGTTCATAAATAATAGTAGTTTCCTAAGTTTCGGAAAATTACGCACCAGTTATGGTACCAGTGGAAATGACCAGATTGGTGATTACCAATTCTTAGACACTTATGAGATTACTGGCAACAATTACAATGGTACTATTGGGATAAAACCTACCCGTCTTTTCAATCCTTCCTTTGGTTGGGAAACCAATAAAAAAAGAGAAGCCGCAATCGACCTAGGATTTTTCAACGATCGTATTTTCTTAACTTCAGCCTATTTTTGCAACCGTTCTTCTAGTCAACTTGTGGGTGTACCACAACCAGGAACTACAGGTTTTTCTTCTTTACAAGCCAATTTAAATGCAACAGTTCAAAATACAGGTTTAGAACTGGAATTGCGAACGGTTAATTTTAGAAAGACAGCGTTCAATTGGACGACTACATTAAACCTGACCCTACCTAAAAATAAACTCTTGGAATTCCCTGATTTAGAGGGGTCTACTTACGCCAATTCGCTGGTAATAGGTAAATCATTGAGTATCCAAAAAACATACCACTACACAGGAATTGATCAAGTTACAGGTGTTTATCAATTTGAGGACTACAATGGTGACGGAAAAATTACAGGACCAGAAGACCGCCAATGGATTGAAGATACAGCACCTCAATTATTTGGAGGATTTGGCAACCAACTCAGCTATAAAAATTGGGCACTGGATTTTCTATTTCAGGGCGTAAAACAAAAAGGGCGTAATTACTTATACACGGCTTCTTGGATAGGAGATTTCTCGAATCAGCCACAAGCGGTTTTGAATCACTGGCCACAAAATGGTACCGATGCCGAAATTCAGCAATATACAACAGGAGCTAATGCAGCAGCATTGGATGCCTATTTCTTATACAGCAACAGTAACGCAACCATAAGTGATGCTTCCTACATCCGATTGAAAAGCATCAGTATTTCATATACGATTCCAAAAGAAGTTACAAAAGGGGGGACAGCAAAAATCTATTTACAAGGACAAAACCTCCTCACATGGACCAATTACAAAGGTGCCGATCCTGAAAATCAATCCGCTTTCTACTCCCCCCCTTTATGTCAATTTACTTTTGGACTAAACCTTAGCTTTTAAAAATCAATAAATATTGCGATATGAAATACTATAAATTAATACAGTCAATGCTAATAATAGCATTAATAGTACTCCTTTGCTTGTGGCTGAATGGCTGCGAAAGTTTTACGGAGGTAGATTTGCCACAATCACAGCTTACTGGTACTGCAGTGTTAGAAGATGTTACAACAGCAAACGCAGCACTTTCAAATTGCTATTCACAACTAAGAGAAAACGGCATACTTTCTGGAAACCAAGATGGCCTTTCGAATGGACTGGGAAACTATTCGGATGAATTAACCTATTATGGAAGTCCCAGTGCGCCTTTAGAAGACTTTTACAATCATACCGTACTCCCCTCAAATCCTATGGTTAGTTCTTTATGGAATAGCAGTTACAGTCAAATTTATGCAATAAACGCACTTTTAGAAGGTCTTGAAAAATCAACAGCAATTCCTTCAGAGCAACGTAATGTCTTAAAAGGAGAAGGCTTGTTTCTTAGAGCATTTATTCACTTTTATCTACTAAATCTATTTGGAGACATTCCATATATCGAAACAACAGATTATAAAAAAAATAGTACCGTTTCGAGAATGTCCGAAGACGAAGTATATGATAAAATTACAACCGACTTAATGCTATCTAAAAGCATATTAAACTACAGTTATGGTACTGCAGAACGTGTTCGACCTAATAAAGGCACGGCTACAGCAGTACTAGCACGAGTGTACCTTTACAGAGGAGCGTGGCAACTAGCCGAAGAGGAAGCGTCCCAAGTAATTAATACGAATACATACCAGTTGGAAGCGGATTTAGAT
This sequence comes from Flavobacterium frigoris, assembly GCF_900111075.1. Classification (GTDB taxonomy): domain Bacteria; phylum Bacteroidota; class Bacteroidia; order Flavobacteriales; family Flavobacteriaceae; genus Flavobacterium; species Flavobacterium frigoris. The sequence continues at coordinate 321,719 of NZ_FOFZ01000003.1, forward strand.
AAGGTATTTCTAAAGGAAAATCCCTCAACAATTTGGCAATTGCACCCAGGTATTACGGGGCTGAACACGCATGATGCGCATACTTTTATTTTTAGCAGCGGCCCTCCTCCGATTACTGCTATAAGTACCCATTTACTAAACGCATTTGAAACTGGAGATCAAAGAAAGCAACATTGGTTGGGGAATGTGACGGACGGTACTCAAACATGGTACTACCCATACAAATACAAACAAATCGCCAATACAGGAAGCTCTCAGGAATTTGCAATTATATTGCGATTAGAAGAACAATACCTCATCCGTGCAGAAGCTAGGGCTCATCAAAATAATTGGATTGGTGCTTTAGCTGATTTAAACCTAATTCGAAACCGAGCAGGATTAGCAGATACGGCGGCCAACACGCCCGAAAACGTATTACTTGCTATTCAACAAGAACGCAGGGTCGAATTATTCACTGAATTAGGGCAACGCTGGTTTGATCTAAAAAGAACAGAACAAGCAGATGGGATTTTAAGTGCTATAAAACCAGGATGGAAAAGTACCGATAAATGGTTACCTATCCCTCAAACAGAATTACTGCTGAACAAAAACCTACATCAAAATCCAGGATATTAAGATGAAAAAGAGGATGAATTTAAAAGGGAATACGAACTGGATTTTTCTCCTTTTGATACTTGGGATTGGCTCTTCTTGGAGCCAATCCTTTTCAAAAAGGCAACTTAAACCCGAAGACTATGCATTATGGAGTACCCTTTCAGAGGAAAAAATTTCAGAGGATGGAAATTGGATAAGTTACAAGCTGAATTATCAGTCAGCAAAGGACACATTATTTGTACAAAACACACAAACTGCGAAGAAAAAGTATTTTCCAACAGCAGAAAATGGTCTTTTTAGTCCAGACAGTAAATGGTGGATTGCGCAAGATTCAAAGAAAGGAACGGCATTACTAAACTTAAAAACGGGTGTATTGCAATGGATTCAGCACGTTTCTAAATATGAGTTTGTAGCTGGAGGAAAATATATAGTACTAACGAAACAGGAATCACAGAAGGAAGAGTCTCTCCACATATTCCATTTACAAACGGGTAAAGAACAGACGATCAATGGAGTTTCAGAATATCGTTTTAATGGGGATGGTACTCTTTTAGCCTACGTAACACCAAAAGAAAATACAGTGAATCTGATTCGAATGAATTCCAATTTTAATAGTGAGACATTAGTTCAAGAAAAAGAAGGGGATTTTAAATACCTTAGTTGGAATAATAAAGGCGATGTACTCTCCTTTTTACAAGAATCTAATAGCGAGACCGCTAAACTAAAAAACCACAAGCTATACTACATAACCCAATTAGAACAAAAACCAAAAATAGTAGTTTTAGACCCATTATTGTCGACAGATTTCTTTAAAGACAAACATATTGTAATTCCCTTTGCTCGCGTGCCGCTTGAAATTTCAGAAGATGGCAAACGAATATTCTTTAACCTAAGTGCTGCAATTCCTCAAAAGGAAGAAAACGAAATAGTGCAAATATGGAGTAGTGTTGTAACAGGCGTACATCATGGACAACAGCTAGACCCTTTCCATATTCCTAAATTGGCAGTATGGTGGCCAGAGGAAAATAAAATAGTCCAAATAGGAACAGATGATTTGCCAAACGTTTTGTTAATTGGCAATCAAAACTATGCATTGACCTTTAATAACCGGGCCTATGAACCTCAATATGAATTTGAGGCAATACCCGACTTCTACCTGACCGATTTAAATACAGGAAAAAGCAGTTTAGTAGTAAAGAAACAGCTCCATTCCATTGGAAATATAGGAGCAGCACCACAGGGCAGGTATATCAATTACTTTAAAGATAAAAAATGGTGGATATACGATCCTATATTGGAAAAACAGACCAATGTTACAACACTAATTCCCTCAGCCGTTTATAACTTGGAATTCGATCAGCCAGGAGCAACGCCGCCTTATGGTAGTCCGGGTTGGACACAGGACGGTAAGCTTATTGTGTACGACCAGTATGATATTTGGACAGTAGCTCCAGATGGGGAAAACGCCAAAAGACTAACCCAAGGTCGGGAGCAAAAAATACGTTTCAGGATCTACCAAAATTTAAATGAAAGCAACATAATCAATACCACATCTAATTTACCAACCCGTACTTTTAACTTTACTAAAGGAACGGTACTTGAGGCCTTGGGTGATAATAAAGCCTCCGGATATTATTACTTGCAAAGCAATGGTCATTGCAAAGTGATGGTATATAAAAAGGCAAGAATCAGCATGCTGAAAAAGGCAAAGCAAACTGAAAAATATCTGTATAAAGAAGAGTCGTTTGAGAGTTCACCAAAATTACAGCTTTGGAGCAAAACCATGAAAAAAGAGCAGCTGGTATTGAAAACAAATCCGCAGCAGGATAAATTCTTCTGGGGACATGCTGAACTGATTTCCTATACAAACCAAAAAGGGCTACCCTTAAAGGGGGTATTATTTTATCCGGCAGGTTTTCAATCTGGTAAAAAATATCCAATGATTGTTCATCTATACGAAAGACAGTCGGGAATTATGCATCATTATATTAATCCTACACAATACAATTCCGATGGATTTAATCCAACTAAATATACATTCGAGGACTATTTAGTATTTTATCCAGATATTGCCTATGAAGTAGGAATACCAGGACAATCTGCCGTTTCGTGCGTACAGGAAGCTATTGATACTGTTATAGCGAACGGTATTGTTGAATCCAATCACATTGGTTTGATAGGCGGTTCCTTTGGTGGATATGAAACTGCCTATATTATTTCACAAACTAATCGGTTTGCCACAGCAGTCGTGGGTGCCGCCTGTACAGATCTAGTCAGCAATTACCTGAGTATGGAATCCAGTGGCGAACGCTCCCATATGTGGCGCTATGAATCCGCACAATTGCGAATGGGTACCTCTTTGTTTGACAATTACAAAGGATATATTGAAAACTCACCTATAGCACGCGCTTCCTCCATAAATACACCAGTGTTGATTTGGACGGGCCAGCAAGACCCTAACGTGAATTGGACGCAAAGTATTGAACTGCATTTGGCGTTACAAAGACTTCAAAAGCCACATACATTTCTGGTATATCCTGGCCAAGGCCACGCCATTGGCAAGCCTGAGTCTCAAATAGACCTCGATAAAAGAGTAAAAGAATGGTTCGATTATTATCTCAAAGGAATCCCTTTTTCCACAAAAAAAATCTAAACTACGACTTGATACTTACTAAGTTCAACTTTTTTATCATATGAAACTCCAAATTTTCGAATCGCTTTAGGGACGGGGTAAAACGAGAATGAGATATACACTTCCTCCCCCTCCTATTGAAAGGTCGGGGAAAGGACAAAAACAATGCCGAACCTGAAATTTTCAAGTTCGGCATTGCCATTTCCCCTACTTAATATAGGGTTGTTAAAGTCCTACTGAATCTTTTTGTAAAGAGCCTGTGGACAAGCTGTACCTGCTGCATTTAGTTTGTACAACTGTTGAGCACCATTAGTACACATTTGTGGATTAAAATTATCAGAACAAACAACACTTGTTTCGGCACAAGTGGAAGGAATTCGTCCGTTAACATCAGCGTAAGTGCTGACATTGGTTCTGGAAATGTTGGCTGCAAAAGCCCCTGCTACCGCTAAAACAATAGCTGCAAAAGGCAATGCCTTTTGTACAATACGTGTTTTCATAATATTTAAATTAAAAGTTTTTGATCTACTCTTTTTTACAGGTTTTCGATCGATTTCCTGACACCGCGCAGTATATTTTTATAGGCCTATTGTATCTCCCATTTTTGATTTAAAATTTGCCGGATGAAACCCTTTAGTATACAAGCGATACGTAACAATTTTATGACCAATTAATGCAACTACTAAATTATCCACAACCTGAAAATGTTCCATCTTATGTTGTTCTTCATTATTAATATAAAAGCTGAAATCATAACGTTTATACCTTAAATCATAAACATCAATAATAGAAGCGGTTCGCCACATTTCTTCCGGCTCATACAATCCCATTAAACCAGCATTCACAAAAAGGTAATTTCCAAAAGTTGAAGTGCCTTTGTTAACTAATAACGGAGGGGCTGAAAGTTTGCTTTGATTTTTAGAATGAATGTAAGCTACTTTAATACGAGCACGACTAGTCGTATCAATAGTATGTCCTATATAATTTAGCTTTAAATTAGTATCTATGACAAGATATTGATTGCGATAATAGTAGGTATAAATAACTTTCTGAAGTTGTTCGTTATACAAAAGCATCCCGTCTGTATCGAAAAGTCCATCAATTTGTTTTTGCAATAAATGAGGAGCTAATCTTACTTGAATGGTATCACTAATCCTTAAAAGTCCTAAAATAGAATTATGCATTGTACTGCTTACAGCTCGAAAAACAAAAGTTTTCGAATTAATGGGCTCAGATAAAGAAAAATAAGCTTTGCCTTTCATTAATTGTGATGCTTTCCAATCTTTGATACTTCCACTCAAAATAGTTGGGACTGTTCCATCAAAAACATAGAAATAAGGAGGTTTAACCTTTAGAGCAATTCTTCGAAAAGCAATATTTTCATTTTTAAGCTGTATCACAAAACGCTCTTGATGTTGCAAGCTTGTGTCTAAAACAAGTATATTTAACGGGGCAGTAACATTACCTAAATATATTTTCCCATCAGCTATTCCCGCTATATAATAAGAATTAAACTGAATATCCTTTTCATGTGTTTTTAATATTGGGTGGTGAGGAAAACGACGAATAAAATTGTTGCGATGATGTATAATATCTTCTGATACTATAAAAAGTAAAATCACAACGGAAATGCTGCAAACAAATACGATTGGAAGAGCTATAAAAATAGGTTTCCATCTTTTGATTTGTGACGTTGTTTCTTTTTCTTCTAGTATTAGAATCCCACCTAAAGCTAACAAAAAAAATACAATATTAAAAATAAGATGTTGAGTCCAATTCATCTTTTCAAGAATACCTCCACAGGAACAGGGAACAAAAGAGCTGAAATTTAAAATAATGATGATATAAGTACTAAATAGAATCATCAAACTAAAAGCGGAAAAGAATCCAATAAGTCGATATTTTGGAAAAATCAGAAGTAAGGAAATAAGCAACTCAATAATTGGGACAGCCCACGAAACCCAACTGGCAAAAGCACTTAGTAAGGGTGATTGCCCTAGCTGAACCTGAAAATTCTCAAAATCCAATAGTTTACTAACTGCTGCATAAACAAACAATAATATATACAGCAGAGAAATACTGTTGAGAAAAATACTTTTGGTGGTGGCACTTAGTTTCATATCGGCGAACTTTAAATTTAATCCGATATAAAATTCTAAAAAACAAATAAATAAAGTGAAGCAAATCGGGAGTATAACTTGTCAAAAAAGGAGTTTTTCTACATTATACTTTTTTCCTCTTTATTCTTTATTCTTTATTCTTTCCTCCTCCTGTCAAAATTTTCTTTTAATATCCATCGGGGTATACCCAAAATGCTTTTTAAAACCTTTCGAAAAATTTGGATAAGTGTTAAAGCCTGTCATAGTAGCAATACTTTTTAAAGGAATCTTGGTCTGCTGAATTAAAAGATGCGCTTTTTTCAACCGCTCAATGATATAAAATTGGTAGATACTCGTCCGAAAGAGTTGCTTAAATCCGTATTTTAATTTATTTTCATTCGTACCAAAAATATAAGAGAGTTCCTTAACAGAAGGTAACGGACTATCCAAATGTTCTAAAACATAATCATAAACATTTTGAATCATTAATATATCCGAAGGTCTACTTAAGAAAATCGGTAGATCTTTACTTTCTGGAGTAATCATATCAAATTTCGAAATAGTTTCTTCTACTACAGTTGTTACGAAACTAATTAAAATTTTTGAGCAGTTCATTAGCCTTGAAATAGTACAATACACAGGAACTAATAATTTATTTTGCGCAATATAAATTAATTGCACTGTAGCATGATAGTCAGGGTCTAACAATATTTCTTCTTCTAAACGATTCCAAAAACACAATGAATCTTCGGATAACAAATTCTTAAATAACGTATCATATAACAAATCAGGAGTTAAGTTTAATAAAACAGAGGCTTCGGAATTATAACTTTTAATGACAAAACACTCATCTAAGATAAAAGTACTTTGAACTAGATTCCTGTAGGAATGATGAGGATTTATAAAACCCGCGTGAAAAACAGACTCCTTCATTTCCTCGGCAACCATATTCATAAGCACAACTAATCCTTCCAGTTCATCATCCTCTTCTGTTCTTTGGATTCGATTACCAAAATTACCTCCTGCCATTTCAAGAAGCATTTGAGACATACTGCGCATACGCTGCAGATTAATTTCTTGATTCATAATGTGTAAATATTAGTCATAAATAAGTATCCGCTCACTAGACATACTTTTCCAAAAAAACTAAAGCAGCTGATTCATCAGTAAAAATCTTAGTCGGAACACTTGGCTTACATATTTTGAGATAAAATGAGGTCATACTTAAGGAAACACTTTGATGCCCAACCAGACTTACTGCCTTGGTAAGAATAGAGCCCGATTGCGCCAAATAGTCCCTTGCAGCTTTGTCAGAATCTACAATCCCTCTAATATCACAAAAAATAGGATAAGCCATTTCATTTTGTAACTGAATTCGATCACCAACGATGCGTTGGGCTGCTGTTAAATTAATGACAACATTAGGCTTGTATTTAAAGAAAAGAATCTCGTTATGAATCCAAAATTGAGCAAATTCATTATCCTGAAAAGTATGCATCATTTTTATAAAAAATTAAATAAAACGCCACAATTTAGCAAAAAAAATATTAAAAATAATACAATTTAAATTAAATACATACAATTTGATATAAACAATCACAAATGTTATCAAATCGGGAGTATCTGTTGTCATAAAAGGATTTTTTTATAATTCGTTGAATCTTATTACCTTTTTATTCAGAGTTTTACGCCACAAATATCAAACTAGTAAGAGATATTCAAGTGGTTATAATTTTAAACAACTAAAACCAAAATAATATGGCAAAAATCAAACACAACAGCTTTATTGACACCGTCGATGAGGTGATCGCTGGAGCAAAAAAAGAAGGTGTGCTTCACCTTTATGCTGAAGATCAAATTTTGAATGGACGTACCCTACAGATAAAAGGGCAAAAAATGTTTCATTTTGGCACGACAGGGTATTTGGGGCTAGAACAAGACATCCGGCTTAAAAACGCAGCAATAGCTGCTATTCAAAATTATGGTACACAATTCCCCCTATCCAAAACCTACATTTCCAATCCATTATACAATGAGCTGGAATCAAAAATTGAATCGATGTATGGAATCCCACCTATAATAACTAAAAACAGCACACTTGGTCATTTGGCAGTAATTCCAACAGTGGTAAGAGATGAAGACGGAGTAATTTTAGACCATCAGGTACATTGGAGTGTTCAAAATGCCTGTCAATTACTAAAGATAAGAGGCATCCCGGTAGAAATGATTAGACATAATAATTTGAATATGCTTGAAGATAAAATTAAATACCTCGCTACACGATGCAATAAAATATGGTATATGGCTGATGGGGTATATTCCATGTTTGGCGATTTCGCTCCAATACCTAATTTGATGGAACTATGTAAAAAATACCCGCAGTTACATCTTTATTTTGATGATGTACATGGCATGAGTTGGAGAGGAAAAAATGGCACTGGATACGTATTGGATATTTTAAAAACTTTACCAGACAATGTTTTACTGTTCGGTACTTTGAGCAAAACATTTGGTGCCAGTGGAGCGACTTTAATTTGCACAGATAATCGACTGCGTGAAAAAATTAAAAACTTTGGTGGACCCCTTACTTTTTCTGCACAACTGGAACCCGCTTCTGTAGCAGCTGCAATTGCTTCAGCTGACATTCATCTTTCGACCGAAATCACGAGCTTACAATGCGATTTATCAGAAAAGATAGAATATTTCAAATCATTATTGGTAAAAACTACCTTACCTATGATTGTCTTAAACGACTCTCCCGTTTTTTTCTTGGGTACCGCTATGCCGTTGACCGCTTATAAAATGGTGCAACGACTCTTTAATGAAGGTTTTTATGTAAATCCCGCAATATATCCTGCAGTTCCAATCAAAAATACGGGAATTCGCATTACCCTTTCCCGCCACAATCAAAAACAAGAAATAAAAGCACTAGTAGAAGCAATGGAATTCCATTTCCCTAAAGCCTTGGAAGAATCAGGTAATAGTCTAAACAAAGTAAAAAAAGCATTTGGCATCCCTGAAACAATGCCTCAAATAGAAGATGAAGAGCCAAAACCTAACTTAATAGTACAGTATGAAACATCCATAAAAAAAATAGACAAGCAAAACTGGAATAACCTTTTAGGAAAACAAAGCACATTCGACTGGGAAGGATTATCTTTTTTGGAAAATGCTTTTTCAAATACAAATTCCCCTGAAAATAATTGGGAATTTCATTATTATGTAATAAAAGACAAAAATGAAATTCCCATACTAGCAACTTTTTTTACTTATGGACTTTGGAAGGACGATATGCTGGCACCTGAATCAATTTCACTTCAACTAGAAGAAAAAAGAAAACAAAATCCATTATACCTGACTTCAAAAGTCTTGGGAATGGGTTCATTATTCACAGAAGGCAATCACTGTTACATCAATAAAACGCACCCCTTAGCAGAAAAAGCAATAGTACTTTTGCTGGAGCAAGTGGAAATAGTATACCATAAATTAGATGCTGACATACTCGTGTTAAGAGATTTCGAAGAAGATCAACAATTGAATCGTATTTTTCACAATCAAGGCTTCTTAAAAATTAATATGCCCGAAACCTGCATCATACAAAATAGTAAATGGAATAGTACCGAAGAATTTTCGGCGACCCTTTCCTCCCGCTCCAGAAAGCATTTCTTTAAAGAGATAGTACCTTTTGAACAAGCTTTCGATATTGTAATAAAAGATCAATTATCAGATAAAGAATTAGAACAAGCGTATTATCTGTATCAGAATGTAAAAAATAACAATCATGCTATAAATACATTTACCTATCCAATAGAAGTATTTAAAAAAATGGAGAGTAATCGGCAATGGGAATTTATATTGTTATATCTCAAAAATGAAGAAAAAGAAGAAATCACAAACCCATTAATCGGAATTCTATTTTGTTATAAAAACACAGAACATACCTATGTTCCAGCTCTAATAGGAATGGACTATTCCTGTGCAAAAGAATTCCAACTTTACCGACAACTCCTTTTTCAGGCAATCAAACGAGCTAGATGTTTAAACTTGAATAAAATTGATTTTGGGGTATCTGCCACTTTCGAGAAAAGAAAACTGGGAGCCACAATAATTCCAAAAGTAGCCTATATTCAAGCCCGAGATAATTTTTCCATGGAATTAATGGGTACAATTCAAAACGAAGATAAAACACATTCAAAAACTAAATAAAATTTGATTTTTATCAACTTATTGCAAAACCACTAAAAAACAAAAATCAATCCAATTTTCCCCTCCTCTTTTTCTTGCTCCCCTCCTTCGAAGGGGCTGGGGAGAGGATAAACCAAAAACATATGCTAAAAATTACTGTAGAAGAGTTTGATGAAAAACTTAAATTGATAATTAATTCTGACGAAAATCATCTTAAAAAAGCAACTGATGGTATTCATTTATGCAACAAAACACTAGCCGACATGAAAGAGAGAGTCGAGCAAAACGATTTTGAAACGACACCTGACGAGATTGATTTTTTTAAAAATATCAAACCCCTTCCAATGAGTTACCTTATCTATTTTACAGAACTGCGTTCTTGCGAACTACGCAAACCTAAAGCAGGCACGTCCTATCAAATAGATTTTTTCGAAAAGGAAATGCGGAAAATCAATAAGTTCTTTTCTCGCAATCTGGACTTTGTTAATTATATGGAGCAAGGATACACCTATATTGATCATCAATTTTTCACAAGAAACCCCGGAAATAGTTTTCCTTTCACTCCAATGACGGATTATTACCAATATCCTGAATTTTCCTCTTCACATGACATGCTTTGGGCAAAAATAAAAGCGATGTACCGCTTTATTCATTACATCCGCGAAGCAATGCAAAAACTCAATGCTGGAAATGCAATGCTATTTGACGAAAAAAAACACAAAGTTCTGCTTTGGACAGCACCCAAAACAGCACTAACAGAATTAATCTATGCCTTATACTCTAATGGGGCTTTGAACCATGGAGGTGCCGACATAAATACTATTGCGTCCTCTTTTGAAGATTTTTTCAACGTTAAAATAGACAATATCTATAAAACCTACTCAGAGATTAAGGACCGTAAAAGTAGCAAAACAAAATTCCTGGAAGAACTGATGATGAACCTGCAACAAAAAATCCACAAAGAAGACGAATTTTAAAAATCGGTATCCAATCGGTAGTACGAAAAATACACTAGAGAAATACAGCCCTAGAATTGATTGTTACACCTTACGTAATGGGACTTCGAGTATTTCTAAACTTTATAAATAGTATTCGTTTCCATCTCATATCGAGCACAATCGAGATATTAATGCCCCAGTACATTGGGGCATTTTTCATTATAAAAAGTTCAACTGGAAATAATAAACTTTAACAGCTAAAAAAAAGAACAGCTAGAAGATACCAATACCCCCCAAAACAGGCTTTAAATAATATTGAAATGTTAAATTTCTTCGGTACTACGAAGCGTATGGGGATAGAAAGCAAATAAAAGCAGTCAATTTTGTATCACTAAAAAACACAATAGATACAAAATCAAATTACTTTCAAATGGCAGCAACAATTATCACAGTCGAAGATCTTAGAGACTTCAAAATTGAGTTATTAGAGGAAATCCAAAAAATATTTCAATCGCAAACTACTACGCAAACCAAAAAGTGGCTAAAATCCACAGAAGTACGCAAACTGCTAAACATCTCTCCTGGAACACTCCAAAACCTCCGCATCAACGGAACACTTTCCTATACCAAAATCGGTGGCACTATCTATTACGCCAATCAACACATTGAAAAAGTACTGGAAAATAACAAAGTCAACGCCAATCCCTAACTATTCAAATAGTCGCGGCTATTGTCTTCCCGAGCGCGTCATGTCGAGCACAGTCGAGAGACGAGGGAACATTCTCACTATTCACCGTCATCTCACGCGCAGTCGAGAGACACAATTCACTAAAAATATGAACTACATCAAACACCTCACCGGATTTTTCAATAAAATTAATTATGAAACCACCCTCAACCCCACCCACATTTCACTCTATTTAGCACTTTTCCAATGTTGGAATGTGAATCGTTTCAAGAATCCAACAGGCATTTCTCGGGAAGAGATTATGAAAGCCAGTAAAATCAATTCGAAAGCGACCTATCACAAGTGTATGAAAGAGTTGGAACTCTTAGGATTTATGGTATACAACCCAACATTCAATCCCCATTCCTGTTCCAACATCATTATGACAAATTTCTCTGAAGAAGTAAAAACAAACTCAAAATTAGCTATACCAACCCATTCAAAAAATGAACCCGTTCGCAATTTGACCGAACCAAAAAACGAACAAGTCATTGAACAGGTAAATGAACCGCTCTATATATATAATAAAAAACAAACAGTTAAAAACAATTTAAACAATACAAAAATAGATATAGAAAAAAATTCAATCAATCAACCAGTTCAAAATTTGAATCCTTTAAAAAATCAAAAAGAAAAAAAAGAGAAAGAAAAAAGTTGCGCCAAAAAAGAAAAGCCAATCGAACTCGATTTAATTTTTGAAGCAAACTCAAAAAATCAAACTGAAAACAGTTTGTACGAAACTGCCATTTCGAGCGAAGTCGAGAAGCCTTCACTCGAAATGATACTCGAATACTTCTCTTTCAAGGAAAGTTCCCAAACGGAAGCCAATAAGTTTTTCAATTACTACTCCAGCATCGGTTGGCTCATTGGTGGAAAAACAAAAATGAAAGATTGGAAAGCTGCAGCAAGAAACTGGATGCTAAACACAGCTAAGTTTGCTACTAACACCCAAAAATCCGATTACAACTCTCATACAAAACCAATGCACCTGCACACCATAATACAAAAAAACTATGATGAACCATTGTAAATCCGTCCGTGACACCTACGTGGTTCACAAAGGTTTCAAAGTATATAACTTCCACAAATGTCTGGAATACCTAGAAAACCAAGGAAGAACCACCTACGGAAGTTCGTTTCATATCAGCGAAATGGACCACCCTACCATATACAAATTGTTGATTTATATGATTCAAGACGAAAAAGTAGCCCTAGACCTAATGATCGATCTATCAAAAGGCATTCTAGTATCTGGAGCAATTGGTTGCGGAAAAACATCTTTAATGAACTTAGTACGACCTTTTGCCTATCATTCATCCGACTATAAAATCAAAACATGTAGAGAAGTCTCCTTTGAGTTTGCCAAAAACGGCTTTGAAGCCCTCAACTGCTACACGCTAAAGCAAGTCAATCAATCGAAACTAGCCGGTTATTGCTTTGATGATTTGGGTGCCGAACAGCAAATCAAACACTTCGGAAATGACTGCAACGTTATGGCTGAGGTACTCATCAGCCGCTACGAACAGTTTGTCGAAAACAATTCTATCACACACATCACCACCAACCTTTCCGCCTCCGAAATCGAAAACAACTACGGCAACAGACTCCGTTCCAGAATGAGAGCTATGTTCAACCTCATCACCTTCGACAAAAACACCAAAGACAAACGATAATTCAACCTTCACTGTCATCCCGAGCGCAGTCGAGGGACATCATTCACCAAAACCCAACAACTTTTCACTACAAACAAATGAGAAAAATCAACACCTTCTGGAACTGGTTCCAAGACAATAACAAAACCATCCAAAACCTCATCTTTGAAACCCCTAAAAACCAAATTCATATCATCTATTGGTTATCAAAAAACCTCAGCTACTACTGCGAAGAGCTCGACTTTATAATTCTATTCCCTAAAAACAATGCAGATAAAACGGAACTCATCATAACCGCAAACGGTAATGTAGAATATTTCGGTCAAGTAATTAATTTAGTCGATAATGCGCCACTATTAAGAAAATGGAAATTCACAGCATTCTTACAGTCAACCGAAAAAATTAATAGAATAATCAACGGATTGGACCAACCCTACATCATTCAGGAACTTACTTTACAATCTAATGAATCTAAATTTCTACCCATAGATTATAATCCAATAACAGCCAAAATCGACATTATCATTTTCCTGAAAGACTACAATTTGTACTGTGATACAAAGACTTTAAAGCAAGCCATTTTTATTATACTGCATAACATTGCAGGAAAAAATATACTATCCCAAAATATTAGTTTAATTCAACTGCCCTACTCAAGCAATGGCAAACCTGCTAATAAATTTTCTGATAACGAGGAGTTGATTCATTTATTCGAATTAGAATACTACTTGGATAAATACAATCAAAGTTCTAATAAATATTCCTAAGACTTCAAATTTACATCAATAAAAAAAGAGTCAAAAATCACGAAAAGTGGGTATAGTAAAATCCCCCAAAAAGTCGTTTATTTACACAAATGAAATCAAATTAAATGGTATGGAATTCTATCTAAAATAAGCATAGTCTTTATGTTTTCCCTTAATACTCTTAATTAAATAATAATTACGCCAACTAACATTTAGAACACTAATGACAGTAATAATCATAATTGGAATATTAACCTTATTAAGATATACAGCTTCAATTAAGAAAGAAGCGCCACTACAAAATACGAATTATTCAGATTCCAATATAAAAGTAAAAAAATGAAAATTAAAAATACAGCTTCTTGCCTGGCATTCTTCTTAGGTGGTATTGGAATTCATAGATTTTATTTAGGAAAAACAGCAAAAGGCATTTTCTCTCTAATTTTTTTCTGGACCTATATTCCTTTAATTATAGGTATGATCGATTTTGTAATCTTAATAACTATGTCAGAAGAAAAGTTTAATCTTAAATACAATCCAATAATAAGAAATGTAAATTCTAATCATAAAAATGAAGAGACAATACCAGAGCAATTAGTGCAAAAGTGGAAAGAGACAAAGCAAGTACCTATATAAAAGCAGAAAAAATTACAAGGAAACTGGTAGAAAAAGAAAAAATTAATATCATTGATGGTACAATAAACAAATTAGACAAAGCTTTGAAATAAAAACAGGCAGCATTAGACAGCAGAAACAAGTTACGAAAAATTTGTAACTCTTTACGGTATTCCTTACTTAACATTAATTTGCTTTTTTGTACATTTGTTAATTGTTTTTAAAGATTAAAAACCATAAAATATAAAGCATTAAATAATAGTTACAATTTGTTATTTGTAAAAAACAAAGTATTCATAATGAGAATTATTCATAAAATTGACGATTTCCTTCACACCATTTTTCCAAATATAAAAGATGAAAATAATATTATTAATATTTTAGAGAGTTTCTATTCATACGGTTCTCATAAACCAAAAGTAAAAATAGAGAATGGTTTTGTAATTGTCGATATAGACATTACTAAAATAGCGTCTCAAGAAAATGATTTTAAAAAAGTTATAACTTTTTGTGAAAATGGAAAGTTTGCCGAAGCAAAACCTTTATTGCAAAGTTTAGTTAAGCAAAATCCAACCAATTCTGAATGTCATAGAATTATTGGTCAAATTCACTCAGATGAAGGTGACCAGGATGAAGCTATAAATTCACTTATTGATGCATTAAGATGGGATTCTAAGAATGCATATGCATTGGTGATGATGGGGAATATTTTTGCAAAATTCAAGAATGATATTGAGACAGCAATGAAATATTATGATCAGGCATTAATTGCTAAGCCGGATGATAATATTACCATTAACAATATTGGAGCTAATTTGCTACAGCAGAATAAATTTGGAGAAGCTAAAAAATATTTTCATAAGGCCTTAAGCCTGGATAAAAAATATCCAAACACTCATTATGCTCTTGCATTAATTGCAGATAAAGAAGGTGATTTAGATTTGTCATTTAATAGCTTTATTCAAACGGCTAAATGTTCGAATAAAAATGATTTTTTTTACAAAAAGGGAATTGAAGGTGCATATCAAGTTGCAAATAAAATTTTTGAAGAGAATAATGGTGAAAAAGTTTTCAAAAAATATCGAGTTTACCTTGAAGAAAAAGGAGGCGTTGAAATAGATCTCATAAAAGATGTATCAATACCTACTCCAGCTAAAATTGAATTTGCTGAGAACTACGATAGAGAAAAACACATAATCAAATTTAAAGATACTGTTCCTGCGTATGAACATTTAATAATGCATGAATTGGTTCATTTAGATTTTGTTTTAGATGCTAAGAAAGAAGAAAATAATTTATTATTCACTTCAACGCAACAGCATAAAAATTTATTTTTAAAAAGTATAGAGCCATCACTAAGTAAACTTAAACAAAGAGGAATTTCTAACGAGGGTATTGATACCTATGGCTCTAGTCTTTTTGATGGAGTCAACTCTCAAATTTTCAATGCTCCTATAGACCTTTTCATTGAAAACAATTTATACAATAAATTCACAGATTTAAGACCTTATCAATTTGTTTCTTTATTGAATTTGGTTCAAGATGGGTTAAAGGCAGTTACTGATGAGAAAGTGTTAGAATTGACTCCTAAGGATGTAGTATCTAAAACTAAAATATACAACCTAGTAGGTGCTTTTCAAATAAAAGATTTATTTGCTATTGATTTCATTAGTGAATATAATGCAACAAAAATAGAGTTAGATACGGCTAATAAATTCTATCAAGAGTATCAAGAGTACAAAGAAGATAGAAAACCTGCAGAGGAATATGAATTGGTTCAACACTGGGCTGAAGATTTAAAACTAAGCGAATATTTTGAGCTTATTGGAGAAAACCAATATAGAAAGAGGAGTAATATTGATGATTTTATTGATGATTTAGAAAAAGATCCTTTCGGGACTGATGAAAAAGACCCTATCAAAGAGAAGAAAATGGAGGCCTTTTTAGAGAATCAAAAAGAGATAGGCCTAAACATGGCCGTGGTCATGTTTATGGTTGGGGCTCAGGAATTCTTTGAAGGAAAATCAAAAGAAGATATCAAAACAATTGCTTTTGAAATAGCAATGCAGGGGACACAGGGATATGACCCAAATGTTAAAAATTATAAATTAAGTGTTATACCTAATAAAACTTTTTCAGGGTATCAAATGTTGGCATATTATTATGTTAGTTGGGCAATTGCAATACCAGAGATGTTATCACAGTTACAATTACCATTTGATAATGAGTATAAATTAGCATTAACAATGTATAGAGCCAAGTAATATGAGTGATTTTTCCGTAATTACGAATGCTCTAAAAAAGTTTAGAGATGAAAGAGATTGGGAGCAATTTCATAATTCAAAGGACTTAGCTATTGCATTAAGTATTGAAGCAAATGAACTATTAGAACAATTTCTCTGGAAAGACCCTACAGCTGCAAACAAGGATCGATTAAAAGAAGAGCTTGCAGATGTATTTGCATATGCATTTCTTTTGGCTGACAAACTAGATCTAGATGTTGAAAAAATTGTACTTGATAAGATAAAAAAAAATGGTGAGAAATATCCTGTAGATAAAGCAAAAGGAACTGCTAAAAAATACAACGAATTGTAATAAAATACTTTAACTTGTCAAAAAGTAAATACAAAAAATTATTACAAATATTAGATTAATCTAAAAACAATATGTTATTAAAAACCGTTGATTTTGTTGATTATGTTCAAGGTGATTTATCCGGATTAATCGATTCTTTAACTGAGAGAACTGGAAGGGCAACGCCATTTGAAATTGAAGCTTGGAGAAGTTCATTACCCCATTTATCCAAAATACTTGCTGAAGCGTCTAAGCTCAATAAAAATTTCTCTAACACTCATTTGTATTTAGGCCACCTAACTTTAGAATACAGATTACCGTCATCCTCTTCATGGTGTGATGCCGTATTAATGGGGAAAAACAGCGACGGTAAACAATGTGTATACATTATTGAATTAAAAGATTGGGATGTATCAACTGATTCAGTAGGATTTGCCGAAGGTTTAATTACACACAAGGGAAATCAATGGAATCACCCAAGCGATCAATTAAAAGGATATGTAAACTACTGCAAACGCTTTCACTCTGCGGTGGAAAGCTATAGTGCGAATGTTACTGGTTGTGCTTTTATTACAAAGTCAGGTAATATTCAACCCTATTTAGATCATCCAAACTCAACTTTGGTAAATGAATTTCCGATTTTTAATTTGGACAATTCAAAAGAGTTAGCTCAAAATATCGTGAATAATATTTCTGAATCTGATAATCAATTTGCTATTGATTTTGAGAAAGGATATTACAAACAAAACAGGAATATTTTAAGACAAGTTGCAGAACAAATTCAATCAAAAGTTAACGGATCCCTAACGCCATACGAATTGTTAGATGAACAACGAAAAGGATTCAATCTTGTAATGGGTTTATTAGAAGAAATCAACCGTTCTGGGGATAAATCTAAAAAACATGTTATTATAGTTGAAGGTCCACCAGGTTCTGGTAAATCCGCTTTAGCAATTAATCTTTGGATAGAATCTGTAATGAAATTCATTACTCCTGATAAAAAAATTAAAAAGCTTAAAACAGAAATAAAGTCTAAAAACTTAAGTAAAACTGAAAACATAGTTTTCGTAACGACATCAAGCTCTCAAAAATCAAATTGGCAAAGTACATTTCAAAATTTAGCACCAGAATTTTCAGGACAGGGTTTTATCCTTTCTTCTAATCAATATAATCCTGGAATATCAGGTTCACAAGTCAAAAGACTTAGGGACTTAACAGGCAAAGAAATGTTGGTAAAAGATTGGGAAGAAAATATTAACACCTATTTTGAAAATGGTGGTGATCAAAGATCCATGGACAATTTACATTTTATCTCAGTAGTTGATGAAGCACATGCCTTAATAAACACGGAAGGTCACAATATAGGTTTTTCAAGTGGATGGTGCTTACAAGCAGGCCCACAAGCCTACCATGTGATTAGAAGCTCACAAATCACAGTTTTCTTCACTGATGGTAAACAATCTTACAGAGACAGTGAAACCACAACTATTGATAATTTAGAAGACTTTTCTAGAAGACTTAATGCAGAAATTCATAAAATTAGTTTGGAAGGCAGCCAATTTAGATGTGGTGGTTCAAAAGAATATATTGAATTCGTTGAAAATTTGTTAGATAATGATTCAGAATTTGAATTAGATACTAGTTGGAGAAAAACATCTGCAAATAAATCTGGAGTTTTTGATTTCGAAATAGTTGATTTCCCGCACCAAATAGATGAAAAATTACAATCTAAAATTGATTTAGGGCTCACAGCAAGAATAATTTCAAGTTATTCTAGGGAATGGAAAACCAAAAAAGAATCGATACCACATGATGTAGCTCCACATTTAATGGATTTTCATTTCAATTATGAATGCAATTCCACAGAAATGATTTATTCCAAACCTTGGAATTATGCACCTGGTGAAGATTACTCTATGTTTATACAAGCACCTCTTGGTTCTAGGATGAATGACAATCAATTATGTGAAGTTGGTTGTCCATATGTGGTTAGAGGCTTCGATTATGATTATTTAGGTCTTTTATGGTTAGACGATTTAGTTTACAGAAATGGGAGATGGTGTGTATTAATTGAGAATGTTAAAGAAACAGCATTATCACAAACTAAGTCAAGGGCAAAAAATGCAATAGTTCAAAAAGAAAAATCAGGTTCAAGAGGTTTAACTGAACCTGAATTAGTGCTTCTGGACAAAATAATTAAGGGATATAGAATATTGTTATCACGAGCTTTGAAAGGGATGTACCTTTATGTTCATGACGAAGAAACAAAACAATATTTAACTTCAATTTTAAATTAGCATGTTCAGAGATCAATTACTTGAATATACGGTAAAGGAAAAGAAAATTATTCTAGATCAAATTGAACAACTCAAAACCTTACCGGAAGATGTTCAAATAGAAAAAGGTTTACTAATTGAAAACTTATTTCTCGAAGATAAATTTGAAAACCAATTATTGTTTTCTGTGGATGTTAATAATTCCAAACTGAAGTCCGGGGATAAAGCATGCCTTATTTTAACAACTAAAAAAGTAAATGTAGTCATTATCGAAAATTTAGTAAATGAAATTTCTTTAACTACAGATGGAATATTGGATTTACCCTTAGGCTCCAATTGTAAATTACAAATAAGTATACCCCAACTTTTAGACCCTATAATTGAACTTTACAATAGACTTGAAGAAGGCGCACCTGGTTGGTTTTTTCTAGAAATGCTTGCAGGCTTAAAAGAACCTGTCCAGAAATCTCGTTTTTCATCAATTGACTCCCAAAAAATTGACACTAAAATTCAATCAATAAATTTATCTGATGCTCAAAAAAGAATAGTATACAAAGCTTGTGATTTACCTTCCTTTTTAGGAATACAAGGACCTCCTGGAACGGGCAAATCTTTCACTTTAAGTGTAATTGCTGACATTCTTTATTCCAATAAAAAGCGTATTGTTATTGTATCGCATACCCATCAAGCAGTAAACAATTGTTTAGATGCTATTCATCAACAAAACCCTAAAATCAAGTTAGTCAAAATTGGTGAAAAACTAAAATCACGGGATTTACCTTCATCGGTTCAAACAATGAGTTTTACGGAGTTCACGTTAAAAAACAAAAAAAGTAAAATAGCTGAAACCACTATTATCGGAATGACCATTTATTCAGCCATTCTGAATTTAGGCCTTAGGAGAAATTCAATTAATCCAAATGTTTTATTAATTGATGAAGCAGGGCAAATCCCTCTCTCTATTGGTGCATTGATAGGGTATTTTGGTGCCGGTTCCAATTTGTTTTTTGGTGATGATGCACAAATGCCACCCATATTTCAAGAAGAATTGATTAGCGACAATTTAAGTGTTTCCGTTTTTCAGCAAATAAGAAGAATTAACCCTCAATTCCTAGACAAATTAGATTTGACTTATCGAATGAATGAGGAGTTAACCAATATCATTGGTTTAAATTTTTACAAAGATGAAACAACGCAGAAGTCCTTTCTAATGAGTAGCCAACAATCGGCAGAACGATTATTGGATATAGATTTGAAGGAAGCGGATGAATTTATAAGGTATTGTTTAACCAAAGAAAATTCTTTGGTCGTTATAGAAGATAATATAGAGGATGGTCTATTTAAATTTGAAAACCATATTCAGGCACAAAAAATAACTGAGATTATCCGCTATTTAAACGAACAAAAATATCCAATAGATCAAATCGCTATTGTAACACCATTTAGGAAGCAGGTTAATGTTATTAAAAAATATTTATCCGAAATAGGCTTGACTACTTTGCCAATAGTTGATACTGTTGAAAGAGTGCAAGGTATAACAGTTGACATTGTAATATATTCTGTTTGCACAACAGATTTAAATACTTTGAACAGTAAAAAAGACTTTATATTCTCACCAAACCGTATTAATGTTGCCATAAGCAGAGCTAGAATGAAAGCTATAATATTTGGAAAATTTCCTTTCATAACAAACAAGTAAAATATGAGGTTATATCAAGGATCATCGCTAGAATTTATTAAAGACAATCAGCAAAATATCATTGTTGAAAAATTATCTAAAGAGTTCTTTAAACACTACAGACAGAATCCACAACCAAGCGAAGCTTTGAGTTGGAAAAATTCTTTAAAAGAGGTAAGTAACATTTTTGATCGCCTGAAGTTTTATGACCATGGCATTTTACTCGAATACCAGCTACCATTAACTTCTAAAAGATTAGACTGCCTGATTTGTGGGAAAGATAATTTGGATGGAGAGAATGCTGTTATTATCGAATTAAAACAATGGACAGAGACATTGGATGCTGAAGGTGATAATGAAGTTTCCGTTCATTGGGGAATTGAATACAGAGATTTACTCCATCCCTCTTCACAGGTCGGCCAATATGCTACCTATCTTTCCAGTGTACATACTGCTTTTCAATCAAATATTAATTTATCAGCTTGTGCCTATTTGCATAATTATATTTATAACGATAAAGATGCCTTATTGAAACCTAAGTTTGATGATGTAAGAAAAGATTTTCCTGTATTTTTTAAGAATCAAGAAAGTACATTAGAGCAGTATTTATTAGATAAATTAATAAATGGAGATGGTCTACCTACTTTAGAAAAAATAGTAAATGGAAACTACCAGCCATCTAAAAAACTAATGATCGAAGTAGGGAATGTATTAAAATCAAAATCTCCATATGTTTTATTAGACAACCAATTAATTGTGTTTGACAAAGTAAAATCCTTGGTTGAAAATGCAGCTAATACAAATATAAAAAGAGCCGTTATTGTCAAAGGTGGTCCTGGAACTGGTAAATCGGTAATAGCATTACATCTACTTACCTATTTCTTAAAACAGGGAAAAATATCACATTATGCTACAGGGTCCAAAGCCTTTACTGAAACATTTCGGGAGATGTTTGGTAAAAAATCACACGATGTGTTTAAATATTTCAATAATTATCAAGAGGCACAAAAAAACACTCTTGACTTATTGATATGTGATGAAGCACACCGTATCCGTGAATCTAGTGCCAACAGATTCCAAAAGAAAACGACTGCTAAAAATGTCCCTCAATTATATGAAATATTGAAAGTGGCCAAAGTTTCAGTCTTTTTCATTGATGACAATCAAATTGTAAGACCAGGTGAAATAGGGTCTATTGCTTATGTCAAAGAATATGCAAAATCAAAAAACGTCCAAGTAATAGAATTCGAGCTGGAGTCACAATTTAGATGCAACGGTTCAGACGGCTTTATCAATTGGCTTAATAATACATTAGCCATAAAAAACACTGCCAATGTAATTTGGAATGAAGGAGACGAAACTACGTTTGATTTTAGAATAATGAAATCGCCAATTGATTTGGAAAATATAATTAATGAAAGAATTGAAGAAGGAAATACCGGTCGGATAGTAGCAGGATTTTGTTGGCCATGGTCTGAACCAGATAAACAAGGGAACCTAATTTCGGATGTTAAAATCGGCGACTATCAAAAGCCATGGAATGCAAAACCAATTAATAATATAAAGTTAGCACCCGGGATTCCAAAAGCATCATTATGGGCAACAGACCCAAACGGTATCAATCAAATTGGATGTGTCTATACTGCTCAAGGATTTGAATTTGATTATGTAGGTGTAATTATTGGAAAAGATTTAGTTTACAATTTAGAAAATTCAACTTGGAGTGGTAATCCAAATATATCTCATGACCATACTGTAAAAAGAGATAAAAAACTGTTTTTAGATTATATGAAAAATACATATAAAATATTGCTAACAAGGGGTATGAAAGGATGTTATGTATTCTTTGAAGATAAAGAAACAGAATTGTTTTTTAAATCAAGAATGGAGAAAATATGATTGGGTTATTTTGAGTTAAATATTTAAGAAAGCTGTAATCCTATATTAAAAGCGTTGCGTTTATGAAATATGACAATGCGTAAGTTATACTGCCAAAAAAAATTGACATGAATAAAAAAACAGCCAAAATGGCTGTTTTTTTTTGTGTTATTTTACTTCACAACATGAAAATTCACAACATGAAAATTTGGCATAAAATTTGTAATACTATTCTTTTAAAAAAAATAATAAAGACTGTACATTAAAATAAACAAATATTAAGTCTATTTGTTAACCAAAAGACTAGTCATCTAAAGGTATTTATGAGATATATAAATATTGTATTATGTTCTTTTTAAGAGGAGACAAAAATACAAATACAATTGGATTAACAAAACAAAATTATGTTAAATTTTAATTGCTATATATTACTTGGACTTACGAACTAAAAAACTCAAATAATAGTATAAAAATTAAAACGCGCATATGCAAAATATAATTTCCCATTTCAGCCTTCATAATCAAGGCTATACTCAACATAATGTTGACTTTTTAAATGTCTACCTTGGTGTAGACAATCGATTATTCTTGGATTATAACAAAATATTACAAGGTAATTCGCCTCTTTATAAGGCAATGAAAACTGATATTAATAATTTTATGAGTAGTATGTTTATATACTTATCTAAAAATCAAGATGTTAATTTATCTGACTTACTTAAAGGATTACACGAAACAAATGCAACACATTTAGGTTTATCAGAAGGTAATCCTAGAGGTAAATCCGTAGGAGATGAATTAAAAGAAACAATTTTTAAAAATCTAAAATTTTTAAAGAAAGCGTTTCTTAAGGGTAACCTTGAAATTGATAGTGTGTATTTTGGAATAAAAAACATTGGACCTGACAGGATTTCTGATATTGTAACAAGCATTGTTAAGTCTCGCTTAATAGAGTTTACACGACAACAATGCATTTTACATTCAATCCCTATGCAACAAGTAGCGGTCAGCAAGATTTTTGATTCAAATACTATTACTTGGAATGCCGGTTTTGTTCAGTTACCCACATACCAAAATAAACCAATTATTTTTATTCCGAAAGATGTGGTTTCAACATATTCAGGTATTGCGGGAACATTTAACACTTTTATAAACTATGGCTTCCATAACTTTTTCAAAGTATCTACCGCATACAAAAATCTTGTAAGAGGAAATGAGAAAGAAATAAACAAAGACCTCATGAGAAAAGAGTTTGATGAATACAATAAAGAGCAAGGCATAAACAATAAGGACATATCAAAAATAATGCTAACAGAATTTGACAATAAAGATGTAGTAAATGCATTTGTAGAAGTCCGAAAACAAACGATTGTTTTAACTGATGATGAAATTGTTGAAATTTTAAACAATAAATTCAAAGCAGCTAATTAGATTTGATAAAGCCTCCTTTCCTGGAGGCTTTATTTTTTTGCAATTATTTTTTGCAACAGGTATGAGAATTGAATCCTTCACTACCGGATTTGTCTTTTCACTTTGCATTTCCCGATTCTGCCGCTTTAATTGCTGTTAAATTATAAATAAAAACTAATGTAGTTCCAACGTTCTACGATTTCCCGTCTTCGAACTTAAATCTTAATTAAGGACTTTAAACTGCTACTGAAGTGCCACTGAAAATCAGTTTCAATATATCATTTCCGTTGAACATTACGGGCAATCAGGTGGTCTCCCTACGGTCGTTCCCTTTGTTCCGTTCGGCAGTTCCAGTCGGTCAACTATATAGTTGAATAACATCTTTTAAGGTACCATGAGTATACTTTTTCCATAAGAAACAGCTTTAGTTTCCCTCCATTCCACAGACACTACACCGCACAAAAAATATAGCAGTCCCGCTAAAAGAAAAGGCGGGACAGCTATTTTTTTTGCGCCGTTCCGTTCCTCATCTCCACACGGTCACTTCCTGCGTTCGTCGGGGCTATTACAGCCACAATACAGCTTCATTCCGTTCCGCTTCGTAAACTACGCTGCTCTGCAATCAGCAGTATTATGTCTGTCGCCCCTTATTTTTTCAGCGGTTGCTCCTTCGCACAGCCATCGGGGTTGGCTCCGTTCGGTGAAAAACCTCACTTTGCCCTAAATCAAGGTTTTCCCTCCAAAAAAAGTCGGGACTGTTTTATTTTTTCCCCGCCGTTTCACGCTCCTATCCGCTACGTTTCGCTCCGTTTACCCTGATAAAAATCAGGGTCTCCTCCACTCAACTCCCGCGTCTAGGGTGGCTATTCGATTGCCGCAACCCCGCCACTGCGCTCCTCATCCGCAATAAAAAGTTCCTTCTCTTCTAAAAAGACGAGACCGCTTTTTATTGCTCCTTGCGGTGCTTGGGGGTGTTTAATTGCCGATTCCAGTAGAACGATCCCAAAAGAAGAACAGTAACGAGAATGTTTTGTGATACAAGAAAAAAATAAAAAAAAGAAAGTAAAGGTAAGTTCCAGTTTCAAAAAGTAAAGTTCAAGCCCTCCGGGTTTTTGAAAAAAATCTCCACCCTTAAACCTGCATTCATTTCAGATGTTTTTTTGGCTACACATGACTGCCTCTCCTCCTATTTTCTGTAGATAATCGGGTAGTATTTTTTCAAAAAAACTTGACTCCTTTTGAATCCTCCACTTCTTAGACGACTTTCTTTTTTTTCTTTTTCTTTTAAAATATTAGGGTGCCGAGCGCAGCGAGGCACATAATCTAAAACCAGAAATTATGCCAAACTTTATCGTCAAAACCCATCAGAAAGACACCATTTACAAGGGAAACCAAATCTTTATCCTTAACAAAGGAATGAACAGCGGCAAGCCGCAAAAAGAGCCTTTTACCAATAGTTATGTGATCATTTTTTCATCCGACGAAGACGCCGAAATGATTTACTGGCTAGCATACAGCCTATGGCAAATGAAATTTTGGCATCAGCACCTTATTGGGTCCGTTATTCCATTTATCCGAATTCAAAATTTTAAATCCGAATTTGACCAAAAAGTAAATCAATCGCTTTACGACTTCGAGCAGCATCAGAAAGATATTGATGCAATCAAAGCGCTAGAACTACAAAAAGAACATCTGGAGAAGAATCTAAAACTGATTAATGAACTAAAAAAATGTATTTTGTCTAGGTACTGTCGGTAAACAAAAAAAAGCCTAATCTTGCGATTTAGGCTTTCTTATAAAATTCAGTAAAGGTTACCACACAAAAACTGAATTTATTCTGAACTTGTTTCAGAATCTAATGAAACTGAATTTATTTTTTATTTTTGGTCAACCGCTTTAAAAGAAGTGAAACCAGAAAACTAACTATCGCTCCAACAACGGCTAAGATAATAGTTTTTAGAATATCCTCAGAAACAATATTTGGCATCACACTTAATAAAGTTCCAGATGCGGTTCCGATTTGCAAGCTGTTATTTGATTCCATCTCGGGGTAAATTTTGATTGTCTTTTTTCAACTGGTTTGCTATGGACCGCTCTCGGTTTGCCTCATCATCAACCGTAATTTGACTGATTACCGAAATGACACCTCCCGCAAGGGCTGCATATCCGGCAATACTGACAACGGCTACAGGTAAAACTACCGGAGCCGCAATTATACTCCCGCTGATAGCCAATAGGGCCATTCCAATACTTCTCAAAACCTTAAAAAACTTTGGGGTTGGTGCTTTCGCACGTTCAACTATATTCATAATTACTTTACTTTTTTACCTTGTCATCCTGAGCGGAGTCGAAGGATTAGATTGGATCTTTATTTTCACTTCTTCGTTGTTTGCCAAAGCTTTATAAACAAAAGCTTTCAACTTCTCCAACGCTATTCGAGAGCCACTGCCCTTCCCTATTCCGGTTTGTATCGTTACGGGAGCGATACAGCCCAACAGTTCTTTTCTGGCGTCGTTGGCAGGATGAATCAATATAAAATCGCGTCCTGGAACATTTTGTAAATGAATATGCCATTTGAATTTTGGGCTAAAACGCTTCTGTAAAACATATTTTCCTTCAGGAATACAGGAAATGCGGCTTTGGTTTTCCAACCAAGGCAACTCGATGGTATAACAAACTAGAGTGTCGTTCCATTCCAAAACTCCTTGTGTTCCCTCGGGAAAATAGCTTCTATTCAACACTAAAACCATCTTACAGACCGCTTACCTGTACCAATGACAACGGATTATAAGCCCCATTTTTCAATGGATACATTTTTCCATTTACCTCCTGATAAAACTCCAGACCTAAAGCCAAAAACAACGGACTTACACTGTTTGGAGTCACTGCATTCAATTGATTAATGGCTAAAACTGGAGTGGAATCCCACGGTTGTATGGCTGTTTCAGAACTGGAAACCACAAAAGTTTCCGCCTCAAAATTAATTTCGGCTCCCGCTGAAATAATTTTATAGTGAGTTGTTCCACCTGGAGCAGCAATCATATTGGCAGGTACAAAAGGATCTATAGCAACTGAAATTTCGCCTGCAGCTCTATCAATTGTCCCTACAAAAGGAACAAACAAAGTAGTCCCTAATTTTCCAGTGATATTAAAATCAAAACCTACAAGCAGTTCCGCTTCGCCATCAATTACATTACGCAATCCTCTGTCGTTCACTAAATCCGCTTGAATCACTTTAACCATAGATTGCGTCAGTCGGCTCACCATTCTACTATCAGCAGAATTAATAAGCAAAGTTCTCAAAGCTGTTCTTAGCGTTTTACCGGCTTTACCTGCCCTTCCAAATTCGGCCCCGTTTTCACGGGTTCTTTGAAATGCAGGATCACTTTTAATTCTGCTCGCATCAACACCACCTTTTTCACGGGCCAAATGCCCATCTTTGGTTTTGTAAAAGGTAATATCTCCGATAGTACCTTTCAATTTAATTATGCCTTTCTGTCTTGCCATAATTCCTAAAATTTTAAATGAATAATTTTGCTTAATACGCTCTCAATCATCATCCTGTTGCAACACTTTTCGATTGATTATGAAACAAATTTTAGTCAATTAAATCACATAAAAAAGACTCCCATATCCCATATGTCACTTTGTGACACAAATGGCATAAAATGACCTAAATACCCATTTACAACCAACATTGACGGGAGTAGATTTCCGCTTCTGAACCAAAGAAATAATTTACTATTTTTATGGAGTGCCAGAACTTGAGCCATAAAGGTTCCAGATTAGGTAAAGCCCAATCAAAGTCATAGATAGAGTATGAGAGCCAAAAACAATAGATTATGTATATACCCTAAGGATATACAACGCATAACCGGAAAGAGTTATCGCCAAAGTATTAGACTAGTTCAAAAAATGAGAATTAAGTTAAACAAACTAGAAGATGAGTTTGTGTCTATTGAAGAATTTTGCCAATTTACGAGCCTTAAAATTGAACAGGTTGAACCTTTGATAATTGGGTAGAAATTATATTTTAGGCAACTAAATTTTGAACCGATTCCATTTCAATAATAGTACTCAACTAGTTCAAAGTTTAAACGATGAAAGGACTTTTTTTACTTTGATAAACCTTTAATTATCACTATATTTACAGTGATAAGTTTACATGATTTTTTACCTATAAATCGTAGGAGTAAAATCGAGACCCTTGTTTTAAAATAGTTTGCGAGACATCGTAAACACTAGCATAAAAAGAGGAATACAAGTCCCTCTTTCTCCGCCAGTAGAAATACAAATTGAATTAAAACCCTTTAAATCGTATGATTTAAAGGGTTTTTTCTTTTATACTCCCTCCAAAATATTCATTAATGCGTGTACTGAAGGGGATAAAATCGGTTACCCTAAAACTCATGACTTTTGGGTAACCGATTTTTATCTCGGGCTAGTATACACAAGGCTTTCGAACATATTCATTAACATGTTCATTAAGTTGTTCAGAATATGAACATCTTGTGTTGTAGTCATTTTAGATTTAAATTTAATATAAACTAAAAGGTTACCGCGATGAAAACAAAAGTATCAATTCTCTTTTATGCAAAGAGAGCAAAAGCCAGCGTAAACGGTTCAGTTCCGATCTACACAAGAATCACCATTAATGGCAAAAGAATTGAATTAAGCACAAACCGATTTGTCGACATTTCCAAGTGGTCTACAGAAGCAGGCAAAATGAAAGGCAGTTCAGAAGAAGCCCGTACAATAAATAGCCATCTTGATATGTTTAAAATCAAAATTATTGATGGGCAAATGGAATTAATACACAAAAACATTCCGGTTACTGCAGAAACTATCAAAAACAAAATCCTTGGTTTTGAAGAACGCAAACGAATGTTGATCCCCATCTTCCAAGACCATAATAACAAAATCAAAGAATTGGTAGGTAAAGAATATGCACCAGGTACATTGGAGCGTTATAAGACCTCGTTAAAACACACGATCGATTTTCTGGAATGGAAATACAAAATATCCGATATCGAGATTGATAAAATCAATCATGCTTTTATTACCGACTATGAATTTTACTTACGAAGCGTTAGGAATTGCGCCAACAACACCGCGGTGAAGTACATCAAGAACTTCAGTAAAATCATAAAGATTTGTTTGGCCAACAATTGGATTGACAGAAACCCTTTCAGCAACTACAAAGCCAAAATCAGAGAAGTGGAACGGGTGTATTTATCCGAGGAAGAGATTGAGAATATCATCAACAAAGATTTCAAAACAGATAGACTCTCATTAGTACGCGATATCTTCCTATTTAGCTGCTTTACCGGCCTGGCATACATTGATGTCAAAAACTTAACAAAGTCCCACATAAGTCTCGGTATTGATGGAGAAAAGTGGATATTCACCCACCGCCAGAAAACAGAAACCGCTTCGAAGATTCCAATTCTTCCAATTACTCAAATGATTATTGATAAATACGAGGATCATCCGGAATGCTGCAATCAAAATAAATTATTACCCATTTTGAGCAACCAGAAAATGAATGCCTATTTAAAAGAGATCGCAGGCATTTGTGAAATCGAAAAAGAACTTACTTTTCACATTGCACGACATACATTTGCAACCACAGTAACACTCACTAACGGGGTTCCTATAGAAAGCGTGAGCAAAATGCTTGGACACAAAAACTTAAGAACCACCCAACATTATGCAAAGGTGTTGGATAAAAAAGTTAGTGAGGACATGATGATTTTGAGAAACAAAATGTTAAGCAGCAACAATGATAAAATCATCAAAAAGGCTAATTGAATTTTCACTAGTCGAATTTAGCATTTAATGAGCTTAGAATAGTGAGTAGGTCTAAAAAATCGACATTGGATGTAAAATATTAAAAACAAATAACATAGTGTTGGATTCGCGAATCCAACACTATAAATTTTCCTAAAGCACAAAAAAGAGGCTAAAAAGCCTCTTGAATCTTACAAAATCCAATCACGATAGTAATTGTAGTGTCATCACTTCCGTACAAACAAGTCTTCATTGTTGGTTTATTAAACATCAATTAAACCTTAGCAGTTCCACTATGACGTTTATTTATTGCTTTAATAATTGAAAATATCGATTAAGCAAATATTTTATTCT
The DNA here is from genome assembly GCF_900111075.1 of Flavobacterium frigoris. Taxonomy (GTDB): domain Bacteria; phylum Bacteroidota; class Bacteroidia; order Flavobacteriales; family Flavobacteriaceae; genus Flavobacterium; species Flavobacterium frigoris. Next base: position 351,867 of record NZ_FOFZ01000003.1, read on the forward strand.
GAAGAAATTTTCATTGAATTGTCACATATGATTAAAGGGTAGCTTTTTGAATACATCAGTAATAACCATTTTTTCTGTTATGTTCATCAACTTTCGGTTCGCAGCTAAAAGAAGTGGCGAACTTCGTGACCGTATATTTTCCACTAAGATAATTTTTCTTACGAAAGACAAACGTGAATTTAGCACATTTCTCGCCTTTTCTTGATACCACTGTTAGCCGTTCGGTTTTTTATTTATATTTTTATTTCATTTATAATTTTTTCATAATATTCATTCAACCGTTTTGTCCTCCACAAATATGTTGGATGATATGTTCTAAATACATTTTCGCCAAAACCTATATTTAATTTTGATAACTGTCTTTTTGAAAATTCAGTTCCTATATTTGCAGAATTGAATTTGCCAAAATTATCTTCAATTACATAATCATAATTTGGACCTGACATAAATAAAATTACGTTTGGTTTTAGTATGTTAAGTTCGTCTTTTATAACATCGAAATGTTTTCTTTCTGTTTTATAAATGTATTGTGGCGGCATATTTTTATTTCTACCTGAACAACCAATTTTGATGACGTTATTCCATACTATTCCAATCGTTTTGTTTGGATATTTTTTTTGTAATAATTCTAAAAATCTTTTTACGCCATTCCAAAATTGTCCACCGTAAGTTTTTAATGCGTAACCATCATTAAAAAATCTTTTGTAAACAGGTAAAAGGCTATCAATTTTACCATTGAAATCTTTTTCCCAATCGTTTGTTTCTTGACCAAAAATGATAAGTTTGATGTCCGCATTTTCGTAATTATTGTTCTCAAGTGAAATTAATAATGGATTTGTCGGTTTAGTTTTTAATTCAGGATTTTCTAATACTTCGTTTAAGTTAATACTTAAATTTTCCCATTTTTCAGAATAGAGTTTTTTTAATTTATCATTCATATTTTTTAGTTTATTTTTTCAAAATCTAAATAAGTAGATGAATGAAGATGTTCAATATCTAAACTGTATTTATTTAAAAAAGCTTCTTTGACTTTTTTTATTGAATCTGAAGAAGAAGTTGCTCCTTGTAAAACAACTTCAACGCTCATTCCTTTTTCAAAATGAACACTTCCCCAAGTTCCTGTCTTTTTTGCTGTAATATTGTATAATGCCATAATATATTTTTTTTAAAATTATTTTTATTAAGTTCTTTATTTCTTTGCGGTGCGGTAAACTGACGGCTAACATTTTACCACTTTGAAATGGCTGGGAATTCGTAAACGCTCAATTTTCGGCTTAAAGAAAACTTGATGCGAAACGGTAATTCCAATAAATTCCAGCTAGCTCAAAATGGCGGTTAGCCGTTCGTTGTTTTTGCTTTATCTACTTTTATGATTTCTTTTCCATAAGAATCATATTTTGATATTGTAGTTTCTTTTACTTCCCTATTTTCGTAATTGTTTATATCAGTTTTTTTGAATAATTGATACTCATCTTCATATTCTGATTTTTTAAACTCATAAATACTCTCTCCGTTACCTCCTGCACCTGACGCACCGTGTTGAGTTATTGTTTTATTTTTATAATCTATAGTTGTATAGCTATATGCGTCGGCACTTGGATTACCATAGTAAAATCCTGAAAAATTATTAAATGGTTCATTAGTCATTTCGCTAAATTCTAAACTATCATAATCAGGACTTTTGAATATTTTATTTTGTGAACCACCTTTTTCATATGTTCTTGCATATGTCAGAATAAGTTCGTCTTTACCATCAAAATCGACATCTTGAAAGAAGAAAGGAATGTATGTGTATCCAAATCCTTCTTCTTCTTTGGAAGTGCCAACTTTATCAAATTTTGGTTTTATATATTTTGAAATTTGTGTAAAACTTTGGGTTTTTACAAATTCACCATCTTTAACAGTAAAGTATTTTAGATTTTCTTTATCAATATCTATTGTGAATTCAGGATGTAAAACCCAAGATATTTCTTTAGTTTCTAGGTTTTCAAAAGTCAGCATTGCTGGACCACTAAAATTTTCTGAACCGTGTACTTCAAGCTTTCCTCTAATTAGCCATTTTACACTTACATTATAACCTTTAATAGGAGTTGAATATTTAATAGTAATTTCATTATTTCCCTGTGTTACATTACTTTTTATAATTTCAGTTTCATTTGTTATAGATTCATTTTTGGTTGGTTTAGCACAAGAAATTAAATTAAATGTTAAGAAGAAAATTAAAATAGTCTTTTTCATAGGTATTTTTTTTTGGGGTTAAATTATATTTTTACATTTAAAGTTGTTGTTTTTCAGTACGTTGCTGTACAATGACGGCTAACTAATAAATACCATCAACATCCTATACTTTTTTTAAAGTTTCAAATCAATCTTTGCTATTTATCCTAGCTCGTAAATAGACGATTTCCAACCTATACCCACAATACCCACTTTTAGTGATATTGATGCATTTCTATCGAGTAAAAGTAAACCACTACAATATAGATTCTTTACGGTTTCCCACATTGTCAAAAAAAAAATCCCATAAATAAAGACACCATCTTGCTTTTCATATCCCACAAAGCAATCAAAAAATGAATGCGTGTTTAAAAGAAATGACAGTCCATTGTGAAATTAAAAAAGAACTCCACTTCCATATTGTCCGGCACACTTTTTCAAATACAATTAGACTCACAAATGGAGCTCCAATAGAGAGCGTAAGTAAAATACTAATACGCAAAAACGTACGCACTACCCAGCATTATGCAAAAGTTTCAGACAAAAAAATAGGCGAAGACATGAAATTGCTACGAGATAAACTTAATCTGATCGCAGCTAAACAAAAACAGCAACAAACAATAATTTAAGAATTGAAATTATGAAACTAAAAAAGATATTCGGATTTATGCATATTCTTTAGCATTAATTAAACTATTGAACTAATTTGGCACTTTTTATTACTAAAAACTAATAATAATACGCCAAATCCAAATTTTTTTATGATAAAATTCAGTCGCAAAGTACTCTGTGAACTTGAGGACGAACTGCAAACCATATCATTTGATTACGACAATCCAATTGTCATGTGTGACAAGTCAATAGAATCCATTGTTAAACAGTTGAGAATTCTTAAAAATCAGGTTCTGGATCAACAATTTAAAAGTACTGAGGATGAAATTATGTTTTTCAAAAACATAAAACCAAAATTTACCTCAAAAATGATTTATTTCAAAAAAATCAGAAAACTGGAAGCATCAAAACCTTTAGGTGGAAAAAAAACGCAAAGAGAGTATTACGACAATGAATTGTTTAAATTGAATTGTTATTTTATTGATAACACTGAGTTTTACAACTATTACCGTCTGGGAAGTAACTTCCTCGATAACAAATTATTTATTAGATATAATGCCGAAATTGATTTTAATCTTGAAACATTTCATTATGAATTAGACGACCGTTTTTCCACCACGCATGACTTTAAGGTTGCGATGATTATGGCTAATGAACTTTTTATGAGACATCTAGACAATAAGCTCAGAAACTTAAACGAGAATATACCAGTAATGATATTACCCACGCTAGAAGTAAAAACTATAAAATGGACTGAGAGTAAAACAGCGCTTATCGAATTGATTTATGCCTTGCATACCCAAAAAGTATTCAATAATGGGAAAGCAGATATTGCAGAAATCGCAAAAACCTTTGAAAAATTATTCGATATCGAACTAGGTGACATTTACAGAGCCAGTAATGAAATTAAAAATCGTAAAATAAACAAAACTAAATTCTTAGATGTTTTACGCGAAAACCTCAACAAACGCTTCGCTGAGCAAGAATATAAATAATAGCCTTTACTATCTTTTGATTAAAAAAAACACCCAAGGTACACCCAACTTGGGTGTTTTTTTATTTCAACTTCACTTCTTTTGCATCATAACGTATTAAAATACAACAGTATGACAACAGAGAACCCTACCCTATTTAGCCATCAGCTTATTACTAAAGGTGATTTAGTAGAATTCAAAAACAACCTTATAGCGGAAATTAAAGAAATCATCAATCACAATCCGGAACCCAAAAAATGGCTCAAATCTTCCGAAGTTAAAAAACTACTCAAGATCTCCCCTGGCACACTACAAAACCTACGCGTCAACGGAACATTAAACTACACCAAAATTGGAAGTATTATTTATTACAATTATAACGATATCCAAAAATTGCTCGAAATCAATTAACCATTGAAATTTCAAAAAAAACAAATACAAGATCCAAGTTATGAACTACATCAAACACCTTACAGGTTTCTTTAATCGAATAGCGCTTGAAAACACACTTAATCCAACGCACATCAGTTTATACATTACTATTTTTCAATGTTGGAATGTGAACCGGTTCAAGAATCCAATAACTATCACTCGAGACGAAATGATGAAAGGAAGTAAAATTGCTTCTAATGCCACCTATCATAAATGCATCAAAGACTTACAACGATTGGGTTATTTGGATTACAACCCCTCTTTCAATCCGTATTCCGGTACTTCTATTACAGTCCACAATTTCTCAGAGGGATACAAAGCAAAATCCGATGATAATGCCCTGACCTGTTCAAAAAATGAATCAACCCGTTCAAAAAATGACCGTACTAGTTCAAAAAATGAACAGCCTATTGGTCAGGCAACTGAACAGGTTAATGGTCAGCTCTATATAGAGAATAAAAAAACATATAAAAACAATATAAACAATAGAGAGAGAACACCCGAGTTTGAAATTTTAGATGATAATTTAATTTTAGAAAATCCAGAAAAAAATAAGAGAAATGAAATGCCTTTCGCATTCGCTGACTCCAAAAAAAATAAAACAGAAAATGGTCGGCAAAAAAGTTCCGCCAAAAAAGAAAAGGCTAAAACTATCACTTCGAACGAAGCGCAGAACCCAACATTGGAATTAACCAAAGAGTATTTCAAGTTTCAAGAATATTCCGAGTTTGAAGCAGAGCGATTTTTTAATTATTACTCCAGCAACGGATGGCTCATTGGTGGGAAAACAAAAATGAAAGATTGGAAAGCAGCTGCACGAAATTGGATGATGAACACTAATAAATTCAATGCAAAAATGCCACAAAACATCCCAGTAAAAGAGCAAACGAGAGCCTATAATCTCCATGCAGAAACCGAGAAAAACTACGCTGAACCACTTTAACCTGAACTTGTTTCAGGTTCTCTAAGATTCGAAAGACATCTCTCACTTCCAATCTCTAACTTCTCACCCCCACTATGACATCAAAATACAATTATCCAGAAATTATTGCTTGGTTAGAAAAAAAAGGCAAAAAGGACTTTGGAGACAAATTTCAATTCCTAGAACAAGACACGACAAACATCACAAAACTGATTTGCTATTTTCTGGATGATGAATGTACTGCAGCTAAGTTTGAAATCGACCTCAGCAAAGGAATTCTGCTTTCTGGACCAGTAGGCTGCGGTAAAACTTCTTTGATGGCTTTAATGCGCTATGTACCTCAACCAAATAAAAAGTTCTTCATGAAAACCTGCCGGGACATTAGTTTTGAGTTCATTAAAGATGGATATGAAGTAATTCAGCGCTACAGCCATGGACACAACACCCATGCCGAACATAAAAACTACTGTTTCGATGATTTAGGCACCGAAAAGAACCTCAAATACTTTGGAAATGAATGCAATGTCATGGCAGAGATTATTCTCTCCAGGTACGACATTTTTATATCTAAGAAAATCTACACCCATATCACCACAAACCTCTCCGCATCCGAAATAGAAACCGCCTACGGCAATCGAGTCAGATCTCGCTTGAGAAACATGCTCAACTTAATCGCTTTTGACAAAACGGACAAAGACAAACGATAATAGCAACCCACCTCTCTTTCATCTCGAGCGACAGCAACAAACAAACTTTAAACCCTCAACGAGTAACCAAATAACCTTTTCACACAATGAAAAAAATCAACACCTTCTGGAACTGGTTCCAAGACAACAATCAAAGAATCAAAAATAGTTGCAATGAATCTCCTGAAAAACAAAAGGAAATTCTATTTTGGTTATGCAAAAATCTCAGCTACTACTGCAGGGAAATAGATTTTATAATTGTCTTTCCAAAAAAAGAATATAGCAAAACAGAATTCATTGTTACAGCCAATGGAAATTCCAACTATTTCCAACAAGTCACTCTTTTAATCGACAATGCACCAAGACTGAGAACCTGGAAATTCACGGCGTTCCTGATGCCAACTGAGCAAATCAATAAAGTTATTGAAGAACTGGAAAAACCATACATAATTCGCGAGAACACTTTAAAAGCAAAAAATCTGAATTTTACAGCATTAGATCATGACCACGAAACGCATAAGTTTGAAATCCAAATTTATCTCAAAAACTACATTTTACTTTGTAATACAAATACACTTTCCCAAGTCATTTGCATAATTTTACAAAACCAAATGACACAAGATTCATTATCACAAAATAGTAGTTTTGTCCAACTGGCACAAACAGCAAATAACGATGGAGAATTGATTTGTTTATATGATTTGCAATTGTACATGGATGAAATAAATAAAAATCCTAACAACAAATAGCGGAGATATTTTTAGTAGACGTCATGGCTTGTCGCTATGGAACAATAGTTTTGCATATTAAAAATTAGTAATATGGACAGAACAACTCACTCAATCAGCAAAAAAACATTCGAAAAACCCACATATGGCTCAGTAGATACCTTCATGAACGGAGGTCTTATGGTAATCACTTCAAAACTGTTTTATAGCTATTTTGGTCAAATTCCAAATATTTATGTTGTAGATAAAATCGACGATAAAAAGCTTAGATCTGATGCAGCAATAGGCATATTTGGAAAGATAATACATCAAATCGCACGACAAGAATTCGATGCAGTAACGCAATTGGCCACACTAAATATTCATAATTTTTTTCTGGAATCCGGTGTTTTGATAAATGTTTCAAATGAAAGTATGATGCTTTATTTTACGGAACAAAATAAAAACGAAGCACTTGGCATTTTCGAACAGGTAAAGAAATACAAAATTAAACGAAAAAAAACGACTGAAATTAGCTTAATTACAATGACGAAATCAGGGCTGGAAACTCAAGAAATTGCAATCAAAAAACCAAAAATCGATTTTAGTCTGCATTACAATGAAGACTTTTTTACTATTCATAAAGCAATAGTAAAAAACATAAACAAGTCAAATACAAACGGACTGTATCTTTTTCATGGACATCCCGGAACAGGAAAAACTACTTATATCAGATATTTAATACATCATCTTCACAAAAAAGTAATATTCCTTTCCACAAAAATGGCAGGAGAACTTGACAATGTGGCAATGACACCCTTTTTACTACAAAATAGAAATGCGGTTATTGTGATTGAAGATGCCGAAGAATTGATTACCTCTCGCGATGAGGTACGAAATTCAAATCTCTCTATGTTACTTAATCTAACGGATGGTTTGATGGGTGAAAGTTTAGGAATCCAAATCGTAGCAACCTTTAATACTAATGTGACAAATATCGACAAGGCACTTTTACGCAAAGGAAGACTTTCAACTATCTACGAATTCAAACCTCTTACTCTTATTAGAACTAACGCATTATTGAACAAATTGAACTATCAGATTGAAGTGACTCAACCATTACCCATTTCCGACATTTTTAATTTTAATAGCAGTAATAATTATGAACCTAAACTGAGAAAAGCAGTTGGTTTCGGAAATTAAATAAATAAAAAATATGAAGATAGACAAAGAACTTGAAATAGGTTTCATTAGAGCCATTCAGAAAAAATCTAATAAAAGAAATGAAAGTGAAAAAATTGCAATATATGATCGGAATGACTCCATAGATAATCAATTCAAATGGTCAACAGAACTTGATGAAAAATTAGTGCTCCTAAACGATAAACTTCGAGAGGAAGAAAAAAAAGTATTCAAGCAATATCGAAAAATTGAAAAACAATGCGAATTGATGGTTGCCAATAAAGAAATTAATGATTTCAATATTCAGGTTGAATCGGAATATTGGAATAACAAACATTATAAAAAATACGATCCGAAAGTTTACGGCAATCCTTTCTATATAAATACATCTGATGACTTTATGGGTTGCCGACAGTTGGAAGAAGAATATAATGACTCTTGTTCAAATACGGTTGGTGGTATGTGTTTTATTCCTCGAGATTCACTACTGGCAAAAAGAAATCATTGTTATTCTTTTCATCATTTGTACGATCATAGTGATTTAACCTGGTTTGACATCTACAATATTGACGAAGTCTGGATGGAGATTAAGGTTGATTATCAGTTTTTTTCTAAAATAAAATAATTTCAATGCAATCATATAAAAATAATAAAAGTGGACGGTTTCTTTTTTTGGATGACATTCGCCATCCGCACGATGTTTATAGGTACACACAGCAAACTATGTTTCTACACAAAAAATGGGAGATTGTAAGAAACTATATGGAGTTTGTTCAATGGATTACCATAAATGGATTGCCTGATTTTATTTCTTTTGACCACGATTTGGCAGATATGGAATACACATCACCACCTCCAGCTGTTGATAATGACCAATCAAAAGAATGGCAAGATGCACAGGTACATACTGAAAAAACAGGTTATGAATGTGCTATATGGCTAGTTGATTATTGTTTAGACAACAATTTTGATTGTCCTAAATGCTATTGTCATTCTATGAACCCTGTAGGCAGCGATAAAATAAAGGGTCTTTTGAATCAGTTCTCAACCTACCGCTACCGTTTTGGCAAGGAGAAATGACCAAATTGGAGCTGACATTAAAATAGTTGAAAAAAAATGACCACAAACAAAGAACCACGTCATTGTTTGGCGTTATCGCAGTTTACTTTTGTATAGAATTTAAAAAACACCTTATGACATTATCCGCATTTACAACCCAATATAATTCAAAAAACACAATAATCCTTTTGGAAGGAAAACGAAATGTTGTAGAATTAGATAAAGAGAAATTAATTCAATTAGGGAATCTTTTAGCAACGCATTTGCCACTGGCTACTTTTAGAAGTGGTAATGCCGCTGGTGCCGATTTTTACTTCACACAAGGCGTTTTGCAGCTAGCACCCGAGCGATTGCAAGTAATCACGCCGTATGACAATCATCGTGAAAAGCAAAACAATGCTTATGAAACCATTTCACTCGATCAAATTGATTTGGTAAAGGAATCGGAAGTTGTTTACCAGTCGAAAAATAATAAAAAAACGAAATCACTTATAGACAAATACGTTGGCGGTGCAAAAGATCGGTTTGCGATCAAAGCAGCTTATATCATAAGGGATACCGTTAAAGTGACTGGAACGAATTCAGGAATTCCGCCTACTACCTTCGCTTTCTTTTACGATGACTTAGACAACCCAAAAACAGGCGGAACAGGGCATACAATGTCCATTTGTGACATAAATAATGTTCCGTATTTAACCCAAAACGAATGGTTAAACTGGCTTTAAAAACTACAATCTATGAAGAAAATTAGTATCGAGCTCTCGGATGAGCAATATGAAAAAATGAAGGCACATCAAAAAAACGTTGTGGAAATAAATGCTGAATCAGATAGTCTTTCCGGATGTAGCATTAAATTATGCTGTTGTGAACTTGGAGATTGGCTTGAAATAGAGATGAATGGTGTTTTGAATTTAGGTGATGTAAATTGGAAAATAGAATAGAATTATGGAAATTGATAAAATTAAAGTAGAAATCGAAAAAAAGTATCAGAAGTGGAAACTAGTTCCTAGCGGAATAGAGGATTTTACAACTGCCGAGATATATGAAAGTTCAGTCCGCTCCATCATAATTGACTACTGTGAAGCGAAAGGCTATGAGGTGGAAGGATTCCCTTTTCAAAAAAGAATATTGGGAATAACAGACGATTACTATGATGAAGACTATTTTTGTTTCTGGCGGTACGTTAAATATCTCGATGTTCTCGCCACTACAAACGAGGATGTTTTGGAGCTTTTATATTTTTACTCCCGTACTTTTTGGAAAGATTGCGAAATATCGAAAGATGATTATAGAAAAGACCTATTAGCATATATTAGAGCGAATATTTACGATGTAGAATTTTAAAAATAATGGTGCTCATAAAATTAAAAAAAGTACAACCAAATAATATAAAAATGAAAAAAGCATTCACAATAGTAGTGACAATAGTATGTTTTTCAGTGTATTCACAACAAAAATCAATGAGCTTAACTGCTGAAGATGTAATAAACAACAAGCTAACAAATTCACTTAAAATAGTAGAAGAAAAAAGTATCGATATTCCAATTTACAAAGATACATTGGTGGAGACCAGGGATTACAAAGAGATGTTTGCGGAGTTGAATCGATATAAAAAAGAGTATGACCAATGGTTAAAATTAAAAAAAAGCAATGAAGCATTCAACGCTGATATTAAAACAATTATAAACAATCTAGAAACTTATAGTAAGTCAAAAGAGAAATATGAAACAACAAAACCGCTGATTGATGAAGCACAGCATTTAATACTGAAAAATAAAATTTACTATCACGATCGCTATGGCAGAACCAACAATGAGCTCATTATACTTTCCCCTAATGGTAAGAAACCTCAAAAAACAAGGACTTTATTTGATACCCCGGATTATGAAACTCCACTTGAAAGATGTCTTTTTTATTGTAAATCAATAAAAAAGCTGGAAGAACCTTATAAAGACTTACGTGTCATCAGATATCAGGAATTTGAAAAACAATTAGCTGCTACACAACAATTCGAAACGATTCGAGTGCCAAGCAATAAAACTGTTATGGCAAAACGTTTACTACGGGTCGATACTGCAATTATACAAGAATCTGAACTTATTGGAACTTTTACTATTTCCGAATCAAAATATGCCGTTTTACTCGAATCAGAAGGTCATGCCAATAACGAACTTATAGAAGTAGCATTATTAAATCCAAAAGCGACTAAAACAAAAAATATAGGATCTGAAATATTCACAAATGTTGTTACGGGAATAAAGTACTTTTCTGGAAACACGGAAATAGTACAAAACATAGAATTACAAAAAAAATTAGTAGTAGAGGCACAACAAACCAAGAGAGATTTAAGTAAATATGGGACAGTCTACTATGATAAAGAACGAGAAACAGATATGCTAAAAATACAAACTGGAGCTCTCAAGCTTTCCAGTTATAATCCAGAGGACATCGCTCAATTTGTTTCAATATACAATTCTTTATATGGTAGATATAGTAGTGTTTTAAATCAAATGCTTGCGCATATATCCATACTTAAAAAGTATTATACACTTCATAGGGTACAAGGTAGAAATATGTCACAAACTAATATAAATGCCTGGATTAAAGCGGTTAAATCAGCAGTACCAATAAGGACATCAATGCAAGGAATTATTATGAATGAGCATTTTGGTGATTTCGGTTTTTATCCAAATTTGAAATACGAAGGAAGGCATGAAGATTTTGATTTATACTACAATGCTTCGTTGAGTATATTGGGACTTTAAATGCTACGCTTGTTAAAATTAGACGACCTAATTGATTAAAAAATGATTTGAATTCATGTATTTTTACAAACACACATACAGTTTATATCAAATTGGTTTTCCATAAAAAAAAGAAAAAAATTGTATTTAAGATAAATAGAGAATATGACAATTGAAAATAAACCCAAAGTAACATTTAGATTGTATAATCAACTAAATTCAAGTTATTTTAACGTAATAGAAGGAAATGATGAAACAAAACAAACAAAAGGTTTAGGTATTGTTCTTTCTAAATCAGAAATAGCCTTAAAGATGTTTCTACAACTGCCAAAAATTAAAAAAGCAGTTTCAATCGATTTAAGTAGATATGATAGGGTAATCGTCAATTGTGAACTCATTTCGAAAAGCATAAACAAATATAGAATTGATATTTTAATCCGTTTTTATCATAAAAATATTTTATTGAAAGCAATTATCATTGAAGCAAAAAGTATTAATAAAAACATCAATTTTCTTGGCGCTAAAAAACAATTAGATAATTACTTAGATAATAATTTTTTTAATGAATTATCAAAAATTAATAAAAAGGACATTCTCAAAATCGTGTTAACTAAATACGATAGTATTTCAAATAACAGTGATACTATATCAATGGCTTGGGATGAAATTTTTTCAATGCTTTATCACAATAAAAATGAAGATGAACTAATCAATGATTACTTTAATTTTTTAATTAATATAAACGGAACCATGAAATTTTACGAAAAAGAAGTCTATTCCATTCCTTCAGCAAAATGGTCTAAAGAGGCAATTGATAAATTTTTTATATATGAATGTCCCAATAAGGGAAAATATGTAATAAAGCAAAAACCACTATATATCACTTTTAGAGAAAGTGGTGGCGGTGAAATGAAAAAATTATACAAAATAGAAGATATTATAATATTTAACCCATGTAATAACTATGATGATTTGATGGAGTCTGATAGTTACGATGAAAATATAAAAGAAAGAATCCAAGAATATTTTCAATATATGTGGGATAACAAAATCTGGAATGATAATAAAAAACCAGACGAAGAAAAGCAGTTTTTTATTTTATCAAAAACTAATAACATTCAACTTGAACACAGTCCAAAGCCACAAAAAAACAACTCTTTTAGAGCATATTATGAATTATCAGATATTTTGAAAAACAAGATCGTAAATGCAACAGATATTCTTGAAGATATATAAATAGCTTTTACCTGCTGCGAAGGAAATAAGATAAATTAGTATAAAAAAAACATAAACGAGGACAACAACAAAGATTAGTTTTTAAGTCTAATCTTTAACTTTAGATAAAATTATTATGAACATCCTATTCCTACACGGACTTGAGAGTAAATTAAGTCCCGAAAAAAGAACAATTCTGGAAAAGTACGGTGCTGTTATTGCACCCTACTTAGATTATAAATCCAATCCAAATATGATTCAGCATTTATTCGATACGTATCAAACGCAAAATATCAATGTAATAATAGGCAGCAGCATGGGCGGTTTTGCAGGCTATCATTTAGCCAACAATTTAGGTGTTGGTGCTTTGTTATACAACCCGGCATTGCCGTATATAGGTACTATTGAACAAATAGTTCCTGTAAACATAGCTATGAATCAATCTTTATTTATGCGAATTGTTTTAGGCGGTCAGGATACCGTTATCAAGGCGAAAGACAATTTGACTTTTTTTGCACAAAATATTGCTGCTAAAACAGATTATACCATCGCAATAAAAAAGGACTTAGCACATCAAATTCCAGTTGCTGTTTTTGAAGAGGAAACAAAATCGTTTTTTAAGGAACTTTGCTATTAAATAGTACTTTTATAAAAAATGAATTTAAAAAATGGCAATCTGAAAAAAAATCCGATGCCATTCTATTCGTGCGAAGTTGTTCCATTTAAATAGGAATTAAACCAATAATGGTACCGAGATTATTAAGATAAAAAATTCAAATTATTGTCTGAAATTCCTAAAACAAGTACCCTTTTACCAGTATAAGGTCTCGAACTAGTTATGTAAAAAAGGCAAAGACATTGTAAATTTTGGCAGAAAAACATTTGAATAAATCAAAATATCGCTTCACAAAATCATTTCATTTCTTTAAAAACCACAACCAATGTCCAAAAAACAGTTCATCAAACGACATCATTTAATTATCAATAAGTTACGATCCAATCCTTGCTCTTTTAAAGAGCTGCAAAACTATTTAGTAAAACATTCAATAGATGAAGAGGAAAATTATGCAATCTCAAAGCGTACGTATGACCGTGATATAATTGAAATACGGGAAATTTATAAAATCGAAATTGAATATAAACGTTCTCAAAATAGATATGAAATAGTGTCTGATGCCGATGAGGTTAAAACGGATAGAATTATCGAATCCTTTCAGATATTCAATGCTTTAAGTATTTCGGACTCTGTTTCCAATCATATAATTATTGAAAAGAGGAAAGCGATTGGAGCCGAAAACATGCATGCTTTATTACATGCAATAAAAAATAAATTGGAGATACAATTTACGCATGAGAAATTTTGGAAAGCGAATAATGAAAAGAAAACACGTACTGTTTATCCTATAGCTTTAAAGGAAGCTCGAAACCGTTGGTATTTAATAGCTCAAGAAACAAAAGAGGGTGTTTTCAAAACATTTGGCCTAGACCGCATGTCTAATGTAGATATAAGCAGGAAAAAATTTGAAGCTCCACAAAATTTCGAACCAACAGAAAAATTCAAATATTCTTTTGGCATCGTCTCTGACGGGACAAAACCCGAAAAAATTAAGCTTTGGCTTTCACACGGTCAGGCCGATTACATAAAATCACTTCCATTACACCATTCTCAAAAAATCGTTTCGGAAAACGAAAAAGAGTGTATTATGGAACTATTCTTGAGTCCAACCTATGATTTCATAATGGAATTACTTTCCATGGGTCAGGAGGTAAAAGTTTTGGAGCCGGAAAGTCTCAAAATCAAAATGATTCAAATGCTGGAGGCAACATTAAAACGATATAAATAACATCGGTTGATTTCCCCGGTAATACGATCAATGCAAAATACTAAACCATAAATACATAGAGTTTAGATAAAAAAGTTTTCATAATTCGTAAAACGCAAATGATCAGCACATTAAATTTATTGGAACTTTTAAATCTATTTACACATCATTAATTCAATATCACTAAAAGTGGGTATTGGAAGTGAAGAAAAATCAGTGTTAATTTACGTTTTTGCAACCAAACGAGACCAAAGAGAATCAATTGCTATGAAGAATCAAATTGTATATTCCCTTCTAAATACACCTAAATGCGGAAAACCGTAATGTAAAACCAATCACAAATTCTATTTTTGAACTTCCTAAATTGAAATTATTAAAGTTCTAAATAATGTAGGAAACATGTTCATTTTTTGAATAGGTTATCAGGTTAAAAACATTTAGATTTACAAAGTGTCTTTTTGATAACTAAGTCAAAGTAAATATTAAATTATTTAAACAATTCTATCTTTTTATGAATATTTTCAAAGTACATAATCAAATTATAAGTGACTATAAATCATATATCGAAAGTTTCCTTCTCATCAAAGATCAAAGAATTAAGAACGTAGTTAATAAAGAATTATCGGGAGGTAAATTATGGCCAGAGCCGCTTATTCAATTCAATCCAACCTTTGAAAAAGGAACTTCAATTAGTGAATTAGTAAAACATAATATCATCGACCACAGATTAAATGATGTTTTCAGAGGATATGATTTATATAAACATCAAGTTGAAGCTATAAAAAAGGGTGTTGAAGGAAAAAGTTTTATTGTGACTTCGGGGACAGGTTCTGGAAAGTCATTAACTTTTCTAGCAACTATTTTTAGTGATTTATTAAAAAATGAATATACCGCAGGAATAAAGGCAATATTAGTCTATCCAATGAATGCTTTAATTAATTCTCAAGAGCAAGAAATCGAGAAATATGCTGCCAATTATTTAAAGCATACAGGTAATGAATTTCCATTAACTTTTGCAAAATATACAGGACAGGAAGCAGGAAATGATAGGATTAATATTAGAGAAACACCACCCGACATTTTACTGACAAATTACATGATGCTGGAGCTTATGATGACACGTGCATCAGAAAACTCAATGCGTGCATCAATATTTAAAAACCTAAAGTATTTAGTTTATGATGAATTACATACGTATAGGGGAAGACAAGGTGCAGATGTATCATTGTTAAATAGAAGAATTCATGCTTCAACCCAAAATGAAATTATTTGTGTTGGTACTTCTGCCACAATGGCTAGTGGAGGAACCATATTGGAGCAGAAACAAACAATTGCAAATGTTGGAAAACAGATTTTTGATAAAAACTTTGACACATCACAAATTATTGGTGAATATTTAGAAAACACAACCAATTCCAAGTTTATAAATTTAGGTGAATTAAAAAAGGCACTAAGAGAAGATATAGATTTTAATGATAAACCGGAAAAATTTATTTCTAGTCCAATAGCAGTTTGGTTAGAAAATAGAATTGCTTTAAATGTTTTAGATGACGGTTACGTTCAAAGGGCCAAACCTCTTACTCTTCAAGATATTGCTAGCAAACTATCAGAGGATAGTGGTTATGATCTATCGTTATGCAAAGATAAATTGGTTCAATTCTTACAATGGACTGAAGCTTTAAATGAAGAAGCCTCCAAAATGGAAAATAGAAAAAGCTATCTTCCTTTTAAATTCCATCAATTTATTGCACAAACAGGAAACGTTTCTGTAACATTAGACAATCCTGCAAATAGAGAGATAACACTAGATAATACTCTTTATATAAGGGATGAAAAGACTAATGAAGAGTTACATGTCTACCCTGTTCTTTTCAGTCGTTATTCCGGTCATGAATTTATTTG
Organism: Flavobacterium frigoris; assembly: GCF_900111075.1. GTDB lineage: Bacteria > Bacteroidota > Bacteroidia > Flavobacteriales > Flavobacteriaceae > Flavobacterium > Flavobacterium frigoris. The sequence continues at coordinate 368,342 of NZ_FOFZ01000003.1, forward strand.
TGTAAAAAAAGAGTACGATTCTGGCAAATTATTACCAAGATTACCAAGTGATTTACCCCAAAAAATATCAAAACAATCATTAAAAGGGAATAAAGAATTAGGAACGAAAAAAAGAGAGTTAGGATGGCTTGATTTTCCTGACGGTTACATACTATTTGATAATGGCAGTGATATATGGAGCGACGATAAAATTATAGACTTACCAGAAACATGGAAAACAAAATCTGATGAAACTAAACTTGATAATTTTTACGAAACCAAGATTCCTCAACAAATTTGGATAGATAAAAAAGGTAATTTTACTGAAAATGAAGATAAATCCAAACAACTTGCTTGGTTTATACCATGTCATCTATTGCTAGACCCGACATCTGGTGTCATTTTCGATTCAAAAATACATGAGTTTACAAAATTAATGCGATTAGGTAATGAAGGACGTAGTACAGCTACAACTATTACGGCATTAAGTACAATCAAAGCATTAAATGAACAAGGATTAGACGCAAGTCTACAAAAACTTTTAAGCTTTACGGATAACAGACAAGATGCATCATTGCAATCAGGTCACTTCAATGACTTCATTTCTACAGTTCAACTAAGATCTGCTATATATTATGCATTAAAAGAAACTCCAGAAGGACTAAATGCTAGTAACATAGCAAATCGAGCAGCAATAATGCTAAATCTGAAAGAATTGGAATATGCGAGAAGGCCTGCTGATAATCCAAAATATCCAGATGAAAAAAATAAGGAAATGCTCGAAGAGTATTTATTTACAAGAATTATATACGATTTAAGAAGAGGTTGGAGATATAATACACCCAATCTGGAACAATGTGCTTTATTAAAAATTGATTATAAAACAATTGATCAATTAGCCCGTGATGATGATGAATGGCAGAATATATTATTACTGAATAATCTTTCATTTGAAGAAAGGTTAGATATACTAAACCAAATAATAACATATTTTAGAACCTCATATGCTTTAGATCATCGAAAATTAGAAGATACTAAAAGAGCAGAATTAGCCAATGAAATAAAAGACCGACTAAAAACTGATAGTAATTGGTGTTTAGATGAAAACGAAAAAATTGAAGCTCCTGTCACCTTAATTCCAAGGGGAGTTGGAAAAACACCTTATGGTATTGAAGTTGCTGGATGTGGTCATTTAAGTGCGTTGGGGAAATATTTCAAAAGACAATTTATTAAGCATATGGGTGAATTGCCTTTTAGAGGTGACGAACTATCTGATTATATGGTGCAGATTTATGAAATCATGAAATCGGCGCAAATACTACACAATATTGAAATTAAAGGCAGCAGAGGAACAGTCCAAGGATATCGACTTAGATTAGATCAAGTGGTTTGGAAATTAGGAGATGAAAAAACTGTTGAGATAGACAAGGTTCGTATTAATGCAATTGAAGAAATAGAAATAGCTCCTAACAAATATTTTCAAAACTATTATAAAGTAAATTATTCTAGTTTGAATAAGAATATATACGGTGCCGAACATACTGGACAATTACCTTCCGCAGAAAGACAACAACGCGAAATTGATTTTAGAGCTGGTAAAATATCAGCCTTATTTTGTTCTCCAACTATGGAGTTAGGAATTGATATCAGTAGCATGAATGTGGTGCACATGAGAAACGTCCCACCAGGTCCAGCTAATTATGCACAACGTAGTGGTCGTGCGGGTCGTAGCGGACAAACAGCTTTAGTGATGACTTACTGTTCTAACAGTTCTCCTCACGATAGAAATTACTTCCAAAACGCTTCAGAAATGGTAGCAGGTGTCGTAGCAGCCCCAAAATTAGATCTGTCCAATCAAGAATTAATTGAGTCACATTTGAATGCCTATATTTTTATGGAACTAGGATTAACACAAGTTAAAACCTCAGTAGCTGAAATATTAAATTTAGAGCAAACTCACGAATTACCTGTTAAGGAAGAAATTAAAACGTATATCTTAAATCAGATTCAAGAGAAAAAACATATCTGGATAGCACAATTCAAAAAAACATTAGTCAACATATTACCAGAATTAGAACAGAGCACTTGGTATTCAGAAAAGAAATTAGAAATTCAAGCAATTAAATATTTTGAACACTTAGACAATAGTTTTAAACGTTGGAGAGAATTATATCGAAATGCCAATCGACTTATTGAAAAAGCTCGAATTGCGATGGACGACCCCTCGATTAAGTCGGGTGGACAAGTAAAAAAGAATGCCAACAGAGACCACTTTTTAGCACAAAGACAAAGAGAGTTATTACTCAATGATACTGCTAATTACTCATCACAATCAGAGTTTTATATTTTCAGATATTTAGCTGCTGAAGGATTTTTACCAGGGTATAACTTTACTAGATTACCAGTAAGAACATTTATTGGAAATCGAGACAAAGGAGAGTTTATCTCACGACCTCGTTTCATTGCTTTAAAAGAATTTGGTCCTAACAATCTTATTTATCACATGGGTAACAAGTACCGTGTGAATAGAATGATGTTGAATGATACTGAAAATGTTTTACACAAATTAAAAATTAGTAAAACAACGGGTTATGTCTTTTTAGACCAGGAAGGCGTAAGCATAAACAATGACCCAATTACTAATTTAGAATTGAATACGGATGAAAGGGTTGAAATGAAATCAAACATTTTAGAACTATCCGAAAGTCAAACAAAATTAATGGAACGAATTTCTTCTCAAGAAGAAGAACGTGCCTCTTCAGGATATGATATTGAACAATACTTTTCTTTCTCTGGTGGAATTAGAAATACACAAAAATGCCAACTTTCATATGATGGAGACTTATTATTAGAATTGAGATACGGTCCATCAGCAAGGCTATTGCAATTAAACCGTAAATGGAGACGTTCAAAACCAGGTGATGAAAACGGATACAACATCGGATTAAATACAGGTTTTTGGAAGAACCCTTCGGAAGAAGAAAAGGAACCAGAAAAAGATCCAATCAAAAGAGTGCATGTTTATGCAACAGACATTGCAGATGTGTTATACATTCAACCTGTAAAAACACTAGGTTTGGATGAGGATGGAGTTATTACACTTACATATGCCATTAAAAGAGCAATAGAAAAAGAATTTCAAATTGAAGAAAGTGAACTAGGGGCTTGGAATATGGGCTCTGGTGAACATGCCAATATATTATTATTTGAAGCAGCGGAAAGTAGTTTAGGGGTTCTTTCTGAACTGACTAAAAATCCAGACAAATTAAAAAAGGTATTTGCTGAAGCATATAAAACATGCTATTACAATCCTGAGACAAGAGAAGATGATAAACCTGAAGCTTTACGTGCTTCTTATGATGACTTATTATCTTATTACAATCAAAGACACCATGAAATAATTGATCGAACTTTAATTAAAAAACCATTAGAGTTATTAATGGATGCTTCGGTGGAAATAAGTAAAAACGAGCAACAAAATTACCATAAGCAGTTTGAATTTTTAAAAGCAGCTTACGATAAAAATTCAACAACCGAATTAAAATTCATTCAGTATTTATACAACAAAGGATTAGCATTGCCTGATAAAGCACAATACAATCTAAAAGAATATTACATATCTGCAGATTTTGTTTATGATAATGTAGATGTAGGAACACAAACCTTTGTTTTTGTGGACGGTTCGGTGCATGATAAAGAAGAAGTTAAAGAAAAAGACAGAAAACAACGAGGATTATTAGCCGATGCAGGTTACGACGTAATAGTTTGGCGATACGACCAAAACTTAGACGAAGCCATTGCTAACCGAAAAGATATTTTCAGAAAAGTTATAGAAAATGAATAAAGAACATAAGCCAGGTACTTTAGTGAATTATAGAGGTCGTGATTGGATTGTGATGCCGTCTGACGATGAAGAAGTTTTAAATATAAAACCTCTTGGTGGTTCTGACCATGAAATTACAGGAGTGTATCTACCACTTAAAATTTCAGGACAAGAAATAACAAACACAGAAATAAAATATCCATTAAATAAAGATATTGGCGATTTTGAATCGGCAAAATTATTATTTCATGCCTCAAGATTATCGTTTAGAAATGCAGCAGGTCCTTTTCGTTGTATGGGAAAATTATCATTTCGTCCCCGATCCTATCAAATTGTTCCTTTGGTAATGTCATTAAAACAAGAAGTTACACGTTTATTAATTGCTGACGACGTCGGTGTTGGTAAAACTGTCGAGGCTTTAATGATATTAAAAGAAGCAATGGAACGTGGCGAGGTGGAACGATTTGCAATAATATGTTTACCACATCTTTGTGAACAATGGAAAAGCGAATTAAAAGACAAGCTAGATATTGATGCTGAAATTATACGTTCTTCTACTTTAGGTAATCTAGAAAGACGTACACTAGATCAAAACAAAAGTGTATTCAAAGAGTTTCCTTATCAAGTAATATCTATTGACTACATAAAACAATCTTCCAAAAAAGGAATATTCTTAACGGACTGCCCTGAATTCATTGTTGTAGATGAAGCACACTCTTGTGCACTTCCAGCTGGCGCAAAATCCAAAACGCAACAACAACGTTATAATCTATTACATGATATTGCAGAAAACGAAAAAAGACATCTGTTGTTATTGACTGCTACACCGCATAGTGGTAAAGACGAAGAATTCCGTTCGTTATTAGGTTTGCTAAACAAAAAATTCGATAAACTCGATTTTGAGAATATTACTCCTCAGCAACGAAAAGAATTATCTACCTATTTTGTACAGCGAAAAAGAGCCAATATAAAGCGATGGCTTAATGAAGATACCCCATTCCCAGAAAGAGAGACCAAAGAAATTGGATATAAATTAAACACAGCCTACAAAAACTTCTATGTCGAAGTTCTAAATTTCGCTCAAAAAATCACACAAAAAGGCGAAAATAACGCAAAAGGTTTGTCACATTATTGGGCAGCATTGGCACTTTTACGTGGAGTAATGTCAAGTCCGCAAGCTGGGCTTGAAATGCTAAAAGCCAGAAGAGAAAAACAACTAGTTTTCGATGACATTCCAGAAACAAACCCGGTTTTCAATTCAGAAGACAATGATTCTGATGTAGTGGAAACTGATTTAATGGAGCAATTAGAATTACAAACAGAAGACATCACTACAATCGACAGCTTAATCCAGCAAGTCGAACAATTGATGTCACTTAAAAATGACCAAAAGGCAAAAATTGCAGTAGACCAAGTTAAACAATGGGTAAATGATGGGGTTTACCCCATAATCTTTTGCCGATATATTGCAACAGCTAAATATCTGGGTGAATTACTAAAATCGGCACTCCCAAAAAGTATAGACGTTCAAACAATAACTTCAGAATTTGCCGATGAGCAAAGAAAAGAGATGATAGATGCTATGGGTAAAAGCGAAAAACGGGTGCTGATAGCGACTGATTGTTTATCCGAAGGAATCAATCTTCAAGAACATTTTACAGCCGTACTGCACTACGATTTACCATGGAATCCTAACCGACTGGAACAACGTGAAGGTCGTGTGGACCGATACGGTCAACCGGCTGATTTGGTCTATGCTTATTTAATTTGGGGAGAAGATAATCCTATTGATACAGTGGTGTTGAAAGTATTAATTAAAAAAGTACGTGACATTCAAAAAGCCACTGGTGTATCTATTGTGATTGGAGACGATAACAAATCAATTATGGATACGGTAATGAGAGAACTATTACTCGATCCATCAAAAGCCAACTTCTCAGCCAATCAAACAGAAATAGATTTTGGCGATGAAATATCAAATATTGATAAATTGATTACCAATCAATTAGAACAAGCCAAACAGAAAGCTGAAAAACTAAGAAGTATTTTTGCACACGAAAGTATTGACCCAAAAACCATTGAAGCCGAATTAAAAGAAGTTGATGAGGTTATTGGTGATGTAACCACAGTAGAACAATTTGTGGTGCAATCGTGCAGAACATTAGGTGCAACAGTTACCAAAGACAAACTGGGATACAATCTTGACCCTTTCAATTTACCAGAACATCTTAAAAGAATACTTCCAAAAGTTGATAACATTCCTTTAAGTTTTGCTTCTCCTACTCCTAGAGGTCGCGTGTATATTGGACGTAACCACAAATTTGTGGAGCAATTGGCTCAATTAATAATGGCGTTGGCATTCGAACCAAAAGCAGGTGTTGGACACATTGCTAGAGCAGCAGTAATACAATCGGAATCGGTTCAAAAAAGAACTACAATAGTCCAATTTAGAGTGCGTAATGTAATCAAAGAAGTAAATCGTAATCGTGAATTAATTGCCGAAGAAATGTACTTATGGGGTTACGCTGGTTCTCTAGACAATAAAGAAATATTAGACTATACCGCTTGTAAAAATTTATTGTTAGAAGCCCAAAGTGCGGTAAACATTCCACACGAAAGACAACAACAATTATTTGATGAGGTTGCAGAAACCTACAGTGGTTTAAAAAACGAGGTGCAAACCTTATCACAAGAAAGAGCAATACATTTAGTAGAGTCGCACAGTAGGTTCAAAGAATTAGTAGGTGGCCGAAAATTTGAAGCTGTACACCCAGTTTTACCACCTGATGTAATGGGTATTTATGTGCTAATGCCTAAACCTAAAACATTATAATCATGAGTTTTTCTAGCATTAACATACAAGGAAATATTGTTTCTTCTGAAATTTTAGATAAAATTCGTTCCGAAGAAAAATTCAAGCACCAAACTCCAGAAGCTTTTGGTCTTTCACGTTCGGCCTCTCTTAGAGATGAAATCGGAATGGCATGGTCCATCATGCGTACCCATTGGCAAGCCTACAAGAGACGTTTAGAAAATTTGCCGCAAGGTGACACTGGAACTTCGTTAACACGTGAAAAATTAATTGTTCCATTACTAACAGAATTAGGCTATGTAATGGGTTTACAACGTGCCCAGTTGATAAACGGAAAATCCTATAACATCAGTCATGGTGCAACCAATATCGATAATTATCCCATTCACATTATGGGATACAACGATAACCTAGACAAACGTAGAGATACGGGTGGTCAAAAAGTATCACCACATGCCTTAGTACAAGAATACCTCAACAATACCGAACACCTCTATGCTTTAGTGACTAACGGAAGACATTTGCGTTTACTTCGTGATGCTACGCGTTTGGTACGCATGAGCTATTTAGAATTCGATCTCGAACGCATGTTTGAAGAAGAATTGTATGCCGACTTCTCTTTGCTTTTCCGTGTGTTGCATGCCACCCGTATGCCTCAAAAAATGGAAGCTGGTGCAGAAGCCGTAATTGAATACTACCACCAAGAAAGTATGGCATCGGGAACCCGTATTCGAACCAAATTGAGTGAAGCGGTAGAAATTTCTATAAAAACATTAGCTAATGGCTTTTTAGAACATCCAAAAAATACCGATTTGGTAGCTTTGTTGGACAACAACCAACTCAATGCAAGTAACTACTACACCCATCAGTTACGATTAATATACAGAATACTTTTTTTAATTGTGCTCGAAGAAAGAAAACTTATTTTTCCAGAAGAGTTGACCGCCGACCAACAACGCTTTCGCGAAATCTATTTCAAATACTACAGTATTGAACGTTTACGAAAACTAACCGAAAACAAAGTATATATCGATGCCGATAAATACGATTTATGGGAAAGTCTAAAAACTACTTTTCTACTTTTTGAAAATCAAGAATACGGAAACAAAATTGGTATAAAACCATTAGGTAGTGGTTTGTTTGCTAGTAATGCATTAGGAACTCTCAAAGAGCAATTTTTAAGTAATGGCAATTTAATTGAAGTGCTTAAACGACTAACCACTTTTGTTAACGAACAAAATCAATTAGTAAGAGTAAATTACTCCGATTTAGATGTTGAAGAATTTGGTTCTGTTTATGAAGGTTTATTAGAATACGACCCAGTACTAACCAAAATTGAACACCAATACCATTTTAGTTTTGTAACCGGTGACGGTCGTTCCAGTTCAGGTTCGCACTATACACCCGAAGAGTTGGTGAAACCACTCATCAAACATTCGTTAGAATATATCATTGCCGACAAACTAAAAGAAACCAATCCTGAGGAAGCATTACTTTCTATTACTGTTTGCGATGTAGCTTGTGGTTCAGGACATATATTACTATCAGCAGCACGTAAGATTGCAGCCGAGTTGGCTTCTATTCGCGAAGGTGCCGAACAACCTTCTCCTGCTTTTTATAGAGCAGCCATTCGCGATGTGATTAAAAACTGCATTTACGGTGTCGATTTAAACCCACTGGCGGTCGAATTGTGTAAAGTGGCCTTATGGCTAGAAGCACACGAACCAGGGCAACCCATGAACTTTTTAGACCATCATATCAAATGCGGAAATGCCATTGTAGGTTTAGCGCATTTTGAAGAACTCGAAAAAGGAATTGCCAGTGAAGCATTTAAAACCTTACCAGGAGATGAAAAAGAAATCGCTACAGCTTTTAGAAACCGAAATAATTTAGAAATAAAAACCACAGGACAATTAACGACCTACAATGTAGAGCAAGCCGACGAAAGCTTGCGTGGCTTGCAAAAAGACTTTCAAGACTTTGTACGATTGCCCGAAGACACACCGGCACAAATTGCAAAAAAAGAAGCCGCTTACCATACTTTGACAACAGGTAAAAAATGGTTTAGACTCAAACAAATTGCCGATTTACAAGTAGCCCAATTCTTTATACCAAAAACCGACTTAAACAAAGACAAACTCACTACCCAAAGCCAATACATGAACTACCTAAAATCTGGAGCTCAAATTTTGGATCGTGGAGCTGCAATGGCAGTAAGTATAGACAAACGATTTTTTCATTGGTTTTTAGAGTTTCCACAAGTATTTCAAAATGGTGGATTTGATTGTATTCTTGGGAATCCACCATATTTAGGAGATAAAAAATTAAAAAAAGCCTACGGTGATCAGTTTATTGAATTTGTAAAGCAAAGATTTACTGATGTTGGAGCAAATGATCTAGTTGTATATTTTTTTAATCGAATATTTAACTTAATAAACAGTAAAAATTCCTTTATGGCTTTGTTATCAACCGATTCAATATCTGAAGGTGATCTAAGAATTGGTGCTTTGTCTAAATTAATAACTGATAATTCAAAAATTAATTTCGCAGTAAAATCAACACCTTGGCCCCAGGTGAAGCAAATACTAATATTTCTATAATTAGTTTTTACAAAGGTCAATCTATTGAGGTTAAAAGCTATTTAAGAGATAAGGAAGTTAGTGAGATTTCAAGTTTTCTAACTGATGGTGTTATTGATCCAGAACCTTTAAAATTATTTACGAATCAAAACTTTATTTATACAGGTTATTACTTTTTAGGTGATGGTTTTTTATTACCAAAAAATGAATTTGATGAAATGATTATTGATGATAAAAAAAATAATGATGTAATTTTTCCATGTTTTAATGGCGACGATCTAAACAATTTGCCATCACTTATTCCTCATAGATATATTATTAATTTTTTTGACTGGTCAGAAGAAAAAGCTAAAATATACATAAAACCATACGAAAGAATAAAGATATTAGTAAAACCTATTAGAGATAAAACTTCAAGGCAAGCTAACCGAGAGAAATGGTGGATTTATGCAGAAAATAGACCAGGAATGCGTAAATCAATAGATAAAGTAGATCGATTTTTTGCAACAGCTCAAACTACAAAGTACTTAAACTTTCGAGAAGTGCCTTATTCTTCGGCAATTACACAAACTGCATATGTTGTAACTACTGATGATTATTCAATTATCGCAGTTTTACAATCTACAATTCATTTTGTTTGGGCAGAAAAATATGGTAATACTTTGGGGAGTACATTTAGATACACTCCATCAAAAGTGTTTGAAACATTTCCAATAAAAACAAATGAAAATTTATATTTATTAGGTAAAACTTTATTAGAAACAAGAGATGTTCTTCTTGATGAATTTAAAGTAGGATTGACATCATTTTATAACAAATTTCACGATAGCAAAATTATAGATACTTATATTGTAGATATAAGAGAAATACATAAAAATATAGATATTAAAACTTTAGAAGCCTATGGCTGGCTAGATATTGCTTTGCGTCATGATTTTTATGAGGTAGAGTATTTACCAGAAAACGATCGGGTTCGTTATACCATCCATCCCGAGGCACGCAAAGAAATCTTAAAACGCTTACTCGAACTCAACCACAAAATCCACGAAGAAGAAGTCGCTGCTGGGTTGTGGGATAAAAAGAAAGCGGTGAAGAAGGAGAAAACTGTTGCCAAAAAAGGGAATAATTTAGTTAATGAACCTGGGGAAAAGTATGGTCAAGGGGAATTATTTGAATAAAAATAAAAATGATAAAAAAAATTATTCTTTGGATAAAATTAGTTTTTAAAATGGAAATGGAATTAAAAGAAAAAAAAGAATTTCTTAAACAGGAATTTCTTGAAGTTTATAAAGACAAATATAAATTAATAAACGACTTTGATTTAGGCGAAGGGTGTTATGCTTTTGTATTTCTGTGTAAAGATATTCAAAGAGACATTGATGTTGCAGTGAAATTATTTTTTGATGGTGTACCAGAAGAAGGTACTAAACGAGGTTTGAAAATAACATCAACATTTATTCACAACCAAATAGCACCAACCTATACTGTAGAACCTTTTTATTCGAAAAATTTAAAAATAAATTGTATTGCAGTTGTTCAAAAATTTGTTCCAGGTAGATCAATGAAACAAATTAATAAGCATTTTGATTTGATTGAAAATGAACCTCATTTTCAAAAAGTATTAAATGATTTTGCTTTGACTTATGTAAACTCATTATTAGAAGTTATATGCTTTTGTCATAGTCAAGGTTTTGGACACGGAGATCTTCATTCTGGAAATATAATTGCGTTTATTGAAGAGGACCCTATAAAATTTCCTATCAGAGCTATATTAATTGATTTTGATAACTCTTCATTTAAATCAGAAACAATTGATTTATCTGAGAAAGCTAAAATGGAAAATGATATTGGTTTATTTAAGTACTTTTTTTCTCATTCCTTTCATCAATGGAAGTATTATGACCCAATTATCGAAATGTTTAGAGATTATAATAATATTTCAGAATACAAATTAAGTTATAGCATTGTTTCAAAATTCATTGACCTCATTTTAAATAATAAAACATCCGCAAATGATTTTGTACAGCTGCTAACAACTCTACCACATCCAATGATGGGCTTTCATATTCCACATACAATAAAATGTCTACAAAGTATAGCCCAAATAGATAATCTAACAACTAATTTACAAACTGCAATAGACTTATATATCCAAAAAATCAAAAATGAAAATAATTGGAATTCAACACTAACTATTGAATACCTAGATCATGATGTAACTGAGGTTTATAGAAAAATGTTTAATTAGTTTTAAAATGCCAAAAACAAAAATATTCATCAGTAGCGTTCAAGCAGAGTTTGCAGAAGAAAGACAAATGGTATTCGAATACATTTTGTCCGATCCGTTATTGGGTCGGTTTTTCGATCCTTTCTTGTTTGAGCGATTACCGGCTATTGATCAAAGAACAGATACAATTTATCTAAACGAAGTGCAACAATGCTCCATTTATCTAGGCATATTGGGTACACAATACGGTTTTGAAGACAGCGAAGGAATTTCGCCAACAGAACGTGAATTTGACCACGCTACGTTGCACCACAAAACACGATTAATCTTTTTAACCAGTCCTAGTAGTCAAGAACGAAACGAAAAACAAAATGCATTCATTCAAAAAGCACAACAAGTTTTAATAAGAAAACGCTTTTCCACTATTGATGAATTAAAAGCATCCATTTATGCCGCTTTAGTAAATTATTTAATAGAAAAAGAACTTATCCGTATCGGGCCATTTGATGCAACATTACATGCCACAGCAACTTTAGAAGATATTGACACCAATAAAGTGAGCGACTTTGTACAAATAGCAAATGCAAGAAGAGGTTTCAAACTACCAGCATCCGCACCTGTAGAAGAAATACTGGTACATCTTAACTTGATGAATGACAACCGCATTACGAATGCAGCATTATTGCTTTTCGGTAAAGAACCGCAACGCTTTTTCATCAATTCCGAAGTGCGTTGTGTTCATTTTCACGGAAATATCGTAGAAAAACCAATTCCATCCTACAAAGTATTCAAAGGCGATGTGTTTGAGCTAGTGGACCAAGCGCTTGATTTCGTTTTGTCCAAGTTGGATTACTCAGTAGGAACACGTCAAGATGATATTGAAATTCCAGGAAAGTATGAAATCCCAAAAGAAATAGTAGCGGAAGCCATTGTAAATGCTATAGCTCACAGAGATTACACCAGCAACGGTAGCGTACAAGTCATGTTATTTAGTGACCGTCTAGAAATAATAAACCCCGGAGCATTGCCTTTGGGCTGGACCACCGAAAAATTAAAAACCTTGCACACTTCGGTTCCGGCCAATCCGCTTTTAGCAGAACCCATGTACCTAAAAGGGTATATAGAACGTTTAGGAACCGGTACTGCCGACATCATGAGAATTGCTAAAGCAAACAACCTTCAAGCACCTGATTTCGAGCAAAATGAAGATTTTAAAACCATCCTTTACCGACCAAGTACCCACCAAGTACCCACCAAGCTCCCACCAAGTACCCACCAAGTACCCACCAAGTACCCAAATACTTCTGTAGAGGTTCGAAACCTGCTAAAAGTAGTAGAAGGTGAAATGAGCCGTCAAGAAATTCAAGAGGAACTTGGATTAAAAGACAGAAGGAACTTCAGAGAAAATTATCTAGACCCTGCATCAGCACTTGGAGTAATCGAATTAAAATATCCAAATAGTCCAAACCATCCTAAACAAAGATATTTGTTGACGGAAAAAGGAGCAGCTTTAAAAAAAGAATTCAACAAATAATATTGATTTAACTAATAAAAATTATGAAACCACTTGAAATTTTAATAGAACCAAGCTTCGAATCTACAATGAAAGAAATGGGCATTTCTCCTGATGAGGATTATAACAGTGATGCAATTCTTTTTCAGCAAGGATACAATATGTATCACATAGAAGTAGAACCTGGAGATAAATTCAAAATCAAGAAAAACACAAAAGGTCAAATAGACTGTTCTGAAACGCCATATAAGTTCATCAGAAAAAAGGAAGAATGGGAAACTGAGGAGAATTTATGGGAAGAGGAATATGAGGACGAAGAAAATATATCATTAGCTCCAGGAAAATATAAGTTTTTAGAAGATGGAATTACTATTGAGGAAATAAATTAGATTTAAAAAAATAGATGAAATTTTATAAAATATCACTTGGAATAAATTACATAGATAATGCTAATTTTAATTTATTAAAAAGCAATAATCTTATAAGTATGGGGTCTGGCACTTTGGCCAAAGGACAAAGTAAATCAACGCAATACGAAGCTTTTTTAAATGCTGAAAAAGGAGATCTGTTTTATATATGCCGTTCAAATGAGTCAATAGAATTAATAGGAATGTTTATAGACAATAGGCCATTACATTCAATAATTAAGGCGCATGAAGATGAATGGGTAGATCGAGAGTATATAACTATTGCAGATGCAACGAATTCTAAAAATTACAATAAAACATTAGCCAAATGGTGGGCACCTAAGGATAATTCTACTTTTATAGAAATCCCATCACATGAATTTCAATTATTTGAGGATGAAATTCTTATTCCTGCTTTTGATAAAAAACAAAACGAAATAGAAACTTTAAGAAAACTAGAGTTAGAAAAAAGAAAGCCTACAATTGAAAAATACCTGAAGCTTCAATTATTTTATGATGAGTTAAGCAAAAACGAAATAAGTCTTTTTTCTAAAATAAATAGCTTAAATGCCCTAGAATTAAAAAAACTGTATTTTGAATACAACTCTAAAAACAATATTAACTCTCAACCAGTAGTTTTATTGAGAAGTAAAATAATAGAAGAGTTAATCAACAATAAGATTATTGACAATCCTACTATTAACCTACTCAAATCTCAATTAGAAAAAGATTTTGATAAAAATGTTTATCGAGCATGGACATCAAATTTTAGAATACTTTATACCTTAATTTTTGCCTCTGATAAATTTGAATTAGAAAAGTTTTTCAACAATCTAATAAAAAATATTCAAAAAGATCTTGGAATAACAGAATTAACCAGTAAAAAATTAGTCCATTTTGACGGTGCACAAAATCAGGGATTTAATAGGATTTGGTTTGCCATTTATAATAAAACATTTAAATCTCAAAAAATTGCCAAACAATTATTTTTCGAAATCGATTCTGGTTTAAGTTACGGATTATTAGATTATGCAAACAAATCAAATACAAAACTACACTTTACAGATCATTTTGATTACGATCATATTATTCAAATTTTTAAATCTCATAAAGACGAAATACTCAAAGATAATTCTATGGAAAAAGCAAAAGTTTATGAACTTATTGATATTTTAAGTTATAAAAATCAAATCATTTTACAAGGTCCTCCAGGAACAGGTAAAACACGTATGGCAGGAATAATTGCCGAAGTAATGGTTTTGAATAATCAGACTATCTTAAATCAGTATGAGACTATCAAACCTGATGAAAAAATAAACATTTCACCAGCAATAATAAAGTCGTTTTTTAAAATCGGGGATAAATTCACTGGAAAAAGTAATAAAATATTTGAAATAATTTCATTAGATAATAATACTATAAGTGTTAAAAGTGAAACTAGTAAACCTTGGAGTCCTTCTTATAATAAAATCATTAAATCGTATAACGAAGAGCTATTTAATGTTCCTGGAAGAACAGGTGGTTTTAAATCATATGAGGATGCAATAGCTAAATATCTTAAAGACAAAATTACATCTGATAAATCCAGTTTAAAAACAGTTATTGAAGATGAAAATGGTAATACTGATTTTGTACAATTAGTTCAATTTCATCCCTCCTACTCTTATGAAGATTTTGTGAGGGGAATCGTGGCAAAATCAGATGATAAAAACAATATTAAATATAGTACTGAAGATAAAACTTTAATTAAAATAGCTAACGATGCGCTTCAAAATCCAAATAATAATTATGTGTTAATTATTGATGAGATTAATCGTGCCAATTTACCATCAGTATTAGGTGAATTGATTTATGCATTAGAATATCGTGGTAAAGAAGTTAACAGCATATATGAAATTGAAGAAGACCCAAGGATTGAATTACCTAATAACCTCTATATAATTGGTACTATGAACACCGCCGACCGTAGCGTAGGTCATATTGACTATGCGATAAGAAGACGTTTTGCCTTTGTAGATGTATTACCGGAAATTGAACCAGTACATCCTGAAATCAAAGAAACTTTTATTAAAATCTCCAAGTTATTTGTCAAAAATTTTGAGGGAATTGTGAATCCAGCATCTATTGAAAATGCCGTTACCCTAGCTTCTGATTTTCGAGCAGAAGATGTTTGGTTAGGACATAGTTATTTTATTTGCAAAAATGAGGAGGGTATAGATTTAGAGAAAGCAGATGCAGAACCAATTCTTAAAATGAAAATGAAATACGAAGTAATTCCAATTTTAAAAGAATATATCAAGGACGGTATTTTAAACAATAATGAATTGGTAAAGAAAGTAATGAGTGAATTGATCAGTGAATATGGAATGTAAAGTTCTAAAATATTGGGAACATCACGAAGGAAACATCAAAGAGCAGGACTGGCAATTTGAGGAGATTTCCTATGCTACAGAATTTGCTAAAAAAAAGAACAATGGATTTTGTTTCTCATTAATCAACAACAATGGGTGGAAATTAAATTCCGGTTATTATGTTGGTTTAACCTGGTTAGATCACGATAAACATGCTCTATTAATAAACCCTAAATTAAATAACAAAAATCCTTTAGAACCTGATAATGTTCAAATTGATTATTATAAAATGTTGTTTAGTTGTTTACAACACCCCGAAGTTGCAAATGAAATAGAAGAACTTTTCGAAATAAAATGGGAAGAACCAACAATTTTAATTGAGAACAAAGAAGATGTTTTAACACCTTTTTTGATAGTTCAATTTTTGGCTTTAGTGAAATCAATCGTTCGGAAAGGTTTGAAAAAATCTTATTACAAAGTAGAAAAAAATCTGCAGAGCAAAATAAAAGGAAAAGTACTAATCAGCAAAACTATTAAACATAACCTATTAAAAAACAAATCATTACTTACGTACTGCGAATATGAAGAATTTGGAGTAAATGGATTAGAAAATCGAGTACTTAAAAAAACGTTGGTCTTTATACAAAAATACCTTCCAAATAGATTAAGTAGTAATCAATTTCACTCATTTCAGGATAGTTTCAATTATATTTTTCCCGCTTTTGAATTGGTAGAAGACAAAATAGAGCTAAGCGAAATAAAATTCACGAAAAATAATGCCTTCTACAAAGAATATGAAGATGCTATTAGATTGGCCAAAATCATATTAAAAAGATTCAGTTACAATATTTCAAATACTACAAATCAAAAAATTGAAACTCATCCATTTTGGATAGACATGAGTAAGTTATTCGAATTATACACTTTGGGAATGTTGAAAGATCGTTTCGGGAATGACGTGCAATACCACTTTACTCATGGTGGTAGCGAATTAGATTATGTACTAAAATCACGTGATTTAAATATGGTAATTGATGCCAAATACAAACAATACGATAAGAGAAAAGTAGACAATGAAGATGTACGTCAAGTAAGCGGTTATGCACGATTAGAAAAGGTCTACAAATATTTAGATAAAGCCTATCCCGAAAGTATTGATTGCTTAATTATTTATCCTGATATCATTAATGGATTTGAAGATTTAAAATCCGTTGATTTTAGATTGTACAAAGTCAAAGATTATAATGGTGTATATAAGGTTGCAGTAAAACTGCCTAAATTTTAATGAAATAAATATTTATATCAAATGCAAATACAAACACATTTCACTAAAGACAAAAAAGTCAAGAAAATAATCTTAGATCATCTCGACAACGCAAAAACACATGTTTGTGTAGCTGTCGCGTGGTTTACAGATCGTCCTTTGTTTGATAAATTAATAGAATTATTAGAAAATGGTATTCAAGTAGAAGTGGTAATAACAAACCATGAGTTTAACCACACCTGTTCAAATAACTATAAATTAATTGAAAAAAAAGGTGGCTTTTTTGCTTACATCGGAAACGATGAAAAGTTAATGCATATGAAATTTTGTGTGATTGATTATGATGTGGTGATTAGTGGTTCTGCAAATTGGTCAAACAAGGCATTTACGCAAAATAACGAAGAAGTAACAATTGTAGAAGGCCATGCTCAAAGAGCAAATGATTTTATTGAAGAATTTGATCGATTAAAATTACTCTCAGGCAAAATACAATCGCTTCAAAAAGAACTTGATCTAGCCAAAGCATTCAAAATATTTGATTTGATAAAAGCATTTGTTGCTATTGGTGAAAAACAAAACATTAGACCTTATGTGCAACAATTAAAAAGTACAGAAGAATTAACGGAAATCGTACAGTTATTAATTGAAGAGGAATATGAAAAAGCCATTCATGAAATGGACAAATTTAAAAAAACCAAAACTCAATTAGTAGATGTAACAGGATTAGAAATAGAAAGCATAAAAGTTCAAATTCAGTTAATTGCAATTCAAATAGAAGTATTAACCATTCAAAAAGTAGAAACAGAAGCTTTAATAGAACAATTCAATCACAGATATATAATTGAATTAAACCCAATTATTGGAAAAATATTAGCTTTAAAGAAGAAAATTTACGAGAAACTTCATAAACATGGTATTGAAGATGATACGTATCATAAAATGGATGAAGAATTCCAACGAAATAATGAGGAATACCAAGAGGAAATAAAAATTGAAATACCTGATTTAAAAGAAGATGAAAATCAAATTTTAAGAGAACTATATCGTGAAGGTTCAAAGTTGTGCCATCCCGATTCACCTAGATGTGTAATTGAAAATGAAAATAAAGCAGCAGAAACTTTTGACCAATTGACTAAAGCATATAAGCTAAAAGATTTAAATAAAGTAAAACAAATTGTATCGGATTTAAGATTAGGGAACCCAATCAATGAGTTAGACAAAGTAAGTGAATTAGAGACTTTATTAGCTAAACTAGCATCACTTCAAGTAAAATACGATCATTTAGTATTTGACTTAAAAACAATGCATTTATCAGAAGAATACATAACAATTAAAGATTTTACTAATTGGGATGATTATTTTAAAAATCAAAAAGAACAACTAGAGAACCAATATGAAAATTTAACTAAAGATTACGTAAAGCATGAGTAAAGAAATTCAAAAAGTTGATAGTACAATTTCTACTACAACAAAAAACAAATTAGATCTTTCTAAGTTTAATAATGCAGCTTTAAGCTCTGCGCTCTCAAATATTGAATTACCTAGGTTATTTCACCAGTTGGTGTTTTTTGTTTTAGATGGCACAGGTTCCATGACTTGGGAAGGAAAAACTGGAAGCTCTAAAGGGGAGGAAATTGATATAGCAATAAAGAAAATAATCAAACGCTTATTAGAAAGTAAAAATAAAAACTGTTTTGATATTGGAGTCTATGCATTTGCTGAGGAACATGCCACAATCTTACAACCATCAAAAATGGCAAATGATATGTTAGATATTAATTATAATCCGACCTTATTTTTTAAAGAAAATTATAAGTTTGAGTACTTGGATGATACTTTGGATTTAGTTGATTTAGAAATTAATAATTATTATAAAAAACATGAAGGCAAAAACTGTCAAAGTTTAGTTATAATATTAAGTGATGGTGCTATAAGACATTTTGAATCTGCATCAGAAAAAACTAAAAAAATTAAATCAAATCAAAAAACTACTGTTTCTTCTATTCTTTTTGAAGATATTAGGTGGTCAAATGATGAAGATTTTTTAAATCAAACTAAAAATAAGTTAAAGGAACTTGCTTCTAATAATCAAAATGGACATTCGTTTTTTATATCAGATGTAGACCCAGATGCTATAAGAAACCACATGATCAAAAGTATATCAACCGTTTCAAAAATAGACTAATGTATTTATCAGCTAGACATTTAAATATTAAATTAAAGCAAGACAGTGCAAACTTTATTAATGATGAAGATTGCAAAGCTTTAATACTATGTGACGGTATTGGAGAATTCTCCAAATCTCAAGTTGTATCTGAAAAAGTCACTGATGTGATGATCGAAAAGGGGTACACAGATATTAATCAATTAATTCAAGATTCCGAAATTATTGCTTTAAAAAATAAACTTGAAAACGGAGGAACAACTATTATTTTTGCAATAGTTGAATCAAATAGAAAAGTTAAAATTCAATATTTAGGCAATGGAGGTTGCATCAAATTAAATGGAGATTTTAATCAGTCAACACAAGATTTATTACCATACAAATTCAATCATCTGATAAATCCTCACATAAACGATTCTGGAGCTTTAACAAGACACCTATCAAAAGAAAGCGGAAAGCAAGAATTAATCAAAAGTGAAATTTCAACTTCCTTAAACAATCCAAATGGAGATATAATACTGTTTTTTACAGATGGTATTACTTCATTAGAAGAAAATGTAATTATTAAAGATAATGAAGGGAGATTTTGGAGACATGAATCATCTTCTATTCAAATTATTTTAGAAAAATTAAATATTTTTTTAACTAATCATAAGGATAATGACGACTTTCAAGACAAATTGATAACTTTTAATGAAGAAGTTTTAAATGACCTGAACAACTTAAATTTATTGGAGGACGATGCTTCACTTGGAATTATTATTACAGACGAAGTCTTAAATCAATATAGAAAATGATAAAATCAATAATAAACATAACCGATGTTTCTTGTATTAACATTGTAGATAATGAAATTGATTTATTGCCAATTCAAAGCATTAATTACTTTGAAAACGAATTAGGAAGTGGCGGTTTTGGAGAAGTATTTAAAGTAGAAAGTATTAATGGGATTCAAACAAGTAGTTATGTTTTAAAAATTATATCTAACACTCAAGTTCAAGATCATGCTTATGAAACAATTTCCTTACTACATACTAAAATAAAAAAAGATTTTGTTAATAAAGAAGGTGTTATTATAAATCATTATCCTGAATTATTAGGACTACCTTTTTTAGTATGTAAAGCTTATGATGAAATTGAAGAAAAAGAAATAATTGCTTTTTTAATTCACAATCTTAATGAAAACTACTACCAAGATTTTGGTGCTGATAATTTTGATAAGTCAAAATACGCGCAAACTGAAATACCAGAAAGAATATATTATGCATTTCAATTAGTTAAAGTCATAAAATTTTTAAACGAATTAAACTTCCTTCATTCTGACATTAGTGAAAATTCCATTTGGATCAATAATAAATTAAATAAGATAGCACTAATTGATTATGATAGTGGATTCCACATTGATTCACAAAAAAAACCAACAACCCTAGGTAAATTAGGACAATGGATTGGAAGCACATATAGGAAAGTTTTAGCTAAAGAAATAGACTCAGATAATCTAAGTACAATTGAAAGAATAGATGAAGAAAATTGGGTTATAGCTAATGCTGTTTTTGAACTTATTTTTGGTGTTAGTCCTTATTTCTTTTTAATAGATGCTGATGAAAAAACAAACACCAAATATTTAAAAAAACACACTTGGCCAGTAATTGATACAGAGGAAAAGACATTTAATGCTTCAAATTTAAATGCCTACCAAGGAGTAATCCAATTTTATAATTTATTAAAAGATAATGGTTTTGAAAAACTAATTAATGCCTTTAATAAAGTTTTTAATTCAGGATTCAAAAACCCAAATAAAAGAATCAAAGTAGCTGAATGGTATGATATTTTATTTGAAATTGGTGAAGGTCTTGAATTGTTACCAAATATTCTAGATTTTAAAACCAATAAGAAAACCATTAATTCATCAGAAGAGGAAGTTACTTTTAATTGGAAGCAATCAAAAGGAAATAAAACTTATATAAATGATATATTAATAAACGGATTAAATCATAAACAGTACTTTAAGGATACCACGAATGTAGAATTAAAAATAGTAAATGAATTTGGAGAGTCTATTAAAGAAATAAATATCCAAGCAAATAAAATTCAACCTTTAATTAGATTTTTTAAATCAGATATTTTAGAGCGAATTGATCTAACTCCTATAACACTCTCTTGGGATACAAGTCATACAAAAAAAGTTAGAATTACTGAAGTAATAGATGATTTAGAAGCTTTTGGCACTCAAGAAATTGATCCTAAAGAAAACAAAAAAATCATATTAACTGCAATAGGAAATTTTGATGAAGAAGTTAATGCTGAAATAGAAATTAAGGTCTGTAGTCCCGAAATAGTGGAGTTTAAATACGAGATTAATATTGAAAAAGGAATAGATAATATCGATTTATTTTGGAAAACGGAAAACACAAATCAAGTTAAAATATCTCCAAGGATTGGTAGTAGTGCTAAAAATGGACAAACATCAATTGGAATAGTAGATAAAACAGAGTTTACACTAACTGCTACTGGATATTTCAGCAGTGTTGAAAAGGTAATTGAAACACAACCTTTCCCAATCCCACTTATAAAAACAATGCTCATTCCAACACCGAATTTCAATCAAAATATTCAATTTGAAAATGATGCTTTTAAAATACCGGATAATATTATTAAAGATTTGAGTATTAATTTTAATAATGAAGTTAACTTCAATCAAAAGTCAATTGATTTTGTTCAATTGGATGTAAGTGAAAAATCAAAACAACAAATAGATGTTGAAGAAAAAACAACTAACCTATTTGAAAATTTATTTAATAAAGTAATGAAATACTAATATGAAAAAAGCAATAAAATATATTGGAAAAAAAACAGAAGACATATTTTTATGGGCTTCTGGTGCAGAAGTTGAAGTATTAAAAATGGTTCCCTCTGAAAAAAGTAAGTATTTTGGAATTGGAGGAACAATTATTTTTACAGCATTAATGGCTAGTTTTGCGGGTGGGTATGCTTTTTTTACAGCGTTCAAAAGTACTTATTTATCAATTCCTTTTGGACTATTTTGGGGAGCATTAATTTTTAATTTAGATAGATATATTGTGGCTTCATTTGGTGTTGGTGATGGAAAAAAAACCATCTCTAGGCAAGAATTAATTGAAGCTGCTCCTAGATTAGTAATGGCAATTATTTTAGGCTTCGTAATTTCAACACCTCTCGAATTGAAACTTTTCGAAAAAGAAATAAATGCAAAAATAAGCACTGATATAGCTATCGTTCAAAATACAATTATAAATTCTAGCAGCACAGATCCAAAATTAATTTCATTAAAATCTGAAAGAACTCAATTGGTAAGTAGCATAAAAAAAAGAGAAGAAATAATTGAAAATAAAAGGTTTTTTTGGGAAAAATCAAATAAAGACAAAAATGATGAATGGAATACTGGGAAATTCAGTGGAAAACTTGGTAAAGGAGGATACTATGATGACTTAAAAAAAGTAGCAGATGATGCAGAAGTAGATTACAATAAAAACAAAACAAATTATTCAGCTCTTAACGATTTAGATTATAAAAAAATTGATTTACTAGATAAAAAAATTGATCAACGAGACGCTCAACTACGTGTCGAAATTGAAAATCAAACAACAGTACAGTCTCAAAATGATGGTTTATTAGCTAGACTAAAAGCTTTAGGAGATTTAACTAGTGAAAATACAACCCTTTTATTTTCAAAATGGTTAATTACAATATTGTTTATTTTTATAGAAATTGCACCTATTTTATTTAAAATGATGACTGAGCGTGGTCCTTACGATGATATAATAGATAGAAAAAAACATGAGATAAAAGTGCAGCAATTACAATTACAATCAAATATTAATCAAGAAATTAATACTGCAGTAAAAATACATACAGAAAAATATGAACAGAAATTAAATGCAGAATTACATACTAATAAAGAAATCTTAGAGTCAATTGCAAAAGCACAACAAGAAATTGCTATTGTTGCTATAGAAAAATGGAAAGAAGAGCAAAAACAATTAATTCAAAACAACTCAATTCAGATAATTAAAGGAAATAATTAAATGAGTAAACCACTAACCAAATCCCGCTTCAAAACCGCACTAGAGTGTCCAAATAAACTTTTTTATACTTCCAAAAAAGAATATGCAAACAACAAAAGTGAGGATACTTTTATGCAGGCATTGGCTAGTGGTGGTTTTCAAGTAGAAGCTTTAGCACGCCTCCACTACCCTAACGGTATTTTTATAAATACGGAAAACTACGAGTACGATAAAGCAGTACAGCTAACCCATGAAGCTTTAAAATTAGAGAATGTTGTAATCTATGAAGCTGCTTTTCAATTCGATGGATTGTTCATTAGAACAGATCTTTTAGTTAAATCCGGAAAGCAAATTAAATTAATAGAAGTAAAAGCAAAATCATTTGACCCAACTGATGAAAATAGTTTTATAGGCAAACGAGGAGGGTTAGTTAGTGACTGGAAGCCCTATTTATTCGATGTAGCATTCCAAAAATATGTAGTTCAAAAAGTACTACCGCAACAACAAGTGGAAGCTTATTTTTTAATGGCCGATAAAACGAAAAAGGCAGCTATCGATGGTTTAAACCAATTATTCCGAATACCAAATAACGGCAACCCAAGAACAGATATCATTCAAAAAACAACTTCTTTAGAAGAAATTGGCGCTTCTGTTCTATCTGAAATAAATGTGGATACCATCATTAACGATATCATCCAAAATAAATATAAATATTACGAAAACCTCAACTTTGAAGAAGCAATTACTACATTCCGAAAAGCATACCAAGAAGACAGTTATTTAAAATGGCCAACCCAATTCTCCGCTTGTAAAAAATGTGAATTCAAAACAACACCAGAACAGGAAAAAGAAGGACTAAAATCAGGTTTCAAACATTGTTTCTCAAAACAATTAGGTTGGACAGAATTAGAATTCAAAAAACCAAATGCAATGCAAATATGGAACTTCAGAGGAAAAAACCTCATGGAAGAAAACCGTTTGTTAATGGAGAATATGATTGTAGAAGACATCAATATAAAACCAGAAGCAGGAAGAATTGCTCCATCAGAGAGACAATGGATACAAGTAGAAAAAGCAGTAGCAAATGACAATACCATTTTTGTAGAAAAAGAAGCTTTAAAAGAGGAAATGGATAAATGGATATTTCCTTTACACTTTATAGATTTTGAAACAAGTACTGTAGCATTGCCATTCACAACAGGGAGAAAACCCTACGAACAAGTTGCTTTCCAATTCTCACACCATCAATACAATGAAGACGGCAGTATAGAACACAAAAGCGAATACATAAACAATACAGCGGGTGAATTTCCAAATTTCTTATTTGCGAGAGCATTAAAAAAAGTACTAGAAAATGACAACGGTACCATTTTTAAATTTGCACTGCATGAAAACACAATCATCAATGCCATTATTACACAATTAGAGGAAAGCTATGAAACAGATAAAAAAGAATTAATCGATTTTTTAAAATCCATCAGTAAAGCAACAAAAAACCAAGCAAACCCTTGGGAAGGAGAACGCAATATGGTCGATTTATGCAAAGTAGTTAAAGACTATTATTACAACCCACATACCAAAGGATCTAATTCTATAAAAGCAGTTTTACCTGCAGCATTAAATTCAAGTAATTTTCTAAAACAGAAATACAGCCATCCTATTGGAAATATCAATCTTAGCAGTTATAATTTTCCTTCCAATCATATATGGTTACAAACAAATGGTGATGCCGTAATTAACCCATACAAAACGCTACCCCCATTATTCGACAATTGGATAGTAACCGATTTAGAAGAAAACATCTCCGATATGGAAAACATTGCAGATGGTGGAACCGCCTTAACGGCCTATGCTAAATTACAATATGTTGATATGCCCCCCAAAGAACGAGAAGAAATTACTAATGGCTTGCTTAAGTATTGTGAATTAGATACCTTAGGTATGGTTATGATTTACGAACATTTTAAATATGATATAATTATTTGAAACTATCGAGGATTTATAGATACAGTAAACTTATTCTTTTCAACCATAAAAAATTTTCACAGTTGCTTACACCAGAAAAAAAACGCCTTTTTTTTAATAAACATAAAAGTGAAAAAGCTTTACATTTAGGTAATTCTCACACCTATATCTAAGCAACAACAAAACATAAATATGGGATAAAAATAAAAGAGGGTATAGATAAATTTACAATGTATTGGAGTGCTAGTAATTTTGGAGGTAATTCTTTTGATTACATTAGAGATAATGTTAGAATTGGCGATAGTATTTATTTGCAAAAATTTGAAAGTGTATTTACATTTTGGTATGTAATTCATAAGTATCAAAAAATAGCCCTATTATCTAAATCAGCAATTAAAAGTCTAAATGACTTAGAGAAATTATCTGGTTTTGTAGTCTCTTCGGTTTATATAAATACTTATGAAGAAACACAAAAATCAGATGAAGTTAATGGAACAGATTATGGAAGTAAATGGACTCAAAGTGCTAAAGAAAGAGGTTATATTTATTTAATCGACTTTTCAGGATTTGGTAATTAATAAAAAACAATAGAATGGGAAACATAGTAGCAACCTTATGCCGCAGCTGCGGTTTTAAAAATGAATTTAGACTAGGTGGAGGTAGATTTAGTTATCTAACTAATTGTCCAGTACCTGCTATTAACAAGGAAACTTTAGAATTTGAAAACATCAATTATTTCGACCATAAAGACTCAGGGAAGTATCTGTTTTATTCCGATAATGATTTAAAAGGGGATAATTACAATGATAAAAAATTCAGTAATTTTGATCTATATTTTAATGAAGAAGGAAATTACTGCCCCAGTTGCAAAGCCAAAAAACTAGCATTTCGTATAACAATGTATTTAGATTAGTTGATTTAATGATCTCATTCTGGGGAATAAAATCATCGTTTGCTCAAGTATTCCTAACTCATCATTGCTGTTTGCTCCATTTCGCTAATTTCATTTTCTGAGGAACATTAGGTACCTTTATTACTTGATTCAAAAAAGGCAATTTATATGGAAACTAAAGAACTGTCCAGGAAACAATTATATGATTTAGTTTGGTCAACACCTCTTTCCAAACTAACAATGCAGTATGCATTTTCAAATAATGGCATAAAGAAAATATGCAAGCAATTTGAGATACCACTGCCTCCAAATGGCTATTGGTTAAAACTCAAATTCAATAAAAAGGTTAAAATAGAAAAGTTAAATCCTGTTTTTGGTAGCGTGGATAAAATCATTTTAACCATAAGAGAAGAAGGAAATCCAATCAATGTAGATCAAACTCCATTAACAATACATACCAAGGAAATAGAAAATGATCCACAAGCTCCCTTAGTCGTTCCAGACAAAATTACAAAACCTGATGTTTTAACCATTCAAACCAAAGATTATTGGAATGGTAAAATAAAATTCACTTCATATTGGGACGATAATAGAATAGTCTATCCAATCAGAGTGGAAAAAAACAATAGAGAAAGAGGCTTGATATTTATGGATACCTTAACGAAATTAATAAGATATAGAGGCCATACAATATCAAAACAATATGGTAATGCATGTGTTGTAATTGATGAGGTTTTTATTGAAATAGATTTAAGGGAAGCTAAAAAAAGAATTCCAGCAACAACCAAATACGAAACTTCAGATTACGTACCAACTGGTGAATTCATTTTTAAAATTGGAAGACGCTCCGGGGAACGTGAATGGAGAGACGGTCACGTAAAAATTGAAGAACTCTTAGCGAAAATTGTTGCTAAACTAGAAGTCTTAGCCGTAAAGGAAAAAGAATGGAAAGAACGGTTAAGAATAGCTAATTTAAAAAGAGAAGAAGAAGAAAAACGTAAAGCTGAAATTAAAAAGATAAGAGATGAAGAAATTACCAAATACAATAAGTTAGTAGCCTTATCAGAACAATACAACAAAACGCTCTTGATTCGCCAATACATTGATGCAGAAAAGCAACATGCATTAAACATGAATAACTTAACACCAGAGAAGCAAGAATGGATAAACTGGGCCACAGCCAAAGCAAATTGGTTGGATCCATTAATCAACAGTCCTGATGAGTTATTAGATAGCTAGGATAAAAACGAAATAGAAAAATAGCAACAGTCAACCACTTACTACCAAATATTGATTGATTATTAAGGTCTATTCATATTGTGTTTTTAACTGTTTTTTTTTAGAGCAACTTCAATTAAAACTCGTAAACTCTCTGAAGTAAACTTTCAGTCATTCCTTTGGCAAAATAACGAACCAATAAATCATCACTATTTTCTAATTCACATTTCACAATGGTAGAAATATATTCAAATTGATGTTCCTCATCTGTGATAAGAGGAAATATCGGAGGGCAATTGTATTGCATCATGATCGCTCCCATAATAATTCGGCAAACTCGGCCATTACCATCCGCAAAGGGATGAATTTTGTTTAAAAAAGTATTATGAAAATAGGCCAAAACAGAAAGTATATGTGTGGCTTCATTAGAATTGTCAATCCTTTCAAAGCGGTTGTTAAATAACCCCATATGCGAAGCCATAATAACAGCTAAATTATAATGAGGGGCATATTCTTTATTTTCAAAAAAAGGCTCTCTCGATCCTACTGTTGGAATATTTCTGTAATTCCCGATGAGTTCTGGTTTAAACTCCACTTCCCATGCCAAATCAGACCCCATTAAATCTTGATGAATCCCTTTTACAATTTCTTCTGTCAATTGAAAATCTTCAAGTTTATCCAACAGAGATTTCATAACATCCTTATGGTTGGAAATATTGAGCAAAGAGGTCATTTTACCAACCCTTACCAACTCATTGTTTAAAAATTTTATCGTATCGCCATAATGCAATTTATCATCCTCTATTCTTGCTGAATAAAAAGAATAATTATTGATTAAGCTATCTTTAAATTCAGGAGACCATTTTTCCCTTGGAAATTTCTCTTGGAACTTTTGAAGGGCTTCATTAAAGTGTTGAAGGTAGTCGGGAAGCATTAAC
This sequence comes from Flavobacterium frigoris, assembly GCF_900111075.1. GTDB lineage: Bacteria > Bacteroidota > Bacteroidia > Flavobacteriales > Flavobacteriaceae > Flavobacterium > Flavobacterium frigoris. Next base: position 396,517 of record NZ_FOFZ01000003.1, read on the forward strand.
GAATTAATCTTTATATTTATTGAATATAAAGCGAACCCACATCTTAATATCGTGAGGGTAAGCAAAAAGAGTGTCATTATCTTTCACCAAAGTTTTTCCAAAAAAGAATCTTTGAAAATCATTTTTAAAAGCAGCGGGTATCCTATCAACAGAAACGAAGTCCTTTACTGTTGAAAGATTTTTTAAAGATAATATGTCTTGCCTTGTCATTAACATAGTGCAAATTTAAGTAATTGATTCTAAATATACACAGATTAATGGATATTTTAACTATAAAGACTATTTAATTCCGTGAGAATAGCAGCGTATTTCTCTGTATTAATGAAGTGTTTCTGTATTAAAAAGAACATTTCCGTTAAATATCACGGGCAATCAAGCGGTCTCCCTACGGTCGTTCCCTTTGTTCCGTTCGGCAGTTCCAGTCGGTCAACCAAATATTTCCACAACAAATTTTCGTGTAATTTAGGGGATCTTTTTTTTATCATAAATAGCTTGGTCTCCCTCCATTCCACAGACACTACACAGCACTAAAAAATATAGCAGTCCCGCTAAAAGAAAAGGCGGGACAGCTATTTTTTTTGCGCCGTTCCGTTCCTCATCTCCACACGGTCACTTCCTGCGTTCGTCGGGGCTATTACAGCCACAATGCAGCTTCATTCCGTTCCGCTTCCCCGCCGCGGCGGGTACGCTGCTCTGCAATCAGCAGTATTATGTCTGTCGCCCCTTATTTTTTCAGCGGTTGCTCCTTCGCACAGCCATCGGGGTTGGCTCCGTTCGGTGAAAAACCTCACTTTGCCCTAAATCAAGGTTTCCCTCCAAAAAAAGTCGGGAGTGTTTTATTATTTCCCCGTCGTTTCACGCTCCTATCCGCTACGTTTCGCTCCCTTTATGTAGCACAAATACGTTAGTATTTAGCCCTCAACTTTTGTCATCCTGAGCGAAGTCTAAGGACGCTCAACTCCCGCGTCTAGGGTGGCTATTCGATTGCCGCAACCCCGCCACTGCGCTCCTCATCCGCATAAAAAAGTTCCTTCTCGTCCCAAAAGACGAGACCACTTTTTTATGCTCCTTGCGGTGCTTGGGGGTGTTTAATTGCCGCTTCCAGTAGAACGATCCCAAAAGAAGAACAGTAACGAGAATGTTTTGTGATACAAGAAAAAAAATAAAAAAAAGAAAGTAAAGGTAAGCTCCGGTTTCAAAAAGTAAAGTTCAAGCCCTCCGGGTTTTTGAAAATATCTCCACCCTTACATTTCCACTTCATAATTTGACAAACCGATGAGGTTTCGATTTCCACAGAAGAGTTGGGTAGTATTTTTTCAAAAAAACTGGACTCCTTTTAAAACCTCCTCTTCTTAGGCGACTTTCTTTTTTTTCTTTTCCTTTTAAAAATAGTAGGGTGCCGAGCGCAGCGAGGCACACAATCTAAAACCAGAAATCATGCCAAACTTCATCATCAAAACCCATCAGAAAGAAACCATTTACAAGGGAAACCAAATCTTTATTCTCAACAAAGGAATGAACAGCGGCAAGCCCCAAAAAGAGCCTTTTACCAATAGTTATGTGATTATTTTCTCAAACCAAGAGGATTCAGAAACAATGTACTGGCTTGCTTATTGCCTTTGGAAATTCAAATTCTGGCATCAGTCTCTTTATGGCTCTGTAATTCCTTTTTTGCGAATCCAAGATTTTAAAAAAGATTTCTCGACTAAAGTCAATGAAATGCTACACGATTTTTAGCAACAACAAAAAGAAGTTAAGGTGTTAAGATTGTTGGAACAACAAGAAGATCAATTGCATCAGAATATTGTCCTTATAAACGAAATGAAGAGAGTGATTTTGAAACGGTATTTTACTAAATAAAATGCCCGATCTAAATTGTCCCGACTCCTTTTAAGCCTCATGGGTATCGAATATTTGGACTGATCTAAACAAAAAAAGGATTTGCATATCTACACAAATCCTTTTTTTGCTTAATCATTTCCATCTATTCGTTCCAATTGGAAACTGCTATATTCATCCCATCGGTTTCCATTTTTATAACCTCTTTCGAATTTGGCAAAATACTTTTTTTCCTTTTTGTCAAATTTTATACCGCTAGGTATCCCACTGTCTAATTCTTCATTTGTCAATTTATGTGGGACTGATATTTGAACTTCTAATTCATACTTGTCAATTAAATAAGAGTTCCACTTATAAGCTTCTTCGTCGCTATAAGTTATTAAATCCCTTCTTAAGGAAATAAGTTCTCTATTACCCTCCTCTGACTTATCAACTAAATCATCGACAATCCTGCTATTTGCCATAGAATGATCCTGATTTCTTGCTGTTCCAAGGATGCTGTCTAGTTTTCTTTCGGATTCGTTAATCACCACTTTCCAATCGGCAATTTTCTTTCTCACCTCGGCATTTGACGCAACTATTCTATCCTTAGCAATTGAGCTACTCAGTATTATAATCGTGTCCACTTTTTCACCAACTTGCTTAGTGCTATCAGCAAATAGTTTCTTCTTTACTCCTTCATTAGATAAACTGTCAATAAGAATTTCTTTAACCTCTGGAGTTTCTTTATGCTTACTATATTTAGCCGAAGTGGCTAACCACATACCTCTGTCATATGCCGACATCATATTCAAATTCATAACCAATACGTTAGCCTCTTCTCGCTTCTTATGATCTGGAAGTGATTCAAACCATAGTACATAGTTTTTTACTTTAGCCTCATAAGACGGTTGTGTCTTTTTAGATTGACTTTGTACGGATAACCCGAATACCAATACAAATCCTATTATTATTTTTCTAATCATAATTTAATTGCATCTTTAAAGGACTTTTTAGGATTAATTTTATTCTATTTTGTGGTATTCATACATTAAATTTCCATTCTGCATATCAGTTATCACTATCCATTTAGTGATTGGATTAATTGCAATAATCATCTTGCCATTAGGACTGATGCCTTTATAGATAACTGAATTAGCTTCTTTAAGAATTCCTGTTACTTTAACAGCAATTTTATTTTCTCCATCAGGCGATGAAGTTGAAATAGTCATAGTTCGCGTCTTCTCCTTCCATTTTATTGTAGAAAATGATTCCGCTTCCTCAACATTATACTTGGGCATTTTGGTTAATTTCTTCCCACTGTACATAGACCAAATGGTTTCATACTCGAAGTCTTGAGCACTAGCTCCGAATGACATTAATAGTAGTGCTATAAAAATTGTTAGTGTTTTCATTTTTAGATTTTTTATGTTTATTTATTACTCATTCCCTGCCCCTAAAACACTTAAAGCTCCCATAATCCATAAGATAGGTTTCCATAATAAAAAGAAAGCTATTATCGTCAATATCGAAAATACTGACCAAAACCAGAAATCCAACTCATGGCTAAACACAGGAAACATTTTGTTTAATAACATAAAAACCCCGAATGGTACAGCAGCCAATGCGAATAAAACTCTGACAACGTACTTAATAAGAAAAACGATAATATCTAATACTACTTGAAATAACATAATAGTTCTTTTTAATTGTTATTGTAATTGTGTTTTGAATTATCTTCGTCCATGGCTACAAGCAGTCCGCCATTTAACAATGATAGACCAGCTCCAATAATACCACCTACATTTCCCTTTTTACCTGCAAAAACAGCAATTGCCATTCCTGCGGCAGCACCCGATGTTAGAATTTTACCCACTCCGTTGATGTCCAACTCAGTGTTTGATTTTTTAAATGGATTTTTCATAATGATTTGTTTTTTAAATTAATACTGCAATACTAAGTCAGCAGACTGTCAATTTGTGTCAGCCATAAATTATTTTTTTAAGCAAAGCTACTGACGCGTTTTGTCAGTACAAAGCAGTACGTTTGTAATGTAAAGCAAATGACATGAAATGAGCACAACCTAAAATTGGTCACAAATACTAATGAAAATATGCGAATTACATCGCAGAGTCAGGAATCTAACGCAATTTTAAGACAAAAAATACTTAAAATTGTAATATGAAAACAGCTTACAAAAGACTCAATCGTGACCATAGAA